>JBBAPG010000057.1:0-1045 GCA_040400945.1 Polaromonas sp. | reverse complement strand
GGGGGGATAGCTCCTAATTCAGCGAGCCGCTCCATCGTTGGCAGGCATGGGTTCCTTCTTAGCACGCACCCTGATCACTGCCAGGAGTGGCTCCACTTCTGGTGAGAACAAAGGTGGTTTCTCCGGCGCGGATGAATGCACGGAAGCCTGCAGTGGCGGAGCAAGCAACGCAGCAACAGTCGAAGGGGTGCTAAGGTACAGTACAGTATAGTCTCGCCCGCTCGGACGCAACGATGCAAAGCCATCAACTGACGCAATTTTCTCACGCACCAATGCAGAAGCCGTTGAGGCTGTTGACCAGGGCGGGGATGCCCGTCAGCGTGTACGTCTCGTTGACGTAGACGTTAGCGGTGGTAATGGACCGGGCGGGTTGCGCGGCGGGCGGCAGCGCCTGAATGAATGAATACGCCGCAGTGCCGCCAGCAGTAAAGCCGGCCCTGCTGAATGCAGGGGACGCACCCGAGTTGCGGCGCTGCACCGTGATGGAGGTCGGTGCAAAGCCCAACGAATTGGGGATGCAGAAGCGGATGCCGCGTTGCCCGTCGAGCATGTCAGAGAAGCCGTTGACAGTCGCGGAATAGCCGGTTCTGGGGCTGCCGGGGCATAAGCCAAGGGGCTCGCAGTCGGTATGCCAGCTGACGCCGTCGAGGACGGTGGTGCCTGCGAGGATACCGCCGGTGGACGCGCCGCGCGCTGCAGCATAGCCAAGGGGAGCAAGGTGGAGGATGGAAAGGTCTGGGTGGCAACAGGGCAGCAACTTGACACTTGGTCACGTGCGCAGCCTTCCATAACATGCAGGTAAAAGGTCGTCTTACATATAGCTTTTTACGCTACAGATGTACGCCTACCTTGGCTTCCCAGCTCAGTTGCTAGTCTCGCGGGAACAGTGATCATTTTGGCAAACCAATCACGCCAGCAAGACACATGACGTACTCACTCGGCCTGCTGGCGTGACAGACCAGACAGCACTCCTCACAGCACAGCCTGAGTCTACTCACAATCAAGGGAAGCCGCATCAAAGTTGAAAGAAGTCAACACCACCTGA
>JBBAPG010000056.1:0-1055 GCA_040400945.1 Polaromonas sp. | reverse complement strand
CCGGCACCGGCAGTGGTAGCAACGTCACTGCCGCAGACAGCGATGTTGCGTCTTGGCTGGCCATGACAGTGGCTGATGCCGGCACTCAGGTGGGCCTGCAGCTGGGCCACGCGTTCTGGCCCGAGGATTCTCGGCTCACGCCTGTGCTTCAGGAACTCATTCCGCAGCTTGTGCGCGAGCACATGAGTGTCTGGGAGTCTAGTCATGAGTCCAGCGACTCGGACGTTGACAAGGAGGTTGCTCGCCGCCGCAGAGCGTTACTGGTAGTTATCAGACTCTGGGACGCGTCGTACGGTTTCCAGCAGCCCCCGGTTCCTCAACCCTCGCCCTCCAGCGGACGTGACAGCACCGCGTCGGCGCCCGCCCCGCTCCTCGCGGCCGCACCGGCTCCCGGCTCCCCGGCCGGCGTACTGGGGCACTCTCATGCATCCCTCAATGCATCCTGGTCTCTGCAGAGGGACGTGGCTCGTAAGTTTTTGCGCGAGCGGCAATTCCTGTCGTGTTCAATGCATGAGCTAAAACAGCAGCTTCCACCGACCCACAAGGCGCTCCTCTTCCACCCTGACCTCTTTCCGGCACACGTTCGCAATGATAACGAGCGCGAATCGTGCAGCGCTCACGATCATTCTCCAGCGGAGGTCGAGGCAGAGGACAGCGAGCCCGACTCTGACGGCGGTAGCACTGCCCCGCGGAAAACGGGTCGGACGGCGGAGAGCCCCGCCGATTATGACGAGGGTGAACCAGTTTCGCTGCTGAGGCACACGATTCCGAGTCGCACGCTCCAGCTCCAAAAGGCGGACTACTGTGCAGTTAGTCTGCGAGGGGTACCGGTCCGGGCAGTCCAACTGTGGCATAACAAGCCGCTGTGTACCGTCCTGCTTTTCCCGCGCCATGAGCGTGATTCCAGCGCCGTCCCTGCTCACCAGCCCCACGCGCTGCTTTTGAAGGTGGACCCCAACCCCTCGCGGGCTTACCTGCTCGTGCCGATTGACATACCGGCCAGACCCTTCCCCTCAGCTGCCTCCGCATATCGCTCTGCCAACCGCGTGCTCAGG
>JBBAPG010000055.1:0-1055 GCA_040400945.1 Polaromonas sp. | reverse complement strand
CTGGAGTACGAGGACGCACCGACTGCGCACTCGGAGGGCGCGGGCGCGGTGTCAGGCCGCGCCTGTGCGGCGAGGACTGCTTGCGGTCCCTGACCCCGCTGGCGCTGCGTCGCCTGGGGCTACCGCCGTCAGCCTTCCCACCTAGGGCACCTCGCCTCCGCGCCGCGACGCCCGCCCCAGCCGCCTTGCTTTTCCCCGCTGCGCCACTCGCACCCGGAACGCCGGACGAGAACAGCAGCCCCGGCTGTACTTTCGGCAGTCCTTCCCAGTCGGAGCGCGTCATGTACATTTCGTCGCTATAAACCATTCGGTATCCCAGACTATTTTTGGCGCCGGAGTTCACCTCGTGGAACTCGACGCGCAAGCCCGCAGCAGCAACAGCAGCGGCGCTGACCTCCACCTCTTCATCGACGTCTCGATGTAAGTCAAGTCGGGTGGTGACTGTGAGTAATGAGTAATGATACTACGAGCGCCTTGCGGTACTCTTCGGAACATAACCGCTGAGGCCGACGGGACAGATGGATGCACGTAACTTCAAGAACCGCAGCAGTATCGCCGGGCTGCCGCTGCCTGTAGGGTGCTCTTCGTCCTCGAGGACACTTGCCCCCGAGATCAAGAACAGTACCTTTTTTGAGTGAGCCTACCTAGTCTTCCGTGAGAGTGGTCGCCCGAAGCTGCCTCATCATCTTTGCCCGCGGCGATGGCGCCGGCGCCAACCTTCTGGACCGCGTTTGCGCTTCCAAGATGGAAGGGCGGTCTTGTCGCGCTGATTCGCCATGTCGGCCACCATTTTGGTGACGCGCTTCCGTGCGAGAAAGTGGCCTTTAGGCTGTTTGTGTCTAAGCCTGAACCAGTGTCTGAGGTGAAATGTTTGACGCGATCGGGACATCAAAGAATAGCAAATTCTGTGCGCGCACTAAATAGACTACTTGTAGTATCCATTTCCAAGATTGAATTCAATACAAATGCTGCAAATGACGGCGAACGCTTGTACTAAGACTGGAACGCTCCCCGTTGAAGCAAAAACGAACGCAGGTTTTGTTTTGATGCGACGA
>JBBAPG010000054.1:0-1077 GCA_040400945.1 Polaromonas sp. | reverse complement strand
GATGACGAGGGCGTGCCAGTCAGGGATGACGAGGGCGTGCCAGTCAGCGAGCTGGAGGCGGTGCCGGTCAAAGAGCTAGAGGGCGTGCCGGTCAAGGATGACGAGGGTGTGCCCGTCACAGAGCTTGAGGGCGTGCCGGTCAGCGAGCTTGAGGGCGTGCCAGTCAAGGAAGACGAGGGCGTGCCGGTGATGGACGATGAGGGCGTGCCCGTCAACGAGGAGGAAGACGTGCCCGTTACCGAGGAGGATGGCGTGCTAGTGGGCGTCTGCGTGTAGTCCCAAGCGCACACCTTCACGTCGTCCACCAGCAGCGCCGAGGCGAACAAAGTGTTCGCCACACCGCTGATACCGAAGCGGATCATGTGAGAGGAACCGAAAGGGGTGGTGAGGCTCTGGGTAATCGTCCGCCAGCCGCTCATGGCGCCCATGGAATCGTATTCGGCAGCATTGGTCTCCCACACGCGGTTCCAGCTCACGCCGCCGTCGTTGGTCAGGGCGACGTCCACCATGGAAGCTTCAGTGGCATACGGGGGGATATTGAGATCACCCGAGTCGTAGTACACGGAGAAGGAGATGTAACCGCCGCCGAAGGACGAAATGTTCTTGTACAGGTACGTCCACTTGTCAACGCCGAGAGGCGACTTCAGGCGCGCGAACCAGCCGTCATAGTTCGGGTCACCGTATGCACGGACGGGGTACATCTCCGGATTAGCGCTGGCGTCCAGCAACATGTCGTGGTCTGGGTCTGCCCCATAAGGGGGCAAGTCATAGTGCACCCAAGCGAGATCCACGTACTCGATGGGCTCGGCGAACCAGCTCGTCATGCCATAGTTGGTGTCGTTGTCCTCGGGCTGCAGGGCCTTGGTGACGTTCAGGGCGAAATTGCCCGTAGGATCTTGGTTTTCCGGGGTCACGCGGAAGCTGAAGTAGTCGCACGCGTTGGGCGTGAATGACGGAGACGGGGTGCCCGTCAGCGAGCTGGAGGCGGTGCCAGTGACGGACGACGAGGGCGTGCCGGTGATGGACGACGAGGGCGTGCCAGTCAGTGAGGACGACGACGTACCCGTCACGGACGAC
>JBBAPG010000053.1:0-1114 GCA_040400945.1 Polaromonas sp. | reverse complement strand
CGCTGACCAGCAACCAGATTGCCAGCGGGGCCAACACCGTCACCCATATCGACGGATCGACCATTGCCGCGCTGGAAGCCCTTTCGACCGCGCGCAAGACTGGCGCGCTGTTCCTTTCAACGCCGAGCAACGCAACGACCTACACGATCAAGGGCTGGCTTGGCCCGATCCGGGGCACGCTGACCCGCACGCGGCCATCGACTGCCGAAGTTTACACATTCACCAGCGATGCCGCGTATTCCGGCCTACTGCCCTACGCCATGCCAGCAGATCAGCCGTTCATCGTGGACACCGTGGCAACGAGCAACGACACGTTGATTATCTGGAGCGGGCGCAATGATGTGCCCGCAACGGGCGCGGGCGCAACGGCGTTCACCAATTTCATCGCGGCGGTGAAAGCTGAAATCGCGCTGATGGTGCAAGCCTGCCCGCACAAGCGGTTTCTGGTGCTTGGCGTCACCAACACGAGCGCCGAATACGCAGGCGGCAGCGCTGATTGCTACAATGCAATCGTAACGCTGAACACCGACCTCGCGGCGATTTATGGTTCTTCGTTTATCCATATCCGCAAGCAGCTCATCGCGCGCGGCCTCGGCCTGCAAGGTCTCTCGCCTGTGGCGCAGGACACGATCGACATCGCCAACGATGTGATCCCGATCAGCCTGCGCAGCGACACCACTCACATGAACGCCGATGGCTACGCAGCGGTCGCCAAGATCGTTCAGGAACGCATCACAGCACAAGGAATCTGACCCATGCCCAATGGTACTTTCATCACCGACAGCGCCGCGTTCACGTTTGCCACTGCCAATGTGAGCGACAGCGTGTTTCCATCCTACGCATCACTGCTGCTCGATAGCATTTTGGGCGTGAACGGTGCGGCGTCGATCATCAACGGGGTGAACGACGCTGCCCCGATGGCCGAGGACGACACGCCGACTTACGCGAGCACCTATGCCAGTGTCAGCTACGCCAACGGGATCAACACCAACCAGGTGACCAGCGGCGATGTGACCATTGCGCTGATCGGCACGCTGCAAGCGGCGGGCAACTCGGTGTTTTGCGGTTCGTTCAGCGCCGATGCGGGGGCAGGCGCAAACCAGAACAAGGGCGA
>JBBAPG010000052.1:0-1248 GCA_040400945.1 Polaromonas sp. | reverse complement strand
CGCCAGGCAGCAGCGCACATAAAACGTGCGCCTATTAGCTAGTAGCGGTGTGGGCACGGTAGGACTGCCCGGGGCGCTACCGGCTGCCCCCCCCCCGGGCCCTGCCCCGTCAGGCTGGAACTCCAGCCCCTCCTCCGGTGACCAGGGAGGCTCTGGGAGGAGGCGCCGCCTTGCTCCTGCGGGCGGTTGGCGCAAAACACGCAGGCCCACGCGGGCATTTCCACCAGCGCGGCGGACGGGCAGCCTCACGCACGGCGCGCAGGGGACTGCTTTTTTTACAGCTGGCGCTCTTGGTCGCCGCCGGCTTTACGGGTGCTGTGCCGCACAGGTGCCCCACTTGATTATGTGAACATCCCATACGTCCTGCGTGATGATGCCGCCCAGCGGCGTGGTGACACGTCCTGCGACGGTCCGACGTGGCCGGGTGCCGACCGGGCGTGCTGCAGCACGATGTGGCCAGAATCTGGCGAGGAGACTGGTCATAATGCCTGCCTCCATGACAAAGGATGCTTCTTGGAACCAGCCCCAGGGCAGCGTAGCGTGACAGTCAGGTCGTACGCCTACGAACAAAACTCGAGCCGGCTTGGAGTTAGCTGCAGATCCAGCTTGCTCCAAGGTTCGTCTGGGACGTTACGCACCGCTAAGATGCACGCTTACTGGCGGACTATCAAATATGAAACTCAAAGCTCCATCGGATTCAAGCAAGGGCCTCCTTATTGTAGGCCCACTGCGTGGGGGTGGACTGCGCACACTTACTTTTTGGCCAGCAAACACAACACCGGCCTGCGTGACAGCACGAGCAAATCACAGTAGAACAAGCGTCTGCTTGCAATAACCATCGTGAATCGGACAGCTTAACATGTCACTACATACGAAGAGCTTGTGGCGCGCCATGGGGGTCCACAAATCATGGCGTCCTCACGTTCCTCGGCTCGGCTCGACCGCAGTGCTCGCGCCCGCCCGTTTGGCAGTGTCCGGCCGAAAACGCCGCATCCAGCCACGGTGTCACGTTGACTAAAACAACTTTGCGCTGAACATATGATTGTCGATTTATTGTGTCCATTCGTCATTGTAGTTGTGCAATGCACGCAAAGAATAATTCGTAGTGTTCAGAAGAACTTCGTTATTGACGAGGCCGGGAGGCGCTCCCTCCCTCAAACCTCCGATAATGTTCCTGGCACACATTTAGTTAAGCGCCCGCCACCAAATCGACCCCGCTATTTATGTAAGAGAAGGAAGGCGGCGTCT
>JBBAPG010000051.1:0-1262 GCA_040400945.1 Polaromonas sp. | reverse complement strand
AGGGTCCGATTGCAGTCTGCACGTGGCTACTGGGGCGGCTGGGAGGCTTTTGGCTGAACTGCGTTTGGAGGACACCCTGCCTTTGCGAGGCCGTCGCAGTGCCAGTGTGGGTGACCTCGCAGATGTAGACTCGAATCTGCCCCACGCGTACGAACACCCGTCGCTTGCCTGTACTCCCATCAGCTTAGCTCACGGGAGCGGGAGGCAGGCTTGAGGCATGTACACCCGGATACGTCACACGTATGCGGGCCGCTGCAATAATGTAAGCGGCCCGGCCGCGGCCGCGGGATCCTCCTCGAGATGGCCTCCCACGGCCGGTTTGAATGTAAACTTATACGTGTGTGGAGATAAATTGACTTTCAATGGTACCTCTGATTTATGACCCTTGTGCGCGGCCGCTGGTGTCGCCTCGGCGCGTGCGCGTGCGCTTCCCTGGCCACCGGTACCGGTACCGCCGTACCAGTGGTGCCCAGGCCTATACATGCGGGCGAGGGCCCGGATCCTCGCCTTTGGTGCAGGCGTACGCGTGGCACCAACCTCGAGCGTGCCTGGTTCAGGCACGATCGGCGCCCCGACCCTTGCCATCGTGAGTTCAGCTCTTACCCGCGGCCCGCTGTCCAAAGGGCGATCCATGGCCAAGGCCGTTGGTTCCATCGTAGCGTCATGTATGCCCGTCCAGGCAAAGGAACGGCCCAAGTCGATGACCCACCGCCGCTCACGCCGCATTGCGGTGCGAGGCGCGCATGGTAGGCACAGGTGCGGGTTCGCGAGCTTCCGCAGGGGTAGAGCGCGCAGCATCTCTGATCAGGAGAGTAAAACGCACCGTTGCGGGAGGTTTGGCGCTGAGCCGTGTGCGCTGTTCGGAGCCAGAGAGCCAGTGCTGAGCCCATGTGCGTAGCAGGCGTGGCTGGACGTTCATTGAGTTGGACACCTTTTCGAGAGCGATGACTGCTGGCTGGTAGCTGCGGGCAGCGGCCCAGGGGACGGCAAGCGAGACCCAGTAGGCCACGCGGTCTGCGTCAGTCATGTCCGCAGCTGCGTGTAAACAACGGAGTCGGGCGCATGGGCTACGCATAACGCAGAAGGTGATGGTTTATACTCGCGACGGGACACGAGTCTGCAGATACCGGCTCGGCTTGTGGCGCCATGGCCACCCGGACAGGCCGTCGGTATACTATACCGAAGCGTATGCAGCAAACGCAAAGGCCTCCCCGGCCCGAAACGAAGCTTATGTTTCAAAGACGATGTGGCCGAGTGGTTAA
>JBBAPG010000050.1:0-1310 GCA_040400945.1 Polaromonas sp. | reverse complement strand
GCCAGACGAACGACCATTTCAATTTCCTTCCGTGTTTGACTGTTGTACCCTACAGTGCATACAATACAACCGCGCTTCTCAGCGCGCCTTAACTTGCTTCTTGTCTTCTCATGGGATTCGTGTCAATGTGCCTCAACCCTCGCTCTCGCTCTCTTCACTCTCCCACCCTACACCCTCATTACATTTCTCCCTCTCAGTCTTTCCATCCGCGTCCGCTACTTGCACTACCGCTGCTGCCTGAAAAACAAAGAGTTGAATCTGTTCACTCGCGTTCAAGTAATCGAACGTTTCCAGATCCTGGCGTGTACGGTCATACCCGGCATAGAGCGCCCGTTCCGTTCACACCACGGAAGCTAAGCTGCCGCGGGCTCAGGTAGTACTGTCGTGGGGGACCAGACGGGAAGGCTGAGTGCTGTACACTTTTACCTGTTTGCTGCCAGTGAAATGATCCGTTTTTGATCTCATTTTTCAAACGGCCGGGCATGCGGAACCTGAGTACCGCCGGGTACACCCGGCGGTACATCTCGCAGACGTGAGCATCTAGCACTGCCCCGGGCCACCATGGCCAGCTGCAGAATCCGATCGCTACCAACGACAAATTGCACCACAGACTGACTACCAACTCTCGAGCTCGCTGATCATCATGCTCAGGAGGCTGCTCCAGCTCCAATGCCACAACAAATCATGCAGGGTTTACAATTGCCCCATCACTTTTTACCGACTATACACCCTCAGGCTCACTACCGCGAGCCGCCCCCCGGCTTTGCAACTATGTCTTCCAGCCTCTCCCGCAGGCGGCCGCACAGCGCATTGTACTCCAGGATGTCGCCCTTGCCCCGCCGGAACTCCACCAGGTGCGTGTCGCCGCCCAGCCTGTGCACCACTGCCACCAGTGAGACCGCACCCTTGGAGGACGCCAGCACGCCCTTGACCTTGTACTTGTCGCCCTCCTCCGCGCGCACCTCCGCGTGCATCTCTCCCAGCGCCCCCTGCAGCCGCGCCACGATCACGCGCGCAGGGTGCGCGGAGAGGAACTGGGGCTGGGAGGGGGACGCCCCCCGCGGCCGTGCGCCCGCCTCGCCTGCCCCCGGCGCCACCTCTAGCAGGCGGGAGAGCGCCATCCCCCCAAAGAGGTTCACGATCTCAAACCCGTTGAGCGAGGGCGGCTCGTCGGCCGCCGGTGCGACTGAGCCGGGGGAGGAGCCGCTGCCGACGGTAGAGCTCATGGGGGCGGGCACGACCGAGCCGGGGTTGGACGCGGGCAGTGCGGATGCGCCGCTGGTGGCGTAGCGGGTGGGCGACTCCCGGCT
>JBBAPG010000049.1:0-1410 GCA_040400945.1 Polaromonas sp. | reverse complement strand
GGGGACAACGAGGGGCAAATGCGCAAGCGAATGGCCATGGCAGGCTTGATTACGGTGAGGAGCGCAGTGTGCGGATGAAGGTGCCCCCGACCCGCGGGCGTGCAGGTGACGTACGCAAACGCTGACCGGTAGACGCCGCCGCCGCCGCCGCCGCCGCTGCTGAACCCCGCACTCCCACTTCGTGTGACGGACCGCTGTTGCCAGCTGAGTCGACGCGGCACGCACCTCTGCGGGGGACTGCTCGGGCTTGAGGCGGTCTCCCTCGTACATGAACCGCACCGCATCCACCGCAAGCCCCTGCAGAGAGTTTGTGGTCGAAGCGCGGGCCGGCGGCCGGCGACGCATCGAGTGAATGGCAGCCAGAGTGCAGGCTGGGCCCTAGGAAAGGCAATGAACGGGTGCCATCGGGTATGGTTCCCATCTGTGCAAGCGGACGGCGAAGACCACCGCCACGTCCGCGCTTCCCGACGCCTTTGCGGCGAGCTTGGCGCCCGATGGGGAGGGCCTGTCGCCTGTGGGAGCCACGTGTGCGCCTGTAGTTAGTTCCATTTGGCCCTCGACGCATAGCTCCTCGACCAAGCCCGAGGACCAACCTCCACCTGAGCCTTGAACGCACCTTCTTCTGGCAATAAGACGCGAAAATCTTTTGGAACTTGGTCTTGGACTTGCACTTGAACATCATCGTGTTACCTGCGCTAAAAAAGCAAGTTTGAATCGCAGAGAGTGAGCTAGTGCAAGAGTTGTCGCTCCTCGGCAAGGCGCCAATTATTGAACTGAATGGCCTGCTTCTCTCTTGCACTCACCATCGGCTTCCTTTACTGTGATGGTAATGGGAGCCTCCTCTCCCCCTTCAATCTTCGGCTTGACATCCTCCTCTGACCTGCAACCTTGGCGCAATCAAACAGCGGATTTCGTTGTTACCACAAGTAACGAACCAGCATGAGAACTGCCCGCCATTCAGCGCAAAGCTGACACGGCTCCGAACCAGCGAGTTTACGTGGTGGCCCACCGCGAATGATAACCCGCGAGCCATCAGACGAAGGGAGCGCTATCGACGCTTCATAGATGCCCCCACTTCCACCCACATTTTCGGTAAGTATATGAGCAGAAAGAATAAATAAGCTAAGTTATATAGTATGCCCGTTTTCACGTCACGGTGTACCGCCGGGGAAGTGTCGGTTCGGATATCACCGCCGCGCGGGCATTCAAGTTCGCTGGATACGCATCGACTGCGACGACCTCACGGCTCCCACCGTGGTTCCTTGCCACCAGAAAGTTTGTGGACCATTGCTACCAGCACATCGCGTAGAGCTCGAGCCAGGACCTGGGCAGCCGCGGCGAACTCAGGCGGCAGTCCCATCACGATTCGTTGGAGAATAATTAAGTCGTCGCTGGCATCCCCTCAGGCGA
>JBBAPG010000048.1:0-1598 GCA_040400945.1 Polaromonas sp. | reverse complement strand
GGCGCAGCGGTGCCCACAGGCGAGAAGCCAACGCCTCGCCACTGCGTGCCAGGCGCAGCGGCCGCAACAACGCGGAGCGCCTTAGTCGCCGGCGCCACCTCGTAAATCCGGCTCTTGCTGCACGTGTACAGCAGAAGTGCGCCCCCTGCTCCGTAGCGTGTCTTGAGACCGTAAACCGCATCGCCTGGAATTACCACGGTCGCGTCCCAGTCCTGTCCCCATCGCGGCTCACCGTCCACCACGCGTTTAGTGTACTTGATGATCGCGCTGCCCAAATCGGTGCGGGCATACTCGGGGCGACCATCGTCATTTGCCCCCGATCGTGACGGGATCCGGACGTATGTGCTGCGATCGTCCACTGCGTAAAGCGACGCGCCACGCTCCGCAAAGACGAAGCCGTACAAGCTGCGGCGCTGGTTCGCAGCTTCTAGCCCGGGCAGCGTGTCAACGTCTGCCGTAAAGACATCGGCTGTTGGAAGCGGGCCAGCGTTTTTGTGGATCCAGCCAATCGTGTTCTCCCGCGCGCGCGGCTCAAACAATGAGGACGAGGACATGAACAGGTAGCCGTTGAGGGCAGTCACACTGCGAAGGTCAACGGTCCCCATCTGGTATGAACCGTCGGGAAACCCTGTAGCGCCGTACACGCGGTCGGTCGAGCTCGAAGCCAGAGATGGCAAGAAGCGCAGCCCGTAGAACTGATCCGCCACGCCCGCAACCCAGAAGCGGCGCGCGTCCGGTGAATAGACGGACTTGAAGCCCGTAGCACTGCCGCGGCGTCCCTCAAAAGCGCGGAAATTGGCGCGCGTGCGAACGATGCCGTCGTCAAGGCTTGAGGCGCTGGCGATCGCGATCGTCTTGCGCGCGGCGCGGCTCAGCGGCTGCCCAGCATTCACCACATGGCAGCCAAAGAACAGGTGGGACTGCGCCGTGTCGTGCGAAGGCGTGCCCTCAGTCTCCCAAGACCAGTCCAGAACACGCGAGCCAGCCATGCCGTCACCGGTAGAGCCGTAGGACAGCGTGCACGGGTAGTTGCCGCGCGTGGAGTCGCGCACAGATGGCACAGGGACGCTGCGGATAACCCTGCCTGTGCGCACGTCAAGAGCATCCAATACCACCGGCAGCGCTGTGCCAGGCTCGGTATTGTTTGTGTTCCACTGCGCGTTACCGAGGCGAACAGCCCACAGCGTCAACAGCGACGCAGGCGAGCGAGTGGATGATGGCGTGGGGAAGGCTGTCTTGCTGGCGGTGCGGCTACCGGTGGCGCTGCTGCTAGTGGAGGGTGTGCCCGTACTGCTGGCGGTTCGGGTGGCGGTGCCGGTGCGGCTACTTGTCGCGGTGCGCGTTGCCGTGCCGGTGAGAGTCCCGGTGCGAGTCCCGGTAAGGGACGCCGTTGCAGTGCTGGTGCCGGTGGCACTCAATGAGGCCGTGGCAGAGCTGGAGGCCGTCTGGCTCGCAGAGGCGGTCTGAGAGGACGAGGCCGTCTGGGACGACGACGGCGTGCCGGTCTGGCTCGATGTAGTGGTCGACGTCACACTGCTCGTCGAAGTGCTCGTCTGAGTCCTCGTGGATGTCTGAGTCGCAGAGCCCGTCTGAGTCAC
>JBBAPG010000047.1:0-1604 GCA_040400945.1 Polaromonas sp. | reverse complement strand
TCATGGATCGTCCGCATCGATCGCGCAGACAGACGGCTTTACCGCGTCGGCGGTACCGGCACCGCTGCGACTTTATTCGTCCCGTCCGGCGGCCTCGCGAATGCTACCGCGATGCCGCCTGTCGATTACCTCTATGACATCGCTGTGGGCTCCTATGGCGAGATCTACGTGTCGGGCGTCAACCAGGTTCTCGCGATCCTGCCCAACGGCAGCATCACGCCCTTCCTGGGCAGCCCGTCCGGCGGCAGAGCTCCGGACGGCACGAGTGCGCGCAATGCACCCATGTCTGATGGCTACGCAGGCTTGCTGTTTGAAACCGCCCCCCAGTCAGACAGCGTTGACGTGGGGCTTATCTTCGTTGACAACACGCGGATCGTCCGGCAGGCGCTCGCGGGGCCCTGCAGCTCCACCCCGTCCGTCACGCCCAGTGCTACGGTGACGCCATCGCCGCCGACCACGCCCCTGTCCTCAAGCAGTCCCATGTCAACGCCGTCGCAGTCGCCGTCGCCGGGTTCGCAACGTGATGTTATCTCGTCTGCCATCCGCAACGGCATCCTGCAGACCGTCGCGTTCGGCGCATCTACCGCAACCTATGCTGGCGACGGCGGCCCTGCTACGGCCGCTTCATACCCGCCAGCGTATTTTGACATCGACTACGCGTCCAATCGCATGTACGTCACGTCCGTCAGTGCGTGGAACATCCGCGTAATTGACCGCAATACTGGAAATGTTACGCTGTTTGCAGGGCGGCCGTATAGCAGCGCAGGGAGCTACGCTGTGCCCACCGACGGCGTGCCCGCCACATCCAGCTCGTGCTACAATCCATATGGCATCGCAGTGCACCCGCCCACCGGTGACGTGTTCTACTGCGAAAATCCCACCAACACTTTCCGTCTGATGCGCATCACCAATGCCACTGGTCCCGTGCCTATGATGCGCTTGGTAGCAGGGGTCAGCTGCTTTGACGTCGGCTACAACCCTGTTGACGGTCGCATGTACTACACAACGTATGTAACTCAGTTGCTGTTCGCAGTGTGGCCTAGCAATCACACCCTCGTTCAGGTGGCAGGAGGCGGCACCACGCCGCTTCCGCAGGGCTTTGGCGAGCTGGCTACGACAGTGAATCTGGGCGGTTTCACGTCTGCTCTGGCCATTGATGGTGTCGGTAACGTGTTTTTCTCGATTGGCAGCACGTCAGGCACTGGCACGAACTTCTACATCGCGCGCCTGGGCCTGGACAGGCGCCTGTACCACGTCGCGGGCACGGGTGTGATGTCCAACACCTTCGTACCGAGCGGCGTCTCGGTCTCTGAGTGGGCCATTCCTTCCCAGATTCTCGACATGGCCGTGGGGCCGTTCGGTGAGCTGTACATGAACACTGCCGTCCAGTCGCAGATCCTCGCGATCACCCCCAACCAGACGACATGGTCCGTGGCCGGCGTGAATGCCCAGTTTGGCGCCTCACCAGATGGTGCGTCTGCCCGGATTTCGTCAGTCAGCGTGTACTACGGCCTGCTTTGGGAGCGGTCAGTGCTGTCGCCGTCCATCGACGTGGGGCTCATGTTCGCGGACTATAGCGGTAGCTCGCGAATCCGGCGCATCGC
>JBBAPG010000046.1:0-1635 GCA_040400945.1 Polaromonas sp. | reverse complement strand
AGGGCGCTGCGAAGCGCGTCGATGCGCCCAGAGTCATCCCACGACAGGCACGGCAAGGTGAAGAAGACCGCGTTTATCCGCCGCGGCATGCGGCGGCTGTGTTAGCGTGTTAACGTTACCGTCTGTAACGTGCGATAGTTAATTCGGTCATGATTTCAGGCACTGTAGAAAAGTTCGCTGCTGTAGGGGCCACCTGAGGCCTTCAGCGCCTACCGCAGCGTGCCTGCCGCCAGTAACCCATTCCCGGTCGTGCGGGCACCGCCCCCCTGCCGTCTCGCACTCGCTTGGGGTGCGGGGTCATCCTGAAATCGGGCATGCCTCGCACAGCCTAAAAGAAATGCGCTTCGTACCGCCGCATCTCGCCCACAATGCCCCGTAGCTCCTCATCCCGTTCATCAGCAGGCACCGCTGGGGTTCCCTCCACATGCCGCATGCAGGAGCCAATATCGCCGCTTAAGTAGAAGCCGTTGGTCAGATAGATGTGCAGCTAGGACAGACAGTGCGACCGCAGGATGGCGTTAAGCGTCGCCAGCCGTGCGGGCGCCCCTGCGGCCATGCTGGTGCACAAGCTGAAGTGCCTGCTCCAGAAAACCCATGTGCGCCGCTACGAGCACCTTGCGGTACTCTTCGGATCGGATCGCGGGAATGCGACGGTAACATCGCAACGAAACCCCTGGGGCCCACTGGACCGGTGGATGCACATAACTTCAGGAACCGCAGCAGTAGTGCCGTGCAGCCGCTGCCCGCGGGGTGCTCCGCATCCTCGGGGACACTTGCCCCCGAGATTAGGAACAGTGCCTTCGTTGAGGGAGCCCCGCCAGTCTTCCGCGAGAGTGCGCCGAGCCGATGTTGTCGCCCGAAGCCGAAGCCTCCTTCTTCCTCTTCGCCCGCGGCGATGGCGCCGGCAGCAACCTCCGCGAACGTGTGTGTTCACGAAGGCGCCGCGCTCGCGCTTCCTGGATGGGAGGGCGGTGTTTTTGCCCGAACAGCACCGCGATGATTCCCTCTCGCTGTTTTGCCATGTCGGCCACCGTTTTGGCGACGCGCTTCGAAACGAGAGAGTGGCCTTTAAACTGTTGCAAAGCCTGCACCAGTGTCAGAGGTACATTGTTTAGTGATCGATTATTCAGAACAGGGCGTATTTGCGTGAGAGAAGAGTCGCACCGCTTCTCCATGAGAGTTGAGCAAGAGGACCAACCTTCCACGCTCCTCAATTGTTCTATGGGAGTAAGAGAGATGAGCCAGGGATGGACACGGGGCTGAAGGTCAGTTTACATTTGGTTTTGGTGGTGGTTTTTCACAGAGACAGCCTCATCCTGTGCATTTCGGGTAGCGTTTAGCCGATCCAATCTGTATTACATGTTGTGCGCGGTTGAAAACATGCCCCTTCGGTTGCCTGTCTGCTCGGCGGCAATGCCCCCTCTCGCGCGTTTGCTTCGCAAGAGAAACACGCTGGTACGCACCTGGATGTATCCGGGCCCTAAAGCCCTTAAAACACGTCGCAATTGCAATGCGACGTATTGTCCCCACATCCATGGGGCTCAATCATATGTAAGTTCAGTCGTCTTGAGACGCCACGCAAGGAGCTCGATCTGCTGCGGGCTGAGATTGCGGCGAGAAGCGGGCGGGCACATT
>JBBAPG010000045.1:0-1773 GCA_040400945.1 Polaromonas sp. | reverse complement strand
AACGCAGCCGTCATGATCAGCGCGTCAGCTTCATTGGCGGCGCCGAGCTCATGATCGAGGCCGGGTAAACGTGGCGAATGTTCAGCCTCCAGCCAGCCTCCGCGGGTAGCCGCCGACGCCGCCGCGGCGCACGCTGCATGTGCGGTAGCTGACAGCAGCGAGCGGCCCTCCCCAGCCTCGCTGGCGTCAAGAGGATGGTTCTCCCAGGCAGCCGCGCCGGGGCACAGCGGGGATGGACGAGAGGAATCAGCGCTCGCAGGGAATGCGGAAGAAGGGATGGACGCTGCCGGGAGATCGTCATAGATTGGACGGCACCAAGCCGGCCCAGTTACTTCATACCTCCCACTCGAAAAGGGCTGCACAACCCCGCCTGTGTACTCAAACGCAGCCCGCTGCTTTTCGGAGTCGCAATCCTCAAGCGCGTACCGGTCAGCCCCGTGCGCACCGTCAGGGTCCGGCCCTGCGTAAGCCTCCAAGTCACGGGTGTACACAAAGTCCTCCCGCGCCGCGTTCTTGCGGTGGCGCATGCCGCGGCCGTATGATGACGGGTCGACGAGCACATTCCGCCCCAGCCCGCCGCGACCACGGGGCCGGCCCCGCGGGCGCCCGCGGGCGTGGCCTCCGTGATGCTCTCCGCTCGCGGACTGTTCATCTTTACCGCCAGGTACCGAGTCGAAACCACCAGGCTGAGCAACTTGGCAGGCTGCTCAGCCCGTCTCTGCGCTGAGAAACGCGTCAAGAGCCTGGACGGGGCTAGACGACGCAGCGCGGTTTCCCGTGGACGCATCGCTATTGGCGCCAGCCACGACACTGGTGGGCGCTGCGCGGGCCGCTGCCTGCGCCTCTGGTACGCACAGCGCAGCAACAAAGCCGCCGGTGACGGCAGGGCCCGATGCCTGCAGTCTAGAAAGCAGCTCCTCGACCTCCGCGCCTGCCAGGGACCCGAGGTCACGCCGCACTGAAGGCCTCAGAAGGGTCAGGTCCAGAGACACGCCCGACGCAGCTGAAAGGCGCGCCAAAGTCTCGGCGAGAGGCAAAGGTGGGGATTTTGCGGAGCCATCGGTGCCCCCGTGGCTGCCGCTATCGGAAACTGTTGTTGTGACAGCTTCGCCGAGGGATGACTTACTGCGTTTGTGCGCGTGAAGCCGAGGATGGTGGCCGCTCCCGGTGTGACCAACGCCGTCGAAGGAGGGGGTGGTAAGCGGAGGGTCGTCAGCATCGTCTGTGAGGCTACTTGCCAGTCGAGACCGCCCCGATGTGGACGGTGAGGCACTTGCGGCCTCACTACGCACTGGGCCGCCCCGAATGGGCGTAGATTTGGCGTTCGTGCGCCGCACTACGCCACTTAGTAGATCCGGGCGCCCGCGTATGAAACTCGGGTGAAAGTACTCGATCGTCTTAGCTAGCTTTTCAGGGCCGCATTTGTCTCGCTCTGACGTGACCTTTTTAAGCAACTCGGAAGCAATCATATCATCAGACACACCATCAAGGTTCGACTTTCGTTTGAAAGCGTAGTAGGTAAGCCCGCGTAAAAAAGAAGCCGTGTTGCAATGACCAAACACGCGAGGAAGGACCTCCGATGCGAGGGACTCTTCTGATTCAATGACAATAGATCGCCCATCTGGGCCCCAATGAAAAATATTCTGGGTACTCTCGTCTTCCACAGCTTGTAGGAGCTTTGCAAGAAAGCCAGGTGGTGCGCTTGTTCCGCGATCTAAGTCTCGAGTCGACTCCATCAGATCGCGGCCCTCAGACGAGATGAAAGAATCTACC
>JBBAPG010000044.1:0-2001 GCA_040400945.1 Polaromonas sp. | reverse complement strand
CACGGATAATTAAGTAACACAGGTGTGGCGACTCCTCGGTACGGCCGGCCAACTGCCAAAGTCGACTCCCGGCACCCCCCCCTTTCTGGACTGCGACCACTTGCAAGCGCATTGTCGATATTTCGACCGTGTCAATTTAATTTATTTGCTTGCGGATTTGTGTTTTTGCGCCGCTTCCGGCCCCGGGCTTGTTATTTGGCGTGTTATCGGAGCATGTCACTTTAGGCCGGACATTGATGCATTCGGTAGTTCGCGTAGACTGATTTAGTCATGCGATTCGATATCCGACAGTTCTAGGCTCACTTTTTTACTCATCCAAGCCTTAAACCGCTCGCTTTGCTGCGTTTGGTTTCGGTTTGTACGGTGCAACGGCGACCTCTTCACTCGGTCGATGCATCGCGTCGGGTGCCGGTTTCTCATCTCCTGAGTTCTTTCTGTGGCCGTCGTTGCGTCAGACCATTTGGTATTAGTAGTGTGAGTGAAATTGAGGGGGGATATTGGGGGGGTAGGAAGCCTCTGTCAGGAGCTATCACCGCCTCAATAAATGGCCGAAATTGTGTGTTCAGAGTGCCTACAGGCTGTGTACACGGTCGCGCGGGCACCAATCATGCACTGGGAGGCTTATATATTAGGCCTTTAGAAGCACGCGAGGTTTGGGTATGAGATGGTAGCGGGAAGGTGCTCATCGCCCACTCGTCGCTCGCCTCCCACCCTAATCCCTTCACCGGTCCATATTCTATTCTGTGCAGACAAATCCGACTACAAGCGCCTTCGCTGGGCTTATTCTTATGCGCCCGTCCTTTTGACCCGGCGGAGCCGTCGCATTCAGCCGAAAACCATGGCCGGGGCGCCCTCCTCCAGTTCTGCCGCAGCTTGGCATCCGCCCGTTATCGCCGGGCCACAGCGCGACGCCGCGAAGTTGTTGGCTACCGAAGGTGCGTCTCTACGCTGGGCGGTGTTTATTGCTGCGCATAGCTGGCGAGAGAAGCACGTATCTGTGATTTTGTAACAGTAGGACGCCCACGGACGCACCACTCGTATCCTCCACCTGCAGACTTTGATTTCGAAGTTGTGTCCAACGAACCGACGGATTTCCAGATCGCTGCTCTGGCGCTATACGTCATCTACGCCTCTGGTCGCCAACATGACGAGGGGTGCGGCGCTCGAGGCGTGCTGAACCTTGCAGGCCGCCTTTCTGAACGTAGCCCAACGGAGGTGTCGGCCGCGATGGGCCGAGCCCCCGCCATGCTCAAGGCTACTCATCTCGCTGCAGACGGCAACGCACGTGCAGTTATCGCAGACGCCGTGATTACCGTGTATAACCTGTGGCTGGGCGAACTCGGGGCCGCTGGTCCCACCCCTGACTTGAGGAGCACTGTTCCTGCTTTTTTGGCGCTTTGTTGCACATCCACGCTTCGGAAGCCGCACCTGCAGCGCATCGAAGGGTCATTGCGGGGGGAAGGCGGGCTTGCGCTTCTGCTGCTGGCCAGCGTGTCCACGCCCGAGTGCGCTACGCGCGTGAAGGCAGCAATGCATCAAAGCATAGGCGACACTGTCATCACTAAGAGCGGCACGAAAGAGCACGTTGGCGTCCTGAACTCAGCTCCCACGCGTGCACGCGCACTGCATGCGTCGATTTCGCAGCTAGCCCTTCAAAGCGCCGTGCAGAAGCAGGGTGACTTGGATGCCGCCCAGCAGCTGGCCGGTAGCGCCCTTGTCGATTTGTGCACCGCAGCTGACTCTGTGGCCCCCAAAGCAGCTGATTCCACGGAGTGGATCGACCACTCAACGCGAGGCGCAGCCAAGAAAGAGGTAATGCGCGGCAGGATCCTCGCCGCTCTCCGCGCTGCCCTCGACACGGCGCGCCAGAAGCTGTCAGGAGGCACGCATGGGGCCGCGAGCTCGTCTTCGTCTGGCAGCGCGGCCGCTGCTGCAGCCTCAGCTGCGTCGTCAAGTTCGGCCACGGTCGCTGAAGCGTCGTCATCGGAAGCAGCCTCTGCC
>JBBAPG010000043.1:0-2451 GCA_040400945.1 Polaromonas sp. | reverse complement strand
GACGACCGCACCGGCTTTAGCGTGGGCGACGTCACCGTCAGCGAAGGCGGCCTGGCCACCTTCACCGTCAGCCGCACCGGCGACGCACAGGCCAGCCAGAGCATCGATTTCGCCACCAGCATCGCTGGCAGCAACAGCGCCGCTGTGGGCGACTTCACGGCCCACAACGGCACCTTGACCTTTGCGCTCGGCGAGACCAGCAAGACCTTCACGGTCCAGACCACGCAGGATGCCGTCTATGAGGGTGCAGAGACCTTCACCGTCACGCTGTCGGGCAACAGTGCCGGCAGCACCATCACCCAGGCCGTCGCCACCGGCACCATCGTGGACGACGCGCCCACGCTGAGCATCAGCAACCCGACGGTGACCGAGGGCATCAGCGCCGTTTTCATGGTCAGCCTGAGCAATGCCTCCAGCACGCCTGTCAGCTTCACGCCCACATTGAGCAGCGGCTCGGCCACGCTGGGCACCGACACGGCGGCGGCCACCGCGCTGGAAGTCTCCACCAACGGCGGCTCCACCTGGAGCACCGTCAGCGGCGCTGTCAGCATCGCCGCAGGCCAGACCTCGGTGCAGCTGCGCCTGGCCACCACCGACGACACCATTAGCGAGCCAAACGAAACTTTCACGCTGTCCACCGGCGCGCTCACTGGCACGCTCACCAGCAACGCAGCGGTGGTTGGCACGGCCACCATCACCGACAACGACGCGGCGCCGAGCACCGCCACGGTCGCACCAGTAGTCGTCATCACCGAAGACAGCGACAACGACGGCACCATCAGCCGCAGCGAGATCAGCGGCAAGGTGGGTGTCAATGTCAGCATCCCGGTCGGCGCACTGCCCGGCGACATCCTGACGGTATCGGGTCAGACGCCCGTGGTCTTGACCTTAGCCCAGATCACCGCAGGCAGCCTGAACTTTGAATATGCCCGTCCTGCCAACGGCACGGCCTTAACAGTTACGGCGACCCTGACCGACAAAGATGGCGATGTCTCACCAGAAGGCCGTGACAGCGCCGTGATGGACACCGCAGCGCATGTGACGATTACTGGCGGGTCAATCGCCTCCAACTTCAGTGGCTTGTCCATTTACGCAGGGACCTATGTCTCGACGGGCGACAGCTCAGTGGTGGCGGGTGACGTGATGTCCGGTACTTATACGTCGATGGGAGCAGGCGGCAAGGTAGAAGGCAACATCTTCTCGGGTACTTACACCACGACTGGCGCATCGTCCGCAGTGACGGGTGCAACGTCCACCGTGTCTGGCAGCGTGTTGTCTGGCAGTTACGTGACCACCGGCGCAAATTCCATCATCAGTGGCGCAGATGCCGCAGTCGGCGCTATCACTGCTGGTGCTGGCAGCTTGGCGGGCAGCTCACAAGAGCACCTTTCTTCGGCACTCATGACGGCAGAGCAGTCGGCAGATCTGCAACATATGGTTGATGCGCAAGCTGCTTTACATGCGATGGGTTCTGGGACAGCACTGGCTGCAACCATGGGCAATGCCACCCTGGTGGCAGGCGTCTACAGTGCCGCAAGCTTTTCGACAACTGCCTCCACCACCCTGACACTTGATGGCCAAGGTCTTGCCAATCAGACTTGGATTTTTAACATCACGGACATCTTGGCTATTGGCGCTGGCGCCAAGATTGTTTTGGTCAATGCCGGTGAAGGTGCTTCTATTGCCTGGAATGTTTGGAATGGCTACACATCCATAGGAGCAGGTGCTCAGGTCCTGGGTAGCATTTTTTCAAAAAACTATATTACGGCGGGAGCCGATGCCATCATTGCCGGTCCCCAGGGTTCTAACGGTGGCCTGTTTGCGCAGAACGGTTACATCACATTGGGTGCGGGTGCCAGGGCAGGCGGCGCGGACCATGCGGCAAATGCCAGTGCAGATTTTGTGGCGGGTACAGCAGACGCCAACAGCGTCGTCACCCTTCATTCTGAAACTTCAACTCTTGGCACAGTCACGGCCGACAGCACGGGCCACTTCAGTTACACGCTGACAGCAGTCAATGTCACCACCTTGGGGCAGGAAGCACATAAAACCATCACTGCATCGGTCACAGATACCGATGGCACAACGGTGACATCAAGCGCTTTCACCTACAACGATCAGTTGAGCAGTTTGTATGGCAATGCCACTTTGGTGGGCACTGCGGGAGCTGACACCTTACACGGCGGTATTGGCAACGACACGTTGATAGGTGGGCCTGGCAATGACTTCTTGATCGGCGGCGACGGTTCTGATGTTTTTGAATGGCACCTGGGTGATGCAGGCGCAGTAGGAATACCCGCCGTCGATACCATCAAGGACTTCAATTTAGCACCGGTGTCCAGCGGTGGCGACATGCTCGATTTGCGTGATTTGCTGGTCGGCGAAGGTTCGGGTAGCCTAACCAATTTTCTGCACTTTGAACAATCGGGTGCCAACACCATTGTTCACGTC
>JBBAPG010000042.1:0-2483 GCA_040400945.1 Polaromonas sp. | reverse complement strand
GCCGGAGCCGCTAGTCCCTCCAGAGATCCGCCCGGCCTCCTCCTCGAGGGCCGCGATCGAACCGCTGCCAAGAAGCGGCCGCCGTTCGGCTGAAGCCACGCCAGGAGGGCGCCGCAATTTTGATACGACGACCGCGACCATCACAGCCAATAAGGCCGCGACATTCTGAAAGGGGAAGGCAGCCTGCAACTCTGTCACGCGATCCTCCACGCTCTGGGGCGCTACGAATCCCCTGATGTCATGGTCGGCTAGTCCCGGAAGCCTGCACAACTGCGCTAGGGCGGCGCTTGCGGGCACCAGCATCAGCCGAGTGGGGCCCGTGTCGCTGCGCACAAGCGCTACCAGAAACGAGTGGAGGTGGCCCGATGCATCAAAGAATGGTAGACCAGAGTCACCGACCTTGGGCACAGCAGATGGTGGCGTCCCGCTCGCGGCGATAGCAATATAAACCACACGCAGGATGTCGCCCCTCGTACTCTTGCGCGTTGAGGTAGCTACTCTATCCACCACGAATCGACGCCATACGGATCCATCTAAATAGGAGAGCATTGTTGCGTCAGACATGTCAACGCACGCCCTTGCGTAGTTACCACCGCTCCCCGCTGGGGTGGCGCCGGTTGCCCCTGGCAAGCTGCAGGGGAGGGCAGAGTGCTTGTCTGTGGCTTCCCGGGCCATCGCATATGCACCGACTTCCACAGCAGCAAGAGCGGTCCGAGGGTGTGAGTCCCGTGTGGTTAACTCGAGACCGAAGGCCAGTTCCGTGACATCGTCATAGTCGGGATCCACCTTGGCGACCAGCGTGACCTCGCGCCCATCGAGGACACCCTTGGTACATTGAGACGGCAGGTGCCCCGCAGTTATGACAATCACGGAGTTGGGAAGCGTTGGGCAATCCAAATAGGCACACACGCGCGCGCTTCCTGCCGCTGCGGACGTCGAGGGTGTGCAAATTAGAGAAAATTGCGTCCCCGGCTCTGGTAGTGTTGTCTTAGTCTGCGGCACAAATGAAATTCCGTCCGCGCCGGTGTTTTTGTAGCCCAAAGCCTCACAAATCTTACTGGATGTTTTTTCCATTTTATCGAACGGATCGGCAGTTTCTTCATCGTCTTTGCGAGGCAGGTAGCTATAGTTGACGAACTCGTCATCCCGGCTCTTAAGTAGCGAGCTGACTTCAGGGTGCGTCGTTTCCAAAAGCAGGACTGCAAGCTTTTTCTTCTCCAAGAGTCGCCGCCGGGTGGCAGATGAGTCGCGGAGCCATCCAGTGACCAATTTTAGAACGCCACTGGTAGCTGCGCATACCCAAGGGGTGGCATATCGCCATCCTGAGCAAGACGGGCCCATGGTCAACAAAGAGACTGTGCCGAACGCAGCCAAGGCAGTCAGGAAGAAATCAACAACAGAGACGGTAAAATTCTCCTTACGACGACAGCAGTCAAAAGATGTTTCCCATTTGGGGTAAAGCCATGCAAAAAGAAGCGCGACAATACATAGAAAGGGCCCGATAAAGCAGACGCTTAAGGCACTCTCGATCAGACTTGGCAAGGGCCAAGTTGTCGACCAGCAGACCGACATGGCACTGGAGCTATTGGAAAATGCTTCTATGAAGTATTACAGTTAAGACGGACCCGGTTGTGACCCTAACTGACTTCTGACCACCAGGGTCGAAGCGCTAAAGTGCAGCCCCGAATGCCTTATGCGCGAGATACCAGTATATCGCTAGACAGTGATCGCAACTTGTAGCTAAGCTTACTAGGGTTAGCCCTTATAATGCCACTGATAATTTATCCAACAAACCGGGGACGGTCTTCACACATGGCCACTTCGACTCATTTTAGCAGGTGCCATCAAGTGGTAATCGCGAAACTGTTGAACAAAAATGATTGATATCCAACTGATCAATACTACAGAAGAGTGAAAAGGATATTATTGCAATGGTGGCGCGACACCCGCCGGCCGGGACCGTCACGCGGTAGGCTTGACACAGTCACGCGGCACTGCCAGTCACGGTCACGGTGGCAGTCTGCCAGTGGCACTGGCAGCTGCTGTACGGCCCACTCACGGTGCCAGTGACGATCTCGGCCGGCCCGGGGAGTCGGCCCGAGTCCCGGGCCCCGGGCCCGGCCGGGCCCGGGGCCCGGGTGCCGTTCACAGTCAGTTATATCATCATGCCAGTGCCAGCCTGAGTGCTAACTTGAAGTTGAACCGTGACGGAAGTTCGTTGAAAGTTCGTGCCAGTGTGCGGCAGTGCCAGCGGTCTTGTCGATTGGGGCCTACACGGGCAGCGCCGCAGCGCAGCTAGCGCTCAGGCTGCTGTGCGTGGTGTCACGGTCACGGTCGGGGGACCCGGGCCTGGCCTGCCAGTGCGCGCAGACTCGGACTCGGAGCCTTCTACAGCGGGGCCTGGACGTTGTGGGGCGAGGCATCGACGTGCTGACGTCAGGGGTCCTCGCCTCAGCGCCCCCCGGCACCCCGCGGGACGCCCC
>JBBAPG010000041.1:1269-2748 GCA_040400945.1 Polaromonas sp. | reverse complement strand
TGCCGTGCCTGTCGTGGGATGACTCTGGGCGCATCGACGCGCTTCGCAGCGCCCTGCTGACCTTCCTGAGCCGCACGCTGCGGGAGCTGGGCGTAGGGTTCACACCGCCCATCGACGCGGCGCTGCGGATGCAGGGCGGACCCGCTGGCGCCGTGCCCGGGCCGATATCGAAGATAGTAGGCTGCAGCTGAGCTCCGGTTGTCGCGATCCCGGTGGCCGCGGATGGCAGTGCACAACACCAGATTTGAAAACGCTAGACTTTCGCATCATGAGCTCGAGTGCACTATTGATCCACTGGTCCCCTGCCATGTGCATGGACAAAAACTTACGGCCACATTTTTTACCGTGTAGTATCAACATGTTGATCCCGGGCCCCAGCTAGGCCTATTCGATCCTAGGCCGCCTACCGGTATACTGCATGGCAGATGTAGAAGTCTTAAACATGTAGGCCGGCAGGCGCCGGCGCCTAGGCGGACTCGGAGGCCTCAGAAATTGACATCCATATCGCCGGCATCAGTCGCTTCATCGTGCTACCAGACGCCGGTATTGCTGCTGCTTCGAAACGAAAGATTCTCCCTGAGGCTCCTGGCTGACGACTGTCTTCATATCATACTGGTGCAGATGCCTGGATCTTAGCACACAGCGCCCGTAATGAAGCCTCCAATTCAGCGACTGAGTCCACAGTTTCATCGAAATCCGCAGATACGCTCTCTCGAGAGTTGCTTCCCCAGGTTACACCCACACTTCGCATGCCTGCAGAAGCTGCCGCGATCCCATCACTTGGGCTGTCGCCGACATACACACATGCTTCAGGGGAAGTGCCCAGGAATTGACAGCACTGTAAGAGCCCGTCGGGCGCTGGCTTGGCAGCTGGCACGTCGTCGGCTCCCAGGGCGACGTCGAAAAGCGAATATAAACCTGTGACGTTGAGCACAGCTCTAACGTACGCACCACAGGCGTTCGATAGCACTCCATATTTCAACCCTGGAACGTCGGACGAAAGTCGATGTAACATCTCTGCAATGCCCTTGTAAAGTGGCGTTGTCGCTGCGCTAACTTTCGTTATGTATAGCTCGTCAAACGCTTTGCCCAGCGCATATCCAATAGGATCGTCAGCGTCACCCGTTGCATGCCACGCAAACCTCTTTGGGGGGCATGGTAATCCACCGCGGTTATGAGTGGAAACCCGAATCGAGCCAGGATGGCGTTCGTGCTAGGAAGCCCAAGCCCGCTGCTATCGGACAGAGTGCCGTCCAGATCCCAAAGCAAGACAACCTGCTCACTGCTGGTCAATTCGTATACCAGGATTTGGCGACAAGGAAGTAAGATATGATCATCGGAGCTACAACGCTCTAGCCTGGGATGGACACTGGCCAGAAAGTGGCAATAAACGGGGCCCCGTTTGCTTTGGCTGATGATAACTTGTTCAAGTTCCCATGGATATTGTTCGATAAGTCCAAGGAGAGCGCGGAGTCAAAC
>JBBAPG010000041.1:0-1169 GCA_040400945.1 Polaromonas sp. | reverse complement strand
TCAAACTCCTTCGGACTCGTTCGAGTCTGTACGCCGGCATGCGCACGTGCACATGTGCGGCCCATTCACCGATGCGACCTCCCTCATTGCACTTTGCCCGAGTCTTTGTCGACTGATCTACTCGGTGGCGGCGGTACTACTCACGGCCTCCGTGATGTACCGGCGCAGCTGTGAGATCGCAGCGT
Source organism: Polaromonas sp. (assembly GCA_040400945.1). GTDB lineage: Bacteria > Pseudomonadota > Gammaproteobacteria > Burkholderiales > Burkholderiaceae_C > Polaromonas. The sequence continues at coordinate 984 of JBBAPG010000041.1, read as the reverse complement.
CAGCACCCGGCAGAGCCGGAAAGTTCAGGAACCCGTGCGGCAGCGTCCGCGACACCATCAGCAGCCCAGGGACGCCCACGCGCCGCAGCCGCGTGTTGAAGTCCACAGCGTCGTCCAGCAGCGGGTCCAAGCCCCCAGACACCAGGAACGTCGGCGGGAAGCGGCGCAGCTGGTCGTCGGTGGCTAACAGAGGGTGGATGTACGGGTCCGTGGCGGCCTCCGCGTAGCTGCGCGGGACGTACGCGCGGGCCAGCGCCTGCAACAGGGCCACTGGCACGATCGGGTCATGTAGGGACAGTGCGCGCGCGGTGCCGGGGGCGGGGGACAGCTGCAGGGCTGGGTAGGCCATTACAACTCGCTGCGGTAGGGGCATGCCCTCGTCGATGCACCGCAGAGTCAGCGCGGCGGTGAGGTTACCGCCCGCGGAGTCGCCGCCGCACACGAGCACGTGCGTGCGCGGGCGCAGCCAGCGGTAGACTTCCAGCAGCTCGTTCAGCGCGGTAGGGTAGCGCCCAGCACCGCCACTGGTCCCCGCGAGCGTGTAGTGAGGGAAGACGATGAGGAGCGGCGAGGGGCACGACGCGGCGGTCTGAGAGAGCCACACCGAGTCTGACGCGAACGAGCTGCCCACGAAGCCGCCGCCGTGGATCCACAGCAGAGTCGGAGGGAGGACAGGCGGATCCCGAAGGGATCGGAGCACAGCAAGCGGCGGAGGGGTTGACCCGCGTCGGATGACTGAGGGCATACAGCCGCCGCCAGGGGACTCGTCCAGCGGTAGGCCGGGGCTTGCAGCGGAGGAGGAGGGTGGTCCGTCCGCGCTGCCCTCGGGCTGGCACGGCTCGTCGCCCGCAGCGTCGGCAGGCGGGGCGCGGAACACGTCGCTAGGCGTCGATGAGAGGCGCCGGGGCCGGGACGCTGCCACCGGCAGCTGAGAGTGCGCCGGCGGTCCCACCGCAGACGCCCAGGAGCGGCTGAATGCCTGCG
>JBBAPG010000040.1:0-2785 GCA_040400945.1 Polaromonas sp. | reverse complement strand
ACGGAGCAATCCGTTCGAGCTCTAACGAGCTGCCAGGCCCCACGGCTGTCGCGTGAACCAGCCGTGCTACTATTTTATAGTGGCGGGTGTCCTGACGGAGCAATCCGTTCGAGCTCTAACGAGCTGCCAGGCCCCACGGCTGTCGCGTGAACCAGCCGTGCTACTATTTTATAGTGGCGGGTGTCCTGACGGAGCAATCCGTTCGAGCTCTAACGAGCTGCCAGGCCCCACGGCTGTCGCGTGCACCAGTCCTTGACTGGGGCATGCGCTATGCGACGGATCAGTCACGGCGGGGACGGGCTGGTTCTGCGCGCTACGAGAGTGGCTGCGGCGGTAGGCCGAAAGGTCGCCGCCGCGCGCGGTTCCAGCCGGTGACGTGGCGGGGGCTTTCCCTGCCACGGCACCCGCCCCCCACAGCTTGCGAGGTGTCGGATCCGGAAAAAGCTACCGGCAGTACGGTAGAGGTGGGGAGCGCTTCGCGCACCCCAGCGTCCTTGAGTCACAAGGTTCTTGCTCTTTAATTATACCTCGAAAATTAAAATGTTAAATACCGGTTACTGCCATTCATGGTTCACGGCCCAGGCCTAGGATTGTACATGTAGGCCCCGATGCCTGCCAACGTCTAACTCTCGACACGCGCATCTCGAGCTCGAACCCACCACACCCTTCTATCTAGATCTCTATCGGATCTCTATATGGGCGGGGCTCACTGCAGCACTAGTGCCCTATTCATTGCGCGCCCGCCGCCCCAGCCTGATCATGAGCTCCAGTGCCGCGTGCGCGCGTGACTTTGGTGCACGACGGGTTGCCCGGCCACGGGGCATCAAACCGCCAGTACTGCTGCCCTCCCGCCCCCGCGGTCTGGTAATACCACTCGTGAATTGCATCGCGCATAGTGATATCGCCGACGGTAATGACGTCCCACATCCCCGCCTCCTGCTCCCCGTGCTCCAGACAGCTCGTGATGAAGGCGCCGTTAGCACTGAACGCGCCCGGGTTGAAGGCAGCGGACATGTTGAACGTGCTCTGGAACTGCACGTGCCAGGCCTGGAACACAGAGTACTGATCTGGGGTGCACTTTGACGAAGGGTTGCGGAAGCACTCGCTCCAGGTGCCGTCGGCGCCGTCGCCGACGGGCGCTAGGATGTTTGGCATCTGCCACTGGTCATACTGAGAGTTGGTAAGGAACACGGGCGTCTGGACGTGCGGGTACCTGCAGTGTGAAGCCAGTCAGGCAGTGCGGGTGTGGCGTGGAGAGGAGGCGATCGTGCGATGAGCGCGGGCACAGCGCTTCATTATGAAAGTGCGCGCCAGGGGATTACGGACGCGCGATCGCGCGAGCTCTTGACTCACGTCCATGGCGCTGTGAAGCACTGCCAGCGCATGTCGACGGGTGTAGCGTGCCAGCAGTCCGCGTCCACCTGGTCAGGCGAGCCGGTGACGTTCTGCGGGGAGGGGGGGGGGGGGGTAACGGTAGAAAATGATGGGGTCGAGTTCAGTGCGGTGTGACAAAGTTGGCTCGACCCGCACACGGCCCCCGTCATAAATCATCTGTCGGGTAGTTGGTTATGAGCGTTCCCCCCAGCCGCAATCCCTGCCTCACACACACCTGCATGTTGGCGACGTACTGGTACTCAGCCAGCGCGAAGGGCCGCCCGAAGACGTCCGGCGCGGCGGCGAGGAAGAAGCCGCAGTCCGGGAGCGCGGAGACGCGTAGGGACGCGTTTGCAGCCTCCGCCCGCACGAGGCCCGCGACGTAGTCGGCGTGGAGCAGCGTGGACAGGCCTCCAGCACTCCCTCCCATCACTATGAGCTCGTCTGCGGCCTTGAGGCCTTCCGTCCCCAGCAGCTGCCCGATCACAGCGTTGACGATGGCGTGGCCGCGGAAGAAGAGCGGCGTGTTGTTCACGAGGACGGGCGCCGCGACGAAGCCGCTGAAGCTGGCGCCGTCGCAGTAGGGGAGCTGCACGTGCGATGTAGCGATGTGGACGGGGGACCATACAGTTGAGGTGGGCGATTGGGCTTTCGAGCCGTGCACGTAGACCGTGTAGAGAGGGGAGACAACAAATGGAGACGCCCACCACGCACCAGTACAGCCGACCAGTTGACGAAGTCAGGATTGTGCTCGGGGTTTGAGTCCAAAATCCCGCCGAATGAGCCTTGATGTGGCCACAAAGTCGACGTTCCCAGGTTCGTCTTACTGCGCTCCAGCGCCTGTTGCTCATTCCAGGCCCAGCCGCCACCCTGAAAAGAGACAACCCATTTGTTTGGGTCACCGTGCTTTACATAGTACCCTGCGGCTGACCCGTCCAGACATTTGGCGCCTGAGGTGTCCGTGTCATTGAGAAGCACCAGGTTAAACTGGGCGTCAGCCGCTGCGGACAACAACGCGACCGCCGCCGCATGGCGAACTAGTGGAGCCATTGTTAGTCGACCGGGGCAGTAGCTGCAAGGGACGTAGAAAACTGCGCCTATCTACTACGCAGCAGACGTAGTGCAATGATATTCACAGGAAGAGTCTCTCCGACGATAACATAACCGGGCAAGTGACTTTTCCCGCGACGCAACCAAGCACCAGGAATGGTCGTACGCCGTAAGAACTTGAGTGATTAATGGGAAACCGAAGCTTATTTGTTACCAACCTCGGAACTGCAGAGACAACTATTGCAGCTGACAGGAAGTGTGGAAGTGTGGTATGTGCGGTCCTGGATTGCCGGAAAGACATTCACGTTGGGTGGCCGTCGACTGGGGCTCACAGTAGTACCCTGATCGTGCCAGTGACTCG
>JBBAPG010000039.1:0-2809 GCA_040400945.1 Polaromonas sp. | reverse complement strand
GAACGATTGGATGCATATGTCAGTAGCGCTGCCGATGACACTCCCAAGGTTCGTTGTGGATGATTTCGGCTTCAAGAGAGCCATTTGAAGCACGGCAGCACAGATCAACAAAAAAAAGGTAACTTAGATCGTAAAAGGCGATGCAAAACCAGTTGAGTATCAAAGAACAAAGAAATGCACAATCGGACCACTTGCCCCGGTAATCAATCGACAAGAAACTCACGGCTATTCCTCCACCAAGCGCGCGGCTCGCTGCCTTCTTCAACGTCACATTGGTATCAGTATCTTTATTAGCCATTGTCATGGTGCTGGAACTCGATTGAAGTTAACAAGCCCAGGGTGATGCGATATTGGTGTTGTGAAATGTAACACGGGCGGACATGCGGAAATGACACGGGCGTGTCAACACAAGAGGTAAGAATAATAATGCCGATGTCTTTATAGTCAGATAGTCAGTCCAAGCTATGATTGATTCATACTACAAAAAGACGTGGGGAACGTAGACTCGGATCCGGCATTGAGCGTGGGAAATATCTGTTTCCCCAAAGAGTGAATCAACGAGGCTATACATGAGGATATGTCTGTGATCTTTACTCGCCATCCCGCAGCGTTAACGGGATTGGGATAGAAGACAAGATAGACACCAACACTCATTCGAAGGTGTCGAGAGAGCGTCAACTTAAAGCTTCAGATGGAATGAACGCGCAAGCTAGATCACGCGCAGGCTTCCTCGTCGCTAACCAGTCCATTACTGGCTTCGGCCAAGCGGCATCGGCATTGGTGCAATGCATAAGGGAACTCGTGGAGAATTCGCTCGATGCATCCGCGACAACGGTATCAGTTAGGGTAAAACCATTGCAGGTAACCCGGGCCCACAGTGCACGCATTGACACGGAGGATGATAATGATAGAAGCGTTATGACTACAAAAGCTAACCCCAAAGGAAGCTTGGGCAAGGCGAAAGCTGGCAGCAGGCGCGGGAGAGATGACAAAAGTTCGCTCCCCGGTCTACAGGAAGCGGAAGTCGGGGAATGCCCCATCTGGCAGGTAGCCGTGGAAGATGACGGCGTCGGAATCCCTCAAACTACGCTGCCTGTGCTGCTAGGGAGCGTGTTTGCGACCACCAAGGCCGCAAATGATGATGGGAATGCTGACATTGGTCTGTCCGCCGCAGAAGGTAGCTTCGGCCGGTTCGGCGTCGGTCTGAAAGCCGCAGTTCTGTACGCACAAACCAGCCTTGCAGGTGTCAGCCTCAGCGTAGACCCAGCGCAGGCGGCGCAGCAGCAGTAGACGCGGCAGGCGCCCCTCACCGTCGCCACCACCAAAGCGGGCGAGTCCTCCATCCGCGTGTGCCGGCTCGGCATCGACGTCCGCACGGACGAAGTGGTGCTGATCGAGGAGGAGCCCACGCCCAAGCTGTCCCCCACGGCGCACGGGACCATGATGAGCCTGGATCTAGTGGGCGACGCGTCCGGCGCCGCGCCGCAGATCCTGTCGTACTTTGAGCGGCTCCGCGCGTGGCCGGTGCTGCCCAGCGGAGCGTCCGTGGCGGCCTCGCTGGCCCTTGCGCCCAGCCAGGCGCCGCCGCTGCGAGAGGAAGCCCTCGCGCCTGCGGCGAAGAAGGCTGCGGGAGGGAAGCGCGCCTCTGCAGCATCCGCAGGCGCGGGTGAGGGCTGGGAGGATGACACGGGCGGAAATGCGGAGCTATGGGACGAGGGAGACCTGGATACCGGCGACGGCGGCCACTGGGACTCGCAGTGGGCGGAGGATGCTGTGAGCGGCGCGGGCGCGTATGGCTCCTATGAGCCGGGAGGTGGCCTCGTGTGGGATGAGGGCGACGGCGGTGGCGTACCCGCTATCGAGCTGCGGTCGCCAAGCCTGCGCGAAGTGGTGGAAGCGGCAGCGGAAGTCGCGGCCGCGCTGCAGGAGGTGGAAGCGGCCGTGCTGCAGGGTGGCGAGGGCGGAGAGCTCGACGGCCTGCAGGGGCTAGACGACGAGACCACCAGCGGTGGCGGCCAGCAGCTGTCGCTGCACCAGCACGACGGCGAGGCGGGCGGTCTCTTCGACGGCGACTTTGGCGCAGGCGGTGCGCTGGACCGGGGCGACGGTTACCTGGCGATGGGCGACCACTACCGGGACCACCTTGACGGCGACGACGGGGCGGCCGCGTCGTGGACCGCTGAGCAGGACACGCCCACGCCAGCCCAGCTGTCGCCCGGCTGGCTCGAGGACGAGCCGGCAGTCGGCGACAATGAGGAGGAAGAGGACGAGGAGGCGCTGGGCGGCTACGTTGGGCCGACGGACGAGCCCCCGCCGCCGCCTCAGCCGGACGACGCCGCCGCGCTGAGTGCCTACCTGCAGTCCTACTACGGCGTGCCTGCGGACTGCGTGGCGCACGGGGTGGCGAGTGTGCCGCTGCGGCAGGGCGGGGAGGGGGGCGGGGAGGGGGACGGGCGCGCGGTTGCGTCGGCTGCGGTGTTTGTGGTCCTGACCCCCGCCACCCCGCCGCAGCGGTACGCTAACAAGGGCGTCAGCAACGGCGCGGCGGCGGTGGGCAGCACCGCGGTAGGGCTGCAGGAGTCTGCGGCCCTTGACGCCGGGGACGGTGGGCCCGGGGGCGGGGACGTCGGCTACTCTATGGAGGGGCTCGGGTCTCTGATGGGACCCGACGACGCTACGCAGCCGCCCAACGGCGCGGGCTTCGCTATGCCGCGTCCAGCCGCGCCCACAACCGGGCCAGACGCCTACGCGTCCGCCGCGCGGCGTCGCAACGTGCTGGAGGCGCCGGTGCACGTGCTGCGGTACGCTG
>JBBAPG010000038.1:0-2947 GCA_040400945.1 Polaromonas sp. | reverse complement strand
CTTCGCGCACCCCAGCGTCCTTGAGTCACAAGGTTCTTGCTCTTTAATTATAACCACACTTTAATCAAGCATCATCTTAATCACCGGCTCCTTTACTTCTAGCCTCGTACTTGCGTGAAATTCTTATCGAGGTACCTCGGATGGCATCTAACCCTTTGTCCCCCAGCTCCCGAGTGCTTCCTGCGTTTGGCGACGTTCCGCAGCAGCTTGTCCACGTGCATGATGAAAATTGCGGCCATGACCTGGCCGTGGATGCTGAGCCATCCGTGCTACTTCGTTTGAAAGACAGCGCTGAGCCGGGGGTAAGGCGAAGAAATGCTAATTTCCTTGCTGATCTTGAAAGACAGGAAGCTGGCCTCCTCCGAGAGCCAAGTTCCAAAGTTGCATCGGGGTGGCGCCTGAAGTGCCAATCCGAAACGTTGCAGTTCTCTGCTATGCTGGTCCTTACGGGCGGCTTTGCGGTGGTGGAGATGGCAGTCGGCTTGTATATTGGATCCCTTGCACTCCAGGCAGACGCATATCATATGATCAGTGACGTTCTCGCTTTATGCCTTGGGCTGTACGCGAGCAAGTCTGCGCGGAGGGCCGCCACAGCATCCGCCACGTTTGGACTGGTCCGATGGGAGGTGGTCGGTGCCCTTATCAACGCCGTGTTTCTGCTTGCGGTGGCGTTACAGGTGTTTTTGGAGTCGCTCCAGCGGCTTGCCGTGGGCATTCACCACGCAGACGACGGGTCGCTGGCCGACTCGTCCACGATGATGCTCTCCGTGGGCGCTGCCGGGCTAGGCATAAACCTTCTGGGGCTTGTCTTATTCTCCCACGGGCACGGGCACGGGCACAGCCATGGCGGCCATGGTCACAGCCATGGCGGCGGCCATGGCCACGGCGCAATCGCGGGGGACGAGCACGGCCACAGCCACGGCGCGCCCCGCGGTGGCGAGAGCGGCAGCGCGGGCGGGCGTCAGCGCGCGCCGCGCAAGCCTAAGCTTTCTATGAACATCAGCGGCGTGCTGCTGCACTTGTTAGGCGACGCGTTGGGCAGCATCGGCGTCATGGTCGCAGGCTCTATCATGGCGTTCACAGATTGGCCCCACAAGGAGCTTGCAGACCCTCTGGCATCCCTGGCTATCGTGCTGATTATCACCGCTGGGACTGTTCCCCTGCTGCGGCGGTCCGTGCACGTGCTGCTGGAGTGCGTTCCGGTGCACATCGACCTAGCGATGCTGCGGGGGCGTCTGCTCGCTCTCCCTGGGGTGCTCAGCATCCACGACCTCCATGTCTGGAGCCTCGGAGACTCCCGTGTCGTTGGTTCCCTCCACGTCATCATCGACCGCACGGCCGCGGCGGTTGATTACCGGCGGATCATCGACGGCGTGAAGGGCCTGCTGCACGAGGCGGGGGTCCACGCGTCCACGGTGCAGCCGGAGTTCGTCAGCGAGGAGCTGCAGCGCAAGATCGCGGCAATGGCGCAGGCGCGGGCGAGCGTGCCGCCCCCCAGTCCGCTGTCGGTGGCTGCTGCCATGGCGTCAGGCTCGGGCCTACCGGTGCCCGGTAGTAGCGACTCAGAGGGCGAGGGCGAAGCGAGCGAAGGCGCGTCCACGGTACCAGTCACCCCTGCGCGAGAGCTACCCAGCGACGAAGAGAGCCGCAGCGCCAGTGGCAGAAGTAGCGGGCGGAAGGTGCCGGGCAGTGGGGGCGCTACCGGCTTGACGCCCCCGCCTCCTCCCCGCCGGCTGGTGGCTCCAAACTTTGTGCTGGACCTAGGGTTGGCCTGCGACGAGCTCGTGTGCGCCGAGGAGACCTGCAAGACCAGCCACTGCTGCCCCGTGCCCGCGTCCCCGCAGCCCGTGATGTCGCCTCCGCGCATCCGCCCGCCCCCATCGCTATCGCTTCCGCCGCCAGGAGCGGCCGCGCGCGCTGCTGATGGCTCCGGACCACCGGCCCCCGCAGCCAATGCTGTGTAAGGCAGATGGCCGGTGTCGGACGTCCCAGTGGGGCGGCCGCGGGCCGGCTGGCTCACACGAACCTGGCTCTGGACCCGGATGATCACCTCGAGAACTAGTGAGTCTAGTCTGGATCCAAGAGCCTCATCATGATGATGATGAGGGAGCGTAGTATTTCACAAGCGGGATTTTCAACCATCGAGGTATATAATATATATATATATATATATGCTTTTTTCTTCCTCCACTGAAGAGTGTTGGCAATGGCAGCTTCGATGTTTGACAGATATCGATCTAGAATCACGGCGACCGCGGCAGGCGCTGTGCGACATCCCGTGCTCCTGCTTGTTCTGTTCGTGTTCATCAACGTTCTAAACTATGTCGACCGGGGCGTCGTGCCTGGGGGCTTTGCTAGCGTGCAGGCTTTCATTGCGGCCGACCCGTTGGTGAAAGCTCGTTCACCAGACATAATGTTCGGCCTCCTCCAGAGCATGTTTGTTGTCGGCTACTCCGTCGCCAGCATAGTATTGGGCCACGTTGCCGGGCGTGTCAGACCGGGTCCCATGGTGGCCTTCGGTCTTGGAATTTGGGTTACTGCGGTGATCGGATCCGGCCTCGCACCCGATTATTACACGCTGATCGCGGCTCGATGTCTCTCAGGCGTGGGTGAGGCTGCTTTCCAGCTGGTGGTGCCGCCGTGGATTGAAGACCACGCACCTGCGTCCAGGCGAGGCCTACAACTGAGCCTTCTATTTGGGGCCATTCCCGTTGGCACTGCTCTGGGGTACGCTCTCGGTGGCGCGTCGGCCAACTCATGGAAGATCACGTTTTTCGTCGAGGGCCTCATCGTCGCGCCGCTGGTACCGCTGCTGTACTGCCTGCCGCTTGATGCCAAGCAGGCGCCGGCGAGCGCGGGCGCCATGGCCAGTGATGACTCGTCTGTGCCGCAGGACGGCGTTGTTACCGGCAGCGGGGCCAGCGAGGCTGGCAGTGCCTTCACAGTC
>JBBAPG010000037.1:0-3282 GCA_040400945.1 Polaromonas sp. | reverse complement strand
TAACAGGTTTACTTGAGTTCTCAAAATGCATATGCAATCCATTTATGTGCAATTGCAATCGTGAGCTTGTGTCTTTTTGTGTATGATCATACTGTCGTCGATTCGATACGGTGTACCGTATATGAGTATCGTTGGGACTATTCGTTGAGTCCCATTTCTACATCTGTTTACACACATGTATCCAGCTGCAGGGGTACTGGAACCGGTGGCTGCACGGAAGCGCATGCGTCTGTCATGTCCTCTCCATAGAATGGAATGGACATGCCCTGCGTGTTGACGCCGGGTACGCCGTAAGCCAGTGCTGTCCTCTCTGCCGAGAGCACTCCCGAGGCAGCCAGTCGTGTCATGGTGGCTGCACCGGCCGCTCGCAGCCGGTCATCGTGTGCGAGCAGGTTCTGGAACGACGCGTCTCGTGCATGCAACTGATTCGGCATTATTGGCGACTGCAGGTACAGGTGCTGTACATCGCGTACGCGGCTGAGCGCCACATAAACCATGCAGTGCTGGAATGCTTCGCGCGGCAAAAAGAGCGATGCCGGTAACGTCATGCTTTGCTCACTGTGAATCGTGATGGCGACGGCGGGTTTGAGTGGGAGCTGGCGTACACGCAGATGCCGGTGACGGCGGTCGACGGTGCATAATCAATGGGTGCCACTGCTATGACGCCCTTCAAAAACGGATCATCGGGCGGAGTGCCCGGGATACGTGGTAGGTTTGGATCAGGATGATCCAGACGAACCAGACCGATCGGCTGTGCCAGCGTCTCACGCGCTGCGTCGCACAGCAGTGCATTTGGACGAACCGGGTGCGTTCTCTCTGCGTTGTACAGCATGCCGGCCATCCGCCCGGTCGAGCCGTGGGCCATTCCCAGCTCCGTGCACAAATTGCGCGCAAGGATCACAGGCATGTCTAAGCTCAGTGGCAGGAGAGGAATGACGTCCTGCCCCGGCTTGTGGCCCGACTCGCTCTCCATCTCAAACAATGCGCGGTAGATTGCAGTGCGTTCCGTTTCTGAGAGGTCTGCGAGTGCGTCGGTACCACGGCCGGCAGGGAAGAGCTGTGCCCACACCAGAAACATCTCCTATAAGTGACTGTCGCATGCGGCGCGTGTGAGGTCTGCAGCAGTCCGACGGTAGCCAGCTGAGAAGATGCAGTTCTGTGGGACCGAGCGAGGCTGCGGGAGCCGTTGGCAGAGGTACGCCGCAGGCACGGTTCCGAACGTACGAGCGAGCAGCAGAGCCTGGTCATCACTGTCGCCCGTTTGGAGGACGCGCCGATTGAGTACTGCAAGCTGCCACGCGTCAGGTGCCCCCCGGCGTAACGCGTTCAGGATGTCAATGTAGCTGAAGTGAGCGTGCGTGTCCAGTACGTTGTGGGAACTCCAGGCCCGGATCCAAGTAGTGTCCTTATCGTCCAGTCGTCGCAAGACCGCTGTGAAGTTCATCACGTCACTCGTTTGCTCCCACAACTGCGACACTCACGCGTGGTCTTTGTTGTACAGCGACGCGCCTATTGGTTGAAGTTGCAACGGATCGCCAGCCCTGATGAGGCCCAATCCTCCGTAGGATTCATCTACGTGAATACGTGGAGGCATAGCTGCCCCGGACGACGTGGAGACGTGAGACGCGGCCGCTGCTCCTCCCGCTGAGGCTGTTGAATTCTGCGTCAGGAATGTGTGCGCCTCTGCATACGACATGGCATCGCTGTGAACAAGGAGTCTCAATCCGTGCAGAGTGCTGCGTGTGACGCGAAAATCCGCCGAGATCAACCGGTCAAACACGATCAGGTATGCTGCGAGTTGATTACCCAAAGCTCCCCGTGTGCTCAACTGGCGGACATGGGCGCGGTGAACCTCCCAGTTCCGTTGCAGGTTTCCCAGTGTGGCGGCTTCAGACGCACCACTTGCATGCGCTGATGCGATCTCAACGACGCTGTCCACATACCGCTGTAGAGAGTGATAGGTGTCTGCACGCGTCAGCATGAAAGGGTGGTCTGCTTGCGTGAGCGTGGAGGGAGCCTTGCGCGCCAGCAACTGGTACAGCTCAGAAGAGACTGCGCTGCGTGCACCGCGCGGGTCTAGTTCATCTCCCAGCATTGCAAGCATTTCGCCGGCGTTGGTGTCGAGATCTGTGACATTGACCGCGTCCATGGAAGCGGCGAGAATGGCGTCCGCCTCCTCTTGAGACAGCTGCATTCGCTCCCGCGGCGCTGGAACCGATCGCTGCTCCTCAATGGTGGCGGCGACGCGCAGCTGGTGCTCCACGAGCTGCTCCATGGCGGTGGGAAGGTGGCCTCCATGCCGTTGAACTAGCTGCTCCAGCGTCTGCACAGCCGTGCATCCCTCGGTAATGATGCGTGCCAGATCCCGCCACGGATGGAATGCCTTGAGCACCGTGTACGCGGTCTGCTCATCAGACAGGTCGCCCGTGAACGTAGGCACGAGGTCGACGAGAACGAGTTTTTCCAAGCGTCGGCGGCGGTATGCTGGGGGCGTCCAGAAGAAGTCCCACGACTGCACGTAGACGTACTGCTGCAAGTGTTCATCCTCTGTCGGGCGGTGGGCATACATGACATCCTCGGGGAAGCAGTGGTTGATTGAAACGTACTGCAGGAGCGCAGCTGCGTCAAGTCGCAGTACGTCATGCTGGTGCACTTGAGCTGCGGTGGGCGTGTTGCGCCAGACGTGCAGCTTACCGCGGGAGGGCAGCCAGCAGTGCAATGCAACGCGTGTGTGAGACAGCTGGTGCCACTCATTGCCCAGCCCAATGTATGCCAGCTGCACGAGCGGTGTATCGGAACCGGTAAGCATGGCCATCACTGCAGATATATGCTCTGGCGCAGCTGAGGTGGCGTCCCGTGCGCATCTGCATACCGACGCCACACAGCCAGCAGGGCGGCTTCGAAGGAACGGCGCTGCCATTCCGGACTCACGTACTGCGTGGTGTAGTGCACTGCGCCTGACGTGGATGCAAGAAAGCTGGCGTCCATGTTGCCACCATTGATCAGCAGGGCGTGCTTTTCGTAGGGATTTATCCACGGGTCATTGCGGGCGGGCTGTACACGCAGGCCGTACTTGCCTGACTTGCTGCGCACATTTGCTACCATCGGCGCGTCCAGCGGCGACTCCCGTGGGAAGTTGTAGGCATATGGTGCGTCAGGCTCCGTGTCTTCGCGACAGCCTCCGATTCGTGTAGAGCAGCGGTGGCGATTAGGATCGTTCACAAGGTTATACAACTGACGCTGCAGCACACTGCGTAGGACTTCCAGGGGCAGGGCTGCTCC
>JBBAPG010000036.1:0-3283 GCA_040400945.1 Polaromonas sp. | reverse complement strand
AATCCAGGATTGCGAGGGGCGGTTATAACCCCCGAAAACTGCGCCTATCTACCACGCAGCAGCACGCTTCCGGGGGCCACGGTCCGACGTCACTTCGGTTGGGCTCGTAGACATGGGCAGGTCACAGCCTTGGAATGATGCCAGGGCCGTTTCCAGGAAACCCGTCAAGAGGATCGCTACCATTCTCGAGTTGCTGAACTGCTTTGGCTCTGCTCACTACGATCCCAACCATCGTCGCACTATCGGGAGATTCGAGTACAGGCTCCAGCTACTGCTGACCGTCGTCGGGACGCTCGTTGCTCTCACGCTGATCAGTGAGCAGCTGCTAAGCGTCGCTGGGCGCCCTGTGGCATATGACGAGGTTGTCCCCAACCCATCCGCTCGAGATATCGAGAGCTATTTTGCGCAACAAGCGGCTGGCGGCTCAGTGTCGTCTCTCTCTTACCCGTGCACGAGCGCCAGCGCCAGTCTCAGCAACGTGTCCACCTGGACTGCTCAGGAGGACTCGTTCTGCGCTGCGCTACGTAGTGCGACGGACCCAGCCGCGCCTAACTCGGGTCTCGTGGACGAGCTAACTGCAATGCTCGCGTCCGAGGATAACACGGTCTGCGTGGGTAAGCCCGGTGAACCAGCTTTCGAAGCCTTTGTCGACGAGCTAGCCAGACTTGGCCCGCCCACGGGTCTATTGCCACCCGCAGCTGACAGGCCGGCGTATGCTGCTCTCGCGGAACACGCGCAGAGAGCCATTTGCGGGACCGCGTTTGGGAGCGTCCCGCAGCGCTACTTTACGCCGCCCGTTCCCGAAGACGTTTCGTCCATGACCAGTGCGTGCGGCACCGGCAGTGATGGGGGTCAGAGCGGAGGCGCGCGCGAGGAAGCGCGCCCCTTCCCCGCGGCTTTCCTGCACGCCCGCCAGCGCGCGGGTGTGGTGCAGCTGCACCAGACCCGCGCACTGGCCCTCCTCCAGGCGTCCGCGCACGCGTGCCGGTCGCTCTTCGTGCTTCGCGAGGGCTTCCTGCGCCGGGTAAGGCACGTTGAACTAGTAACGCCGCTCGCGCTGGCGCCCGCGCAGCTGGCGCGGGCAGTGGAGCGGGCGTGGGAGGAGGCGCTAGCGGAGCAGAGCCGCCTGGTAGCCCCCCTTGTGCCGGGCACTGCGCCCGATGACGTCGCGGGGCCCTGGACGGAGCCGGTCAACCCGCCGCTTGCCTTCGAGTGGCAGGGCGGAGACGCCACGAGGCTGCAGCCGCCCTACGACCTCCCCGTCTCCTCGTTTCCGCTGTCGTCGCGGCTGCCGTTCGTGCGGGCCGATTACATCGCGGGAGGCTCGCGGCACTTTTACGTGACTGCACAAGCCTCGCCCAATCGGTCCGACATCAGCAGCAGCGAGCGGGTACCGGTCCCCGCTTTTGCGGGTGCAATGCGAGTTGTGGCTCGCTCGCCCTCGCTGCAGGCATACCCCCACATCCCCGCTGATCCCGCCTTCGCTGCCTGGCACGGTTTCTACGGGCGGGGGCTGGCGGAGGGGTGGGTGCCCGTGGGCGATGATATGCTGTCCCTTATTGACGCCTGCGCCGAGGGCACCCCCCTGGAGGCTCACGTGATCAATTTGCGGCAGCTCGCGCTCACGGCGGGGCCCTTCTGGCAGCCGTCAGGAGGTGTCTGGGGCCCCAACTTCAGCTACCCATTCGACCAAATGGCGTCCGGCGTCTCGTCGCCCCCAATGTGCGGTTTCGGCGCACCGCCATCGGGGCCGGGCAATGCGACTCTGGCCACAGAGCAGCCTGTGCTCTTTTCACTGCCGCTGCGGTGCCCGTCGCTGCTGCGGTGGCTGGGACGTCTGCGCTCTAATAGCACATACGCTCCCCGCCGCTCGCCGCTTCGGTTCACCGTGGGCCAATTTTTGGATACGCTGCCGGGACGTAACCCGATGAATCTAAGCGCCTCGCGTGAGGAATGGCCCGCGGCCACACGGGCGTTACTGCGCACTGCCGGCGAGGGCGACCTCTCTGACCGTGTCTCCCTTCTGGGCCGCCTGTTTTTTCAGGACGCCCGCCCAGCCTTTGCGCACCGCCCGCGGGCACACTACGACGCATGCCGCCCCCGCTCCTGCTCCTACACCTTCATCAAGCGCCGAGGCGCCTCTGACCTGGCGCTGGAGGGCATCAGCGTGTACGGCGGCACAGTCGCCACCGTCTTTAGCTTCTTCGCAACAGCTGGGCTGTGGGTCAGTTACGCCAACTATGCGCGCAGGAGGCGCGCAGAGAAAGGGAGGCAGAGGGCGCCGGGTGGCAGCAACCCCTCTATCCCAGATGGCGTGGCGTTGCATTTGTCGCCATCCACCTCCTGGGGTAGCGCAAGCGAAGCTGCAGGATCGGCGCCTGCTGCCAGCAGCAGCAGCAGTGGCGGCACGGGCGGTGGCACTGCTGCACCCCCCGCCGCCACCGGCGATGGTCATGGTGTCAATGCAGCTTTACCGCCGCCACCTTTACCAGATGCCGGTAGGGTTCTGACTTTCAACCCTGTCGTCAGCGGCAGGGAGGCCAAACCCAGACATGCACCGCCACACTGGCAGGTCCCTGCCCCGGGTTCTGGGTCGGGTCGTACTGCAATTAACACGGCGCCTCTGTAGTCCTACCGCGGCCTGCCTCATGATCATGCCATACCGCACTCGAGCTCGGAATTCGAAAGTTCCTAGCATAGTATGTCGTCTTCAAACTTTGTTAAGCGTTGAAAAATTGTCTGTTAAAATCCATCATACCAGTTCACGCTTAAGCATATTTATACTCAACCGGCCTGTAGTCTGGCGTGAAAATTGAAATGGACGCTGCGGCGGTCGCTCTCATCAACCCGGGGATCCCCAGTGGGATACAATCTGATACGCCTCTTCCTGGACGCACGCACCGTGTATCGATTCACTACTGCACGGGTTGTCGATGGATGATGCGGGCAGCGTGGACGGCTCAAGAGCTTCTGTCCACATTTGAGGCTAACCTGGCGGAGGTGGCACTGCTTCCCTCGTCGTCTGGCACATTTCGAGTCTTTGTTAATGGCCAGCTTATTTGGGACCGCAAGGAAAGAGGCACATTCCCCGAGTTGAAGGATCTGAAGCAGGCCGTGAGAGACATCGTTTGCCCTGACAAACCGCTCGGGCATAGTGACAAGAAGCCGGAGCCAATCACCTCGACCGAAGCTTTGTCGCTGGCTTCTCACCCAGCAGAATGATGATGCCATGTGAAAGATGGTTTTACAGCCTTGCTGCCTGCTTTTCCGCCCCGTTCGACAG
>JBBAPG010000035.1:0-3351 GCA_040400945.1 Polaromonas sp. | reverse complement strand
CTTGGTTCTGTGCGACTGCCATGGTGACGGTAGCTACAGCACGCTCTGCCCGGACTGCGATGCTAGCGCCCATCGCCGCGTGCCCTCGACTTCCCGCTACACCCTCATTAACCAGCACGGGTCCACAGTGCTGCGGTCTCTTGCGCCTGATGAACGTGTCTGTGTCGAACCAGAGCCACTTAGTTCGGTGCCTTTTATTGGCGTCCCCGCTGTTGCGATTCAACGATTCAACCTAGAGCTACGTGTGCATGCCACCAGCGCTTGTGACGCGTGTGGCAGTTTTCACGTGAGTATACCTTCTGATGACTACGATCAATCCAAGACGCGCACTGTGTATAGCCTCGGCTTTTCTTACCAAGCTGCTTTGCCCAAGTCGCTGACGTGTGCGGGCCTTTTGGTTCGCGTTGATCCTGTCAGCGGTGAGCAGGTAATCGTCCAATGCATGAAAAAGCGGCCGTTTGGCGGAACAGCAGGGTCGCTGTCTAGTACTCTCATTCCGTTGACAACTCACCGCGTGCACTCAGCTATTGAGGCGTCTGCTATGTCACTATATCTTGACGCGTGCTCTCACACACTCAAGGGCCTGAGCACGTACGATTTTGCGAGCCTTCTTGGTGGCGGGCTGCCGCTGAGATCATTGCGGTTGCTAACGTGGTGTGCTCGCATGTATGCGGCTTTTCCCTTGTCGGTGCTAATGGGGCACCTGGTGCAGTGCATCGCCTGCGGTGACGCCCCGCGCACTCTCTCCTCCGATGCCTGCATGAGTGGCGTGCGCTACGCGCATGCTGGCCCTGACACGTACAGCGACGGTCATGAACTTGCAGGCGGTGTCTGGATCGATGGCTCCACGACCAAGCGATGGATACAGACGCACCTTCAGGACCGGGCCGATGCGAAAGGCGGCCGCTCGTCTCAGGTTGATCGGTCCTGTGGGAGCTCTCAGTGGGCTGCTGGTAACAGCTCTTCCAATACCAGCAACTTCAAAGGACTCGCGGTCACGGGGATTGTGGCGGCTGTCTGTCAGCACCGAGTTGTCCATGCCATGATGCCGATGGATGGCGGCGAGCTCTACGGCTATCACATTATCATGCTTCTCATTCTTATCGCGCTTGGTGGGGCTACCTTCGGTCTGGACATTGCGTGCCTGGCGTACCGGCACCTTCGCACACTGAACAATGATAATCCTGGTTGGGCAGACAATCTAGTAGAGCACATTTTTGGGCGCCGCATCGACCTACGTTTCGACTTACCAGCGGGACAAGGCACTTTGGCTCCTGTGGTGCGCACGCAGCTGTGGCAAGACGGCTCGACTGCAGAGCCGCAGCCAGCGGCTGGCGCACAGCCCGCTGCACTTCTCACTGACACGGCTATCGCAACGTTATCGGAGCGGCTGCAGTCACTCTTGCCTGTTGGCGAGGTCCGCATGGCGGTCCCTGCGGTACATCGCTTTGCGCACCAATGTGCCCCGGCGTTTGGCTGTACCGCTGTTGAGAGCGCCGGCCATGTCACTGAGACGCAGGAGTCGCGCTTCTCTAATAGCATGTATCACCGATCAGGCCAGGCTAAGAATATGGGCACTGGCGCGCACGCCGATTTTCATAGCTGCAATGAGCGTGAGGCCAACATTAAGCAAAGCGCAGAAACCGCCCGGTTGCTCATCAACACCGCCCTGCAGCGGCGTGAGGTGCTTTCGGAGAAGCGATCGGCTCTTCTCGAATTGCAGCGTGGCATTATGGAAGAGCGACCCACAGAGGATTTGACGCGCGCTACTATCGACCAGCGCATTGCTGCACGTGCGCAGACCGCTTTCGCCTCGGCTCTGTCTCTCACTGCGGGCGGAGCAGCTAACCAGGGCGCCCCCCCTAGCTCCGAGGGCCTGTTCGAGCGTCACAGTCAGCGTGAGGCGTTGCGGCGAGTTGTTTCGTCTGTGAAATCAAGCGATCCTAATGCAGACGCCGTTTTCGCAGCTCTGCTGAAGGGTTCGCAGGATGCGTCGGCGGCGATGGGCAGGCGTACTACCACGCTTGTGCGAGCTAACACCAGGCTGAATGAGTTGGATGCGTCGTTGCAGGCGCTCCCCACCGATCCGGCGGAGTTCACTAAGCTAATCGACGGCATGGTCTGTGACGAGGTGCGGAAGCTTCGCGCGCTTTCTTCGGCATTGCGTGCGACGCGTTCATTACTAGGCCACACGCCGAAGCCTGACTTGCGGCGTACAGGTCTCGAGACCAAGCTGCGCCGTGTGCTCTTGGAGTCCCGAGCGTCTCTAGACCGCCTTACACGCTGGTTGCCGTTGTGCAGTGACCAGGCTGCACGCGCTATGGCAGCAACGTTACCTGCCGCTAGCGACATCGACACAAAGCTACCGAGGTCATTTGGGGGCCTCCCCGTTCGGGAAGAGGCCTCTGATATCGATGCCTACCTTGACCTCGACCTGGAAATCGCACGCCTGGAGGAAGACATCGCGTACAATGTGGAAGATGCGGAGCGTGCGTGTTCGGTGGTTAGCCAGATAATCGCCAGACTGCGCGTTTCATTAGCTTCAGCCGTCCAGGCGGAGCCTGATCTCGTTTCCGCTGCTGGTGGTAGCGGCCTGGTCGTAGAATGCTTGCCGCAAGACCAGGACAGCCTGCCCTTGTTGTTCGCGTCTGCTGAAGCCAGCGTCCGAGACCCAGATTCAGTTGCCCTTGGGCTGGCGTTCTACCTTGCATCGGGTCTCCGCCAGTGGGAGGAGCGGCTGACACAGCTGGAGAGAGTGCGAGATGCGCTCGCTGCACTTCCGGACGGTACAGTGTCTCAGACAGTAAACACGACTCCGTCCGGGGCTGTCGGCAGGCGTACTGCCCAGCTCCTAATCCGAGGCGAACTAGCGCCTGCAGTCTGGGCTGCCGGCGCTGTTACAAGGCTCGGTGGCGAGACCAACGAGGCTAGTGCCAGCGATGACGATGGTGTGGATGATGGCTCGCAGTTGCAGCAAGGGGAATGGGAGGTTATGAGCGGGTGTGATGCATCCGTGGACGGCGATAACAACGACAGATCAAGCGACTGTTCTTATGCCACGCGACGCTCCTTGGACTTCGGCGTTAGCAGCGAAGGCAGTGAGGAAGAATTCTGTGATGACGTCGAGTGATTTGATGTGAGTTATTGCTATTATATCCCTTCTCACGTGGCCGTACGTCATGTGCATCTTGAGTGCGACCTTCGTAAGCTTAAGGCGCCGGCTCAAGGCACCGGCCTTGCGTGCACTCCTGGCAGTCCGATCAGCGGTACCGGTACCGGTAGGCTGCGTCTGGTGCTGGTAAGGTGGCGCCGCGCACGGACAGGCACCGGCCTAGGCCTTGCGTGCACTCC
>JBBAPG010000034.1:0-4056 GCA_040400945.1 Polaromonas sp. | reverse complement strand
TCAATATATCTTCGGCCGGAATCGATGAGGTCCGCCCGTTTTTGCTGCCAACCCGCCTAGATTTATTAGCTATGACAAACGCTACTGACAAACGCTACTATCGTGACATTCGTGTATCAATAGAACACCGTGTTGACGCGGTGATGCGGTGCAATGGCATCCTTGGCGCGTTCTCCCAGCTGCCACAGGTACCAGTCGAGCTCCACAGCGGTGAGCTCCCGTTTGCCTTCCTCGTCGCTCTTGGGGTCCGCGCGGATCCGCGCATTGAACGCGTCACGGAGGCGCTCCACCACCACAACGGTCGCGGCACGGATTTCGACCTCCTGTGCCGACCCGGGCGCCAGCTCCGTCTTGGAGTTGACTGCGGCGGAGAGCCAGCCGTCGTACACCATGACCCCCTCCTCCCGCAGCAGCTGCGGCAGGCGGTAGTCCGGGAAGCACGTCAGGCTCCCGATGTCGTGGAAGGCGTACGGGCTGTCGCCCTCAGTCTGCCGGCCGTATGCTGCCCAAATGTCTGCGACCGCGATTTGAGCACGCTTGTACAGGAACACTTGGCGCCCTTTGTACACGGCCTCATCTCGGAAGCCCGGGAAGTTAGAAACGAGCAGGCGCACCAGCGCAACCGCGGAACCGCGCGCGGCAGCGACAAGCTCGGCTGCAGACCCGTTAAAATTGGCGGCGAGAACGACCCCCAGTTCCTGCAGCTTTCTCGCACGCTCCTCCGCATTGGGTAAGTCGTGGGGCTCGAACCAACCCCGCAAGGTGGGTGCAGTTATCTGCTGCAAACGCTCTGCACTGAATGCCGCCGAGTCGTTTTCAAGGACGCGCTTGAGGCTGGTAGCAAGGGTGTCGTACTCCATCGCTGAAGTCGACGGCCAAAAGCACCAATTCAGAGCATCCAGCACGAGAACATATTGAGCTGTCAGCGGGCCGCCGGTATCAGCATCACGTGCATAATGCCAATCACCTTCGTCCCATGTGGGCGGATCAAGATGAGTGATCTCGGCGAGCTTAGCAACGTACATCGACAGCTTCGCATCATCGATTGTTACATGCCTCGAGGCGCCCGCGACGAAGGCGCAAGTCTCGCGCACGGAAGCGCATGGGTCCATCATAGGATGTGACGATTTGTGTGCGATTTCAAGAAAATTTGTGCTGGCGCTCCGCATTAACTCCAGGTCTCGCGAAGATATCATCGGAGGAACTTCAACAGTGAATCAACACGCTCCTACGATAAAATATCCCCGTCGTCCGTCACAATACGGAAACGCATGATGCTTCGCAATATATCGAGTGCCGCCGTTAAGGAACATCAACAAACTCCTGGAATATCCCCGTCGTCCGTCACAATACGGAAACGCATGATGCATCGCAATGTTTTGAGTGCCGCCGTCATTGCATGCGCCACAGCTGGGGCGGGAGCTGCTTCCGATGCAGCCGCGGCATCGCTCCTGCCGCCAGCCTCTGCCGCGGCGCTGCCTCCGCCGCCCAACCACGTCGTGTGGATTGTGATCGACGACCTGGGCTGGGGCGACGTGTCGTACAAGGCCAAGACGTACCCCGACGTGCCGGGTCTACAGTTTGCGCCGCCCACGCCCAACATTGACGCCCTCGCGCTGTCGGGCGTGCGGGCGGAGAGCTACTACGTGCACCCTCTGTGCAGCCCGTCGCGTACAGCCTTCCTGTCTGGACGCTACGCATACACGACAGGTTCAAACTCTGAGGTGATTACAGACGGCGTGCCCGACCAGCTGCCCACTAACATCCGCACCGTCGCCGACCTGCTAACGGACGCCGGGTGGAATACTTCGGCCTTTGGCAAGTGGGACGTGGGCATGACGACGTGGGGCTGCACGCCCACTTGCAGAGGGTTCCAGAGCTTTTCTGGCTTCTACAACGCCTTCAACGACTACTTCACGCACCACGTGGGCCCCGGCCTGGACCTGCGCCACGACGCGGAGCCCGACACCAACCAGACGGGCGTGTACATGACGCATCTAATAACCCAGCGAGTCACCGAGTGGATCGACGGCGTGGTGAGCGGCGGCGGCGACCGCAGCTTTGCGTACGTCGCGCACCAGGCCATCCACGCGCCCCAGCAGGTGCCAGTCGAGTACGTCGACCGCTGCGTGGCTGCGGGCGTGGTGAACGCGACTGACCAGCCGATCCGAGCCGTGTCGTGCGGGCAGATGGTGGCAGTTGACGACTCGGTGGGCGCGCTGGTGGCGGAGTACGGCCGCCTGGGCATCCTCAATGAGACGCTCTTTGTTTTCACTGCGGACAACGGTCCGAATACAGATACCGGCGGGTCCGCGTGGCCCCTGCGCGGGTTGAAGGCCACCACCTTTGAGGGCGGAATGCGCGGCGTGGGCTTCGTCAGCGGCGCGGGGCTGTCGCCGTCGGTCCGCGGCACGATCAACCACGAGCTGTACTCGCTAGTCGACTGGCTGCCTACCATCGTGCACGGCATCGCTGGGCTGGACCTGGCCCAGGCGGCGCTGCCCAAGCACGCGTACCAGCCCGCGCCGCCGCCCCTCGACGGCATGGACGTGTGGGCCTCCCTCGCCACGGGCGCGCCCAGCCCCCGCGAGGAGGCGCTACTGCAGCTGGATCCCACCGCGTGCTTCGGCGGCGCAAGCACACCGTGCCTGCTACCGGGGCAGGGCGCGTACCGTTGGAACCAGTGGAAGCTCATGGTGGGGCACACATCCACGTACGCAGGCCCCGGCAACGTCAGCTCCGCGTTCTGCGGCCCCCGCGACGGCGTGGTGCAGCCCAACTCTTTTCCCCTGAACGCAACCGCTGCAACCACCCCGCCGTTCTGCCCCACTGGGTGGGTGCCGCCGCCGGGGTCTGGCCTGCCCATCTTGCCACCACCCGAGGAGACCGGCCCCGGCGGCGCGTGCGAGGGCGGGGCCACACCGTGCCTGTTCCCTACCAGCGTGCTCAACACCGGCGGCGTGTGGTTGTTTGACGTGGTAAACGACCCCTGGGAGCACGACAACGTCGCTACCGCGCACCCCGACATCGTTGCGACCATCATGGCGAAGCTGCAGGCTTACAACGCCACGCGCGTGCCGCAGCAGCACTCGGCGTCGGACCCTGCCTCCAGTCCAGCAAGCCACGGCGGCGTGTGGACGCCGTGGCGTGGCAATCCCGCGCCGTCGGCGTGCGATCCCAACACCACCGTGCCGGGGGGCGCCCTGCGCAGCAACCTGGACGGGGTGACGTGGGCGCCTGCACCTGCCAGTGCGGGGGACGGTGCGGGTGCGCCAGCCGCCACCGTGGCGGGCTGGGCGTGGGACCCCCGCGACGGCGGCGGCTCCGCCCAGCTCAACATCACCTTCTCCATGGACGGAGAGGAGATTGGGTGGGCCGTCGCCAGCGTCGACCGCCCAGGCCTGCCGTCCAAGACGGGCGCGCCAGACCCGTACCACGGGTTCGCCTTCGCCCTGCCCGCAGCGGTGGCGGCGCGCGGCGCAGTTGGCAAGCACTCCTTTGCCGCCACCGCGCGCGCCGAGGGCGTGGACGTCCCCATCGCAAAGTCGCCCGCGTGCTCTTGCGACGCCAAGCCCTGCGCGTGCTGAGGCGCGCGCGCGTGCGGGGCCGCGGGCGCGGAGCCGTTCGACACAGCAGCCGAGTGCTGCACCGCAGTTCGAATGTTCGTACGCGTTGCTGCTTGTTACCGTTACCATCGATCGCGATCACCAAATCTTCAATACGGACGCGCGCGGTTCCGGTATCGGTACGTATTTTCATGTGCTCAAGTTGGCTGCTAGTGCTATGGTATTGTCGGAGCGTATACCGATACCAGCTGCAGCTGCAGCCGGTCGCGGCGCCTGCGCATGCAGCTGGCACGCACGGTTTAACAAAACAATATTTAGAAAGCTTCCGGATCCGGCTGCGGGGACAAATCTAGTCCGGATCCACCATGAACACATTTTTGGAATAGGTTTAGATCTAGATCTAGAAACATGGTTAATACTAGAAAAAAACTGCGCATACAGCGTGCAGCTGCATGCGCATCGATCGCGACGTGCGCGTACGCGTGCACGC
>JBBAPG010000033.1:0-4104 GCA_040400945.1 Polaromonas sp. | reverse complement strand
ATCCGATACGTACGTGCCGCACTGCGGTAACCGATTGATACCGTCTTCGGAGCGTTACGGTGTTATTATTTTTATGTAGCTTTCAGGTTGACTTGAGCCCAGGCGCCGTCGAGGTCATGATCGATACCAGTACCGGTATCGTGGGGCTCATGATCAGGCTCCTTCTACGAGCTCTAGATCTAGTGCACTGCCAGTGCGCATGCGCATATACATTGTAGAAGCAGGGCCATTTTTAAGAACTCGTAAATCTATTATTCCCATTGTAGAAGCAGGGCCAAAGCCTTGATCATTGGTAGGTCCATGTTCAGGCGGCTGCCAGCTGCGCTGCGCATGCACTCTGGCACGCGCCACTGGCAGGAGAGCTCAGCAAACAGCCTTATCAGCGTCCGCGTCCCCAGCCTCTTGATTAGGGGGAGCGGTGCCGCCGGGGCGGACGCTGATTTCGATCCAGCGCTTGAGCAACTCGCAGTTACCGAGCTGCAGCATCACGGCTAAGTGCCCCAGGAGTTTCCGAAGGTAAGAATACCGCCCGCCGTGGTCAATGAACTTAGGGGCTGCGTACTACAGTTGCGCAGCAGCTTTCGTAGGTGTTGGTTGCAGCGGGTACCCAGGGTGCCGTAGGCCTACAGTAGGTCTCGAATTCGAAGCTTCCGTCCTCCGGGATGACCGGGTCGTCCGGATCCTCGAGCTCGAGCTCCGGGAGGCAAATATATTACGCGCCACACGTACGAGTCTCCCTCAGTCGCGAGCCAGCTGCATGCGCAGCGCCGGTATCCGGC
Source organism: Polaromonas sp. (assembly GCA_040400945.1). Classification (GTDB taxonomy): domain Bacteria; phylum Pseudomonadota; class Gammaproteobacteria; order Burkholderiales; family Burkholderiaceae_C; genus Polaromonas. Next base: position 3,325 of record JBBAPG010000033.1, on the reverse strand, counting down.
GCGTGCATGCGCAGCTGGTTGGCGCGTCGACTACCAAAGCGCCCCGGTACACGGGCGTTTGGCTACCGCACGATCAAGGCATGTCATTCTCAGCCCAGGGAATATGAGGGCGTTAGGGATGTTATATAAGTTGCAACAAACATAAGCATTTAACTATATAAACCCGTGAGCCCGCCAGTTTGATGCACGCGAAACTGCCAGCCAATGGTAACTTAATCACTAGAACCGAGGCGTGGCAGCAGCCACTTCGCCGCGGATGGGCTTGCCGATGGCGTAGACCTCGAAGCCGATCTCGCGCATGCGGCGGTGATCTAGGATGTTGCGGCCGTCGAACAGGAAAGCTGGCTTCTGCATTACCGCGAACATCTTGTTCCAGTCTAGCGTCTTGAACATGTCCCACTCAGTGAGCACCGCCACGGCGTCTGCTCCCGCGGCAGCCTCGTAGGGGTCGGACGTCTCGATGAGCAGCTTGTCTAGGCTGGGCGTGTTGGCGGACGTCATGCCGCACGTGTACGCCAGCTCCTCCAGCATGGTAGCTCGCTTAACCTTGGGGTCGAACACGTGCACCAGCGAGCGCTCCTTGATGAGCGTCGAGCATACGTACGCCGAGGCGGACTCTCGCGCGTCGCCCGTGTCCTTCTTGAAGGCGAAGCCCAGGACCGCGATCTTCTTGCCAGAGACGCTCTTGAACATGGTCTCGATCATCTTCATGGCGAAGCGGTTCTTCTGGAAGTCATTCATCTTCACCACAGACTGCAGGGGGTGGACGAGAGCTAATACGATAGACAGGCGTGTGACGCGCGTTGTGACAGCGGCTGCAGCACCTGGGTACCGTAAGGAGCCAGGAACCCGTTCCTTCTCACACCTCACGAACTCACCTCCCAGTAGTCCGCCACCTCAGACAAGCCGTACGTGCGGCAGAGGTACACGAGGTTGAGGATGTCCTTCTGGAAGCAGCTGCCGCCAAAGCCCACAGACGCCTTGAGGAAGTTGGGGCCGATGCGGTAATCCGTGCCGACTGCCTTCGCCACCTCGTCCACGTCAGCACCGGTCGCCTCGCACAGCGCGGAGATGGAGTTGATGGAGGAGATTCGCTGCGCCAGGAACGCGTTGGCCACCAGCTTGGAGAGCTCGGAGCTCCACAGGTTGGTGGTGATAATGCGCTCCTTGGGCACCCACTGGGCGTACACGGCCGCAAGCGTGGCCACCGCCATGTGCCCCGCAGGCGTCGCGTCGCCGCCGATCAGCACGCGGGACGGAGCGTCCAGATCCTTCACCGCCGTGCCCTCAGCAAGGAACTCGGGCGATGAAACGATCTGGAACGACGCGCCGCCACGCTGCGCAGAAAGCACGCGGCGCAGCGTCTCCGCCGTCTTGACGGGCACGGTGGACTTCTCCACGATGATCTTGTTGCCTGACGTGCACACTCGGCCGATCATGCGAGCTGCGAGCTCGATATTCTTGACATCCGATGCGTAGCCCGCTCCCATTCCGTATGTCTTAGTGGGCGTGTTTACGCTGACAAAAATTATGTCAGCCTCAGCGACGTTTTTCTCGACTTCAGTGGAGAAGAACAGATTCACCCCGCGGCATGCCTTGATGAGATCATCCAACCCAGGCTCGTAGATAGGCAATTCATCGGAGTTCCAGGCATCAATACGCTCTTGCCACATATCCAGCACGGTTACCTTGATGGAGGGACACTCTGCACAGTTATAAGTAGTCAAGCACGGCGATGAGTCGGGTGATTTGGTGCGATCTCCCTCTGTACTGCGCAAGCATAAGATGTCTCCAAACATCGACTTGAACACGTGAAAGCAAGGCTAGATACTGATGCAATCGCGCAGAAATAAAGGCGGCAAACGAACTTTTAGCGATGATCGCCATCGTTGGTCCGCCAACGTAGCCAGCGCCGATGCAGGCAATCTTCAGCCCATCGACCTTGACGCTATCTATAGATGCCCAAGCTGGGTCACTGCACATGCAATGGGAAAAAGACAAGAGAGTGAATGAGCTTAGCGTTGGACGTGGAGTGGTCGCACTGCAAAATCCGGAGTGCCGACCTTTCCCACCTTGCCTGGACCAGCTTGGGGCTTGAAGATGAGCCCGAAGACATTATGAATGCGAAATGTGCTAACCCTGAAAAGTGGTTGGATTACTATTAAGGTCACAATGGCTCCGAGTCGGAACGTGACGAATGATCCTGATGACTCCGAGAGCAGGGCCGGACTCGCTGCTGCGCTGCTGAGTCCAGCCGGCCCAGAGAGGCCTCCCGCCGGAATTGCGGGGCTTGATGGTTGAAGGCCTTCCCGACGGCAATAGGCCACACTGCCAGCCTGAGTGGCACGAACTTTCACACGAACTTTTCGTTCAACTTCTCTATCGAATAACACACCTGCACCCCTTTCCCGTGACCATGCCAGTGTCGGTACGTCGGTACGTCCTCTAGCTAGAGAACACTTCGATGCTATAAATATCCCCGGTCGTGGACTGTGAGCCACGAGCAATTGCGGTCGCAATTGGTGGAACCTTCCGCTCGACTAGCGGGATGGGCCAGCGCTGTTGCACTGCCTTCCCAGACATCGCCGCAGGCCGTCAGACTAGCGTGCGCTCCGTGGCGTTGAACGATGCGATAAGTGCGGTCCGGTAAGCCTCCACCCTGCCTGAAATCTTTTGGACTCGTCTAAGGGTGGTAAGTCGAGCAGCATTGCAGCAACCGCATTTGGACGCTTGATGAAGCGTCACAGGTGTCGAACCAACCATCATCAGATACTGTAGTACCGCCACGACTCCCAGCTGGGAAGGGGCGGGCTGAACCCCCACCCCAGTGGCTGCTGGGTCTTACTCGGCAAGTGGGCTCCCATACCCTCTCTCCTTTCAGTCAGGTAAGTAGCAGGCGACATGCGCCTGAGTCTGCGAACGCGCTACGCGAGGGACATAAGCTATCCCGTCCCCGCGGTCCATAAAATGGAGAGATTGCGCGCGTTTTATCTCGCAGGTGATGTCCCGGGGTACCCCCGGTAGCTGCTGACTGAGCCGCGCGCAGCTGCGTGCGCTCAAGCAACCGTGCAAGGTCGTGCTAGGTAGTGACGTTACTTCGTCTAACCCAGTCCTATCGTGGACCAAACCCCACCGTTCCCCATCACGGGACGTGGTTATGTGAAGGGGAATCGCTTGCTGCACCGCCTGTGCAGCCTCGACACCTAGCACACCGTCAGTATTAGGTAGTATACTACTGTACTACTTGGTTGACTGTACTACGAGGACTATGTGGCGGACGTCGACATGGGCATTGCGGGGGCGCACGTGGATGCCGCGGTTGCAG
>JBBAPG010000032.1:0-4186 GCA_040400945.1 Polaromonas sp. | reverse complement strand
CGTTGATAAGGAGCCGCGCACGGTTTCATAAAATCGTGTGCTTGGTTCAAAACCGACAACTCAGTGTTTGCTTCAACCAAAGTGCCTAGACAGTTGCGCTCAGTCCTAGCGGGTCTTTAAGCGTAGGCGTCTTAGGCGGCAATCTAATCTCATCACTTCAAATGCGGCTGGGGCTGTATACAGTGCTAGCTAGTCTGGGCGCCGCAGCGGCAAATGCTCGATCATCGGCGACGTACGACGTGGTCGTGTACGGTGCGACTCCTGGTGGCATAATGACAGCACTCGGTGCCGCAGGTGAAGGGTCGCCAGTTCTGCTGGTGCACCCGCTCGCTCACGTGGGTGGAATGGTTACTGGCGGGCTAGGCGAGACGGACCATGGCAACGTAGATGTTATTGGCGGGCCAGCTCTTTCATTCTTCGAGAGCATCGGTGCCAAATACGGCAAGGGGTCGCAGGCAGTTTACGCCTTCGAGCCTCATGTGGCGGAGAGCGTCTTTACTGAAATACTTCAGGCCCAGCCGCTCATCACGCTGGTCGTCAACATGACGGTGGTCAGTGTGGCCAAGTCTGGGACAACCATCAGCAGCATCTCCGTCGGCAGCACCTCCGCTCTGGAGAGGGGCGAGGCCCCCGAATCCGCAGCTGTTGGTGCAACCACGTTCTCCGGGCGGCTCTTTGTCGACGCTTCTTACGAGGGTGACCTCCTGCCGCTCTCTGGTGTGTCCTACGCGTGGGGCCGCGAGGGCGCGGAGCAGTATAATGAGTCGCTCGCTGGTCGCCTGATCGTGCCAAACGGGATATCGGGGCACGAGTTCAAGATGCCCCTGAATTACACGTGGCCCAATGGCACGGTGTTGCCGATGATTTATACCGGGGACGCGGGCAAGCCCGGCGACGCGGACGGCAAAGTCCAGGCCTACAATTTCCGCCTGTGTCTGACTACGAACGTGAGTACGCAGCAGCACGCATCGCGATCAAGTCGGCCAATGCCAGCGGCGCTTTTGTTAGTTTAACGGGCGTGCTTGATGCCAAGAGCTCACCACTCTGCTCTCATTACTTACCTTCCCTAACCCGGTAATGCAGTCCTCCAACTCCATCCCCTTTACGGAGCCCCCCGGCTATGAAGCCTCCTACTGGGAGCTCGCGCGCCGTTACTACACCGCGGCAGGCATCAAGAGCTTCACCGCCACAGCCAACACCGGCGCGCTGCCCAATGAGAAGTTCGACTGCAACAACAACGGTGAGTGAGGGAGGCTTGTTGTGTGGCCTCTCTGGTAGTCGCCTGAACCGTTGTCGGTTCCGTTACACGGCGGCCGCTCTGACCTCAGCGACACGTGACCCGTCGTTGCTCATCAGACACCCCGCCCACTCTCCCACGCTCCCACCCTCCCTCCCGCATGCAGGCCCCATCTCCAGCGATTTCATCGGCGGGTCCTGGGGCTGGCCCGAGGGCACCCCTCAGCAGCGGGCGGTCATCTGGGACGCTCACAACACCTACACCCGCAGCTGGCTGTGGTTCCTGACGTCAGACCCTGGCATTCCGGCGGAGCTGCGCGCGGACACGAAGCGGTACGGGCTGTGCGCGGACGAGTTCACAGACTCGCAGGGGTGGCCGGCGCAGCTGTATGTCCGAGAGGGCCGGCGGATGGCAAGTGATTACGTTTTTACCCAGTGGGATAGGCAGTTCAACCTGAACAACAAGAACGACTCTGTTGGGCTTTTTTCCTACAACATAGACGTGCGTGTACGGCATAACCGCGTTGCTGACTTGCTTCACTGTTGCGACGCCCTTGTCACGCCCAGCAGCTGTGGCTTACTCGAGCATGTCCCGCCTTTCACCCACTTCCACCCGCAGACTCACAACGCCCAGCGGTTCATCCAGGGCGACTTCGTGCGCAACGAAGGCGACGTGGAGGTCCTGGGGTCACTTGGGCCGGGTCAGATGCCATACCGCCTCTTGACTCCCCGGGTCTCAGAGGCGACGAACCTACTGGTGCCAGTGGCCACGTCCGCGTCCCACATCGGCTTCGGAACCATCCGCCTGGAGCCGCAATGGATGATCCTGGGCACCGCCGCGGGCGTGGCGGCGGCGCAGGCGCTGAAGGCAGGCGTGCCGGTGCAGCAGGTGGACGTCGTGCAGCTGCAGGCGCGCCTCGTGCAGCTTGGACAGAAGATCAGCTGGCCCCTGCCGGCGGACTGAGGCGGGCATACCCACTGTTGGGTCACTGGGCGCAGACGTCACACACAAGTAGATCTAGACGTGCCATGCTTGGGCGCGCGCGCGCACCGTACAGATTCGGAGGCTGTCGACAAGGGACTCGGAACGCTCCTCCCGTTTGAAGTCGATATACTTACAAAAGCATGTTTTTAAGAGAGTTTGGTGTGTTTATTCGGTTGCTCATTCAATATAGAACCAAATGGCAGCCATTTTATTGTGATATTTTATCGACAGCGATTGTGCGGCCGCATTTAGTGACCTGCCACGTGCCGAATGGCTCTCAGGTTTTCTTTCAAGAAGACTGTGCCGACGGCATCAATAGCGTCAAATGGCGCAGCAAATAACGGGATGAATCTTGGAGTGAAAAGGCCTCGCGAAGTGGATGTCTTGCCATCAACAGCTGAAGGTACAGATGGTGCACGTTTGCCAAACGGCGAGGTTGATGAGTTGGCTCGGCGCCAGGAAAAGTTGGCTGCTTGGAAAGCAAAGCAATCTGCCGCATCAGCATCTTTGCCATCTGTGGCTCCCGTTGCTAGAGCAGCGGTCGACGACAAGGAGGAGGGTGAGATTGCCCCAACACCCGCCCCGAGCGCTGTTCCTGCGGTGTCAGGGGCACCAATCGCGATCAAAGCCGTCACTTTGCGCGCCCAGCCTGTTTCAGCTGTAGCAAAGCCGAAGAATGCATTTATTTCTGCCGACGATGACGAGACCTCGGCTGGTTCGGGGGCGGGGGCGGGACTACAAGCACGAAAGCGCCCTGCACTCACACTTTTAGATGACGAAGACGACGGCAAGTCGGCTGCACCGGAAGATGGTTCTTCAGCAGCAGCTGCAGCTGACGATGACATTGACGGCTACTTGCTTCAGTTCGGCGCGCCGGCAGTCCAGGTCGGCGACGAGAGGCAGGGCTCGTCCAATGCCGCGCCTCATCAGCCGCCGTCTGTGATCACAGCCGACGAGTTGTTTTCCGCACTAGGCGGGCAAGCGAGCGCCGACGACAGCTCTAAACACGATTTAGGTACCATACGGCCGAATGGCATAGAGGGGGCGACGGGCTCTCCAGGCGCGGGGGACGACGTCCCGATGGACGGCTCAAGCGCCGTACCGACTCCAATCACGGGGGATGGCGGCGTCGGCAATGACACCAACGAGGACGAGGAGGACACTGCGGAAGAGCAGGAGTACCGGCGCGCGTTTCTTGAGTCTTTCAGGGGCGCCAGCTCGTCGGCCGCCTCCGCGCCTTCGTCGTCCCCAACTGCTTCTGATTCCGCCGGCGGACTAGCTAGGTCTGCCGCCGCTGCGGGGTCGGACGCGTCTCTCGCTGCAGACGGAGGGGCACCGTTAGAAAGCACAGGCGCGGGCGCTTCGTCGTCAAGCGGCGCTAATAAGGACACCAGGGATGATGCAGCGTCAGTGGCGTCTTCGTCGGTTGTAAGCACCCGCGCCGCCGCGGCGGCCGCTGCGGCTGCGACAGACGAGGAGGAGGCGCGCTTCGGCGCCGAGCTGGCTGCGCTCGCTGCGTCCACGGGAGATGAGGATGCGGCACTGTTTGCGGGCGAGGAGTGGGAGGGCAAGCGCGTGTCCGCGCTGGAGGCTTACCAGGCAAAGGTGAGACGAATGGGCCTGCGGGGCAAACGTAATTGGCGTGTTTGGGCATACCCTATCTGTGGTTCGAATGAAAAACCTGCCCGACTGTACCCACGACCAGTATTAGATCTTCACTGTTCCCTCGCCCTCACCCTCACCCTTATACCCCATTCCTTTTCGCAGCTGCGCGCAAAGATGATCCCCGACGTCGACCACTCAAAAGTGGAGTACGAGCCATTCCGTGAGTGGAAGTGGGGCGCGAGCAAGGGACTGGGGGCTTGAACGGCGTTGCGTAGCATTGAATGGCGCTGTCCAACGCACCCCTTTCCTCAGCGTCCTTCCGCCCGATCGCCACCCTGCGCACAACACCCAACCGATCCC
>JBBAPG010000031.1:0-4404 GCA_040400945.1 Polaromonas sp. | reverse complement strand
TACCGCCGACGCGGTAAAGCCGTCTGTCTGCGCGATCGATGCGGACGATCCATGACACGCCGGCAGCGCCCAGTGAGAACAGCACGTCACCGTTAGGCGCAACCGCTAGCGCACGGGGCTGCGCCGTGAAGACGGCGCTGATTGCCAGACCTCCGAAAGCAGCGGGGAGCGCGGTGGCGCCGCCGCCTGCGATAGTGACGACGTCTGATGCATTGGTTGTGTTGACTGAGTACACGCGGAACTGGTCACGGGCCGTGACAAGCATGCGGCCATTCATGGGGTGATATGCGGTGTCCCAGCAGTTGGTTACCGACACCACACGGATCGTGGGTGATGTTGAGGTGTTGGTAACGCGCCACAGCTTGCTGGTGTCGCAGAACCACAGATCGCCCGTTGCCGGATCCACGGACAATCCCAGAGGGTTGGATAGTCGTGATACGGTGGCAGGTGCGCCATCGGTTGGGGTACCGAAGGTGCCGGAGCTGACATAGGGGATCCCAGCGAACACCGACACGTTGCCCGTGTTTCGGTCGACCACGCGGATGTTCCAGTGGTTCATGGAGCTCACGTACAGACGGTTCAGGCGCTTGTCGATGGCCATGGAGGTCTGCAGGGTGCATCATGGCAAAGGGAAACATGTGAAGCAGAAGGTGAGATCAGGGCTTCACTGATTGAACTCACTGATGAGTCACACATATGCACGAAGGCTACTTACCGGTTGGTATGAAGCTGCAAGCGCGGAGCCGCCGTCGCCGCCGTATACCGCAGCGGTGTTGGCAAACGCTAGCGTTCCGAGGCACCCATTGAGCGTGGGAGGCATTACCGCAGCCTGCGAGCCAACGGAGGACGTCGCTGTCGGCGTGACCGACGCTGTGGCACTGGAGCTGGGCGTAATGGATGCCGTGGGCGTGACCGTGGGCGTTGCGGGCAGCGGGCACTCAGCGGTGACAGAAATGCGGCGGATGCGGCGGCTGCCTCCCAAATTATCCAAGAACGAGAGGCCGACGTCAGAGCTCGCAGATGTCACAGCGCGTTCCCACATCAGGCCATAGAAGTTGTAGATCGCGGCAGACCGCACGGGGGTGCCGTCCACGGAAGGGCCGGCGTCATTGTTGCGGCCGATCAGAGGCCAAATGGTCCCGTTCTTCGTGATAACGGCGATCTGGTATGCATTGCTGGTCAGGTACAGCTCATTGTTGCTCCCAACGGCTATATCGTAGATGTTATTGGAGAGCTGGGTGGACGTGGCCGGGGAACCGCCGAAAAGGAAGGGGGTGCCCGACGATCCGGTGCCAGCGACAAGGTAGATGCGCCTGTCAAGGCCCAGGCGCACGATGTAGCTGTAGCTCTGTGCAAGCCCCCACTGCTGCCCTAGAGCGACGTACACGTTGCCGTCGCGGCCGACTCCCAAGCCAAGTGTTCCGCCGCCGAGGTTTACGCTCAGGGCGAGCTGCCCCCATCCGGAAGCCAGGGGGGTCGCTCCGCCACCCGCCACGGGCACGATCGTGTGGTTGTGAGGCCACACTGCAAACACCTGCTGATTCACCATCGTGCTGTAGTACATGCGACCGTCCACAGGGTTGTAGCCGATATCGTAGCAGCTTATCGCAGCCACCATGCGCATCATCGGCGTCGGGCCAGTTGCGTTGGTTATGCGCATCAGGCGGACAGTGTTGGTCGGGTTCTCGCATTAGAACACGTCACCAGAGGGCGGATGCACGGCGATGCCGTATGGATTATAGCACGAGCTGGATGTGGCAGGTACGCCATCGGTAGGCACGGCGTAGCTCCCAGGCCGCCCTGCAAACAGAGTCACATTTCCACTGGTGCGGTTCACCACGCGGATGTTCCACGTATCGATAGACGCCACATACATGCGATTGGACGTGTAGTCGATGTCGAAATAGCCGAGGGCGTACGATGCTGACGTGACCGGCCCACCGTCGCCAGCATAGCTTGCGGAAGATGCGCCGAATGCAACCGTCTGCAGGCAGCCATCCATCGTAGACACGTAAGCTGCGCCCTCTCTGTTGCCCACCGAGCCTGTGGGCGACGGTGTAGGCGTCGGGGTGGGCGTGGTGGAGGCGGTGGGGGAGAAGGAGGGCGTGCCGGACGGGGTAGCTGGGATACTGGGCGTCTGAGTCGACGATGGCGTGCCCAGCACAACCGCGCGGATGCGCCCCGCTGACTCCTCGGCGATGAACATGCTGCCACTCACAGTCACTTCGATTCCGCGATTGCCGTTGTAGAGGGCCGCGGACAGCGGCACAGTGGTAGCAGCGGACGCGGTGGCGCCCGCACCGTTGCCGCTCCAACGCATGATGGTCCTGTTGCCTGTCAGCGTCGCGGCCCGGATGGCGCCGTACGAGAAGTCAGACAGGAACAGCGTGCCGTCAGGGCCGTACGCGATACCGCCCAGAGTGCCCATGGTTGCAGAGAGGAATGCGCCACCGTTGCCGGCCTGGCCCGCGGCACCAGTGCCGCCAATGATGGTTGTGACGCCGTTGTTGATCGTGACCACGCGGTAGTCCCCGGTAGCCACAAACAATGCACCGGACGGGTTGGCGGTGATCCACTGGGGGTAGTAGATGGCGCTCTCAAGAGACGAGCCAGACACGGTGCTGGCGCCGCTGCGGGTACCAGCCAGGCTGACCACGAAAGCCCCTGTGGCGTTAAAGATCACCCTTCGCACGATGTGGTTACCGGAATCCGTGTACACGACGCTGCCGTCAGGCGTGACGACGCAGTCGTGAGGCGTGGACGTCGTGCGACTGCGGGCAGGGCCGTCCGCAACCCAGACCGTGCCTCCGGTCCCGGCGACGGTGGTGACAGAGCCGTTGGCCGTCGAGATCGCGCGCAGCGCGTGGTTTCCGGAGTCGATAAAGTACACCACAGAGCCCTGCGCGTCGCCGCAGATGCCGCGCGGGGTGTTGAGGCGGGCGAGGTAGCCCGGGCCGTTGGGCGCGTCAATGAAGCCGGCGGCATCAGCCAAGCCAGACACCGCCTGCACGGTGCCGTCGGGCATCAGCGCACGCACCGTGTGGTGGGTCTGAGACGTGAAATACAGCATGCTGGCGGACTCGCGAAAGAAGAGCGACGTGGGTCGCACAAGCGCTTGCGTGCCAGCGAGGCCGTTGCCCGTGTTGCCCACCGTGCCTGTGCCAACGGTGCTGCCTGCGACGGTGGCGACGAACGGCGCGGGGACCACATCGAGCGACAGCAAGCCGCCCGCGCCGGCCCTGATGGTGGGCGAGGGCGACGCGGTGGGCGTGCGACTCGGGGTAGCGGTGGGACTCGGAGAGGTCGTGGGTGTCCCCAGGCCCACCAGGCGGATGCGGTTGTTTGTGATCTCTGCGATGTAGACGCCGCCGGAGGGCGACACCGCGAGGCCGCCGGGAGAATACAGCTGCGCATTGATTGAGGGCCCGTTGTCGCCGGAGAAACCGAAGACGCCCGTCCCTGCGAACCGCGCAACGCTGTTGTTCCCGCCAGCATACACGGCGCGGACAACGTTATTCGTATAATCGGAAAACAGCAGCGTGGAGTCAGACAGGGCGACCATCCCGAAGCAGCCGGCGTTCATGCGTGCCGACGAGGCGGGGCCGCCGTCGCCCGTGTTGCCCGTGGTTCCGTCGCCGAAGAAAGCGAAGACGCGGTCGTAAGGCGGCGGGATGCGAAGGATGCGGCGCGCGGTGTCAGATTGCACGAACACATTCCCGTTCGGCCCGATCGCAAGGGAGTGCGGCGCGGCGATGTTGGCTGAGGTCGCTGCGGCGTCAGTCCCGCTGGCCCAGGCAGCCCCGCTGCGTGAACCCGCCACAGTGACAACAAAGGTGCCGCTGGCGTTGCTCAGCACGCGCCGCACGAGGTGGCCGCCGAACTCGGTGAACCAAATGTCACCAGAAGGCGCAACGGCGACGCCGACAGGGCTGAACAGGTTTGTTGCGCGCGCAAGTCCGTCGCCATTCCAGACAGATGCGGCAGTCCCTGCTACAGTAAAAACGCTGCCGTTCACGAGGTTAACCGCGCGAATCTTGTAGTTATCACGGTCCGCAACGTACAGCAAAGCCCCGTCGGCGCTGATGGCGACATTGTAAGCGAATGAGAAGCGAGCGTCCTTACCAAGGAGTGCGTCGGTGCTGCCAATTACACCGGGCGCGCCGGCGACATCCCGCACCACACCAGTGCTAGGGTCGAAGCTGCGGATGATGTAATCACCCCACGTCGTGAAGTACACGACACCTGTGGTTGGATGAACTGCCAGACCATTGGGCCTGATTTGTGCGCTGGTTCCAGGCGCACCATCGTCAGTAGCACGGTACGCCGCCGTACCAGTGCCAGCAACCGTCGTTATGATGCCCCCAAACTTGAAGGGGGAGTCAGTCTGAGCGCTGACCAGGTGCA
>JBBAPG010000030.1:0-4511 GCA_040400945.1 Polaromonas sp. | reverse complement strand
AAAATCACACTCAGGACTACCGCGGCGTTTCTCTGCTGAGGAGTGCTTTGCCGTTGAAGCAGGGCCCCCTTGGTTGAAGTTCAACAGGAAATACTAACGCGCGACCACTTTGAGTGCAAATGAAGGCTCGCTCGGGTCTCAGTCGTTTACATTCGTATGCCGCTGTGGCCGCGCTGCTTCCCATCGCTGCATCGATCGCTGTTCCCGCGGACAACATCACCATCAGCACTCGGGCGTGCCAGCCTCCGTTTGACACGTTGCCATTTTGCAATACGAAGCTATCACTCGATGAACGGATAGCCGATCTCATTGGCCGATTGGAGGATGTGGATATCCCTCCCCTGCTCACGGCGCGCCATAACCAAAGCGGTCAGTCGCCGGTGTCCGGGGCCATACCTCGTTTGGGCATCCCTGAGTTCGACTACGGGATGAATGCCGTGCACGGCGTTCAAAGGTGCGACCACCAATCATGGCCTGGAAATCGGGGTCATTTTGCAGCGTCTTGCCATTAGCCGTGATGAGTTTGTGCGCGAAAGGCGCTGCCTTCGACGTGTTGCCTGCGTTCACGTCATCTCGCCGTTGCACTCTGACCCTTCCCACAACGCAGCAACTGCCTGATCGACCCCTCGGATGGCTCGATCCGGTGCCCCACCAGCTTCATGAACCCCGTGAACTACGGCTGCACGTGGAACGACAGCCTGGCGTTCGACATGGGGGCGATCGTGGGGCTGGAGGCGCGCGCGCTGTGGCTGGGCGGCGCGCACGAGTACAACGGCAACCCCCCGCCTCACATTGGGCTCACCGCGTGGTCACCTAACATTAACTCCCCTCGGGATCCCAGGAATGTTTTTAACTTAAACTTCACGCATGGTCGCGCTTCTACTATCTGACCCAGGGGTCACTGGCACCGGCCTGACTTCACCAGTGCCACATGTCTCGCTCCCCGCATCAGCACGAGTCGTTTCCCTGCCACGTCTTCGCCACCATGTGTCTGCAGGTGGGGTCGCAGCCAGGAGACTGCGGGGGAGGATCCGCTGTTGCTGGGCCGGTTCGGAGCCGCCTACACCCGCGGACTTCAGAACGGCAGTGCCGCCTCAGGCTACTATGACCCACAGCGGTACCAGGTCATCGTGACTTTGAAGCACTGGGACGCGTACAGCTTGGAAAATCTGAATGTGCCCGGCTCGCCAGAGATCACGCGCTACAACTTCGACGCGATTGTGAGCAACTACTCTCTGGCCTCGACGTACTGGCCCGCGTTCCGGCGCGCGGTGGTGCAGGGCGGCGCCAAGGGCGTCATGTGCAGGTGAGCGCCGAGTTGAGTGCTGCGAGGGGCCCAGAATGCGCCGTGTGATCCACTTCTCACGACACTGTGTTGCTCGTACTCATTGCCACTCTTGCAGCTACAACGCCGTCAACGGCGTGCCCACCTGCGCCTCGGCCTTCCTGACCTCCGTGCTGCGGGGCTCCTGGGGCTTCGACGGCTATATCACAAGCGACTCTGGGGCTATCGAGTCAATCTACAACAGCCACAAGTACGTGCCAGACCCCATCTCCGCCGCCTGCGTCGCCATCCGCGACGGCACCACCGATGTGTGCTCGGGGGGCGTCTACTACGGCTCGCTCCTCAACGCCACGGTGGCGGCCAACGCGCCCTGCAGCCGAGCGGACCTCAACGCCTCCCTGTACCGCACCTTCAAGCTCAAGTTCGAGCTGGGCCTCTTTGACCCGATCGAGGAACAGCCCTACTGGGCCGTGCCGCTGAGCGTGCTCAACTCCACGTCCTCACAGGACTCCAACAGGCTGGCGGTGCAGAGCTCCATGGTGCTGCTGAAGCACGATGGGAAGACCCTGCCACTGGCGCCTGGGCTGCGGGTGGCGGTGGTGGGGCCCCTGGCAACGTCTACCAGGTGAGCGCAAGAAGTGGTCTGGTCTGAGATTAGCTCTGTAAGCGTGCCTCCCGCATGAACACTTGCATCACCACAGCCATTACCCACTGACTTCCTGGCTTGCAGCGTGATGCCCGGCAACTACCTGGGGCAGGTGTGCCCCGTGGAGACCCACATCGGCAACTCCTCCTGCCTGGACTCGGTGTTCACAGCCATCGGGAAGGCCAACGCCGGAGGCGTCACCACCACCTCACCCGGCATGGCCAACGTGACATCGACCAGCACGGAGGGCTTCGCAGCAGCGGTGGCGGCTGCGGCAGCCGCGGACGTCGTAATCTACGTTGGAGGCAACGACGAGAGCGTGGAGGGCGAGATGCGTGACCGCACCAGCATCGACCTCCCGGGCGCGCAACACGCGTTGGTGGCGGCGCTGGCGGCAGTAGGCAAGCCGCTGGTGGTTGTCCTGATGTCCGGCTCATCGTTGGACGTGAGCGCGGAGCGGGACTCGGAGGATGTGGGAGCCATGTTGTACGCGGGGTACCCGGGAACGTTCGGCGGGTTCGCGATCGCGTCCAGCCTGTTCGGCACGAACGATCACCTGGGCGGCAAGCTGGCAGCCACGTGGTACCCGTCAGACTATGTGAACCAGGTGCGTGGGGCAGTTGCGTGTGCACCACTGGCACGGATACGAGATTAACCAGCAGTGAGACCTCTGATGTTCATCCAATCACCTCCGCCCGCTCTCTTCTATGAGGCCCTCTCCGCCCGCCCCAACTACCGCTGCAGATCAATATGACCGAGATGGAGCTTGACGTGGGCCCGGGCCGCGGCTACCGCTTCTACACCGGCCCGACGGTGTTCCCCTTTGGATGGGGCCTCTCGCTTACCAGCTTCACGTACCTCCCCGTGGACGGCCGCTGGCCCTCCCTCGCAGCGGCTGCATCCGCCCTCACCACGCCCTCCGCCCTGGATGCGACGTCCCTGCGCAGCCTCGAGTACGCCGTGCAGGTCACAAACAACGGCAGCGTGCCAGGCGACGACGTGGTGTTCCTCTTCTTCGAGCCCGTGGACACCCCCACCCAGCCTGAATCCCGCCTGGTCCGCCAGCTACTGGACTACCAGCGCGTGCACCTCGCGCCCAGTGCATCCACCACCGTCTCCTTCTCCGTCTCCGCGCGCAGCCTGGCGCTGGTGGACCGCCAGTCCGGCGACACCGTCAGCGCGCCCGGCGCGTACCGCGTGGTGGTGACAAACGGCGCGGGCGCACTCTTGGAGCAGGTGGTCTCGCTGCGCGGGGAGCAGACGCTGGTGGAGGCTTTCCCCCGTTGACCACCGGCATGATACCGCCACCTGCCAGTGCGCCGGGTCACTGCCAGTGGTATTACCGTATTAGGCACTGGCACCGTGACTGCCAGTCACGGTGCCGCGGGGCCGCTCATGCTACCGAGCCTACTACGGAAGGCCGGGCTGCAGCACACGGAAGCGGCCGGCCGCGGAGCACGGCGCGCACGCAACCGTGCGATCTTCCGGTGGACCCGAGTCCAGGACTCCGAGTCCCGGAAGTTCTGACGCTCCCCGGCGGTATTTTTTTCAGAAAAAAAAATACCGGGCGTGTGTGGTATTTTTTTTATACCGCAAATAGTCCTCATCATTGTATTTTACCTACAGACAAGTCTGCATTTAGTATGGACTCTAAACCGCATGAGCAAGGAAGGCGCGCGCAGGGTTCTACCAGTACTGCGAGCGCCTTCGGCGTAGATGTGTACAGATGTGTAAACGGCAGTCTAGCGGTTACACTGCTGGTATTCAAGATCCTCGTTTTTCATCGGATCTTCGGCGGGGGCCCGCCCGAACCACTAGCGTTGAAGAACTCGAGCTGGGACCGTTTCTCTCTCGCGCGGCATTATAATCGCAGGGCTGCAGGAGATCATATCATGCAAACCATTGTGATATGGGTCTGTGCTTCATGCATCACTTCTGCGGCCGCATTTGTCGTCCGAGGCGGGTTCCCTCGACCGGGCGCTGCGTGGTTAAACGACATCGGCATGTGCCGCGCGGGCTTGTTGGTCACTTTGAGCCCTGTGGCATATTTTCTACTCCTGCGCTTTGGTGCGCTGTGTCCAAGTATGATGGCACAGGTGCTGCTGGTGGTTGCACACACCTCAGCGCTCCTAGTGCTCCACGTTTCGGTAAGCGGAGCGCATGGCCGAGCCGGCATCGGGCGGCTTAACTCTCTGCTGGCTCTCGTACTTTTCATCATTCCCGCCGCACTGTCACCGGGCGCGTGGGACGGGCACCTCGATGGGGGGTTGTTGGACGGGCAGACCGCCTCGCGAGGCGGCTTCCGGCTCGACGGCCCGTCTTTCAGAGGCTATAGGCTGGGGCTCGCAGCCCACCCCGCCGGTGGTAATGGCGGTTCGCACTACCGCGGCAGCTACCACAGCGCCCCACTGGCGCTTTTCTCGGACTTCGTACGCCAGCGGTACCAGGTATACCGGCTACGGCGCGTGTGGCCCGCCTCGCCGATGGGGACGGCATTATGGGCGTGGAACCTCGTCGGCGCGTCTACGTACATGCTGTTCAATTTCGGCGCGCGCGTGGTCACACTGCAGGACTTTAAGA
>JBBAPG010000029.1:0-4817 GCA_040400945.1 Polaromonas sp. | reverse complement strand
AAGTCACTTTGGTAACACAAAGAACGATGTCCAACATGGCTTCGAGTGGACATGATGATGCTTTCGAGGCCGAAAGAGCCGCGCTTCTTGCTGAGCTTGCCCAAATCCGACAAGAAGCTGTCAAAGTGTCGATTTTGACCCATGTGGCTATAGAGAACTCGGTGCCTGTGACAAAAACAGACACCAGTCGTCCAATGGTCAATCGGCCTAACACGGCGGCTTTCAGATCAACCGGCAAGCCGCTCGTTTCCATACATCGCCGCGCCATCGGGACGCCTTTCTTCGCAGACACGGCAGGCGAGACGCCCCCGCGAAACTCAGATGCTATTGCTGTTGAACAGCTCGTTGCCGACATGCCACCTCCTGGTGAGCACAAAGGTCGGTTCAACGATGGCGACGACGCAAACTTGGTGGACGCCGTCTATCGGGTAGCGCGCATGAATCTGTTGAAGCAGGTTTTTGATCGCCACGGAGTTCAGTTCCCTTCCTCGTGGTGCCCTTTGGGTAGTGCAAGCGCGCCTACCCTGCCCAACCCAGGCCCGCGAGCCGAATCACAGTTTTCAGATCAGTTCAGCGTTGCCTCAGTGAACCAAACACTCCTGGCTCGACTAGACCCTGCTGCCCGGGCCGCTTTTGAGGCTGATCTCGTTAGCACGCTCTCGCTCAGCAAGGCGGCTGTTATGGCGGCCGCATCCCTACCGAGCGTGCCCCTGGGACCGGTTGCTGCCAGCTCCGCGTCCGCACAGCCATTGAGGGCTGAAATCGAATGGGTGCGCGTCGCACACGGCGGGTTCCTGCGATCCAAGCTTGCGGCCACGCCTGCGGATTGCAAAGTGCGCTGGTTCTCGCACGCGCGGCCGGGGCTGCTGGGGAAAGCGGGCGACAAGTGGAGCGCCGCAGATGACGAGGCCATGCAGGCGGCAGTTGATGCGGTTGGGTCGCATGGGGACTGGGAGGCGGTCGCGGCCGCGATGGGCGGCACCCGCAGCGCGTTCCAGGTCTTCCGGCGGTGGGTGGCGCGCAACCCGCCCCCCGCGGTGCGCGCGCCCTGAACGGCGGAGGAGGACCAGACGCTAAGGGACGTCGTGGGGATGCTCGGGACGTCCGGCTGGCAGCTGGTGTCGGCCTACTTTGCGGCGCGACCGGCGGCGGACTGCGCCAAGCGGTGGGAGCTGCTGGAGGCGCAGGCTGCGTCCGCAGAGGCAGGGGGCGGGGACGAGGCGGAGGCGCCTTCGGAAGGAGCCGGTGGTGCGGGCGGGCGGCGGCAGGGCGCGTGGAGCCTGGAAGAGGACGCGCGCCTGATGCTGCTGCACCGCGTGTTCGGGGGCGGCTACGGCGAGGCGTGCAGGCTGGTGGCGCACCGGTCCCAGCGGTCCGTTACGGAGCGGCTGATCGTGATTCTGAAGGGGGTCGGCGAGAAGATCGCGGAGCTCGGGCCAGAGTCGATAGGCGCAGATGGGGCCGCGGATGCCGCACCGGCGGCTGCGCGCCGCATCGGCGCCCCTGTTGCTGCCGCAGCGGCTGCCGGATACGCGAGCAACGAGGACGATGCCGACGGGGAGGGCGAAGGCGAGCAGGGTGAGGCGGCCGCAGCTCCGCCAGCTGCCAAGCGAGGGAGGGGGAGGCCGAGAGGCCGTCCGCCGGGCTCCAGCCGGGGACAAATCACAGCTCGTGGACGCGGACGTGGCCGTGGGGGCGCAAAGGCTGCCCGATATGCCTCGAGCGATGATGACGACGACGAGGAGGATGAGGCCGCCGGTGACGATGGAATGGGCGACCGGGATGGTGGTGATGAGGCGGGCGCAAGTGACGCGGCCGCTGCACAGCCTCACGTACGCCCCTCCCTTACTGGCGCGGGCCGTCCATTTGCGTCAACAAGCGGCTCAGCCGAGGGTGGCGACGGACTTAACTTGGCTCAAGTCGTTACCGGAACATCTCGTTTCGGGCGCCAGCGTCGGGTTGCAGCCAAGCTGGAAGAATAATGGCTGCTTCCCTTCATGGGAAACATGTGCAGGTTGCACTCTGGCGTATCACCCGGCTAGAGGCTTACTGACGAGGTCGGCTCGGAGTCTTAATGATCGCCGCCCGCGTGTGGGAGCGCTGGATAAGAGAGCGATCCGGTTTTCTTGCCTCGCACATTGTTTGATCTAATTCTACTGTTTACATCGGTTAAATTGAAGTTAGGATTCTCGAAACGAGCTTTTTCACTTTTGAAACAGTCCATTTCATTCCCATTTTAGCGCACGAAACAAAATGTCATTGTCGCAAACTTCGTCGACAACCGACGAAAATAGACACACTACCTTTTCTACGGATGATAGTGGCTTTGAAACCCTCAGTAACTCCGCTGAGCGCATTGAGGCGTTCGTCTTGAGGGCCATTCGTCGTATTGCAGCTGCTGAAGATCCGGCGATCGACGTCCCTGGTCTCCCTGGTCTTTGCGCAAGCAGTACCTCTGGAGGAACTGGTTTTGCTGGGGCACGTGATCTAGCATCAATGTTACGCGCTATGCGGACGTCTTATGAGCTCATGACATCTCATAAGACAGCAACGTCACGAGAAGTTTACTACATGCACGCAACGTACTTTTCGGATCAGGCAGAGGCTAACAGCGCAGTTCAGCGAGCTGCGGGCGCTTTGGGCGTTGCAAGACATGAGCTAGGCGTGTTTGCGAGCAGTCGAGGGTGGTTTGGCGGGATGATTACGGTGGAAGAGGAATCGGCGAGCGAAGCGGACGCGGGAACGGGCGGCCTTGGTTATGGCGGTGGTCTTTCTACCGGCAACACTTCAGACGGCTACTCTGCACAGTTGGGCGATGGACTCACGCAGGCAGGGGGCGAAGTTCGTCCCCGGAAGACAGCCGTCCGTGTTAAGGGAGGACCCCCGCGTCCAGTCCCCGGCGAGGCGGTGTACTCCTCACTATCCAATTTTCGCAACGACGGCGCGACTTACATCCTTGTTGTGGAAAAAGAGTGCATCTTCCGGCGCTTGGTAGAGGACTGCGTGTGGGAGCGGGTCCCGTGCATCCTGGTGACAGGCTGCGGCTTCCCGGACCTGGCCACACGGGCGTTTGTGCACCGCCTGCACACGCGTTTCAAAATTCCCGTGCTGGGTCTGAGCGATTGGAACCCCTTTGGCATGGCCATCATGCTGTGCTACCGCTTCGGTTCAAAGACAATGCCAGAAGCAAACCAGTACCGCGTCCCGCTGCGGTGGCTCGGCCTGCGTCATGACGATTTGGAGACGTACAAGCTGCCCGCATCAGCACTGCAGCCCATGACGGGGATCGACGAGACCCGGGCTGCGGCCCTGTTGCGGGATGGGAAAGTCACCGCGGGTAGCGGCGAGGAGTGGGACAGCCCTCTGGCGTACGAGGCGAAGCGCTTTCTCGAGCGCCGGGAGAAAATGGAGCTGGAGGGTGTGCTGGGGCGAGGCCTGGGCTTTCTGGCTGCCTCGTACCTCCCGGCCAAAGTGCGGGCGCGGGACTTCATTTAAATACTAGTAGTTGGGTCATTCGTTGCCACAGATCATTTTCGCCGGCGGTAGCTTAAAAAAGTTGACCGTGGAGCTAACCAGCTATAGTTGGGCAGGTTGAAATGTTCGATTTATTTATAGACGTGGGGCCGTGCCAATTGCAATGCCACACCGGTACCCAACCGACAGACCCTCGCTTTCTTATGCTCATCCCTCATCCCTCATCCCTCATTCTGCCCTCTGGCTGTCGCCATAAATCTGTCAATCTTCATGCCAGCACTCGCGTCGAGCCAGCCGCCTCTGCCAGCCGCCACTGGTCGCTACGCGGATCACGGCGTAGCGACCGCCGGTTAGTTGACCGGAGCCGCCACTGCCGTAACCGGCGGCACCCTCAGCCTCACTTGAAGGTGATCTTGGGGGTCCACGAGTTGCAGTCCATCTGGACCGTGGACTTGGTGTACTCGCGGGTGAACACGCCGGAGCCGGTCGCGGTCTCGGAGCACAAGCCCTGCGCCACGCCGTAGTCCGCATTGAGCGCATCGGGGTACGCGTAGTTGCGGCTGCAGCCGAGCCAGCCGTGGCCCAGGTACGCGAAGTCGCCCCGGATGAGCAGGAAGTTTGCCAGGTCCTGCTCGAACTCGGACAGCACGGAGGGGTCGCCGACGCACCCGCCGGGGCCAAACGCGTACATCATGGTGCGCGTCTGGGGGAGGCTGGCGGGCGTGCACATCTCCCGCAGCGTGGCGGCGCACGAGGCGTTGTTCACGATGGGGGAGGGGCACGTGCTGCCCTTGGAGTCGGCGGCGCCGCCCGTCCACAGCAGCTGCCACGAGAACTTGCCCTGCTGCATGGTGTAGTTCTGCAGCGCCCACATGTTGGCGTTGTAGTCGTTGGTGATGCTGACCAGGTCGTTCGTGGTCATGCCCGTGTCGTTGACGATGCCGGGCATGGCGTCGAGGAAGTTCCCGGAAGCCCCGGGCCAGCTGCAGAAGAGACGGGTGGAGGCGAGTATGATGCTGATTAGTAGAAGTGATACCCCACTAGCAAGCATGGATGTGACGCTGCATCCTTGCGTAGCCCCTTGCGTATAATACTTACTCATCGTCGAAGAAGAATCCAGATACGAGCTTGGATGAGCCGACTTCGTTGAAGACATAGGAGTTGATGAACCAGTCGCGAAAGGTCTGCCCATTCACCACCGTGGTCGAGGAGTGGTTCCATAGGTAGAAGCCTGCAGCGGGCGGGTGGGTGTGGGGTTTGGGGCGGGAGTGGGGGTGGGTGGGTGGGTGGCTTGGGGTAGGGACCCTGAGCGTAAGCGGGTCATGCATGAACAGTGAACCCTG
>JBBAPG010000028.1:5195-8714 GCA_040400945.1 Polaromonas sp. | reverse complement strand
GGGAGCGGGCGGCCGGGCCTCTGACCGGCGCGGCCTTTGATGCGATGTTCGGTTAGGGCCTTAGCGTTATGGATATCGACCCATCAGGAGCGGCCGAAACGTGAACCCGGGGCGAGGCGACCTTTAGAAGTGCCTCGGCCTCGGCTATCCGCGTGGATTGTTCTAGGTCATCGTCGGCGGCCTTAATGTATTCAAGCAGGTTCACAGCCCCCTTCGCCTCGGGCGCCATGACGGGAAAAACCCTCAACAGTGAGGCCACGATTTCAGAGTTAATGCTGCGGCCGTTGTCGCGGGCCGCGTCTTCTATGCGTGTTTTCAAATCGTCAGGGAGCCGCAACTGAAATTGGATGGCGCCCCGCCCTTGCTGAACTTGCGATTGAATTTGTTCCAAAATGCACCTCCGAACGGCAGTTGCGCACAAAGGTGTTGACGGCGTCAATTCTACTACCGTAGTAATGCTACTACGGTAGTATGAAAGGAGTTGTGACATGAATCTTACCCACGCAACCATGTTGCGTTGGCCTGAAGGGCTGCGGGAGGCTGTTTTGGCCTCGGCCGCCCGGAACCGGCGCAGCATCAACGCGGAAATTTTGATCAGGCTAGAGGGAAGTTTTCTGCCCGGTGAAGTGGTCCAGCCCTCGGGCGATGATCGGGAAGGGGCTGCGGCATGAGCCTGCATAACCTTTGGATCAATCCTTGTCGGCAGTGCCGTCATGACGTGGCCCGCCCCACGCCCGCCGCATACTCCCGGCAAGAGCAGCCGGTTTTCGCAGTGGTCTGTCGGATTGACGCGGGCGGCTGCGGCCATGTCGGGCCGCTGGCCCTGGGCGAAGGCGGCGCAATTGATGCTTGGAACGCGGTGACCTTGCCGCATTGGATGGGGGAATTTGCATGAGCGCGAAAAGACTTTATGCCGATCTGGCGGCTTTGCCCTGCACCTGTGGCGGCGGTGATCCTGTCGAGGTCTGGGACCTGATGGGCGGCGCCTTTTGGTGCCAGTGCGCCACCTGTGGCAACACGGTGGAAGGCGACACCGAAGACGAGGCGCGGGCGGCCTGGAACCTTGAAGCCCGGGCGATCCTGGCGCGGGGGGTGGCAGCATGACCTACGCCCTTCTTGCATCGCGCCTTGAAAACTCAGGCCCCTTTGTTTTCAACTATGCGGCCATGAGGATGGAACAGCACAAGCAGCCCCTTTGCGTCGAGGCGGCCGGGGCGATCCGCGATCTGGAAACCAAGCTTGCGGCCGCGAATGCCGCACTGTCGCGCTTTCGTCGGGGGGTGGCAGCATGACCCGCAAACCCAAAGTTAAAGAGACGGCCGAAGATCAGGCCGTGACCGACAAGGCGATGGAAAACAGCGGCGCCCGCCTCTTGGGGATTGTCGAGGGGCTGGAGGGTCTGGCCGCCCGCATGGACGTGCTGAAGAAAGACCGCAAGCAGCGGATTGCGGCCGCCAAGTCCGAAGGGTTCGAACCCAAGGCAATCGCCCAACTGATCAAGCGCCGGGCCATGACGCCCGAACAGAAAGAGGCGCAGGGGGAATTGTTGCTTGTGGTCGAGACCTACGAGGCGGCCACGCTTCTGGCC
This sequence comes from Polaromonas sp., assembly GCA_040400945.1. Taxonomy (GTDB): domain Bacteria; phylum Pseudomonadota; class Gammaproteobacteria; order Burkholderiales; family Burkholderiaceae_C; genus Polaromonas. Next base: position 7,126 of record JBBAPG010000028.1, on the reverse strand, counting down.
GAATTTGGCGCAGCGCGGGCGGGGCTGGAATGAAACCCGCGCCGATCTTTGCGACCGAAACCACGGCCGCGCGCCTTTGTGAAATGACGGCCGAAGAATTCCGGCAGGCAGTGGCGGCGGGATACCTTCCGCCCCCTCTGGCCATAGGCAAGCTGCGGCGGTTCGACGTGGAAGAGCTGCGGCGCGTGATTCGGGGAGAGGCTGCGGCGGAAGCCCTGACATGGTGACGCCGGGTAAACGGTTCATCTGGTCACCCGATGGCAAGCGCTGGTATTTCCGCCGCGCAGGCAAGCTGGTTCGGTTCACGGCCGCCCCGGGGTCGGAAGAGTTTGATCGGGAATATTGGGAAATCATGCGCGGCCGTGTGGCCCCGCGTGGCACGTCCTGGGCGGAACTGGTGGCCAGCTATCGCGCCTCGGATCGGTGGCTTGGGTTGAAGTATCGGACCCGGCGCGACTATGAGCGGGCGCTTGAATACATCTGCGAAAAGAACGGCCGCCGCGATGCGACCCGAACCCGCCGCGCTGATGTGATTGCCGCGATGGAAGCGAACCGCCACCGGACGCGGTTTGCAAACTACCTGCCCTCGGTCATGTCGCAAGTTTTCGAACATGCCCAAGACCTCGGCCTGATGACCACGAACCCGGCCAAGGGGGTGCGGCGGCAGAAGGTGCCAGAAGAGCGCAAGAGGTCACATGTGCCTTGGCCTGACACGGCTGTTGACCTGTGGCGGGCAGAGGCTCGGCCTGCGCCCTTGCTGGTCTTTGAAGTCGGGGTGGGCAGCGTCCAGCGGCCAAGTGATTGGTTGGCCTTCCCTTGGGCCGCCTATGACGGGGACAGCTTGCAGGTGATGCAGGCCAAGACCGGCGTCAAGCTGGTGATCCCTTGCACGGCCGCCTTGCGGGCCGCCCTGGACGCGGCGCGGCCGCCCGGGGTCGATCCGGCAAAGCCGATCCTGACCGGCATCAACGGCGGCCCGATGACCTACAACAGCATGGCTTACATGATGTTGCGGGAACGCAAGCGGCTCGGCCTTGAGGCCTATGACCTTCACGCCCTGCGCTATCGGGGCGTCATGGAACTGGCTTGGGCGGGCTGCACTGATGACGAGATAGCGGCCTACAGCGGACACGAGACGATAGCCATGATCCGCAAATATGCGGGCGAAGCGCGGCAGGTGATGCGGGCAAGGCAAGCCCGGGAAAAGCGGCCCTGAACATACCGGGCACAAACAGGCAATTGATACGGGGATTGATACGGTGGGGAACATGACAGGGCAGAAAGCCCTTATTTCGTTGGAGGCGGGTATCGGAATCGAACCGATCTTCACGGATTTGCAATCCAGTAGGCTTTGCAGTCGCAGCAAGGCCTTGGATCAAAAGGCGTATCAGGACAAAGGGCGATCATTTTGGGAACCTGATACACGGGTGACCCATGGCTAAAATCGTCCAATTGAACGGCCAGAGGCCGGGCGGCTGGGCGAAGGATCGGTGGGAGTGGCTGAAGCGCGTGAGGCGCGATGAGCGACTTTCACCCATGACCCGCCTGATAGCGCACGCCCTGGGCTTTGGCTTTGCCAACTGGGATAGCGGCGAATGTCGGCCCGGCTATGCGTCCATAGCAGAGGACTGCGGAACGTCCATGCGGACGGTTGAGCGGTCCATGTCCGAACTTGAACGCGGTGGATGGGTCTTCCGGGTCGGCCGTGAGGCGCCCGGCGTGTCTGCCTTGATCAGGTTTTCCTTCCCTGAACGCCCGCCAGAAATGGCGGCCGAACGCCCGCCAGAAATGGCGGCCGAACGCCCGCCAGAAATGGCGGCCGATGAAGGTGAACGCCCGCCAAATCTGTCGCCAACGCCCGCCAAATCTGGCGGGACATATAAGGATGAACCAAATATGAACCAAAATAAAAGGCTCCCGCTGCATCAAAC
>JBBAPG010000028.1:0-5095 GCA_040400945.1 Polaromonas sp. | reverse complement strand
CATATAAGGATGAACCAAATATGAACCAAAATAAAAGGCTCCCGCTGCATCAAACGCGGGTCACGGTTCCGGGGGGTGCAAGGCCAACGCCGTTGCAAGCTTTCGTCGGCATCAACAGCGAAGCCCGTGATGATTGGGATGAATGGCTGAGGTCGCATGGCTTCCCAACCCTGGACAAGATCGGGCAGCACATCAGCCACGCCGGGGCGGTTTACTTTGATATGCCGTGGCGCTTCCCGCCCCGGGCCGATGACGAGACGGCCACCCGCACCGCTGGCCGGTTCGCGGAATGGCTGAGAAGCAAAGCTTAGGAAAAATGACGGGGGCAGGGATGAACGACAACGGCGAAAAGCTGGAAGGTGTGAAGCGGATTGCCGCCTTTCTGGAAGTGGATGAAAGCACGGTTCGGCGGTGGATCAAGAACCCGAAACGCGGGGCGCCGATCCGCAAGCTTGGGGGGCGTTACTTCGCTTGGGAAGCTGACTTGGTGGTGTGGCTGGCGGGCCAAGGACTTTTGCCCGGCTGAAAAATGCCCGGTTTCGCCCGTTTCCGCCCGATTTTGCGCGGTTTGGGCATCTAGCCACAACCCCTAGGGGCGGGCGTAGAAAGGGAGCATGGAAAAGCCATCCCTCTTCGCCCGCTTCTTTCGCCCCTCGGCCAAGTCTGTGGCCGATCCGTGGTCTGACCTTTACCAACTTTTCGGGGTGGTTCAGACGTCCAACGGGGTCGCGATTTCGGCGGATGCAGCGGCCCGGGTTCCGGCCGTGGGCCATGCGATCCGGCTGATTTCCAACGCGGCCGCGATCCTGCCCCGGGTGGTCAAGAAGGTGGCGGCGGATGGCACCGAAACCCGCGTGGCGGGGCACTGGGCCGAAGCGCTGTTGAACCGCCAAGCCAATGACTGGACCTCGGGCTTTGAGATGATCCGGGATTGCGTGGTGGACGCCCTGACCGATGACAAGGGCGGGCTGATCTATGCTAACAAGTCCAGCGGCGGGCGCGTGGTCGAACTGATCCGATACCGTTCCGGCCTGGTGACGGTCGATTATCATCAGAAGACCGGACAGCCGTTTTACCGCCTGGACAATGACCCGGTGGACGCGGGCCAGATGGTCCACCTGCGCCCGATCTTTGGCCGGTCACCCCTGACGATGTTCCGCGAGGCCATCGGGATTGCCCTTGTGATGGAGCGCCATGCGGCCTTGCTTTTCGGCAACGGCGCCCGCCCCTCTGGTTCGCTGAACTTCCCCAAGGGGATGGGCGAAGAGGCGGTGAAGAAAGCGATTGCGGGCTGGAAGTCCATTCACGAGGGCGATGGCAACAGCGGCAAGACCGCGATCCTGTATGATGGCGCGACATTCGAACCCTATTCGTTCAAGTCGACCGATGCGCAGTTTATCGAAAACCGGAATTTCCAAATCCTTGAGATTTCGCGGGCCTTCGGGGTGCCGCCGTCGATGCTGTATCAGCTTGACCGCGCCACCTGGGGCAACACTGAACAGATGGGCAAGGAGTTCCTTGTCTGGTGTCTGGAACCTTGGTTGCAGGCGTTCGAGGGCGCCCTGACCCGGTGCTTGTTCGGCATGGGGTCCGACCTGGTGATCAGGTTTGACCGCGATGACATGACCCGCGCCGATCTGGTCACCCGCGCCACGGCGATTTCGTCTTTGACCTCGGCCCGGGTGATCAACCCGAACGAAGGCCGGGGCTGGCTGGGGATGGCGCCCTATGCCGGTGGCGAAGAGTTCGCCAACCCTCATATCAACCCGGATCGGGGCGGCGCCCCTTCCAAGGATCAGGTGCCGAATGCAACTCTCTGAAATCCTGTCCACCGTCGATGACCAAAGCGCGGGCCGCTGGTTCGATGTGTTGCAACCGGTCACCGGGGCACCCATCGGCCTGCGGCTGCGTCTGGCCGGGCCTGACAGCCGCCAACAGTCTGAGGCCCTGTGCATGATGACCGATGAACTGGCGGAGGCGGCCGACGAAACCGGCCGCGTCACGGGTCAGGATCGGGAACTGATCCGGCGCCGGTTCCTGGCCCGGATCGTGCTGGATTGGGAGGCCAGCGATGAAGGAAAGCCGGTGCCCTTTGCCTTCCCGGCCGTCTTGCGGCTGATGGGCGTGGCCTTTGTGCGGTCGCAGGTCGACGCCTATGGCGCCTCTCGGGCCATCTATTTCGCGGGGGCCGACGATGGATCGAATTGAATTCAAGGCCACGGTTACGGCGGGCCTTGAAGGTCGGATTGAAGGCTTGGCATCCATCTTTGGCGCCCTGGATCGGGGCGGCGATGTGGTCCACAAGGGCGCCTTCGCTACGGCCAAGGCGCCGATCCCGATGCTTGACAGCCATCACCCTGACGCCCCGATTGGGGTCTGGGATGAGGTCACCGAAACCCCGGATGGGCTGCAGGTGAAGGGCCGCCTTCTGATCCAAGAGGTGCCCCGGGCCGCCGAAGTGCTGGCCCTTATCGAGGCGGGCGCAATGCGCGGCCTGTCCATTGGATACATCGCCCGCAAGTCCGCCCGCCGTGCCAACGGGGTGCGCGATCTGACGGCGGTTGAACTGGTAGAAATCAGCGTGGTGGCGGTGCCGATGTGCCCCGGCGCCGATATCAGCGCGGTCAAATCCGCAGAAGAGGAAACCATGACCAAAGAGCAGCTTGCGGCCATGCTGGCCGAACTGGGCGTCTTGCCCGAACAAAAGGCGTTCGACCCGGCCAAGGCCATGGCCGATGCGCTGGCCCCGTTCTCGTCCAAGTTGGAAGAGATCGAAGCCAAGATGAACCGCCCGGGCAATGGCGGCGGCAATGCCAAGCCGGAACCGACGCTGGAACAGAAGGCCTTTGCGGCTTACCTGGTGCGTGGCCCGCTGGCCCCGGAAATCGAACTGAAGGCCCTGACGGCATCCAGTGACCCGAACGGCGGTTATCTGGTGTCGCCTGAGTTCTCTGCGGAGGTCATCCGCGATCTGGTCGACATGTCGCCGCTGCGGTCCATCGCGTCCATCCGGGGCACCAACGCGCCGTCCGTGATCTATCCGACCCGCAAGCCGATGGGCAACGCCACCTGGGATGATGACACCACGGCCGAACTGGAAACCTCGGTCACCAATATCTTCGGCCAGTTGGAAATCGCACCGCGCCCCATGTCCACCTTTGTGGATATTCCGAACAGCCTTCTGCAAGACGCCCCGTCTGTGGAAACTGAGGTTCGGTCGGCGCTGGTGGAAGACTTCGCCAAAAAGGAAAGCATTGCCTTTGTCAACGGCACCGGCATGGCCGACCCGGAAGGGCTGATGACCAACGCGGATATCCCGTCTTACAACAACGGAGCCGCCACGCTGACCTTGCCCGATGGGCTGATCAAAATGCTGTATTCCATCCCGCCTTCCTATCGGAACAAAGGCGCCTGGATGATGAACGGCACCACGCTTGGCCTTCTGCGGGTCATGAAAGGCACGGATGGCCAGATGATCTGGCAGCGGTCTTTGCAGGACGGGCAGCCGGAAACCATCCTGGGCCGCCCCGTGGTCGAAAGCGTGGACATGCCGGATGTTGCCGCGAACGCCTTCCCGATCATCTATGGCGATTTCTCGGGCTATCGGATCGTGGATCGTCTGGCCCTGTCCATGCTGGTGGACCCCTACAGCCAAGCCACCCTCAAGCGCACGCGTTACCACTTCGGGCGCCGTGTCGGCGGCAAGGTCTTGCAGGCGATCAAGTTCAAGAAACTCAAGATGGCATAAGGGGACAGCCATGCAATTTCGTGACCAATACTCGGGTGTTGCCACCCGTACGAGCCTTCCGCCGCAGTCCATCACGGCCGGAAAGGCCGGAACCGCGATTGACCTGATCGGGTGCAAGTCCTGCGTGGTCGATGTCATGACAGGTGCCTTTGCGGGCGCTGAGGTGATCAGCGTCAAACTGCAAGAAAGCAGCACGGGCGGTGTGCCGTGGACGGATGTCGTGGCGGCGCAAGTGCAGTCTGACGCCCCGGTGCAGCTTGCCGCGAACTTCTCTTATCGCCTCGGCTACCTGGGGGCGATGCGCTATGTGCGGCCGATCATCACATGGACCTCGGGAACGTCTGCCTTCGTGGCGGCCGTGGCCCTGGTCGAACCGCTTGTTCGGCCGGTGCCGTAATGCCCACAAAGGCCCCGCGCATTTGCAGATGTGGCAAGCTGGTCCAGTCCGGCGAGCGCTGCACCTGTGAGGCGAAGGCAGAGACGGCCCGCAAGGCGATCTATGACCGCCAACGGCCATCCTCTTCGGCGCGGGGCTACACCGGGGCATGGGACAAGGCAAAGAAAGCCTACCTTGCCAAGCACAAATACTGTGTGCGCTGCGGCAAAGACGCGGACACGGTGGACCATATCCGCCCCCATCGTCAGGACAAGGCGATCTTCTGGGACCGGGACAATTGGCAGGCCCTTTGCGGCCGTTGCCACAACAGCACTAAGCAGCGCGAAGAGCGCAAAGGAGCATAAGCCATGGCCGTTTACACGATTGCCGGTTCCAAGTTTGAGGTGGGCAGCGTGGCTGTTGCCCTCAAATCCGCTGACTTCATTGCGTCTGACCTGACCACGCCCTTGGCTGCGGCCCTGGAAGTCATGGAGCCGGAAACCTTCGGCACCCTGTCGGACGCTTGGGATACCGAAGACTTCGCCAACGTCACGTCTGCTCGCACCCGTGTCTTCAAGACCATGCGCAAGGGCAGCACGTTCGAACTGATCTGTGGTCTTGATCCGACTGACGCGGGGCAGCTCGCAATGCGGGCGGCCTACCTTGAGACGGGCAACCGCGCCTTTCGCCTGACCTTGGCTGATAAGCCTGCGACCGGTGCCGCGCCCAAGAACTCCACCCGCTCTTTCATCGGCACGGTCTTGAACGTCGAGGATGACCCCTCGGGCAAGATCGGAAAGGTGAAGTTCACCGTGCAGGTCAACAGCAACATCATCCTGACCCACGCCAGCCCGACCTGATCCGGCCGAAGGCAGGGGGGGTGGTTCCGAACTTCGGCGCCCCCCTTGGGGACCGGCGCGGGTGGAGTTCTTGGGCGCGGCACCGGTCGCAGGCTTATCAGCCAAGGTCAG
>JBBAPG010000027.1:0-10236 GCA_040400945.1 Polaromonas sp. | reverse complement strand
GGCTTGGGGTAGGGACCCTGAGCGTAAGCGGGTCATGCATGAACAGTGAACCCTGTTACCGGGTTACCGGTATCCAAACAGTCCGTATCATCCCAGCGGCCAACGCACCGCACGGCACAGTCCCGCAGTCGCAGGCGGGCGCAGCGCAGGTCCCATCACCGCTCGGGTACCCAGGGGTCTGCTCTTGCATGTGGAAGTAGTTGGAGCACTTGGGGGGGTTGTAGTTGTTGTCGCAGGGCGGGTTGATGGGGTGCTCCAGTCCCGGCTTGAACTTGATGAACCAGTCGGAATACGCCGGGTCGTCCAGAATCGTGCGCACGCTTGTGTACCACGGATACGCGTACACGCTGCAGCGGTACACCCACACAGTCGTATCCGGGCTGGCAGACGTTGTCATTTGCACCTGCTGGAAGAGCAACTCTTCGTCATTCATCGGCTTTGACGTTGCCCAGATCGCCTTGCTATTGCTCCAGTCAAAGTCTGAGGGGATAAAGGGAAAAGGAGAACAGATTCGTGTATTCAGCAGGGTTGCATCTTCATAAAACGCGCTGCCATCGAAGGCTGTGTGTGAATTCGCGAGCCTGTGGTACGAAAACTCGTTGGACGGGACGAAAAACGGAGACGGCGTGAGTTTGCAGTAAACTAACCCACTATACCCCACCCCTTGGTGGACAAGGGGTCCGTAAAGCCGGAATTGTTGCAAGGCATAATGCTGCGATGAAAGAGGAAGAGGTCCACAGATCGGACTGTTTAGAGGTCGTCCACATCTGAGGCAGAACAACGCCAACCCGTGCTTGCGCCGAAGCACCCCACAGCATATCATATCTCCACTACACTAACATGGTCGACGCGTTCATCAGCCATGTGGGGGCCTTGTTCGGCACCTGCGCTGCTGCGTGCGCAAGCGCAATCGCCGCGGCGACGGCAGAGGATCCTCGTCCCATTTTGGAGGGATCGTTAATATATTGATATTTTTTCAAACTTTACAATGGCAGTCTAAGCAAAGGTCGATTGCACGCGAAAAAACTCGACGTCTTGAAGTCACTCAGACGCTCCGCACTTCAGTTTACCAAAACTGTTGAGCACAAATCACGCGACGTTTGGAAAAAACTGTACTAAATCATAACTGTTGCGCAAACCTTCAGTGTGCACGCGCGAAATATTCGAATACCAAATAACCACTGCCTTCCGGGCCCAGCAAACTTCAACCGAAAATGACGACTCAATCGAGCGCCATCGGTTATGGGATTTGGCTAGCTTGGTTTTCGCTGTTACCTGCGCTAGTCCGACCGTATTGGGAGACGGTTGTCAAAGGACTTGGCGGCCTGGACGGTGTAGTCACTCTTGGGAGTGCAGCTGTGCACCTCAGCGTGCTCATACTTGCGAACTCGTTCTTCGCAGCCCTGTATTGGCTGCAATCACCACCCGTTGAAGCATGTAAGGGCTCGCCTAAGCCCTGGCCTTGGGTCGCTCAGCGCTCGGCCCATTGGGCCCTCGTTCGTCAGGGCGTGTTGCGCACCCTGTTCAACAACCTCGTGGCGCTGGCGCTCGCCTATACAAACGTGCCGCTTTTCAAAGCACGTGGCTTGACCGCGAGCGTCGATGCGTGGCCATCCACGTGGACTCTTGCGTGGCAGACGCTTTTCTGCATCGCCGTGGAGGACGCTTTCTTCTACACGACACACCGCACGCTGCACGCGGTGCCGTTTCTGTACAAGCACGTGCACAAGGTGCACCACGCGTGGCACGAGACCCTCAGCGTGGCGGCGGAGAGCACGCACGTGGTGGAGTTCGTCCTTGGCAACGCGCTGCCTGTCATCGCGGGGCCGCTGCTGTTGGGGCGCATCCACGCCTACACGCTGCTGCAGTGGGTGGCCCTGCGCGTGTGGGAGACCGTGGACGGCCACTCGGGCTACAGCCTGCCGTGGGTCCCCTTCCGGGTGCTTCCCGGGGCCAACACGGCTGCCGACCACGACGCGCACCACTTGACGAACACTGGCAATTTCGGCAGCACGCTGTGGGTGTGGGACTGGGTGTTCGGCACCGCAATCATCCCTGCGCAGACAGCCCCGAAGGTCGCCGCAGTCAATGTTGGTGCGGCAAGGGGCGGGGAAGGTGGAGCGGAAATGCGGCAAAAGCGCTTGTAGCCCATGGCCCGGCCAAGCCCAGCCAAGCCAAGCCTATTCTCTTTGATCGATGCATATCCATATTTTCGGACCTACCAACTATCAAGGTTCCGGATCCGGCTTCTACCATGATCGGGTATTTATAGCGGGATGGCCGCGGCGTGCCCATATGATCGTCACGCGGCTCACGCAGCCGGCGGACCGCGGCAGTCGCCGGTACCGGACTAGCCTGAGAGCTCTCAGGCTCCTAGTAACGCGGAGCTCTTGGCAGGTGCCCTTTGGGTGGGCTGGAGCGGTCATCCTAACGCATGAAGGCCCTGCGTACGAGCTCGTAGCAACGCGGAATCCGAATCTGAGGCCATCGATACCGGTACGCGCCCGGGCCGGCGAGTGCGGAGTGACGGGGCCGCGGCGAACATCATGATCATATGATGATTCAAGTTAATGAATCCAGCTTTCCGGCAAATGTATTACCACTCAAACCTAACATCAAACTTGGACATCAAATCTCGCAGCAAAGTGGGCCCTAGATCTTACTGCACGCAGCACGCTGCACAGCCTCCGTGGTCCATTAGTCACTTCAAGTTTCAAGTTCTTATTCAACTTTTGAAATGACCACCCGACGACTGGCGGTCCTCGCTCTCGCAGGACTACATCAGTTCGCAAACGGGCAGGCGCCCACGCAGCAGGGGGGCAGTCCCTGCGAGACGGACTGGGACTGCTCGCTCGCCGGCGTGTGTGCCACGGCAAACAGCACGTGCGTGTGCGACGTGTGGGCGACGGGCCCGTCTTGTGATTTGCTCAACTTATCGCCCGCGTCGAGCGATAACCTGGGGTTCCAGGTGCCCAACTACCACTCTTGGGGGGGCCACGCTATGCCGGACCCTGAAGTGCCAGACCTCTATCACGGCTTTTTCTCGTTTCTGTGCAATCACAGCACGTTGGGGGAATGGACCACCAAAAGCGCGGGAGTCCGTGCTACCGCCAGCTCGCTCGAGGGCCCCTACACCTTCGCAGAGATGGTTACGCAGCCTTGGAGCCACAACATGATGATCTCACAGGCGCCAGGCGGCCCCTATCTGCTGTGGCAGATAGGCAACGCCGTGACGCCGCCCTCGGAGTGGTCACCGTGCTACGTGCCGCCTGGGAATGACGCCTCGGAACTTGAAGGCTCTAAGCCATCCCACAGTGACGGCGGCGCGGCGGCGCCAGCGCGGCCCACTGCAGCGACTACTGCCTCCAGTGGCAGCGCTGTGGCTTCCACGGCAGTGCGCAACGGTCAGATCTACGTCCGCAGCGCGCCCGCGCTGACGGGCCCATGGACGCCGTTTGCAAACGGCACGGGCATCACCATGGACTTTGCCAACACGTGGCTCGAGGCGAATGGGGCGTCTGGCGGCAACCCTGCGCCGTTTTTCTTCCCGAACGGCTCTGTGCTGCTGTACTTCACGGGCTCGCCCTGCCCAACTGGCTGGGGCAACTTGGCGCCCAACTGCATCGCCGCCGCGCGCGCCGACGCATGGGACGCCAAGTACACGATGACCTCGCCCATGCCGCTGACGCACCCAGAGAGCGAGGACCCCTTTGTCTTTCGTGACCAGCGCGGCCACTTCCACCTGCTCACTAACGTGAACACGTTCCATGCGCGCTGCAAGTCCGGCGTGCCTTGCGGCGGGCACGCGTGGAGCTACGACGGCCTGGTCTGGTCGAACCTCACAGTCGGCGCGTTCGGGCCGGTAGTGCGCGTGGTCAACGCCACCGCGGACCGCTACATCTACAACGCCTATGTGGAGCGCCCTCAGGTGGTGCAGGCCGCGGACGGCACGCCCCTCGCCCTCTTCCTGGGCATTGGCCGCACCTCCTACTTTGACAGCGCCAGCTGGGCGCAGCCCTTCTGCCAGGCGGGTCAGGCCAACTGCGGCGCGATGCACCCGCCGCCGCCAATCGTGGTGCAGTACCGTGCGCGTGGCGCGTGCCTGGGCACCAACAGCAGCTTCCCCTGCCCCGGCGGGTGGGCCAACTCGTGCCCGCTGTTCCTGGTGCCCTGCGACGCCCCCGAGGCGGGGTGGCTGGAGCACGCCGACGGCAGCATCGAGTCTGCGGTGCACACGGGAAACTGCCTCAATCTGGACTGCGACGGGTGCACCGCGGGCACCCTTGCCAAGATCACGGCGTGCCAGGATGCGGCAGCAGTGCCGTTCTCCAACGTCACGGGCACGCTGGCGGCTGCGGCCTGCGCGGGCATGTGCGTGGACGACGGCACCCAGGCCGCGGCCGCGAACCCGCCGTGCAAGGCGGGCGAACAGTACCTGCCGCACGGCCAGGCCACGCTGCAGCGCTGCGGCTCCGAAGGGACGTCGGGCTGGGCGCGGGTGGTTGTCTCGGACGGCCTGGCCCAGGGTGCACTGCGCAGCCAGCGCTGGCACTACCACTGGAACGCGAACCATGGCCAACCGGGCAACCCCTGATTTTGCCCCGAGTCCTTGTGCGAAGTCACCTAGACCCAGCCGCGTAGCCAGCCACCCGCATGAACGCATGAGCCCGCCCATAGTATGACTAAGACGCGCGAGGAACCGGAGGGACCCGTTCTGTGACGTTAAACTCCGGTCACACCGGCCCTCCGCTACGTATGTTTTGGTGGATCGCATCAAGCGATTTGGGACGATTTTCCATGTGGCCACCGCAAGGAACGCCACCATTGTTCTTGGGATACATCACGATGTTGACCACCGCAGGGCACCTTCGGGTGCCCTGCAATTGCGAGGGGCCTCTAATACTACACCTAACACGTGCAAATGGCTTGAACTCTTTATATGCGTATCATCATTTTCTTTTTTATATTTACCGAGAAGGGATCCGGATCCGAGTCACGCATACGTGCACGTGAACGTGTACTACTACACGTGCACTGTAGAAGTACAAGCACACTCCTATACGGGTACCATGGCCACGGCCACGCGCGGATGCACATGTACAATGTACGTTACACGCGGATACTATCGATGCAGCTGCTGGAGGTCTAGCGCCGATCACCATAGCCTTGGCTTCCGCTACCTTGTGGTCCACTTCGGTCAATGTCGCGGTCCCGGCTCCGGCTCCTCCGATGGCCCCGGTGGCGGTGTCTTTCGCGATCGCCGCCCTCCCCTGGCCTATCTACACGATCGCTATGGGAGCGTCGGTCCTCCCGAGGGTCTGGCTCACGATCGCTATGGGAGCGCCGGTCCTCCCGACGGTCTGGCTCACGATCCTCTCGCGACGACCGCCCATGCTCCCGCCGATTGCTGGGCCCCTCGTTCCTGTCGCCGCGGTGAGAGTCACGCGCGTCGCTCCTGCGGTCACGGTCATAGTCGCGATCGTCTCTGCGAGCGCGTTTACCGTCTTTTGACGTCTCTTCAGATCGAGAGGGCTCGCGGCGGTCACGTGACCTGGATCTGGACCGGCGACGCTCATCCCGGCTCGATCGGTGAGAGTCGCGATGGCTTGGCCCGCTCTCCCGGTGGCGCCCCCGACTCCGTGACCGCTCCCGCTTACGGCTTTCATCGCGGGTTGACGACCCAGTTCCATGATCGACATCGCGAGCTTCCCGGCTGCCCATCTCGTCACTGCGGCGAGCGTCGCGGTCATTCGACCGATAAGATGACGTATGCCCGGTTCTAGCCCTGTCTTCGTCATGGGCGCCATTGGAGGAGTCGGCATCATCGAATCTCCTCTCGCGACCACTGGAGGAACCATGCCCCCGTGGCTCCGTCTCCGCGCGGGCAGCTTCGGCACGCGCCTCCTCCTTCCTCCTCGCCTCTGCCTCGCGCGCCTCCCTCTCGATGCGCTCTCGCTCCCGCTTCTCAGCCTCACGCGCCGCCGCCTGAGATGTAGCCTCGACGGCCCGCAGGAATGCCAGCTCCTCCGCCTGTTCAAGCGACAGCTGCGACTCCGAGTCGGCAAATGACTCAGAGGCTCCTGCTGCTGCGGGCGTGCGTGATAGCGCGCGGCAGTCCGACTTGCCGACGATGACGACGCTAGTGTTAGCGGCGGTGAAGCCGGCCCAGGTGGGGCCCGCGGTCGCTGCTGCGGGCGCCGAGGCAGCTGCAGATGGGGTGATTGTTACTACCGAGGGAACAACCCCCACAGTGGTGTCACCAATCGGCACACCAACTGCGGCCCCCGCAGGCTTAGTGTCCGCTTTGACGCCATCCGGCTTCGCCTCCTTCTGGTCGCCCGCAGTACCTGTGCTGAAAGACGCAAGATGAGAAGACGAGGCCACGCCGCCGGTACCGCTGGTCATCGAGAGGTCGCACAGCCGCACGCGGCACTTCTCCAGGCCGGGGACGCTCTCCGTTTGCACCACCAGTGCGAGGTGGCCCGCGTGGACACCGGTAGCGGGGCCCAGGATCACGGCGGCACCCTCGAAGAGGCCGGGAAACTTCCGCGCCCGGATCGAAGCTGCCAGCGCCCCTTTGACGCCGCCGGGCTGGGAGCCCGCCACGCCCGCTGGCGGGCTGGACTGCGGCGCGCTGAGATCGGCTATGCTGGGCTTGGCAGCGCGGGTTTCCCCTGGGCGGATGAACCGCTTTTCGCGCGCATTCAGTGCTGCGAGCGGGTTCGCCGTCGCGCCTAGGCCCAGTCGCGCTTGCCGCTGCAGTTTCTTCTCAGCCTCTGCCGCGTCGGGCGGGCCGCGCTTGGTGGCGCCGGGGCCACTAGCATTGCCGTCATTGTCGTCATCAGCGGGCTGAGCGCCGTCCTCATCGTCGTCGGGTGCCCCAAAGCCGAATGCGCTGGCCATCCCGCCTGCGCTCCCGAGCATGAGTCCTGCAGGCCGGGTGCTGCCACTGCCACCACCCCCGCCCCCGGCGCCCGCTGCCGCCAGCGCCTCCTCCCCCACCCCCATCCCTCGCAGCATCGCTGCGCCGAACTCCTCGATGGGCACCCGCTCATACGTCTCCAGCGCAGCGCCGCTGGGCACGACCGACGCAGGGCCTGCGTCGTCGTCGTCACCGCCAGCAGCGGTGGATGCGGAGCGGGCTTCGGAGACCTGCTTAGCCCGCAGCAGCAGCGGCGCCTGTCCCGCAGACTTCCCGCCACCAGTCACGCGCTTCTGGTTGGGGTTGAAAAGTTTGTTCAGTAGCGCCTGGTCGACCTGGTTCTTTCGTGAGTAGGCCAACAACTCGTGGGTATTCGAAGACGTTTTCGCATCCACGTCGGCGGACGCAGTCACGGAAACGCTCGGCGCAGAAATGACCAGCGTAGGCCCCGCGCGAGGTCTCGCCACGGCTGCGCCCCCACCAGCATATTCCTGGAGCAACTGTTGTGCAGCTAATGCCTCAAGTTGTGCATCCTCCGAATTGATATTCGTTGCGGCGGCTGCTGGAGCAGGCACTCCCTGGGCCGTACTCGAAGGCAAAGGGATAACAAGACGCTGCCGAGGAGCTGCCTCAGCTGGTTTCTCCGCCAGTTGGGTCTTCCCATCTTCGGACACCCCCGTAATGTATTGTTTTGCGGGTTGGCGATCATTCGCAACAAGCGGCTGTAGCACAGGCTTGCGCTGCAGCAACTTGCCGGCAGGAATCGCAAAGCCCAACCCAGAAATCTTCGGAATTTGGGACATCTTTCTGGAGGAGTGGCGCGCTATTTTGACCCATCACCCGAAGAATCGTGTGGTATGAACCAATTCCTCGATTGCAACGAGATTTTCTTCGTCGCATGTTGGCTCATATCGTCATGTATGTAGGGAGCGCTCGAGCAAAGTCGAGCGGGCACGTGCACGTGCGCGGTAACTTCGCGTGCGCGCCGGGCCCGGGAAAACACGCATGCAGCGGCGGCATACGAACGCACTACGGCAGCACACAGAACAGTGACGCGTTTACTTGAGCTGCGCTGCGCCGCCCGGCTGTGCTATCCTGAGTGAGAAGCTGTCGAAGCTTGTCGAGGGGTCCCACGGCCCCTGCACTGACGGGTGCGGGCTAACGACTGGCCGCGACAGGTCGCGCACCGTGGCCGTGGACACGGATCTAAGCTGCTCCAATACTGAATTAACATCCTCCGATGCCTGGTTCTTGATGCCGACGTCCTTGGTGCTCTTGTCCACTGCAGCAGGGAGAGGGGCCAAGAGATCATGAGTTAAGGCGGTTCTCCGTGCCGTGTCCAACAGGGCCGGCGCGTCGGTCTGCATAGGAGCTATTCATGGGGCTATCTGGTCACTCACAGTATTCGCCGTAAACGACTGGATGCCTGTTTGCAAGCTGCTGAACGCGAACGCTGACTTGTGGGTTCGCCCTTGCCCAATCAACTAAGCCATTGGCAATAAATTCTCTGCGATGTTCCATGAAGTGTACGAGCCGGGGGGTTGGACGAATCAGCTTGACGCGTGGATGCAGTGTAACAAAGTGCCAGCCCCGCCGTGCAACGATGCGCAGAGTTTAACACCTACCTGACTCCTTTGCTGCTTCCTCCGACTTTGCAGTAACGCAAAATAACGCTCTTAAGCTGCCATTGCCCGCGAACAGACATTCTAACGGAGAACAAATAGCACAAACGCTCCTGAAAACGGGAATGAGCACACAGAAAGACTAATCAACGAGGCAGCCTAAAACCAAACAACGAGACTATAAATAGTGCCAGTGAATAACTATGGAAGCCTCGTCCAAATTCGTTTAACAATCGATATCCTTTCTAGCGTTCCCAAACTAGGCCAAAGATACGGACTGAATTGCACAGCAAGACAAAAATGAACTAGTGTATGTCAACTGTCGAGTTTACAAGCGCTGTGCTCGCTTCGTGTTCATTTGAAAGTGCTATCCACGGCCCCACAGACTCGAAATGCAGTCTCCCGCTTCTCCCCCGGCCCTTCCGAGCCCCACGGATGGGCAGCCTTCGGCTGCACCTAGCCAACCAGGTGCGGCAAGTCAATCAGCATGGCGGAAGTGTGTCAGATTTGCCGATTACGCTCGGAAAAGTTCTCCGCGAGTCACGTCTCTCTTGCGCAAACTCGACACCCGCGGATGCGCTCTCGCCGCAGACCCTATAGTCTGTGAAGATGTTTTTGACGGCGCTCCACTCGTTGGCGGATACGATAGCATACGAAAGCTTGTGGTCATGAACCCCTCGGTTCCGGAGGGGGCTTTAAACCAGAGTGAATGGACGCGCACAATCACGCATGAGCTCATCCATGCATGGGACCACTGCCGGGCTGTGGTGGAGCCTGCGAACTGCCGACACATTGCGTGTACCGAGATTCGAGCAGCCAACCTCTCAGGCGACTGCGATCTGGGGGCAGAGTTCACTCGCGGCGGCGTGCGTGACTTCACGGTCAGAGGGCACCAGCAGAAGTGTGTGAGACGTCGGGCGGAGCTCAGCTTGTCGGCCCACCCGCACTGCGTGGCGGCCGCGCGCGGGGTAAAGGCCACTGTGGACGACGTTTGGGAACCATGCTATAAAGACGTAAGCCCGTTTGCGACGAACTGATCTGGCCTTCAGCACAGGCCACTGACGGAATTGCGTCCTCATGCATGCCCTCTGGGCGGATCCTGTGCTCTGTGGGGCCACTTGGAATCAACATCGCAGGCGAAGCTATGAAAAAACGGCTTCCGCGTTGCGTCACAATTTGGCATGCTCCTGCATTTAGATCGTGACGATAGTGTACATCTAGATCGCCCGCGCGCTCCTGCATCTAGATCTTACCAAGGGGCTAAGATCTAGACTGCGCTTGCAGGACCCAGTGGGCAACAATGCGGTTCGCGTCGTCGTGTCTGCTGCGACGCGTGGCTCGCTCGCACTGTCGGTGGATGTAATTAGGTGCACGTGGCCATGGGCCGCGCTCTCCGGATCATCACAAGTCACTAATACTGACCTGCAGCTGTACCGGTACCGCGGCAGGTATCTGTATTCGAGTGCTACAATTGCAATTGCAACTCTACATGCATCGATCGAGATCCATATGCATGAATACTTATTGCTTTAATCATGCATGTGCATAGCTACAGCGGCGCTAGCGGATCGTGATCATTGGCCATGGCTGATGCGTACCATATGCATGAGCGCTAGCGCGCGCTAGCTGGAGATCACAGCTGCAGAGTCATGATCAATTGCAAGAGCAGCCTGTGCCGCAACAGGCCGGGCC
>JBBAPG010000026.1:0-14493 GCA_040400945.1 Polaromonas sp. | reverse complement strand
TCGAAGCTTTATAAATCGCTGCGGAACCGGTACCGGTACCTAGCTAGGCGTCGGCCTCGCAATCGCCAGCGCCGGCCGCTCGAGCTCAGGCGCACGATTGCGAGTGTTGGCCATGGCGCTAGTACTAGTCGTCGGAGAGCTAGTTGGTTTCGTCCGCGAAAACCAGCTTGACGAGCGGGTCGTCACGCAGCGCTGTCCGCACGTCGTCCGGCTGCACCAGCAGCCGCAGCCACGGCTTGCGCGCATACGAGCGGTGCTCTACCGCCACGATGCGCGAGAGGGCAAGCTGTGCCGCGAGCGCGCCAAACGTCGCCTCGGTGTCGGCAGGGGCGTTGCGGTAGCCCTCCAGTGTGAGGGCCGGCACGTCGTCTTCGTAGTCGCTGCCGTCGCTGTCGTAGCCTGGGCTCGCACTGGGAGCAGCGGAGGACGAGGACGCGCCCTTGCCCGCGCTGCGGCCGCCTTTGCCAGCAGCGGCTGCAGCAGCGGCACTCCCGGACGTCGCTGCGCTGTAGCTCTGCGGCAGTTCTGTCCGCACCCGGCGGGCGAGGCCCACCGCGCGGGGCACGAGGTCGTCAAGCGAGACCTCCTCTACCACCTGCGACCGCACGTGCGCCACCAGCGCCACCAGCAGCAGGCGCTCCCACGGCCGCGTGGCCTGCAGCGCCTTGGAGGTCAGGTCTGAGGTCAGCGCGTCCGCCGCCCGGTTGATGTCGGTGACACCCACAAGAGGCCGCGCAGCCAGCGCCTGTGCCTTGGGAGACAGCGACGCCCCGCCCTCCGCGGCCGCGGCTGCGGTGCGGGTAGAGGCGATCTCAGCGGCGCGCCTGCAGATCTGTAGCGCCTTGCGCACGTCGCCAGAGATGTTGGCCACGCGCGCCGCCGCGAGCTTGATCGCGTTCTGGTCAAACGCTGGCAGGCCCTGAAGCCGGGCCGTCAGGATCGTGCCGATCTGGTCCCGGGTGTACGGCTTAAAGACGACGCGCCCGAGCCCCAGGCGCGATGCCACCTTGGGGAGCAGCCGCTCGGGTAGGTCCATGGTGTTTGCGATTCCGATGACGACCAGGCGCGCATGGCGGCGCTGGGGCCAGTCGAAGAGGTTGTACAGCACGCTCTGCTGCCTGGTGACCAGGAAGTCGAGCTCGTCCATCAGGACCACCAGGCACCTGCGTGGAAGAGACACAGGAGGTGCGGGGTGGGGTACGATCAAGCTGGGATGGGGTGAGACTTCTGAGCCAAGACCGACGTCTACTCGAAGGCTAGGCTGCCTATAGCCCAAAGCACGCCAAGTTGTCCGGTTTACTCACCGCTTGCCAGGCGCGGGCTTGTTGAAGTGCGCGTCAAGCAGCTCCGCAGCGCGCTTGGGCGCCGCGTGCAGCCCGCCCGTTGCTGCGGTATACAGCGCAGAATACGCCTGGTACGGCGACGCGAGCCGCATGGCGTTGATCTCGTGGAAATCAAAGGGCGGCAGCGCGCCGGGGGCGCCCGCCTCGGTCTCCGCCAAGAGGTCCCTCACGACACCCCTTACAGTGGCGGTCTTCCCAGTGCCAGGCATACCACTGATGTACAGAGTGCCGCCCAGACCGCCCTTGGACACGTGGGAGCGAATGAAGTCCGTCACCTGCGTACGCTCCGAGTCGCGACAGGGGAGCGTCGGCGGAACCGCGGACAGCTGCAGTTTAGCCTGTGCCTCGCGGCACAGCTCGGTGAACGTGAGTCTTCGGGCGCCACCCGCGCCGCCGCTGCTGCTGCCCGCGACAGCAGCGGATGACGCTGACAATGACGAGTATGGTGCGGAGGAGGACGAGGCGCCTTTCCCGCCGGCAGCAGCTGCTGCGGATGCGGGCGGCGGTGCGGTCCGCCCTCGTGCCACAGCCTTTGCGAGCGCCGCTGCGGCCGCGCCGCCCTCGTCCACCTTCACGCCTCCAGACCCGAGTGTAAGTGCCGAAGGCGCCTTGCCCCGCGTCCGCGCGGCAAGCTGGGCTTGTGCACCCGCTGAGGACGAGGCGGCAGTGGACGACGCTACCCGCTCCTGCACACCATCCACGCCAATGGCCGCACCGAAGCCTCCGCTGACTCCACCGCCGCCCTCCGCCCGCCCCCGCAAGAGCGGCCGGAACTGCTTGGTGCGGTAGTCGTAGAACGTGCGCACGAAGAACAGCTCGCAGCCCTCCCTCTCCGCAAAGACCTCCCACCAAGGCCGGGCGGGGTCGCCGTCAGCCGCCCACCGAGTGCCGGCACTAGATGCCGCCGACGACGACGATGACGAGGAGGATGCGCCCACCCCAGCAGACGCCGACGCGCTGGACGCGTCATCAGCAGCCGCGCACCAGCGCGCCTCAAACTCCCTGAACTCTGCCTCGCTCACCACCCGCGCGCGGCCGCCGATGGTGTCAACGGTATTGGTGTCCGTGTGATCCGTGTGGACCAGCTCCCGCGCGTGCTGGCCCCGCACGCGCCCTGCAGACGTCTCCTCGGGGTAGTACGCCCACCGGCAGGTCAGCATTATCTCGCCGTAGACGTCCTCCCACAGGCCCTCGATCTGGGCCACCCACTCCTCCTGCACGCATACAGAGGCGGGTTGGTGGGCAGGAAGGCGCGGGGAAAGGGTAAGTTAGTAAGAGGGCGCAGGTCAGCCGTGTACGTGAAAAGTTACATAATGATGAAGTGTCTTCATCCAGCAGACCATAAAACAGGCACGTTCTCGCCACTCACCCGCGACCGTCCGTTCTTGCCGATTGCGACTGGGAACAGCGCGTAATCGCCCACTGAGTACACCTCGCTGTGTGACTCGTGAGCGCGGTCTGCGCCGCTGCCGCCGCTGCCTCCCTGCTCCACCCAGCTGTGCGTGGTAACTCGTACGCTCTTATAGAATTTGTCGCCCCCCACCACACGCAGAGGCCTCGCATGGCCCCACTTGTACTCGGTAGGAGGGAGAGCCGGCGCCCCGCCCGCTCGCCCGGCCCGCCCTCGGCCGCCCCCCTTGCCCCTACTGGGCGCGGGTGCGGCGCTCTCATCGTCGCTATCGCTCCGATCGTCTGGCGTCTCGCCCGCGTCGTCGCTTTCACTTCCGCGGGCTGCGGCCCTATTCGTCACGCGACCAGCGCGGCTGGCAGCCGGCGAGCGCGCCGCGGCTCCGTCGCCCCCGCGCACACGAGCGCGCTTTGCAGGGCGCGCTTGTGCAGCGCTCACATCATCGGCATCATCACTGTCGCTATTGTCGTCGGTGCTGTCGCTGTCGCCGTCGCTGCCGCAAGCAGGCCGCTTGCCCCGCCGAGAAGGGGTATCTGCGCGAGTTCTGCTGGGTGATTTTGGCGCAGACAAACTTAGAGAGGCTCGCGGTACTACCCTCTTGTTCCTCGGTGGGCCCATGAGGCCGTCCGTGTCATCCTCCTCGTCACTGCCCAGCATCTGCCGGGAGGGCCTGGCACGCGCTAGCGGCAACTGAGGCGGCGCTCGTTCGCTATCTTCGTAGTATGCTCCAGCTCCATTGCAATCTGCTATTTTTTTCAATTGATTGAACATTCGTTTCCGCCGCTTAGCCTCCATGTCGTCCATACCATCCGAAGCAGCGGGCCGCCTCACTGACGACGGGCTTACGGGCTGCGCATCACTTAGCGGCTCAAGGCCGCCTCGGCGCATGCGCGAGGAAGCAGGACTGGCTTTCCCGGGGCCATGTCCAGTCGCCAAACTCGGGGAAGGACCGGCTTTTCGTACGCTCCCCGGCGAAACAAGCACGGCATTTCGTTGCGTCTCAGGGGCAACCGCCACCAACGAAACCACTTTTCCATCAACCTTTATATCCATCATATACTAGGTAGCTTGAAATGCAGGAAAACCGTCCATATGCGCGATTATCCGGCCCGCTCGACTCGCAGGGCAATATCCAGAGGTATACAATTTTGGATATTATCTTGCATGCCAATACCAATTCAAGGCGCGCTCCCGTAGTTAAGTTGCACGGAAGTATAGAACACAGCACTGTAGATGCATGTAGAATGTAGATGCAATTCGATGCTACCATGATCGGGCAAATGGCAACGAGGCATTGTGCTAGGCATACAAGTTACACTCGCATCACCGCTACCGGAGCTGTTGCTTGGTGGCGCGCGGCTCGCTGGTGTAGCCAATCACTGACTTTAGCGGGTCAGCCCGACTCACGAAAACAACTCGGTAGCAATCAGACCGAGTAGTTACACGACTTCCACGGGTGCGCCGCCAGAGCCGACCTTGCCCTGTGAGCCGGAGGCTTCAACGGCGGCCGTGGGCTGCGCGGGATCATCGCTCGCCGCAACAGCGGCCGATGCCGCGCCGTTGGACGAAGGCTCTTCTGAGGGTGATGTAGCATGATCCTCGGTCTTGACTGATGCACCTCCGTGAGCTCGCTCGGCCCCGGTGGACTGCTCCTTTGCCGCGGAGACGGCCACCGAGCGCGCCTCCGCCGCGGCTGCATCGGTCGCAACGATCCGCCTGATGTAGAGGCCCACAGCGCCCGCCAACGCCACCGCAACCACCACAGCGATCACAATTCCAGCGATCGATCCCCCCTCCAGGCCCCCTGAGCCGCTTGAGCCTGACGGCGCTAGGGCCAGCACGGAGGGCGTGGGCGTGCGGGCGGGCGTCGCAGTGAGCGAAGGGAGTTCCACGAACGTCGCGGGGCGGGTGGGGTCCCTAGACAGGGCACCCAGCACCTGCGAGGCGTTGGTGTACCCGAGAGCTGCCAGGAGCTCCGGCTGCGACTCGGACAGGGCAGCGGCGAACGCCTCGCGCTGTCCGCCGGAGGAGCCGTGAACCGCCTCGCCCACCGCAGAGGCAAGGCGGGTGAAGTCCGCGGCCTGCAGGTCTGCTGCGGTCATGTTGAGCGCGGCCGCGATGACGGGGGAGCGCGCCGCGGCCGCCGCAACGATTTGGAGCAGCAGGCGGTAGCCGATGACGTCGGCGGTGCTGCCGCTGCCCTGAAGTGCACGCAGCGCGCCCACCGTCTTTGCCGTCAGAGCCCGGCGCAGGGCGGGCAGCTCCGAACGGTAGACTGGCTCCACCCCCGTGACGACCACGTCGGCGGTAGAAAGGTTCAGAGCGCCAGCAAAGGACGCGGCCAAGGCCGCCCTGACGTCAGCCGAGAACGTCCCAGCGTCTACAGTGACGTTAGGCGCCGCGCGCAGCAGCACGGACGTGCGCAGCACGGGCACCGCTGGCCGCGCACTCGCGGAAATTGAGGGGGTGGGTGAGCGTGTGACAGATGCGGTGCCCGATGCTGAGGCGCCGACGCTGAGGGTGGCCGTCGCGGTGCCCGTGGCAGAGCGGGTAGCGGAGCGCGTCGCGCTGGTGCTGCGGGTTGCAGAGCGTGTGACTGAGGGTGTGCCAGAGGGCTGGCGGACGCAACCGGTGTTAGGTTCGTGCGGCAACCCGTCGGCGCAGGCGACGGGGATTATCAGCGGCGAGCACTGAGCGGTGAAATAGTTAAACGCGTAACCCTCGTCGCACTCTAGGAGCTGGATGAGGGGCACACATCCAAATGCCTGGTCATCCCAGATATGATCGATGTCGCAAGCGAGAGCCTCGGAAATGATGGGTGTGCATGCGCCGTTGACCCAGGTGAACCCGTCTTCACAGACCACCTCGTCAACCGGAAACATGCAGACACCGGTTAAATCATCGTAGATGAACCCAAGCGACTCGTTGCACGGGTAGATACTAGCCGCTGAGGCTGCGGAGGGAAGGTAGCATGGAGTTGAGGCGCCAGGAAATGAAAAGTTATTTCCCCTTGTCTTCAAGCAATAGTTACAGAGCTGCTCAGCAATTTTCTGGTTCAAATATATTGCTGGCTCAACCAAACGCTTCGTCATATGGTGTAGCACCGCAAATTCGGGCAAACGAGCGAGATTCGGTAAAAGATGCGCCCGGACTTACCTGCAGCTAGCAGCCCGAATACCACGGATCTCATCTTTACAGCAAGGCAGCAGATTTTGAAAGGCAGTTTAAATTAGGATGCAACGACTAAATCTCAGAGACAACTTATTTTACTCTTTTTCGAACAACAACAGATTTTTTCCGCACTCGGAGCTTTCAGAGTCACATGAGCTCGCGGGCATTTCGTATTAGTGTGCATGTGATGACGCTACTGCCATACTTGCAGTGGGGTCGGAGCGGTGAGAACAAGACTCGCCGGACTTAATCTCAACTTAGGCCAGGGGCCGCCAGGGCGGCGGCGGTGTGATTGAGATTGGGCCGGCGCTGGCCCCAGCTCGACGCCCAACTTGAAAACCAAAAGGCCTGGGCCGGGCCGGGGGTCTGGCGCAATTATAAATTCTGAGCCGGCCTCTGCTGGACTCGCCTCCGTAATCGCGTCCAGGCTGCAGACCCCGGTCTGCCTGGCGGAGCTTGACCCACTGGCAGGGGTAGAACGCCCCCCTTGCCGCGGATGCGCGACTCGAGGGCGTCATGATCCTCTGTCCTCGGGTGCTCCGGGCCGCGGCAGCTGCTCCTAGGCGGCTTACAGGCCACCCAGAGCCAATGCGGACGTCATGATGTCGAACAGCTCAACTGCAGGGTGAGGAGCGAGAAGCGAAAGGCGGCGGTGAGAGCGGCGGCGCACTGGCACATGATGGCGGGCGCCCACCGAGAGCGCGTAAATCGATCGCTGCGACTCAGAGTCCTCTCACCGTTCTCCATGGAGGTCCGGATGGCCTCGGAGCCGGGGCCCTCGCCAAACACGTAGACGTCCTGCAGGGTGTGTGCGCCGGACGTGGAGGGCATGTTGCGCGCCAGCGACAGGCCGTGGTTGTTGCCGCCCACGTTGTTATCATCTGCGCCGAACGCCTGCGCGAGGGTCAGGCCGGGGCTGCGGGGCGAGTCGTGGATGCGGAACTGCTCCTTCATGTTGGCCACGTCCGCGTAGCCCGCCGCCAGCGTGAAGCGCGCCGTCTTCCAGTTGTCGACAAACCCATCCCCATCGAGATCGGCCATGGTGGGGATGCCAGCCTGCAACCCTTGGACAGGGTGTCATGAGGCGGAAGCGATAGAAGGAGTTAGAAGCGATGAATGGGGTAGTAGCACACGTGCGATGCACTGAGGCCAGCGGGCACAAGCCTCGGTACATGTGTCGGAGCGGGGCAGCGTTACAACGTACCTTGTTGTAGAAGCCCATGGCGGACTGGCGCAGGGCCAGCTTCTCGGCGGGGTCGGTGGTGGTCGCGTCCAGGGCGTCAAACACGGCGGTGTCCACGGTACCGAAGACGTCAAACGCATGGCCGTGGTCGGAGGTAACCAGAACAAGGGTGTCCTTGTTGGAGCGCGCAAACTCCAGCGCGCGGCCCAGCGCGTTGTCCAGGTCAATGAATTCGCCGAACGCACGCTCGTTGTCGAAGGGGTGCTCCTGCTTGTCCACGGACGCGCCCTCCACCATGAGGAAGAAGCCGCTCTTGCCACGCTTGGAGAGCACCTTCAGGGCGGCGTCGGTCATCTCAGCCAGGTCGGGCTGGTCCAGCGGGCGCGGGCGAGAGGCATACGCACTGAAGGACTTGTACTCTGCGGGCGCATTGCTGTTCCGGACATTGGCGGTGAGCTGGCGGCGGTCCACCCAAGTGTCCATGTTTCCGCTGCGGGTTCAAAACAAGTGTGGGCAAACCGCGGAAGCTCAAGTTGCTCGTGACGTGAACTTGAAAGCGCAGTAAAGAACAGTACGCAATTAAAGATTGGAGCCAGCCGGCCAGGTAGCGCACTCACTATGCGAAGATGCCCAGGACCTTGCTGTTGGTGTTGGCGACGGAGGTCATGGCCGTGCGGTTTTGCACCACGCGGTAGCCCCTGCGTGCCGACTCGGCGTAGAAGTCACGGCCGCGGCTCGAGTCGCCGCCGTTGGAGATGAAGGCCACTCCGCCCACGGCGGCGGAGTCGGTGGTGATGTTGGCATCGGGACAGGGCCGGCTGGTGGTCTGGGCCACGGCGCAGTACAGCAGGCTACCTGCGGCGTCGGTGCGGTTAAGGTACGCACGAGGGTAGACTGCGGGCGGTGGTTCAGGGGCAGAGAGGGGCCAAATGAAAGTGAGATCGACTCGGAGCGTAGGTGATGAACATGCGATCCCAACAGCGATGCTGGCGACTCGGAGATCATTCTCGCACGAGGCTTTTCTACTCACAGTACCTGCCGCCGCCGCCCATCAGGACGTCAATCTCGGGAGCGAGGGTAAATGAAGGGTCCACACCGTCCAGGAATTGGCGTGTGATCTCGGCCTTCTCATCGCGCTTGCGGGAGTGCGAGAAAAAGGCGGCGGGCGTGGCGTCCTGGATCTCGGACTGCACCAAGCAAGTGCCAGTGAGGCGGGATGCGGGAGTGCAAGAGATGCTATGGGTGAGATGCGCGCCGTACCGCTACCGGTATCGGTGGCAATGCGGGTATACGCAGGATGGCCACTACGAGCGCACGTTGTTCTCACCGTGGTGACCACTCCGATGCCAAAGTCGGCGTTACCGTACTTGCGCGCAATCATCTCCGAGATAGTCTCCACGCGGGCATCGTCAGAGGGGTCCGCTGCACGGCAATTGGGGCGTTGCGTGAGACGGTGGTCGTGGAATTTAGGGGCGAGGGAAGCAATCGTGGCCAGTGCCTTTGACTGGTAGCGCATGAGGGCGTACTACAGCTTTTGTCTCTAACGGCGCAGCCCGACTCGGATTCTCCAAGGTGATTTGCGTTACCCATACGAGGTGGTTCACTCACCATTTGAGTCGCCGTACACGTTCAGCGAGTTCACGGGGCCCTTGTGCCCGCTGGCATAAGACGCAGCGCTGTTGGCGGAGTCGGTGATGATGGAGTCGTAGCCGTTGGTGGACAGAAACCCGAGCTTCTGCATGGTGTCGTGGTGCAGCTTGCCGCCAGCCTTGCCATTCTTGAATCCGCGGCTGATCAGACGAGCAGCCGTGAGGAAGCCGACATTACCACCGTCGGCAACGAACTGCGTGGCGAGGTAGAATGGTTGCGGTAGCCTTGGCCATAAGACGTGGCGATGGAAACGTATTGAGCTCGGCCGTGGTACAGCGACCCGCCTGGACAAGGTTTTCCCGCGTACCCACTCACCAGGATTACGTTCTTTGCCTTGCGCACGGGGGCCACTGGGCGCACGGTCCAGTCTACGACTGCCTTGCGCTGGCCGTTGACCATCAGAACGATCTTGTGCTTTCCGGGCGCCGCGGCCCTCAGGTTGCGCCAAGTGGTAGCATAGGCGTAGCGAGTTGTGCGCATGGCGGGGATGCCCCAGGCCAAGCTGACGAACGTGTTGGTGGAGGAGACAGGCGCGGTAGGGGCGCCAGAGATGGACAAAAGAGCATCACCGATGGGCACGACCTCGGACTCGTTACCGTTGACCTGAATCAGGAGGTTCATCATGGGAGCAGTGGGGTATGGCTCCAAGGGAGAGGCAGACGACTCGTTGTAGCCCACATGCACCTCCACGCGCGCGTCAAAGCGGGCGCCGTGCAGAAAGCGGGCCTGCAAGCGAGAGCGGGCAGAGCTGGCGAAATCGAGTGATTGTGATAAAGGAACAAAGCTGCATAGGGACAAAGCACGAGACATCAGAAAGAACACAAACCTTGGTGGTGGGGTACACGCAAAAAGTCACGGAGGTGTCTGTGGATGGGATGCACCCCTCGAAATCTGCACAAATGTAAAGATGCTGTCAAGATGCGATGGGACGAATGCGTGAGGCGACACCGTGTACAGCTCAACCATCATCTACCAGGTTACCGGTTACAATGCATCCATCGCCATGCTTTCAGGGCGTCAGAAATGAGGTTGAGCGTCGTTAGAGTACGGTTAAGTGACCTCAAATCGTGAAGATGCGACAGAGCTTTGAAAATCTATAGCGATCGACAGGCTACGATTCGTGCACAATCGCGGAAGTAAGCGACGCAAGATACTAGCGCATACAACAACTCACCTCGGAAAAAACCATAACCATCAGTCCCGGCTCCACTATTTTGTTGAGAGTAAGCAACCTGCGCCGCAAGTGCGGCGAGGCCGGCAAACACGAAGGGGCGCATTTCAACAAAAGCTGCACCACAGATGCTGAAAAAAGAAAGATTATAACAGGAATGATTATGACTTAGGTAAGATCTGCTTTAATTCATTCGGCTTCTGGATAAAGATCCAGACCGCTCCCCGCCGCTTGAATCTTGCAAGAATCATAAGGAATCATGACTTGCGACCGATTAAAACAGGCAGATTTTACTAAAGTAATCTCTCTTTTTGTCTATTACTCAGACAAGTGATCGGATCTTGTGTGACTCACCTATAAGTAGACTCCTCTTTTGACGTCATGGGTTGTCGTCTCCTGGCGGCCTCCTTGGCCGCGTGCGTGGTCGCTCAGCAATCGGGTACCCGCTACCTTGATTCCCAGAACCCCAGTGCAGGAATTGGTGAGCATACGGCGTCGCTCCACTCTGTGACAGTCGCCTTCAGTATGATTTTCGCTTTGCTCTAGGGTCAAGATTCCACCCTAGCAAAAGTCTTTCCCGCTATTTTTCCTTTGCTTATTGCAGCAAAGCTCCCTGGAGCCGTCGATGATCGCCTCGTGGTTTTTCCTATCGATGGTGCCCAGGTGTGAAACTCGCATCCGAACCGTCATCGCCAGCCGCCCAAATATGCAGCGTCGCATCTTGAGCGATGTAGAGGCAGTCTCATCCCACGAAAGATCTCGTGCATCCTGCGACCAAACCTTTGCAGTTTCTGCCCGGCGCCGTATTTGACGTGTACGTCGAGGTGCATGGTGTGTCGCCCGCCTCCACGCCACAGGTCGAGCTCGTCACTGAGGGTACCACTGATGCTGTGGCGGTGACGTCCCTAGTGCCCTACGACGGCCGCACGCCCGTCTTCAGCACGCGCGCCTGGAACTTCACGTACGGTACGTAGGAACCTGTAGCATTATCCTGGAACACGGGCTGTCGCACGCGGATATTGTCTCTTAGAGGTCCTTCGTCTCAGGATTCAATATCTATATCACGGCAACCCCTGCCCGTCGCGATGTGTTTGCCCTCTCACGCTTGCAGTCGACCCGGACTTCAGCCGCTTCAACACCACCGTGCGCAACGGACTGGCCACGTCGCGAGAGCAGGCAACGGGCTTCTGGTGGCGCCGCTGCGCCGTCAACGCCGTGGGCACCCACACCCTCCGTGTGACCGTGGACGGCGTGACCAAGACTGTGGAGTGGACCGTGCTTGCCCCTGTGAAGCGCAAGGCGAAGAACGTGATCCTGGTGAGCGCCGCTGAAATAGGGCGGCTCCAAATCGCATGCGACTGATGCGCCAACTCGCTCCTAACGTCGCCATTGCATACATCGAACACCGCGGAGGCTTAGTTCCGTTGGAGCGATTCTAACCACCAATCGATAGCGACGGTTATCTTCTCGCCCACTTCCTCCGCAGTTTATCGGCGACGGCCTCAACATCCCCTTCATCACCGCCGCCCGTATTGTGTCACGTGGCCAGACACAGGGCTTCATTAATGACCGGCTGAACATGGAGAAGGCTGAGCACGTGGGGCTCATGTCCACCATGGGATACGACTCCATCATCACCGACTCCGCCAACAGCGCCGCGTCCTACACCAACGGCCACAAGGGCCCTGTGAACGCGCTGAACGTGTACGGTGGGTGAACACCGAATGGCGAGGGTGGCACCAGAGACGCTGTGGTGACTCAGGGAATGCGCTGCGATCTCAGCTGAACGTGAGCATTCAGCGCATTATCGCGCTCGCTTGGCCTCTGTCTTCACCCCGATGCGCTCCGTCCTGCAGGCGACTCGTCCGCGGATACCTTGGACGACGCGAAGGTCGAGATCATCACGGAGCGCCTGAGGCGTGACCGCCCCAACATGGCAATTGGCGTGGTGACCACGGTGAGGGCGCCAAAACAGTGGTTTATGTAGGCATCGAAGCTATCGCTTGTGTTAAAGTGCTCGTTTCACTCCCCGCGCATCCGGCCCTGGCCCACATCCCGCCTCACTTGCTCGCTGCAGTCTGAGATCCAGGACGCCACGCCCGCGTCCATGTTCGCACACACCCGCCGCCGCGACAACAAGGCGGAGATCACGTATCAGGTGCGGCGCCACGCGTGTGACGCGTCGCTCTTACCTTTACCGGTACGACCGATTGTGCCCCTTCCCCCAAGCCATAGCTCCTGACCATCCATTCCCAACTTTTTACCACCGCATCTGCGCCTGGCCTTGATTCTCACCGACTGCAGATGCTGTTTGGTGCCGACGGTTACCCCGCGGTCCGTCCCGACGTCGTGATGGGCGGCGGCGGCCGCTATTTCAACGGAACGACCACTGCGGCCATCCCCGCGGTGGTTGGCCGCAATATGTGGGCTGACGCTGAGGCGGCGGGCTACCGCACCTGCTTCGAGCGCTCCTGCATGAAGAGCCAGGGGCTCAAGGGCGACAAGCTGCTCGGAATCTTTCACTTCGGAAACATGGACACCTGGATCGACCGCCGCGTCCTCACGCAGAACCTGTCGCCCGCAGGCTGGCCCGTGCGCTACACCACCGCCGAGGCGCCCCTGTACCGCCGCAACGTCACAGACCAGCCCGACCTCGCAGAGATGACGCAGTCTGCGCTCGATGTGCTGGCCGCGCGCGGCGACGAGGACGGATTGTGAGTGGGAGCCGGTAGTCCGGCGATCGCGTGGCCTTTTCGGTAAGGTGTCGCGCTAACCGAGTCTTTTGCTTTCGCTTGCCACAGTCACTGCTACGCCTTTTAACGCTTTTCTCCCGCATGATCTCTGTTGTAGCTTTCTGATGGTTGAGGGCGCGTCCATCGACAAGCAGGAGCACCCCATGGACTTGTGAGTGGTGATTTAGCGTACAGAATGCGTCTCAGTTGGGGCCGTCTGCGAGAGACACGATCGCGCCAGTATCGGCACGCGTCCCATCACCATGTGTTCCTCGCTTCTCCCCTCTCACCACGCGCGTGTATGTGTGCGTGCGCGCCCATCTCCTCGTCCTCTTGCAGTGACCGCGCCATCGCCGAGCTGATCGACATGGACAACGCCGTGGCCATCGCGCAGGCGTATGCGCGCCAGCACAAGGACACGCTGGTAATCGTCACCTCAGACCACGCGCAGGGCTACGGTGAGTGGCGTGCGCACACGCCGGTGACTGCAGTTGCCGACATGTCCTTGCGCGGACAAGGCGGGAATCCGTCGGCGATTTGAAAATGCACGGCCCCCTTCCCTTCGAACCATCCCTTCTTCCATTCTCCTCCCGTTCTTTCTCGATCCCCGTCGCTCGCACGCGCGCAGACGCGTACGGCACCGTTGACACCGCCGCGTTCAACCTGCCCGACGCCGCGGCGGTGAACGGCAGCGACCTCACCAAGGAGCAGTACGCAGCGGCGGAGGCGACCAAGGTTGCGGCGATCGGCCTGTACCAGGCCGCGGGCTTCCCCACGTACCGGGACGCGAACTCAGACGGTTTCCCGGACGACTGGCGCCCCCGCGTGACCCTCGCCCAATCCAAGGTGAGCAATGGCTGAGGTAACGATGTACTGCTGTCATGCGACGGAGGCCTGAACACGCGCGCGCGCACCAGCAAATCCGCGCGCCGAGAACCAACGACGCGTCGTTGCCCGCGCACGCTTTGCACCCTTCTCGTAACGCGCAGGTCGACCACCCCAACAGCTACCGCGAGAGCTTCCAGCTGCGCTCCCGCTCGCGCCTACCCGAGGCAACCCTGCCCGGCAGCACCTCCCTCACGGACGACCGCCACGGCCTGCGCCTGGTGGGCCCCGGCGACGTTGCGCAGACGGGCGGCCAGACGGCGCACACGCTGGCCGACGTGCCTCTGTACGCGTCCGGCCCCGGCTCGGATGCGGTGCGTGTGCACAATGACAACGTGGACCTGTTCGCAATGATGGCCCGCGCGCTGGGCCTGGGCGCAGACGTTGCGACCTACCCCGCGACGCTGACCCCTGCCGGCGGCGTGGTGGAGGACGTGACCTGCGACGCGGTGGTGCCTACTTTCGTCAAGCACGCCACCCTGGGCCTGCTCACCACCGCGTGCCCGCCCGGCGCCACCACGTGCGACGCCAGCCAGCCCATTGTGGTGGGCTCAAAGACATATTACAAGGTGCGCGCATCAATGGAGTCGCTCAACCTGCGCGAGGCGCCCGCAGAGGCCATGTGCGCCGCGTCTCACTGAAGACGCACGCCGGCAACACAACACAGTTAGCGCACGAAAGGATTCGCAGCGTCCAGAAATCCTCATCCGGGCCTGTCGTCGCGGAAACTCGGAAGCTCGGGCTCAGCCAGCAAGCGCCAGTCGCTGAGATACATTCGAGCGATTTCTCTCGAAGGGGGAGTTCACCGCCAATGAAAGGCGGGGCTGCTCTAAGTGCGAACGCCCTTGAATGATTTCGCTTGTAATTATGGAGCAAGAGAGTACTATAGATGCGGAATATCCGCCGGCGCCCGCTCATTCGCGCATCCAGTGGCACACGCCATCCATGGA
>JBBAPG010000025.1:0-14885 GCA_040400945.1 Polaromonas sp. | reverse complement strand
TGACTACCATAGCGACCACCCGGAAGGTGGCCGCGGTCGTACGGGGCGTTCTGCTGCCGCACGGTCAAGGCACGTCATACTCGGCCCAGGGGATACGTGGGCATTAGGGATGTAATTTGAGTAAAACTCTCCGTGTAAAACTCTCCGTGTAGCACTCAGTCAAGCTTTCTACATCAGACGATTGCCATGTCGGCGAGGGCCATTCCCGCTGGTTTCCCAGCGGGTGCGGTTACAGGCACTGCAAACTCTTGTGTCTTCCTTAGCGGATTTTCACCTCAGGCAACCGTCTCTGATCTAAAACGTTTAGTGTGCGCTCATTCTGGCGTTCACGCATCCGACGTGAGCAAAGTCTATAAGCATGGACTCAGCTCGGCGCGCGTTACTATGGCTTCTCAAGCTCTCGCTTCGATGGTGATCAACAGGTTCAATGGAAAACCCGTGTCGGGTGTTCGAATCACCGCCAGTCCATGGCGTGATCCTGCACCAGCTTCAAAAGCAGGCACTGCGACGGCTTCTTTTGCAGCTGGTGCGATTGGGTCGTTGGGCCCGTCACGCGCTAAGGAAGCGGGCGGCGCGCCCAAGCCGCTAGCCGCGCTACAGGCTGCCGGCGGCTCATCCAGGCCTCCAGCTGCAGCGGCAAATGCGGCGAAAGCGATTCCACGCACTGAAAGTACGCGTCTGCCTCGATCCAGCTTCGTAATTAGTCTGTCGCCTCCAGCAGCTGAGGCCACACGCGCTTTCAGACCTCCCGGGGCTGCTTCTTACCCGCTGCTCAGCTCCGCGAGCTTGGAGCGCGAGGACTCCGTGTTGGGACGCGCAATCGCAGTCCTATCCTCCATAAACGGCGCGGCTCCTTCTTGGAGCGGGATGCGCCCTCAAGACTTCGACGGCATGGTCAAGTCGGCGCAGACCGATGTTGAAGCTTTTGCGGAATGCGGCTCGCTGCCGGCATCGGCAGACTTGTCCGCTGCGATGCGTCGGTTTCATTCCCTGGACCTATCAGGGCTTGCGCGAGCGATGCCCATCGCCCAAAGGCCCAAAAGGCGCGCGCGGGCGGCATCCTCACCGCCCGCACTTGCCAGACCGCTTTTGTCTGCATCGCTGCAATCGAGCAGGGACCCGTTCGTTGCGGAGCTTCGAGTCATCGTAGAGTCAGCGCTTACCGATTCCACGATAGACACCACTCCTGGCGCGGTTTTCGTGACCATCACACGTTTCGGCATAGCCCTCGAAACTTTGCGATCTGCGTGCCGCCCAGACCTGCTTGTCAAATTGCGTGCGGTGTCTCCCTCGCCCACGTCTAAGTACTGGCGCCCCTTGCCGCATGAGGCGCTGTACAGCGACGTACTGGCGCTGCGCGCTCTCGCTTTTGTGGCCGGTACACCCGCGTCGATTATCAGGGATTTGCCCGACCCCTTGCGCTTGCCGCGCTTAGCTGCTAGGGATTTGCAGGCGGCGCTTCGCGTCAACCCTGAGTCGACCGCAGCGATGGAGGCCTACGTGCACACGTGCTGTACCGTGTTAGACGCCGTCACCTACCCGAGCACCTCACGTCGAGCTGTTCTCACGCCCCTCCGCCTGGCCCTGCTGCGAGTGCACACTTCTGTCATGCGCTCCGCTTCACTTCGGGCCCTCACCGGCGACTTTCAGGGCGTGGTAGAGTGCATTGATGACATCGCTAAAGCTGCGTCAGTTCGGGATTTGCTGACTCGTTTGCACAGCACCGACGTCGCCGCGCTAACACGTGTGGTAGGCCGGCTCCATTCTGCGCGCAGGCTGCTGCTCGCAGACCGCTTTCCTACGGCGCTCGACGTAGCTGCGTTGGTCGTCCTGCAGGATCCAGGCGAAATGGAACAGTCAGGCTTCGGAACCCAAGATGGCGTGCGGCGCATTTTATCTGAACCGTTGATGCAGCGAAAGGGAGTAACTCTTCCGACCGCACCGACGTTGGGGTCATTCATTTCTTTATGCGCGGATATGGCCACCTCCGCGACGCTTCATACAGGCCCAGTGTACCTGCAGCTTCAACTTGACCACATGTTATATGTCATGTTCAGGGGAGTGTTTACTGGCGAGCCCTGCGACTTGTCACAGCTCGGCGCCGTCATTTCTCGTGTGGTCGACACGTACGAGCGGATGTCGGCTCCAGGCGCCGTCCTGGTGGTTTCTGGCCTGTACCGGCTCATGCTACTTGCAGCCCGCCTCCGCAGCGTACGGAGTCTCGATAAATCGGTTTCTCGCGAGCTCGCGAAGCGCGTCGATAATCTGTTCGACTCTACGGTCATGCAGTCGCGCGCAGCTGTTGTCATCGGCGAAATGTTTAGTGCGCTACGGGGCAAACCTGCTTGTCATTCAGTGCTTGTGTTGGCCGCTTTCGTGCGCTTGTCCGGCGTGAAGGTCGTTCCTGGCTCGTTCCGCGCTGTATCGCTTGACGACACGTCCGTTTTCAGCGATTTTATAGTCCATCAGTGCGGGCAGTTCCGTATGCCGCTGTCACAGATGGAAGGCGTCTACGGGTACTCGGCCTTTTCTGCTCCTCACGCTTCTTTTCTTCAGAAGGTGGCTGATTTAGTTTCGGACGACAGCCCGAGGTGCGAGCTGGAGCTGTGGGGCCGCCCTTCGCCGTGCGCAGATGACCTACCCTTTCTGCTGGAGGCACTCACTGCGCTAGATCTTCCCATTCACGACGCACATCGCATGTCGCGCCCCGAATCGGGACCGCCAGGTGCTGCTCTGGACTCATCGCGTCTCGACGGGTTTGATATAGCGACGAATTTGGAGCGGCTTGTCCGTCCTACAAAGGTGACCATTCGCGACTTACACCCCCGCCTATTGGGTGACGTGGAACTTGCCGTTCGGCTTCCATTCTTTTCTTTGCGGCGCGACTCCTCGGGACTTTTTTCTGCGCTGGTCGCAATAAGTGTGGCTGCGCGCACTTGCTGCTTAAAGGACATGAGCGCAGTCTTTTCTGGTTTTGTTGGAGCCATACGGGACGCTTGGCCCGCCGCATCGCGAGTAGCTTCCTATTTTCACGAGTCCGAAGGGACCGGGGCGCGCCGCGAAAGCATCCCCCTGTTATGCGCGCTCTACCGCTGTCTGACGCGCTTCTGGCATTTCACCTCGTGCATTCTGGAGTCGGCCGGCCTCGGCGATGGCGAGCGCGTCCGCGAGGTCTGCGATGCGCTCGTCGACCTGGACGATAACGTGCATGATTCCGGCCACGACTTAACGTCGGTACTGGACGCCTGTCTCGACGCAGCTACAGCTGCCGGCGAGTTGGAGCGCTCCGACCTTTACAATGCGCGCAACCGTGTTGGTATTTTGACGTTTACGGCTGTGGCCGTTCCCTTGAAGGTAGCGGTCGCCGTCGTGCGCCCCTTCAAGACGCGTCTGCTTGCAAGCGGGGGCCACCTCCATGCCCTTTCGTCGTCTAGCGATATGTTTCCTCACCTCTTTGCAGTATCCGTTACGGGCTCTGATGTGAGCGCTGCGCTAGACGCTGGCACGATTGTGGTGGGGCTTCCTGCACCGCGACAGCCCTTGCGTCTGTTACTCCCACTGCCTCCGTATGTCGATGAAATCGTTAAGGCGGCTGCAGCGACGCGGCGCGGTAAGCACGAACTATCTTTCCATGCTTGCGATCTTTCCACGATGCGCCCGGCACTTAGAGTCATCAACGGTGTCATGCTCACGCTGCTGATCGATGTGCGCATGTCGCTGTTCTACGCCGCAGGCTCCAACGATGTCGCTAGGTGCGAGCAATTGTCGCAGCTTGGAATGAAGCTTGACGCTGCTGACGTGCTTGTAGCCGCGGCCAACGCGTGCGTAGCAGAGAAACCTCGCGCCGCGTCATGGATGTTCCAATGGCTGGCTCAGAGCGGCCCAGTGAAAGGCTTGTCTCTCAACATTCCCGAAGATTTCGCCGCGCAGTCTCTCGCCCTTTACGGTGCACTGGGGGACATTCCAACGGCCTCGCCAGTCGCAAAGCTGTGGGATGGCATGGCTGCTATGATCTCCGTTCAGGACGTCTCGTTCGCCGCGCGCCTCGCCACGCTTGCGTCTGGCACGCCGTCTGCGCGGTCAATGCAGACGATGCACCTACTCGTCTACGTGCTTTCGGGAACTTGGCAGCGCAGTGCCAACGTGCGTCGCACGCGGCTTACGCGAGTGGTCGCATCAGCTCTCGGCGAGTCCGTGGCACGTGCGGGCGAGGCCTGCCCTCCTGCGGTCTTGCAGCTCCTCCGTGTCATCGCTGACCCCGCGACCGCGTCCCTGTACGGTGGAGCCAACGACGATGTTTCCCGACACATTGCGCTCGCCGCCATCGCGGAGGCGCTCCAAAAGCACATGCCGCATGGGGGCGAGGCCGCGGCCGCAGGCCGCTCGCTACCGACGCCGGCCATTCCGAGCCAGCCAGCTTCCATCCCCAGTGAGTCTACGGGTACCTACATACTGAGGACCGCTGCCGTCATCACATCCGTTGCGCCGGACACCTTCGACGTCCCGGGCGTGGCGCTCGTTTTTGGCAACATGCTGTGCTCGCCAGCAGCGCGAGGCTTGGGTGCGCTCGAGCTTGCATCGTTACTGCCAGCGCTGCCCGCGCAACTAGCGACGTGTAGTCTCGCCGCTGCCATTGGCACACTCTCCATCGCCCCAGCTGCGTTAGCTCCGATCGTCAAGGCCGCGTCGGACCGCGTCCTCTCGGGCAGCGAAGACGGGCTTGCGTGGGCGAAGGGGCTGATGCTCGGCCTTCGTTGCATGGCTACAGACGTGCCGGGCGCCTCCATGGCGCTGGTCAAGGCGGAGCAGCTCAAGGCACCCGCCGTACGTGCGTCGATTGCAAGCCTCGAGGCACGGGCCGCGGCGGCCGTTGGCGTGCTGCTTAAGTGCATGTCGCAGCAGCTGACGCCGGACGGGATGCTGGACCTCCTAGGCGCCTCGGTGCGCGAGTTCGCCTCAGACGTGACGCCCGTTCCAGCTCTCTTCCTCGATAAGAAGGTTCGCGAGTGGCTCTACCGCGCCCGAGGCAACACGCTCGCTAGAACCGGCGACGGCGCGACCCGCTACGAGCTGCTCCAGGTCGCGGAGTCTCACGCGGTAGCTTCGGCGGGGCGGGTTCTTGAGGCTCGTTTAAACGAGCTTCAGGCTGCTCAGCAGGGGGCTTCGCGCTCTGCGCCGTCGGTTCTGCCCGTAGCGGCCCAGCCGACGCCCGACGAGTCCGTCGCGCCCGCTGCTTCAGCCGTCCCCGTGCCGTCTGCGCCTAAGCGCGTGAAGACTCTCGCTGCGGACGACGACCCGGCCGCCCACGCCTCTCTACCGGCGGAGGATCTAGATGCGCTTATCGCCACTGTTCTTGTGCGCACCGCGGAGCAGCGTGCTGCGCGTGCGGCTGCGCGCGCGGCGTCCTTGTTGGTCGCACAATCTGCGTCAAACCCGGGCGGAGACGCAGTACCAGCAAACGCGGCAAGTCCAGCCGCACCAGTCCCGTCTGCGCCGCCGCTAATCGTCCGAACGACACTGGAGCCATCTGCATCTTCCACTTGCGCCTCCTCCAGTGGTGTCACGACGGAGTCGGTCCCGCTCACGCCGGTACCTTCTGCGGTGGCTGCCCCGCCCGTCGACGGGGACGAGGACGATTCCGACACTTCGCCCCCCTTCTCGCTCCGTGACTTCGAGGCCGCGCCGTGGGACGTGCGCTGTGTGGCGCGGGTGGTGGACCGCTTGTGCGACGCCTCCTTCCCCTGGGTGTGGCACGCGCAGGCCATCCGCACCATCCAGCGGCTGTCCACGGGCGTGTGGCAGGTGCGCAGCCGCCAGCTGCGCGGGGAGGTGCAGGGCGCACCCCCCGGCATGATGCTGTTCGAGGCGCGCATCAACCGCAGCCGCCGCGTGCTGTGGGAGATCGCTACCGAGTTCAGCGAGCGCCTCAACCGCGCAGGCGCTGTCGACGCGGCCGCCTCCTCCCCGTCGTCCTCGCGCGGCCTTGGAGGCCCTGCGCCCCAGATCGTGTACTCGCACGTCATTCGCGTGTGGGCGCTCATCTACGATCACGACGACATCTCCGCTGAGGTGGCGCGGGTGGCGGAGTCGCACCGCAAGGGCGGCCTCTCCAACGTAAAACGCCTGCTGAAGGTAGCCAACGGCAATGAGCCGGCCAGGCACGACGGCGCCTTTGTGCCGCGCAGGTTCCTTCCGATGTCCGATGACGCGGCCAAGCGCCTGCTTAAGCAGGCGCGGCTCGCCACGACGTCCATGACGGACGCCGCAGCCTCGGCCATGGCGTCGGGCGGCTTGCTGGTCACGCTGCCCGCCAAGCCCGGCGTCGATGAGTTCGTGCCTGAGAAGTTCTTCTCCGCTGGGGCGGTCTTTAACAGCCTCCTGGTGGACCAGGCGCGTGGGCTGGCGCAGCAGCTGGTGCAGCGCCACCAACAGCAGCAGGCGCGGGAAGCGGGCAGCGCGACCGGCGAGGCGGACGACGATGAGGACGAGGACGAGGACGAGGACGAGGAGGGCGGTGGCGCCGGGCGCGCCAGTGCCTCCACGGACCTTCAGTTCGTAACGTCCCCGCTTGAGCACAGCATCATCACGCTCAACCCGCGCCCGCCATCATCCATCGTGGTACTGGGCCGCTCCGGCACCGGCAAGACAGTCTGCGTCCTGTACCGGCTTTTCAGCCTGCTTCTGACATACTGGGATGA
This sequence comes from Polaromonas sp., assembly GCA_040400945.1. Lineage (GTDB taxonomy): Bacteria > Pseudomonadota > Gammaproteobacteria > Burkholderiales > Burkholderiaceae_C > Polaromonas. The sequence continues at coordinate 8,187 of JBBAPG010000025.1, read as the reverse complement.
GTCAGTCGGCGGCCCATCGCGTCCGCCTGCGTTCCCTAACAACCGCCCTCCGCTGGTGGAACTGCTGCACCGGCGGTACCTGCAGGAGCAGCAGCAGGGGAGATGCATCGCGCGCGGCGCGCTTGCCGGCCTTGCCGAGGTTGACGAGGAGGATAGCGATGACGACGGCGCAGGCAGCATCGATAGCGAGGCGGAGCGTCGCGCCGCCAATGACGAGATGCTCGCGCGCGGCGGCATCGGCGAAGACCTGGACCGCGCGGGCAGCGCCCCTGTCACCTCAACGTCGGCACAGTTCGCAGCGGGCTCCCTCGACGGCCCTGGCCTGCAGGATCACGACGGCTTCGACGGGCACTCCTTCCACTCTGCCCGTGGCAGCATCGGTAGCAACGTCGAGCAAGACGACGGCGCGCTCGACATCGACGATTCCCTCGATGGCCCGCACGCACACTTGCGTCAAGTGTTCCTCACGCGCAGCGAGCGCCTGCGCTCGGGCGTGCTGCGCGCATTCCGCGGGCTGCAGCGCAGCCAGGGCGCCGTAGTTGATCCAGCGACCACGCGGGTGCGGTATCTGTTCCCAGTTCCCGAGTATGACCCCCTGCCTTCGCAGCCTGTCATTCCTCCGTCCCTGCACTACCGCGACGCCACCAAGACGGTCTTCCCGCTGTTCCTTTCGTCGCGCGAGTGGCTGCATCTGCTCGATTCCACGCTGGGCGGCGGCTCATTCTTTTCCTCCCGCGGCGTCGGCGCTACAGCCGCGGCCGTGGCCGCAGCGGCCGCTAGCGCACGGTCGCACGCATCCGCAGGCGCATCTAGCGACCGCTCCGTCACGCCCTCGTCTGTGGACGAGGAGTCCGCGATCGCTGACGAGCTCAGCGACGGCGGAAGCAGTTTCGGCGGCACCGCCACACGCGCAGGCGGCGGCGGGGATGCCTCGACCGTGGGTCGCCTCGGCTTCGCGACGGCTGGCGCGTGGACCGGCGGAGAGGTATCGTTCCGCGAGTTCGAACAGCTGTGGCCGAAGCTGGCGGGCAAGCGTGGCAGGGACTCGGTCGCATCATCCCTGTCCGCTGCGATCGTGTATAAAGAGATCCGATCCAATATCCGCGGGAGCGACGAGGCGCTGCTGACCAAGTATGGCCGCCTGCCGCTAGCCCGCGACCCCGACGACGCGTCCGATTCACCTTCGTACCTCGAGTTCCCGTCCAAGCGCTGCCCTCACGGTGAGCAGGCGCGCAGGGAGATCTACCGGCTGTATCTGCAGTACGAGCGGCTGAAGGTGTCGCTTCATGCGTACGATGAGGCTGATTTCGTGTGTGACCTCTACCGCCGCCTAGTCTGCCACGGGTATTCCGGCGTGCCTCTGCACCAGCTGTACGTGGACGAGGTGCAGGACCACACGCAGGCTGAGATCAAGCTCTTCATCCTGCTGTGCGCCGACCCCAACGCGCTGTTCCTGGCGGGTGATACGGCGCAGGCCATCTCCAGCGGCGTCGCCTTCCGCTTCGCTGACATCCGCTCCCTGTTCTACCAGCAGCAACAGTTGTTGCTGCGGCTCAGCGCCGGCACGGACGCAGGTAGCACAGGCGAGCAGCAGCTCGTCATTGGCGTGCCTCGGCTGCACCAACTCACGCAGAACTACCGCTCCCACAGCGGCATCCTTGACGTCGCGGCTTCGGTGGTCTCCCTCATCAGCCACCTCTTCCCCAACTCCATAGACAGGCTGGAGCGCGACCGGGGCCTGTACCCCGGACCCAAGCCGCGCCTCATCCTGGGCAGCGACGTGAACAAACTGGCCATCGCCATGACGGGTGGAGCGCGCGTTGAGTTCGGAGCAGAGCAGGTCGTCATCGTGAGGGACGAGGCCGCCAAGCGTCGCCTGCCCCCCGCCCTGCGTGCGGCAATCGTGATGACGCCTGCAGAGTGCAAGGGCCTCGAGTTCGACGACGCTCTGCTGTGGGATTTCTTCGCGGACTCCCCCGCAGGGGAGGCCTGGCGCACGCTGCCTGCCTTCCTCACCGACATGGCCTCCCGCGCCAGCAACGACCGCGCGGCCCTGGACGACCTGCAGCTCAGCGGCGTGATCAGCGACTCCCTTGTGCGCCTGGACGATGACGAGGAGGAAGAGCTTGCGCAAGCCGCAGGCGCTTCGCCTTCCGCGTCGCAGCGGCGCTCCGGCCTGCACCCTTGGCCCACCGACTGCCCCACTCAGGCCTCATCCGTGCCCGCTCGCCCCCTCTCGTTTGACCCTCTGCGGCACAATGCGCTCGAAGGCGAGCTCAAAGCACTTTATGTGGCGGTCACACGCGCCCGCAAGCGCCTTTTCATCTTCGACCGGGGCGGCGCGGCGGGAGTTAAGGAGTGCGATTGGCCGCGCACGTCTGCTTTCGAGTTCCTAGAGCGGCAGGGCCTAGTGGAGACGCTCTCTGAGTCACAAGCCAGCGAGTACGCCTTCGCCGTCGCGTCTACGGCCGAGCAGTGGCATCGCAAGGGCCGCCACTTCAAGGAGGCCGCTCGCCTCGATTCGCCGACGCTCTACTTGCTCGCGGCCCAGTGCTTCGAACGCGGTGCGGCTCCTGTGGAAGCCGCTCTCTGCCGCGCGCTCTATTATGCCCGTCTCACGCTCACAAAGCAACGGTCGTTGTCATTCAGCAGGGAGGGCCGCGCGCAGGACGCGCGCGACGCTAAGCGCTACGCGGCGCTGGCGGCTGAGCAGTACCTGCACACGTGCTCGCTGGGCTCCGCGAAGGTGGGCCGCCTGTACCTCACCAAAGCAGCACTGTGCCTGCGCGTGGCAGGCTCCTTCGCGGCGGCTGCGCGGATCTACGAGGGCGCCGGTCAGACGGACAAGGCCGTCGCGTGCCACGTCGCCGCTAAAGATGCGCCCGCGGCAGCGGCGCTGCTGCGTCGCATCGGGCGCCCTGAGGAGGCTATTGGCGTGCTGGTCGATAGCTGCCACTATGAGAAAGCTATTGAAGCGGTGCGCGAGGCTGGTGGCCGGAGTGGGGCGCACACGATCCCCTCCATTGCGCGGAAGGGTCTGTTTTACTGCGCCAAATTCCAGGCCCAGGAGCTCCGTGAGCGCATCCTTCCGCTGGTCCCGTTTGCCAGCCGCCTCGAGATCCTGCGTGGTGCGGGCGACTGGCGCGGCGTCGTGGAGGCTCACGTGTCCGAAAGACAGTATTCCGAGGCTGCGCTCATGCTGCTCGCCCGTGGAGATCTCTGCGCCGTCGCTTCGGCAGCAGACGTCTTGCAGCACGCGATGGTGGCTGCTATAGGCGGCCAAGCCGTCGCGCTCCACATCCCGCCTCTACTGGCGGCGTGCAAGCTGCGCGTGGGTATCGGCTGCTTGACTCTATTGGGTCTACCGCCTTGGCTATACGCGGGCGCGCTTTGCGCCAGCTCCGCATTACCGCCCCAGCCGTCCTTCCGCGACCTCGCAACCTGCATCTACGGCGAGCCCGTTGCGTGGCCCACTTCGCTCGTCGGCGGCGAGCCCGTACGGTTGCCCGCCAAGGTTATCCCCACGCAAGCGTACAATGAGCTTGTGAGCGCTGCGAGCGAGGCCGCTATTTTCAGCTCCGGCTCAGACCGACCGTCTCGCCTTACTGCCGCTCTTGCGCTTGCTCGGGCGACGATCGGCGGGGCGTTGTACTCGCGACAAGCTGACTTTGCGGGCGCGTCGGGCTCCGCGGTCAGTGCCGCGAGGCGCGCCTTCGAGGCGTTGCAGGACGGACAGTCGGTGCTTCAGTCGCAGGCGGTTATCCACCAAGTTGCCGCGTCAGCCGCCAGCGCCGTACAAGCAGCGTATGCCGTTACGCTGCTTGTGCTCACCGCGGTTACGCGATTGACCTCTCCTTCCGCGGCGCACGATTCCGTGGACTTGTCACTAGCGTTGTTGTGCTACCGCCAGCTCTCCACTTCCATCAAGGCTGCCGAGGCTTCGCGCACGGCGCTGCTCCGCAGCGTCAGCCCTTCGCGCGAAGCGTGTGAACTGCTGCGTGGCTGCCTGGGCACGCTGCTGCTGCCTCTTGAGTGGGCTCGCATGGAGCTGGGTGTTACCGGCGCACACGCAGGCGTTTCGCTGCCCGGCGCCCACAGCTCGCACAAGTCTGATCTGCCTGCGTGTTCCCTGGCGGACGACGTCACGAGTCCCGCGCTCCGGGCGGCCCTCGAGAGTGTCATGCTCATTCGCGATACCCTGCTTCCCTGCACCGCTGGCTCTCTTCTCGCATTAGGCATGTCTGGAAACGCTTCACAGGCATCTGTGGGCTGTCTGGCGGTGCTTGACCCCCTGCTTCTGGCTGGCAATAGCGTTCCAGCCACGCGACTGAGCGAGACTGCCGCAACACCGCCCGGCTCTACCGATCCTCTCTTTATCGTCGCCGGACCGCCCACTCACTCCGTGGGCGGGAGATCCATGATAGCCGCCGTAGCCAATTCGCTGCTTCGCGCTGCGGTCGCGCCTGCGCTCACTCTAGCGCGCGGTCCGCTCTTAGAACTGCTGTCATCGGGGGCCTCGTCGCTTGGTGCCATTGAGGCGCTCGCTGCCACCGTGCGTCTGCACGACGCTGCGTCCCGCCTACCTGCCGACCAGTTGGGCCGAGTAGTGCGCCCGCTCAGGGAGTCCGTCACGCTTCCACCGTCCGCTGCGCCGCCTAGCGACGCCTCTGCGCTTGTACCGCGCGTGTTGCCGCCTGGGCTAATGCTCTTCAAGACGTGCGTGATGCGCCTGCTTCGGAACGTCATCGACACGGCATCAGGACGACAGAGCGGGCACCCACAACTCGTCGCTGTCTTGGCGGAGCGACGTAGCATTGCCGCGTCCCACGCGTTTGAGGGCCGTCCCTGCGTGCGCCTGGACGCCCTGACGTGTGCGGCCCTTGCCTCGTACCTGACTGGGCATATGCTGCCTCGCATGCCACTTCAGCGCCTGCTTTCGGAGCCTGCGCTCCTGCTCGAGGCTTGGATGGCCCTGGCTGGGCTGGATCAGATGGACCGCTTCCAGGCGGCCGTCGCCACGGTGCAATCGCGCTTTGGCTGCATCCTTCGCCAGCAGGTCGTACCTGCGCGCGGTCGCGGGCCTGTGCGTGCCTCCGAGCCCACGCAGCAGCAGTGGGACGAGTTTGCCGCAGCTCAAGCGTTCAACATCGTGCCGTTACCCGTGTCAAAGCAGGAGCTTTCGCTGGAAAGCCCCCTGCCTGTGGGCGACCAGGCTGGGTTTTTCATCCCCGCAAAGCACCTGGCCAACGCCACTGACCTGGGCACCGAGCCACCTCGAAGTGAAAGCCTACCCAACACGCTTAGCTCTATCACGTCGGCTCTCACCAGCTGGCTGCAGAAGTCTGTAATGATGGGACGCAGTGTGTCGTACCAGTCAGTTCCTGGCACCGACCTCAGTACCGCCCTCTCTATTGCTGAGCGAGCGCTGGTACCGATGATGGTCGCCACCGCGCGTCTTGCCGCTGTGCCTTCAAACCGCCCCGCGACTCTGCTGTTACCGACTTCGCTGCTTGAATCCTGCCTCGGCGCGGGGCCGTGGTGCTGGGGCTTGCCGCTCACCGAGACATCGGACACCGTGCCGCAATGGCTGCGCGCCATCCTCCACGTGCACGGGCTCAAAAACTGGGCCAGCCGCCTGCTCCTCACGCTGGCGGCTATGCACAATATGGCTCCCAACGTCTGTGCACTTCTTGAGCGCGCTACCGCTGCGTGTGTCGCGATTGACGCCGCCCACGACTCCCCCGAAACCATCCTGACAACCCTACACGCTGCCAAGCGCGCACTCATGCTGGCTCTCGTGGCTTTGCAGGCTCTAAACGACCACCGTGTCCAGGAGTCCGACTCAATGCTGTTGCGTGTGCTGACTGCGTTGACGGCCGCGGTCCATCCGCTCATGGTCGCATGCGCTCCGTTTGCAGTCAGCGTTGACCCGGCCCTCGCGGCACATTGCAAGCACGCGATGTCCGTCTTGGTCGCTGCAAGCAGGATTGAAGAGGTTTTTAAGCAATCGCCACCTGTCATCAACGCATACGGTATACGCCGCTTATGCGCAGATTTCACCCCTTCGATCGGCGTCGAGTTGCTGCATTCGCTCTGCGTGGTTTCCGACGCGCGCCTCGCGCTATCTACCTCGGACGCCGGCTGCGCCGCGGTTACTATACTGGCCGCTGCGACTTTTCCTAGCCTGCGCATTGACGCACTGGTGCCACATACGGTCCGCGGTGGCGATGTCGTCCCAACAGCACTGCGGCCCACTTTTAAGGCTAGCCTCGCCTTAGCTCGCACTTGCACTGAGACTTACTGGTCCGATCCCAAGTCAGCCTACGAGCGTGTAGCGCCTCAGGAGTCCGCGGATCGGCAGGAGGCGGCAAGGATCTCCGCCCGGCAGCGCGTGGGTGCGTTCCTCGTGTCCCGCATGCGTCGCAATCGTCAGAGGACGCGCCTACCCGAGGGCTGGGAGCTAGGCCTCTGGCCGGAAGGCGACGCTTTCCAGACGCACCGGTTCCTTCGCGTGCGGCTCATGAGCCGCATGTCGACATTCTGCAGCGCCTGCGGCCAGCGCTACCGCGCGCGCGATGACGAAGGAAGCGCGACGGTTACTCCGCCTGCCGCCTTACCCCGTCTCAAGGGCGCAAAAGGTCCCTCGCAAACTCATTTTCTTACCGAGGAACAGCACTTCCCAAACCTCGACCGGATGCGCGCATTCCTTGTGCTGCATGCAGATTCGTGGGCGCCCGCCATGGCGCACGGACGTGCCTCGCTTACGAGGTTGCGCAAGCTAACTTGGAAGCTGGGCATTGCTGGCGCAATCGACGGCGCGGCGACGTCCGCAGTCGGAGTCTCGTCTGCGGCTAGCGATGGTGCTGACGCCGATGGCCTACAGCTCGATTTTGAGATGCGAGCCAGCGCCGAGGGCATGCGCCTGGTTGACCTGCTGGCGCGCTGCACAAACGGTGTGCAGCATGCGGTCGACACGCAGGCTTGGCGCGGCTGCAACTTCGTGGCGGAAACCCGTTCACCCGCAGCGCCAGGCGGGCTCGCCTTTCGCATTGATCCGTCGCCCGCCGCCACTAAGGCCGCCAATGAGGGGGCTCACCTGCACGCGACCGTCGCCCACGTCGCGGAGTGCTGCCGCGAGCTGTGGGAGCAGGCTTCCCTGGTGGAGCCGCTGCTGGAGGATCTGGCACGCTTCGCTGACGAGCGAGAGGCGGCGCGCAAGCGTGCCGAGGCTGCTGCCCGCACGGCGGAGGCGGAAGCCAGGCGCGCCGCTGCTTCAGACGCCGCTGCTTCCTCTGCGGCAGAAGCTCAGTACATCCGCCCAGGCTCGGCATCCTCGCGCGACCTGCCTGAAGGCGCGGAAGCGCTGGTCGACGCCTCGCTCGGCGACGAGATGCAAGACCTAGCGGAGCCAAGCGCAAGGAAAGCCCGCCGACATGGCGGAGGTAAGAACTCGACCTCCACGCAAGGCCGCGTGGACTTGAGTGCTGCACAGTTTCCAAACGCCCGCATCGTCACAAGGCCGCTGTTGCAGCCGTCGCATGCGCAGGTGGTGACCAAAGCCGCTGGCGCGAAGTGCTAGCCGCTGCCCCACTCCACCAATACCCTATGCATACCAAATGTACTATTTCCGACCGGACTTGCGTCGGGAAAAATCCAGGAAGGTGCGTTGTGCTGGCGCGAGCAGCACCTTCAAGTTTGGTGCGCGGACAGCTCTAGCTACGGCTACTCCGCACCATTCTGTAGCTAGCGATGCGCCCGCGCTGGCGTGGCTTTGCGAGTTCGCAAATACCGTGACGGCGGTGGGCCCCGGGCGCATCTAGATCTTCGCCCGTGGTCTAACGCAGGGTACCGGTGCGCTGCTCCTAGGCGTAGGAGCTCCGGTCCGGTCCTTATTAACTAGGTCTCTCCAAGTCCGTAAGTCATTTAAAAAATATCTCACATTGGGTTTTTTCACGTACGCGTGTGCTAGCACGCTATGTATCTATGTATCTGTTGCAACAGATCTAGAAGTGCCGGTCTCTGGATTCAACACGTCACGGTGCACCCACAATTGCAATGATCATATATATATGCATGATGCCTGCGAGCCGCCGCACATCAACAGAACAGCTAGAAGCGGAGCGCTAGCATCACGCAATGCCATACCGGCCGCGACGGTGAAACCTGAGAAAGGCGTGTCAAACTGAA
>JBBAPG010000024.1:0-16172 GCA_040400945.1 Polaromonas sp. | reverse complement strand
AGCGCCGGACTGTTAATCCGTAGGTCCCTGGTTCGAGCCCAGGTTGAGGAGCCAGGAATTCTCGAATGAAATCAAGCCTTTACGTCAAAAGCGTAGAGGCTTTTTCTTTGCCCGCTGTTCCGCAAAACAAGAGTTGTTCCGCAAAAACTCAAAAGCGGCGCATACGGTTTAGGCTAAATTCACCTTCTCCCGCAGCCCCTCCATTTGCACCTGCACTGGCGGCGTGCCCTGCTTGAACATCGACGACAACTGCTCGCGCAGCTCTGGCGTGTCTGTGTGGCCGTGCACGGCGACCGCATGCTGCACGGCGGCCTCCAACAGCTCCTTGTCGCTGTCGGCGGATAGCGCGACGCTGCAGTTCATGGTACTGGGGAATTCCCGGCAATCGATGTATTGGCGTGACATGGCGAGTCCTTTCAGTGCTGTGGTTCATCGGCGCCTGTAGGCAGGTTTGCACGGCAAGCACACGACGCCTGTAGGACGCGGGACGGACGGGCATCCGGAATTGGACGACATGTGAACCCAAACATCATCCCGGTCCTGTGCTTGCGCGACGCACAAACTCGCCTTAACCACCAACCAACCAGGAGTCACTCATGTCCTACATCGACGGATTCGTTCTTGCGGTGCCGACTGCGAACAAGCAGAAGTTCGTCGCTCACGCCACCCAGTTTGACAGCGTGTTCATTGACAAGGGCGCCACGCGCGTGGTCGAGTGCTGGGGGGCCGATGTGCCCCGGGGCAAGACAACCGACTTCCAGGGCGCGGTACAGGCGGAAGAAGGCGAGACAGTGGCGTTCTCGTGGATCGAGTGGCCCGACAAGGCCCGCCGCGACGACGTCATGAAACGCATGGAAGAACTCGGCAAGACCGACGAGCGCTTCGACCCGGCAAAGAATCCGATGCCGTTCGACGGCAAGCGGATGATCTATGGCGGATTCGAAACGATCGTTGAGCAGGGCGAGCACACGGGCGATAGCTACATCCAGGGCTTCATCATCCCGGTGCCCATGCACAAGCGCGAGGCCTATCGTCAAATGGCAGAAGACGCGTGGACGAAGTTCAAGGGCTACGGTGCGCTGCGCGTCGTCGAAGCCTGGAGCGACGATGTACCCGACGGCAAAGTCACCGACTTTCGCCGCGCGGTGAAGGCGCAACCGGACGAGAAGATCGTCTTCTCCTTTATGGAATGGCCATCTCGTGAAGTCTGCGACCTCGCGGCGAAAAAAATGATGGGCGACGAGAGCATGAAGCCACCCGAGGGCATGGAAATGCCTATCGACATGAAACGTATGGTGTGGGGCGGCTTCACCCGTATCGTCACGCTGGAGAAGTGAGTCGGCGGGGCTTAGGTCGTCACGACACTGGCTTGTCACTCAAGGCCCTCAGATTTGCTTTGAGCGCATCGCTCATCGGCATGTCCAGCACGACGCCTTTGGGTGGGATAGGCGATTGAAACCAGCGGGCGTACATGCGCTCGAACTCACCGGACTTGATGGCTTTTGCGATAGCGCGGTCAACGACTTGCTTGAATCGGGCGTCGTCCTTGCGAACCATGCAACCGTACGGTTCAACCTGAAGCGCTTCGCCGACGACTTTCAGCGCGGCGGGGTCATCGGCGTTAGCGCGTATGCCATAGAGCAGCACGTCGTCCGAAGCGAGCGCTACCGCGCGAGCGTCGAGCAAGGTGGCAAGGGCTTCGCCATAGTCCTTTGCGGGCAGAAACTGGACCGCCGGCGTCAAGCTCGCCGTGTGAGCGCGAAGGACTTTTTCATTGGTGCTGCCCGCAGTGGTCGCCACCACTTTGCCGGCGAGATCCTCGTAGCGATTAACGCCCGATTCGGCGCGAGTGAGAACCCGTGTGCCGGCGTAAAAGAAGCTGGTTGAAAACGCGACCTCGTTGCCGCGCGCCCGCGTGTTCGTGGTGGATCCGCATTCAAGATCGTAGGCACCGGCCACCAACTGCGGAATGCGTGTTTGTGCCGTCACTGGCACATAACTGACCTTGAGCGTGGGTTGCTTTAGCTCGCGCCGAATTTCATCGACGATACGTTCAGTCAAATCGATTGAGAACCCAACTGGCTTGGTCGGGCTGATCAGATAGCTGAACGGGATTGCCGACTCCCGGTACGAGACCGTGATGCGGTGGTCCTTGGCTATCTTGTCGAGGGTTTGCCCCTGCGCCGTGCCCGCCAGTGAAGCGATAGCAGCGGTGGCCAGCAGGGAGACGGCGAACTTGATTGCGTACATGGTCAGTCCTTTCGTGAGCAGAAGGCTCACAGTCAGACTAACTTTTTACTTCCGACTCCACTTGACTTGCGTCAAGCCTTCAAAGCCAAGGCGCGCTGGCTTACAGCGGCTGACCGATCCTCAACCGCCCAGCCACCCATTTCAGCGCGTAGCCGCCCAACAGCGCACCGTTGAAGTCGCCCAAGGCCATCCAGAATAAGTTGAGCGGCCTGGCCAACTGAGAGCGATCAAAAAACGACCACATCAAGTGGTGGAGCACCGCATTGGACACGCAGTACAGCAATGCCACGGCGGCGACGTCGTAAAGCGCGTGGATCTGAGCGCGTCGGCCCCGCATCACCTCAAACACCACGACCGCTACAAGCGGACCACCCGCTGAACAGGCTATGTTCAACAGCTCTACCGAGTTGCCGGTTCCGCCCAAGGCCAACATCAGCAACAGCCCACCGGAATAGGTGGCCAGTGTGCCCTTCAATTTCCCCAGCACCAGGACGTTGAAAAGGCGGATGAAGGCGGGTAGATAGATCAACCCAATGCGCGGCGTGATCTCTGCAAAACTGAAGAGCCATCCATTAAGCAGATGCACCGAAGGAAAGGCGATGATCGAAATGAAAAAAGTTATTGATTCGAGCACAAATGGCTTTCACATCGCTGGGAAGGTCGGCGCGGCCAAGTTTAGCTGCGGATATTCGAATCACTCGAGCAAGTAAAGGTTGATTGCTGGGCAAGCCCTATGGTGCATTGAAGACACACTAAAACCTTACTTGAAAGGGACTACTGTGACGAATGCTGCGGATATGAACCCTGGTGATCAAGCACCCGCAGGCACACCTGGAACAGGTGAAGACCTGTGCCCCGTGTGCGGTGGCAGTGGCAAGGACGATCAGCAGCGCGCGTGCATCAATTGCGGGGGCAGCGGCAAAGTCATCGAGGCAATTGGCGGCGCGTGATCAGCCGCCCGCAAGCTTGACCACGTAGCCCTGCGCCGACAGCACGCGCACCAGCAGTTCGCGGTGGTCACCCTGGATTTCGATCACGCCGTCCTTGACGGTGCCGCCCGACCCGCACGCGGTCTTCAAGGTCTTGCCTAGCTGATTCAAGGCCGCGTCGTCCAGCGGCACACCTTGGACCAAGGTCACTGTTTTGCCGCCCCGCCCTTTGCTGGAGCGAGAAACGCGCACAACGCCGTCGCCAGCCGGACGCACAACAGCCGCGCGCTTGCAACCGCACTGCGCAACCGGCTTGCGACACGTCGGACAAATGCGGCCCACGTCGGTCGAATAAACAAGGCCACCTCGGCCAAAACTGCTTTTCATCCCTGCATTCTAGAATTCCGAATCATCCAGCCACGCGCCCAACATTCCCAACGAAAAGGCCAGCACATGATCGTCGAGCGAATCTGGACGGGCAACAGCCTGCGCAACTACAACTACCTGATCGCCTGCCCCGACACGGGCGAAGCGCTGGCGATTGATCCGCTGGATCACGAGAAGTGCCTGAACACGGCCAAGGTCAAGGGCTGGCAAATCACACAGGTGCTCAACACGCATGAGCATCACGACCACACTGGGGGCAATGCTGCCGTGGTGGCGGCCACCGGCGCCAAGCTGATTGCGCACCACAAGGCAGCGGGCAAGATTCCGGGCATGGATCGCGGCGTGCAAGCTGGCGATGTGATCAAGGTCGGCAAGCACATCGAACTCGAATGCCTGGACACGCCTGGTCACACCTTCTGCCATGTCTGCCTTTTTGCGCACGCTGAGCAGCCAGCGCTTTTTTCCGGAGACACGCTGTTCAACGCTGGCGCAGGCAATGTGCACAACGGCGGCAACGTGGATGCGCTGTTTGACAGCTTCAACGACCAGCTCATGCGCCTGCCTGACAACACACAGGTATACGCCGGGCATGACTACCTGGAGAACAACCTGCGTTTTACGCTGGACCGCGAACCTGGCAATTCCGCAGCACTGGAGCGCCTTTCCAGCGCGGCCTGCCAAGACCCCGTGACGGCCGAGGTGCTGACTTTGGCGCAAGAAAGGGAACACAACGCGTTCATGCGCCTGGGAAGTCCAGCAGTTATTGCCGGGCTCCAGGCCCGCTTCCCGGAGTTGAGCGAAGCATCGCCTCCAAGAGAAATCTTTCGCGCCTTGAGGGCGCTCAGGAACATTTGGTAAACAGCGCGTCCGGCTCAGCTGCTTAGGAAGTGTCCCCGCACCGGCGCGGGCCTATGGGCAAACCCGCTGGCTCGCGCCGCGTGCCGCGTTTAAGCTCACATCGTCATCCACCAACCTCAAGGACGCCCTGCCATGCCGCCTCGCCTGACTGCCCAAGATTTTGATCAGGAACTGCTCATCCTTTTTGACGCTTACGTGCATGGCAATCTGGACCGGCGCGGCTTTCTGGATCGGGCGCAAAAATTTGCCAAAGCCGGCGTGACAGCGGCTGGCCTGCTGGCAGCACTCAGCCCCAACTTTGCAGCCGGTCAGCAAGTCAAACAAGACGATCCACGCCTGAAAATTGAACGCGTCACCTACCCCTCTCCCCAGGGCACGGGTACCGTCAGCGGCTACTTGGCACGCCCGGCCGATGCGGCCACCCGCAAGCTGCCCGCCGTGCTGGTGGTGCATGAAAACCGCGGCTTGAATCCACACATTGAAGACATCGCCCGCCGCCTTGCGCTGGACGGTTTCATGGCGTTTGCACCCGATGCCCTCACGGTGCTGGGTGGCTACCCGGGCGACGAAGACAAAGCCCGCGATGCATTCGGCAAGCTGGACCAGGCCAAGGCGCAGCAAGACTTTTTGGCAGCGGCGAAATGGCTGGATGCTCGCGCCGATTCAACAGGCAAGCTAGGCGTTGTGGGTTTTTGCTACGGCGGCGGAATCGCCCACATGCTGGCGATCCAGATGCCCGAGTTGGACGCGGCCGTTCCGTTCTACGGCAACGTCCCGGCGCCGGCCGATGCGGTCAAAGTCAAGGCGCCGCTGCTGGTGCACATGGCCGCCGTGGACGAACGCATCAATGCCGCTTGGCCAGCTTACGAGGCCGCGTTAAAAGCCGCCGGAGTGAAAGCCACGGTATACCAGTACCCCGGCACGCAGCACGGATTCAACAATGACACGACTCCGCGGTTTGACCCGGCGGCAGGCAAGTTGGCGTGGGACCGTACTGTGGCGTTTTTCCGCAGCACCCTGGCCTAAGACTCAGAGCGCACGACGCAGGCGGCGGATGCCCTCTTCGATTTTTTCGACATCCGCCGTCGCAAAGCTCAAACGCAGCGCACTCGCGTCGGGGTCCCGTGCAAAAAACGGGGCCCCCGGCACAAAGGCCACACCTTCCGCGATGGCCCGCTTTGCAAACTCACCGGCATCCTTGATTTTGCCTTGCGCGCCGGTCAGGCGCGCCCAAAAGAACAAGCCACCCTGCGGCTGCGTAAAAGCAATGGCGTCACCCAGCTCCCGCTTGAGCGCTGCGCCCATCGCACTGGCGCGCTCGGCATAAACGCTGCGCACCTTGGCCAGCGTGGCGGGCATGCGGCCAGACTTGAGGTATTGCGCAGCGGTAGCCTGCGCAAAGGTGCTGGTGTGCGCATCGCTGAACTGCTTGCACATGGTGGCTTTGGCCAGCAACTCGGCAGGCCCCACCATCCAGCCCACGCGCAAGCCGGGGCTGAGCACCTTGCTCAAGCTGCCGCAATAGGCCAGCAGCTCGCGGCTGCCGGGCACATCGGCGCTCAAGGCCAAAAGGCTGGGCGGCGGCGCGGCGTCGAAGTACAGGTCGCCATAGGGGTCGTCTTCGACCACCAAGGTCTGATACTTGACGGCGAGTTCAAGAATCTTTTTGCGGCGCTCCAGGCTGAGCAAAGCGCCGCTCGGGTTGCCAAAGGTCGGGATCAAGTAAACGAACTTTGGCTTGTGTTCGGCCATCAAGCGCTCGAGCGCATCAGTCTGCACGCCGTCGGCATCAATAGGCGCGCTGATGATGTCAGCGCCATACAAGCGAAAACACTGGATGGTGGCCAAAAACGTCGGGCCTTCAACGATCACTTTATCGCCCGGGCTGATCATGGTCTTGCCCAGCAAGTCCAGGCCTTGCTGGCTGCCGGTGGTGACGATCATGCCGTCCGGTGCCACCCTCACGCCCTTGCCCGCCATGAATGCAGCCAGTTGCTCGCGCAGCGGGTTGTGACCTTCGGTCGCGCCATATTGCAGCGCGGCTCCGGGTTCGTCTTGCAGAGCCTGGTTCACCGCTTGCGCAATGCCTTCAACATCAAACAGCGTGCTGTCCGGAAAGCCCCCCGCGAAGCTGATGATGCCGGGTTTGCCCAGCAGCTTGAACAGCTCGCGGATGGCGGAGGTTTCAACGTTGTTCAGGCGGTCGGCGAATTGAAGCGGCATGGCGCGGGTTCCAGAAGGTTGAAATGTTGAGCCGGAATGGTAACGCCCCGCCTAAACTGCCGGGCATGAAATCTGCCGACATCCCTGTGTTTTTTGCCACGCTCAAGGCGGCCAATCCCCTGCCCGTCACAGAGCTTGAATACACCAGCGTGTTCGAGTTGCTGTGCGCGGTACTGCTGTCGGCACAAGCCACGGACGTGGGCGTGAACAAGGCCACGCGCAAGCTGTTCCCCATCGCCAACACGCCGCAAAAAATCCTGGGCTTGGGCTTGGACAGGCTGGAGGGCTATATCAAGACCATTGGTCTGTACAAAAGCAAGGCCCGGCATTTGATGCTGACCTGCGAGATATTGGTCACGCAACACAACGGCCAAGTACCGCGCACCCGGGAAGCCCTGCAAGCGCTGCCCGGCGTGGGCCGCAAGACCGCCAATGTGGTGCTCAACAGCGCATTCGGCGAAGCCGTCATGGCCGTGGACACGCATATTTTTCGGGTCAGCAACCGCGTTGGCCTCGCACCCGGCAAGAACGTGGATCAGGTTGAGGCCGGGCTGATGAAGCGAATTCCACCCGAGTATTTGGTGGATGCGCATCACTGGCTGATCCTGCATGGGCGCTACGTCTGCCAGGCACGCACGCCGCAGTGCTGGCAGTGCGCGGTGCGGGCGCAATGCGACTACCAGCCCAAGACGCCTCGGCCTTAATGCGCGCCTTAACGCGGCAGGGCTACCCAGCGCTCATCAAGCGCTCTGATCTCGATGCGCTGGTCAAACACGGATTCAATGGCCGCACGCGCTGCAAGCTCGGCAACAGGGCCGCCATGCAACAAGCGCCCTTGCTGCATCACCAGCACATCGTCCGCCAAGAGCGCCAGGCTGATCTCATGCAGCACGCTCACCACGGTGCGGCCCTGCGCCACCAGTTCACGCGCCAGGTCAATCCAGTCCGCTTGATGCGGCGGGTCCAGGTTGGCCAGCGGCTCGTCCATCAACATCACCGGGGCTTCTACGGCCAGCAAGCGCGCAAGCAGCACGCGCTGACGCTCGCCACCCGACAGGCTGCCGAGCGACCGGCAGCGCCAATCCCAGGCCTGCGTCTGGCGCAAGGCCTGCTCGACGGCGGCTTCGTCAGCGGCGCCGGGGCCAGCCAGCCAGGGGCGGTGCGGCAGGCGCCCGAGCAGTGCCAAGTCGTACACCGTGAGGTCGTCGGCACCCGCTTCAGTGCCGCCGCTCTGGGCCAGCCAGGCCAGGGTGCAAGCGCGCTGGCGCGGCGCCATGGTGGCCAAAGGCTGAGCGTCCAGAAAAACTTGACCGGTGTGCGGCAGCAAGCCAGCCATGGCCTTGAGCAAGGTGGACTTGCCCGCGCCGTTGGGCCCGACGATGCTGGTCCATCGCCCCGGTCGGATGTTCACATTCAAGTCAAACAAGACCTGCTGCCGACCCAGACCCTGACCGAGCCAGGCATTCAAACCCTGCGCACGCAGGGCGCAGGGCTGGCTGCGTGTACTGCCTGTGGTGATGTGCATCGCCATGCTTCAGACCGCCTGGCGCTGCATGCGCCAAAGCAAATAGCCACCGCCCAGCACCGAGGTCAACACGCCCACGGGTAGTTCCTGGGGCGCCAGCAAACCACGCGCCAAGGCATCGGCCGCCATGAGCAAAAGCCCGCCCATCAAGCTGGCCAGCAGCACCAGCCAGGCGTGTGTGGTCTTGACGAGGGCGCGCACCAAGTGCGGTGCGGCCAGGCCAACAAAAGCAATCAAGCCTGTCTGCGCCACAGCGGTACCGGTGGCCAAGGCCAGCACACCCACCAAGGCCGCTTGCACGGCCACCAAGGGCAAGCCCAGGCTGAGCGCCGTGGCCGGGCCCAGCACCAGCGCGTCCAGCCCACGCGCCAGAGCAAGGGCAATCAAAAGGCACAGCAGACCAACGCCACCCATCAAGGCGCAGGCGCCCCAGCTCACCATGCCCGTCGAGCCGAGCATGAAGGCCTGCATGGCTGGCAGGATGGCTGGCACCGCCGCAGTGACCAGTGAAGTTATGGCGCCCAGCACGACGCCCACCACCACGCCCGCCAGCAAGAGCCTGAGCGTCTGCTGCACACCGCGCGCCAGAGCCAGCGTCATCAACACGGCGAGCACCGCTCCCCCAAAAGCTGCGCCCGTCAAGCCTAGGCGAAGCCACCAGTCTGTCGCCAATGGCGACGCACCCATCGCAGCCAAAGCCAGCGCCAAGCCCAAGGCTGCACCCGAAGCACTGCCCAGTAAAAACGGATCCGCCAGCGGGTTGCGAAACAGTCCCTGCGCCACCGCACCCGCCAGGCCCAGCAAACCGCCCGCCGCCAAAGCCCCCACGGTGCGCGGCGCGCGAATGTCCCAAACGATTTGCGCGGCCACTGGGTCTGCCGCCATGCGCCAGACCGGCTCCATCCCCGTGCTGCCGATACCCAAGGCCAGAAAGCCGATGATGAGCACGGCCGCGACAAGCGCCACGGCCAGCCAGGTCGCGCGGCGCGCAGGCCCAGGGGTCATGGCCGGTATAAACCGAGGCGTATGGCTCATCTGGCACCCTTGAACTTATCCGACAGGCAAGCCGCCATGAGCCGGGCGGCCTCGTCCATGCGCGGCCCCGGTCGTACCAGCACGTCCGCCTCCTCGCTGGTAAACCGACACACCTTTTGGTCGCGCACCGCAGGCATGGCCAGCCAGCCCGGACGCTGCGTCATGACGCCTTGCGCACTGTCGCCCAGCATGATCACGTCGGGATTGGCCCGCACGACAAACTCCGGGTTGATCTGGGGAAAGGGGCCAAGGCTAGCGGGCAGTATGTTTTGTGCGCCCAGTCGCTTCAGCGTTTCCCCAATGAAAGAGGCAGGGCCGGCGCCATGTGGCACGCTACTGACCTCAAAATAAACCCGCCGACCTTTGGCCTGCGAAGGAATGGATTGCGCCGCTGCCACAACGCCCGCATCGATACGTCGCCACACCGCCTGCGTTGCGGCTGGGCTCAGCGCTAGCATCTGGCCTATCACGGCCAGCACGCGCTGAACGTCCGCGTGGCTCCTCGGCTCCAGGGTCAGCGTCTTGATGCCCAGCGCCTCCAGCCGTTCGGCCAAGCGTGCTGAACCGGCCAATAAAACCACATCAGGCCGCGCAGCCACGATGGCCTCGACATTCGCATCCAGGCCCCCGCCCATCTTGGGCAGCGCCGCAGCAGCGGCGGGCCAATTTGAATAACGGTCAACACCTACCAAACGCGGGCACTGCCCCAGCGCGCACACGGTCTCGGTCAAAGACGGCAAGAGACTGACCACGCGCTGCGGTGGCGCGGCGAAGTTCACCGCGTGCCCGCGGTCGTCCGTCACGGTGATGGAGGCCGCATGCAGCGGTGCAGCCAAGATGAGCACCAAGCTGAAGGCTCCGCGGCGAGTCAGGCGCTGCAGCCAACCGACCGACTCAACCATGCTGGCGCATCCAGTCCATGATGATGCGATGCATCTGCGCCACGCCATCGGTCAACGCGGCCGGGCCGGGCTGCAGGATATCGGGGGACTTGATTTCAAAGAGCTGCCCGTCGCGCACTGCCGGCACGTCTTGCCAGCCAGCACGAGCAGCCACGTTTTCGGGGCGAAACTTCTTTCCGCACCAGGAACCCAAAATGATGTCAGGCGCGCGTTGCACGATATCGTGGCCATCGGCAATGATGCGGTCCTTGCCCATGGGCATGCGCGCCAACTCGGGAAAGCAATCCTCCCCACCAGCCACGCCAATCAGCTCGGACACCCAGCGAATCGCACTGATGTGCGGCGTGTCCCACTCCTCAAAAAACACGCGCGGCCGGCGTTTACCGGTGGTTCGCAACGCTTGGGCTGCTCGCTCGACCGCGTCCAAGTTCAAACGCATGGCTTGAATGCGCTGCTGCCCCTCCTCCGCGCAACCCACCATCGCCGCAACTTGATAAAGCATCGAAAAAATCTCCTCAATGCTGCGCTGGTTGAACACCGTGACCTGCACCCCCGCCCGAATCAAGGCCGCTGCGATGTCGGCCTGCAAATCAGAAAAACCAAAGACGCAATCAGGCTCAAGCGCCAGAATTTTGTCAATTTTGGCCGTCAAAAAGGCGCTGACCTTCGGCTTTTCCTCCCGCGCGCGCCGCGGCCGCACCGTGTACCCCGAGATACCCACGATGCGGCTTTCCTGCCCCAGCAGGTAAAGCCACTCGGTGGTCTCCTCGGTGAGGCAGACGATGCGTTGGGGTCCAAGGGTCATTTAAAAGCGACGTTCGGCAAAGAACATGAAGGTGCGACCCGCTTCGGGGTAAGCCGACTTGGTTGAATCATCCACATTGGTCCGATAGTTGTAATACGCACGATCGGTCACGTTGTTAACAGAACCGGCAAAAGTCCACGCACTAACCTTTTGGCTGTAGCGAACGTTGACTGTCCCATACCCGGGAATTCGCGAGGCACTTGCGTTGTCAAAGTCATCCCCAATACGCTGCGAGGCAACGAGTTGCGAGGTCAACAGCCATTGCTGTGTTGGCGACATCTGATAGCTCAGTCGGGCAGTTACGCTCTGCTTGGGGACCAGCGGGACCTCATTACCGCCGTAAGTGCCGCTTCTGAAGGTGGCCTGTCGATAGGCATATTGAAAACCACCCTGGAGGGAGGAACTCAATTTACCTGTCAAGTCGGCCTCCAGGCCTTGGCGCCTGGTGGGATCAAAGTTTCGGTTGGACGACCCGAAAAATCCAATCTCATCGACCAGGTTGTTGCGGTAGAGCCGAACAGACCAGCGACTTCTTTCCGACGCATGCCGGTAACCGATTTCCATATCCTTCGACGTTTGAGGGCGCAAGATATTGGTGCTGCTGGTGGGGCACAAGGTCGGATCGAAACAGGTGTACTCGTTCGCGTTGGGGAGTCGAAAGCTCGTGCCGGTCTTTAAAAAAACCTCGCCGTTTTCGCTGGCCTTTTTGGCCGCGCCCAGCTCCCAAGCTGTGTTGTTGACATCCAAGGCGCCAGAACCCCAAGTGCCCACGGCTTGTCGATATGAAGCTGTTTGCCTTGCCCCAGCGAAGGCCTTGAAGCCAGACTCAGCAACGTTGATTTCATGGCGCACATAAACCGCATCAGACTCTTGATTAATCCGCGACGTGCTTGGGTAATTATTCTGGCTGTCCTGCGTCCAACGCTCGGAATCAATGCCCATTAAAAAGCGATGGCGCATACCGTTTTGGGAAAATTCTCGCCAACCCCGCAAAGCCGCGCGAGTCGAATCTGTCCGAGAACTCGACGTGTACCCGCTGCCAAACGAATCGAGCTGCGCATCACTTTTCGCGACACGTCCGTTCAAATCAAGTGCCAAGCGCCACGGACCTATCGTGCTTTCCCCACTGACCAGTAGATTTTGAATTTCCGACTGTGTCCGGTCGTTCTGGTTGTAGGCGAAGCGGGGCCGCGTTTGAAAATCGGCTGGCGTTAATCCACCGGGCTGATTTCCCTCGGATGACTGTCCGCCGAGCTGGACTGAAAACAAGGAGGGGCCGTCCGCCCAAGTCGCTCGCGCCAAGGCATTGCGTTCTTGCGTATTGAAACTGTTGCGATGGTTGTCGGTATTCAAGGCATTGGCGTGAACCTGGTAGCGCCAGTTACCCGACAGGGTATTGAGCGAAGCCCGCGCATCCCGGGTCGCATTTGAGCCGTAAGCGAAACTTGCAGAGCCACTCGGCTCAGCAAGTCCCTTGGAAGTGATGATATTGATCACCCCAGCGGTCGCTCCTTCGCCGTGCAAGACAGATCCACTGCCGCGCACGATTTCGATGCGCTCAATGCTGTCAACCGGGATCCAACCCAGCACGGTCGGGTTCATGTCGCCTTCGTTTTGCCGCACGCCGTCAACAAGGATGACCGTGTTACTGGAAGCAGTTTCGCCGAAGCCTCGCAGGTCAAGAACCGGTTCGCGTCCAGTGGCTGTATCCAGGCGAGTCGCCACACCGCCCAGCCACCGGATGGCATCACGCGCGTTGGTCATCCCTGCTTGACGAATCTCTGAGCCAGTGATGACCTGCACGCCCAGCGGCAGCAGGGTCGCGTCATCGGGAATCCGTGACGCAGTGACCACAGTGTCAGTCAGAGTGGGGGCTGTCTGCGCATGGCTGACGGACGAGGCTAATGCGGCCTGCGCTAACGCGGCCAAAAGCCAGCGGGCTTGGTGCTTTTTCATTTTGAGAGACATTCAACAAATAAGCTCTCACCGGCTTCCCCGCCAGTGCATGAGCGTTACGGTGGCGCGCCGTTTTGAAAAAAAGGACGCACCACCACCTTGTTGGCCGGTATCCGGGCTGACGAAGACAACCTTCATCGCCTTCCCATGCGCTTGTTCAAGGCGCTCAGTGGCGAGTGATGAAAGCGGAGTCTTGTTTGGCGCTAAGGCCTGGCAAGAGCTCGTTCGTTTTACCGTTGCGGGGGCAGCGCAGGTTAAAGATCTGGGCGCTTGCAAGCATGGCCTGCATGGCTTTGATCCCCTCCTGCTTCCCGTTGAACTGCGGCATGTGAACCACACCGCGAGCACCAACACTTTCATTCTATAGGGTCGAAAGCTCCACAAACCCTACAATTCTCTTTCCATGGCAGACCTAACCAAGACCGAACAGCTCGCAGAACGCGTGGAGCGGCTATTGCTGCGTTACGACGAGATGATGCGAACCAACGAGCTGCTCAACCAGCAAGTGGCGCTACTGACGACCGAGCGCGACTCGCTCAAGTCGCGTCTGTCCGCAGCGCGTGCCAGGGTTGATGCCTTGCTCGATCGCCTTCCACAGGCCGATGCACAAGAGCCGGCCTTCGCATCCGCGCGAATGGAGGACAAACAATGAAGCAGCTTGAAGTGCAGATCATGGGACAGAGCTACTTGCTCGGCTGCCCTGAGGGGGGCGATGCCCGCTTGCTGGACGCAGTCGACAAGGTGGATGTCGCCATGTGCAAGATTCGCGACGCCGGAAAAATAAAGGCCAAAGACCGAATTGCGGTGCTGGCCGCGCTGAACCTGGCGTTTGAATTGTCAGACCGGACTGCGGCACCCTTGCCACCCACTTCGAGGCCCGCGCCAGCGTCTGCTGACGGCGCAGCCAATGACCCGATGGATGATGCCCAGATGGATGCCTTGCTGAGCCGTCTGGACACTGCGCTTGGGCTGGACGGGCGGCTTCTCTGAATCCAACCTGGCGCTTCTGAAATTGCCTGCACGCACGCACCCAAGCCCCTACAATGAAAGCGTCTGCGATACTCGTCGGGCTTTATATTTCCTTGTACCAATGCTCCCTGAGCACGGGCTTGGTAAATTGTTCGGCAGGTGTGATCGTCTCGCGTTAGACGAACCCGAAGCCGCACTGCCCTCGCCCACCTGAACCCCGGTTCAGGATGACGGTCCGGTGGTATTCGCAGACACCTTTTTTACGGCGATTCAAGAATAAGAAAAAGACATGACACTCGAATCGCTGTTGATCCTTGAGTTGGCCGTTCTGGGCCTTGGCACAGGCTTTCTGGCTGGACTGCTGGGCATAGGCGGCGGCATGCTCATGGTGCCGTTCATCACCCTCATCATTTCCACCCGCGGGGTTTCGCCGGACCTGGCGGTCAAGATGGCCATTGCCACCTCCATGGCCACCATCATCTTCACGTCGATTGCCAGCGTGCGCGCGCACCACAAGCGCGGCGCTGTGCGCTGGGACATCGTTCGGCGACTGGCTCCCGGCATCGTGCTGGGCAGCATCTTGGGCAGCCTGGGGGTTTTCTCGCTGCTCAAAGGCTCTTACCTCGCCATCTTCTTTGGCTTGTTCGTGGGCTTTTCGGCCACGCAAATGTTCATCGACAAAAAGCCCAAGCCCAGCCGGCAGATGCCGGGCACCGCCGGTCAACTCGCAGCAGGCGGCTTCATCGGCTTTTTGTCAGGGCTGGTGGGTGCGGGCGGCGGCTTTATCAGCGTGCCCTTCATGACCTGGTGCAACGTCGCCATTCACAGCGCGGTGGCCACCTCAGCGGCACTCGGCTTTCCAATCGCAGTGGCCAACGTAGCTGGCTACATCATCAGCGGCATCAACCTGCAGGGGCTGCCTGAAGGATCGTTTGGCTACATCTGGCTGCCGGCGCTGGCCATCATTGCCACGGCCAGCTTTTTCATGGCGCCGGTGGGCGCACGCGCAGCGCACAAGCTGCCGGTCAGCAAACTCAAGCGCGTTTTTGCCAGCATCCTCTACGTGCTCGCCGCCTACATGTTCTGGAAGGGCCTGAGCAGCCTCTGATTGCGCTGCTTCACTGATAGCTTTCAGCGTTCAGTGCAGGCCCGTCTCAGTCTTCCACCGCCGGCGGCATGACCACGATGCCGTCTTCATCCGCATACAGCCAGTCACCCGGGTACACCCACACGCCCTGAATCTGCACGGCAACATCGCGCTGCCCCTGCTGGCGCTTCTCGGTGGGCAACGGCATCAAGGCCAAGGCGCGAATCCCGAGGGCATATCCAGCCAACTCGGCCGCGTCGCGCACGCAGCCATCCACCACCACGCCGGCCCAGCCATTGCGCTCGGCAGCCGCACCCAACTTGCCGCCAAGCAAGGCTCGGCGCAAAGAGCCGCCGCCGTCCACCACCAGCACGCCTGGCTGCAAACCCTTGGCGGTTTGCACCATGCCGCTGGACTCCACTGCGGCCTTGACCAAGGAGTTGTCCTCAAAACACTTCACCGTCACGACCGGCCCGGAGAAAAAAGTCCTGGCACCAAAATCCTTGAACACAGGCGGCAAAACACGAAAGCTGCCCGAGGTGTTGTGCAACTCCGCATCGCACAGATCGGTTGTGGCGAAGGGTCGGGATGGGGTCATGTTGAAGCCTCTTTTTGGGGGGAAAGATCACCCGATTTTGCACATCGTCACCGCTGAGGAAGGCTGCGCCCGAGAGCCCCTGCAGATAGACGCCACACCGCCTTAGGAACCCAAGGGACGACTTTTTCGATTTTCAGAGGCAAATCCGCCACAAAAAGGTCGTAAAAAATGCGCTGCGCCCTAGGAAAGCATGTTTTTCTCCAGTAGCATCCGCTTTGCCAATGAGAACTAGTTACTCTCACTGGTGATTTATCAACTTCTAGAAGGAAAATCAAATCATGGCAACTGCGAAAAAAGCACCGGCTAAAAAAGCGCCAGCAAAAAAGGCTGCTCCGGCAAAGAAAGTAGCTGCGAAGAAAGCAGCACCGGCAAAGAAAGCTGCTCCTGCAAAGAAAGCAGCCCCTGCCAAGAAAGTCGTCGCCAAGAAAGCGGCTCCTGCCAAGAAGGTTGCAGCGAAGAAAGTTGCACCTGCCAAAAAGGTAGCCGCCAAAAAGGCCCCGGCCAAAAAACGCACGCCCAACGCCGCGTTCATGAAGCCGCTGACCCTGAGCCCTGCACTCGCTGCCGTGGTGGGCGACAAGCCACTGCCACGTACCGAGATCGTGAGCAAGCTGTGGGTCTACATCAAGGCCAAGGGTCTGCAAGACA
>JBBAPG010000023.1:0-20872 GCA_040400945.1 Polaromonas sp. | reverse complement strand
ACCGAGATCGTGAGCAAGCTGTGGGTCTACATCAAGGCCAAGGGTCTGCAAGACAAGAACAACAAGCGCATGGTCAACGCCGACGAAAAGCTCAAAGCTGTTTTCGGCAAGCCCCAAGTCTCGATGTTCGAGATGGCTGGCCTGATCGGCAAGCACGTCAAGTAATTCAGCTCACCCTGAAATCAAAAGGCCGGTTCACACCGGCCTTTTTTTCGTCTGTCTGAAAGCTGCTGCGTCAGTCAGCGCTCAGTCTGACCTTGGCGTTTTGCGTGATGGCCGAGAGCGTTCCGCGCGTGGAGATCACTTCCGGGTCCAGCATGACCTCGATCACCGTACCTTCGGGCCTTGCCAGCGCAGCCAGAAATTGCGCCTCGAATTCTTCAGTGCGCGTGATGCGCACACCCGCATAGCCGTAGGCACGGGCCAGCGCTGCGAAGTCCGGGTTCTGCAAGCGCGAGCCGCTCTGGTGCTCGGGGTACTCGCGCTCCTGGTGCATGCGGATGGTGCCGTACATGCCGTTATTCAGCAGCACGACGATGCTCTTGGCGCCGTGCTGCGTGGCCGTGGCCAACTCCTGCCCGTTCATCAGGAAGTCGCCGTCGCCGGCAATGGTGAAGGCCACGCGGCCTGTGGTGATGGCCGCGGCGATGCCGGCCGGCACGCCATAGCCCATGGCGCCCACGGTGGGTGCCAGCTGCGTCTTGTGGCCTTTGACCAAGCCGTGGTGCTTGAAAAAGCGATGCACCCAGCTGGCGAAGTTGCCAGCGCCGTTGGTCAGCACCGCGTCTTCAGGCAAATGCTTTTGCAACAGCGCCACGATGGCCGGCATGTCGATATCACCCGGCAAGGCCTGCGGTTGCAAGTTGGCCAGGTAATCCGCGTTCGCAGCGGCCGTCCAAGCTTCCCACGGCACATTCACGGGCGCGGTCAGCACCTCCAGCGAGCGGGCTGCCGCGTTCATGGTGGCGTTAATGGCGAGGTCTGCGTGATAGACGCGGTGCAGCTCTTCAGCGCTGGCGTGGAT
This sequence comes from Polaromonas sp., assembly GCA_040400945.1. Lineage (GTDB taxonomy): Bacteria > Pseudomonadota > Gammaproteobacteria > Burkholderiales > Burkholderiaceae_C > Polaromonas. The sequence continues at coordinate 19,848 of JBBAPG010000023.1, read as the reverse complement.
GTGCACCAGCTTCTGCTTCGGACGCGGCGCTTCAAGCAAGGTGTAGTTGTTGGTGGTCATCTCACCCAGGCGCGGCCCGATGGCGATGATGAGATCCGCCGCCTTCACACGCGCTGCCAGCTTGGGGTTGATGCCGATGCCGACGTCGCCCGCGTACAGCGGATGGTGGTTGTCGAAGGTGTCTTGAAAGCGAAAGGCGTTGCCCACGGGCAGGCGCCAGTTTTCAGCAAAGCGCTGCAAGGCCTGCGCGGATTGCGGTGTCCAGCCGCCACCGCCGGCGATCACCAGCGGCTGCTTGGCCGCCAGCAGCATTTCGCGCAGGGTGCGCAGCGCGCCGGGGTCGCTCCAGGCCTGCACCGCCTCCACGCGAGGCAGCGGCTGGGCGGCGGTCATCTGGGTCAGCATGTCTTCAGGCAAGACCAGCACGACCGGCCCGGGTCGGCCGTTCATGGCCGTGGCAAAGGCGCGCGCGATGTATTCAGGGATGCGGTCGGCCTGGTCAATGCGCTCGACGCGTTTGGCGAAGCCCTTGGTGCTGGGGCCGAAAAAACTGTTGTAGTCGAGTTCCTGGAAGGCTTCACGGTCGCGGCAGTCGCTGGCCACGTCACCAACCAGCAAAACCATGGGCGTGGAGTCTTGAAAGGCCGTGTGAACGCCGATGGAGGCATTGGTGGCACCTGGGCCGCGCGTGACCATGCAAACGCCTGGACGGCCTGTCAGCTTGCCATGCGCCTCGGCCATGAAGGCCGCACCGCCCTCCTGGCGACAGGTGACAAAGGAAATTTGCCCTTGGCGGGCGTGCAGGCCGTCCAGCACGGCCAGATAGCTTTCGCCCGGCACGCCAAAAGCGTGTGTCACGCCCTGGGCGATGAGGCAATCAACGAGAAGATGTCCAGCAATTTGTGAGCTCATACGGCTATTGTGCCGCGCCCCCAATGCCGCTATTCGGGCGTTGCGCTGTCGGCGTCAGCGCCGCCATCGTTCAAGGCCTGGCGTTCCAGCTCTTCGTCAGGCAAGGGCGGGGCCGAAGACAAAGCCGCCAGTTCGTCCAGCAGCGCAGGGCTGGGCGATTCATGCTCCAGCAGCACTTCTTCAAGGTTTTGCGAACTGGTCTCCCGATGCGGGGACGGCGACACCAGGCCCGGCGCAGGCACTTGGAACTCTTCGCCCAGACGGAATTTCAGCGCTTCGGATTTCTCGTCCACCCAGTGGGCGAACTCGCCTTGCTCGGGCTCAGGATCTTGAGACTCCCCCGCCTCTAGAGGCTTGTGCTGATTCATGCTGACCTCCGGGCTATGTCAATGACTGCCATCGGATTCATTATGGGCAAGCCCCGCGCCACCTGCCAGCCTCGTTACTTTGGGAAATACTTAGGCGCCTTGCGGTGTGCGGATATTGAATTCAACGGCCCTTCCGAGCAGGTGGCCCAGCAGCTCATCGGCACGTGTCTGCTGGTGGACGGCGTGGGCGGACGCATCGTGGAAACCGAGGCTTACGACGCCAGCGATCCCGCATCTCACAGCTTTGCGGGGCTGACGGTGCGCAACGCCGCCATGTTCGGCCCTTCGGGTCATGTGTATGTGTACCGGTCTTATGGTCTGCACTGGTGCATGAACCTGGTGTGCCGCGAAGCCGGGCATGGTGCGGGCGTTTTGATTCGGGCGCTGGAGCCTCAGGCCGGACTGGCGCAGATGCAGGCCAGACGGGGCTTGCACGATATTCGCCGCTTGTGCAAAGGGCCGGGCTGCGTGGCACAGGCGCTGGATATTACGGGCGCGCACAACGGCATGAGCCTCGCGGCGTGGCCCTTCGAACTCAGGGCGGCAGACAGGCCTGTGCCACTGATCACTGGGGTACGCGTTGGTATCAGCAAGGCGGCCCACCAGCCCTGGCGCTTTGGGCTGCAAGGTTCGCCCTTCATCAGTCGACCCTTTGCTTAGGCCGAGACCAAAGCCGTGCGGCGCACTCGCCGGACATTGAAGGCACTCGCGATCAATACTCCTTGCATCAGCGCCAGACCCAGCAGCACGCTCTGAAAACGCCCCGCATCCATCAGCAAGCCAAAGGCCAGAGGTGCCAGCGCCTGCCCGATGTCCAGCCCGCCATAGACCACGCCATAGACTCGGCCCGTCGCGTTTTCAGGCGTGGAGCGCTTGACCAGCATGTCACGCGAAGGCCCGGCCAGACCTGACACAAATCCCATCGCACCAAACAGCACGGGCACAGCTTGCGCCGGCAATTCCACCAGGGCCAGCACAAGCGCCACGCAGGCCGCCAGCCCAAAGCCCACGCCGACCACGCGCTCGCAGCGCGCTGGATTGGCAGCCAGAAAGCCACCGCCCACCATGCCGCAGGCGCTGCCCAGCATATAGACCGTCAAACAGACCGCCACCAAGGCCAGCGGCAAAGAATGCAGCTGCCGCGCCGCCTCAGGCGCAAAAGCCTGAATCACGCTGAGTACGACAGCATAGAAAAAGAAGAAGCCGAAACACATCCACACGGCCGGAATACGCAAAAAGCCCAGGCCAGTGTCCGCCGACGCGCCCTTGCCAGCGGTTGCAGCGGGCAGAGCCAAATGCCGATGATTGGCCAGCAGCACAGCCAGCACGCTCAAGATCAGCACTGCCGCCGCACCCATGGCCACGCGCCAAGAGTAAGCCAATGCAAGCCCGACCGTCAACGCGGGCGCCAAAGCCCAGCCCAGACTGCCCGTGATGCCGTGAACGCTGTAAGCGTGGCCCAGCCGGTGGCCGCTGACCTTTCGGTTGAGCAGGGTGTAGTCGGCCGGATGAAATACCCCGTTGCCCAAACCGCCCAACACAGCGCTGACAGCCAGCATCCAGTAGCTCGTGCTGAGGCTGTAGCCCAAGGCCGCCGCGCCCAGGCAAAGCAGTCCGCTGTAAAGCACAGGGCGCGGCCCCAGACGGTCCACCCAAAAGCCGGAAAGCGCCTGCACGGCGCAAGACACGCCAAAAAACAGCGTCATCAAAAAGCCCAGCTGGGCGTAGCTCACGTCAAACGCGTCTTTGAGCCACGGGAACAGCGGCGCGAGCAGCAACTGACTGAAATGGCTGACCATGTGCGCCAAGCCGACCAGACCCATAATTTGCACATCGCGGCGCAAGGCAATGGGCGGGGCGCTAGTGGCAAGACTGTTTGTAAGGCTCATGGCGCCTATCGTAGCGCCGCACTTCGCTAACTTCAGCGTTCAAAGCATGAGGCCAGCCAACACAGCCTTTGCTGCCCGAGAGGGCAGCGCAACAATTCAGAACAAGCGCTTGACCCAACCCATCACACGGTCAAAGCGAGCCCCGTAAGGGGGGTAAAACAAATCGCCCCGCGACCAGCGCGACGCGACCATCACCGGCTTGGATTGCGTCAACCGGTCAAAACCTGCATCGCCGTGATAAGCGCCCCAGCCGCTGTCACCCACCCCGCCAAAAGGCAAGTTGTCATGCGCCACGTGCATCAGGGTGTCATTGATGCAAACGCCGCCGCTGACGGTGTTTTTCAGCACGCGATCCTGTGCCGCCGCATCGCTGCCAAACCAGTACAGCGCCAAGGGCCGCGGCCGCGCATTGATGAACCGGATCGCCTCGTCCAGGCTGTCATAAGGCAGCACTGGCAAGATGGGGCCGAAGATTTCTTGCTGCATCACTTGCATGTCCGGCTGGGTGTTGAAGACCAGTACCGCGGCCATTTGCCCGGCCTGCCCGCCGGCTTCGCGGGCAAAGGCCCCTGCCCCGCCAAGCCGCTCCAGGCGCGCGCCTTTGGCCACTGCATCTTCGAGCAAGCCCTCCAGGCGGGCGCGTTGGGCGGGGTTGATGATGGCGGCGTAGTCCGCACTGGCGCTTTCACTCAGGCGTGGGAAGAGTTGTTCCACCGCCTGGGCATACGCACTTGCAAACGCCTGCTCATGCCCACGCGGGAGCAAAAGATAGTCAGGCGCAATGCAGGTCTGGCCGGCGTTGAGCAGCTTGCCGTGGGCAATCTTCAGGGCGGCTGACGCCATGTCTGCGGAGGTGTCCACGATGCAGGGCGACTTGCCACCCAGTTCCAGCGTAGTGGGCGTCAAATTGACGGCAGCCGCCGCAGCCACTTGCCGGCCCACCGCCGTGGAGCCCGTGAAGATGAGGTGGTCAAACGGTAGGCTGACAAAGGCCTGAGCCACGTCCTTGCCCCCCTGCACCACCGCCCACTCATCAGTCGTGAACAACTCGCCAATGCGCTGGGCCAGAACTGCCGAGGTGCGCGGCGTCAACTCGCTAGGCTTGAGCATGACACGGTTGCCGGCCGCCAAGGCCGTGATGGCAGGTGCCAAGGCCAGTTGCAGTGGGTAATTCCAAGGGGAAACCACGCCCACCACCCCCAGCGGCTGGCGCAACAGGTAGGCGCGCGAAGGCTGCAAGTGCAGCGGCGTGCTGACCTTTTGTGGCCTCATCCAGCGGGCCAGCGACTTGCGCGTATGGGCCAGCAGCGATCGCAACACCAAAAGATCAGCCACTTCAGTCAAGCGGCTAGAGCGCACGCCAAAGTCCGCCTCGACAGCGGCAGAGAGCTCGTCGGCATGTCGGTCCAGCAACAAGCGCACGCGCTCCAGCCGGTCACGTCTCAGGGCAGCAGGCACCTCCACCTGCACGCGGCTGGCTTGGTGCTGCGCATCGAAGAGTTGGCGAAGGAGGTCGGGCGGTGTCGTGGTCATCCGTCTCATGATAGGGCGAATCCCGGCTTTCGCTAGCGACCGGCAGCAACAACCCAGGAGACCGTGTCTGACAGCCTTGCGGGCTCGCGCGGACTTAAGCTGACCGGCTGCTCAACTCGCCTACCGCATGCAATACAAGGATTACTACAAGATCATGGGCCTGGCGCGTGACGCCAGTGCGGAGGACATCAAGCGCGTCCACCGCAAGCTGGCCCGGCAGTACCACCCCGATGTCAGCAAGGAAAAAGACGCCGAGGCGCGATTCAAGGAAATCTCGGAAGCCTATGAAGTGCTGCGCGACCCTGAAAAGCGCGCTGCATACGACCAGTTGGGCACGCGTTGGCAGGCCGGGCAAGACTTCAGGCCCCCGCCTGAGTGGAACGCGGGCGCGGCCCATCCTGGCAAGGGCTTTGAGTGGGCTTTTGAGAGCACTGGCCCAGGCGGTGATTCCGGCGCGTCCAGCGCCGACTTCAGCGATTTCTTTGAGACCCTTTTCAAGCATGGCTTTGCCTCAAGTTCGGCAACGCCCGGGGACCACGGCAGTGGTAAGCGGCGAACTCGCAGCGCGCCACACGCAGGGGGCAGGCAGGCAGGCGCTCATGCCGACGCTCATGCCGACGGTGAAGACTTGCACGCCAAGATCCTGATCGACCTGGAAGATGCCTACCTGGGGCGCACCAAGACGATTACCTTGCAGGCCGCACCTGGCACACCTGGCACGCAAGGCGACGTGCGCGAGATAAGCTTTAGCGTGCCCAAGGGCGTGCGGCCAGGTCAGACAATTCGCCTGGCCGGTCAGGGCGGGCCGCCCCTGGGCCAAGGCCAGCCCGGCGACCTCTACCTTGAAGTCGCCTTCAATCCCCGCGCGTCGGGCAGCGCGGACTACCGCGTCGAACGGCACGGCGTCTACCTGGACTTGCCCGTCGCCCCCTGGGAGGCGGCCTTGGGGGCGCAGATTCAGGCTCCCACACCGAATGGCTGGGTTGAAGTGACCGTTCCCCCCGGCTCCAAGTCAGGCCGCAAGCTCAGACTCAAAGGGCGCGGCATTCCAGGCAGTGCGCCGGGCAGCACCCCAGGTGACTTCTACTTCGTGCTGCAAGTCGTGCCACCTGCCGCGAGCAGCGCTGAAGACAAAGCCGCTTACGACGCGATGGCAGCGCATTTCAAACGCTTTTCGCCCCGCCCGGACTGGCCAAGCTGAATCAAGGCGTTCCAGCTTCGCCCGGCACCGCCTCGCCAAAGCTGAAGACGCCCGGGTCGCGGATCGGATCCACATCGACCGGAATCGCGCTCTTGGGTGGAAAGCGCCCTTCCAGCAGCAGCTTCGACAGCGGGTTTTCAATGCGTTGCTGAATCGCGCGCTTGAGGGGCCGCGCGCCAAACACCGGGTCGAAGCCGACCTTGGCCAGCTCTGCAATCGCGGCCTCCGACACATCCAGCCGCAAGTCCATCTTTTGCAGCCGGTCCAGCAAGACCTTGAGCTGGATGCGTGCAATCGACTCGATGTTCTTGGCGTCCAGCGCATGAAACACCACGGTCTCGTCGATGCGGTTCAGGAACTCAGGGCGGAAGTAATTCTTCAACTCGTCCGTCACCGCCTCCTTGATTTCCTCGCCCGATCGCCCGACCATCGACTGAATGATGGGCGAGCCGATGTTGCTGGTCATCACGATCACGGTGTTCTTGAAGTCCACGGTGCGGCCTTGACCATCGGTCAGGCGGCCATCGTCCAGCACCTGCAGAAGCACGTTGAAAACGTCCGGGTGCGCCTTTTCGATCTCGTCGAGCAAGAGCACGCTGTAGGGTTTGCGCCGCACAGCCTCGGTCAAATGCCCGCCCTCTTCGTAGCCCACATAACCCGGAGGCGCACCGATGAGCCTGGCCACCGAATGCTTTTCCATGAACTCACTCATGTCCACACGGATCAGGTGGTCCTCGCTGTCAAACAAGAAGCCGGCCAGCGCTTTGCACAGCTCGGTCTTGCCCACGCCGGTGGGGCCGAGGAACAAGAACGAACCCGTGGGCCGGTTGGGGTCTGACAGGCCCGAACGCGAACGGCGAATCGCGTTGGCCACGGCACCGATGGCTTCTTCTTGGCCGACCACGCGTTCGTGCAGCTTGCCCTCCATCTGCAGCAGTTTGTCGCGCTCGCCTTGCATCAATTTGCTCACCGGGATGCCCGTGGCACGGGCCACCACCTCAGCGATTTCCTCGGCGCCCACTTGCGTGCGCAGCAGCTTGGGGCCCTCGCCTGCCGCCTTTTGGGACTCAGTGGCCTGGGCTTGCTTCAAGCGCTTTTCAAGCTCAGGCAGCTTGCCGTATTGCAGTTCGGCCACTTTGTTGAAGTCGCCCTTGCGCGTGAATTCATCGATCTGAAAGCGGATGCGGTCAATCTCTTCCATCACATCCTTGGAGCCCAAGGCCTGCGCTTTTTCAGCCTGCCAGATTTCATCGAGGTCAGAGATTTCCTTTTGCAGCTTGACGATCTCTTCTTCGATCAGACTGAACCGTTTTTGCGAAGCCTCGTCTTTTTCACGGCGCACCGCTTCGCGCTCGATTTGCAGCTGGATCAAGCGGCGATCCAGGCGGTCCATCACCTCGGGCTTGGAGTCCATTTCGATCTTGATCTTGGCCGCCGCCTCGTCAATCAAGTCAATGGCTTTGTCAGGCAAAAAGCGGTCTGTGATGTAGCGGTGGCTGAGTTCAGCCGCCGCCACGATGGCCGGGTCAGTGATCTGCACGCCATGGTGGACTTCGTACTTTTCCTGCAAGCCGCGCAAGATGGCAATCGTGGCTTCGACGCTGGGCTCGTCCACCAGGATCTTTTGAAAGCGACGCTCAAGCGCTGCGTCTTTCTCAATGTACTTGCGGTACTCGTCCAAGGTGGTGGCGCCCACGCAATGCAACTCGCCGCGGGCGAGCGCGGGCTTGAGCATGTTGCCCGCATCCATCGCACCTTCGGCCTTGCCAGCGCCCACCATGGTGTGCAGCTCGTCAATGAACACGATGGTTTGGCCTTCGTCCTTGGCCAACTCACTGAGCACGGTTTTCAGGCGTTCTTCAAACTCGCCGCGGAACTTGGCGCCAGCCAAGAGCGCGGCCATGTCCAGGCTCAGCACACGCTTGCCCTTGAGCGAATCAGGCACTTCACCAGCCACGATGCGCTGCGCCAAGCCTTCGACGATGGCGGTCTTGCCCACGCCGGGCTCGCCAATCAGCACGGGGTTGTTTTTGGTGCGCCGCTGAAGCACCTGAATGGCCCGGCGAATTTCATCGTCACGGCCAATCACCGGGTCGAGCTTGCCGGCACGGGCGCGCTCGGTCAGGTCCATGGTGTATTTTTTGAGCGCCTCGCGCTGGCCTTCAGCTTCAGGGCTGTTCACGTTCTGCCCGCCGCGCACCGCCTCGATGGCTGACTCGAGAGACTTACGGTTCATGCCGTGGGTTTGTGCCAGGCGACCGGCTTCGGTCTTGCTGTCTGTCAGCGCCAGTAAAAACAACTCGCCCGCCACAAACTGGTCACCCCGCTTGATGGCCTCTTTCTCAGTGGCTTGCAGGAGTTTGCCCAGGTCGGGGCTGACCTGCACCTGGTCCTGCCCTTGCACCTGCGGCAATTTCTTGACCGCAGCGTCCACCGCGCCCTGCAAGGCGCCCACGTTCACTCCGGCACGCTGAAGCAGCGCACGCGGGCCTTCGTCCTGGCGCAGCATGGTGGCCAGCAGGTGCAGGGGCTCGATGTAGCCATGGTCATTGCCCAAGGCCAGGGACTGAGCGTCGCTCAAAGCTTCTTGAAACTTGGTGGTTAGTTTGTCTTGTCGCATGCCAACTCCGAAGAATGTATGAAAGGCAGATGTGGCGGCATCGCCTGTTTTTCAATAGGCTGGCAAAGCACAACAGGAAACAACTTGCCGATGGGCTTGGCTCTAGAATGAACTCATGGATATCCATCAGGTATGTGTGAGCTACGTTCACGAGCAAGACCGCTTTTTGGTACGCATCAACACGCGCCAAGATGAAGAAGTCAGACTGTGGTTCACTCGCAGGCTTACTTTAGGCCTGCTTCCGCTGCTGGACAAGGCTTCGGCCAAGTTGCTGGCCAGCCAGACCAAGCCCGTCAGCACGGTGGCGACTTTGGAAGAAAAGCGTCAACATATGGTCGATAACTTCAAGCAGGAAGCGGCCGCCTACGACGGCGATTACCACACGCCCTACCGTGAAGACGCACACGTGCTGCCGCTGGGTGCCGAGCCCTTGCTGGTCACAGAAATCAAAATAACGCCCTTGGCCAGCGGGCAGATGCAATTAGCGATCGTGGAAAAGCTGGGTGAAACCCGACGCAACCTTTACATCACCATGGATGCGCAACTTACCTGCGGGTTGGTGCAATTGCTGAACCAGGGCGTTAGCGCATCGCAGTGGGTGGACGCCTCAACGCCGCCCTTGGACCCCCCGCACAACGGCGCTGCGGAAGCCGCCAGCCTCTCCGGCGACATGGACAAGCCGCGTTACCTGAACTGACCGTTCAGACCTTGCCCGCCGCCACGCCCCAGCGGGCCAAGGCCGCGTCATCACTCACCCGCGCATCGACCCAGCGCGCACCCTCAGGCGTGACTTCTTTTTTCCAGAATGGCGCCTGGGTCTTGAGGTAATCCATCAGGAATTCGCAGGCTTGAAAGCTCTGGCCACGGTGCGCGGAAGTGACCGCGACCAACACAATCTGATCTTGCGGCTGCAGCAAGCCGACGCGGTGGATCACCCGGGCTGCATAAATATCAAAGCGCAGCAGCGCCGCATCGATCATCGCCTCGATGGATTTTTCGGTCATGCCGGGGTAATGTTCGAGCTCCATGCTGGCCACCGCACTTCCCTCATTGCGCTCGCGCACCGTGCCCACAAAACTGCAGACGGCACCCACGCGCGCATCGCCCTGGCGCAGCGCGGTCACTTCGTCGGCCAGGTCAAAGTCTTGCTGCTGAATCGAAACCCGCGCCACCATGCTCAGCCCCCCGTCACAGGCGGGAAGAAGGCAACCTCACAGCCATCGCTCAAGGCGGCAGATTCGTCGCACATGACCTGGTTCAAGGCCATGCGCACCGGCCGGCTGCGTGCGAGCACGTCCGCATGCGCAGGGCTGATCGACAGTAGCTCGTCGCGCAAGCTCGCCAAAGTGAGGGCCTCGGTCAGGTGCTCGGCGCCGGGGCCCAAGGCTTCCCGGACTGAGGCGAAATATTTGATGTGAATTTGCATGTCGGCAAGCTCTGCTCTTAGGACAGCAGCGCAGAAAAAGGAATGTACTGCACGATGCTGCCTGGCGTGATGGTTTGCCCAGGCGGGTTATCCACCAGGCCGTCACCCCAGACCGCCGAGGTCAGCACGCCAGAGCTTTGGTTCTCGAACAAGGCCAGCCCGCCCCGCGCCGTCAGCTGCACGCGCAAGAACTCGCGCCGCTTGTCGGCCTTGGACCAGGCAAAGCCAGCCACAGCAGGCAGGGCTTGCGGCAGCAAATCAGTCGCGCCCTGCAGCTTGAGCAAGAAGGGCCGCACCAGCAGCAAAAACGTCACGAAACTGGACACAGGGTTTCCCGGCAGACCGATGAAGTGTGCAAAGTCTGCGCTGTCAGCCGAGGGCGCCGCTCGCCGGACACGGCCATAGGCGAAAGGCTTGCCCGGCTTGATGGCGATTTGCCAAAGCATGAGTTCGCCCAAGGCCTGCACGGCCGGCTTGATGTGGTCTTCTTCACCCACTGACACACCGCCGCTGGTCAGGATCAGGTCATGCTCGCGCGCGGCTGAGGCCAGTGCGTCGATGGTGGCTTCACGCTGGTCGGGCACGATACCCAGGTCAGTCACTTCGCAGCCAAGCCGCGTGAGCAAACTGCGCAAGAAAAAGCGATTCGAGTTGTAAATAGCGCCAGGCGGCAACTGATCTGCCGGGACATCGCCCGGCATGACCAGTTCATCACCCGTTGAAAACAGGGCAACCCGGACTGGGCGACTGACGGACAACTGAGCAAAACCGATGCTGGCAGCCAAGCCCAGCGAAGCTGGCGTGAGCCGGGCGCCACGTGGCAGCACGACGGCGCCACGCGCCACGTCTTCGCCGCGCCGGCGTATCCACTGGCCGGGCTCTGGCGCTGCCAGTACGCGCACCTGACCCGCCTCAGGCAGGGCCTCGGTGGCTTCTTGCATCACCACAGCATCTGCGCCCGGTGGCACAGGGGCGCCCGTGAAGATGCGGGCTGCCGACAAAGGCGCCAAAGCCTGGCCCTGGCTACCCGCCGGTATACGCTGATTCACCGCGAGAATGTCCGTGCTGGCCAGGTCGGCCACGCGCAGGGCATAGCCGTCCATGGCGCTGTTGTCATGGCCGGGTACGTCGAGCGGCGATACGAGATCTTGCGCCAGCACGCGGCCGTCGGCATCAAAGGTCGAGATGTTTTGCGCTTGGTCCAGGGGCGAGGCCTGGGCGAGCAGGTCAGCCAGCGCCTCGTCCAGCGGACGCAAGGCAGGACGGTGTGCGGGAGCGGTCTTGGGGTCGGTCATGTGTTCAGGTGGCGTATCGCTGGCTGTCGTATTCAAAGCGATCGCCGTGACTCACCAGGTACTCGGCGATGGCGTCAGGCGAATTGAGGTCAAGGACTGGCCGCTGAGTGGGCTCGGGCAAGCTGTCCGGTGCGTCCGTGGCAATCGCCACCACAAAGTCGTCTTCCGGATAACGCGCAGGCATGCCGGCATAGGACGCGTCAGGCGCACGCCAGATTTCAATCTTCAACAGGTCACTGGCTTTGAAACCCTCGACCAGCACCCAGTCCACACCGGCATAGAGCTCGGCGATCAGGTGATGCACATTGAGCTCGGCGGGTTTTTCGAATTCCCGCATCAAGGCCAGACGATGAGCCGAAGCGGCGACCACCTCAAAGGCACCTGCCTCACGGTGACGCCAGGTGTCCTTGCCGGGCTTGTCCACATCAAAATTGTGGTGCGCGTGCTTGACGACGGACACCCGCAAGCCGCGCAGCTTGAGTGCCGGAATGAGCCGCTCGACCAGCGTGGTCTTGCCTGAGCCGGAATAGCCGGCAAATCCAACAACCTTCATGCCTTAGCTTGCATGTTCGGCAACGTAGGCTTTCACCAAGGCAGTGTCGGCTGGCATCAGCTTGACGCGCTTGGGCAAGGCCTCAATGCCGTCAAAGCCCGGTGGCCGCTCAGGCGGGTGGCCCAGCGCTTCTTCAATGGTCGCGGCGAACTTGATGGGCAAGGCGGTTTCGAGCACCAGCATGGGCACGCCTGCGCTGAGCTGCTCACGCGCCACCTTCACGCCGTCAGCCGTGTGCGTGTCGATCACCACGCCAAAGCGCCTGGACGTGTCGCGAATGGTGTTCAGGCGATCCGCATGCGTGCTTCGGCCACTGGCAAAGCCGTACTGGCTTGCAGCCGCCTTGAAGGCGGGGTTGGCGCTCAAGTCAAAAAAGCCGTGCTGACTCAATTGCTGACCAAACAGGTCTTTGACCTTCGCGCCATCGCGGCCCAGCAGGTCAAAAATGAAACGCTCAAAGTTCGAGGCCTTGGAAATATCCATAGACGGGCTCGACGTCTCGTGCGTGTCCGCGCCCGCGCGAACGCGGTAACGGCCGGTGCGAAAGAACTCATCCAGCACATCGTTTTCGTTGGTGGCCACCACCAGTTTTTCAACCGGCAAACCCATCATGCGGGCCACGTGGCCGGCGCAAATATTGCCGAAGTTGCCCGAGGGCACGGTGAAGCTGACTTTGCCAAGCTGCGCCGATTCAGGCGTTTGGAAGTAGCCGGCAAAGTAATAAACCACCTGCGCCAGCAGACGCGCCCAGTTGATGGAGTTGACCGTGCCGATCTTGTAACGGCGCTTGAACTCCAGATCATTCGACACGTTTTTGACGATGTCCTGGCAATCATCAAACACACCGTCAATGGCGATGTTGTGGATGTTGTCGTCGAGCAGGCTGAACATCTGCGCTTGCTGGAAAGGGCTCATGCGACCGTTCGGCGAGGTCATGAAGACGCGCACGCCCTTTTTGCCGCGCATGGCGTATTCGGCCGCGCTGCCCGTGTCGCCGCTGGTGGCGCCCAGAATGTTCAGCTCTTCCCCGCGCCTGGCCAGCTCGTACTCAAACAGGTTGCCCAGCAGCTGCATGGCCATGTCTTTGAAGGCCAGCGTCGGCCCGTTCGACAAGGCCTCCAGATAAAAGCCGTCTTCCAGCTTTTTCAGCGGCACGATCTCGGGCGAGCCGAAGACCGCTGCGGTGTAAGTCTTGCGGCACAGCTTGCGCAAGTCGTCCGCCGGAATGTCGTCCACGTAAAGCGACAAGATTTCGAACGCCAGGTCGGCATAACCCTGGGTCAAGTAGACATCGCGCCAGCGCTGCAAGGTGGCGGCGTCAACACGGGGGTAAGACTCGGGTAGATACAGGCCGCCATCGGGCGCCAAGCCTTCAAGCAAGATTTCGCAGAACTGTTTGCGGTCTGCATGGCCGCGGGTGGAGACGTAGCGCATCAGGCCAGTTCCTCCTTGCGGATGCGCGTAATCGGCGCCAGCACACTGGGCAGTGCCTGGATCTTGGCCAGTGCATCGTTCATACGGCCTTCCACACAGTCGTGGGTCAGGATGATCAGGTCGGTCTGGGTAGATCCCGCACCACCCACTTCGTCAGCCTCGCGCTGCAGCACGGCATCAATGCTGATTTCCGCGTCGGCCAAAAGGCCCGTCACGCAAGCCAAAACGCCCGCTTCATCGGCTACGCGCATGCGCAGGTAATAGCTGGTCACGATCTCGCTCATGGGCAGCACAGGTGCATCGCTCATGGCGTCGGGCTGGAAGGCGAGGTGCGGCACGCGGTGCGCAGCGTCTGCAGTGTGCAGACGTGTGATGTCGACAAGATCCGCCACCACGGCGCTGGCGGTCGGCTCGCTGCCCGCGCCTTTGCCGTAGTACAGCGTGGTACCCACGGCATCTCCCTGCACCATCACTGCGTTCATGGCGCCTTCGACATTGGCGATCAGGCGCTTGGCAGGGACAAGGCTCGGGTGCACACGCAGCTCAATACCCTTGGCGACTCGTTTGGTGATGCCCAGAAGCTTGATGCGGTAGCCAAGTTGCTCGGCATATCTGATGTCCTGTGCGTCCAGCTTGGAAATGCCTTCAATGTGCGCCTTGTCAAACTGCACCGGAATGCCGAAAGCAATGGCCGACATGATGGTGGCTTTATGGGCCGCGTCGACGCCCTCGATATCAAAGGTCGGGTCCGCCTCGGCGTAACCCAGGCGCTGAGCTTCCTTCAAGACGACGTCAAAGCTCAGGCCCTTGTCGCGCATTTCGCTCAAGATGAAGTTCGTGGTGCCGTTGATGATGCCGGCGATCCATTCAATGCGGTTGGCCGTCAAGCCTTCACGCAAGGCTTTGATGATGGGGATGCCACCGGCCACGGCGGCCTCGAACGCAACCATGACGCCCTTGCGATGCGCGGCCGCGAAAATCTCGGTGCCATGCACGGCGAGCAGCGCCTTGTTGGCTGTGACCACATGCTTGCCGGCCTCAATGGCTTCCATCACCAGATCTTTGGCCAGGGTGTAACCGCCGATCAACTCGATCACGATGTCAATCTCGGGGTTGGCAATGATGGCACGCGGGTCTGCCACCACGGCAATACCCTCGCCCACCAGTGCACGCGCCTTGGCCGTATCGCGTCGGCACACCATGGTGAGCTCAATGCCACGGCCTGCGCGCCTGAGGATTTCTTCTTGATTGCGCTTGAGCACGTCATGTACGCCACCACCCACGGTGCCAATGCCCAAAAGCCCAACTTTGATGGGCGCCAGATTGCTAGATTTCATTCGAGATGGTCAAAAGTTAAAAGGGCCGGGGCTTGAGCGCAGCGCTGCGTCTTGCCAGAACGGCCGGGAACGTGAAGAGAGCCAGGCCGTCAGGCTGCCGCGCGTACCGCCGTGAGACCAGGCTGCACAGCACTGCGCTTGCGGTAGTTCTCAAGGAACTTTGCAACACGGCCAATGGCTTCGCGCAGGTCGTCTTCGTGTGGCAAAAACACGATGCGGAAATGGTCAGGTGTCGGCCAGTTGAAGCCGGTTCCCTGAACCAGCAGCACCTTGGTTTCCTGCAGCATTTCATGAATGAACTGCTGGTCGTTGGCGATGGGGTACATCTTCGGGTCCAGGCGCGGGAACATGTACAAGGCGGCGCTCGGCTTGACGCAAGTCACGCCTGGAATAGCGGTGATCAGCTCATGCGCGATGTCGCGCTGCTTGCGCAAGCGCCCGCCCTCGCAAACCAGGTCATTGATGCTCTGGTAACCGCCCAGCGCCGTCTGGATAGCCCACTGGCCTGGCACGTTGGCGCACAGGCGCATGCTCGACAGCATGTTCAAGCCTTCGATGTAGTCACGTGCGCGCTTCTTGTCGCCAGATACCACCAGCCAGCCAGCGCGGTAGCCGCAAGAGCGGTAGCTTTTGGACAGGGAGTTGAAAGTGAGGGTCAGCACATCATCCGACAGGCTGGCGATGGCCGTGTGCTTGACCTCGTCGTACAGCACCTTGTCATACACCTCGTCGGCAAAAATCACCAAGCCGTGCTGCCGCGCAAGCTTGACGATTTCGCCCAGCAACTCGTCCGAATAAAGCGCGCCCGTCGGGTTGTTCGGGTTGATGACCACGATGCCCTTGGTGTTGGGCGTGATCTTACGCTTGATGTCGGCCAGATCAGGCATCCAGCCGTTGGCCTCGTCGCACAGGTAATGCACAGGCGTTCCGCCCGACAAACTGACGGCCGCCGTCCACAGCGGATAGTCGGGCGCAGGCAGCAGCATTTCATCGCCGTCATTGAGCAAGGCATTGGTGGCCATGACGATGAGCTCACTGGCGCCGTTACCCAGGTAAATGTCATCGAGCGTCACGCCCTTGATGCCCTGCTTCTGGGTCTCGTGCATGACGGCCTTGCGCGCGCCAAAAATGCCTTTGGAATCCGAATACGCCGCCGAATTAGGCAGGTTGCGGATCATGTCCTGCTGAATTTCTTCTGGCGAGTCAAAACCAAACACCGCCAGATTGCCGATGTTGAGCTTGATGATCTTGTGGCCTTCTTCCTCCATCTGACGCGCCGCTTCCATGACCGGGCCGCGAATGTCATAGCAAACATTGGCCAGCTTGGCCGACTTGGTGATGGGACGCTGCGGAGTAGGCATGAAGGATCCTTTGATAGCAGGCAAGACTCAGGCGGAACCGATAATTTGACCACATAAAATAGGCACTGCCGGGGCGACAGGGGGCCATGCTCCCACCCGTGCGCCATGCCCATGAAACTCCAACCTGATCGCCTTGAAGTCCAGTCCATCCTCGGCTACGGGCCCGGCTGGGTAGGCCTGGCCAATCAAGGCTTGGCTGAAAAAATTGAGCGCAGCGTCATCATCGGCTCGCGCGGTGAAAAACTGGACTGGAACTGCCCAAGGTTCGAGGCCCTGACACCCGAACACTTTGCGCAATTGGCCGAGCTGCGGCCGGAGTTGGTCATTTTTGGCAGCGGCAACAAGCTGCGCTTCGCAGCACCTTCGCTCATGCAATCACTGATGCGCCAGCGTATTGGCGTGGAAACCATGGACACCTTGGCCGCTTGCCGCACCTACAACATCCTCGCCGGCGAGGGCCGTCATGTTCTGGCAGCTCTGCTGATAGAGCACGAAGGATGAGAAGCGACCTGGAACGCTTTCAGGGTAAAATCTAGGGTTGCATTTGCTTCAAAGTGGCGCCCGAGCGCGGCTAAAACCGCGCCTCGCACGCCCCCTTTTCAGCGAAGCCAACGGCCAATCACAACTTTTGTCAGGGTCTACGCAGTATGGCAGTCGTCGTCAACAAACCACTCCCCGAATTCGAAGCGGTCGCCACTGGTGGACTCAAGGTCTCCAACCAGACCCACCTGGGCAAGGTCGTCATCCTTTACTTTTACCCCAAAGACAACACTCCGGGCTGCACCACGGAAGCCATGCAGTTCCGTGACAAGTACAAGGATTTCGTCAAAGCTGGGGCCACGGTTTTCGGGGTCTCGCGCGACAACATGAAGTCTCACGATGAGTTCAAGGCCAAGCTTGAGCTGCCGTTTGAGCTGATCGCTGACACCGAAGAAAAAATGTGCCACATGTTCGGCGTGGTCAAAAACA
Organism: Polaromonas sp.; assembly: GCA_040400945.1. Lineage (GTDB taxonomy): Bacteria > Pseudomonadota > Gammaproteobacteria > Burkholderiales > Burkholderiaceae_C > Polaromonas. The sequence goes on along the minus strand of JBBAPG010000023.1, from coordinate 2,950 downwards.
AGATCATGTACGGCAAGAAGGTCAAGGGCATTGAGCGCAGCACCTTCCTGGTGGGCGCAGATGGCCTGCTGAAAGAAGAGTGGCGCGGACTGAAAGTGCCAGGCCATGTGGATGATGTGCTCAAGGCTGTCAAAGCCTTGAAAGTGGCGGTCTGAAGTTAACACTGCAGCCTCTTCAGGCCGCAGACGTTTTAGCAGTGCATTTGCTAAAGCGTCATGCATAATGAATTCATGCTGTTGATCCGCAACTGCGCCGAAATCGAAAGCCGCCCTGGCATCCAGGCGGCTTTTTTGCTTTTGGAAACGTCTATTTCACTTCCCTGCGAGTCACAAGCCCATGCCCTTGCCCCCCGCCCCGACCAAGCGCGCCGCCCTGCTGTCCAAAGACGCCCTGCACAGCCCTGAGCACAACAGCGCTCGACCGGCTCGCAAGACTGTTGCCGAGCCAACCCAGGCCAGATTGAGGCCGGTGGCGGCGCCAGCTGCGCCGCTCGCGCAGACTGCGGTCGCATTGGAGCCGGCCAACCCAACTCGTCAGGTGGAGCCGGTCACGAGCTTTGTGCAGGAGGCCAGGCCCAGCCCGGTGCGCAGTCTGTCCAAATCTGCCAAGGGCGCCGCACTGGCACCAACCAAGGCGGGCAAGGCAAAAGCCTCTGGCCTGAGCAAGCTCTTCGTGCTGGACACCAATGTGCTGATGCACGATCCGATGTGCCTGTTCCGCTTTGAAGAACACGACATCTTTTTGCCCATGATCGTGCTGGAAGAGCTCGATGGCCACAAAAAAGGCATGACCGAGGTGGCGCGCAATGCCCGCCAGACCAGCCGCACGCTGGACGCGCTTGCCGGCGCGCATGGCGCTGACATTGCCAAAGGCCTGAGCCTGGACACCACAGGCCATAGCGAGGCCAAGGGCTGCCTTTTGTTCCAGACCAAGCCGCTGGACTACAGCCTGCCAATGAGCCTGCCGCAAGGCAAGGCCGACAACCAGATCCTGGGCGTGGTGGAGGCCCTGCGTAAAGAGCATGCCCCGCGTGAAGTGGTGCTGGTGTCCAAGGACATCAACATGCGCGTCAAGGCACGCGCGCTGGGCCTCTTGACCGACGACTACCAAAACGACAAGACGCTTGAAGATGGGGACCTGCTGTATTCAGGCGCCCTGCCCTTGCCCGCCGACTTCTGGACGCGCCAAAGCAAGACCATCGAAAGCTGGCAACAGGGCAGCCACACGTTTTACCGGATCACCGGGCCTATCGTGCCCGGCTTGTTGATCAATCAGTTCGTGTTCTTCGAGGCGCCCGGCGAGCCACCGCTTTACGCACGCGTGACGGAGATCCGCGCCAAGACGGCTGTCCTGAAAACCCTCAAGGATTTCACGCACCTCAAAAATTCCGTCTGGGGCGTGACCACGCGTAACCGCGAGCAGAACTTTGCAATGAACCTGCTGATGGACCCGGCAGTCGACTTCGTAACCCTGGCCGGCACGGCGGGTACGGGCAAGACGCTGATGGCCCTGGCCAGCGGCCTGACGCAAGTGCTGGACGACCGCCGTTACACCGAGATCATCATGACGCGGGCCACCGTGTCGGTGGGCGAAGACATCGGCTTTCTGCCAGGCACCGAGGAAGAAAAGATGGGCCCCTGGATGGGCGCGCTCGACGACAACCTGGAAGTGCTGGGCAAGACCGACAGCGGCTCCGGCGAATGGGGACGCGCTGCCACCAATGAGCTGATCCGCTCACGCATCAAAGTCAAGAGCATGAACTTCATGCGCGGCCGCACTTTCTTGAACAAGTACGTCATCATTGATGAGGCGCAAAACTTGACGCCCAAGCAAATGAAGACCTTGATCACGCGCGCAGGCCCAGGGACCAAGATCGTCTGCATGGGCAATCTGGCCCAGATCGACACGCCCTACCTGACCGAAGGCTCGTCGGGCCTGACCTACGCCGTGGACCGCTTCAAAGGCTGGCCGCACGGTGGCCACATCACCCTGGCGCGTGGCGAACGTTCGCGTCTGGCGGACTTTGCCAGCGAAGTTCTTTGATCTAAAAGGGCCCTCCTATAAAAAATCCCCGGCGGCACAAGGTGCCCCGGGGATTTTTCTTTGGGCTTGGCCGATCAGCGTTTCAAGCCAAAGGCAGCCAGCATCTGTTCGCTCTGCTTTTGCATCTGCTCTTGCATTTGCGTGAAAACAGTCTTGGACTGCTCGACATAAGTGCCCATCAGCCCTTGCATCATGGGCGACTGCGCGTTCATGAACTGCGCCCATTTTTCGGGTGACAAACCTTTGGACTGCTCACTCATCTTGACCTGCAAGTCCATGAAGGACTCGACGTTCTTCTCGAGATAGGCGCCCATGAAGCTTTGCATGGCGTTGCCATAAAAACGGATGATGTTGGCAAGTACCGCCTCGGTGAACATCGGCTCGCCGCCTGTTTCCTCCTCCAGAATAATTTGCAGGAGGATGCTGCGAGTGAGGTCTTCGCTGGTTTTCGCGTCACGCACCACAAAAGCTGTGCGGTCCATCACCAGTTGCCGCACATCAGCTAGCGTGATGTAGGCAGAGCTGTTGGTGTCGTAAAGGCGGCGGTTGGGATACTTCTTGATGATCCGCAGCTTGACAGCCTTGGGCATTGCAGCAGCTTCGGCGGCGATTTCAGGGGCCCCGTCACCAGATGACAGACTGCTTCGGTTTTTTGCCACGATGGCTCCTTGATGACAACAGCGGTGGCTCGCAAAAATCGCTGCTTACCGACAGCCCATTCTAGAAAGTTGGCAACTGCAAAAGCCCTTGGTTTACCCTTGAGCTTTTAACGATTTCAGAGCTTAGACACCAAGCCGTTCCCCACGCAGGTGAAAAACAAAAAACCCCTGCAGATCAGAAATCTGCAAGGGTTGTATTTGGTAGGCGCGATTGGACTCGAACCAACGACCCCCACCATGTCAAGGTG
>JBBAPG010000022.1:0-34530 GCA_040400945.1 Polaromonas sp. | reverse complement strand
TGAACATGCGCGCGCCCGGCATGACGCTGATGAAGATGCCGATGTTCTGCTGGACCTGGCTGATCACCGCTTACTTGCTGATCGCCGTGATGCCTGTGCTGGCTGGCGCCATCACCATGACGCTGACAGACCGCCACTTTGGCACCAGCTTCTTTAACCCTGCTGGCGGCGGCGACCCAGTGATGTACCAGCACATCTTCTGGTTCTTCGGCCACCCCGAGGTCTACATCATGATCTTGCCGGCTTTCGGCATCGTCAGCCAGATCATCCCGGCCTTCTCGCGCAAGCGTTTGTTTGGCTACGCCTCCATGGTATACGCCACGGGCTCCATTGCTATCTTGTCCTTTGTCGTGTGGGCACACCACATGTTCACCACCGGCATGCCAGTCACAGGCCAGCTGTTCTTCATGTACTCGACCATGCTGATCGCCATCCCCACGGGTGTGAAGGTCTTCAACTGGATCGCCACCATGTGGAAAGGCTCCATGACCTTTGAGACGCCCATGCTGTTTGCAGTCGGCTTCCTCTTTGTGTTCACCATGGGCGGCTTCACCGGCCTGATCCTGTCGGTTGCGCCGATCGACATTCAGCTGCAAGACACCTACTACGTGGTGGCTCACTTCCACTACGTGCTGGTGGCTGGTTCGCTCTACGCCATGTTTGCTGGCTTTTACTACTGGTGCCCCAAGTGGACCGGCGTGATGTACAACGAGACCCGCGGCAAGATCCACTTCTGGTGGTCGCTGATTTCCTTTAACGTCACCTTCTTCCCGATGCACTTCCTGGGTCTGGCCGGAATGCCCCGCCGCTACGCAGACTACCCGATGCAGTTTGCCGACTTCAACGCTATCGCCAGCGTCGGCGCTCTCTTCTTTGGTCTGGCTCAGGTCTATTTCTTCGTCTTCGTGGCAATCCCGGCCATGCGCGGCATTGGCGAGAAAGCCCCTGCCAGCCCATGGGAAGGTGCAGAAGGTCTGGAATGGGAAGTTCCATCGCCAGCGCCTTTCCACACCTTTGAGACGCCGCCCAAGTTGGACGCCACCGCGACCAAGGTCATCGGTTGATCTCGAACTTCAAGCCAGATTGTTGCCATGACGCCTGAACAAAAAAAGAACAATCGCCGCTTGGGCCTGATCCTGGCGACCATTGCCTTGGTCTTTTTTGTCGGGTTCATGGCGCGCTCCATCTTCCTGAGCCGAGGCTGAGGTCGCCCCATGAACGCACGCGCAAACTCGCGGATGCTGGGCAAGCTCGGCGTGATCGTGCTGGGTATGTTCGCGTTTGGCTATGCGCTGGTGCCGCTGTACAACGCGATTTGCGAGATGACTGGCATCAATATCCTGGCTTTAGGGGATAAGCAGATTCCCGGTGCGTCATCCCGGCAGTTGGCCAATACGCAAGTCGACAAGTCGCGCTTGATTACTATTGAGTTCGATGCAAATGCGCGCGGCCCGTGGCAGTTCAAGCCCGCGCAGCGAAGTTTGCAAATCCATCCGGGTGAGTTGGCGACAGTCATGTACGAGTTTCAAAATGTGCAGGACCGCACCATGTCGGCGCAAGCTATTCCCAGCTACGCGCCGCGCCAGTCTGCTGCGCATTTCAACAAGCTGGAATGCTTTTGCTTCAACCAATACACTCTGGCGCCAGGCGAAAGGAAGTCTTGGCCGGTGGCTTTTGTGATCGATACCAAGCTGCCCAAGGATGTGACCACCATCACCCTGTCCTATACGTTTTTTGAGGTCGGCGGGAAGACGCCACCTGCCCCCGAAGGCTACAAAAGCGCGTCTGCAGGACACCCTTCTGCTCCGCTGCCTGCCTCTACTCTGGCCGCAGGTTCATGAGCACCCTGCGTTTGGCTAGTTCGCTCTGGCGTACGGTAAAAGCGGTGGCTTGGTCTTTTGTCGGTCTGCGCGGCAGTCGCGAGTTTGAGCAGGACGTCAAGAAGCTCAATCCCTTGCATATCATGCTGGTGGGTTTGGTCGGTGTCTTTGTTTTTGTCGGGGCCTTGGTGGCTTTGGTGAACTGGGTCGTGCCTGGCTAGGTCGCCCGTATTTGAGTATTTTGAAGAGAACTGAGGAATAGAGATGTCTGCAGCAACACACGGGGCCACGCCTTACTACTTCGTGCCGGGTCCGTCCCGCCACCCTTTCATGGCGGCCTTGGGTCTGTTTTTCGTGATCCTTGGCGCAGGCCAATGGGTCAACGGTGTGGGTTGGGGTGCTTACTCCCTCGCTTTTGGCCTGACGTGGTGGCTGGTGGTGCTTTACCAGTGGTTTCATGAGGCGATGACTGAAAGTGAAGGCGGCATGTACGGTCGCAAGATCGATATGTCCTACCGCTGGAGCATGAGCTGGTTCATCTTTTCTGAAGTCATGTTCTTTGGTGCCTTTTTTACGGCGCTCTGGTGGGCCCGTTCGCATTCAGTTCCAGCGCTGGGCAGTCTGGACAACGCCTTGCTTTGGCCAGACTTCAAGGCCATGTGGCCTAGCAACGCCGTTGGCGCTACCGCTTCGCCAGCCGGCATCGTTGAGCCCTTCAGCACGGTCGGTCCCTTCTGGCTGCCCACCATCAACACCGCTTTGCTGCTCAGCTCTGGCGTGACTCTCACCATCGCCCACCATGCGCTGCGTGAAGGCAACCGCGCACGCACTGTCGCCTTCATGTGGATTACGGTGTTGCTTGGTCTGACCTTCTTGTTTGTGCAGGGCTATGAGTACGCCCATCTGTACAGCGAACTGAACCTCAAGTTGACTTCCGGCATTTATGGCTCCACCTTCTATCTCTTGACTGGTTTTCACGGTTTCCATGTATTCGTTGGCATGCTGATGCTGCTCTTCATCACCCTGCGCTTGCGCAAGGGTCATTTCACGGCCGAGCGTCACTTCGGCTTTGAGGGTGCTGCGTGGTACTGGCACTTTGTGGACGTGGTCTGGCTCGGCCTTTACGTGTTGGTGTATTGGCTTTGATGATGTGCTTGGGCGCTGCGTCGCGGCGCCTCTGAGCCTCCAATAAAAAAAGGCCGCATTGCGGCCTTTTTTCATTCTTTTTGAAGGTCGATTCAGCGACCGGCTGGCAGCCCGGTTGGCTGTATGTAGCCCAGCTTCCAGGCCAGCAAGATGCACAAGAACAGCAAGACGGAAAAGCCCACGCGAAATGCGAGTGCTCTGGCCATGCGACTGGTCTTCGCTTTGCCGCCTGTGCCATCCTTCATCATGAAGAACAAGGCCGAAGCCAGACTGCCCAAGATAGCGATGAATGCAATTGCAATAAGGTAAGACATGCCCGAGATTATCCGCCCATGACTACACGCTCGCAGCGCCCCCGGTTTTGGATCGCCACGCTCGCTGCCGTCCTGATGGCCGCACTGACGTTTTCTTTAGGTCAATGGCAACTGAGTCGTGCCGCCCAAAAAGCGGCGATGCAAGCGTCACTGGACCAACAGAAAACTCGGCCTGCGCTGGGTAATGCCGATGTGCTCGATGCGGCGGATCTAGCGGCCCTCAAAGATCGGCGCGTCGAGCTGAAAGGGCATTGGCAAGCCACGCAAACGGTGTACCTGGACAACCGCCCCATGAATCAACGCCCGGGCTTCTGGGTGATCACTCCGCTGATGCTCGATGGCAGCGACAAGGTCGTGCTGGTGCAGCGCGGATGGATTCAGCGCGACTTTCAGGATCGCAGCCGCTTGGCGCCCATTGAAACGCCGACCGGCAGCGTCAGCGTGGAGGGTCGAATGGCCCCCGCTCCTGGCAAGTTATACGAATTTGCTGGCGCCCAGTCCGGCCCCATCCGGCAAAATCTCGACATCACGGCTTTCCGCAATGAAACAGGTTTGCCGCTGTTGCAAGCGTTGGTGATTGAAACAGGGCCCGCGAGTCAGGGTCTGTTGCGCGAATGGCCAGCGCCTGATGCCGGGCTAGAGCGGCATTACGGCTATGCCTTTCAATGGTTCGGTTTGTGCGCGCTGGTGATTGGTTTGTCGGTGTGGTTTTTGTGGCTCTTGCCCAGGCGGCGTAAGTCCGCTGGCTTGTGAGTTTCACAACCCATGTTGCCTGGCGCCAAGCTTTCTTTTTAATTTGTCAGTTTTCTGCGAACTCTTCGTCCAGCCATGTCCCTTGAGCGCAATTCTCCCTCTTCACCCCGTCAGGACCATCCGCTAGACCTTACGGTGCATGCGCTGCCCAGCATGGGTCACGACGCGCCATCCGTGGCCGGTCGCTTGAAAATGATCTTCATTTTGCTGGTGTGTGCAGCGCCGGTCATTGCGTCTTATTTCACCTACTACGTGGTTCGGCCTGAAGGCCGGCGCAACTTTGGTGAGTTGATCAATCCCCAGCGCCCCTTGCCTGAGCTGGACGCGGTGTCGGTGGTCGAGCCAATGAAAAACGTCCCACTGACCTCCCTCAAAGGCCAATGGTTGCTGATCAGCGTGTCTGGCGCGGCTTGCGATGCGGCGTGCCAACAGCATCTTTACCTGCAGCGCCAATTGCGCGAATCGCTGGGAAAGGAAAAAGATCGGCTTGACTGGCTTTGGCTGGTGACCGACGATGCGCCTGTACCCGCTGCACTGACTCCTGCGCTACGCGATGCCGTGGTTTTGCGAGTGCCGCCGCGCGAGCTAGGCCAGTGGCTCGAGGCCGGCAAAGGTCAGCAATTGGGCGATCACCTTTACTTGGTCGATCCTTTGGGCAACTGGATGATGCGTTTCCCGCCCGGGATGGATGCCACTGGTGCCGGCAAGGCCAAGGGTGACCTCGAACGCCTTTTACGCGCTTCGAGTAGCTGGGACAATGCAGGGCGCCCATGACCGAGCAAGCCCTTTACGACTTCGCCCCCGCCGTTCGTCTGATGCTGACGGGGTTGGTGGTTGCGCTTGGTCCGCTGACCTGGGTATGGCTGCGCAGCCGCCAAGCGCCACTGGCGCACCGCTTGCGTGTGCTCACTTTGGTCACCTTGTTCCTCACTTTTGATTTGGTGATTTTTGGTGCGTTCACCCGATTGACCGACTCCGGCCTGGGCTGCCCCGACTGGCCGGGTTGCTACGGTAACGCCAGCCCTTTGGGCGCGCACTCTGAGATCACTCAAGCGGCCGCAGCCATGCCCACCGGGCCTGTGACCCTGCCCAAAGCCTGGATCGAAATGATCCACCGCTACTTGGCCACCGGCGTGGGCGTGCTCATCCTCACGCTCAGTCTGGTGACGGCGCTGGCTTGGCGCAACAAGCACCTTAATGGCCAGCGCAACCCGCTGCTGCACCCGGGCTGGCCTGCCTTGACGCTGCTGTGGGTCTGCATGCAGGGGGGGTTTGGTGCACTCACCGTGACCATGAAGCTGTTCCCGCTCATCGTGACGCTGCACCTGTTGGGTGGCCTGGGGCTCCTGGCCTTGCTGCGCTGGCAGGCCAGCCGTTTCGCGCTGGCTGCTGGCGAGGTAACGATCACGCCCGTGCCGCCTGCGACCCGTGCCTTGCTGCTCGCCACGTTTGCCCTGGTGTGGCTGCAAATTGCCCTGGGAGGCTGGGTCAGCACCAATTACGCCGTGCTGGCTTGCACCGACTTTCCGACCTGCCAAGGCTCGCTCTGGCCGGCCATGGACTTCCGCCCAGCCTTCACACTCTGGCGCCATCTGGGCGCAGGCACTGACGGCGACTACCTGAGTTTTCAGGCCTTGACGGCTATTCATTACGTGCACCGCTTGAGCGCCTATGGGGTGTTTGCGGCCATGCTGCTGCTGGCCCGCCAGTTGTGGCGTGACCCCGGCACGCGCTTGCATGGCCAATGGCTGCTGGGACTGGCGCTGTGGCAGTTCGCCACGGGCCTGAGCAACGTCGTGCTCGGCTGGCCCTTGATCGCTGCCGTGTCACACACGGGCGGCGCGGCTGCGCTCGTGGTCGTGCTCACCCGCGCGCTGATGACCTGCCGCCGTGAAGGAAGCATCGCTTCGGCGCCTTCCCACCCGCCTTCGCCTTCTTTCGATTCGACTGCTTCCCGACTGTCCGCATGAATCCCTCTGAGCCCACTGCCACGCCCCGCGCACCCCTGCCGTTCATCGCATCGCGCTGGGCGCAGTACTACGCCCTCACCAAGCCGCGTGTGGTGCAGTTGATCGTGTTTTGCGCCTTGATTGGTATGGTGCTGGCCGTGCCCGGTGTGCCCGGCTTGGCCGATCTGCGCATGGCAGCGATTGCCTGCGCCGGCATCTGGCTGGTGGCCGGTGCAGCAGCGGCTTTCAACTGCCTGGTCGAGCAGCACATCGATTCCAAAATGCGCCGCACCGCCTGGCGGCCCACAGCCCAAGGGCAAATGAGCAACGCCTGGACGCTGGCGTTTTCAGCGGGCCTGTGCGCGCTCGGTTCGGTGATTTTGTACGTCTGGGTCAACCCGCTGACCATGTGGCTGACCTTTGCCACCTTTGTGGGCTACGCGGTCATTTACACCGTCATCCTCAAGCCGCTGACCCCGCAAAACATCGTGATTGGCGGTGCCTCGGGCGCCATGCCGCCAGTGCTGGGCTGGGCCGCCATGACGGGCGCTGTCGGCCCCGAAGCGCTGATCCTTTTCCTCATCATCTTCTTGTGGACGCCACCGCATTTCTGGGCGCTGGCGCTTTACCGGGTCGAGGACTACCGTAAGTCCGGCCTGCCCATGCTGCCGGTGACGCACGGCAACGAGTTCACCCGCTTGCAGATTTTTCTCTACACACTGGTGCTGTTCGCCGCCTGCCTCATGCCCTTCATCTTTCAGATGAGCGGCTGGTTCTACTTGGTGGCTGCCATCGCCTTGAGCATTGGTTTTAGTGGCTACGGTTTTGCCTTGTGGCGCAGCTATTCAGACGCCCTAGCCCGCAAGACTTTTCGCTTTTCACTGATCCATTTGTCGCTCTTGTTTGCAGCGCTCTTGATCGACCATTACATTCCCCGAGCTGTATGAACATGCCAGAGTCTTCATTTAAAAATTCGCGCCGCGAAGCCTTGACTCGTTTGGCTGCCTTGACGGCGCTGACCAGTACGGGCCTGCTCGTGGCCTGCGCCGATAAACCGTTCAAGAACATCGACATCACCGGCGCCGACTATGCCCAAGGCTTCTCACTGGCTGACCACAACGGCCAGCAGCGCAGTCTGAAAGACTTCAGCGGCCGCGTGGTCGTTGTGTTCTTCGGCTTTACCCAATGCCCGGATGTATGCCCCACAGCAATGACCGAACTCGCCGAAATCAAACGCAGCCTCGGCAACAAAGGCGACAAGCTGCAGGCGATCTTCATCACGCTGGACCCCGAGCGCGACACGCCCGAAGTGCTCAAGGCCTATACGAGTAACTTTGACCCGAGCTTTTTGGCGCTGCGGCCCACGCTGGATGAATTGCCGGCGCTCGCCAAGTCTTATAAAACCTTCTACAAGAAGGTCGAAGGAAAAACACAGGGCAGCTACACGATGGACCATTCAGCCGGCAGCTATGTGTACGACACGCAAGGACGCGTGCGGCTCTACACGCGGCCGGGTCCAGGCGCTGCCGGCGCGCTGGCCGATGACATCAAGATCCTGCTCGGCTGAGCTCGTCAATCAGCCAGCCATGAAGCAGAAAAGACCGGCAAGCCGGTCTTTTTCATTGGCGCGCTTCTTTTGCTTAGGCGTACTCAGCCAACACCTTGCGCATCTTCTTCATCGCCGCCACTTCAATCTGGCGTATCCGCTCAGCGCTGACCGCGTACTCGGCCGCCAGATCGTGCAGTGTCATGCCGCCTGATCCATCGTCGTTCACCTTCAGCCAGCGTTCTTCGACAATGCGGCGCGAGCGCGGGTCCAAGCCCTCTAGCGCAGCCGTGATGCCGTCTGTGGCCAGCACGTCGCGCTGGTAGGACTCGATCAAGGCCGTGGGCTCATGGCTGGCGTCTGACAAATAGGCGATCGGGCCAAAAGCATCTTCGCCGTCTTCGCTCGGGCTCGGGTCCAGCAGCACGTCACCGCCAGACATGCGCTGCTCCATCTCGATGACCTCTTCACGCTTGACGTTCAGCGTGCTGGCCATCGAGTCGATTTGCGCGGGTGTGAGCGTGTCGCGGTGCGTGGCGGCGTCGGCGTCGTCCTTGAAGCCCTGCTTCATGGAGCGCAGATTGAAGAACAGCTTGCGCTGCGCCTTGGTCGTGGCCATCTTGACCATGCGCCAGTTCTTCAGGATGTATTCATGGATCTCGGCCTTGATCCAGTGCAGGGCGTAGCTCACCAAGCGAACGTTCTGATCGGGGTCAAAGCGTTTCACGGCCTTCATCAGGCCGATGTTGCCTTCCTGGATCAGGTCGCCGTGCGGCAGCCCGTAGCCCAGGTATTTGCGCGAAACGGACACCACCAAGCGCAAGTGAGAAAGCACTAACTTACTGGCGGCTTCAAGGTCGTTCTCGTCCTTGAGCTTGCGGCCAAACTCCTGCTCCTCAGCCAAGGTGAGCATGGGCAGGCGGTTGACCGCGGAAATATAAGCGTCGAGATTGCCCAGCGGGGGCAGCAGGCTGGCGGACCAGGGATTGGCCAGCGCCAATGCTCCTGCGGGTTGTTGACCAGTCATGAGTGTCACTAGGAACTCCTTTCGTCAAGACCCAAATATTAGCACTCTTGGGGGGAGAGTGCTAAGGCCGAGCCAAAGCCCCGGCTCAGGGCGCCAGCAGCCGCACCAGCGGCTTTTCGTCCAGCCAAGCCTCCAGGCATTCCGTCACGCCTTCGGCAAAGCGCTTGAACACCGGTTCGGCCACAAAACCCAGGTGCGGCGTGAGTAGCACGTTGGCAAGGCTGCGCAGCGGGTCGCTGGCGGGCAACGGTTCCACGTCAAAAACGTCCAGCGCGGCAAAGCCGGGGCGGCCATTCTCAAGCGCCTTAACCAAGGCCGCGCCGTCCACAAGGGCTGAGCGGGAGGTGTTGACCAAGAGGCTGTCGGGCCGCATCAGGGCCAGGCGCTCGGCGTTCATCAAATGCCGTGTGGCGGGCGTGGGGACCAGGTGCAGGCTGACGACTTGCGAGCTTTCCAGCAGGGTTTCCAGGCTGACCGCCTCCGCGCCTTTTTCGGCGGCGCGCTCGGGCGTCATGCGCGGGCTCCACGTCTGCACTTTCATGCCCAGTGCTTGGCCGACGAGGGCCACGCGTCCGCCGATCTCGCCCAGTCCTATAAGGCCCAAGGTGGCGCCGTGCAGCACGGGCGCCAGCGAAACGGCTGCGGCCGGGCGCCAGTCGCCTCGGCGCAGCAGCGCGGTTTGCGCTTCGAGTTGCCGCGTGGCCGCCAGGATCAATGACCAGGTCATCTCGCAAGTGCTGTCCTTGGACGGGCCCCATTCGGTGTGACTGACGGGGATGTTGCGCGCGGCCAAGGCTGCTGCGTCCAGCGTGGTGTTGCGCGTGCCTGTGAACACCAGGTAACGCAGCTTGGGCAGCTGGGCCAGCAGTGCGGCGTCAAATGGCGTGCGGTCGCGCACCAGCACGGCCACGTCGGCATCTTTCAATGCCTCAACCAACGCTGGCCCAGCCAGCGGCTGGTGATGCATTTGCACGTCAGCACGAGCGTGGATGTTGCGCCAATCCGCCAGGCGGGGCAGCGCGCGTTCCAAATCCCCCAGCACCACGATGCGGGGGCGATTTCCTTGCAGGCTCATGGCGTCAGGCCAGCGGCGTAGCCAGCGCGACGATGCCCTTGACGTTGGCCGACGTGCCCAGACCCCAGCTGGCCTTGATGAGTGCGGCCGTAGGAGCGGTGCCCAGTACGCGGTCACACATGCCGTGGAATTTGCTTTCCAGGTGTGCGTCGGTCATGGGGTTTTGCAGCGATCCAATCGCGTGCTCCACAAACACATGCACGCGGCGGCCGTCGGCCAGCACGGCGGTCACATCGGCGCTGGCTTCATCAATCGAATCGTCCACCGTCGCCACGACCTTGCGGCGCAGGGCCACCATGTCAGGGCGGTTGACGACGTCGTCGGCAAATTCGTCTTCACCCGCTTCGCCAAAGGTCAGGCCGGCAGCGCAGCCGTGGTACACGCTGAACTTGGCTTGCAGGCCGTCGGCGGGCTCTTTCTTGCCCGTGAGTTCAAGCACCAGCGAATGCACTTTGAGCTCGATGCTTTGGACTTGCTCAGGCGTGATGCCTTGTTTGCGCAGCTGCGCGCAGGCGTCGATGCTGGGGTGAATCACGATGCCGCAGGCAAAGGGCTTGAAGGCGTTGAAGGCGATCTCAAAACGCTCGCCGAGCTCGCCGGTGATTTCGTTCCAGTTGTTCTTGGTCGAGACGGTTTGCATCATGCCGCGCGGCGCTTCCAGTGCCTTGGGGCTGGCGGTGAAGCCTTTGCTGGCCAGGATGGCGGACATCATGCCGGCACGGGCCGCGCCACCGGGGTGAAAAGGCTTGGTCATGGTGCCGAACTGTTCGCGCATGCCGACGGGTTGCGACGCGGCAATGCCCAAAGCCATGGCGGTCTGCTGCGTGTCCAGTTTCAACAGGCGCGCACAAGCAGCGGCCGCGCCCAGCGTGCCGGTTGAGCCGGTGATGTGCCAGCCACGGTCGTAATGCTCGGGGTACATGGAATTGCCCACGCGGCAGGCCACGTCAATGCCGATCACCAGCGCGTCGATGCACTCGCGGCCGGTCGAGCCGATGTGCTCGGCCAGCGCCACGATGGCCGAAGCGACGGGGCCAGCGGGGTGAATGATGGTTTTGAGGTGCGTGTCGTCAAAGTCAAAGGTGTGCGAGGTGATGCCGTTGATGAGTGCAGCACTGCCCATGTCCACCTTGTCGCGGCGGCCCAGCACGCTGGCTTGCGCTGCGGGCTGAAACATTTGCGCAGCGGCCAAGGCTGCGTCAGCCGCTTCATGCTGCGCGGCGCCCACGGCGCAGCCCAGCCAGTTGGTGAAGGTGCGGTGTGCGTCGTGGTCCACGCTGTCGCTCCAGCCGCGCGAAGGATGCGTGGCGACAAACTTCGCCAGGATTTGCGTGATGGGTGGAGCGTTGTGGTCGGCGGCGACCTGGGTATTGCGAGCCATTGAAAAAGTCTTTCGGCGCTGAGCGCCTGGTTGTTGTGAAGTGAAAAATAGAGGGGGCTAAAAGATCAGCTATCGAGCTGGATGTTGCGGGCCTTGGCCAGCTTGGTCCAGCGGTCTATGTCCTTGCGAATGAATTCACCGAACTGCTCAGGCGTCATCACCGTCGGCTCAATGGCCTCGACCGACAACTTCTCGCGCATGTCAGGCGCACGCAGAACGGTCGCCAGCGTTTCATTGAGTTGCTTGACGAGGGGCGCGGGCATGCCGGCCGGGCCGACCACGCCGTACCACTGCTGCGCGTCAAAGCCTTTGAAACCGGATTCGTCCAGCGTGGGCAAGTCCTTGAAGAGTGGATGGCGCACCGAGCCCGTGACGGCCAAGGGGCGCACGCGGCCTGAGCGAATGTGCGGCACAGCGGCAGCCAGGCCAGGGAACATGGCTTGGGTCTGGCCACCGATCAAGTCGGTGAAGGCAGGGGCCACACCGCGGTAAGGAATGTGCACCATGAAGGAGTTGACCTGCTGCTTGAAGAGTTCCATCGTCAGGTGCGTGAGCGAGCCGGCACCGGCCGAGCCGTAGCTGACCTTGCCGGGGTTCTTCTTGAGGTAATCGAGGAACTCCTTGATGTTGTTCACCGGCAAGTTGGCGTTGACCACCAGCACATTGGGCGTGCCGCCAATCATGCCGATGGGTGTGAAGTCCTTGATGGCGTCATAAGGCACTTTGCGGGTAGCGGGGCTGGTGCCGTGGGTGGCCACATAGCCTTGCAGGAGGGTGTAGCCGTCAGGAGCCGCGCGCGCTGTCGCTTGGCACGCAATGACGCCGCCGCCGCCCGCCTGGTTGTCCACGATGAAGCTCTGCTTGAGCAACGCGCCCCAGCGCTCGGTCACGGTGCGGCCCACCATGTCGCTGCCGCCGCCTGCGGCTACGGGCACGATATAGCGAATGGCCTTGGATGGGTAGGCGGCCTGAGCCCAGGTCAGGGATGGTGCGCCCAGCAGGGCGGGCGCGGCGAGCAAAAGGTTGCGGCGTTTCATGAAAGTCTCCGGTTGTCGTTGATGTCTGATTTGGCGAAGGACAGGGCAAAAGGCCCGGTCAGGTGGTTGTGGGCGCTGCAGCCAGGCGCACGTGGGCGCTGCTCACGTGCTCGGCCAGCAGGCGCTCGCAGCGTGCGGGGTCGCCCGCACGCAGGGCCTGCACGATGTCGGCGTGCTCGGCAATCGAGGTCTGCATGCCGAAGTCATGGGCCAGGCTTTTCAGGCGCGACAAATGCAGCTTTTGCACGATGCCGCGGTAGGTGTCGATCAGGCTCTGGTTGCGCGTGGCCTCGACGATAGCCCAGTGAAAGCGCAGGTTTTCGCCGTAGTAGCGATGCACGTCCTGGTCAGCTGTGGCGGCTGTCATGGCTTCAATCGTCTGGTCCAGAATGGCCAGCAGCGACTGCTTTTGCTCGCCCGTGTAGCGCGCAGCTTGACGGCCGGCAAAGCCGTCAAGCAATGCGCGCAGCTGGTATAAGTCGCGAATTTCAGGGGCGGCGAGTTGCCGCACAAATACGCCGGAGTGCTTGCGCGCCACCACCAGGCCCGAGCTCTCCAACTCGCGCAAGGCTTCACGCACCGGCACGCGAGACACACCCAGGCGCGCAGCCACATCGGGTTCATTGATGCGCTGGCCGGGTGTGAGCACACCCTTGAGGATCAGGCCCAGCATGTCGTCGCGCACGAGCTTGGCCAGCGAGGTGTCGCGCACGTCACTCAGGCGGTCAGCAGGGGTTTCGGTCAGCCAGGGCAGCACATCGGTCTTTCGTAGAAGATATATCGTATACGAATTGGCGTGCTGTGCGTCTCAGGGAAAACGCGAGCCGAGTGTCTTCTCAGGTCGGCGGGCGATCGGGAATTTCGCGTGCCTCGACGTCCACCACGGCACCTGCTTGCGCGCCCAGCCGGCCACGCGGCGCTGAAGGGCGGCTGGACGCGTCTGGATCGGGAGCGGGATCACTGTTCATGTTGGTTGCGCCCTGACCGCGAGGCCAAAGCCCCTGACCGGCTGAAAAGTTCTGAAAGTTGAACTTCATCATCGGTTTGGGCCGCTGCCCGGTAATGAGTGCGCGCAGCAGGCCCAGCATCAAGAGCCCTAAGGAAACGATCAAGAGGCTGACGATCGCCACAGCGGCGATCAACCCCAAGCCCAGGCGCAGGGCGATACGGCCCAGGCGGGCGACAAAAACAGAGGGATCAAATGAAGGTGAGGCCAAGTTGCGGTTTCCTTTGCGCTTCAGTTGGGGTGCTTCGAGGCGAAATAAAGGCCCTCGATTCACCAGCGCACGCCCAGCCGCCTGAACAGCTTACTCAGCACAAAGAGCGGACCGACCCAGAGGTACTGAAGGTCTTCAAAAAACGAGGGCTTTTTGCCCTCGATCTTGTGGCCGACAAACTGCATGACCCAGGCGCCCAGGAAGACGGCTGCCGACACCCAAAGCACGGCCCCACCCATGAGCTTGACCAGGCTCAGCGCGAGCAGAGAGCCCATCAACATGGTGACCAGGAACACCACTGAAAGTCGGGCGTAATAAATCAAGCTGGCAGCGACAAAAGCGTAGGCCGCGAAGGGATGCAAGGCGTAAAGCAATCCCAACAGACTGAGCATGATGAGAGGAATGGCCACGAAATGAATGCGCTCGTTGACCGGGTTCTGATGGCTCAGGCCGTAATGGGCGAGCAATTGATCCACGCGGCGACTGGGCGCGTCAGTTAAAGCGGCTTGCGCCTCCTCGTGCGCGGGGCTAGCGGAGGTTTTCATGCGGTGGCTCCTTCGTCTGTATCAAATCAGTATAGGAGGGGAGCGCTGCAATGTCTTTCTAGCGCGCCCACCCCAGCCCGCGCAAAAAACCCAGGCTGTTGCCTTGGGTGTTGTCGCTGTCTGCGCCCACGGCAATGGCGATCAGCGGTGGCACTTGCGAAGTCTCTGAGCCGAACAACTCAAGGAAATCGCGCGCCAGGTCGCGTTGCTCGGTGACGAAAAGCCCTCGCGGCGCGGACGGGCCTTGCAGCACGACATACCGCACGCGCGCGCTGTAGGGGTTAGCGCCGCTAGTGCCTGCCGGATAGCGCGTGTCCCACAGGTAGCAAACAGTGGCGGCGGGCAAGGCCTGGCCACTGGCCGCGCGGGCCAGTCGCAGGGTGTTGCGCTCGATAAAAGGCATATCCGCCAGCGGCTGGTCGAACATGGCGCAGACCTTGAGCGCTGCGTCGTCGCCGCTGCGCTGGCGGATGTCGGCTGCCGCCAATGGCTGGTCAAGCCGCCACTGCCAGCGCAGTGGGCCACCTGGGCCACCTGGGGCGCCGACCCAGGCGTGCAGCAGCGTGCCGTACGACCGCTCCGTCTTCAGTCGCAGCGCGGCCTCGCCATCGATCAGGACGGCTGTGAAGTCGCCACGGGGAATGCGCGCATCAGGCAATTGGGCGGGGCGCCAAGCGGGCGAGATTTGCAGGGCTGCATTTGCAGTGCCGGACGCCGGCACAGGCTGAACCAGCGGCGCCAGCTGGGCCAGGGCGGTGGACGTATTGCCGTCAGCCGCAGCAAAGGCATTGAAGCTCGCCAATAAGCTGACGCAAGCGGCGGCAAGCGCATGGTGGCTTGGCTTATTCAAACGCCCGCCAACCCCACCACAGGCGGGTCAAAGTGGTCAGCGCGCACAGGCCTGCAAACACCCAGGCCAGCGCCGCGAAGTGCTGCGGCCACACACACATGGTGACAAAAAAGCCCAGGGTCTCTGTGGCTTCGGTGAGGCCCCCTAAAAAGTAAAACGACTTGTCGGGATAAGCCGTGCTGGCCATGTTGCGTTTGGCTGCGATCACTGCGAAGGCCAGAAAGCTGCTGCCCGTGCCCATGAAGGCGCACAGCAGCACGGCAGCGGGCAGTGCGTTGGCGGCAGGGTCGGCAAAGGCAAATGCCAAGGGAATCGCGGCGTAAAAAATGAAGTCCAGGGTGATGTCCAAAAAGCCGCCCCGGTCGGTTGGCTGCGTGGCGCGGGCAATGGCGCCGTCCAGGCCGTCACACAGGCGTGAAGCCAGGATGCCAACGAGGCCAGCCAAGTAGGCTTGCCGCGCAATCAAGGCGGCGGCAAAAAGCCCCAAGGCAAAGCCCGTAAAGCTGAGCTGGTTGGCGCTGACGCCGCGCCGCGCCAAGGCCTGAGCCAGCCGCATCACGGATGGCTGAATGAGGCGAGTGGCAAAGCGGTCGAGCACGGCTGGCCTGTAACGATCAGCTCAGCAACGCTTGCGCAAACTCACGCGCATGGAAAGTCTCGAGGTCTTCGAGTTTTTCGCCCACGCCGATGAAATACACAGGTACGCCGCGTGCACCCGACTGCGCCTTGGCGCGCTCGCGTGCCCACAAGGCAATGGCAGCCAGCACCCCGCCTTTGGCCGTGCCATCGAGCTTGGTCACGATGAGGCCGGTGAGTTGCAGCGCCTCGTCAAAGGCCTTGACCTGCGCCAGTGCGTTTTGGCCGGTGTTACCGTCGATCACCAGCAATATTTCATGCGGTGGCTCACCAATGCCTTCGCCTGCGGCCTTGGCAATCGTGCGCTTGATCTTGCGCAGCTCTTCCATCAGGTGCAGCTGCGTAGGCAGGCGACCGGCGGTATCGACCAGCACCACGTCTTTGCCGCGCGCCTTGCCTGCGGTCACGGCGTCAAAGCTCACGGCCGCCGGGTCGCCGCCAGCCTGGCTCACGATCTCCACCGTGTTGCGGTCAGCCCAGACGGTGAGCTGCTCGCGCGCTGCCGCGCGAAAGGTGTCGGCCGCAGCCAGCAGCACGGACGCACCTTCGTCGGCCAGGTGCCGGGTGAGCTTGCCGATGGACGTGGTTTTGCCCGCCCCATTCACCCCGGTGACCATGATGACCGTGGGCGTGTGCTCGCCAATCACCAGGGCCTGCTCCAGCGGCTTGAGGAGTTGAGTGATCGATTCGACCAGGATGTTTTTCACCGCGACCGGATGCGTCACCCCGCTGTCGCGCACGCGCTTTTTCACGTCATCCAGCAGGTACTGGGTGGCGCCCACGCCGGCGTCTGCCATCAGCAGTGCGGTTTCCAGGTCTTCGTAAAGTTCATCGTTGATCTGCGTGCCGGTGAAGACGCTGGAGATGCTGCTGCCCGTCTTGCGCAGGCCGGCGCTGAGCTTGCTGAGCCAGCGCTCGCGTTCCGGAGGGATCGCGCCCGGCACGGGAATGTCGATGGGCGTGACGAGTGCGCTGCCGATGAGGCTACCGCTTGGCCCGGACGAAGGGGGGACTGGCTCAAGTTCAGGCCTTTGAGGTTCAGGCCTTTGAATTAGCGGGCTGGCAGGTTCTGCAGGCAGCGCGCCGGGCCGGAGGATTTTCTTGAAGAAGCTGAACATGGAGTGGTCTTTAGAGTCCCGGTATTCTAGGAGCCGCTCCAGCGAGCGCTGGTCTGCGCTCAGGCGGTCCTGCTTGCCTTCGCCCTGCCTTCGTCCGACTTCATCCCCGATTGCTCAATTGGCCTCCTCATGAACCTGTTTCTTCAGTCCGTCCACAGTACCCGCCTGGCACACCTTGTCCGAGGCCTGGCTGCGACAGCGCTTGTTGCTGGCCTGGCTGCCGCCAGTTTGACGGCGACCGCCCAGTCCCTGCCTTTGCCTGCGCCTGCGAGCGCAGCTAATGCCCCTGGCCGCAGTGCGGCCCAACAGGCTCAACAGGCTCAACAGTTCACCCTTGCCAACGGCATGACCTTGATCGTCAAGCCCGACCGCCGTTCGCCCACGGTGGCGCACATGCTCTGGGTGCGCGTGGGGTCGATGGACGAGGTCGATGGCACATCCGGCGTGGCGCATGTGCTGGAGCACATGATGTTCAAGGGCACGCCCACGCTCAAGCCCGGCGAGTTCTCGCGCCGCATGGCCGCCCTCGGCGGGCGGGACAACGCGTTCACCAGCCGCGACGCGACGGCCTACCACCAGCAAATCCCGGCCATCCGGCTTGAAGAAGTGATGCGGCTCGAAGCCGACCGCTTTGCCAATACCCAATGGGACGACGATGAGTTCAGGCGCGAGCTTGAAGTGGTGAAAGAAGAGCGGCGCTTGCGTGTGGAAGACGCGCCACGCGCCCAACTTTATGAAGCGGCCAACGCCATCGCCTTTGCTGCCGCGCCGTATCGCCGCCCCATCATTGGCTGGATGAGCGACCTGGATGCCTTGACGCCCAATGATGTGAGGAATTTTTACCGGCAGTGGTATGTGCCGGCCAACGCAGCCGTGGTGATCGCAGGTGACGTAGACATGGCGCAAGTACGGGCGATGGCTGAGCGCATTTATGGCGCTTTGCCCGCAGGCAATGCCACGCCTGTGCGCAAGCCGCGCACCGAGCCGCCGCAAACGGGCAAGCGCCAGTTGGAGCACAAGGCCAGTGCCAGCCAGGCCTATGTGTCGCTGATGTACAAAGTGCCCAAGCTGGAAGCGTCGGGGCTGGGCGAACCATTGGCATCGGCTGCTTCCTTAACGGCGCAGCCCGAGCCAAGCCCTAACGCAAGCCCTGACCCCAGTCGCGACGCGCTGGCCCTCACCGTGCTCGCCGCCGTGCTTGACGGTTACAGCGGTGCGCGCCTGGACCGCGCACTGACTCAAGGTGATGGCCGCGTGGCCGATGGGGCCGGCGCCTCCAATGGACTGCTGGGCCGCGGCCCGCAGGTGTTCGTGCTGGACGGCGTGCCCGCCGAGGGCAAGACGGCTGAACAAGTGCTCGCCGCCTTGCGTGCGCAAGTCGCCCGGGTCGCCCGCGAGGGCGTGAGCGAGGCCGAGCTCAAGCGCGTCAAAACCCAGTGGGTCGCGGCCGAGGTGTACAAGCTCGACGCCTTGTTCAACCAGGCCCGCGAGCTGGGCAGCAACTGGGTCAATGGCTTTCCACTCGACGCCACTGCCCGGCTGGTCGCGCAGTTGCGCACCATCAGCGCCGCTGAAGTGCAGGCCGTGGCCGCACGCTACTTTGGGGACGACCAGTTGACCCAGGCCGTGCTGGTCCCGCAGCCTCTGCAAGCGCCGCGCACGCCGCGTTTGCCCATACCTGGCGCGCGGCACTGATTTGCCATGACCTCACCATGACTTCATTTACCAGGCATCACATGGCTACCTCGTCCTTTTCATTTTTGTTTGCTGCCCGACTCATGCTGCTCGCGCTGCTCCCCGTGGGTACAGCCTTTGCTGCCTTGCCCATCCAGCACTGGACCCAGCCCAACGGCGCCAAGGTCTACTTGGTTGAAAGCAGGGGCTTGCCGATGCTCGACGTTCAAATCGACTTTGACGCCGGCCAGCGACGTGACCCGCAAGACAAAGCCGGCTTGGCCGCCGCCACCACGCGCATGAGTGACAAGGGCGTGGCTGCTGCGGCTGGTTTGCCCGCGCTGGACGAGAACCAACTGAGCGAAGCCTGGGCCGATCTGGGCGCGTCCTTGACCGTCGGCGCTGGCAATGACCGCCTGAGTTTTGTGATGCGTTCGCTGAGCTACCCGGATATCCTGCCGCAGGCGGTGCAATTGGCCTCGCGTCAGCTGGGTCAGCCGCTGTTTCCTGATGCCGTCTGGCAGCGCGAGCGGGCCCGTATCTCGGCGTCCATTCGCGAGGCCAACACCAGACCAGCCACGATTGCCGGCAAAGCCTTTGCCGCCGCCGTGTATGGCGACCACCCTTACGGTTACGAAGTCACTGAAGCGAGCCTGGCCCGCATCGGCGTAGCCGACATCAGGCAGTTCTACGCCCAGCATGTACAGCCCTGCCGCGCCAAGGTGAGCCTGGTCGGCGACATCAACCGGCTTGAAGCCGCCGCATTGGTCGACAAATTGCTGGTGCGTCTGCCGCAAGGCGCTGCCTGCACGCCGTCCCCTGCCGTGCCTGAAGTCGCGCCGCTGGACGCGCCCCTCACGCGCAGCATTCCGTTTGCATCGGCGCAGGCGCATGTGCTGATCGGCCAGCCGGGCTTCAAGCGCGCCGACCCTGACTTTTTTGCGCTAACTGTTGGCAACTACACCTTGGGCGGAGGAGGCTTCGTGTCCCGCTTGACGGCAGAGGTGCGAGAAAAGCGCGGCTTGGCCTACAGCGTTGCCAGTTATTTCTCGCCAGGTCTGCATGCCGGCGCTTTCACCCTCGGCTTGCAGACCCGGCCGGACCAGGCTGCGCAGGCCGTGGAGGTGGCGCGCAGCGTGCTGGCAAAATTCGTGACTGAGGGCCCCACCGAGGCCGAGCTCAAGGCCGCCAAGGACAACCTGATTGGCGGCTTTGCGCTGCGCCTGGACAGCAACGCCAAATTACTCGACAACGTCGCCAACATCGCCTGGAACAACTTGCCCCTCGACTACCTAGACACCTGGACGGCCCAGGTTGAAAAAATCACCGCCGCTGACATTCGCGCCGCCTTTGCGCGCAAGCTCCAGCCCATGCGCATGGTCACCGTCGTGGTGGGAGCGCCTGTATGACGCCGACCAAGAAAAAAATCGACCCGTCCGAGCGTCCGCGCCGGGCACCCCGCTCCAGCAAGTTGCCGGGGGAGGTGCGCATCATTGGTGGGCTTTACAAGCGCACCAAGTTGCCGGTGCCAGACAAGCCAGGCCTGCGCCCCACGCCCGACCGCGTGCGCGAAACCCTGTTCAATTGGCTGGGGCAGGACCTCACGGGCTGGCGCTGCCTGGACGCTTTTGCCGGCACCGGCGCGTTGGGCTTTGAAGCTGCCTCGCGCGGCGCCGCAGACGTCCAGCTGTGCGAGCAGGACCCGCAATTGGTGCTCAAGCTCAAGGGCCTGAAGGACAAGCTGCAAGCGCAGGCGGTGCACGTCGAGCGCGGTGACGGTGTGAGCCTGCTGCGCCGGCAAAGCCCTGGCGCCTTGCAGCTGGTGTTCATCGACCCGCCGTTTGATTCCGAACTGTTCGAGCCCGCGCTCAAGGCCGCCGCAACGGCGATTGCGCCGCAGGGCCTGATTTACCTTGAAGCGCCGCAGCGCTGGAAGGACGAAGACGCGGCAGCCTTGGGCTTGGCCGTTTGGCGCAGCGCTCGGGCCGGCGCCGTCCACTTTCATCTGCTGGCGCGTGCGGGTGCCTTTGAAGCTGTTGACCCTGTTGGCGTTGCTGACACGGCAAACGCATAATTCTGGCATGACCCCGTCTCCACGCTCATTGCCCGGCGCCCGCATCGCGGTCTACTCCGGCACGTTTGATCCGTTCACGCTCGGGCACGAGGACATCGTGCGTCGCGCGGCTGGGCTCTTTGACCAAGTCGTGGTGGCGGTGGCCACAGCCCATCACAAAAAAACGCTGTTCAGCCTGGCCGAGCGCGTGGCGCAGGTTGAGCAAGCGGTGCAGGGCTTGGCGCATGCGGGCGGGCAAATCAAGGTCTTGCCCTTTGACGGCTTGATCATGGACTTTTGCCGGCAGCAGTCGGCCAGCGCTGTGGTTCGCGGCGTGCGCAACCTCAGCGACTTTGACTACGAAGCGCAGATGGCAGCGATGAACCGCAAGCTGCGGCCTGAAGTGGAAACCGTTTTCTTGCTGCCCGATTCGAATTTGCAGTGCATCAGCAGCACGTTGGTGCGCGAGATCAGCAAATTGGGCGGCGACGTGGCGCAGATGGTGAGCCCGGCGGTGGCGGCCGCGTTGCAAGCGGTGCACGGCACGACTGCTGCGGTGCCGGCCGAGAAGCGAGGAGCTTGAGATGGCCTTGATGATCACGGACGAGTGCATCAACTGCGACGTATGCGAGCCGGAATGCCCGAACCAGGCCATTTACCTGGGGCCTGAGATTTACGAGATTGATCCGAGTAAGTGCACCGAATGCGTCGGGCATTTTGACGAGCCCCAATGTGTGCAGGTCTGCCCGGTGGCCTGCATTCCCATCCATCCACAGCACGTGGAAAGCCAGGAAACGCTCTGGCAAAAATACCAGCGACTTCAGGCTGACGCGCCTGCGGCCTAAGCCTTTTTCGCAGCCGCGACGGGCTCCACCCCTTCAGCTAATTTGCGCGGTGGCTTGGGCCTGGGCGGCGTTTGCGTATGCAAGTCCATCGTCGCTTTTTCCATCTCGCCGGCCAATAAAGCAGGCAGTGACTTCAGGCTGCGCGTGATCGCGTCTTCAATCGCCTCACGGTGCTCCTTGGGCGGCTTTTGCAGCACCCAGTTCACCACCTCGGCCTTGACGCCCGGGTGACCCACGCCGATGCGCAGGCGCCAATAGTCGCCAGTGCCCAGTTGCGCATGAATGTCGCGCAGGCCGTTGTGGCCCGCATGGCTGCCACCAAACTTGAGCTTGAGTTGCCCGGGCACGATGTCGAGTTCATCGTGCGCGACCAAGATTTCCTCGGGCTGGATTTTGAAAAACCGCGCCAGCGCGCCGACCGACTTGCCCGAGAGATTCATGAAGGTGCGAGGCGCCAGCAGCCACAGGTTTTGACCTTTGTAGGTGGTGCGGGCCACGACGCCGTGGTAAGTCTTGTCCAGGCTCAAGCTGACTTTCAGCTCGCGCGCAACCTCGTCCAGCCACCAAAAGCCCGCGTTGTGCCGGGTGGCTTCGTATTCAGGGCCGGGGTTGCCCAGGCCGACGAGGAGTTTGATCATGATGAGTAACCGGGTAAACAGCGGGAGCAGCGCTTGACTTTAGCGGAGCGCCAATAAAAACGGCCCACATCCTCTTGACAAGGACATGGGCCGTTCGGCCTTAGCCGTTCAAGCAAGCTTTAAAAGCTTACTTTTTGGCCGCAGGCTTGGCGGCTGGCTTGCCGCCTTTTTTGCCGTCTTTTGCGTCAGCAGGTGCTTCAGCAACGACAGCGACTTCTTCTGCAATAGCCGAGACCGATGCGAGTACCGGGTTCTGCTGGCCCTTGGCCACGAACTTCACGCCTTTGGGCAGGGTAACGTCCTTGATGTGCAGCGACGTGCCTTTTTTCATGCCGCTCAGGTCGATGGCGATGAATTCAGGAATGTCAGCTGGGAAGCAGGAAACAGTCAGCTCGGTCAGCACGTGGTTGACCAGGCAGTTTTCGGCCTTGACGGCTGGCGAATTCTCTTCACCGCTGTAGTGCAAAGGCACCTTGACCGTCATGCGGGTGGTGGCTTCGACGCGCTGGAAGTCGATGTGCAGGATCTGCTGCTTGAACGGGTGCATCTGCAGGTCACGCAGCAGCACTTTGTGCTCTTTGCCAGCCAGTTCCATCTCGAGGATGGAAGCGTGGAAGGCTTCTTTTTTGATGGCGTGGAACAGCGCGTTGTGATCGAGTTCGATCAACAAGGGCTTGCCGGTGCCACCGTAAACGATACCGGGCGTGCGACCGGTGATGCGGAGACGGCGGCTCGCACCCGTACCCTGCAAAGCGCGCTCAAAAGCGACGAATTTCATAAACTTCTCCTGAAGAGGCAGGCCGCGACCAGCTCGCCTCGTGACAAAAAAGGCGGCACATGCCGCCGGCTTTTTACTCTCTGATCAAAACAGGTTGTCTTGATCCGAGAACAAACTCATGACCGACTCGCCCTTGGCAATGCGCTGGATCGTCTCGGCGATCAGCGGGGCCACGGAGAGTTGGCGGATTTTCTTGCAAGCCATCGCGGTATCGGTCAGTGCGATGGTGTTGGTCACCACGACCTCGTCAAGGGCGTCGCCCTTGGCGATGCGGTCGATGGCCGGGCCCGAAAAAATAGGGTGCGTGCAGTAGGCGTAAACCTTTTTGGCGCCGCGCTCTTTCAGCACTTCAGCCGCTTTGACCAGCGTGCCAGCCGTGTCAATCATGTCGTCCATGATCACGCAGTTACGGCCTTCGATGTCGCCAATGACGTGCATGACTTCAGACACGTTGGCTTTGGGGCGGCGCTTGTCGATGATGGCCATGTCGCAGCCGAGTTGCTTGGCCAGCGCACGGGCACGCACCACGCCGCCGACGTCGGGCGAGACGACCATCAGGTCGTTGTAATTTTGCAGACGCAAGTCACCCAGCAGCACAGGCGAGGCGTAGATGTTGTCCACGGGAATATCAAAGAAGCCCTGGATCTGGTCAGCGTGCAAGTCCATGGTGAGGACGCGCGACACGCCAACGGCTTGCAGCATGTTGGCCACGACCTTGGCCGTGATGGGCACGCGGGCCGAGCGCGGACGGCGGTCTTGGCGGGCGTAGCCGAAGTAGGGGATGACAGCGGAAATGCGTTCGGCCGAAGCGCGTTTGAGCGCGTCAACCATGATCAGCAATTCCATCAGGTTGTCGTTGGTTGGCGCGCAGGTGGACTGCACCACGAAGACTTCGCGGGCTCGCACGTTTTGCTGGATCTCGACGGTGACTTCGCCGTCAGAAAAGCGGCCGACGTGGGCCGCGCCCAGCGTGATGCCGAGGTTCTGCGCGATTTCCTGGGCCATGGCCGGATTGGCATTGCCAGTGAAAACCATGAAGTCGGGGTTGTGCACGAGCATGTCAAGTCCAGCGGTGTTTGGCAGAAAAACGTTTTGAATAAACCAGTGAAGCACTCAACACGCTGCCGAAGCACGCTGGCTACCTCTATGAACCGATCTGTGCATCGACCCATGCATCGATCTATGCATTTAACCTGTGCCCGGACTTCACTTGAGAGTCCGCGGCAGAGGCCAAATAAATTTGGCAGGGGTGGAAGGATTCGAACCTGCGAATGCCGGAATCAAAATCCGGTGCCTTAACCAACTTGGCGACACCCCTACACAGGACAACTGTCTTGCGACAGCCAACCTATCAATCGTCGCTGGGAGATTTTTCCCAAGCCCGGCATTCTACCAACCGGCCAGAGGATGAATCTCCAGATTGCTGCATTTTTTTGCGATCCAGCCATCTGGCGGCTTGGGCGTCGGCATGTTGTGCAGCAAATCATGCGGAATTTGCGCAAAGACCGCACTTCCTGAGCCGGTCATTCGTCCTTGCAATCCTTGCGCTTCAAGCCAGTCCAGGGACTGGCTGATCTGCGGGCATAACTGCTGGGCAACCGGCTGCAAGTCGTTGTGGCCAAACCCGAAGATCTGGTCAGCGTGCTCTGCAGCAAAGCCTTCGATTGTAGCAGTTTCGCTGTCCCGTTTGAGGTGAGGGGACGTAAAAATGGCGGGCGTGGATACGCCCACGGGCGGCTTGACCACCAGGAACTCTGCAGGGGGCAGGGCGATGGGACTGAGTTGCTCGCCGACGCCCTCGACCCAGGCATGACCACCGCCAAGGAAAAACGGCACGTCTGCGCCCAGCTTCAGAGCCAGCGCGGCAAGTGCTTGCGGCGGCAAGCGCAAGCCCCACAAGCGCTGCAGCGCCAGGAGGCAACTGGCCGCATCGGACGAGCCGCCGCCCATGCCCGCCTGGGCGGGGATGCGCTTTTCCAGTCCGATGTGAACGCCGAGCGAAGTGCCCGTGGCCGCTTGCAGGGCCTTGGCGGCACGCACACAAAGGTCGTCGGCGGGCAACAGGTGCGCCGCGGCTTCACCCAGGTCTTCGCGCGTGATCTCTCCGTCATGGCGCAGCTCAAAGTGCAGGGTGTCGCACCAGTCGATCAGCATGAAGACCGACTGCAGCAGGTGATAGCCGTCCGGTCGCCTGCCGGTGATGTGCAAAAAGAGATTGAGCTTGGCGGGGGCCAGTACCTCGTAGAGTGCTTTTAAAGGCGGGTTCACGGCGCCGCATCCAGCACGATACGCAACTCAGCCACGGGCGCAGGCAGCAGGCGTCGTGCGCTGATGCGCCCCGATGCGTGACGGCTCAGATCAGCGACCCAGCCATCGGCCTGACTGGGCTGGCCTCGCAGCCAATCGAACAGCCCGCCGACAGGCAGGCTGGCCCCGGTCGTCTGTTGTACCAAGGTGTCGATGTTCGCGTAGCGCTGGGTTTGGTTGCCAGCGTCCAGCAGGGCTTCATTGGCAGTCCAGCGTGCGCTTAGCAGCGTGGTGCCAAGCGGCGTGCTCAGGCGCAACTCGCCTTGGTCTGCGGTGCCCTTCAGCTCAAAAGCAGCGCTCAGGGATTGGGGTGGATCAGACTGCACGCGAAGGCTTAAACGGCCAGACCAGAGATCTGAGCTTGCCGGGCGAGGCGACCGGGGAAGCTGGGCGCAGGCGCCAAGCAGGAGCGTCAGGCTGACACCACCGCACAGCTGGCGCCGTTTAAGGGTGGTCACGCTGCTCAGTCGGCTGGTGCTCAAAGCGGTACGCGCAGGCGCTTGATCGTTTCCTGCAAGGTTTCGTTTTCAGCGTTGAGCAGCAAGCCTTGCTTCAAGATGGCTTGCGCACGCTCGCGTTGGCCCAGGCTCCACAGCACTTCACCCAAGTGGGCAGCAATTTCGGCGTCGGGCTTGGCTTTGAACGCGGCATCAAGAATGCGCAGCGCCTCACTCCGGTTTCCCAGGCGAAACTCGACCCAGCCTAGGCTGTCCTGAATGAAGGGGTCGGCAGGCACGAACTCCAGCGCCTTCTGGATCAGCTGCTTGGCCTCGGGTAGTCGCACATTGCGGTCCGCCAGCGAATAGCCCAGGGCGTTGTAGGCCGCGTGATAGTCGGGTTTGAGCGCGATCACTTGGCGCAGCAGCCGCTCCATGTCAGGCAACAACTGCAGCTTTTCAGCCAACATGGACTGTTCATAGATGAGCTCGATGTCCTGCGGCGACTCGGCTATGGCCTGGGCCATCAGGTCGTAAGCGGGCTTGTATTGTTTGAACTCGCGCAGCAAGGACACTTCGGCCAGGAGCTTGGCGCGCGCCTCATCGACGCGCCGCTCGGGCAGCGAACGGATCAATGCGATGCCGTCCTGCAGTCGTCCTTGACGGCCTAGCAGAACGGCGCGCCGAGTCTGGGCCTGCATCATCACGTCAGCGCTTTCGATCTTGCTGAGCCAGGACTCTGCGGCGGCGTAATCCTTGCGCTTTTCCGCCAACTGGGCCAAGGCCAAATAGGCCTGTGCCAAGCCGCGCGCCTTTTCAGTGTTGGGCCCGCCTTGCGCCTGTGCCAGGCTGATGTAGCGCTGAAGTGATACCTGCGCCGGCACCGCCTGATTCTCCTGGGCCTGCACGGAACCCAACACCAACCACGCTTGCGCGTTGTCCGGGCTTTCGCGCGTCAGGGCTTGCAGTTGAGCCAGTGCGTCAGTGTTGCGCTGAGCGTCCAGCAGGCTGCGCGCGTAGGCCAGACGCAATTCAGGCGCAGTGGGGCGCACGTTGCTAAGGTAATTGCGCACCAGGGCTTCGGCCTGGGGCGTTCTGGCATCCATCAGTTCTAGCGCCAGCAGCACCGGCGCTTCAGATTGCGCGTCTGCGGCCTGCGCGCGGCGCGCTGCCTCCAAGGCGCCGGTGGTGTTTCCTGCAGCCAGGCGCAGACGGCCAATGCTCACCCAGGCGGGCGCGGCGCCCGCATTGCCCGCGATGGTGGGCAGCAGTGCTTGTTCCACCACGGCTGCGGCCTG
This sequence comes from Polaromonas sp., assembly GCA_040400945.1. GTDB lineage: Bacteria > Pseudomonadota > Gammaproteobacteria > Burkholderiales > Burkholderiaceae_C > Polaromonas. The sequence goes on along the minus strand of JBBAPG010000022.1, from coordinate 8,086 downwards.
TTTTTTGTCGCTGGCGCGAGCGTAAAGCCGCGGAATCGAGCCCAAGGTCTGGGCCCGCTCGGCGGGGGGGGTGACTTCGATCAGGCTCCTGAGCGCATCGGCGGATTCGGGCACGCGGTTCAGTGCCAAGAGAATTTGCAGCACATAACGGTGTGCTTCGGCGGACTCGGGAACTGCCTGTCGCCAAGCGCGTGCCGACTGCAGCGCGGCGTCGCCAGATCGGGATTCCAGGGCCAGTTCGGTCGCGCGCTTGAATAACTGAGAGTCTTTGGTGCGCCGCGCCGCGTCGAGCAAGAGGCTGACTGCTGCGGCGGGTTCGCCCGTGCTGGCGCTGATTTCACCGATGAGCAGCTGATAAAAGAGCTGCGCGTTCAAGGGAGAGTTTTCAATGCTGCTGGCTTTGGCGCGCTCGGCGGCCAGGTCGGGCGCCGGCTTGTCGGCATCGACCGGCTGCGCATGCACCGGCAGCATCAGCAAGGTGCCCAGGGCCGCAGCCAGAAGTGTTTTGGTCATCAAGCCATGATAATTCAAGCATGCCTGAACTGCCTGAAGTCGAAGTTACCCGCCTGAGTTTTGCGGACCGCATTGCGGGCGCCACCGTAGAACATGTGAGGATGGGCAAGCCCTTGCGCTGGGCGCTGGGTTGCGCGCCGCAAGGCCTGGTTGGCCGCGTGGTGCTGGGGGTTCGCCGGCGCGGCAAATACCTCCTCATCGATCTGAGTGAAGGCCTCTTGCTGGTGCATCTGGGCATGTCGGGCAGCGTCGTTTTTGCCGCCGATTTGCCGGAGGCTGGTAAACATGACCACTTCGAGATGCACACAACGAAAGGGCGCTTGCGCCTGCATGATCCGCGCCGCTTTGGCGCGGTGGTCTATGCCGCCAGCGAGCTTGATCCGGTCGCGCTCAAGCTGCTGGGCCGTCTGGGGGTGGAACCGCTCGGTGATGCTTTTCCTGCGGCCGAGTTCCACGCGGCGCTCAAGGCGCGCAAGTCGCCGATCAAGCAGGTTTTGCTGGGCGGCGAGATCGTGGTGGGCGTGGGCAACATCTACGCGTCAGAAGCACTTTTTTTGGCGGGCATCCGGCCCACGCTCAAGGCCTGCAAGATCAGCAAGCCGCGTTCAGCCTTGCTGCACAGCGCCATCCGGCAGGTGCTGGCCGAGGCGGTGACCAAGGGCGGCACGACGCTGCGAGATTTTTCCAATGCCCAGGGTGAGCAGGGCCACTTCCAGCTCGATGCCATGGTGTATGACCGCGCAGGCCTGCCGTGCAGGCGCTGCGATTTACCGATCCGGCGCATCGTGCAGGGCCAGCGCTCCACTTTTTATTGCCCTCAATGCCAAAAACCCTGAGCCGCGCTGGCGTCAACGAGCCTTCGCCTGTGTCTTTGCCGGCGCATCTGGTGCAACAGTTTGCGGCCGATCTGGTGACTTGGCAGCGGGCACATGGCCGCAGCAGCCTGCCCTGGCAAAACACACGCGATCCGTATCGCGTATGGCTGTCAGAGATCATGTTGCAGCAGACCCAAGTCAGTACGGTGCTCGATTACTACGCCCGCTTTCTGGCGCGTTTCCCGGATGTGCAGAGCCTGGCAGCAGCCGACTCTGATGCCGTGCTCGGGCTGTGGAGCGGCTTGGGTTACTACAGCCGGGCCCGCAACCTGCACCGCTGCGCGCAAGATGTGGTGGCCCTGCACGGCGGCTCGTTTCCGTCATCGGCCGAACTGCTGCAGACCTTGCCCGGCATTGGGCGTTCGACCGCTGCGGCCGTGGCTTCGTTTTGTTTTGATGAGCGCGTGGCCATCCTGGACGGCAACGTCAAGCGCGTACTGACGCGGCTGCTGGCCTTTTCTGAAGACCTTTCCCAAGCCAAGGCCGAGCGTGGCCTGTGGGCTCTGGCCGGGGAGTTGCTTCCTCCTGGCCCGGACATGCCTGCCTACACGCAGGGCCTTATGGACCTGGGCGCGACCTTGTGCACCAGTCGCAAGCCTCAGTGCCTGATCTGCCCCGTGCAGCGCCTGTGCCTGGCGCAACAAGGCGGTGAGCCTGAGCGCTTTCCGGTCAAGACGCGCAAGCTCAAACGCAGTGCCCAGGCGCTCTGGTTGCTCAGGGCTGAGCGGGGCGCTGATGGCGCGGTTTGGCTGGAGCGGCGTCCATCAAGCGGCATATGGGGCGGGCTGTATTGCCTGCCGGTTTACGGAGATGAAGCCGCATTACTGCAAGCCGTGCCGTCTGGCGCGCGCGAAGCGGCCTCCCATGGGCCGGGCTTTGTTCATGTGCTCACGCACAAGGATTTGCACCTCAAACCAGTGGTGGTGACCTTGAATGGGAAAGAAGAGCCGGGAGCACCCTTGCACATGGCGGCAGAACCCAGTGCGGCGGGCTGGTTTTTGCCTGAGCAGTGGGCCGGGCTGGGCTTGCCAGCGCCCGTGCGCAAGCTGCTGGAAGCCGCTTGAGGTAGCTAAGCTAAGCTTGGCTTGGCTTGGCTTGGCTTAGCGCAGCGCGTCGAGCTCGCGGTGGCGCTTGAGTGTTTGCCAGCGCGCGCCAAAGGCCTTGGCCAGTGCCTCGACCAAATACACAGAGCGGTGCTGCCCTCCGGTGCAACCGACTGCCACCGTGACGTAGCTGCGGTGGTCGCGCACCAATGCGTGCAGCCAGTGGCCCACGAACTTCTCAATGCCGGTCAGCATGTCATTGACCTCGGAATGCCGGAGCAGGTAGTCCATCACCGGCTGGTCGCGCCCGGTCAGGTCGCGCAAGGCATGTTCGTAATGCGGGTTGGGCAGCATGCGCACATCAAACACATAGTCAGCGTCCAGTGGCACGCCCCGCTTGAAGGCGAAGGACTCGAAGACTAAAGTCAAACCGTCTGAAGGTGCCGAAATCAAGTTTTTTACATAGGACTGCAACTGCGAGGCCCGGATCATGCTGGTGTCCATCACGATGGATTCCTCACGCATGCCGCCCAGCAGTTCCCGCTCCAGTTCAATGGCCTCGACCAGTGCGCGGTGCTGGTCTGCGGCGTCGGTTCTGGAAAGTGGGTGCAGGCGCCGGGTTTCTGAGTAGCGGCGCACCAAGGTGTCTGTGCTGGCGTCCAGAAAGATGGATTTCACGTCAATCCCTTGCGCGCGCAGCACGGGCAATTGCTCGGGCACCAGAGGCAGCGAGGCAGCGCTGCGCACATCCATGGCAATGGCCACGCGGCGCGCGCCATGCTTGAGCTCCAGCGCCACAAAGCTGTCGAGCAGCTCGGGCGGCAAGTTGTCGACGCAGTAGTAGCCGGCGTCTTCCAGCGCATGCAGCGCCACGGACTTGCCGGAGCCGGACATGCCGGTGATCAGGACCATGTCCATTCTTATTGGCCCAGCATTTCCTTGGCGTGCGCCAAGGTGGTTACGGAGAGCTTTTCACCGCCCAGCATGCGGGCGATTTCCGCCACGCGCTGTTCGCCGTCTACGCTGCCCACGCTGCTGGCGGTGCCGGTCTTGTCGCTGCGCTTGGCCACCACCAGATGCTGGTCTGCACACGAAGCCACTTGCGGCAGATGGGTGACGGCCAGCACCTGACGGTCACGTCCGAGCTGCTTCATGAGGCGACCTACGGTTTCGGCCACCGCGCCGCCCACGCCGGAATCGACTTCATCAAAGATCAAGGTCTGGGCTTGCCCGAGCTGGCTGGTTGTCACAGCAATGGCCAAGGCAATGCGCGACAACTCCCCGCCGGACGCGACTTTGCCAACAGGCCGTGGCGTGCTGCCCGCATGGCCTGCCACCAAAAATTCAATCTGTTCCAGGCCATGGGCGGCAGCTTGGGCCAAGGGAGTCAGCGCCACTTCGAAGCGCCCGCCCTGCATGCCCAGGCCTTGCATGGCCGTGGTGATGGCTTTGGCCAGTGAGGGGGCCGAACGCGTGCGCGCTTTGGAAAGCCGCTTTGCCTCTTCCATGTAGGCCTCTTGCAAGCCCGATGCCTTGCGCTCCAGGGCGGCAAGGTCGGCGGCGGCGTCCAGGCGCTTGAGTTCTTCTTTCCAACTGGCCAGCAATTCTGGCAGTTCGGCGGGCGGCCGTTTGTAGCGGCGCGCCAGGCTGACCCAGCTGGCCAGGCGTTCGTCGAGTTCTTGCAGTCGCTGGGGCTCCAGCTCGGCATGGCGGGCATAGCCGTTGAGTGAATGCACGGCGTCTTCAGCCTGCGCCAGCGCGCTGTGCAAGACCTCGAGCGGCCCGGCAAACTGGGGCTCAATACTCGCTTGTGCCTGCAGCGCGGCCACGGCCCGACCCAACTGGCTGGTGGCGCTGTCGTCTTCGTCGCTGAGTGCGTTGAGCGCCAGTTGAACCGCGTCTCGCAGCGCTTGCGCGTTCGATAGTCGGCTGTGCTGGGTGTTGAGCTCGCCCCATTCGTCCGTGCCCGGCGCCAGCTTGTCGACTTCGCCGATCTGCCAGGCCAGCCGTTCCTGCTCACGTTGCAGGTTGTCCTGGGCGCTGCGCGCCTCGTCCAGCAGCTTGATGGCGCTGCGCCACTCCGTCCAGCATTGCGCTAGCGTGCTCAGGCTCAGGCCGGCATAGGCGTCCAGCAGGCCGCGCACCGCGTCTGGCCGGGTCAGGCTTTGCCAGGCGTGCTGGCCATGAATGTCCACCAGTTGATCGGCGATGTCTTTGAGCTGTGTGGCTGTGGCGGGGCTGCCGTTGATCCAGGCGCGGCTTTTGCCTTGCGTGTCCACGGTGCGGCGCAGCAGCAAGACGTCTTCTAGCGGCATGCCTTTGTCGTCCAGCCAGGCCTGCAGCGCAGGCGGGCAATCAAAAGCGGCGCTGATCTCGCAGCGTTCAGCGCCTTCGCGCACGGCGCCGGCGTCTGCGCGGGCGCCCAGTGCCAGCTGCAAGGCGTCAATCAAGATGGACTTGCCGGCGCCCGTTTCACCGGTCAGCACGGTAAAGCCGGCCGACAGGTCCAGCTCTAAAGAGCGCACGATCACGAAGTCGCGCAGATAAATGCTTTTCAGGCTCATATTGAAGTGGTCTGCGCGTTTTAGACGCCGCCCTCGTTCCAGTGCAGCTTTTTGCGCAAGGTGTCAAAGTAGCTCCAGCCCTTGGGGTGCAAAAAGCGCACCTGGCGTTCCGAGCGCCGCACCACGATGCGGTCGCCATGCAGCAAGCTGGCGAGTGACTGCATGTCAAAGTTGGCACTGGCGTCGCGTCCGGCCACGATTTCGATGGCGACTTCGCCGGTATCCGACAAGACGATGGGCCGGTTGGACAGCGTGTGCGGCGCAATGGGCACCAGGATCCAGCCTCCGATAGAAGGGTGCAGCAAGGGGCCGCCCGCGGACAGCGCGTAGGCGGTGGAGCCCGTGGGCGACGCAATGATCAAGCCGTCGGCGCGCTGATTGGCCACGAAGCGCCCGTCCACCTCGACGCGCAACTCGACCATGCCGGCCGAGGCACCGCGGTTGACCACCACGTCGTTCATGGCCGTGGCCTTGAAGACGCAATGGCCGTCGCGCATGACCTGTGCCTGCATCATCCAGCGTGAATCTTCTTCGTACTTGCCCTGGAGCATGGGGCCGAGCACGTACTGATAGCCTTCAAAAGCGATATCGGTGATAAAGCCCAGGCGCCCCTGGTTGATGCCGATCAACGGTACGCCGTACTGCGCCAGTTGCCGGCCGATGCCCAGCATGGTGCCGTCGCCGCCCACCACCAGCGCCAAGTCACACTGCTGGCCAATGGAGCGTACGTCCAGGATGGGGTAGCCGGTGATGCCGGTGTTGCCTGCGGTGTCTTGTTCGATCGAAACCTCGCAGCCTTGCGTGCTGACGAACTGCGCGATGTCCTCCAGCGCCGACCGGGAGCCTTGGGCTTGGTACTTGCCAACCAGGGCGACATGTCGGAATTGGGACTTCATCATTAAATTACATCACAAGCGCTGGCGAGCCTTCGTAGAATCGGCGCATGTTAGATGATCGAGCCCGGTTGTTGCTCAAGGCGCTGGTTGAGCGCCATATTGCTGATGGCCAGCCGGTGGGGTCGCGCACGCTCTCCAAGGCCTCGGGGCTGGAGCTGTCCCCCGCCACCATTCGCAATGTGATGAGCGACCTGGAGGAAATGGGCCTCATCGTCAGCCCCCACACCTCGGCCGGCCGCGTGCCAACGGCCAAGGGTTACCGTCTTTTTGTGGACACCATGCTCACGCTGCAGCCCGGCCAGTTGAGCAACGGCCCCCTGGGCGCACCCCGCCTGGCGCCCGACCAGCCGCAAAAAGTCATCAGCAACGCGGCGCACATGCTGTCCAGCCTGTCGCAATTCGTCGGCGTGGTCATGGCGCCCCGACGCACGTCGGTGTTCAAGCACATTGAATTCTTGCGACTGTCTGAGCGGCGGCTCCTGGTCATCATCGTTTCGCCCGACGGCGACGTGCAGAACCGCGTGATCTTCACTGAGATCGACTTCAGCCAGAGCCAGTTGATAGAGACCGCGAACTTTTTGAACGCGCATTACGCCGGCATGGCCATCGAAGAGGTGCGCGAGCGGCTCAAGCACGAAGTCGAGGCCTTGCGCAGCGAGATTGCTGGTCTGATGCAGGCGGCGGTCGAGGCGGGCACCGAAGCCATCGCCTCGCGCGACGAGGTGGTGATCTCAGGCGAGCGCAACTTGCTGGCCGTCAGCGATTTCTCGGGCGACATGGGTAACTTGCGCAAGCTCTTCGACTTGTTTGAAGAAAAAGCCCAACTCATGCGCCTGCTGGATGTGTCAAGCCGGGCCGAGGGCGTGCGCATCTATATCGGCGGCGAAAGTCAGGTCATCCCTTACCAGGAGCTCTCGGTGGTGACCGCGCCTTATGAAGTGGACGGACAGGTCGTCGGCACGCTGGGCGTCATTGGCCCCATGCGCATGCCCTACGAAAAGATGATCCAGATCGTGGACATCACGTCCAAGCTGGTGAGCACAGCCCTGAGTCACGGCAAATAGCCCGCCTACAATCCGCAGCGGAGGGGGCGTTAGCTCAGTTGGTTAGAGCAGAGGACTCATAATCCTTTGGTCGTCAGTTCAAGTCTGACACGCCCTACCATTTATCAGTCCACAAGGCAGGCTGAAGTCGGGTATGGCAAAGCTTCAGCGGTCGTCAGCGGCGATTTCAGCCTACTTTGAAATAATGCCTTCGTATGGAAATTTCACATCTATGCGCAAAACGATCCCTACCATTTTTTCCTGAACTTGTTTCTTGCATCCCACTGGGGGTTCGAGAAAGGGTTCTCGTTCAATGGTCCGATCTGGTCAATTTCCGTCGTGGTTCTTGCTTACCTCGCGTTTTTTATCTATCTCACCCGTTTCGGCGTCAGCCTCCTCGGCGCGTGTTTAGGCTTGGGGTTGTCGCTCATCATTTACAAATTACATCCCGGCTCGATAGCCACCTGTGTCACATTCTTTTTTCTTGGAGGAGTTGTTCATCAGTCTGCAGAACGTATACGGCGTCAAGCGCCCTGGGCGAATGTGACTTGTTCCCTACTGGCTTCTTGCGCTGCCGGTGCCTTGCTGGCGCTTGGGTATATCGCCCCAACAAACCTGCCCTGGGTATTGTTTCCATCCCTCGTGTGGACTGCGGCTGCTTTGGACCAAGCGAGGTTCTCATCGGGGCGGTTAGGTTTGGCCCTGGGGAAACTTAGCTACGCATCCTATTTGATCCACATCCCGATCCAGATCGTGGTCCTGATTGCCCTGGACGTTTGGGCTGAGGGTCGCACACTGATCGAATCGCCCATTTTTCTGCTGGCCTACGTCTTTTCTGTGCTCTTGCTGTCCATGTTTGCTTACCGGTTCATCGAGCGTCCCGGCCAAGACATACTTCGCCGATTTCTGGGTGGAGCCCGCCTGGCTGTCAGCGCACCTGCAGCCGGTTGACGTACTCAAGCAAAGCCAGGATGCGGGAGCGCACCAGTGCTTGCGCACTTTAGGGCGCACAGGCGGCGGCTCACGCCGAGCATCTAGGCCACGCTGAATGGATCTGCGTTGAATCCTTGCCTTAGGCCTGAAAATCTAGGCTATAATTTGAGGCTCAGCGGCTGTAGCTCAGTTGGATAGAGTACTTGGCTACGAACCAAG
>JBBAPG010000021.1:0-37168 GCA_040400945.1 Polaromonas sp. | reverse complement strand
TCCACGGCTCTGCCAAGCTCGCCATGGAAGGCGACAAGGGTCCTCTGGGCGAAGAGGCCATCATGAAGCTGGCCGAAGCACTGGACACCTACATTCCCCTGCCAGAGCGCGCTGTTGACGGCGCCTTCCTGATGCCAGTCGAAGACGTGTTCTCCATCTCCGGTCGCGGCACCGTGGTGACCGGCCGTATCGAGCGCGGTATTGTCAAAGTCGGCGAAGAGATCGAAATCGTCGGTATCGCTGACACGCAAAAAACCATCTGCACCGGCGTGGAAATGTTCCGCAAATTGCTGGACCAAGGCCAGGCTGGCGACAACGTCGGCATCTTGCTGCGCGGCACCAAGCGCGAAGACGTGCAGCGCGGCCAAGTGCTGTGCAAGCCCGGCTCGATCAAGCCCCACACCCACTTCACGGGCGAGATCTATGTCTTGTCCAAGGACGAGGGCGGCCGCCACACGCCTTTCTTCAACAACTACCGCCCCCAGTTCTACTTCCGCACGACGGACGTGACGGGTGCGATCGAGTTGCCAGAAGGCAAGGAAATGGTCATGCCAGGCGACAACGTGTCGATCACCGTCAAGCTGATCAACCCGATCGCCATGGAAGAAGGTCTGCGTTTCGCCATTCGTGAAGGCGGTCGTACCGTCGGCGCCGGCGTTGTGGCCAAGATCCTTGCTTAATTCCAAAGAACACTGAGGAATTAATCAATGGCTACCAAGCAAAAAATCCGCATCCGCCTCAAGGCGTTTGACTACAAACTGATCGACCAGTCCGCTGCCGAGATCGTTGACACCGCCAAGCGCACCGGCGCGATTGTCAAAGGCCCTGTGCCTTTGCCAACCCGCATGAAGCGTTTTGACATCCTGCGCTCGCCGCACGTCAACAAGACCAGCCGCGACCAGCTCGAAATCCGCACGCACCAGCGTCTGATGGACATCGTCGACCCCACGGACAAAACCGTGGACGCGCTGATGAAGCTCGACCTGCCTGCCGGCGTGGACGTCGAGATCAAGCTGCAGTAAGGCAAAACCGGGTTGGCGGCGCAAGCGGCCAACCCACCCAAGACCAAGAGTACGGTGCCGATTTGCCCCATCGGTGAATCAGCGCTATACTCGCGGGCTGCCCTGAACACGCCAGTCGTGCCCGGGGTAGTTTTATTAACAGTCTTTCACGCAAAAACGTCTGCGGCCAATTGAAGTCGCAGCGGTGGAAGTTACGGAGAAAACAATGAGTCTTAGCAACTCCCTAGGGTTGCTGGGCCGCAAGGTGGGCATGATGCGTCTGTTCACTGATGACGGGGACACAGTTCCTGTCACGGTGGTGGATGTGTCCAACAACCGTGTGACCCAGGTCAAAACCGAAGCAAATGACGGCTACAGCGCCCTGCAAGTGGCGTTTGGTTCGCGCAAAGCATCGCGCGTGACGAAGCCCGAAGCTGGCCACCTGGCCAAAGCTGGCGTAGAAGCCGGCGAAATCCTCAAAGAATTCCGTGTGACGGCTGACGTCGCTGGCAAGTACGCGCCTGGCGCTGTGCTGCCTGCTGCCGAGCTGTTTGCCGTGGGCCAATTGGTCGACGTGCAAGGCACCTCGATTGGTAAAGGCTTTGCCGGCACCATCAAGCGTCACAAGATGAGCTCGCAGCGCGCGTCGCACGGTAACAGCCGTTCGCACAACGTGCCTGGCTCCATCGGTATGGCGCAGGATCCCGGTCGCGTTTTCCCCGGTAAACGCATGACGGGTCACCTCGGTGATGTCACCAAGACCACGCAAAACCTCGACATCGTGCGCATTGACGAAGCCCGTCAACTGCTGATGATTCGCGGCGCCGTGCCTGGTTCCAAAGGTGGTTTTGTCACGGTTCGCGCCGCGATCAAGGCCAAGTCCACTGCTGCAAAAGGAGCGAACTGATGCAGGTCGAACTCCTGAATGACCAAGGTATCGCCGCGTCCAAAGTGGACGTGCCGGACACCGTGTTTGGTCGCGAATACAACGAGAGCCTGGTACACCAGGTGGTCGTGGCCTTTCAGGCCAACGCCCGCCAAGGCACCCGTGCCCAGAAAGACCGTGAGCAAGTTCGCCACTCGACCAAGAAGCCTTTTAAACAAAAGGGTACGGGTCGCGCTCGTGCGGGTATGACGTCTTCGCCCCTGTGGCGCGGCGGCGGTCGTATCTTCCCGAACATGCCTGACGAGAACTTCACCCAGAAGATCAACAAGAAGATGTACCGCGCTGGTATGGCTTCGATCTTCTCGCAGCTGGCCCGCGAAGGCCGTCTGGCTGTGGTGGACTCGCTGACTGTGGACTCGCCAAAAACGAAAGTGCTGGCCGACAAGTTCAAAGCCATGAACCTGAAGTCTGTGCTGGTCATCGCCGACGAAGTCGACGAAAACCTGTACCTGGCTTCCCGCAACCTGGTCAACATCCTCGTTGTCGAACCACGCTACGCCGACCCGGTGTCGCTGGTTCACTACAAGAAGGTTCTGGTGACCAAGGCCGCCATGGACAAACTCAAGGAGATGTTCGCATGAGCGCGTTCCAACCATTTTCCAGCAAGTCCAAATTCGACGAAGGTCGTCTGATGCAGGTCTTGGTCGCGCCTATCGTGTCTGAAAAAGCCACGGCCGTCGCAGAAAAGACCAACACCGTGACTTTCAAGGTACTGCAAGACGCCACCAAATATGAAATCAAGGCTGCCGTGCAGCTGATGTTCAAAGTGGAAGTCAAGACGGTTGCCGTTCTCAATACAAAAGGCAAGACCAAGCGCTTTGGCAAGTCTGTGGGCCGTCGCGACAACGTTCGCAAAGCCTACGTGACGCTGCAGCCTGGTCAAGAGCTGAACATCGGTGGGGAGGCTGCTTAATCATGGCCGTCATTAAAATGAAACCCACTTCACCAGGCCAACGTGGCATGGTGAAGATCTCCCGTGATCACCTGCACAAAGGTGAAGGTTACGCGCCACTGCTGGAGCCACAGTTCCAGAAAGCCGGCCGTAACAACAACGGGCACATCACGACTCGCCACAAGGGCGGTGGTCACAAGCACCACTACCGCGTGGTGGACTTCAAGCGTAACAAGGATGCGATTCCGGCCAAGGTCGAGCGCATCGAGTACGACCCCAACCGCAGTGCCCACATTGCGCTGGTTTGCTACGCTGACGGCGAGCGCCGCTACATCATCGCCCCACGTGGCCTGGAAGTCGGCGCAACGCTGATCTCCGGCTCTGAGGCGCCGATCCGCGCTGGCAACACGCTGCCGATCCGCAACATCCCTGTGGGTTCGACCATTCACTGCATCGAGATGCAAATCGGCAAGGGCGCGCAAATCGCTCGCTCCGCTGGCACCTCGGCGACCTTGTTGGCTCGTGAAGGCACTTACGCCCAGGTGCGTATGCGCTCTGGCGAAGTTCGCAAGATCCACATCGAGTGCCGCGCCACGATCGGTGAAGTTGCCAACGAAGAGCACAGCCTGCGCCGCCTCGGCAAAGCCGGTGTCAAGCGTTGGATGGGTATTCGCCCGACCGTTCGCGGTGTGGTGATGAACCCTGTTGACCACCCACACGGTGGTGGTGAAGGCAAGACCGGTGAAGGTCGCCATCCAGTCGATCCATGGGGTAACCTGACCAAAGGCTACCGCACCCGCAACAACAAGCGCACGCAAGTGATGATTGTTTCGCGTCGCAAGAAGTAAGGCCTAGGAAATGACCCGTTCACTCAAAAAAGGTCCCTTTGTCGACCAACACCTGATCGTCAAGGCCGACAAGGCCGTGACGAACAAAGACAAAAAGCCGATCAAGACTTGGTCGCGCCGCTCCATGATCCTGCCCGAGTTCATCGGCCTGACCATCGCCGTGCACAACGGCAAGCAGCACGTTCCTGTCTACATCACCGATCAAATGGTGGGCCACAAGTTGGGCGAGTTCGCACTCACCCGGACTTTCAAAGGCCATCCAGCCGACAAAAAAGTCGTGAGAAAGTAAGGACAAGACCATGGAAACACGTGCAACCCTCCGGGGCGTTCGTCTGTCGGTCGACAAGGGCCGTCTGGTCGCTGACTTGATCCGCGGCAAAAAAGTGGATCAAGCACTGAACATCTTGGAGTTCACGCAGAAAAAAGCTGCGGGCATCATCAAGAAGGTGGTTGAGTCCGCCATCGCCAACGCTGAACACAACGACGGCGCCGACATCGACGAATTGAAGGTCAAGACCATCTACGTCGAGCAAGGCACCACCCTCAAGCGTTTCTCTGCCCGCGCCAAAGGCCGTGGCAACCGTATCAGCAAGCCCACGTGCCATGTGTACGTGGTCGTCGGTAACTAAAGGACAGGCAGGATATGGGACAAAAAATCAACCCAACCGGCTTCCGTCTTTCGGTCAGCCGTAACTGGAACAGCCGCTGGTACGCGAGCAACAAAGACTTTGCCGGCATGCTGGCTGAAGACATCAAGGTTCGCGAGTACCTGAAGACCAAGCTCAAGAGCGCTGCGGTTTCCCGCGTGATCATTGAGCGCCCCGCCAAGAACGCACGTATCACGATTTTCTCGGCACGTCCGGGCGTCGTGATCGGCAAGAAGGGCGAGGACATCGAGAACCTGAAGAAGGAACTCGGTCGCCAGCTCGGCGTGCCTGTCGCGGTGAACATCGAAGAAGTTCGCAAGCCTGAAATTGATGCCAAGCTCATCGCTGACAGCATCACCCAGCAGCTTGAAAAACGCATCATGTTCCGCCGTGCGATGAAGCGCGCCATGCAAAACGCCATGCGTCTGGGTGCCCTGGGCATCAAGATCATGTCGTCTGGTCGCCTGAACGGCATCGAGATCGCACGTTGCGAGTGGTACCGCGAAGGTCGCGTGCCCCTCCACACCTTGCGCGCTGACATCGACTACGGCACCTCGGAAGCCAAGACCACCTACGGCGTCATCGGCGTCAAGGTTTGGGTTTACAAGGGTGACACGCTCGGCCGTGGCGATTCGCCAGGCGCCAAGCTCGATGCCGCACCTTCTGACGAAGAGCGCAAGCCACGCGGCCCACGCCGTGATGCACGCCCAGGTTCTGACCGTCCCGCTCCACGTGGTGCTCGTGCACCGCGCGGTGCTATCGGTGCAGCCACTGCGCCTGCCGATGGCAGCGACAAGCCAGCGGAGGCGTCTGACGCCGATGCTTCGAAATCCACCGTTAAGCGCGTACGCAAAGCCGCGCCAGCTGCAGCAGCTGACGGTGCCAAGACCGAGTAATCGGTCTACTCACGGAGATAAATCATGCTGCAACCCGCTCGCAGAAAATACCGCAAAGAGCAAAAAGGCCGTAACACCGGCGTTGCCACACGTGGCAGCTCGGTGGCATTTGGTGACTTCGGTCTCAAGTGCACGGACCGCGGTCGCTTGACTGCTCGTCAAATTGAAGCCGCACGTCGTGCGATTTCCCGTCACGTCAAGCGTGGCGGCCGTATCTGGATCCGCGTCTTCCCGGACAAGCCAATCTCGCAGAAGCCTGCTGAAGTGCGTATGGGTAACGGTAAGGGCAACCCAGAGTACTACGTGGCTGAAATCCAGCCCGGCAAGATCGTTTTTGAAATCGTTGGCGTGCCTGAAGAGTTGGCCCGTGAAGCGTTCCGCCTGGCTTCTGCCAAGCTGCCGCTGCGCACCACCTTCGTCAGCCGCATGATTGGCCAGTAAGGAAGAATGACCATGAGCAAATCTACCGAACTGCGCACCAAAGACGTCGCCGGCCTGCAAGCTGAAGTCAAAGAGCTCCAGAAAGCTCACTTTGGCCTGCGCATGCAAAAAGCCACGCAGCAACTGACCAACACTGGCACCCTGCGCATCACGCGCCGTGCTATCGCCCGCGCCAAGACTATTCTTGCCGAAACCATCGTCAAGCAAGGAGCCAAATAATGACGGAAGTTAAAAAATCCCTCACGCGCACCTTGGTTGGCAAGGTGGTGAGCGACAAGCGCGCCAAGACCGTCACGGTTTTGGTCGAGCGTCGTGTGAAGCACGAGCTGTACGGCAAGATCGTGTCACTGTCCAGCAAGTACCACGCCCATGACGAAAAGGGCGAGTACAAAGTTGGCGACACCATCGAGATCACCGAGAGCCGCCCCATTTCTAAAACCAAGAACTGGGTTGTCTCGAAGCTGATTCAAAAGGCAGCAGCGGTTTAAGTCCTCACTGACTTGAAGCGGCGCTAGCCCTTTTAGAAAGCGGTCCACGATGTGGGCCGTTTTCGTTTCTGGCTTGGCTTGAGCGGCAATTTGCGCGCTGAGCCAAAATATCAGGTCTTTCAATTTTTTCTCAAAGCAATAACAGGAGCACACATGATCAAAGTCGGCGACACCCTTCCCGCAACCACCCTGATGGAATTTTCTGAAGTCGAAGGCAATGGCTGCAGCCTGGGGCCCAACCCGGTTGACGTGGCCAAAGCCAGCGCTGGCAAGACCATCGCTGTGTTCGCTCTGCCAGGCGCTTTCACACCGACTTGCTCGGCCAAGCATGTTCCGGGCTACGTGGAGCACTTTGACGCGCTCAAGGCCAGCGGCGTGGACGAAATCTGGTGCGTGAGTGTGAACGACGCCTTTGTGATGGGCGCCTGGGCGCGCGAACAAAAGACCGACGGTAAAGTGCGCATGCTGGCCGACGGCAGCGCCGACTTCACCAAGGCCACTGGCCTGACGCTGGACTTGACTGGCCGCGGCATGGGCCTGCGTAGCAACCGCTATTCCATGCTCGTCAAAGACGGCAAGGTGGCCGCGCTGAACATCGAAGGCCCCGGCAAGTTTGAAGTGAGCGATGCGGCTACGCTGCTGGCGCAAGCCAAGGGCTAAGCCGATCTGGCCACTACGCACCGGCATGGCCGGGCAGAAAAAAGCCACCGCTTGCGGTGGCTTTTTCATGGGTGCCTTGGGAGACCGGGACGTCGCTGCGCAGCCTAAAGATCAACCTTGAGGTAATGCGCCCCGGGCAAAGGGTTGTGATAGTAGGGCGGAATTTCTTCGAAGCCCAGCTCGGCGTAGAGCGTGCGGGCTGATTCCATGTCGTCCAGCGTGTCGAGCAAGACGCTGTGATAACCCGCTGAGCGTGCAGCGTCCAGCGTGGCCTCGGCCAACTGGCGGCCTAGGCCAAAGCGCCTGAAGGCCTTGCGCACGTAAAGGCGCTTCATCTCTGCCGCGTTCGGATAGTCCACCGTGTCGATCTGCCGCAGTGCGCAGCAACCGGCCAGTTCACCGTCGACCATGGCCAGCCACAAGGCGCCTTGTGGGCCGCTGTAGTGGCCAGGCAAGCTGCGCAGCTCTTCGTCAAAGCCCTGAAAGCACAGGTCCACGCCGAGCTCATGGGCGTATTCGCGGAAAACTTCGCGGACGAGCTCCATCTCATCAGCCCTCGTCGGCGTGATGAACTGAAATCGGGGTCTAGGCAAGGTGGAGGGCAAGGTCATGGTCTCTAGAATCGATGGCTTAAAACGCGGGCGGGGCCAAGGTGGCCACCCAATAGGCTGCGCCCCCACAGGCCAGGAGCAAGACGAGCGCTGCCAAGCGCGCCCAGCGGTCGTCGCGGGAGGCTTCGAGCGAGATGTCAGCTTGAGCTTGCAGTACTTTGTCGCCATGCAGCATGGCCTCTACCAGGCCCTGCTTCTTGACCGTGTAGTAGAAGACGGCCGTCAAATGCAAAACCACCAAGGCAAGCAAAGCCCATTTGCCAATGTGTGCGTGATAGTTGGTGGCCAAGCTTACCCAAGCGTTGGGCACCAGCGCGCTCAGCGGGCCGGCAAAGGCAATCTCGTCGTCGCTCATAAGGCCGGTAGCCACCTGGAGGCTGAGCAACACCAGCATGGTCAACACGGCCAAGCTGCCCAAGGGCGAATGCCCTGCTGACAAGCCAGTAGAGCGACCCCGCAGGTACTGCAACAAGGCGCTGGGCCTTAGGCTGAAGCTGGAAAAGCGCGACCAGCGTCCGCCGACAGCGCCCCAGACCCAGCGAAACAGCAGCAAAGCCAGCATGGCAAAGCCAAAGCGGAAGTGGAAAACCATCGCACCGCCGCCCACTGTGCCTGTGGCTATCAGGCCGACGAAGCAAATGGCCAAGGCCCAATGAAACAGGCGCGTGGGCAAATCCCAGACGCGCAGCCGGCGCGGGCTCGGTGCTTCAAGCATGTTGGACCTTCAAAAAGTGCGATGAATCGAAAGCGTGCATTTTGCCTTTGGTTCTTGCCTAGCTGAATGGATGAGCAAACCAAATGCGTAGCTAGGGGCAAACCCCGCGAAGGCAGGATGGACGCATCTGCCAAACTCAAGGCCTCGCCACCAGGGTAAGCGTCCCAGTGTGCTGCCCGCGTCTGTCGCCCCTTTTTTTAGACCAGGAGTTTCCATGAAAGCCATTGTTCTTGCCGCTGCCGTCGCCACCTTGCTCGGTCTGGCCGCACCTGCCTCCGCCCAGTTTGCCAAGCCTGAAGACGCCATTAAATACCGCCAGAGCGCCCTGTTTGTGATGGGCCAGCACTTCGGCCGGGTGGGCGCCATGGTCAACGGCCGCGTGCCCTTTGACGCCAAAGTCGCTGCGGAAAACGCTGACGTGGTGGCTGCCATGTCCAAGCTGCCATGGGCTGGTTTTGGCCCTGGGACTGACAAGGGCGGCAACACCAAGGCCAAGCCGGAAATCTGGACGGAGCAAGCGAAGTTCAAGGAACTGAACGAGAAGCTGGTGGCAGAAACAACGAAGCTCTCAGCAGCAGCCAAGACCGGCAATATCGACAACCTCAAGACCGCCTTTGGCGCAACAGCGGCCGCTTGCAAGGCCTGCCACGACGTGTACCGCAACCAGTAATAGCTTCAGCCCTGCGCCAGCAGCTTTTCTATCAGCTGGTGCAGGGCGGCAAAGTCGGGTTGCCCGACGTAGTGCTTGACGATCTGCCCCTGCTTGTTGACCAGGTAGGTGGTGGGTGTCAGCTGCACCTCACCCCAAGCCTTGGCCACCGCGCCCGTGTTGTCGATGGCAACCTTGAAGGGCAACTTGCGCGTCTCGGTGTAGTTCACCACGTAGCTGGGCGGGTCGTAGCTCATGGCCACGGCGACCGTCTCAAAGCCCTGTGGCGCGTACTTTTGATGCGTGGCGATCATCTCGGGCATCTCAGCCACGCAGGTCACGCAACTGGTGGCCCAGAAGTTGACCAGCATCACCTTGCCCTTGAAGTCCGCTGTGGTTTTGCGGCTGCCGTCCAGCAAAACAAAGGTGGATTGCGGCGCGGCTTGTTGGCTGCCGCAAGCGCTCAAGCCCAGCGTGGACGCGAGTAACACCGCCAGCAAAACCGCCGCGCCCAACGTTCGACGCGAGGGCCGTCCGAGGCTCTGGCTGTCGTTTGATTCTTGGGGCGAGCGGTCTGGGTTCATAAGCGTTGATTTTCGCTCAGAGCGAGCCGGGCCGCAAAGCCCAGCCAAAAAGTGACTTGGCTGGCTGCGTCAAACAATACCTCGCGATTGCAGCGCTGCCACTTCAGCCGGCCTGCGATCGAGCAACTCGCCCAAAACCTCCGCTGTGTGCTGCCCCAGAAGCGGTGGCGCAATATCGGTTCTAACGGGAGTGCGGCTCAGGCGGATCGGGCTCGACACCAGCTTGAGGTCCTTGCGTGCCGGATGATTCCAGTCGGTCACCATACCGCGCGCATGCACTTGAGGGTCGGCGAAGACTTCGCCCAGGTCATTGATGGCGCCGCAGGGCACCTTGGCCGCTTCCAGCGCGGCCAGCCAGTCAGCTTTGCGCCGGGTTTTCATCACGGCTTCGAGCAGGGGCACCAGCACGGCGCGGTTCTTCACGCGATCTTGGTTGCGCGTGAATCGCGCATCACTCGCCAGCTCAGGCCGACCAGCCACCGCGCAAAACTTGGCGTACTGCTGATCATTGCCTACCGCCAAGATCAGGTGGTCCTTATTGCCATCCGCCGTTGGCGCCACTTCAAACACTTGGTAGGGCACGATGTTCTGGTGCGCATTGCCCACGCGCTTGGGCACCTTGCCGCTGACCAGATAGTTGGCGCCCAGGTTGGCCAGCATGGCCACTTGCGTGTCGAGCAGCGCCATGTCCACCTGCTGGCCTTCGCCCGTGCGCTCAGCATGCCGCAGCGCCGCCAAAATGCCGACGGTGGCGTACATGCCGGTCATCAAGTCAGCCACCGCCACGCCCACTTTTTGCGGACCGCCGCCCAGGTCGTCGCGCTCGCCAGTCACGCTCATCAGCCCGCCCATGCCTTGAATCGCGTAGTCGTAACCGGCGCGCTCTGCGTACGGCCCTTGTTGGCCAAAGCCGGTGACCGAGCAATACACCAGCGCCGGGTTCAAGGCCTTGAGCGAGGCGAAGTCCAGCCCGTAGCGCGCCATGTCGCCGACCTTGAAGTTTTCGACGAAGACTTGGCAATGCGGCACCAGCTCGCGAATCAGGGCCTGGCCTTCAGGCCGCGAAATGTCGCAAGTGACTGAACGCTTGTTGCGATTGGCGCCCAGGTAGTAGGCCGCCTCTTGGGTTTCCCGGCCGTCGTCGCCCACCAAAAACGGTGGACCCCAGCTGCGTGTGTCATCACCGCTGCCCGGCCGCTCGATCTTGATCACGTCGGCTCCCAGGTCGGCTAAGGTTTGCGTGCACCAGGGGCCGGCGAGGACGCGGGACAAATCGAGGACGCGGATGCCTTGCAGTGAGTTCATGCTCGCATTTTGCCCTTCGGCGAGCTTGGCCTGTTCGCGCTGCCGAGCAAAAAAGCATGACGATCTTCAGCAAAGCCCATGCCCTCATGGAAACCCGGATCCAGCCATGTCCTGCACCGATTTGGGGATCAACCCCGGCGAATGCCTGTAAAGTGCGCTTGAGATTCCCTGACACTCTGTTTCAAGCGCCAAGCCACTGTGCCTCCCTTCTTGCTTTCAATTTTTTCCCTCCGCACTTGGACCTGCGCAGCAGCTTTGCTGTTTTGTGCGGTGGCCTGCAGCCCCACCCTGGACTGGCGCGAGGTCCGCACAGACACCAGCAGCCTGCGTTTTCTGTTGCCCTGCAAGCCTGACCAGGCGCAAAAGCAAGTGCCGCTGGGCCCCAGCGAGGTTCAGCTGAACATGCTGGGCTGCGAGGCGGGCGGTGCCACCTTTGCTGTGGCCTGGGCTGAACTGGCCCCAGGTGCCGAGACGGCCGCCGTGCTCAGCCAATGGGAGCGCCTGACCTTGCAAAACATGCGGGCTGCGGCGCCCGCTGAATCAAAGGCCCTTAAAGTGGTCGGTGCGGCTAGCTCACCTGCGCCGCATCTGCTGCTCGCCACGGGTCAAACGGCTGACGGCAAGCCAGTCCAGGGCCAAGCGGCTTACTTTTCAAACGGCAGCCAGATCTTTCAGGCCGTGGTGTACGCGTCCAAGATTTCCCCTGAAGCAGCCGACACTTTTTTCTCCAGCCTGCGTTTGCAGTGAGCGATTTCCCTGATGACCACCCAAGCCACCGCCCCTTTTTCTGCCAGCGCTGAAACCACTTCGTCTGCAATGCACATTGAGGCCGGTCGCCTGCCTGCCCGCTCGGCAGCGCTGGTCTTTCTGGCCTTCGCCGCGGCTTACTTTTGCTCGGCGCTGGTTCGCGCCATCACGGCCACTTTGTCGCCGGTCTTGTCGCAAGAGTTTTCGCTGCAGGCCAGCGAACTGGGGTTGCTGGCTGGCGGTTACTTCCTGGGCTTTGCCGCCATGCAACTGCCTTTGGGTCGCTGGCTGGACCGCCACGGCCCCAAGCGCGTGATCCTGTGTTTCCTGAGCGTCGCGGTGATTGGCTGCCTCGCCTTTTCATGGGCCACCAGTTTTGCCTGGCTGCTGGCGGCGCGCGTGTTGGTGGGCATGGGCGTGAGCGCCTGCCTGATGGCGCCACTCACCGGCTTTCGGCGTTGGCTTGATGGCGCGACGCTGCTGCGCGCCAACTCCTGGATGCTCATGACCGGCGCGCTCGGCATGCTCGCGTCAACCTTGCCCGTGCAGTGGTTGATGCCTTTGATCGGTTGGCGTCCCCTGTTTTGGATCCTGGCCGCCCTGGTCGTTTTGTGCATGCTGGCCATTGCGCGGCTCGTGCCGGTTTGGGCAATTGCGCAGCCAATGGCAGGTGCGCCCGCTCCTGATACCAGTTACGACCAGGTTTGGCGCAGTCGCTACTTCCAGAAAATGGCGCCTCTGGCTTTTTTCAATTACGGCGGCATGGTGGCTGTGCAAACGCTGTGGGCCGGGCCGTGGATGGTGCGAGTGGCGGGCTACACGCCGCTGGAGTCGGCCACTGGCCTGTTCTATATCAATGCGGTGATGCTGGTGACTTTCTGGGGTTGGGGCATGCTGAACCCGTACCTGGCGCGCCGCGGCTGGAGCGCGGACCGCTTGATCCTCTGGGGTGTGCCTTTGAGCCTGCTGATGCTGGCGGCCAACATTGCGGGCGGCAGCGCCACAGGCTGGCTGGGCTGGGCACTTTTTTGCATGACCTCCAGCGTCATGGGCCTGGCGCAGCCGGCCGTGGGCATGGCCTTTGCGCCTTCTGTGGCGGGGCGTGCGCTGTCTGCCTACAACTTGATGATCTTTGCTGGCGTCTTCGTGGTGCAGTGGGGCGTGGGCCTCTTGATTGACGCCTTCAAACGGCTTGGCCTGGGTGAGGTGGCCAGCTTTCAAAGCGCCCTGGCCGTGTTTTTGTGCTGCTGCCTGATGGCTTATGGCTACTTCGCCAAAGTCAAGGCCGATAATTCGATTCAATGAACGGCATCCTCATCATTGCGCACGCCCCGCTGGCCTCAGCCTTGCGCCAGTGCATCGCGCATGTGTTCACGGACAGTCCGCAGGGCATCGCAGCGCTCGACGTGCAGCCGAATATGCCACCCGAGGAAACCTTGGCCCAGGCGCGCATCATGCTCGCGCAGCTCGGTACGCAACAGGCCTTGGTGCTGGCCGATGTCTTTGGCGCCACGCCCTGCAATGTGGCGCAACAACTGGTCGATGGCGTCAACTCCAAGCTGATCACGGGCGTCAACTTGCCCATGCTGCTGCGTACGGTGTCGTACCGCCATGAGTCGCTCGACGCCTTGGTGGCTCGGGCACTGGTGGGCGCCACGCAAGGCGTCATGCAAGTGGCCATCACCGCTCCCCAAAACCAGAACCGTCGACACCATGATCAAGACCAGCACGACCATCAGCAATAAGTTGGGCCTGCATGCGCGGGCATCTGCCAAGCTGACCAAGCTTGCCGGCAGTTTCCCGTGTGAAGTCTGGATCACGCGCGGCGAGCGGCGCGTGAACGCCAAAAGCATCATGGGCGTGATGATGCTGGCCGCCGGCCTGGGCAGCACGGTGGAAGTGGAAACCAACGGCGCAGAAGAGCAAGCCGCCATGGATGCGCTGCTCGCGCTCATGGCCGACAAGTTCGGTGAAGGCGAATAAGGTGACTTTCTCCATCCACGGCCTGGCTGTCTCGCGCGGCATTGCCATTGGCCGCGCGGTGCTGGTGGCCTCCAGCCGGGCGGATGTGGCGCATTACTTCATCGACGCTGACAAGGTCGATTCCGAAATACAACGCCTTCGGGTGGCCCGCAACTCGGTAGCCGAAGAAATCACGCGGCTGCAGCGGGACTTGCCGGCCGATGCGCCGCATGAAATTGCGGCCTTGCTCGACGTGCACCTGATGCTGCTGCAAGACGACCAGCTGATCAGTGGCGTGAAAAACTGGATCAGCGAACGGCACTACAACGCCGAGTGGGCGCTGACCACGCAATACGAACAAATTGCCCGCCAGTTCGACGAAATGGAAGACGAGTACCTGCGCGAACGCAAGGCCGACCTCGAGCAGGTGGTTGAGCGCATCCTGCGGCACATGAAGGGCGTGGGCTCACCCGTTCAGCCCAAGGCGCATGCGGGCCGCAAGGCTCAGCAAGACTTGCTGCTGGACGACACCCTGGATGTGCCGCTGGTGCTGGTGGCACACGATATTTCGCCGGCCGACATGTTGCAGTTCAAGCAAAGCCTGTTTGCCGGATTTGCGACTGATGTGGGCGGGCGCACCTCGCACACGGCTATCGTTGCGCGCAGCATGGACATCCCGGCGGTGGTGGGCGCGCGCAGTGGCAGCCAGCTGATCAAGCAAGACGACTGGGTCATCATCGATGGCGATGCGGGCGTGCTCATCGTCGATCCTTCGCCCATCATCCTGGCCGAATACGGCTTCAAGCAGCGCCAGGGTGAATTGGAGCGCGAGCGCCTGAACCGTCTGCGCCACACGCCGGCCCTTACGCTGGACGGGCAAAAGATCGAGCTGCTTGCCAACATCGAGATGCCGGCCGACACCACAGGCGCTGTGAAGGCGGGCGCGGTGGGCGTGGGCTTGTTCCGCAGTGAATTCTTGTTCATGGGCCGCAACGGCAACCTGCCCGACGAAGACGAGCAGTACCGCGCCTACTGTCAGGCCATTGAGGGCATGCAGGGCCTGCCCGTCACCATCCGCACAGTGGATATTGGGTCAGACAAGCCGCTAGACCGGCACGCCAAGACAGACACGCACCTCAATCCTGCGCTGGGCCTGCGCGCCATCCGATGGAGCCTGGCCGACCCACCCATGTTCTTGACGCAGCTGCGCGCTATCTTGCGCGCGGCGGCGCACGGGCAAGTCAACTTGCTGGTGCCCATGCTGGCTCATGCGTCGGAAATTCGGCAGACGGTGGCGCTCATTGACCATGCGCGTGCGCAACTGGACAACAAGGGCGTGCCCTACGGCCCCGTCAAGCTGGGCGCGATGATCGAGATTCCGGCAGCGGCGCTCACGCTCAAGTTATTCCTCAAATACTTCGACTTTTTGTCGATTGGCACCAACGACTTGATCCAGTACACGCTGGCGATTGACCGGGCTGACGAAGCCGTGGCGCACCTGTATGACCCCTTGCATCCAGCTGTGCTGCGTCTGATAGCCGAGACGATTCGGGAGTGCAATGCACAGGGCAAGCCGGTGAGTGTGTGCGGTGAGATGGCTGGAGACGTGGCCATGACGCGCCTGCTGTTGGGCTTGGGCTTGCGCTGCTTTTCAATGCATCCGTCGCAGATTCTGGCGATCAAGCAGCAAGTCTTGCGCGCTGACGCCAGCAAGCTGGCAGGCTGGGCTGAATCTGTCGTTCAAAGCGAAGACCCGGCGTCTTTGCTTTAAAGCTTCAGGCTAGCTTCAAGCGCGTGCTCGCGTGCCCAGCACGGCCGCTGCCATGATCAAAAGCGCGGCGATGGCCACGCTCCAGCTCCAGGCCCGGCCGCTGACCAACATCAGCAGGGCGGTCGAGCCGAGCGGCGTGAGGTAGCTCAAGATGCCGATCTGCCGCGCGTCGCCCAGCTTCAAAGCCTTGTCCCACAAAAAGAAGGCGCCGCCCAAGGGCCCCAGGCCCGTGATTGCCAGCAGCATCCAGTCTTGCGCGTTCAACGTGACAGGCGCTTCAAGCAGCCAGTGGCAAGCCAGTGCGAGCAAGCCAGACGCCAACGCGAACAAGCCAATGGCGGCCGTGGGAAAAGCCGCGACGCGCTGCGTCAGCAGCGAATAGCTGGACCACATGAAGGCCGCCGCCAAGGCCATGGCATAACCCCAGCCCGCAGTGCCGGTGAGCGAAAACATGCCCGCCGATGCCGCCGATGCATCACCCCCGCCTGCGCCCAAGATGGCCACCGCCGCACCAGAAAACCCCAGCAAAGCCGCGAGCAAATGCACACCCTTTAGGCGCATGCCAGGCAGCAGCACAGGCGCCAGCACCACCATCAACAGCGGCCACAGGTAGTTGATGAGATTGGCTTCGACCGGCGGGGCCAGACGCAGCGCCATGAAGAGCATGAAGTGATAGCCGAAGAGACCATACACACCCAGCGCCAGCGTGCCTGCAGGCACACGCCAGAGCTCAGGTTGGCGCAGCACTTGGGGCAGGGCGAGCAGACCGCCCAGCACCAAGGCTGCGCCGGTCAGCAAGAAGGGCGGCAAATGCTTGAGTGCCACGCCCAGCGAGGCCACCGACACCCACAGCGCAATGGCGCCCAGCGCGTACAGCGTGGCTTGCACAGGCTGAGCGATTCGCGCACGACTCACGCTTGCGCGGACGACTTTTGCCAAAGGTTCAGCCCGCCGTCCACGGCGTGCTTGTCAATGGCGGCGAGTTCAGCAGCGCTGAAGCTCAGGTTTTTCAGCGCGCCGACCAGGTCCGTGATCTGCTCAGGCCGGCTGGCTCCAATCAGCGCTGAAGTCACGCGGCCATCGCGCAACACCCAGGCCACGGCCATCTGCGCCAGACTCTGGCCGCGTGCAGCAGCAATGTCGTTTAGCGCGCGCACATGCGCCAGATTGGCTTCGCTCAAGTGGTCGGCCTTGAAGGAGCCGCCACCCGGCCGGTTGATCCGCGCATCGGTCGGGGTGCCTTGCAAATACTTGTTGCTCAGCAAGCCCTGGGCAAGCGCACTGAAGGCAATGCAGCCCATGCCCGTATCGGCCAGCGTACCCAGCAACTCGCTCTCAATCCAGCGATTGAGCAGGCTGTAAGAAGGCTGGTGAATCAAAGCCTTGACGCCCATACTGCGCAAAATAGCTTCAGCCTCGCGCGTCTTGGCGGCGGAATAGCTGGACACGCCGACATACAGCGCCTTGCCCTGCTGCACCGCAGTGGCCAGCGCGCCCATGGTTTCTTCCAGTGGCGTATCCGGGTCAAAACGGTGCGAATAAAAAATGTCCACGTAGTCCAAACCCATGCGCTCAAGGCTCTGGTCCAGACTGGCCAGCACGTACTTGCGCGAGCCGCCGCCTTGGCCATAAGGGCCAGGCCACATGTCGTAGCCCGCCTTGCTGGAGATGATCAACTCGTCGCGGTAAGGCTTGAAGTCCCGGCGCAGGTGCTCACCAAAATTCGTCTCGGCGCTGCCTGCGGGTGGGCCGTAGTTGTTGGCCAGGTCAAAGTGGTTGATGCCCAAGTCAAAGGCCGTGCGCAACATGTCGCGCTGCGTCTGAAATGGCGTGGCATCGCCAAAGTTGTGCCACAGGCCGAGTGAAATGGCAGGCAGCTTCAGGCCGCTGGTGCCCACGCGGCGGTAGGCCATAGAGTCGTAACGGGTGGGGGAGGCTTGGTACATGTTGTTGTGGGCTTGCCGGGTTGGCGGCTCAGGAGGATGGAAGTTGTTTGATCAGGGCAGGGCATCTTTAAGACGCGTTCGGCCAGAAGGTAGTTTGCCTCAGCTTTTGTCTGCAATCGAACAGGTCGCGGGCCAGTGTTGGGCCTGCGTGGAGTAAAACCTAAGCAATACGGAAGATAGCTAAACAGAGCACAAACTCAAATGGAACCACTGCACGAGAAATCAGCCGTACTTGTTATTGATGTCCAGCAAGGCTTGTGTGTTGGTGATGGCGCAGCATTCCAATGCGCGGCGACCATTGAAAGAATCAACCTTGTGACGGGAAGAGCAAGAAGCGCTGGCTTGCCGGTTGTTTTCGTCCAGCACGAGTCATCAACTGGATATCTTGAACATGGCACCTCCGCTTGGCAACTGGCTGTCGGACTTGATGTAAAGCCCCACGACATCAAGGTTAGAAAGACGACGCCGGATGCTTTTCTTCGAACCGACCTGGAAGAAGTCATCCGAAAAGCGGGTGTTCAGAAATTGATCATCTGCGGCATGCATTCCGAGTTCTGCATCAACACCACAACACGGCGTGCTCTCGCATTGGGGTTCCCGGTCGTTTTGTTTCGGATGGCCACACATCTGCAGGCAACAGCGCAATTTCACCCGAGCAAGTTATCGCCCACGAGAACGCTACGCTGGCCAATATTTCAAGTTTTGGCCCCCGCGTGGCTTTGGTGGCAAGCGCAGATATCGAGATTGCAACCTAGCCTTCAACCGGCGCCACACTGACCGCCGAAATCAACGCATGGAGGTCATCATGCTCACAACTGAAGTCCAGGAATGTGCAAAGCGCAGCGTACTTTGCTGGCTTGCATCGGTTGATGCGAGCGGGCAGCCAAGCGTCTCGCCAAAAGAAATCTTTGCGGTCTTCAATCCAAAACACTTGGTCATCGCCAATATCGCCTCGCCCACAAGTGTGCGAAATATCGGAATCAACCGAGGCGTCTGCGTCAGCTTCATTGACGTCTTCGTACAAAAGGGTTTCAAGGTCCAGGGGCTCGCGCGCAATGTGAACAGGAGCGACGCTGAGTTTCTTGCTTGGGCTGGGCCACTCGAGGCAATGGCAGGACCACGTTTCCCGCTTCGCAGCGTTATCGTCATTGAGGCCACCAAGGTCGAACGCATACTGGCCCCAAGCTATCGCCTCTACGGCCCCGAAACCACCGAGGAGGGCCAGGTCGCGTCAGCCATGCGACGCTACGGCGTTCTTCCTGCCTCGTCCCCCAACCCTCAGACTTAGGCATTGAATGGCACGCAATATCGAAATCAAAGCAAAGATCTATAGCCTTGTCGACTTGGAAAAAAAGGTCGCTCGCATCGCGACCGAAGGCCCTGTCGAGATCGCGCAGGACGACACCTTTTTTCGCTGCGAGAAGGGTCGGCTCAAGCTGCGCGCTTTATCGGACACTGCAGGGGAGCTCATTTTTTATCAGCGGAGCGACCAGCAGGGCCCGAAAGAGTCCTTCTATGTCATCACGCCAAGCGCTGACCCTGCTTCGCTCAGGCGCGTGCTGAGTCTTGCGTGTGGCGAAGTGGGCCGAGTGATCAAGGCCAGAACCGTCTACCTCGTGGGCAGAACCCGCGTGCATCTGGACCGCGTGCAAGACCTCGGCGATTTCATGGAGCTTGAAGTCGTTTTACAAGACCGCGAAGCCCTGGAAGCAGGCGTTCAAGAAGCCCATGAACTCATGGCGCAACTCGGGGTTCAGTCTTCTGACTTGATCGAAGGCGCGTACCTTGACCTGCTGGCGCAGCTTAAGCCTGCTTGACTGCCCAAAGCGCGAGGTATCGAGATCTATGCGGCGACAAGAGCCTGTTGGTACCGGTGCTCCTGGGTTTTGCCTCCATAGCCGTAGGTAGCTGCACGAACGTCATGCACGTGGACATAACTGTGTTGATCTAAGTCACCCAGAACTCGGTTCATGGCATCGAACACTGCGGCGACGTATCTCGCCTTTTCGGCTTTGGTGTTGGTTTCGTCCGTGACCTTGATGTCCAAGCTGAACGTGCAGCGCTGGAGGCTTGCAAGGTTTTGACCGCCTATAAACCAATGTTCTGGATCCACGTGGACGATTGAAATTGCGGTCAAGGCGCGGTCTTTGCCCAAGATTTCGTGGGTCAGTTCGGCAATGGCAAAAGCGACTTTTTCTGAAGTTTCGGCCTGGGGCGTTCCGGTCAGTCGTATGTTCACTATGGGCATAAATTTTCCTTTGGATGATTGCTGGGATCACGGCCAGTGATGGAGATGAATTTATGCGGCAAACAAAGTCTCGGAAACTGCCAAGATCGCAAATCGGAAACCTGTTTTTTGCAAAACAATACTAGGATGGCCTATGCGGTTTCACCTCGACGATCTCAGTCTCTTTGTTCGCATTTCAGAGCTTCGAACACTTTCGGCCGCAGCCCGCGAGCGCGATGTGCCTGTCAGTCATGTGACTAGATCGCTTGCTCGACTTGAGAAGCGCTGTGGCGTTCTGCTGGTCCACAGAACCACCCACGGCCTGAGCTTGACGGACGAGGGCAACACACTCTTGGCCTACGCTCGCCGTTTACTTGAAACGGCGGACGAACTGGAGGGCGAACTGACGGGCAAGTTATCAGGCCCGAGCGGTTGGGTGCGAATGGGCGTCAGCGCATCCATTGCACATGCCGTTGTGGCGCCGAGTCTTCCCGGCTTTTACGCAAAATATCCGAACATCCATGTTGACTTGGCTGTCGATGACCGCATTGCAGATATGGCCCGAGACGGGATTGATGTTGCGATTCGCGCCGACCGTGTGCAGAACGATCTGTTGGTCGCGCGCCAAATTGGTGTGGCGAGTCGTTCGCTCTATGCCACGCCTGCGTACCTCCAAGAACATGGAACGCCGCAATTACCAAACGAGTTAGCGGGCCACCATTTGATCGGCAGCAGCCGAGTGAACAGCTTTAACCTGTGGCAGCGTGCCGACAGCAAAGACGTCTTCCATGTGCAAGCTCAGACCAAGGCCGACAACTCGGCGGTTTTGCTGGCATTGACGCTCAGCGGTGTTGGCATTTCGCGCATCATGGATGTGGTCGCCAAGCCGTATGTGGCCAGCGGGCTGCTGGTGCCTCTGCTGAAAGCGCATTTCGATCAAGAAGCCGTCCCGATCTTCGCGGTCATGCTCCAGGAAAGACATCGCTTGCCCAAGATCAGGGCTTGCGTGGACTACTGGGCAGAGGTATTCGGAGAATCGCGTTCGACCGCGCCTTGAACTGCTTAGACGCTGCCTTCGTTCTCCACCACCAAGATTCTTGCTGGCCCAACGGGATGCGCCACATGTTCGCAGCCCACACTGGCATAGAAAATATCGCCGACTTCGAGCCGAACAACGTTCTCAATGCCGTCCTGGCGGTAATGCATGTCGACCACGCCATCCATGACCGCGAACACCTCTTGCCCATCGTTCACGTGCCACTTGTACGGTTGGTCCGTCCAGTGCAGGCGGGTTGTGACGCCGTTCATGCTGGCAATGGGCTGGGCACCCCATGCGCGATCTGCGGTGAAGTCTTTGCTTCGAGTGATTCGCGTCGTCACAGTCGAACTCTGAGGTCGTGCCGCGGGGTGTAAAGGCTTAGTTGCCGAGAGCTTGGCTAACCTTGGCGCTCTCAGCCGCTGCATGGGCCTGCTGATCCGCGTGGTAGCTGGACCGCACCATCGCACCTACAGCCGCATGTGAAAAGCCCATTTCGTAAGCGCGTGCCTCAAACATCTTGAAGGTGTCCGGGTGCACGTAACGGCGCACCGGCAGGTGCGACATGGACGGCGCGAGGTACTGGCCGATGGTGAGCATGTCGATGTGGTGGTCGCGCATGTCTTGCATGACTTGCAGCACTTCTTCGTCGGTTTCACCCAGGCCGACCATGATGCCGCTCTTGGTGGGCACGTCAGGGTGCAGGGCCTTGAATTTTTTGAGCAGGTTCAAGGAAAACTGGTAGTCGCTGCCGGGGCGCGCTTCTTTATAGAGGCGCGGCGCGGTTTCCAGGTTGTGGTTCATCACGTCAGGCGGCGCGGCTTTCAAGATGTTGAGCGCGCGGTCGTCGCGGCCGCGGAAGTCGGGCACCAGCACCTCAATTTGCGTGATGGGGGACAGTTCGCGAATGCGCGAAATGCAATCGACAAAGTGCTGGGCACCGCCGTCGCGCAAGTCGTCTCGATCCACGCTGGTGATCACCACGTAGCTCAGTTTGAGTGCAGCAATCGTCTTGGCCAGGTTCTCTGGCTCGTTGACGTCCAGCGGGTCAGGGCGGCCGTGGCCGACGTCGCAAAACGGGCAGCGGCGTGTGCACTTGTCGCCCATGATCATGAAGGTCGCCGTGCCTTTGCCAAAGCATTCGCCGATGTTCGGGCAACTGGCTTCCTCACACACGGTGTTGAGCTTGTTGTCGCGCAGGATCTGCTTGATCTCGTAAAAGCGCGTGCTCGGGCTGCCGGCTTTGACGCGGATCCACTCCGGCTTTTTCAGCACCTCGGCGCGCTCGACCTTGACCGGAATGCGCGAGAGCTTGGCGCCGGCTTTTTGCTTGGCCAGGGGGTTGTAGTCTTCAACGCTCTGGGCTTCGCGAACGACGGGGTTGCCGGCTTCAGGTGAGGTCATAGTCGGTTTTTCTTGTCAAGGTAAAAGGTGGCTGCTGAGCTTTTGGCCCAGCACATCCGCAGCGTCTTGCCAGCTGACGGCAACGCCGATTGTAGAAAGGTCGATGGTTTTCAGGCCTGCGTAACCGCAAGGGTTGATGCGGCCAAAAGGCGACAGGTCCATGCCGACGTTGAGTGCGACGCCGTGGTAAGTGCAGTGTCGGCTGACCTTGATGCCCAGCGCGGCGATCTTGCCCAGGCCGCGAAAGGGATCGGATGGATGCTGGGGGCCGCTGAGCATGGCGTGGCCGGCCGGGTCGTCCAGCCGCACATAAATGCCGGGCGAGCCTGCCACACGGTGGCCCGTCACGCCAAAGTGGCGCAGTGTGCGGATCACGGCTTCTTCAAGG
The DNA here is from genome assembly GCA_040400945.1 of Polaromonas sp. GTDB lineage: Bacteria > Pseudomonadota > Gammaproteobacteria > Burkholderiales > Burkholderiaceae_C > Polaromonas. The sequence goes on along the minus strand of JBBAPG010000021.1, from coordinate 15,004 downwards.
CGGTACACATATTCTTTGACAAAGTAGCCGGCGCGCCGCAAATCAATCAGCGGGTAAGCCACCACCTGGCCGGGCCCGTGGTACGTCACTTGCCCGCCGCGGTTGCTTTGCACCACGGGTATTTCGCCGGGTGCCAGCACGTGGTCGGCCTTGCCTGCGAGGCCTTGCGTGAAGACCGGTGCGTGCTCGCAAATCCACAGTGCGTCGGGCGTGGTGTTATCGCGCGTTGCCGTGAAGTCTTGCATCGCGGCGTAGCTGTCTGCGTAGGTCACGCGGCCTAAAAAGGTCGGCGTGATCAAAGCGCTGCCGAGCCTTTGCAAGTCACAGCACGACCTTGACCATGGGGTGCGTGGACAGCGTGCGGTACAGCTCGTCGAGCTGCTCGCGGCTGGTGGCCAGCACCGTGATGGTCACGCCCAGGTATTTGCCGCCTTTGCTTTCGCGCAGCTCAATCGTCGTGGCGTCAAAGCCGGGGTCAAAACTGCGGGCCACCATCGTGATGGCGCTGACCAAGCCGTCGACCTTCACACCCATCACTTTGATGGGGAAGGCGCAGGGGTAGTCGATGAGCGAGTCTTTGCGCGCGGCGGGATCGGGGGGTGAGGACATGGTCTGGCAGAGCGGAAGAAACCCCGATTGTCCGGCAACAGCAAAAAGCCTGCGGCGGGTACGGCAAGGTCCGGCGGGAAAGGTTCAGGTTAGCGGCCCCGGCGCTTGAACCAGATGCGCAGGCGCCAGGCGAGCTTGACGCCGAGGTAAGCCAGCGCCGCGCCGCCCACCGCAAAAACCGCCATGCCCAGCGCAGCTGGGGCGCCGTAGCTGGTTAGCCAGTCGATGAGTCCTGACGCCGTGGTGTCTGGCACGGGCCCGGATGAAGTTGTGCCCAGCAGCGCATTGCCCACCTGGTAAGCCAGCCAGAGCCAGAATGTCAAAGTCAGCGGATTGGTGATCAGCGTGACGCCTGCAGCGACGGGAATATTGGCCCGCCACAGTACGCAATGCGCGGCTGCAAACAAGAACTGCCCGAAGGGTACGGCGAAGGCCCAGAACATGCCGATGGCCGCGCCGCGTGCCACGGCTTCATTCTGCGCATGCCAAAGCGATGGGTCGAGCAAGCGGTGGGCCACGGGTTTGAGCCAGGGATGCGCAGCCAGTGTGTGCCGGTCGGGCAGGGCGCTTTTCAAGCTGTCTTGCCAGCTCGCCGGTTTGGGGTCGGGTTTATTGTTCTTGCTCATGGCGCGAAAAGGCTTGCACGACTATCTTGGCAGCGAATGGCCGGGTGCCAGGCCTTCAGGCTAGCAACAAAACCGAGGTCACTGCCACCGCGCCCAGCATCAAATTGACCTGAGCCAGCCTCGCAACCTGACCGGCCGTCTGGCCAGCGGCGGCCCAGTCAGCCGCAGCCACAGCCTGGCGCATGCGCCGAAAGGGGCCAAAGTACAAATGACCAAACAGCGCAAACATCAACAAGCCAATACCCGCCATCAGGTGCCAGCCCAGGGGCGCGTTCTTCATGCCGGCGCCCATCATCATGGCCAGGCCGCTGGCCAGCAATGTGGCTATGCAAATCCAGACCAACGCAAAAAAGCGCCCCATCGCCATGGCCATCAGGCCCAGGCGTTCGGGTGCGGGCAGCGTCATCGCGGCCGGGCGCATGGCAAAAAGCATGAAAGCCGCGCCACCCAGCCAGACGATGGCGGCGGCGATGTGAAGAAGGTTCATCCAGGCGTACATGCGGGGGCTTTCTGAGGGTGGGCAAAATTTGGCGCGATTGTGGCGTAGACCCCAGTAACCCGGCGGTTTGCGGGGCTGTGAGGCGCCTATTGCCCTATTGAAAAAAGGAGAACGGTTGAGCACTCGGGGTTTCTACGTATAATGAGAGGCTTTGCTAAAACTGGCTGTTAAAAGCCGGTGCTTGCACTGAAACCGCCTCGTAACCTTCCCGTAATTAGAAAAGTCAAGAATGACAAGTTCGGACGCTGGGGCGGGGTTGGAAGATGGGGATGTTGAAGTCTTCAAGCCTCTGACGCGTGAAGAGGCCATGATGCTGCGCCAGCGCAGTCCGCGACTTTCGTTGTGGCGCGTGGTTCTTTTGCAGGCTCTCGTGGCTTGTGGGGTGGCTGGTCTGGCTTGGTTGTTGACGGGTCGCTTGAATGTGATGTGGTCAGCGGGCTATGGTGGTTTGGCGGTGGTGTTGCCTGCAGCCTTGTTTGCGCGGGCTTTGTCCCGGCAGGCGGGCCTGGAGGTGGGGAATGCTGCCTTGGCGAGCTTCTTTGTATGGGAGTTGGCCAAGATTGGCTTGACGCTGGCAATGCTGTTGCTGGCGCCTCGGTTGGTGATGGATTTGAGCTGGCTTGCCCTGGTGGCGGGCTTTGTGGTGACGATGAAGGTGTATTGGCTGGCCATGTGGCTTCGCTTGGCATCGGCATCGAAGGTCAAAAAAACTTGAAGATCGATTAACGGGTGATTTATGGCTGCTGCTGAACACGCTGGAACACATGGCCCCTCGGCCGGTGAATACATCCAACACCACCTGCAACACCTGCAGACCAACTTTTCTTTGCAAGGCGTCAAGCAGACCAGCATCGTCGACTTCAGCGTTTTCAACGCCGATTCGCTGTTTTACTCTGTGTTGCTGGGCGCTCTGGGCTGCTTTTTGATGTGGCGCGCTGCCCGCAAGGCGACCTCCGGCGTACCGGGTCGTTTCCAGGCTGCCGTTGAAATGCTGTCTGAGCTGGTCGAAACCCAGGCCAAGGGCGTGGTGCACAACGCCAAGAGCCGCAAGCTGGTGTCGCCTTTGGCCCTCACCGTGTTTGTCTGGATCTTCCTGATGAATGCGATGGACATGTTGCCCGTCGATCTGATTCCTTCTTTCTGGCATGCGGCTGGTCCAGCCTTGGGCGCCAAAGACTACATGCGCGTCGTGCCGACGGCTGACTTGTCCACCACCTTGGGTCTGTCGGTCAGCGTCTTGCTGGTCTGCCTGGTTTACAACGTCAAGATCAAAGGCATCGGCGGCTGGATCCACGAATTGATGGCTGCGCCCTTCGGTGACAAATGGTTCCTGTATCCGGTCAACTTCCTGATGCAGATGATTGAATTCACCGCCAAGACCGTTTCGCACGGCATGCGGTTGTTCGGCAACATGTTTGCCGGCGAACTGGTTTTCATGCTGATCGCCCTGATGGGCGGCGTATGGGCCTGGCAGTTCAACCCCCTCACGGGCGGTTTCTGGCTGGGGATCGGGCATGTTGTCGCTGGAACCGTGTGGAGCATCTTCCACATTCTGGTGATCACGCTGCAAGCCTTCATCTTCATGATGTTGACGTTGATTTACGTGGGGCAGGCCCACGACTCTCACTAAACTTTCGGTTTTTGTTTTTTCTTTCCCTTCTCATTTTTTAAGGACAAATCATGGAAAACGTTCTCGGCTTCGTCGCACTGGCTTGCGGTCTGATCGTGGGTCTCGGCGCTATCGGCGCTTCGATCGGTATTGCACTGATGGGCGGCAAGTTCCTGGAAGCTTCGGCTCGCCAGCCAGAACTCATGAACGACTTGCAGACCAAGATGTTCATCTTGGCCGGTCTGATCGACGCGGCTTTCCTGATTGGTGTGGCAATCGCCCTGCTGTTCGCATTCGCCAACCCATTTGTCCTGCGCTAATTCCCGCATCTTTCACGTTGCAAAGGAATAAGCCGTGAACATCAACGCAACCCTGTTCCTGCAGGCTGTCGTTTTTGCGATTCTGGTGTGGTTCACGATGAAATTCGTGTGGCCCCCACTCACAAAAGCGCTGGACGAGCGGGCACAGAAAATCGCCGACGGCCTCGCTGCTGCCGACATGGCCAAGTCCGAACTCGCCACCGCCAACAAGCGTGTCGAGGCTGAACTGGCTACCTCGCGCAACGAGACCGCGACGCGTCTGGCTGACGCTGAGCGCCGAGCCCAGGGCATCATTGAAGAAGCCAAGGCCAAGGCCACCGAAGAAGCCAACAAGATCATCGCTGCGGCGCAAGCCGATGCGGGTCAACAGGTGGTTCGGGCGCGTGAGGCTTTGCGCGAGCAAGTCGCCGTGCTGGCAGTCAAAGGTGCCGAGCAGATTCTCCGCAAGGAAGTCAATGCCGGTGTCCACGCTGACCTGCTCTCGCGTCTGAAGACCGAGCTCTGAGCCAGGACAAAACCATGGCTGAACTTGCAACCATTGCCCGCCCGTACGCGGAAGCGCTGTTCAAGGCGCAGGGCTCTGACCTGGCCAACACGGCTGTCTGGCTCGACGAGCTGGCGGCTGTGGCCGAGAACGAGCAGCTGCGCCAGTTTGCCGAGCATCCGAAGGCCGATCAGGCGCAGGTGCTTCAGGTGATGACCGGCGGCAAGCAATTGCCCGCGGCTGCCCTGAACTTCATGGGCCTGGTCCTTGAAAACGGACGTCTGCCCGCGCTGCCAGAGGTCGCGCGCCAGTTTCGCGCGCTGAAAAACGCCGCGAGTGGCTCGACCGATGCGCTCGTCTACAGCGCCTTTCCCATGGACGGCCAAGCGACTGCCGAGGTGGCTGCTGCCCTGGAAAAACGTTTTGGGCGCAAGCTTGGCGTGAAGGTCGAGATCGATGAATCGCTGATCGGTGGCATCCGCGCCGTCGTGGGTGACGAGGTCCTGGACACTTCGGTGAAGGCCCGTCTGGAACAAATGAAGATGGCGCTGATCTCTTGAGGATGCGCGCCGCGCTAGCCCCAAGCTTTTAGCCAACAAACATAGAAAGAAGGAAAGAGTCATGCAACTCAATCCCGCAGAGATTTCTGAACTGATCAAGAGCCGTATCGAAGGTCTTGGCGCCAGCAGCGACATCCGCAATCAGGGCACCGTGGTGTCCGTGGCCGACGGTATCGTGCGCATTCACGGCCTGTCGGACGTGATGCAAGGCGAGATGCTCGAGTTCCCCGCGACCGCCGCTGGCGTTCCTACCTTCGGTCTGGCGCTGAACCTCGAGCGTGACTCGGTCGGCTCCGTGATTCTGGGTGAGTACGAGCACATCGCTGAAGGCGACACCGTCAAGTGCACGGGCCGTATTCTGGAAGTGCCTGTCGGCCCTGAACTGCTCGGCCGCGTGGTCAACGCACTCGGTCAGCCTATCGACGGCAAGGGCCCGATCAACGCCAAGATGACCGACGTGATCGAAAAGGTTGCACCGGGCGTGATCGCACGTAAATCGGTGGACCAGCCACTGCAGACCGGTCTCAAATCCATCGACTCGATGGTGCCCATCGGCCGTGGCCAGCGCGAGCTGATCATTGGTGACCGCCAGACCGGCAAGACCGCGGTCGCCATCGACGCGATCATCAACCAAAAAGGCCAGGGTGTTTCGTGCATCTACGTGGCGATTGGTCAAAAAGCTTCTTCCATCAAGAACGTGGTGCGCTCGCTCGAGCAAGCTGGCGCGATGGAATACACCATCGTGGTGGCGGCTTCGGCTTCTGAATCGGCTGCCATGCAGTACGTCAGCGCCTACTCTGGCTGCACCATGGGCGAGTACTTCCGCGACCGCGGCCAAGACGCCCTGATCGTTTATGACGACCTGTCCAAGCAGGCCGTGGCTTACCGCCAGGTCTCCTTGCTGCTGCGCCGTCCACCAGGCCGCGAAGCCTACCCAGGCGACGTGTTCTATCTGCACAGCCGTCTGCTCGAGCGCGCAGCCCGCGTGAACGCCGACTACGTCGAAGCCTTCACCAAAGGTGAAGTCAAAGGCAAGACGGGTTCCTTGACGGCATTGCCGATTATCGAGACGCAAGCTGGTGACGTGTCTGCTTTCGTGCCAACCAACGTGATCTCGATCACCGACGGCCAGATCTTCCTGGAAACCAGCCTGTTCAACGCCGGTATCCGCCCCGCCATCAACGCCGGTATCTCGGTGTCGCGCGTCGGTGGTGCTGCCCAGACCAAGCTGATCAAGAACCTGTCCGGTGGTATCCGTACCGACTTGGCCCAGTACCGTGAATTGGCTGCGTTTGCGCAGTTCGCTTCGGACCTGGATGAAGCCACCCGCAAGCAGCTGGACCGCGGTGCCCGCGTGACCGAATTGCTCAAGCAGGCTCAGTACTCGCCTCTGTCGGTCTCAACCATGGCTGCCACGCTGTTCGCAGTGAACAAGGGCTTCATGGACGACATCGAAGTCAAGAAAGTCTTGGCTTTTGAAGCCGGCCTGCACAGCTACCTCAAGGACAAGAACGCCGCTCTGATGAGCAAGCTCGAAGCCAACAGGGCCATGGACAAGGATGCGGAAGCTGAATTGACCGCTGCTGTTGCTGCCTTCAAGAAGATCTTTGCCTGACCATCCCTGAATAAAAAGCCACAAGCTTTCGGAACTATTTAGGAATACATATGGCAGCAGGCAAGGAAATTCGCGGCAAGATCAAATCGGTGGAAAACACCAAGAAGATCACCAAGGCCATGGAAATGGTGGCTGCTTCCAAGATGCGCAAGGCGCAGGATCGCATGCGTGCGGCCCGGCCTTACAGCGACAAGGTCCGCAATATTGCGGCCAACTTGAGCCAGGCGCATCCTGAGTACACGCATCCGTTCATGCAGCCCAACGACGCCAAGGTCGCGGGCCTGATCATCGTCACGACCGACAAAGGTCTGTGCGGTGGCATGAACACCAACGTGCTGCGCGCCGTCACCGGCAAGCTCAAGGACGCGCAAGCGGCCGGTACGGGCGTGCAGGCTGTGGCCATTGGCAACAAGGGCCTGGGCTTTTTGAACCGCGTGGGCGCGCAAGTGGTCTCGCACGTGACCCAGCTGGGTGACAAGCCGCACCTCGAAAAGCTGATTGGCCCGGTCAAGGTTTTGCTCGATGCGTACGCTGAAGGCAAGATTGGCTCGGTGCACCTGTGCTACACCAAGTTCGTCAACACGATGCGTCAAGAGCCGGTGGTCGAGCAGTTGCTGCCCCTGTCGGCCGAGCGCATGCAAGTTGACAAAAGCCAGCACGACTGGGACTACCTGTACGAGCCGGATCCGCAAAGCGTCATTGACGATTTGCTGCTGCGATACGTCGAGGCAGTGGTCTATCAGGCGGTGGCCGAAAACATGGCGTCCGAGCAGTCGGCACGCATGGTGGCCATGAAGGCCGCCACCGACAACGCCGGCAGCGTGATCGGCGAACTCAAGCTGATCTACAACAAGACGCGTCAGGCAGCGATCACGAAAGAACTTTCGGAAATCGTGGCAGGCGCCGCCGCCGTCTAACCAATTAAAGAACGTAAAGAGGATTCAATCATGGCTCAGGCTCAAGGCAAGATTGTTCAGTGCATTGGCGCTGTGGTGGACGTCGAGTTCCCGCGCAACCAGATGCCCAGCGTGTATGACGCGCTGAAAATGGAAGGCTCCGCGCTGACCCTGGAAGTGCAGCAGCAACTGGGCGACGGCATTGTCCGCACCATCGCGCTGGGCACGTCTGACGGCCTGCGCCGCGGCAACATGGTCTACAACACGGGCGCCAACATCACGGTTCCCGTGGGTAAGGCAACCCTGGGCCGCATCATGGACGTGCTCGGCGCGCCCATCGACGAACGTGGCCCGGTTGACCAGACGCTGACCGCCCCCATTCACCGCAAGGCCCCTGCGTACGACGAGTTGTCGCCTTCGCAAGAGCTGCTGGAAACCGGCATCAAGGTGATTGACTTGGTTTGCCCGTTCGCCAAAGGCGGCAAGGTGGGCCTGTTCGGTGGCGCCGGCGTCGGCAAGACTGTGAACATGATGGAACTCATCAACAACATCGCCAAGGCGCACTCGGGTCTGTCCGTGTTTGCCGGCGTGGGCGAGCGTACCCGTGAGGGCAACGACTTCTATCACGAGATGGCCGACTCCGGCGTTGTGAACCTCGAGAAGCTCGAAGACTCCAAAGTGGCCATGGTTTACGGCCAGATGAACGAGCCCCCAGGCAACCGTCTGCGCGTGGCTTTGACCGGTCTGACGATCGCCGAGTCCTTCCGTGACGAAGGCCGTGACGTGCTGTTCTTTGTGGACAACATCTACCGTTACACCCTGGCCGGTACCGAAGTGTCCGCGCTGCTGGGCCGTATGCCGTCAGCCGTGGGTTACCAGCCGACGCTGGCTGAAGAGATGGGCCGCCTGCAAGAGCGGATCACCTCCACCAAGGTCGGTTCGATCACCTCCATCCAGGCCGTTTATGTGCCTGCCGATGACTTGACCGACCCATCGCCTGCAACGACCTTTGCTCACCTGGACTCCACCGTGGTGTTGTCGCGTGACATTGCTTCGCTGGGTATCTACCCTGCTGTGGACCCACTGGATTCAACCAGCCGCCAGCTGGACCCGAACGTGGTGGGCGAAGAGCACTACGCTACGGCCCGCGCCGTGCAAGGCACGCTGCAGCGCTACAAAGAACTGCGCGACATCATCGCAATTTTGGGCATGGACGAGTTGGCTCCTGAAGACAAGCTGGCCGTGGCCCGCGCTCGCAAAATCCAGCGTTTCCTGTCGCAGCCTTTCCACGTCGCTGAAGTGTTCACCGGCTCGCCTGGCAAGTACGTCAGCCTGGCTGAGACCATTCGCGGCTTCAAGATGATCGTGGCCGGTGAGTGCGATCATTTGCCTGAGCAGGCCTTCTACATGGTCGGCACCATCGACGAGGCTTTCGAAAAAGCCAAGAAGGTCTAAGGACTCGCCATGAGCACCATCCAAGTCGATGTGGTCAGCGCCGAGGAGTCCATCTTCTCGGGCCAGGCCAAGTTCGTGGCTTTGCCCGGCGAAGCTGGCGAGCTCGGTATCTACCCGCGCCACACGCCACTGATCACCCGCATTCGTCCGGGTGCGGTGCGCATCGAGAAGGCCGACGGCACCGAAGAGTTCGTCTTCGTGGCTGGCGGCGTGCTTGAAGTGCAGCCCAACTGCGTCACTGTGTTGAGCGACACGGCGATCCGCGGCAAGGACCTGGACGAAGCCAAGGCCACCGAGGCGCGTAAAGCGGCTGAAGAAGCACTGAAGAACGCCAAAAGCGATGTGGACTTGGCCCGTGCACAGTCTGAGCTGGCCGTGATGGCCGCACAAATTGCTGCGCTGCGAAAGTTTCGCCAAAAGCGCTGATCCCTGGAAGGCGACCGGGCCGCATCGCGGTGCTGGCCGTCTCGCCATAAAAAACCGGCTTCGGCCGGTTTTTTATTTTCAGATCGGCAGACACTAGCCGATCATGGGTGCGTCCGGAAGCTCGTTTGGCTTGCTTGATCCCGCTGCAACCCCGCTGACGGCTTCCACCCCAAAATGCGCCACCAGCGTCTCGGTGATGCGCTCCAAGGTGCGGCGCAAGCCGGCTTCAATCCGGCCCTCCCGGAAGTCCTGACCCATGTCCGCCACCAGCGATGCCCACTGCGCGGCATCGACCTGCGCGGCGATGCCGCGGTCAGCGACGATCTCGATCGCATGCTCGGCCAGCAGCACGTAGACCAGCACACCGTTGTTGTGCGCCGTGTCCCAAACACCCAGCTTGCTGAAGATCATCCAGGCGCGCTCACGAATGACCTTGGCCAGCGGCTGTGTTTTGCTCACGCGCCACAAGTAGCTCATGGGCAGTGAGGCCTCCACGTAAAGACGAATCTCGCCTGTGTGCAACCGTTCGCTTGCGCTGACTTGCTGCGTGAGTTGCGCCATCAGGGCCGGTTTGACCAGCCTGGCGGTGTCCCCGGAGTCCAGCCAGAGATGCTTTGTGAGCGTGAGCAAAGAGGCCGCCATCAGGGATTTTTCCTTCCAAATTTTTATCTGGGCAAACGGAGCAAGCTTCATTCTGCTTGGCCTGGGTGAGCTTAGCCAGAAGTACACAAATTCTTTTGACCTGCCGCTTGACAGGCTCGAAAAGCAGTGCATAATTACTACCTATCGATTGGTAGGTTTTTCAGGTGTATGAGCTGCATCGGTGCAGTGAGACACAAAGTTAACCCATCAAAAGGTAACTTCCGTCGAAAGGTCAAGGCAAGTGCTCGCAGCAATTGCCTACCTATTAGAAGGTCGCAAATAGCAATGTGAAGCCCGGGGGATGCACGGGCTTTTCGCAAACTTAACGCATCCGTTTTTAAGGAATTTGACATGACCCCGACTGGCAACAAACAAAAACGCGTTCTGCTCGTGATGTCCTCTGTGGACGAGATGGGCCTGAGCGGCAAGCAGACCGGCACCTGGTTCCATGAGCTGGCCGCGCCGTATTACATCCTGACCGACGCCGGCTACGAAGTCGTGTTCGCTTCGCCTGACGGCGGCGATGCGCCCATCGACTTGCTCAGCATGAAAGTGCCTTTCACTACCGAGCACACCGACCGCTTCCTGAAAGACCCGGTGGCCCAGTTCGCCGCGCGCAACACGCGCAAGCTGCGCAACGTGAACTCGGAAACCTTTGACGCGGTTTTCTTCCCGGGCGGCTACGGCTTGCTGTGGGACTTGGCGTCTGACTCGTTCGCTATCAAATTGATCCGCGACTTTTACGAAGCGAATCGTCCGATCGCCATGGTCTGCCACGCGCCCGCCATCTTGCGTGACGTGAAGAAGTCCAATGGTGAGTACCTGGTCAAGGGCGTCAGCCTGACGGGCTTCAAGAACGATGAAGACACCGAGATCGAGCTGCTGCATCACCTGCTGTTCTCGCTGGAAGACGAGCTCAAGGGCCGTGGCGCCAAGTACGTTAGCAAGACCAATTGGGAAGCCAATGTGGTGGTGGACGGCGCCTTGATGACGGGTCAAAGCCCCGCGTCTGCAGCCCCCTTGGCCGAGGCACTGGCAACGCGCTTGAAAGCATGAAAGGCTGAGGGCCTTAGAGCCAAGTAGCGAGATACTGCCCGGCTGTTCCCACGGGATGGACGGGCAGTCAACTCAGACAATGAAGAAAGAATGTGCATCATGCCAGCCACCAAAACACTGCTGATCGCCGGCTACGCGCCGGGCCTGGGTAGCGCCCTGCAAACGCGCTTTGAAGCCGAGGGCTACCGAGTCGTTGGCGTTTCTCGTCAACCTGCCAACCCTTGGGCTACAGATCTCCAAGACCCCCTGGCCACTGCGGCCCTGTTTGAGCGCTTTGACCGCGAACTGCCGCCCTTGGCCGGCGTTATCCACAACGCCATGCAGTTTCACCGCCAAGCCTTCATGCAAACCACTGCCGAAACCATGCAGTCGGTGTGGACGTCGATGGTGCTGACCGCCTTCAACGTCAGCCAGCAGGCGATTCCGAGGCTGCAAGCCCAAGGCGGCGGCGCGTTAATTTTCAGCGGTGCGTCGGGCAGCTTGCGGGCCGGGCCCTTGTTCTCGGCCTTCAGTTCAGCCAAGTTTGCTTTGCGCGGCTTGAGCCAGGCGCTGGCGCGCGAGCACGGCCAAGACGGTATTCATGTGGCGCATGTGGTGATTGATGGCCTGATCCGCAGCGTGCGCACCAATCAACGCTTTGCCAAGGCCGACCCAGCCGCCCTGATTGAGCCCGACGACCTGGCTGCTCAATACCTGCAACTCTTTCGCCAGCCGTGCAGCAGCTGGACACACGAACTTGATATCCGGCCCATGGCCGCCGCTTGAAAGGAAGGCAATATGTCCCATCCCGTCGTTGTCATTGGAGCAGGCCTGAGCGGCCTTTACGCCAGCTGGCTGTTGCAGCAGGCCGGCGAGCGTGTGCTGCTGGTGGATGCGCGTGGCCGCATGGGCGGGCGCGTGCTCAGCCAAGGGCCTGAAGCCTCGGTTCACCGCGTGGACCTTGGCCCCTCCTGGTTTTGGCCGGGCATGAACCCGCGCATGGAGCAACTGTTGGCGCAACTCGGTCTGGCGCACTTTCCTCAGCACACGCGTGGCGCGGTGGTGGTTGAAGGCCCCGACGGCAAGCTCTACAAACACCAGAGCACCTGGGAGCAGTCGCCTTCGTCCCACCGAATTGCCGGTGGAACCCAGGCGCTGATTGAAGCCTTGCGCGCACAAGTGCGGGACACCGTGCATTTCAAACCCGATACCCGCGTGCTGTCCATGGCGCTGCGGCCGCACGCCGTGGAGTTGGAATTCGAAGACAAGGCCGGCCGCTGGACCCAACTCGCCAAACAAGTGGTGGTGACCATCCCGCCCCGGCTGATGGCGCAAGACCTGGCGATGGAGCCGGCATGGCCCGACGCCTTGATGACCGGCATGAAACACACCCCGACCTGGATGGCCGGGCAGGCTAAATTTGTGGCGGTGTACCCGCGGGCTTTTTGGCGCGAGGCAGGTTTGTCAGGCACGGGCATGAGCCAGCGCGGGCCGCTGGGGGAAATACACGATGCATCCAACGCGACGGGCGAGGTCGCCGCGCTGTTTGGCTTTGTCGGTGCTTCACCCGACTACCGGGCTGGTATCGGCCGTGAGGAACTGCAACGCCAATCCCTGGCGCAACTGGTGCGCATGTTCGGCCCGCAAGCGGCGCACCCCGTGTGGAGCGCCGTACAGGACTGGGCGCAAGAGCCGCTGACCGCCGCCAAAGCCGATCAGCGCCCGCTCTCGCACCACCCTAGTTACGAGGCTGCCGCCGTGCCAGCCGAGTGGCAGCACCGCGTGTGGCTGGCCGGGACCGAACGCTCACCCAATTACGGTGGCTACCTGGAAGGCGCGCTGGAAGCGGCCGCGCTGGCGGTTGACGGCTTGCTGGCGCAAGTCAAGCCGCAGCCGCACGAGGCTGGCGCTTCAGTTGGTGCTTCAGCTTGAGCTGAGATAAAAACAAGAAAGGACACTCCATGCTTTTACATGCCGACTTGAACCAGCGCGCTGCAGTGCATGCCCCAGCGCTGGACTGGACAGCTTCGCCACTGCCTGGTGTGGAGCGGCGCTTGTTGCACCGCGTGGGCGCTGAAGTAGCGCAGGCTACCTCCATCGTGCGTTATGCGCCGGGCAGTCAGTTCAGCGCCCACGCACACGGTGGGGGCGAGGAATACCTGGTGCTGGACGGCGTCTTTCAAGACGAACATGGCGACTACCCGGTGGGCAGCTATGTGCGCAACCCACCAGGCACGCGGCACACGCCGAGTTCGGCGCAGGGTGCCACCATCTTCGTCAAGCTCTGGCAGTTCGATCCACAGGACAGGCGGCAAGTCCGTATGTGTTTTGAGCAACTAGCGCCGCAAAGTGACCGCGATCGGCCAGGCGTGAAAGTTTCGTCCCTGTACCAAGACGCAAACGAGGACGTGCGCGTGGAGACTTGGCCCGCCCATGCGGTGGTGACCTTGGACCTTCCTCAAGGTGGCGAATTTTTGGTGCTGAGAGGCGGCTTTGCTGAAGGTGGTGAAGCGTTTGCTGCACAGTCTTGGCTGCGTTTGCCTGCGCGCAGCCGTCTGCTGGCTGAAGCGGGCGCTGAAGGGGCCCAGGTCTGGGCCAAGCTCGGTCACTTGAAGCACTTGGCCCAGTTGGCCCTCCCCGGCACTGCCTGAGAATTTTCACATGAGCACGAAGCGTCAACACCTTCCAGTTTCCTTCTTCGGCATGGCTGTGGGCACCTTGGCCTGGGGCCATGCCTGGCGGGCGGCAAGCCAGGTGTGGGCCTTGCCTGCATGGTCGGCCAGAGCCACGGCCTGGCTGGGCCTTGCGGTGTGGCTGCTCATCTTGCTTGCGTATGCTCGCAAATGGCGGCAGGCGCCACAGGCCGTGCAGCAGGAGCTGTCGCACCCGGTGCTGTCGTCCATGGCGGCGCTGGGGCCGGTGTCGGTCTTGCTGGCCGCCATCACGCTCAAACCGCTCTGGCCAGAAATGGCCTGGATTTTGTTTGGCCTGGGCCTGAGCGTGCAACTGGTGTTTGGCGTCTGGCTGATGGGTCGCTTCTGGCAAGGTGGGCGCTCCGCTGAGACCATCAACGCGGCGATTTATTTGCCGTCGGTGGCACAGAACTTTGTGGCGGCCACAGCATCAGCGGCCTTTGGCTGGACGGCCCTGGGTGGCTTGTTTTTCGGGGCCGGTGTCATTTCCTGGTTGTCGCTTGAATCCCTCGTGACGGGTCGCTCTGGTTTGCACTCGCCCTTACCTGCTGCGCAACGCCCCTTGCAGGGCATACAGGTAGCGCCGGCGTTGGTGGGCGGCCTGAGCTATCTGTCGCTCACGTCCGGCCCACCTGACTTGGTGGCGCAGATGCTGCTGGGTTACGGGCTGTACCAAGCACTGCTGGCGGCACGCCTTTTTCGCTGGACGAATGAGGGCGGCTTTGCGCCCACGTATTGGGCCTTCAGCTTTGGCATGATGGCTATGGCCACCATGTCGCTGCGCATGCTGGAACGGGCACCGACGGAATGGTTGTGGCAGGTGTTGGCGCCTGTGCTGTTCGCAGTGGCCAATATCGTCATGGCTAGCTTGGTATGGCGCACCTTGGGCTTGGCGCGTCAAGGGCGCTTGTTGCCCGGAGCCAGCGCTACTGTGGTGAGTCAGCCCGTGGGTCGGGCGGCGGACTGAAGGCGAAGGCTTGTATGTTCGAACTTGCCGAGCATTTGCTGCAACAAGGCGTTCAGTGGCTCCGCTTGCTGGTGGATGCCGCAGGCGTTTTTGTGGTGGCGGTGGGCGTGGTCATGACGGTCAAGACCGCATGGGCGTCGCCCGGCCAAGCCGCTGGCGCTGACCGTTTCGGGCTGATGCGAATGACCTTGGGGCGCTACCTGGCCTTGGCGCTTGAATTTCAATTGGCGGCCGATGTACTGGCCACCATGCTGTCACCGTCTTGGCAAGACCTGGGGAAACTCGCGGCGATTGCCGCCATACGCACCGGGCTGAATCATTTTCTGGCCAAGGAGTCGCGGGAGGGTGCCTGAATCGGAGAGCTAGTCAGTTTGGGGACAGAGCGACGGTGGGGCTTCGCCCTGTCCGTCGGTCTGTCCCACAAAGCATCAGGTTTTTCTCGCAGCCATGATGGCCTCAGACACATTGCGCGGAGCCTCAGCGTAGTGCTTGAACTCCATGGAGTAGGTCGCACGGCCTTGCGTGGCAGAACGCAGCGTGGTCGAGTAGCCGAACATTTCAGACAGTG
>JBBAPG010000020.1:0-38044 GCA_040400945.1 Polaromonas sp. | reverse complement strand
TGGGCGTGCCGATTGGCCTGTTCGTGATTATTTTCACCATCGTCATCACCGGCCTGTACGTGCGCAAGGCCAACGGCGAATACGACCGCCTGACCGCCGAGATCTTGAAAGAGGCTGCCCAATGAACGCGACCCTTAAATTGTTGGCCGCGTTGACGGCCCTGCTGGGCGCGGCCGCAGTGCAAGCCGCTGGCGGCGACCTCGGCCAAGTGGACAAGCAACCCACCAACTGGGTGGCCATCAGCATGTTTGCCGGCTTTGTGATTGCCACGCTGTTCATCACCAAGTGGGCTGCGGCCAAGACCAAGTCGGCGGCTGACTTTTATACCGGTGGTGGCGGCATCACCGGTTTTCAAAACGGCCTGGCGATTGCCGGTGACTACATGTCTGCCGCGTCGTTCCTGGGTATTTCTGCCGCCGTCATGGCTTCGGGCTATGACGGTTTGATTTACTCCATCGGCTTTTTGGTCGGCTGGCCGGTCATCACCTTCTTGATGGCTGAGCGCTTGCGCAACCTGGGCAAGTTCACCTTTGCCGACGTGGCTGGTTACCGCTTTCAGCAAACGCCGATCCGCGTGTTTGCCGCGTCGGGCACGCTGGTCGTGGTGGCGTTTTATTTGATCGCCCAAATGGTCGGTGCGGGTGCGCTGATCAAGCTGTTGTTTGGCCTGGAGTACTGGATGGCCGTGGTGATCGTCGGTGCGCTGATGATGATTTACGTGCTGTTTGGCGGCATGACCGCCACCACCTGGGTGCAGATCATCAAGGCTTGCTTGCTGCTGGCGGGCGTGACCTTCATGGCGTTTATGGTGATGGCGCAATTTGGCTTCAGCCCTGAAGCGCTGTTTGCCCGCGGCGTAGAAGTCAAGACCGCCCTGGCATTGAACACCGGCAAGACGCCCGAAGAAGCCGCCAAGATCGGCCTGTCCGTGATGGGCCCCGGCGGTTTTGTGAAGGACCCAATCTCGGCCATTTCTTTCGGCATGGCGCTGATGTTTGGCACGGCCGGTTTGCCGCACATCCTGATGCGCTTTTTCACCGTGCCCGACGCCAAGCAGGCGCGCAAGTCGGTGTTCTGGGCGACGACGTGGATTGGCTACTTTTACGTGCTGATCTTCATCATCGGTTTTGGCGCCATCACGCTGGTGCTGACCAACCCCGAATACGCTGACACGGCCAAGGGCATCATCAAAGGTGGTGGCGGCTCGGCCAACATGGCTGCCGTGCTGGTGGCCAAGGCGGTGGGCGGCAACGTGTTCTTCGGCTTCATCTCGGCCGTGGCCTTTGCCACCATCCTGGCGGTGGTCGCGGGCTTGACGCTGTCGGGCGCCTCGGCGGTGTCGCACGACCTGTACGCCACGGTGATCAAAAAGGGCAAGGCTGACAGCGCTTCTGAACTCAAGGTGTCGCGCATCACCACGCTGGCTTTGGGTGTGGTGGCGGTGGTGCTGGGCATTGCTTTTGAAAAGCAGAACATTGCCTTCATGGTGTCACTGGCCTTTGCCATTGCAGCGTCCGCCAACTTCCCGGTGCTGTTCATGTCGGTGCTGTGGAAAGACTGCACCACACGCGGCGCGGTGATCGGCGGCTTCCTGGGCCTGATCTCGTCGGTCGGCCTGACGGTGTTGTCGCCATCGGTATGGGTAGATGTGCTGAACAATCCGAAGGGTTCGGCTTGGTTCCCCTACACCTCGCCGGCGCTGTTCTCCATCACCATCGGCTTTGTCGGTGTGTGGTTGTTCTCGGTGCTGGACCGCAGCCCGCAAGCGGCCAAAGAGCGTGCTGCGTACAAGGCGCAGCAAGTGCGCTCTGAAACTGGCTTGGGGGCCTCAGGCGCGTCAGGTCACTGAACTGTTGGAGTGAGCCAAGGCCCGCAGTTTTAAAAAAGCGAGGCCGGCCATCACCGCGTCATTGACCGCGTCATGCGCCGGCCAAACGGGCAAGCCTAAGTCGATCATCAGGCTGTCAAAGCGCAGATCAATCGGTGTGCTGTCTTTGGCAAGCGCGGGCAATTGCCTGCGCTTGTGCGCGTAGTACAGCGCGGACACCTCGATTTTTTCTTGCGGCAGGCCCATGCCCAGCATAGGGAACAGCACGCGGTTGATCATGGCCACGTCAAACTCCAGGTAGTAGCCCACCAGCGGCCGGCTACCTATGAAGTTGAGTAACTGCACCACGGCCTCGTCCACGCTCAGGCCATCGGCCAGGTCTTGCTCGCGCAAGCGGTGCATGCGCACACTGTCGGCCGTCAAACGCTTTTTCTCGGGCCGCACCAGCAGCTCCAATCGCTCGCTGCTGAGGATGCGCTGGCCCTGAATGCGCACCGCACCGATGGCAATGATGTCGTCGTGTTTGACGTCCAGGCCGGTGGTCTCGCAATCCAGCGCCACCCACTCGTCAGTCGGCGGCGCGTCCCACATGAACTTGAATCGCGGGTCACCCAGGTGATACAGCAGCCAGGCGCGCTTGAGCTGGCGGGCCCACTGCGCTGGAGATACAAGCATCACACAGCGTCCAGGTGAAAGCGCTGCCTCAGCAAGGCCTTGAACTGCTTGACGACGGCCAGGGTGTCGCGCAGCAAGTCGCGGTCCAGGCTGCTGAGCTGCTCGACGGCCACGCGGTCTGTGGGTGCTTGTCCGCTTTGCATCGAACGCATGCCAGCCTTGAGCCGCAGGCCCATGAAAAAGTGCAGGCTGTCCATTAGGTCGTTGCCCAGTCGCTCGGGCATGTGGCCCGCGGCGCACAAGGCTTCAACGCGAGCGGCGGTGGATGTGGCGCGCACGCGGTGAGCCAGCGCCAGGCTGCGCACGCCATGCACCAGCGGAAAGAGGCCGGCCTTCTTCAAGTCAAGCGCCTCGTGTCGTGAATCGCCAAGGGCACGCAGGCGGTCCCACCAACCACTGCCGCTGCCGTTTGCGCTCCCGATCGCGTGATGGCCATGCCCTTCTCCCCCACCAAAAAAATTCACTGCCGCTGCAAACCTCGCGAGCGACGCATCATGGTCCGACGCCGCCGCAAACACCGCCGAGCGCACGGCCTCAAGCAAGCTGCTGTCGCCCGCCACGGCATGGGCATCCAGAAAGATCGCCAGCGCCATCAAATGCTCCTCTGTCGGCTCATACCACCACAAGCGCGCCTGGCGGCTGAAGTCAGCGGCGCTGCGCCGCCATGCGGGCCTGCTGACCATGATGCCGCCGGGGCACAGCGGGTAGCCGAACTCCAGCAAGGCCGCGGTGAAGCTATCGCATACCGCTGCCAGATCAGCCGGCGCGACATAGCCGTCGCGCAAGACGAGACCGTTGTCCTGATCGGTTTTCAAGAGCTGCTCGCCGCGCCCTTCACTGCCCATCACAAAGAGGCAGCTGTTGGCCACCAAATCTGACGGCGCCAGCACCTGCCAGGTGCGCTCAAACAGCTTGGCGTTGAGTTCTTGCACCAGACGCGAAATGAACTGCACCTTGGTGCCGCCTTGGTGCAAAAGGCCAATCAGGCGGTTGATGTGCAGGGCCGCGACCTTCAGGGACGGCAAGTCCTGCGCCTCAAGAATCTCCACCGTGATGAGGTAGGAATGGTTGGACAAAAAGCTGAACAGGTCCAGCGCTTCCAGCACGCCTTGCACCTGCGGCCCTTCGGCGACCACCACCCTGTGCACCTTGTGGCGAATCATCACGGCCAGTGCGTCGGCCAGGGCATCGCCAGGCCGCACACGAATGAGTGAGAAGTTGGCGAGCTCGCCCACGGCCAACTGGTCCAGCGGCCGGCCATCCAGAATGGCGCGCTGCAAACCCGTCACCGTAAAGATGCCCAGCGCGGGCGGGTCTTGGGCGTCGTCGCGCACCAGCACGGTGGTTGTGCGCAAGGCGTGGAACTGCCGCACCACTTCCAGCACGCTGGTTTGCGCATCTACAAACTGTGGTGGTCGCACAAAGGCTTCGTCCACCCGCGCCATGGTGAGGGACTGCAGCTCGTGCCGGCTTTCCCGCTCGGCCAGTGCGCTGAGCTTGTTGGACAAGTCTGAAAACAGCAAGGCGCTGAAGCTGGCGTTCGCTGCAATCAGCTCGCTCACGGCTTGCCGCGCGAGTTGGTAGGCCACCACTTCTTCGGCCGCCACAAAGCGCCCACTCACCTTGCCCGACATCAGGCTGCGTGCGTCAAAACTGTCTTCAGGGCCATAGGTGTGCACCAGCTCGCCGCCTTCGAGTTGCTGCACAAAGCCTTTGATGATGATGAACAGATGCGTGGGCTGGGCGCCGCGCTCCAGGATCACATCGCCCGCCGGGAAGTACGCGATGTCCATGCTGGCTTGCACCAGACGCTGCTCGTCCTGACTCAGGCAGTCAAAAGGGGATACCGAGAAATCAAAGGCGCTGGGCATGGGCTGATTTTCAGCCTGCCATCCCTTTGCTTAACTGACGCGGTGGGCTCTACAGCCCACCGCGCTCAAGCCGCTCAGGCGCGCCGCAAGCCCGAGGGCGTCTGCGCCAGGCTCGTCCAAGCCGGGCCCTCAAACCAGGCATTGCCCAGCAAGTAGTCGCGCAGCATCGGCAGCGCGTCTAGGCCCCAGAAGAGCTTGTCGTCTACCGCGAACGCCGGCACGCCAAAGCCGCCCAGGGCAATGGCTTCATCAGCATGCGTGCGCAAGAGTTGCTTGACGGCATCGCCCGTCGGGTCGTGCGCGGGCTTGAGTTGCGCCGTGACATCGGCCAGGCGCTGGGCATCGGCTGCATCAGCGCCGCCCAGCCATACGTGGCGGAACAAGGTTTCGCAGACGTATCGGTTGGGCGCGCCCGCGCCTGTGGCGTCAGTTGCCACGGCCAGGCGCAAGAGCCCCAGTGGATTGAAAGGGTGCGCTGCCGGCATCTCGAGCGCCAGCCCTTGCTGGCTGGCCAACCAGGCCACATGGCGATACGTCCAGTCGCGCTTGGCGGGGATCTCGGCCGGGCCCAGCGTGCCGTGGTGCTTGAGCAAGCCGCCCAAGAACACGGGCTTGTAGGTCACGCTGTAGCTCAGGCCTTGCAGCGTCTCTGGCAATTTCTCAAACGCCAGCCATGCATAGGGCGAGATGAAGTCGAGGTAGAAGGTGATGTTTTTGACGGTGGCCATGGCGACTCCCCAAGGTAAATTTCAAGAACCTATCAAGAACCCTCGGCGGCCAAGGCCGCTGCGCGCTCACCCAGCGTGCGCCACATGGTGCGCTTGGCGCTGTCACTGGCGCGGCCCCACTGCGTGATCTCGTCCAGCGTGCGCAAGCAGCCTTCACACAGGCCTGAGCCTGCGTCCATCCGGCAGACGGAGACGCAAGGCGAGGCAATGGTGGCTCCGGCAGGCGACGCCGCTACTTGCTCGGCCGTGCTGCGCAGCTGGGTCAGCACGTGGCTTGAAACATCAGGGCGGGACATGGCCATGCCTTTCAAGCCGCGCGCTTGTTGAGCAAGGCCGTTGCCACGCGCGAGTTGGGTTTACGGCCCAGAAAGTCGCTGATGAAAGCGCCCGCGTCCACCAGCTTGTCCAGATCAATGCCGGTGCTGATGCCCATGCCGTGCAACAAGTACACGAGGTCTTCGGTCGCTACATTGCCTGTGGCGCCCTTGGCGTAGGGGCAACCGCCCAGCCCGGCGACGGAGGACTGAAAGTTCCACACGCCCATCTGAAGCGCGGCCAAAGTGTTGGCCAGTGCCTGGCCGTAGGTGTCGTGAAAGTGGCCGGACACCTCATTCAACTCAAAGTGTTGCAGCGTGGCCTCCAGCGCCTTTTGCACCTTGAGCGGCGTGCCGGTGCCAATGGTGTCGGCCACGTCCACGCGCTGCACGCCAATCTTCTTCATGAGGCTTGCCAGGTAGCCCACGCGCTCGGGCGCAATCTCGCCCTCATAGGGGCAGCCCACCGTGCAGCTCATGGCGCCGCGCACGGCGATGCCCGCGTTACGCGCTGCCTGCACAACAGGCGCGAATCGCTCCATGCTTTCCGCGATCGAACAGTTGATGTTTTTTTGGCTGAAGGCTTCGCTGGCCGCACCAAACACGACGATCTCGTCGGGCTGCGACTTGAGCGCCGCTTCAAAGCCTTGCAAGTTGGGCGTGAGCACTGAATAGCGCACGTCCGGCTGGCGCTGGATACCGGCCATGACCTCGGCGTTGTCAGCCATCTGCGGCACCCACTTGGGCGACACAAAACTGGTGACTTCAATTTCCGTCAGACCGGCCGCTTGCAGGCGGTGCACCAGCTCGATCTTGATGGCCGCTGGCACAGGCTGCTTCTCGTTTTGCAGGCCGTCACGGGGGCCCACGTCGATGAGCTGAACACGAGAAGGAAGGGTGGAAGAAGCCATGTCGCTCAGTATCCTTGATTGCCATTCACGAGGCCGCTCAAGCTGCTGAAGGCCATGCCAGAGTCGAGTGCGCGGATCTTGCCTGCTATCTGCGCGATGCTTTCTGAGCGCAAGGTGCGGGCTGAGGTGTGCGGTGTGAGCACGAGTCCAGGCCGCGACCAGAAGGGATGATCGGCCGGCAGTGGCTCGGTGCGAAACACGTCCAGCGTGGCGCCGGCCACATGGCCGCTATCCAGCAGCGCGAGCAAGTCTTCTTCCACCAGATGGCCGCCTCGCGCCACGTTGATCAGGTAGGCGCCGGGCTGTAGCTTGGCCAGATTCTGGCGGTTCAAGATGCCTTCTGTCTGCGGCGTGAGCGGCAGCAAATTCACCAGTATGCGGCAGCACTTGAGGAAGTCGTCGAAGCCTTCTCGAGCGCCGTCTTCACCAGTGTGGCAAGTCACGCCGTCGATTTGTTTGGCACTCCGGCTCCAGCCGTGCACCGGAAAGTCAAACACCGTCAGAGCCTTGGCCACGTGCGCGCCCAGCACGCCCAGGCCCATCACGCCGACGGGAAAGTCACTGCGCGCACGCGGCTTGCGATAAGACCAGCGGCGCTCGGCCATGTCGGCCTCGTAGCCATCGAATTCACGGAAGTGGCGGATGACGGCGTGGCACACGTATTCAGCCATTTGCACCGCCATGCCCGCGTCGTCGAGTCGCACCACGGGCACGCCAGCGGGCAGGCGCAGCTTCATGAGCGCGTCCACGCCCGCACCGATATTGAAGATGGCCTTGAGGCTTTGCTGGCTGTCAATGAAAGCCTGGGGCGGCGCCCAGACCACCGCGTAGTCGGCTTGCTCAAGGTTTGAGAAATCAGCAGCGTCAGGCGGCACCAAACTTAGCTTTGCGCCCGGCAGTGCTTGTGCCAGGCCCTCAAGCCAGGGCCGGGTGTTCGTGTCGTTGCAGCAGATCGCGATGTGCATGGGTCAAGGATTCGAAATAATAGAGTCTTCAGCGCGCAGCCGCGACTTCAAGCACTGTCAGGGTCAGCAGCTCCGCACCTTCCAGAACCTGGTCGCCCACCGCGTACAAAATTTCAGCCACCACCCCATCGGCGGGCGCTGCAATGGTGTGCTCCATCTTCATGGCCTCCATCACCGCCAGAGCCTGACCACGGCTGACGGTGTCGCCCGCCTTGACCTGAAAGGACACCATTTTGCCGGGCATGGGCGCCGTCAAGCGACCACCTTCTTGCTGCGCTTCGCCAGCATGCGCCAGCAGGTCAATCTCGGTGATTTGCGCTGCGCCGGTTGCGGCAAACACATGCACTTGCTCGCCTTGACGGTCGGCGCGCACGCGGTGACGCTGCCCGTCCAAATAGATCAGCAAGTCTTCGCCTTGCAGGGCATAAGCCAGCGAAAAAGAGCGCTCGCCCAGCACCAGCGTCATGCCGCCGTCATGCGCGCGCCACAGCTGCGCGCGCTGGTGCTCGCCGCGGTACTCAAACTCAAAGGGGCGGTTGCTCGCGCCATGCGTGCGCCAGCCGTCGCGCCAGCTGAAGGGGTCAGCGCCTTCTCGGGCTGCCTCTTCGGCCAGCGTCAATGCCACGGCTGCGGCAGCCACCAGCGGCAGGCCCAAAGGGTCTTGATTGAAGAGCACAGCCGCCTCGCGCGGAATCAAAGCCGTGTCCAGATCAGCGTTCGCGAAACTGCTGCTTTTAACGACCTGCCGCAGGAACTGCACATTGGTTTGCACGCCGACGATATGCAGCTCGCTCAGCGCACGATCCATACGAGCCAGCGCTTCTTCGCGGGTGGCGCCGTGCACGATGAGCTTGGCCACCATGGAGTCGTAAAACGGGCTGATGGCGTCGCCTTGGCGCACGCCGGAGTCGATGCGTGTGGGCTGATTCGACACTTGCGTGGGCGGCAAGAACTGAACGCAGGACGGCAAGCGGTACACATCAAGCCGGCCCGTAGCGGGCAAGAAATTGTTGTCGGGGTTTTCAGCGCAAATGCGCGCTTCAATCGCGTGGCCGCTGATGCGCAATTGCTCTTGCTTGAGCGGCAGCGGCTCGCCACTGGCCACGCGCAGCTGCCACTCCACCAAATCCAGGCCTGTGATGGCTTCCGTCACGGGATGCTCGACCTGCAAGCGCGTGTTCATCTCCATAAAAAAGAAGCGCATACCGCCTTCAGGCGGCTGCTCGACGATGAACTCAACAGTGCCGGCGCCCACATAGTTCACGGCCCGCGCAGCAGCCACGGCGGCTTCACCCATTTGCTGGCGCAGTGCGGGCGTCATGCCTGGGGCCGGTGCTTCTTCCAGTACTTTTTGATGGCGGCGCTGCACTGAGCAGTCGCGCTCAAACAGGTAAACATAGTTGCCGTGGCTGTCGCCGAAGACCTGAATCTCGATATGGCGCGGGCGCTGCGCGTACTTTTCAACCAGCACCGCGTCGTCACCAAAGCTGTTGATAGCTTCACGCTTGCAAGAGGCCAGCGCGGCTTCAAAGTCTTCCGCCTTTTCAACCGCGCGCATTCCCTTGCCGCCGCCGCCCGCGCTAGCCTTGATGAGCACCGGGTAGCCAATGCGGTCAGCTTCGCGCTGCAAGAGCGCGGGGTCCTGGTCGCTGCCGTGGTAGCCGGGCACCAGGGGCACACCGGCCTTTTCCATCAGCTGCTTGGACTCGGCTTTGAGGCCCATGGCTTGAATGGCCGAGGCTGGCGGACCAATGAAGACCAGGCCCGCTTTTTCGCAGGCCGTGGCAAAGGCGTCGTTCTCGCTCAAAAATCCGTAGCCCGGATGAATGGCTTCTGCGCCCGTGGCCTTGGCCACTTCAATGATGCGTTCCCAGCGCAAGTAACTTTCAGCCGGCGCATTGCCGCCTATGTGCACGGCCTCGTCGCACGCGGCCACGTGCTGGGCATCGGTGTCTGCGTCGGAATAAACCGCCACGGTCTGGATGGCCAATCGGCGTGCGGTGGCGGCCACGCGGCAGGCGATTTCACCGCGGTTGGCGATCAGGATTTTCTTGAACATGGTGGACTCGATGTGAAGATTCAACGATTCAGAAGCTTGAAAAATGGACCTGAAGTTCAGGCTGCTGGCAACCAGCCAGGCGAACGCTTGTCGAGGAAGGACTGCAAGCCCTCTTTGCCTTCGTCGCTAGCGCGAATATCGGCGATGCGGCGTGCTGTTTCGGCCCGCAAGGCCTCGGTGATCGGCTGGCCCGCCACGTCTTGCACCAAGCGCTTGCAGGCACGGCTTGCCGCTGGGCCATTGGCGGCCAATGTGCTAACCAGCTGCGCCACGGTGGCATCCAATTGCTCGGCAGGCACAGCCTCATGCACAAAGCCGTGGCGCAAAGCCTCATGCGCGCTGAAGCGCTCGGCCGTGACCATGTAGCGGCGCGAGGCCTGCGTACCCAAGGCACGCACTACGTAAGGGCTGATGGTGCCGGGCAACAAACCCAGGCGCGCCTCAGACAAGCAAAAAGTGGCGCTGTCCACCGCCACGACCACATCGCACACCGCCGCCAGCCCCATGCCGCCGGCATAGCAGTCACCTTGAATGCGACCGACGATGGGCACGGGGCACTGGTCCAGCGTCCACAGCATGTCCGCCAGCTTTTGGGCGTCGGCGCGGTTCTGCTCCCAGCTGTAGTCGGCCATGGCGCGCATCCAGTTCAGGTCTGCCCCGGCGCAAAAAGCCTTGCCGTGCGCGGCCAGCACGATGACGCGCAAATCAGGCTCGGCCGACAGTGCTGCGAAAGTTTGTTGCAGCGCTGCAATCAAGTCTTCGTTGAAAGCATGGCGCACCGCGGGGCGGTTAAGCCAGACCTCGGCCACATGGGCAGAGGGGTGGCGAATTTCGATGACGTCAGTGGCCGAGGACGTGGGTTTCATGGGTTCTTTCAGTTCTTGAATTCAGTAGCGCTTGGCCACTTCTTCCAGCATCACTTCCGTCGCGCCGCCGCCAATGGCCAGCACGCGCGCGTCGCGCCACAGGCGTTCAATGGCGGTCTCGCGAATGAAGCCCATGCCGCCATGAAATTGCTGGCAGGTCTGCACCACTTCATTGACCAACTCGCCGGTCAGCGCCTTGAGCATGGACACCTCTTGCACGATGTCATGGCCCTCGGTGGCTGACCAGGCGCAGTGGTACATGAACTGACGCGCGGCGCGGGTCTTGGCGTCCAGCATGGACAGGCGCTGGCGAATGGTCTGCTGGTCCCACAACGTTCCGCCAAAGGCTTGGCGCTGCTTGACGTAGTCCAGCGTGATCTCGAGTGCGCGCGTGCAGTGGCCCACCGCCATCGCGCCCAGCGCAATGCGCTCGGTCTGGAAATTCTTCATGACCGAGTAAAAGCCCTTGTGCTCCTCGCCCAGCAAGTTGCTGGCGGGAATGCGCACATTGTCAAAAACAAGTTCGGCCGTGTCAGACGACAGCCAGCCGGTCTTCTTCAGCGCCCGGCCCACGCTGAAACCCGGCGTGCCTTTTTCCACGATGAACATCGACATGTCGCGCTTGCCCGGCCCGGTCTTGGCGGCGACAAAGTACAGGTCAGCATGCACGCCGTTGGTGATGAACATCTTCGTGCCGTTGATCACCCAGTCGTCGCCGTCACGCCGCGCATTCGTGCGGATGCCCGCCACGTCCGAGCCCGCGCCCGGCTCGCTGATGCCGACGGCGGTGATGAGCTCGCCCGAAATCACGCGGGCCATGTACTTCTCTTTTTGCGCGGCGCTGCCTGCATGGTGCAGGTGAGGGCTGGCCATGTCGGTGTGCACCAGCACGGTGATGATGAAGCCGGCAAAAGTGGACTGCGACAGCGCTTCGGCAAACACCAGGTTGGTCAGCGGGTCAGCCTCGGCACCGCCATAGGCACCCTCGTACATCAGGCCAAATAAACCGGCTTGACCCATGCGCTTGAGCACCTCGCGCGGCACCATGCCGGTGTCTTCCCAGGCGGCCGCGTGCGGCTCGACTTCTTTGGCAATGAAGCGCGCGACTTGGTCGCGCAGTTGCTCGTGCTCGGGTGTTTGGTAGATGCTGTGTTGCATGGCTTTTTGCCCTGATGGTTACTGCTCAGTGCGCCCAAGTGGCCAAGCCACCCAGCGTCTGGATGGATTGAAAGTCAGCGTCACGGTGCAGCAGCATGTGGCCGTGCGCGATGCAGTAGGTGGCCAGCAGCACGTCGATGGCGCTGCCCACCGTGCGACCTTGGGCACGCAATTGGCGGTAGCGCTCAGCGGCTTTGAGCACAGGCTCGGTACCGGCGATCTCGACTTGCGGAAGTGCGCGCATCAGCGCCTGGGCTTGATGCATGGCCCGGTTTTCTTTAAAGCCGCGCATCACTTCGAATAGCACCAGATCAGCCATGCCAACTTCCACGCTCGAATCAGCCAAGCACTGCGCCAGGGCCAGGCATGGCGCGCCGCGCTCACCCCTGAAAAAGTCGATCCACACGCTGGAGTCCACCAGAATCATTTGGCTTTGCTCCGGGGGCGTGCGGGGGCTCTGGCTTTCGGTTTGGCTGGCTCTGCAAAGGCAGACTCTGGCTCTTGCACCGCTTGGCCAGCTTGCGCGCCGGCACGCGCCCAGCCTTCATCGGAGTCGTCCCACTGCAACTTGCCTCGCAAGGCAAGCAAGCCCTCATAAACCTTGCGGCGGCGAACCAAGCGCAAGCCTTCTTCGACCGCCTCTTTCTTGGTCTTGAAGCCGCCGGCTTCCATGGCCGCGGCCATCAACTCGTCATCAATCTCGATATTGGTTCGCATGGCAAAACCCTTGATGTGTATAAAATACTGAAATCATACACACTACATGCGGAAAATGCCAAATTTCGCATCCGGAATCGGCGCATTCAAAGACGCCGACAAGCCCAGCGCCAGCACGCGGCGCGTATCAGCCGGGTCGATCACGCCGTCGTCCCAAAGGCGGGCGCTCGCGTAGTAAGTGTGCGATTGGTGGCCGAACTGGTCGAGCACGGGTTGCTTGAAGGCGGCTTCTTCTTCAGCGCTCCACTGGCCGCCGCGCAGCTCAATGCCGTCGCGCTTGACGGTGGCCAGCACGCCGGCGGCTTGCTCGCCACCCATCACGCAGATACGTGCGTTCGGCCACATCCATAAAAAGCGCGGTGAAAAGCCGCGGCCGCACATGCCGTAGTTGCCCGCGCCGTAGCTGCCACCAATGATGACGGTGAACTTGGGCACATTGGCCGTGGCCACGGCCGTGACCATCTTGGCGCCGTGGCGGGCGATGCCTTCGTTCTCGTACTTGCGGCCGACCATGAAGCCGGTGATGTTCTGCAAGAACACCAGCGGTATCTTGCGCTGGCAGCACAGCTCAATGAAGTGCGCGCCCTTTTGCGCACTTTCTGAAAACAGCACGCCGTTGTTGGCAATGATGCCGACCGGCATGCCTTCAATGTGCGCAAAGCCGCACACCAGCGTGGCACCAAAGCGCGCCTTGAACTCATGGAACTCGCTGCCGTCCACGATGCGGGCAATCACCTCATGCACGTCATACGGCTTGCGCGTGTCAGCCGGGATCACGCCGTACAACTCCTTGGCGTCATACAGCGGCGGCACGGGTGGTCGCAGGGCTTGCGCCACGTCTTTGCGGTGGTTCAGGCTGGCGATGGCTTGGCGAGCCAGCGCCAAGGCATGCGCGTCGTTCTGCGCCAAGTGGTCGGCCACGCCTGAGAGGCGCGTGTGCACATCGCCGCCGCCCAGGTCTTCGCTTGACACGATTTCGCCAATGGCGGCTTTGACCAAGGGCGGGCCACCCAAAAAGATGGTGCCCTGGTTTTTGACGATGATGGTTTCGTCGCTCATGGCCGGCACGTAGGCGCCGCCTGCGGTGCAACTGCCCATGACCACGGCGATCTGCGCAATGCCTTGCGCGCTCATGTTGGCCTGGTTGTAGAAGATGCGGCCGAAGTGGTCGCGGTCCGGAAAGACCTCGTCCTGGTTGGGCAAATTGGCGCCGCCTGAGTCCACCAAGTAGATACAAGGCAAGTTGTTTTGCATCGCGATTTCTTGCGCGCGCAAATGCTTTTTCACCGTCAGCGGGTAGTAGGTGCCGCCCTTGACAGTGGCGTCGTTGCAGACGATGAGGCAGTCCACCCCGCTCACGCGGCCGATGCCGGCAATCAGGCCAGCACACGGCGCGTCGCCCTTGTACATATTCATGGCGGCCAGCGGTGCGATTTCCAAGAACGGCGTGCCCGGGTCCAGCAGCATTTGCACGCGGTCACGTGGCAGCAGTTTGCCGCGCGCCACATGTTTGGCGCGTGCGGCCTCACCACCACCCACGGCAATGGCAGCGACCTGCGCATTCAAGTCGTCCACGGCGGCTTGCAGCACGGCGGCGTTGGCCAAGAAGCTGGCCGAGCGGGAATTGAGTTGGGTCTGCAAGACGGGCATGGCGCAATACGCTTTCAAATGCTGGGGACGGGAAATGGCAACCCCGAGCATAGGCGCGAGGGCGTGCGACAAGGGCTTTCCCAAGCCCCTCGTATAGTTGCAAATCACGCCAGTCTTTCTGCATTTTTGACGCACAAGCCCAGCTGATGCACACTGACGGTCATGTCCGCTGCGACCACCACTTTTTCCACTCCCGCTGGTACGTCCCAGGCTGTCACACCAGTGGCTTTTGTGCAGGCCATTCTGGGCGCCTACGCACGCTACGAGAAAAGCCCGGCAGCCGCTCTGGCAGCGGCACAAATTGAGCCAGCCCTTCTGGAAAACCCGCAGAGCCGAATCAGCGCCTGGCAGATGGAACGAATCTCGGGCCATGCCATGCATGAGCTCAACGACGAAGCGCTGGGCTGGAGCCGCCGGCCGCTGCCCTGGGGCAGCTACGGCATGCTGGTGCGCGCCTCGCTGAGCGCGCCCACGCTGGGCGTGGCGCTCAAGCGCTGGTGCCGGCATCACGGTCTGATTTGCGACGACCTGGAACTGCAGGTCAGCCGCGGCCCCGAAGGCGCTTGCATCACGTTGCGAACGTTGCGCCCGCTGGGCGACTTGCAGGAGTTCTGCATGGTGTCGCTGCTGCGTAACCTGCATGGCGTGGCCTGCTGGCTGGTGGATTCACGCATCGCGCTGAATCGGGTGAGCTTCTGTTTTGCCGCGCCGGCGCACGCCGAGGTGTACCCGCTGTTGTTTCCTGGCCCCGTCAGTTTTGATGGTGCGCAAGGAGAAGCCACGCTTGAACTCGACGCCTCTTACCTCGACTTGCCCCTGGCACGCGATGAAAAATCCTTGCAGCAGATGTTGCAGCGCGCCCTGCCACTGACGGTGCACCAGTACCGGCGTGACCGCCTGCTGGTGCAGCAAGCGCGCCAAGCCTTGCGCCTGGACCCGCAGGGCATGCACAGCGCTGTGGCACTGGCGGCCAAGCTGAACCTGTCAGCGCGCAGCCTGCACCGTCAACTGCAGGAAGAAGGCGCGACCTTGCAAGCCCTGAAAGATGAAGTGCGCCTGGAAGCCGCCACAGCCCTGTTGCAACGCACGCGCAAACCCATCAAGCAAGTGGCCGAGGCCGCAGGTTTTTTGAACGAGAAAAGTTTTGCCCGCGCCTTCAAGGGCTGGACGGGGCAGACGCCTTCGGCCTTCAGGAATACGCCCAGGGGCGTTTAAGCCGCAGCGCGCTCAGCCAGCAACGGCGCCAAGTCAGCCATGTGCTTGAACACCTTGGCCACCGGCAAGCCCTTGAAAGCTCGACCATCGCCATGCGGGCAATAGCCCCACACCGTGGCGCCCGCGGCCAGCCCCGCTTCAGCCCCGGTCGATGTGTCTTCAACCACCAGGCAACGCTTGGGGTCGGCTTCCAGATGCGCCGCCGCAGCCAGGTACACATCAGGGTGCGGCTTGCTGCGCGGCATGTCATGCCCGCTGAAGATGCGCTCGCCAAAGTGCGGCAAGAGGCCGACCTTGTGCAACTGGAACACCACCTTTTCGCGGTCGGCACCCGATGCGCATGCAATACGGCCCTGCGCATGGGCAAACGCAGCGCGCACGCCTTCGTCGGCTCCGGCCATGATGGTCAGGCGTGCGTGCAAGGCCTCGTTGCGGCGCAGGCGAAAGCTCTCCAGCCACTCGGCGGTCAGAGGCTTGCCGGTGTGCATCTCGATGGCAGCACGCTCGTCCTTGACGGCCTTGCCCACGAAAAACGCCATGCAATCGGCCTGGCTCATGGTCCAGCCGGCTTCCTCCAGCATGTCGCGCAGGACGCCATTGGTCAAAGGCTCGCTGTCCACCAGCACGCCATCGCAGTCAAAAAGTACAGCTTCAAAGGTCATGTGAGCATGATACGGTGGGCCAGTGGCAGACCCTCAAGCCAGCTCGCCGTCCACATAAAACCAGCGAGCGATGCCCTGCTCCGTCTCCCGCACAAAGCGGCTGGTCTCGGCCATGCGCACGCCCTTGCCCGCCACGCGGTAACGAGCCACAAAGCGCACGGTTGCGGCATCAAGCGTCGGCCCCGCTGCATGAGACAAGACCTCCAGCCCCAGCCAGCGCGCGCCAAGTTCAAAGTCGAGCGCAGCAGGTCGCGTACTGGCATGCCAGGTCGCCAGCAGATAGTCGGCGCGCTCCAGCACGAAGGCGCTGTAACGCGAGCGCATCAAATGCTCAGCGTCGGGTGCCGGCACTTCCCAGTGTTCGATGAATCGGCCGCAGCATTGCAGGTAAGGCAGTGCGTCCTTGGCTTTGAATGTGGAACGCTTGCCGCAAGGGCAGGCTGCCGACTCTGAATCAACCGTCAAGCCAGCGCCCGTTGAATGATGATTTTCTGGATGTCGCTGGTGCCCTCGTAAATCTGGCAGACGCGCACATCGCGGTAAATGCGCTCCAGCGGAAAGTCATTCACATAGCCGTAGCCGCCCAAGGTCTGAATGGCGGCGCTGCAAATTTTTTCGGCCGCCTCACTGGCAAAAAGCTTGGCCATGGCGGCTTCTTTCAAGCATGGCCGGTCGGCGTCGCGCAGGGCTGCAGCGTGCCAGGTGAGTTGGCGCGCAGCTTCAAGCTGCGTGGCGCAGTCAGCCAGCCGGAAGCCTACCGCCTGATGGCTGAAGATGCTCTGACCAAAGCTCTGGCGATCCTTGGCGTAGGCAATGGCCAGGTCCAGTGCGCTGCGCGCCATGCCTATGCTTTGCGCGGCAATACCAATGCGCCCGCCTTCGAGTGCTGACAGCGCGATGCGGTAACCCTCGCCCTCGGTGCCAATCAGGTTCTCGGCCGGGATGCGGCAGTTGTCGAAGTTGATCTGCGCGGTGTCGCTGCTGTGCTGGCCGAGCTTGTCTTCAAGCCGCGCCACTTGATAGCCGGGCGTGGCCGTGGGCACGATGAAGGCGCTCATGCCTTTTTTGCCTGCTGCTTTGTCCGTCACAGCGATGACGATAGCCAGGTGGCCGTTCAGGCCGCTGGTGATGAATTGCTTCACGCCATTGAGCACATAGGCGTCGCCCTCTTTGCGGGCAGTGGTCTTGAGCGCCGAGGCGTCGCTGCCCACGTGCGGCTCGGTCAGGCAAAACACACCCAGCATCTGCCCCTGCGCCAATGGCGTGAGCCACTGCTTTTTCTGCGCGTCGTTGCCGTAGCGCATGAGGATGGCATTGACCGGGCAGTTCGTCACGCTGATGGCCGTGCTGGTGCCGCCGTCGCCCGCGGCGATTTCTTCGAGCACCAGGGCCAGCGTCAGGTAGTCCAGCGCGGCGCCGCCAAACTCTTCAGGCACGCAAATACCGTAAGCACCCAGCGCGGCCAAGCCTTGGTGCGCATCTTTGGGAAAGTGCTTTTCACGGTCCCAGCGCGCGGCATGGGGCCAGAGTTCTTGCTGCGCAAAGTCGCGCACAGCATCACGGATTTGTTCTTGGTCGGGGGTCAGCAGCATGGGTCGCCTTGCGGAGATTTAATAAAAATTCGGAGCGCAAACGTAGCCATGAACAGTACCTTTACAGATACCTTTACCAAGGCAGGGGCTCGCCGTCGTGGTTGTAAAAAGCACCGCGGTGCTCCGGCCCAAGCTGCGCCAAAACGCGGCGCATGCCCTCCACGCTGGCCTCGGCCGTCAAAGGCGCGCCACGGCCGCCCATGTCAGTCTGCACCCAGCCGGGACTGAGCGCGAGCAAAGTGGCCGCAGGGTAGTCCAGCTGCGCAGCGCGCACCGCCATGTTCAGGCCAGCCTTGCTCACGCGGTACAGCCAGGCACCGCTGCCGTTCAAGGCCCCCATGCTGGCCATCTGGCTGCTGATGAAAGCCATGGCGCCGCCCGTACTTTCCACCAAAGGCGCGACCTGCGGAATCGCCATCATGGCGCCCATCACGTTGGTGTGCATCACGCGGTCAAAGTCGGCTTGCGTGGGCGGGGTGCGGGGCGAGGCACGGTCCTGGTCCATCACGCCGGCCACATAAATAGCCAGGTCCAGCTTTTCACCATCAAGCTGCCAGGCCAGGCCGCTAACGCTGGCTGGGTTGGCGACGTCGAGCGTCAGGCACTGCGCGCCCAAGGCTTCGATATGGCCGCGTCCGATGGCGTCACGCGCGGTGGCAATGACGCGTGTGCCTGCATCGCGGTACTGCCGCACAAACTCCAGGCCAATGCCTCGCGAAGCGCCCATGACGAGTACCGTGCTCATGCGGGTTGGTGGCACGCCACCGCGAGTTTATTGCCGTCAGGATCGCGAAAATAGGCACCGTAGTAGTGCGGGTGGTACTCAGGGCGCAAACCGGGCGAGCCCTCGTCCTTTGCGCCTAGCGACAAGGCCAGGCGATGCACCTCGTCCACCTGGACCCGGCTGTCGGCCATGAAGGCCGTCATCTGCCCCTTGCCTGGCTCGTGGTCGGCACCACCGTGCGGATGCGCAATAACAAAGTATGGGCGCTGACCGCCCGCACTGTGCCAGCCGGCCCAGGGGCGCTGGGGTTCGCAAAAGCGTTGCGTGTGACCCAGGCAGCCTAGGACGGCGCTGTAAAAACGCAAGGCCCGATCGAAGTCGGTGACGCCGACGAAGACATGTGACAGCATGCGCAAGCCCGCTTTTTAAAGCATCTCGACGGCCAGCGCCGTGCCTTCACCGCCGCCAATGCACAGAGTCGCTACGCCGCGCTTCAAGCCGCGCGCTTTGAGCGCATGCAAAAGCGTGACGATGATGCGCGCACCGCTCGCGCCAATCGGGTGGCCCAGCGCGCAAGCGCCACCGTTCACGTTCACGATGTCGTGCGACAGGCCGAGTTCGGCCATGGCTGCCATGGGCACCACGGCAAAGGCTTCATTGACTTCCCACAAGTCCACGTCACTGACTTGCCAGCCGATTTTTTTCAAGAGCTTCTGCACGGCACCCACGGGGGCGGTGGTGAACCATTCCGGCGCTTGCGCAAAGGTAGCGTGACCAACGATTCGGGCCATCGGCTTGACGCCCATCTCGGCAGCAGTGGATGCGCGAGCCAAGACCAGCGCCGCCGCACCGTCGTTGATGGACGAGGACGAAGCGGCGGTGATGGTGCCGTCTTTCTTGAAGGCGGGCTTGAGACCTGCAATCTTGTCGAGCTTGACCTTGCCCGGGCCTTCGTCGGTGCTGACCAGGCGCTCACCCGCGCGGGTCTTGACCATGACCGGCGTGATCTCGGCGCTGAAGGCACCTGACTCGGTGGCGGCTTGCGCGCGCTGCACGCTGGCAATCGCAAAGGCGTCTTGCGCTTCGCGCGTGAACTTGTATTTCTCAGCGCACTGCTCGCCAAAAGTGCCCATGGCGCGGCCCGGTTCGTACGCGTCTTCCAGGCCGTCGAGCATCATGTGGTCGTAAATGCGGTCGTGGCCAATGCGAATGCCAGCGCGCGCCTTCAGCAGCAAATGGGGCGCATTCGTCATGCTCTCCATGCCGCCGGCCACCATCAGGTCGCGGCTCCCTGCGATGAGTTGGTCGTGCGCAAGCAGCGTGGCTTCCATGCCCGAGCCGCACATCTTGGACAGCGTGACCGCGCCCACGCTGGCGGGCAAGCCGCCTTTGAAACCGGCTTGCCGCGCAGGCGCCTGGCCTTGGCCGGCCATCAGGCAATTGCCAAACAACACTTCATCAATCTTGTCAGCGGGAACGCCTGCGCGCTCGACAGCCGCCTTGATGGCAGCACCGCCCAAATCGTGCGCCGCCAGGCTGGCGAAGTCGCTCTGGAAAGCGCCCATGGGCGTGCGGGCCGCGCCCAGAATGACGATGGATTCAGCAGGGGATGCACTGGCGGAAGACATAAAGACTCCTTGGGGTTGACGGGTAGAGGAACTTGAAATTGCGGGACTTAAACCCGAGGCGCAGCCGCGACGCCGTCAATGGCCGTGCGGTAGGTCGCTTCCAGGTCGTCGTTCGCGGCCACTGTGATGTGCATGTCTTTGAGCAATCCGTCATGGATGCCGTAAACCCAGCCATGCAGCGACACCGTCTGGCCGCGCATCCAGGCGTCTTGCAGCACCGTGCTCTGCGCCACGTTGACCACCTGCTCGATGACGTTGAGCTCCACCAGCGCGTCGCAGCGATGCGGCTCGGCAATCGCGTCCAACAGCTTGCGGTGGCGGTCACGCACGTCTTGAATGTGGCGCAGCCAGTTGTCGGCCAGTCCAATGCGCGCGCCTTCGAGTGCCGCACGCACGCCTGAGCAACCGTAATGCCCCACCACCATCACGTGCGCCACCTTCAGCCGCTCGACGGCGAACTGGATGGTGGACAAAGCATTGAGGTCTGAATGCACCACGACGTTGGCCACGTTGCGGTGAACAAAAACCTCGCCTGGCTCCAGCCCCGTGATCTGGTTGGCCGGCACGCGGCTGTCTGAGCAGCCGATCCACATGTACTTGGGCGTTTGCTGCTGCACCAGGCTGGTGAAGAAGTCGGGGCGCTCGGCCTCCATTTGCGCAGCCCAGGCGCGGTTATGGGCAAACAGGTCTTGTATTGAACTCATGGCTGCATTTTCCCCGCTGCGCAGGTCGGCTGGCTTACGCCGTCTCGGCAAACAGTTCGCGGCCGATCAGCATGCGCCGGATTTCACTGGTGCCGGCGCCAATTTCGTAGAGCTTGGCATCACGCCACAGCCGGCCCAGCGGGTATTCGTTGATGTAACCATTACCGCCAAAAATCTGCACGCCCTCGCCGGCCATCCAGGTGGCTTTTTCCGCCGTCCACAGGATCACGCTGGCGCAGTCCTTGCGCACCTGGCGCACGTGCTCGCTGCCCAGCAAGTCCAGGTTCTTGGCCACGGTATAGGCAAAAGACCGGCCCGCTTGCAGAACGGTGTACATGTCGGCCACTTTGCCCTGGATGAGCTGGAACTCGCCGATGCTTTGGCCGAACTGCTTGCGGTCATGGATGTAGGGCATGACGTTGTCCATGACGGACTGCATGATGCCCAGCGGCCCGCCGGAGAGCACCGCGCGTTCATAGTCCAGCCCGCTCATCAGCACCTTGGCGCCGCCGTTCAGATGGCCCAGGATGTTGGCTTCAGGCACCTCGACATTGGCAAACACAAGCTCACCCGTGTGGCTGCCGCGCATGCCCAGCTTGTCGAGCTTTTGCGCGACTGAAAAGCCCTTCATGCCTTTTTCAATCAAGAATGCCGTGACGCCGCGCGCGCCCAACTCGGGGTCGGTCTTGGCATAGACCACCAACGTGTCGGCGTCGGGGCCATTGGTGATCCACATCTTGCTGCCGTTGAGCAGGTAGTAGCCGCCTTTGTCTTCGGCCTTGAGCTTCATGCTCAGCACGTCGCTGCCGGCGCCTGGCTCGCTCATGGCCAGCGCACCCACGTGCTCACCGCTGATGAGTTTGGGCAGGTACTTGGCGCGCTGGGCTTCGTTGCCGTTGCGCTTGATCTGATTCACGCACAAATTGCTGTGCGCGCCGTACGACAAACCCACCGAGGCTGATGCACGCGAGATTTCTTCCATGGCAATCATGTGCGCGAGGTAACCCATGTTGGCGCCGCCGTAGGCTTCATCGACCGTGATGCCGAGCACGCCCAAGGCACCCATCTTGGCCCACAAGTCCATGGGGAACTGGTCATTGCGGTCAATCTCGGCGGCGCGTGGCGCAATCTCGACTTCAGAAAATTCGCGCACCGCGTCGCGTAGCGCGTCAATGTCTTCACCGAGTTGAAAGTTCAGGCCGGGCAGGTTGCTCATGGGTGTTTCCTCGAGTTTTGTTTGATGTATTCAGTACGTCTTGGGTACGGGCACCAGCGTCTGCTGCATCACGGCGCAGTCTGATTCTTGCCCGTCTGCAGCCACGTGGCGCACCTCGGCCATGGTGACGATGATGCGTTTACCCGCCTTAAGCACGCGGCCGGTGGCGCGCAGCTCGCCGTGGTCAAAGGCCGCCATGAAGTTGACCTTGTATTCCACGGTGGTCACTTCCATGCCGTCGGGCGCGACCGTGAGGCCCGCGTAGCCGCCGGCAATGTCGGCCAGCGCACCCATGGCGCCGCCATGAAAGCCGCCTTGCTGCTGCGTGACCTTGTCTGAATAGGGCAGCGCAATCTCGCACACGCCATGCTCGACCCGGAGCAGCCGCGCGCCAAGGTGTTGCATCAGTCCCTGGCGCTCGAAGGAAGCGTTGACGCGTTCGAAGAGCGCGGCGGTCATGCGGACGCTTTCGATGTTTTCGATGTTTGGGCACGCCCCGTCTGTTTGCCCGCCTTGGCAGTAACGCCTAACTTGGCGGCCTTGCCAGACTTGACGGCTTTCTCAGACTTGGCCAACAAGGCTTTCGCCTCTTTCTCGTGAACCTTGATCTCTTCAAGGTTGGCTTGCAGGTCGGCCATCTGCTCCTCAAGCTGCTTACGGTGCCCAGCCAGGACCACCAGGAATTTTTTAAGTTGCGGCGCGGTGTCGCGTGGGCTCTCATACGTATCAATGATTTCTTTGGCTTCACTCAGGCTCAGACCCAGACGCTTCGCACGCAAGGTGAGTTTGAGGCGGGTGCGGTCGCGCGGACTGTAAATGCGGTTGCGTCCACCCGGTCCTTCACGGAGCGGCTGAAGTAAACCCATGTCCTCGTAAAAGCGCATGGCGCGGGTGGTCAGGTCAAACTCCCGTGCGAGATCGCTGATGGTGTAGCTCGTAACCATACGTTGTGCGCTCTTTCGTGATGCCGGTGCGTCAAACGCAGTCGGCTTTTACAATCAAAGATTCATTGACGTTACGTCAACGTCAAATATAGCGCACCCCGGCGAAAGCCGCGACAGTCCATGAACCTTCTTGAGCAGCAATTGCATTACCCCTTGGGCCAACGCTTGCCCGCTAGCGGCGAAACCCTGGAGGTTGCTCCAGGTGTGCGCTGGATACGCATGGCCCTGCCCTTCGCGCTAGACCACATCAATTTATGGCTGCTGCGCGATGAGATGGACGGCAGGCCAGGTTGGACGGTCGTGGATTGCTGCATCAGCCGCGATGAAGCCAGGGCGCAGTGGGAAAGCATCTTTGCCACGCAGCTCGAGGGCTTGCCCATTTTGCGTGTGCTCGTCACGCACATGCACCCCGACCACATCGGTCTGGCGCACTGGCTGTGCACACGCTGGTCAGCGCCTTTGTGGATCAGCACCACCGACTTCAACGCCGCGCAACTGGCCAGCCTGCAGGCATCGGGGCCGGGAGGCGAGAGTGCAGCTTCCTTTTTCGCGTCGCACGGCCTGACAGATCCGGACGCTATTGAAAAAATCCGCGCCCGCGGCAGCTACTACTCGAGCCTGGTACCCGCGGTGCCGCGCAGCCACGCGCGTTTGCTTGACGGACAGCGCGTGCAAATCGGCGGGCGGGCCTGGCGCTGCATCAGCGGTCACGGTCATGCGCCTGAACACATGGCGCTGTACTGTGACGACAGCTCACTGCCAACGCCGCTGCTGATCGGCGGCGACATGATGCTGCCGCGCATTTCAACCAACGTCAGTGTGTACGACGCCGAGCCTGAAGCCAACTCACTGGCCCTGTTCCTGTCATCAATCGACAAGTTCCGACCTCTGGCAGCCGACACCTTGACCTTGCCGTCGCACGGCAAACCCTTCACGGGCTTGCACACGCGTATTGATCAACTGCATCAGCATCACAAGGACCGACTGGCCGAGGTGCAGGAGGCCTGCGCCGTCAGCCCCCTTAGCGCGGCCGACATTTTGCCGGTGATGTTCAGGCGGCCGCTCGACTTGCACCAGACCACGTTTGCCATGGGGGAGGCCATCGCTCACTTGCACTGGCTCTGGTTTGACGGCCAGCTCCAGCGTGAAAGCGGCCAGGACGGCGTTTACCGCTTCAGATCGACCAGCGCAGTCACGTAGCGTCGCAGCCAGTCAAAGTCCACCGGCTTTCGCAGGAGCTCGATGCTGGGTGGCAGGGCTCCGCGCTGGGCGATGTACTCAGGGGCCCACCCGCTTATGACCACGATCTGCATGCCTTCCAGTCGAGGGTTGCGGTGCAGCCCACGCAAGAGCTCGAGGCCATCCAGGCCGGGCATGGACAGGTCAGTGATCAGCAGCTGAGGCTGCATGCTGGCAATGTCCATGAGCGCAGGGACAGCGGAGTCCATCCAGGTGCAGTCCAGCGGCAAGTTCCATTGCTCGAACTGACAGCGGTATAACTCCATGGTGCTCGCGTCGTCCTCGACGACCAGCAACCGCAAGGGCGCCTTGATCTCTGATCCGCCAAGTGGGCTAAAGCCCGGTAAGGACGTCAGAGCGATCCGCTCGAAGCCGCCCATGGTGAGCCAACCCTGGAGTGCACCGCTGGCCACCTCGCTACGGACGGCTTCTGGTGAGCACTGCAATTGCTGGGCGGCGTATTCAAGCCCGCAGTAGGCGGTTTCGCGGAAATCATGCGCAGTGATCGCTTCTTCAAACGACAGGAAGCCACTGGGATTCATGGGACGTTGGCAACACCTGTTTTCATCCCGGCATTGTATTTAACGCGGCGGCAGGCTCAGTCGCTGGCCACTGCTTCATTCACGCCGATCCAGTAGGCCTGGAGATGGTTCAACTTTTCGGTGAATGCCAAAAAGTCCACCGGCTTGCGGACGAAACCGTTGGCACCGGTCTGGTAACAGGCGAGCATGTCGGATGTTTCGCAAGACGAGGTGAGCATCACCACTGGCACAAAGGCGGTCAGGGGATTGGCGCGCAGGCTGCGCAGCACGTCCAGGCCAGACAGCTTGGGCAGCTTCATATCCAGCATCACCAGAGCGGGTTGCTTATGGGTATCGCGCCCGGCATGCGGTCCTTGTCCCCAGAGATAATTCAAGGCCTCTGCGCCGTCGCGCGCCACCACGATCTCCGCTGCGACGCCTTGCTCCTGCAAGGTCAGGACGGTGAGTTCAAGATGGTCGGGATTGTCTTCAACGATGAGGATTTTTTTTGGTGACATGAACGGGTGGCGCAGGGCCTGCTGATCATTTCCTCAGGGCTGCGTTTCATTGATATGGGCCGTGTAAGTTCCATATTAACAATGTTTATCAATTGCGCACTCGTAACATGATCACCACGTCGGGATCATCTCGTCCTTGAGCTGGCCCCGCAACACGGCATAGTCGGGCACGATGGTGCGCACCGTGTCCCAGAACTTAGGGCTGTGGTCCATGACCCGCAAATGACTGAGTTCATGCACCACCACGTAGTCAATGACTGAGGGCTTGAAATGGATCAGCCTCCAGTTCAACCTGATCGAGCCGTCGATACTGGCGCTGCCCCAACGTGTGCCCGCGCTGCTCAAGCTCAGCCGGCGCCACTGCACGCCTAGCTGGGGCGCGAAATGATTCAAGCGCTGCTCAAAAAGCTGTTTGGCCTGCCGCATCAGCCAGGCCTGCGCGGCGTCGCGAATCTGCGCTTGGCTGGCGCTGTGGGGCAGGCCCAGGGTCAGCAGTTGCAACCCATCCAGCGGCGGGCAGACCTGCGCTTGTGAACGCCCCTTGCCCTGGCTCGGATCCAGCAGCACCTTCAGGCTGCCGCCGAGATAGGGCACGCTGGCGCCGTCGCGCCAGTCCACCTGGGCCGAAGCCATGCGGCGGTGCCGCTCCCGCGTTTCCTGCAGCTTCTTCAATATCCAGCTGCCTTTTTCTTGCACCGAACGGTCAATGTCTTGCAGCGGCACCCACTTGGGTGCACTCACCGCCAAACCTTCCGCGCCGACAGAAAAGCCGATGGTGCGGCGCTTGCCCCGCCGAAAAGCGTAGGCCACCAGCACGCCCGACAGCAAAGCTTCGCGGCTGGCCTCGGGATGGCGGAAGCTGGCCGGCGCCAAGGCGTCGCGCAGGCTTTGCTCTGCGCCTGTTGAGCCTGGTGAGCCAGCGGCCGGATGCGTTGATGGCTGGGCAGCTTGTGGTTGAGCTGCATCCCGTGGCAACTCAAAGGCCTCGGGCCGCATGAGGTCGAGCAGATCGGGCATGGCTGGGGCGCGACCTCGGCCGGGGCTCGGCGCGCGCCTCGGGGCTTTTGTCTTGTTGGGCTGGCCCGTCAGAGGAGCCAAGGCGGCGGGCTCAGAGGCAAACAGATCCAGTGTTCGCTGGAGAAGTTTTTGCATCATTGAAGTCTAACGACGGGCCGGCTTGAGGCAGCGTTTCGTTTCAGGCGTTTACATGCGCTGTGCGCTCGTCCGCCGGGTACGCATCCGGGTCCAGTCGGCGCATTTCGGCCTCAATCCACGCTTGAACTTCGCGCATCAACTCATCAGGTTTGCGGCCCACACTGCTGATGGGCTTGCCGATGGAAATGTCCACGATGCCAGGTTTTTTGATGAAGGCCTTGCGCGGCCAGCATTTGGCCGAAGTCACAGCCACCGGGATCACAGGCGCGCCGGTTTCAAT
Organism: Polaromonas sp.; assembly: GCA_040400945.1. GTDB lineage: Bacteria > Pseudomonadota > Gammaproteobacteria > Burkholderiales > Burkholderiaceae_C > Polaromonas. Next base: position 11,904 of record JBBAPG010000020.1, on the reverse strand, counting down.
GGCCAGCCGCGTGCCACCGCTTTTATAAACGCCTTGCTGACCACGGGGGATACGTGTGCCTTCAGGAAACATGATGACCCAGACGCCCTGACCCATGAGCCTCCGGCCTTGTTCGACCACCTTGGAAAAAGCTTCCTGGCGCTTGCTGCGGTCGATATGGATCATGTCCATGCGCGCCATGGCCCAGCCGAAAAATGGCACGTAGAGCAGTTCTTTTTTAAACACATAGGCCAGCGGATGCGGCATCAGCGTGACCATGGAAAAAGTCTCCCAGGTGCTTTGATGCTTGACCAGCAACACGCAGGCACTCTTCTCGCCCACAGGCAGGTTTTCCATACCCGTCACACGGTTGCGAATGCCCAGGATCACGGTGCCGCCGGTCACCGCCAGGCGCAACCAGCCCGCGCACAGCCAGTAGATTTTTGTGCTGCTCAAAAACGGTGACACCAGGAGCACCACCAAGGCCCAGGGGATGACGGTGATGATCATCCAGAGCAAGTGAATAAAGGAACGGATCAGGGGCATGAAGACTTTTGAAGTGAAGCAGGCTGCTCAGGCAGGGCTGGGCGGCAAAGGCGCAGCCGCCATGGCAGTGGCCTCGCGCTCGATCAGAAAATCAGCAAAGGCGGCCAGATCCCGGTGCAGGTGTGTGCCCTCCGGCAATCCCATGGGCTGGCCACCGGCGGCCAAACCGGCCGACTTACCTGACAGTACCAAGTGCGCTTCACAGCCAGCCGCACGGGCGGCCACGACATCGCGCAGCGAATCGCCGCAGGCCGGCACGCCCTTGAGGGACACACCAAAGCGCAAACCGATCTGGTCAAACAGGCCGGGCAAGGGTTTGCGGCACACACAAACTTCTTCAGGGCTATGCGGGCAGTAAAACACCGCATCCACACGCCCGCCCACAGCCGCCAGCAGTTTGTGCATCTTGGCATGCATGGCGTTGAGCGCGCCCACGTCAAACAGCCCGCGCCCCAGGCCCGACTGGTTGGAGGCGATGACCACGTGCCAGCCCGCATGGTTGAGCCGGGCAATGGCCTCCAGCGCACCAGGCAGCGGCAGCCATTCCTCGGGCGACTTCACGTAGTCGTCGCTGTCGGCGTTAATGGTGCCGTCGCGGTCGAGGATGACGAGTTTCATGCTGGTCATGATTTGAGTCTGACCGTGTTTACGAGGCTAGACGCGAGAGATCCGCGACCCGGTTCATGGCGACGTGCAAGGACTTCAGCAAGCCCTGACGGTTCAGGCGGAGGTCCATTTCCTCGGCATTCACCATCACGTGGTCAAAGAAAGCATCCACCGACGCTCGCAAGGCGGCCAAGGTCTGCAAGCTTGCGGTGTAGTCGCCGGCTTTGAACTGCGCTTCAGAAGCGGGCACGAGTTTTTGCATTTGCGCATGCAGGGCTTTTTCAGCGTCTTCCTTGAGCAGCGCGACATTCACATGCGCGTCCACTGCGCCCTCGACTTCGGCTTTCTTCAAGATGTTGCCGATGCGCTTGTTGGCGGCTGCCAAGGCAGGCGCTTCAGCAAGCGTGGCAAAGGCGCGCACGGCTTGCAGGCGCACGCTCACATCACCCAGGCGCTGCGGCTTGAGCGCCAGCACGGCGTCCACTTCTTGCGCGCTAAAGCCTTGCTCGCGCAGACTCCCGGCCAGGCGGTCGTAGATGAACTCAGCCAGCGCCTGTGCGGTGGCGCCTGCATCGCTAATTTTGCTCCCAAAGGCTTCGCCGGCTTGGCGCAACAGAGCGTCCAGGTCCAGCGGCAACTGGCGTTCGCCAAGCATGCGCAGCACGCCCAGCGCATGGCGGCGCAGTGCAAAAGGGTCGCGGTCGCCACTGGGCAAATTGCCAATACCGAACATGCCGGCCAAGGTCTCGAGCTTGTCAGCCAGCGCCACCACCAAGCCCACCGTGTTGCGCGGCAATTCATCGCCCGCAAAGCGCGGCTTGTAGTGGTCTTCAATCGCATCGGCCACGTCAGCGGGCAGACCGTCGTTGAGCGCGTAGTAGCGGCCCATGGTGCCTTGCAGCTCAGGGAACTCGCCGACCATGTCGGTTACTAAATCGGTCTTGGCCAGTTGCGCGGCTTGATCGGCTTGGGCCACCAGTGTTGCGTCGCCGAGTTGAGACGCAATAGCGCGGGCGATGGCCCGCACCCGCTCCACGCGCTCGCCTTGCGAGCCGAGCTTGTTGTGATAAACCACCTTGTCCAACCCCGCCACGCGCGAGGCCAGTGTTTTCTTGCGGTCCTGGTCAAAGAAGAACTTGGCGTCGGCCAGGCGCGGGCGCACCACGCGCTCGTTGCCGCCAATGACGGCACTGGCATCGCCAGGGCTGATGTTGCTGACCACCAAAAACTGGTGCGTCAATTTGCCGGCGGGGTCCAGCAGCGGAAAGTACTTCTGGTTCGCCTTCATGGTCAGGATCAGGCATTCCTGCGGCACACCCAGGAACTCTTTTTCAAACGCGCAAATCAGCACGTTCGGGCGCTCGACCAGGGCCGTGACTTCGTCCAGCAGCGCTTCGTCTTCGATAGGACGCACACCGCCGCCGACTTTGGCAGCGGCCGCCTGCAACTGTCGCGCGATCTCGGCCTTGCGCTCGGCAAAGCTGGCGATCACAGCGCCATCTTTGAGCAGCGTGGCGGCGTAGTGGTCTGCGTGCGCAATGCGCACGGGCGAGACTGCGGCTTCGAAGCGGTGGCCTTGGGTGCAGTCGCCAGAGGTCAAGCCCAGCGCCTGCACCGGCACCACGCCGCTGCCGTGCAAGGCTACGAGCCCGTGAGCAGGGCGCACAAAGCTCACGCTGCTCCAGCCGGGCAATTCGCAGTCAGTTTCCAGCTGGTAGCTCATGACCTTGGGGATTGGCAGCTTGGAGATGGCTTCGAGCAAGGCCTTTTGCAAGCCTTCAGCCAGCGTGGCGCCTTGCACCAAGCTCTCGTAAAAGAGCGCTTCGGCCTTGCCGTCCATGACTTTCTTCAGACCCCCTACAGCAGATGCATCAGCGCCCAGGGCCTGCAACTTTTTCAGCAGTGCGGGCGTGGCATTGCCGCTGGCGTCCAGCCCCACACTCACCGGCATCAACTTCTGCGACACCGATTTGTCAGCCGCTTGCCCAGCCACGCCAGTGATGTGTGCAGCCAAGCGTCGCGGCGAAGCAAAAGCCGTCAGCGCGGAGTCGACAGCAGCCAAGCCCTGCGTCTTGAGCTGCTCATGCAAGACACCAGCGAAGGCATCGCCGAGTTTTTTCAGGACTTTGGGCGGCAGCTCTTCAACGAAGAGTTCAACGAGCAAGTTATCAGTGGTCATCGTCATGGCCTCACGCGGCCTTCTTGTTCAGTACAGGCAAGGCGGCCTGCATTTGCGCCGCCCATTCCCGCGGGGCCAGCGGAAAGCCCAGGCGTTCGCGGCTTTCAAAATAGCTTTGCGCTACGGCGCGGGCGAGGTTGCGAATGCGGCCGATGTAGGCTGCGCGCTCTGTCACGGAAATAGCGCCGCGCGCATCCAGCAAATTAAAGCTGTGGGCAGCCTTCAACACCTGCTCATAAGCCGGCAAGGCCAGTTGCGCTTCGATCAAATGCTTGGCCTGCTTTTCGTGCGCATTGAACGCGGTGAACAGGAAGTCGGCGTCTGAATGCTCGAAGTTGTAGGTGGACTGCTCCACCTCGTTTTGCTTGTACACGTCGCCATAGCTCAGGCCATCGGTCCAGGTCAGGTTGTAGACGTTGTCGACGCCTTGGAGGTACATGGCCAGGCGCTCGAGGCCGTAGGTGATCTCGCCCGTGATGGGCCGGCAGTCAATGCCGCCGACTTGCTGGAAGTAAGTGAACTGCGTGACCTCCATGCCGTTGAGCCAGACTTCCCAGCCCAGACCCCAGGCGCCCAGCGTCGGGTTTTCCCAGTCGTCTTCCACAAAGCGGATGTCGTTCTTCTTCAAATCAAAACCCAGGGCTTCAAGTGAGCCCAGGTACAACTCGAGGATGTTGCTGGGCGCGGGCTTGAGCACCACTTGGTACTGGTAGTAGTGCTGCAGGCGGTTGGGGTTTTCGCCGTAGCGGCCGTCTTTGGGGCGGCGGCTGGGCTGCACATAGGCCGCCTTCCAGGGCTCCGGGCCGAGGGCGCGCAAGAAGGTGGCGGTGTGCGAGGTGCCGGCGCCAACCTCCATGTCATAAGGCTGCAAGAGCGCGCAGCCTTGGTCGGCCCAATAAGACTGGAGCCTGAGAATGATTTGCTGGAAAGTGAGCATAAAGAGCGTCGGCTGACAGAGGTCGCGTCGGATTCAAGGGCAGCAGCAAGCTGCGTGGGACGTGCAGGGCACGGTGCACAGTTTGCTCCGTATCCTGCCCGCCAGGGCAAGCGGCGCACCAAGACGCCAACTCGCCATTTTACGCGGCCGGTCTACCGTGCGCGGCGCCGGTTCGCCGCCGCGCCCAGACCGCAGCCGCAAGACTCAGTGCACCCAGCAAGACCCAAGGCCACAGCCCAAATACCGGGACCCAACGCGCATAAGGCGTCAGGCCGTCCACGCCGCGCACTTCGGCCACCAAGACGCCGCGTGTGTGGCGGGGCAGCGCATACGTCACCGCCCCTTTCGCATCGATCACCACAGTGGCACCGGTGTTGGTGGCGCGCAGCATGGGGCGGGCAAATTCAAGGGCGCGCAGGCGCGAGATGTGCAAGTGCTGGTCGATGGCCACCGTATTGCCAAACCACGCGATGTTGCTGACGTTGACCAGGAGGGTCGGCGCCCGGGCGGGGTCTTGGAAGTTTTTGCCCAGCTCTTCGCCAAACAGGTCTTCATAACAAATATTGGGCGCCAAGCGTTCGCCGCGCCACTCAAAAGCCGCCTGCCCCAGCGCCCCGCGCTTGAAGTCGCCCAGCGGAATGTTCATCATGCGGATGAACCACTGAAAAAACGGCGGAATGAACTCGCCGAAAGGCACGAGGTGATGTTTGTCGTAGCGGTAAGGCACGACGCCGGGGGCCAAGCCCACCACGGAGTTGCTGTAGCCCGCACCGTCGGCCAAGGGCATGCCGATCAACGCGGCCTGCTGGCCGCTCCCAAAGCGGGTCTGAAGGCGCGCGAGGTAGCCGTCCGGCAGCTGCTGGGGCAAGAGCGGCAAGGCGGTCTCCGGCAGCACCACAAGGTCGGTCTTGGCCGCGACCAGCTGTTCGCCATAAAAGCGCAACGCATCTCCGAGGCCGGTGCCGGGCTGAAACTTCAGATCTTGCGGGATGTTGCCTTGCAGCAGCGTGACGCTCAGTGGCGGACGCTCTGGGGCGCCAGCTACATGGCTCAACGCGGATGAAGGGGGCAAACTTGCCAGGCACCAAGCCGCGGCGATCAAAGCGATCGGGACCATCAAGGCTTGCGCCTTACGGCCTTGGTTTGCGTCCGACCTTCGCGCCGACCTTCCGGCCTCCAAAGCTGCCGGCAGGAGCAAGGCCAATCCAGCTGCCACGGCGGCGGCCAGCCATGTCAGGCCATGCACGCCCACCCACGCGGCCAAGGGCCGGGCCCAGCCGTCCACGTGGGCATAGCCGCCCTCGCCCCACGGAAAGCCAGTGAACAGCACCACCCTTGCCAGTTCCGCCAACAGCCACAGGCCGGCAAAAAACAGCGCGCGACCCAGCTTGGAGAGCGGCGCAAAACGCACATAAGCGGCTGCCGCCGCCGCGTAATAAAGCGCCAGCAAGCCAGCCAAGGTGAGCACCGCCACCGCCGCCAGTGCCGCGGGCAAACCGCCGTATCGGTGCATGGAAATGAACAGCCACCAGAACGTGCCGGCCAGCATGGCCGTGGCAAAAAGCCAGCCCAGGCGCAGGCCTTGGCGGGCGCTGCGCGCATCCTCAAGCTGCCAAACCAAGACCGCTAATGACGCAACTTGCAAGCCGCCGGAGGCCTGCCCGGTGCTTAGACCAGGCAAGGGAAAAGCGAAAGGCCAGGCCATGCTGAGCGCATGGGCCAGGCCCGCCGCCAGCACAAGCAAAACGGCCGGCCAGCGCAGGCCGGGAGAGCCGCCCAGGCTCAAGGCCGACTGCCCGGCGCAGGCCGAACGCGGGCGGCCGGTGCCTCCACCGGCGACACCTTGAACCAACGCACCGCGCCACCCTTGGTGTGCAGCACCAAAAATTGGATGCCCGACAGCACATGCGACTCGCCTCGCTTAGGCACGTGGCCCATTTCATGCGCGACCAAGCCGCCGATGGTGTCAAAGTCTGACTCGGGCAGGCGCACACCAAAGGCTTCGTTGACACGTTCGATCGCCGTGTCGCCACTCACGCGGTAAGTGTGGTCGCTCAGGCCAAAGATATCGCCCTCGTCTTCTGCGATGTCGAATTCGTCTTCGATCTCGCCGACGATTTGCTCGAGCACGTCTTCAATGGTGATGAGTCCGGCAACGCGGCCGAATTCGTCAATGACGATGGCCAGATGGTTGCGGTTGCCGCGAAATTCACGCAACAAGTCGTTCAAGCCCTTGCTTTCGGGCACGAACACGGCCGGGCGCAGCAGTGCGCGAATGTTCAGCTCGGGGGCGCGCTGCAACTTGAGCAGGTCCTTGGCGAGCAAGATGCCGATGATGTTTTCCTTGTCGGCCTCATAGACCGGGAAGCGAGAGTGCGCCGTGTCGATGACGACATGAAGCAGCTCGTCAAAGGGCGCATCGATGTTGATGGCGTCCATGCGCGGCGCCGCCACCATCACATCGCCGGCGGTCATGTCGGCCATGCGGATGACGCCTTCGAGCATCTCTCTGCTCTGGGCGCCAATCACGTCGTTGTCTTGGGCTTCAACCAGGGTCTCGATCAACTCGTCTTTTGAGTCGGGGCCGGGGTGGAGCATTTCAGCGAGCTTTTGCAAAAAGCCGCGTTTGTCTTCCGCTTTGAGCGGACGACTGGGGGGGGCGTCGGACACGTAGGTGTTCGGTAGTTAAGAAGCCGACAAGGATAGCTGAATTCAGTACTGGCCTGCCGCATTGCCTGGGGCGCGCAAATGCTGAAGTGTCAGCGCAGCATGCGGTCACGCGAATCGCGCACACCATTGCGCACTTCTTGCATCAGTGCCAGCACCGACCAGAACTGATGCGCCTGCACCTTGAGGCGGTAGTCAGTCTGGGCCATGCGCTCTTCCAGCAGCTCGGTCATGTGCGAGTCGAGGTCGGCCGGGGGCAGCTTCAGATAGGCCTCGCTTTCGGAGCCCTCGCGCTCGATGCTTGCGCCGCTGGCGCGTGCGATCTTGAGCATGGCGGTGTTCTCGCTCAATGCGTGAATGAAGAGCAGGCCCACGCCTTGGTTGCGCGCGTGCTTCGCGGCCCGATCAAACAGCCGACCGCCGTAGCCACGCCCACGCGCTTGTTTCAACACCGACACGCCAAACTCAGCACAGCTCTTGAGCTCCGGGTCGACGGTGAAGGCCAGATGTGCCAAGGCGATGAGCTCCAGACGCCGGTTGTAAATGCCAAAGATTTCGTCGCGCTTGAAGTTCAGGCTGGCGACGTAACGCTCGATTTGCGCATCATTGGCGGCGTAGCCAAAGCGCAGGTAGCGATCTTCCGGTGAAAGGGCCAGCAGGTGCCGGGTGATCTGGGGAATATGGGCAGAAACCAACGTCCGGATCGGCACCGCGCCGGGCAGCCAAGCACTGCGAGTCCTCTTCAATAGCGGCCAGCGAAACAGACCCCAGCCGGGCGCTGAAGGTGTTTTGACGAGCTTGTCGGAAAAGGGCATGTCGGTAATGTACGGGTTTTCCCGTATTTTTCAGGTCGACCGCCCTTCTCTGAACTCGGCTTTAGGGGCCTGGCTTGATGTTTCCCGACGAGGCGATAGGGCTACCAAGGGTACCCTGCCTCGTGTAAGCCCTTGATATCTAAAGAACTTTGTGAGCTGTCGGGTGAGCGCATCTCGAACGGCGAATCCGCTAAAGCAGAGCGAATCAAAATGTAATGTTGCAGTGCAGCAACGCAGGTGTCTAGGGTCGCGGCGCAGATAGTGCGTCACTCAGCGCAACAGGTGCCATAGCGGCCGGGCCCAGCAAGGCCAGCGTTTCGTCCATCACTTCGGGCATAAAAGCCAGTTGCACATGGGCCGCCCCCCGGACCAATCGGTTATCCGCACCGGGCAAGGTGGCCGTGGAGGCAGGGAACACGATGTGATCGCAGTTGCTATACCAGCACAACCAGGGGACAGAGGCGTGGTCGAGCCGGTCAGCATTGAGCTCGGCTAGCCAATCGCTGCCCTCACGCATCTCGATTGCATTGGGACTGCGCGCGAAGCGCGCCAGCCAGGTGCCGCGGTGCGGCGAGCCGATGCTGACCATGTGATGCACAGGCGGTGGCTTTCCGGCTTGGCTGTAGCTGGCCAGCCAGGCTCGGGCGGCCACGCCGCCCATGCTGTGGCACACCAGCACCGGCGGCAAACCCGAGGCCACCGTGACGGCTTTGACCGCCGCGTCGATCGCGGGCCCGTATCCGGAGATGGTGCCAAAGACGGGCTCGAGGTTGACGGCCACAAAGGCGTGGCATCCCCCCTGCAGCCGTTGGAGCCACGGCGTCCAGAAGCCGCGGTTGCAAACCAAGCCGTGGACGAAGACCACCCCGCGCTGACCCACCAGTTGCGTCCCCTGCAATTGATCCGGCACAGCGTTGGGCCGAAAGGGCTGGCGCCAGGCAAAAACCTGGGCGTCAATCCACGACTCGCAGAGCCAGGCCGACAGTAACTCGCGCCACGTGGCCCGCGCAACCGGGTCTTGCCGATTCACCTGCTGCATGACAAGCAGTTCGGCAGCCAGCGCAGGCACGTATCCCACACAGCCAAACAGGGCCCCGATCAGTGCCCACGTGCGCGAGTAAGGCCACAAGAACCAGAGCCACGCGGCTGAGAATATCGAAAGTCCCAGCAGGATTCGCCGCTGCAGCCGCGCCAACTCACCCGGCTGGGCGGGCTGCGTCACAACACTTGAAGCGGGTCGGCTTGGCTGCCTGGTGGGGTCTTGCGTCATGCGCCAAAGTTTCCCACAGCTCGCGAGCCCGTCGCCCCAGGCCATGCTGTCGCACGGGTGACCTTCGGCCGCCTCAAAATCAGGGCTTGCACTGTCGAACTAGGACAAGTCCCATGGGCCAGTGGGAGGTCCTGCTTTGACAATGCGAGACAAGGAGAATTTATGGACAGGTTGTGGCTCAAGAGTTATCCCGAGGGCATCCCGGCGGATGTTCATCCCGAACAGTTCCAGTCCTTGAATCAATTGCTGGAGGATTCGTTTCGCAAGAACGCGGCACGTCCGTTTTCTGTGTGCATGGACCGCTGGATGAGTTACCGGGAGCTTGACGAGTTGTCAGCGTCGCTCGGCGCCTGGCTCCAGAAGCAAGGCCTTGAGCCTGGGGCGAGGGTGGCCATCATGCTGCCCAATGTGCCGCAGTTCGCCGTCACCATGTGCGCTGTGCTGCGGGCCGGCTACACCTGCGTGAACGTCAATCCGCTCTACACGCCGCGCGAGCTTGAGCATCAGCTGCGTGATTCGGGCGCCGAGACCATCGTGATCCTCGAGAACTTTGCCAAGACCCTAGAAGAGGTGATCGGCAGGACGCCGATCAAGAACGTGGTCGTGGCTGCCATGGGCGATTTGCTTGGGCCCTGGTACGGGCGCTGGATCACGTTTGCCGTGCGGCATCTGGCCAAGCTGGTTCCCGCTTTCAAGCTGCCGCTGGACGGCGGACGGCAAGTCCTGACTTTCCGCCAGGCGCTGGCGGAAGGTAGCCGCAGCACGCTCAAGCCAGCGGGCAGCAATCTCGACAGCATCGCGTTCCTGCAATACACGGGTGGCACCACCGGGCTGTCCAAGGGGGCGGTGCTGACGCATCGCAACATCGTCGCGGCCATCTTGCAGGCGGAAGCATGGTTCAGCCCCGCATTGAAACGCGTTGGGGACGTGAGCAAGACCAACAGCATCGCAGCGCTGCCGCTCTATCACATCTTCGCGCTGACGCTGGGGCTGCTGGCCATTCGCTGGGGTTCCCACATCACGCTGATCCCCAATCCGCGCGACTTTGGCAAGTTCATTGAGGTGCTGAAAAAGAGGCCTTTTCACATGTTGCCAGCCGTCAACACGCTGTTCAACGCGCTGCTCCAGCATCCGCAGTTCAAGACCGTTGATTTCTCTTCGCTTTGCGTGTCTCAGGCTGGGGGCATGGCGGCGTCGGCAGGCACGGCCAAGCACTGGCTCAAGGTCACGGGCTGCCCCATGATCGAAGGCTGGGGCATGAGCGAAACCTGCGCCATTGGAACCAACAACCCCGTAACTGCGAAATCCTTCAGCGGCACCATCGGGCTGCCATTGCCGGGGGTGGAAGTCGCCATTAAGGACGATGACGGCCATTCGCTCGCGGTCGGCGAATCAGGCGAAATCTGCATCAAGGGCCCGCAGGTCATGACGGGTTATTACTTGCAGCCGGCTGAAAATGAAAAAGCCTTCACCAACGATGGCTTCATGCGCACCGGCGACATCGGCATCATGGACGAGGCTGGTTACACACGCATCATCGACCGCAAGAAGGACATGATCATCGTGTCCGGCTTCAACGTCTTTCCTAATGAGTTGGAGAACGTCATTTCGCTCTGCCCCGGCGTGGTGGAATGCGCGGCGGTGGGCGTACCGGACAGCATGCAGGGCGAGGCGATCAAGGTCTTTGTCGTCAAAGACAACCCCTCACTCACCGAAGAAGACCTTGCGGCCTACTGCAAGCAAAACCTCACGGGCTACAAGCGCCCTAAGTACATCGAGTTTCGCGACGAGTTGCCAAAGACCAACGTGGGCAAAATCCTGCGCCGTGAGTTGCGCAGCGCATGAGCGACGCTCTGCCGCCCCACATGCAGGTGCTCGAGCGGGGATGGCTCTCCGCCAACCTCATCATCTTCAAAGGCCCTACCCGCAACGTCGCCATTGACAGCGGCTACGTCAGCCATTCAGCGCTGACCCTTGAACTGGTACGCAGCGCTCTGGATGGTGAGGTACTGCATCGCCTGCTCAACACCCATCTTCACAGCGATCACTGCGGCGGCAACGCTGCCTTGCAGTTGGCCTATCCCGGCTTGGAAACCTTTATCCCACCGGGCCACGCCGAACAAGTAGCGCAATGGGACGCTGTGGCGCTGACTTATCTGCCGACAGGGCAAACCTGCCCCCGCTTTAGCTTCGATGGGCTGCTTCAGCCGGGATCAGAGATGGTCCTGGGCGACAGAGCCTGGCAAATCCATGCAGCCCCAGGCCATGATCCGCACTCCGTCGTTCTGTTCGAGCCGCTGAGTCGTTGTTTGGTCTCGGCTGACGCGCTGTGGGAGCAGGGTTTTGGGGTGGTCTTTCCAGAACTAGAAGGCGAGGAAGCGTTTTCTACCGTTGCCGCTACGCTGGACTTGATCGAATCTCTGCAACCCGCTCTGGTGATTCCAGGACATGGGCGTATTTTTGAATATTCAGCCGAAGTCATGGACCGAGCTCGCGGGCGTCTGGAGGCCTTTATAGGTGATCCGCTTAAACATGCCAGGCACGCCGCCAAGGTGCTCCTGAAGTTCAAACTGCTTGAAATGCAGCGCCAAAACCTTGACGAATTTCTGGACTGGGCGGTTAAAACGCCCCATTTACGCACGATCCATCAACGCTTTTTCGCCTCAAGCAACTTGAGACCTTGGCTTCACGTCATGACGATGGACTTAGTGAAAAGCAATGTAGCAACCCTGCGAGACAGTGAATTGTTTAATGTTTGAGAGCGGTCATTAACTAATGAGGCCTTAGACATAAATAGATTCATAGCCTTTTGGGAGCCGAAAAAGAAAATGCCCAGTCAATCATAAGATTAACTGGGCATTTCTTGCTGTAAGAGCCTGACGATGTCCTACTTTCACACGGGAAT
>JBBAPG010000019.1:0-40888 GCA_040400945.1 Polaromonas sp. | reverse complement strand
CGCCGCTGCCATCGGACTTGACGCGGACTTTGACGTTGTAGTCCACCACGCGTTTCACGGGTACCAGAATTTTCATGAAAGCAACTCCAAATCAAACGGATCAAAAAGCGGGAATGCCAGTGATGGCGCGGCCCAGAATTAGGGCGTGCACGTCGTGCGTGCCTTCATAGGTGTTCACTACTTCGAGGTTGACCAAGTGCCGGGCGACGCCAAACTCGTCGCTGATGCCGTTGCCGCCCAGCATGTCGCGCGCCATGCGGGCAATATCCAACGCCTTGCCGCAGCTGTTGCGTTTCATGATGGATGTCACCTCGATGGCGTCCATGCCTTCGTCCTTCATGCGGCCCAGGCGCAGGCAGCCCTGCAAGCCCAGCGAGATGTCGGTCATCATGTCGGCCAGTTTTTTCTGGATCAGCTGGTTGGCCGCCAGCGGCTTGCCGAACTGCTTGCGGTCCATCACGTACTGGCGGGCGCGCTCAAAGCAGTCTTCGGCCGCGCCCAAGGCGCCCCAGGCAATGCCGTAGCGGGCGGAGTTCAGGCAGGTGAACGGGCCTTTCAAACCGCGCACTTCAGGAAAGGCGTTTTCTTCAGGGCAGAAGACCTGCTCCATCACGATCTCGCCGGTGATCGATGCGCGCAAGCCGACCTTGCCGTGCACGGCCGGAGCGCTTAAGCCCTTCCAACCTTTTTCCAAAACAAAGCCGCGAATCGCGCCCTCGTCGTCCTTGGCCCAGACCACGAACACGTCGGCGATCGGGCTGTTGGTGATCCACATCTTGTTGCCCGTGAGGCTGTAGCCGCCCGGCACCTTGCGGGCGCGGGTGATCATGCTGCCGGGGTCAGAACCGTGGTCTGGTTCAGTCAGGCCGAAGCAGCCAATGAACTCGCCGCTGGCCAGCTTGGGCAGGTATTTTTGCTTGGTCGCTTCATTGCCAAAAGCGTTGATGGGCACCATCACCAGGGACGACTGCACGCTGAGCATGGAGCGGTAGCCCGAGTCGATGCGCTCGACCTCGCGGGCGACCAAGCCATAACAAACGTAGTTCAAGCCTGCGCCGCCATAGGCTTCGGGAATGGTGGCGCCGAGCAGGCCCAGGTCACCCATTTCACGGAAGATGCCGGCGTCGGTGTGCTGGTTGCGAAAGGCGTCGAGCACGCGGGGCGCCAGTTTGTCTTGGGAATAAGCGCGCGCCGCATCGGCCACTTGGCGCTCGTCGCTGCTGAGCTGCGCGTCCAGCAGCATGGGGTCGTTCCACTGAAAGCGGGCGGCGTTGATGGCGTTGAGGGCTTTGTCCATGATCTTTGCTCTTTTGAATAAATGGGGGAGTGATCGGTCGCTCAGGCCTGACGCATCAGTTCGCGGCCAATGATGATTTGCTGGATTTGCGAAGTGCCTTCGTACAGGCGCAGCAAACGCACGTCGCGGTAAAACCGCTCGACCGGGTACTCGTTGATGTAGCCCGCACCGCCGTGCACCTGCACGCCGCGATCCGCGACGCGGCCCGCCATCTCGGTGGCGAACAACTTGGCGCACGACACGCGCATGGAAATATCAGGGTCCGACACATGGGCGGGCTTGCCGTCGAATCGCTGAGCCACGTCTTGCACCAGCGACCAGGCGGCCAGTAGCTCGGCCTGGCTGTCGGCCAGCATGGCCTGGATCAACTGGAACTCGCCCAAGGCCTTGCCAAACTGCTTGCGGTCACGCGCGTAAGCGGTGGACTCGTCCAGGATGCGTTGCGCCATGCCGCAGGCCACGGCCGAAATATTCAGGCGGCCCCGGTCCAGCACTTTCATGGCGGTCTTGAAGCCCTGGCCGGGCACACCGCCAATGATGTTGGCCGCTGGCACACGCACGTTTTCCAGAATCACGTCGCAAGTCTTGGTGCCGCGCTGGCCCATCTTCTTGTCGCTCTTGCCCAGCTTGATGCCGGGCAAGTCGGCCGGCACGATGAAGGATGACACACCGCCCGCCCCTGCCCCACCGGTACGCGCCATGAGCGTGAAGGCGCCGGCGCGCGGAGCATTCGTGATGTAGCGCTTGGTGCCGTTGAGCACGTAATAGTCGCCATCCAACTCGGCCCGAGTTTTGAGCGAAGCGGCATCAGAGCCCGCGTCGGGTTCGGTCAATGCAAAGGACATGATCAATTCGCCACTGGCCACGCGCGGCAGGTACTCGGCCTTTTGTTCGGGCGTGCCGTCCATCAAGATGCCTTGCGAGCCAATGCCGATGTTGGTGCCAAACACCGAACGGAAAGCCGCCGCCGTCTGGCCCAGCTCAAAGTTCACCAGCACCTCCTGGCTGACCGACAGGCCGATGCCGCCGTACTCCTCGGGCACGGTCAGGCCAAACAGGCCCATGTCCTTCATGTCGTCAATGATGTCGGCCGGCACCTCGTCGTGCTCTTCCAGGTGGTTCTCGGCAGGCACCAAGCGCTCCTTGATGAAGCGCTGGATGGTGGGCAGCAAGATGCTGAAGGATTCGGTGTCAAGGGCCATGGTTCGAGAGAGAAAAAAAGTTAATCAGCGGTGTTCAAAAACTGGCGCGCGCTTGTCTAAAAAGGCGTGCATGCCTTCGTGCGCGTCCTCACTGGCAAAGCGCGCATACAGAGCGCGGCGCTCGAACAAAATGCCTTCGCTCAGCGTGCCTTCCCAACTGCGGTTGACGGATTCCTTGATGGCCATCAACGCTGGCAGCGAGAAGCTGGCGACCTTGGTTGCTAAGGCCTGGGTGTCGGCCAGCAGCCGGTCGTCAGGCACCACGCGGGACACCAGGCCATAGCGGTCGGCTTCTTGGGCATTGAGCATGCGGCCAGACAGGCACATGTCCATCGCCTTGGCCTTGCCAATGGCGCGGGGCAGGCGCTGCGTGCCCCCCGCGCCCGGCAGCATGGCCAGCTTGATTTCCGGCAGCGCAAACTGCGCTGACTCGGCCGCCACGATCACGTCGCAGGCCAGCGCCAGCTCGCAACCACCGCCCATGGCAAAACCGGCCACGGCGGCGATCACGGGCTTGCGCACCTGGCGAATGGTTTCCCAGTTGCGCGTGATGAAGCCGCCCTGGTAAACGTCCATGTAGTCCCAGTCGGCCATGGTCGTGATGTCGGCACCGGCGGCAAAGGCTTTGGCGCCGCCGGTGATGACGATGGCGCCAATGGCCGGGTCTGCGTCCAGGCTCAGCAGGGCCTGGCCGAGGGCGTCCATCAAGGCGTCGTTCAAGGCGTTGAGCTGGGCCGGCCGGTTCAGCGTGATGACGCCGACGCGGCCTTGCCGTTCTAGCAGGATGGGGGGTTCGGACTCGGACAAGGCGCGCTCCATTTTCTTTTTACTCGACCGTGATCTTTTGGTCCCGGATCAAGGCCGACAAGACCTTGCCTTCGTTGGCCAGCAGGGCCTTGAACTCGGCGGTGCTCAGTGGCACGTTTTCCCCGCCCAGGTCGGCGTAGCGCGCTTTGAGCGTGGGCGAGGCCAGGGCCTTGGCCACTTCGCGGTTCAGCCGGGCGATCACGTCAGCCGGCGTGTTGTTGGGTGCCCACATGCCAAACCAGATGTCCAGGTTGGCGCCCTTGAAGCCCTGCTCGGCAATGGTCGGCACGTCGGGGAAGAAGGGCGAGCGCTTTTCGCTGACCACGCCCAAGAGCTTGACCTTGCCGGTGCGGATGTGCGGGAAGGCAATGCCGGGGTCGCAGACCATGTCGGCTTGACCGGCCAACACGTCTTGCAGCGCGGGGGCGGCACCTCGGTAAGGCACGTGCAGGATGTCGGTGCCGGTGGCTTGCTTGAACAGCTCGCAAGCCAGGTGCGGCGGCGTGCCGGCACCGGCCGAGGCGTAAGACAGCTTGCCGCTCTTGGCCTGAGCCACCAGTTCGCGCACGTCTTTGGCCGTGCTTTGCGGCTTGGTCACCAGGTACATCTGCGACTTGCCAATACCGGCCACGGGCGTGAGGTCACGGGACGGCAGCAGCGTGGACTTGATCAGGTACGGGTTGACGGTTTCCACCGAGGTCGGGGAGATGAACAGCGTGTAGCCATCTGGCGCGGCACGGGCCACTTCGGCGGCGGCAATGTTGCCGCTGGCGCCGGGCTTGTTGTCAATCACCACGGGCTGGCCCAGGCTTTCACTCAAGCCCAGAGCGACCAGGCGGGCCATGGCGTCGGTGGTGCCGCCAGGCGCAAAGCCGACCACGATACGCACGGGCTTGGTCGGCCAGGTCTGCGCTTGGGCTGAGACACCCAGGCCAAGGATGGAAAGCGCGGCCACAGTCAAGCTGCGGCGCACGGTGAAGCGGGTTGATGTTGTCATGGTTTGTCTCCTGAGGTGGATGGGTGGGCTAGCGCTTTGTCTTAAGCTGCACCGTCGCGCAATTCCTCGCGCAGCTTGAATTTTTGAATCTTTCCCGATGGCGTCGAAGGCATGCGCTCGCGTACTTCCAAGCGCTCGGGGATGTACTGAATCGCCACCTGCTGCGCTTTGAGGTAGCGCACGACTTCGGCCAAGTCGATGTGATGGCCGGGCTTGGTGGTGACCACGGCGCAGGCGCGTTCACCCAGCCGCTCGTCGGGGTAGGCGACGATGGCGGCCATGTCCACGGCGGGGTGGCGGTACAGCAGCGACTCGATCTCGACGACAGGGATGTTCTCGCCGCCGCGGATGATCACGTCCTTGCTGCGGCCGGTGATGCGCACATAGCCCTCAGCGTCCAAGTGCGCCAGGTCACCGGTGTCAAACCAGCCTTGCGCGTCGGTGCCGTTCAGGTGCGGCCGGCGCAAGTAGCCGCCAAAGTTGGAGCAGGCGCGCACCATCAGCTTGCCGGGCTGGCCGGTGGGCATTAGGCTGCCGTCCACGTCGACCACCTTGAGTTCGACGCCGCGCAGCGGCAGGCCGTCGGTGGTGAAGGCGCGCTCGTCGGCGTCGTCCAGCTTGATCAGCGTCACGGCGCCGTTTTCGCTCATGCCCCAGGCCGAGACAATCTTGGTGCCCAGCACGCGGCGGGCCTGTTCCACCAGCGGGCCGGGGATGGGCGCGCCGGCGCAGAGAAAAGTTTTCAGCGATGGAACTGGCGTGTTGCTCTCAGTGACTTGCCGTGTCAGATCCGTGAGAAAAGGCGTGGACGCCATGGTGAACGTAGCGTGCTCGGCGTTGATGGCCTCCACCGCCTTGGCCGGCATCCAGATGTCTTGCAAGACCGCACTGGCCTTGAGCATGATGGGCATCATCAGCCCATACATGAAGCCAGTCTGGTGCGCCATGGGCGAGGCCATCAGCAGCACGTCGTCGCTGCCCAGGCGCAGACGCTCGGCGTAGGGAATGATGTTGGCCATCACGGTGTTGGCCGAGTGCATCACGCCCTTGGGCTCGCCGGTGGTGCCCGAGGTGTAGATCAGCTGGGTGATGTCGTCCGGGCTGGGGCGGTGCTGGCTCAGGATGGCGGCAGCATCAGCTTCGTTTTCCCAGGCCGGGCCGCTGAGCAGGGCTTCAAAGCTGTTCGCGCCTTGGCCGTCCACCGTGACGACATGCTTCAAATCCGGCAGCTTGGCTTGCAGGGCGGTGATCATCTGCTCGAAGTCAAAACCGCGGAAAGTCTTGGGCGCGATGATGACCTTGGCCTCGCCATGCTTGAGCATGAAGCCCAGCTCGCGTTCGCGAAAAATATGCATCAAGGGATTGATCACCGCACCAATGCGCGAGCAGGCCAAATACGTCACCGTGAACTGCCACCAGTTGGGCAGCTGGCAGGCGACCACATCGTTTTTTTGCACACCCAGACGCGCCAGGCCCACGGCCACGCGGTCGGCCATGTGCGAGAGCTCGCGGTAGTTGAAGCGCTTGACGTCGCCCACTTCCAGCCGGTAGGCCGTCAGCGCCGTTTTGTCGGGGCAAGCGGCCACGCAGGCGGCCAGGTCGTCGTTGATGGTGCGGTCATGCCACAGGCCCTGGGCAATCATCTGGGCGCGGCGGGCGGGCAGTAGAACGGCGTCAAATTCCATGGTCTTGTCTCCTCAGTGGCGGTGTTGTTGTGTTGTTTATGCCGGCACGAACTGGCGGCCAGCGCGGGTGCGCGCAATGATGGTTTTCATGATCTGCGCCGTGCCGTCGCCAATCTGAAAGCCCAGCACGTCGCGCATGCGCTGCTCCATCGGGCCGCGGTCGTAGCCGCCGTGGCCAAAGCACAGCAGGCATTGATGGATCACGTCGTAAGCCAGCTTGGGCCCCCACCACTTGGCCATGCCGGCTTCAGCGGAATGCGGCAGGCCTTTGTCCTTGAGCCACAGGCCTTGCAGGCAGAGCAGGCGGGCGGCCTCGACTTCGGTGTCGTACTGGGCCAGCGGATGCGTCACGCCTTGGAAAGCCGACAGCGGCTGGCCAAAGGCCTGGCGCTGGGTGATGTAGGCCCAGGCTTCGTCCAGGGCGATGCGGGCCACAGCCAGGCATTGCAAGCCGATCAGCGAGCGTGAATAGTCAAAGCCGTGCATGACCTGCACAAAGCCCTTGTTCTCGTCACCCAGGCGGTGGCTGACGGGCACGCGCACGTTCTCAAAAAAGATCGAACCTCTGCCAATCGCTCGCTGACCGTGGCAGTCAAAGCGGTTGGTCGTGAGGCCCGGCGTGTCCATGGGCACCAGCAGGGCGGTGACGCCGTGGGCACCCGACTCGGGCGTGCCGGTGCGGCCAAAGACCACCGTGATGTCGGCCTGGTCGGCGGCCGAGATCGAGGTCTTTTCGCCGTTGATCACGTAGTGGTCGCCGTCTTTTTCAATCTTCAGGCGCAGGTTGGCGGCGTCCGAGCCCCCGCGTGGCTCGGTCAGCGCAATGGCGCAAATCGCCTCGCCAGTGCGGATTTTTTCCAGCCAGGGACCGGCGATCTCGGGCTTGCCGTACTTTGACAAAATTTGCGCGTTCAGCGAAGCCAGCAAATTCAGGTACGAAAAGCTCAGGTCCACGCGGGCGATTTCCTCGTGGATCACGCCAGCGGCCACACAACTCATGCCCAGGCCGCCGTATTGCTCGGGCAGTTCGGGGCAGATGAACCCCATGTCGCCCATCTCGCGCAGCAAGGTGCGGTCAAAAGTGCGTGTCTTGTCGCGCTCCAGAAAACCGGGCTGGACTTTGTCTTCGGCAAAGCGGCGGGCAGCCTCTGCCAGTGCTTGCAGGTCGTCGTCGATGTAGGGATTGGGGTTCATGGCGTTGTCTCTTTCTGGTCCGCTGGCGGGGCTGGTTTGACTTGGCGCTGACTTGGCGCTTATTTCGCGTATTGGCGGAAGTCGGGTTTGCGCTTGTCCTTGAGTGCATTCACGCCTTCGCGGGACTCTTCGGTGTCGTAATACAGCTTGAGCGCGTACATGCCCAGACCGGCAATGCCTGCCTGGTGGGCGGTGTCGGCGTTGAAGCTGCGCTTGGCAATGGCAATCGCCGTGGGGCTGCGCTCGCAAATGGTCTCGGCCCATTCCTGCACGGTGGCGTCGAGTTGCTCGGGCGGCACGCAGATGTTGGCCAGACCCATGGCCACCGCTTCCTGGCCGGAGTAGCGCTTGTTGAGGTACCAGATCTCGCGGGCTTTTTTCTCGCCGACCACGCGCGCCAAAAACGCCGTGCCGTAGCCGGGATCGACCGAGCCCATCTTCGGGCCGACCTGGCCAAAAATCGCTTTTTCAGAGCAGATCGTCAAGTCGCAGATCGTGCACAGCACATTGCCGCCGCCAATCGCAAAGCCTTGTACGCGGGCAATGACGGGCTTGGGCACATCGCGCAAGGCGGTGTGCAACTCTTCCATCGGCAGGCCAATCGTGCCGCGCCCGTCGTAATTGCCGTTGTGCGCCGACTGGTCGCCGCCCGTGCAAAAAGCCCGGTCGCCCGCACCCGCCAAGACGATGGCGCCAACTTGCTTGTCGTAACCGGCTTTGTTCAGCGCGCGGATGATCTCGTCGCAGGTCTGACCGCGAAACGAGTTCATCTTGTCTGGCCGGTTGATGGTGATCCAAGCCACGCCGTTGCGCACTTCATAAAGGATGTCTTCGAAATTCATGATCAGTGTCCAGTCAAATTAAAAGTAAAAAATTCTTCAACCTTTGCCAGGGATTCCTGCCCTCGCCAGCCGGGGCCGCGGGATTGGCTTCGCCAGACCGCAGGCGCAGCGCCCCCTCGGGGGGCAGCGCAGTACGCGAAGCGACAAGCGTGGGGGCTCCACTTTTAGCCGTGCATCGTCAAGCCGCCGGAGACGCTGATGACTTGGCCGGTAATGAAAGCTGCGTCGTCACTGCCAAAGAAAACGATGGCGCTGGCCAGGTCGTCGGGCTGGCCCAGGCGACCAAGCGGAATCGCACTCTTGAAAGCCTCGATCAGCTTGGCCGGGTCGCGTGCGCCTTCGGCCACGCCGGCGAGCAAGGCGGTGTCGGTCGGGCCGGGGCAGACCACATTGACCGTGATGCCTTGGCGGGCGTGCTCGCGGGCGAGCGTCTTTGACAGGGCGACCAAGCCGCCCTTGCAGGCGGCGTAAACCGCCTCGCCCGACGAACCGCCGCGTGCGGCATCAGACGCCACGTTGACGATGTGGCCGTACTTGCGCTCGGCCATACCCGGCAGCACGGCGTGGTGCATGTGCAGGGCACCCGTCAAGTTGATGGCGATCAGCTTGTCCCACTCGGCGGGCACGGTCTTGGTAAAAGGTTTGAACACGTCCCAGCCGGCGTTGTTGACCAGCACGGCAATCGGGCCAAATGCCGCCTCGGCCGCGGCGACTGCTGAATCGACCTGAGCACGGTCAGTGATGTTGCATTCAAAGGCCTGGGCCATGCCGCCGGCCACTTTGATCTCATCGGCGACCCTCTGGGCGGCTTCGAGGTTCATGTCGAAGACCGCCACCTTGGCGCCCTCCGCTGCAAAACGCCGGCAGGTCGCGCTGCCGATGCCGCCGCCGCCGCCCGTGACGATCACCGTCTTGTTTTCAAGGTTCTTCATGCGCTTCTCCGTTCTGTTTCGATGTTGGTATGCTTGACCCATCGTTTTCCAATTTAGGACAATGTGTTGCTGTATATTAGATCAAGAACTTTCTGAAGTCTTCGACTTTTTGCTCGGCAATATTAATGGTTTACCCTTAAATTTATGACAGATTTAGACGCAAGCATCCGAACGGAATTGGGCAATAGGTTGTTCTTTCGCCTTTATCAATGCGCCAACATGATGCATAAAACCGGCACCCGCGCAGTGGAGGCCGAGGGGCTGACCACGCAGCAGTGGGCGGTGCTGGGCGCCTTGTCGCGGCCGGACGTCCAAGGCGGCATGAGCATGGGTGATCTGGCGCGCTATCTGATGGTCAGCCGCCAGAACCTGGCAGGCTTGCTCAGCCGCATGGAAAGGGACGGGCATATTGGATCGGCGCCAGACGGACGCGACAGGCGCAGCCGTCTGGTCACCATGACCGACTCAGGCCGCGAGGTCTGGCAAGTGCAGGCCCTGCCGAAGATCCATCGTTATTACGAGCAGGCCCTTGAAGGGTTTTCGGCCAACGACATCACACATTCGCTGCATTACCTGCTTAAGCTGCTGGACAACATGAAGCGACTGGACGACGACAAGGACGCGCCGAGTAGCGAGTGACTTGAGCCTGCGGATGCAAGGTGGGTCGAGGCTCAGGCCGCAAGGGCCAGATCCCTCTTCATACGTTCGACCAGCAGCGAGGCCACGCGTTCATCAATGCCGTGGCCCAGGCGAGGCAGCAGGTCCAGCGTGCTGCGTGTGCCCAAGGCAGCCAGCGCTGCGGTCGCCTCCACGCTGTGGCTGGCCGGTATCACTCGGTCTTCTTCGCCATGAATGAAGTGCAGCCGCTGCGCCGCGCTAGCCTTCAATGGCACCGCAGCAAAGCGGCCTGCAAGGGACATCACTGTGGCGGCCAGCATGGGCTGTTCCTGGCTCGCTTGCAGAGCCATGATGGCGCCTTGCGAAAAGCCAATCAGCGTGGTGTGCTCTGGCGTGCTGCCCGCCTCGCGCTGCCAATGCGCCACGGTCTGGGCAAAGGCGGGCAATGCCGCAGCGATGCGGGCTGGGCGATTGGCTTCGGTAATGCCCAGCACTGAAAACCATTCGTGCCCTGTGCCCAGGGTCGATGGATGCGGCGACGACACGCTGACCACCATGGCCTCGGGCATGGCCCGCGCCACATAGGCCGCCAGCGGCCTCAAGGCCTGCGCGCTGGAGCCCACGCCATGAAACAGCAGGATCAACTCCCGCCCTTCTGTGTCTTCTGAAGGCGCCGGCCGCTGGATGACGATGGACTCAGACATGGCCAAGCTCCGCGCCAAACACATAGGACTCCATGGACAACATGCCATGCGTGATGCCGCCTTGCAACACGGTGACCGGTAGCGCAGAAGGCGCCGCGCCAAAGGCCACCAGCAGGGGCAGGAAATGATCGCTGGTCGGGTGAGCGCGCGCGGCATGTGGCGCACTTTGCAGCGTGCTCAGCAGCCTGGCCTGGTCCCCTGCCCGCACGGCTTCACGCACCCAGGCGCTGAAGACTTCGGCATAGTGCTCTGGCGCGCCGTGCTGCGCGGCCTGCGGCGCAAAGCGCTGTGGGTCCATGCGAAATTCATGCAGGTTGTGCGTGAGGCTGCCCGAGCCCAACACCAACACGCCCTCCTCCCCCAACTGCCGCAAGGCACGCCCGTAATCAAAAGCGCTCTGCGCGTTGAGGCGGTAAGGCATGGAGGCCTGAAACACCGGAATATCGTGCGCCGGAAACAGATGCATCAGTGGCACCCAGGCGCCGTGGTCCAGCCCTTGCTCCGGGTTGACCGTGGCCGCCCAGCCTTGCGAGCGCAGCAGCTCAGCGGCACGCGCAGCCAGCAAGGGGTGACCGTCTGCCGGATACGTGAGCTTGAAGAGCGCCGGGTCGAATCCGCCAAAGTCATAAATGGTCTCGGGCCGGGCAGCGCCTGAGATTTCAGGCTCACGCGTGATCCAGTGGGGCGAGACGATGAGCACGGCCTTTGGCCTGGGCAAGGCCGCGCCAAAGGCCTTGCCGAGTGCGCCCAACTGAGCGCCCGCCAAGCCCGGCTCCAGGGCAAACGTGGGCGCGCCGTGAGAGATGAAAAGGCTGGGCATGCGGCTCATGGTTTTTTTCCTTCGCTTCGGGCAGATGCTCAGCTGTTGGATTTGCCAGCCAGCACAGCGTCGAGCGAGGCGCGGCCGGCACCCGTGAACACCAGTGACAGCGACACGGCGAAAAGCGCCAGACCATACTCATAGCCGTTGTTGGCCATGAACAAACCTTTGCTGATGTGCACCGAGAAGATGGCCACCAACATGGCGAAACCCAGGGCCACACCGGCCGGGCGAACGAGCAAACCCAAGACCAGAGCCAAGCCGCCAAAGAACTCGGCGCTGCCCGCCAGCAGAGCCATCAAATAGCCGGGTGCCAAGCCAATCGAAGCCATCCATTGACCCGTGCCTTCCAGACCGTAGCCGCCGAACCAGCCAAACAGCTTTTGCGCGCCATGGGCTGCAAAGATGATGCCGACCGGCACGCGCAGCGCCGTGGGGCCCCAGCTGCTGCTGGTGCTGAGCAGGCGCTGAGCCAGCGAGGAAGTTCCGTCAAAGGGGGTGTTCAGGGTTTGGGTGGTCATGGGGTAAATCCTAAAAAAGTGAACGGGTTTGGCAGCTTGATAGCCACCATGGGATGAACTTTAGGCGTCTCGCCCAAAGAGATAAAGTATCGACATCAAGATAAACCGTCTTTAAAAACGAAACAATGGACAAATTCCAGGAAATGCAAGCCTTCACGGCCGTGGTGGACGCCGGCAGCTTTGTGGGAGCAGCCGAGGCGATGGGCTTGTCCAAGGCGGCGGTGTCCCGGCAGATTGCCGACCTTGAAAGTCGGCTGGCCGTGCGGCTCTTGCACCGCACCACGCGCAAGCTCTCCCTGACAGACGAAGGCGCGGTGTTTTATGCGCGTTGCCGCGAGCTGCTGGGCGAGCTGGCCGAAGCCGAGGCGGAGCTGTCTGCGCGCAGCGGCCAGGCCGTGGGCACGCTCAAGGTCAGCGCGCCGGTGTCCTTTGGGCTCTTGTACCTGGCGCCCGTGTGGGCCGGCTTCATGGCGGCGCAGCCGCAAGTCAAACTGGACGTGACCTTGTCCGACCGCATGGTGGACCTGGTTGATGAGGGCTTTGATATCGCGGTGCGCGTGGCGCGGCTGCCCAGCTCCTCGCTAGTCAGTCGCAAGCTGTCGTCAACGCGGATGGTGCTGTGCGCTTCGCCCAAGTACTTGCAATCGCACGGCACGCCAGCGCACCCGTCTGAGCTGGCGCAGCACCAGGTACTGGCCTACACCCTGATGGCCAACGGCGACACCTGGGACTTCGCCGGCGATGACGGCCCGGTATCGGTCAAGGTCATGCCGCGCATGCACAGCAACAGCGGCGACACCTGCGTGGCTGCTGCGCTGGGCCATCAAGGGCTCGTCTTGCAACCCACTTTTTTGATCGCGGACGCACTGCGCTCAGGCGAGCTGGTGGAAGTGATGCCGCAGTACCGCGCGCTGGAGCTGGGCATCTATGCCCTCTACCCCACGCGCAAGCACGTGGTGCCCAAGGTGCGGCTGCTGATTGACCATCTGGTGCAGGCTTTTGAGCAAAAAACTTGGCCAACTTAAAGCGCTACCCTCACGCGTTCTTGTCAGACTTTGGGGGCAACGCTGTCCCGGCTGATCAAACTGGCACCTACCAAAATCTTCACAGCAGGTTGTTTGTCTTGCGCGTTGATTAGTTCATCCAGAAGCCGAATGGCCAAGTAGCCAATCTTTGTTTTGGAAACATCAATGGTGGTCAGGGCGGGCTCCATCGTGGCGCTCATGGGCAGGTTGTCAAAGCCAATGACCGAGATGTCTTGGGGAATGCGCACGTTGAACTCACGCAGCGCCTTGATGCAGCCGTAAGTAATGATGTCATTGGTGCAGAAGTAGCACTCGGGCACCACCAAGCCGTTGTTGAGCTTGCTCAACATGTCCTGATAAGCGCCGTCGTAGGTCGAGTCCACTGTGACGATGTCCCGCGTGCTGAAGCTCAGGCCAAAAGCCTTCATGCCTTCGACAAAGGCTTCTCGGCGCAAGTGGAAATTAACGGTTTGCACATTGCTCGAAATGAAGCCGATGCGCTTGAAACCGCGCTGCACAAAGTGGTCCAGAATTTTGTAGACAGCATCCTTGTTGTTCATGTTGACGAAGTTGCACTCAAGCACGTCAAAGAATGAGTCAATCACAACGAGTGGCGTCGCCAGCGCCTGCAATTGATGGATGTCTTGCTCAGTCAACTCAGTGCCCAAAACGACGAGTCCGTCCGCGCCCGTCGCGGCCATGGACGCCACGATGCCCTCCATCGACTCGCTCTCAAAGCTGACAACTTCCAGCTTGTAGCCACAGGCGCTGGCTTCTCTCGACATGCCGTCGATGTAGTCCGAGATAAAGGTGTTGTGATCTCGGTTGACCGTGTGTCCGTGCCGCGCAATCTTGAGAAAGCAAAGCGTGCGCAGTGGCTCGCCTTTGGCGGGCCGCGCGCTGCGTTGGTTGTACTTCAGGGTTTTTGCCGCCTTCAAGACACGATCTCTCGTGTCGGGCGAGATGCCTGATTTCCCATTCATCACGAACGATACGGTGGTGGCGGAAACACCTGCCAGTTCGGCGACGTCTTTGACCGTTGAAGCCATGCTCTCTTGTCCGATTCTCTGTTGTCAAAGGCCCTTGTGGCGCCCTCGCCAGTGGCTTGGTCAGCCTGGGTTTAGAAAAAATTGTAGCGCCCGAACAATCCAGGCAGGATCAATAGTCAGCTTAAATTTCACTAAATTTTAGTAAATTTTAAGACGCTTAGAAAGTATTTTTTGAACCAAAACCTAGGGTAATAACGGATATCTAGAGATTTTCAAAGACTTAAAGTCTGAACGTTGACTTCAACAAATCACTAAACGTTTAGTTAAATTTGTACATGAAATCCAAGACGGATCCACAGCTGGTTTTTCTCGTCGGCATCAACTTGCTGGTGATGCTGAGCGCCTCAGTGCTGTCCAAAGGCGCCTTCATCGACCCTTACAACCTGCAGTCGATGGCGTCACAGCTTCCGGAGCTCGGCCTGCTGGCGATTGGCGTGATGCTGGCGATGAGTTCGGGCAATGGCGGCATTGACCTGTCGGGCATCGCCCTGGCCAATCTGGCTGGCGTGTTGTCGGCAACCGTGGTGACGTCACTCGTGAATGTCGATGAGGCACCGGTGCTGTTCACCCTGGCTTTCGCGGCCTTGGCTGTCTGCGTCGGTCTGGTCGGCGGCCTGTTCAATGGGCTGCTGATTGCGCGGCTGGGCCTGACCCCGATTTTGTGCACGCTGGGTACCCAGCTGCTGTTTACCGGCTTGGCCGTTGTGTTGTCGGATGGGCGCTCGGTGCGCGTCGGAAACAGCGATCTGCTCACAGAAATTGGCAACGGTCTTTGGCTGGGCGTTCCGATCTCATTTTTAATCTTTCTCGTCATCTCGCTCCTGGTGGGTGGACTGCTCAAGTACAGCCCATTTGGCATCCGTTTGTTTTTGATGGGCACCAATCCCAAGGCGGCGTTTTTCGCTGGTTTTGCGCAGGTGCGGCTGCTGGTCACGACCTATGCACTGAGCGGGGTGATGGCTGGTGTGGCGGGCGTGCTGATTGCATCGCGCAATGTGAATGTGAAGTGGGATTACGGACAGTCGTACCTGCTGATCGCAATTTTGATCACGGTGATGGCGGGTGTGAAGCCCGAGGGCGGGTATGGCCGGATGACCAACCTGTTCCTTTCGACCACCGCGCTACAGATCCTGTCCAGCATGCTCAATTTTCTGGATGTGTCGAACTTTTTCCGCGACTGCGCCTGGGGCGCCTTGCTGCTGATTTTTCTGGCCTTTGGCCGCTACGAACTGTTTGCGAGGGCCCGTGAAAGCGGGCTGCAACTGATCTCTTGGATGCGGCCCCCTCCCGGGTCCAAGAGCCATTCCTGAGGGTTAACAAAATGGAGACTTCGATGAAACTCAAGCCAGTCCACGCCGCTGTGGCCACCGTATTGCTCGCCAGCACGGTCGGCGTTCTGAATGCCCAGGATAAGCCGACGATTGCCACCGTGGTGAAAATCAGCGGAATCCCATGGTTTAACCGCATGGAAGTGGGTGTGAAGGAATACGCGTCCACCACACCTTCCGTCAACGCCAGCCAGAGTGGCCCAGCGACCGCCGATGCCGCTCAGCAACTCAAAATCATCGATGACCTGATCGCTCGCAAGGTGAGTGCGCTGGCCGTGGTGCCCATGGATCCGACGGTGATTGAAGGCGCACTCAAGCGCGCCATGGATCGCGGGATGATTGTGGTCACCCATGAGGCAGACACCCAGAAAAACACCCACGCCGACATCGAGGCCTTTGACAACGCCGCGTATGGCGTCGCACTCAACGAAAAGCTGTCCGCCTGCATGGGCAAGAAGGGCAAGTGGACTTCTTTTGTCGGCTCGCTGGGCAGCCGCACCCACATCCAGTGGGTGGAGGCCGGCGCTGCCAACGCCAAGAAGAACCCCGGCATGGTTCTGGTCGACGCCAAGAACGAGTCCTTTGACGATGCCAACAAGACCTACGAGAAGGCCAAGGAAATCTTGCGCAAGCACCCAGACATCGCAGGCTTCCAGGGTTCCGCCGGCAACGACGTGCTTGGCATTGGCCGCGCGGTGGAAGAAGCAGGTCTGGCAGGCAAGGTCTGCGTGGTCGGCACCGGCCTGGCCACGCCATCGGCCAAGCTGATCGAGTCCGGAGCCATCACTGCCATCGGCTTCTGGGATCCCAAGGACGCTGGCCTGGCCATGAACAAGACGGCCAAGTTGCTGCTGGACAAAAAGCCGCTCACCAACGGCATGAACCTGGGTGTCAAGGGCTATGAAAAAGTCACGGTCACCAAAGGCGCTGGCGCTGGCGTTCTCATCGTGGGCAATGCCATGGTGATTGCGGACAAAGCAACTTACAAGAACTACCTGTTCTAAGGCCTCGGCCCTTCGGCGCAGCAACTGCGTTCACCCGGGCTGCCGGGTGAACGCAGCCCACTTTTTATCCGTCTTGCAAGGCAATTTTCATGTACGCAGTACAGAGCGAAAAAGCACGCAGCTCTGAGCAGGCCTCCACGCCTTTCCTGGAAGTCAGCGGTATCCACAAACGCTTCGGCGGCGTGCATGCCTTGCGCGGCGTGAGCTTTGTGATTGAACGTGGCCAGATATACCACCTGCTGGGAGAAAACGGCTGCGGCAAAAGCACGCTGATCAAGATTATTTCGGGTGCGCAACCGCCCGACGAGGGCCAGATTCGCATCGAAGGCCAGCTTTATGCAGCCTTGAGTCCGATCACCTCCCTGGCCGCTGGTATTGAAACCGTCTACCAGGACCTGTCCCTTATTCCCAACCTGACGGTGGCCGAAAACGTCGCCCTGACGGAGCAGCTGGTCAAAGCCCAGGGCCGCCTGGCCCGCCCGCTGCGGCAGGCCGAGTTGAACACCACGGCGGCTCGTGCGCTGGCGGCTGTCAAACTGCCAACCGATGCCGGATTTCTGGCCACGCCGGTGAGCGACTTGCCACTGGCCGTGCGACAGCTGGTCGCCATTGCCCGCGCGATCGCCACACAGGCCAAGATGGTCATCATGGACGAGCCGACCACCTCGCTCACGCGCCGTGAAGTGGACAACCTGATCGACGTTGTCGCGTCCCTGCGCCGTGACAAGGTCGCAGTGCTGTTTGTGACGCACAAGCTCGACGAGTGCTACAGCATTGGCGGCCAGGCCATTGTGTTTCGCGACGGGCAGTGCGTGGCGCAAGGCCCGATCGAGGGCTACAGCAAGGCGCAGCTCGGCCACCTGATGACGGGACGCGACATTGACGCCAGCCGCTACCGCCACGCCAGCGCCTCGGACGAGACGCTGCTGCAAGTGCAATCGCTGAGCTGCCGTGGCTTTTATGAAGGGGTGAGCTTTGAGCTCAAACGCGGCGAGATTCTGGGTATCACGGGTCTGATGGACTCGGGCCGCAATGAACTGGCCAAGACCCTCGCCGGGGTCATGACGGCGAGCTCTGGCCACCTGCGTTTGGCCGGTCAGCCCTTGCAGCTCAGGCGCCCTGCCGATGCGATTTCACACGGCATCGGTTATGTGCCAGAAGACCGCCTGGGTGAAGGCCTCTTTCTTGACAAACCCATTTTGTCGAACATGGTGGCCGCCATTTTGAACAAGCTGCGCACCACCTGGGGCACCATGAACCAGCCCAAAGCACGGGCCGTAGCCCAGGGACTGGTGGACGAACTGCGCATCGCAACACCCAACGTGGACCTGCCCGTGCAGTCCTTGTCTGGTGGCAATCAACAACGCGTTTTGATTGCGCGCTGGTTGACCATCGAGCCGCAACTGCTGGTGCTGCACGGACCCACGGTAGGCGTTGACGTGGGCTCCAAGGACACGATTTACAAGGCCATTCAGGCCCTTGCCGAGCGCGGCCTGGGCGTGATCCTGATCAGCGACGACTTGCCCGAACTGCTGCAAAACGCAGACCGCATCTTGGTGATGCGCGATGGTGAGGTGCAGCAGGCTTTCCTGGCTGATGGGGCCCTAGAAGAAGATTTGTACCGAGCCATGCTCGGTACCGCGAAAGGTTCGCCCCGTGCTTAATGTGATGCCGCCCCCCTCATCCGTCTTGTCCAGCCAAGGGCGCGCCAGCCCGATGGCCCGCCTGCGCGCGCAGCTCGAGCGCCGACCCGAACTCTTCACGCTGTTTTTGCTCGTGGCCCTGTCGGCCTTTGTGGGCACGGTCAATCCCAGCTTTTTTCAGATTTCAACGGCCTTTGACCTGGCCCGCTCCAGCACGGTGATTGGCCTGTTCGCTCTGGGCGTGTTTGTCATTCTGGCGGCAGGCGGCATCGATGTGTCATTTACCGCTATTGCGGCGCTGGCCATGTATTCGGTCACCAAGCTGGTGGCCACCGTGTTTCCGGGCGCGCCCATCTTGCTGATCTTTTTGCTGGCGACATTGGGAGGCGGTGTGCTGGGCTTGATCAATGGCCTGCTGGTGCAAGCGCTCAAGGCGCCGTCGCTCATCGTCACCATTGGCACGCAGTATTTGTTTCGAGGTCTGCTGCTGACTTTTGTGGGCACGGTCTGGATCACCAACCTGCCGCCGCAAATGGATGCCTTTGGCAAACTGGCCTTGCTGACGCTTCAGACCGACCGCGGCAACACCATCATCCTGCCGGCTTTTGTCCTGATCTTGCTGGCGGTCGCCGGGCTGACCTGGTGGATTTTGAACCGCACCCTGCTGGGCAAGGCGGTGTTTGCCGTGGGCGGCAGCCCCGTGATTGCCGAGCGGCTGGGCTACAACCTTCGCACCGTGCATTTTTTCATCTTCAGCTACACCGGCGCTTTGGCTGGATTGGCCGGGATGATCCACGTGTGCAGCAACCGCCTGGCCAACCCCTTTGATTTGGTGGGCATCGAGATTGATGTTATCGCCGCCGTGGTGCTGGGGGGTGCGCGCATCACCGGAGGTACCGGCACGGTGGTCGGCACCCTGCTGGGCGTCTTGCTGGTCGTGATGATCAACAGCGTACTCATCATGGCGGGTGTGCCGAGCACTTGGCAGCGCGTGGTGGTGGGCAGCTTTATTTTGGTGGCGGGGACATTTTTTGTGCTGGCTGCCAAACGCTGAAGAGGTAGCCAGATCTGGGCCGCAGCAATTTTTTAAGAAGGGAGCCGCACGGCTTCCAAGACCATCCTGAGGAAAAAAACACTATGAAAAAATTCTTGAACGCCCCTGAAGCCTTTGTTGACGAGATGCTGGAGGGCATTTACACCGCCCACCCGCGACAGCTTCAACACGTTGCCGATGACCTGCGCTGCATGGTGACGGCCAAACGGGTGCCGGGCAAGGTGGGCTTGGCCACCGGTGGGGGTTCAGGCCACTTGCCCCTGTTCCTGGGTTATGTGGGAGCCGGCCTGCTGGACGGGGCAGCCGTGGGCGGCGTGTTTCAGTCGCCCAGCGGGGACCAGATGTTTGAAGTCACCAAGGCCATCGACCAAGGTGCAGGCGTGCTCTACATCTACGGCAATTACAGCGGCGACATCTTGAACTTCGACATGGCCACCGAGATGGCTGAAATCGAGGGCATCCGCGTCTTGTCGGTCGTGGGCAACGATGACGTAGCCTCATCGCCACCGGGTCAGGAACACAAGCGCCGCGGTGTGGCGGGCATCTTCTTCGTCTTCAAGGCCGCCGGCGCCGCCGCCGCCGAAGGCATGTCTCTGGAAGAGGTCAAGCGCGTGGCCGACAAGGCCAAGGCCAATACCCGCACCATGGGTGTTGCACTGACGCCTTGCATCGTTCCCGAGGTGGGGCATGCCACCTTCACCATTGCCGATGGCGAGATGGAAATCGGCATGGGCATTCATGGCGAGCCCGGTATCCGCCGAGGCAAGTTGCTAACCGCCGACGCCGTGGTTGACGAAATGATGAAGCCCATCCTTGCCGAACGCACGCTCAAGGCGGGCGATGAAGTGGCCGTCCTCGTCAATGGCCTGGGGGCCACGCCCAAGGAGGAGTTGTACGTCTTGTTCCGCCGGGTAGCGGCCGTACTCAAGTCACACGGTGTCTCGATCTTCCACGTCTACATTGGCGAATTCGCCACCTCTATGGAAATGGCTGGCGCCTCCATTTCCTTGCTGTACCTTGACGACGAGCTCAAGCGCTTCGTGGCCGCGCCAGCGGCATCGCCCTTCTTCGAGCAGGCCCAGCTCTAAGGCCCAGCATGAACACCATTGCAAAAGATGATCTCCCCGGCTTGTTCGAGACCTTGCGAGGCGTCTTCGTCGCGCAGCGAGAAGCCCTGATTGCGTTGGATGGCAAGGTCGGCGACAGCGACCTGGGCATCACCATGAACAAGGCCTTTGTCGCAGCGCACGAGTCAGTGCGCAGCAACGCTGCCGACCCGATCGGTAAAACCTTGCAGCTCGCTGGCATGGCGGTCGCCAAGGCGGCGCCGTCCACCATGGGCACTCTGGTGGCCACAGGATTGATGCGTGGTGGCAAAGCACTGGAAGGGGCACAGACCTGGGGTACCGCTGAAATGTGCGCCTTCTGGGAAGCTTTTCTCAAAGGCGTGGCGGACCGAGGCAAGGCCCAGCTCGGCGACAAGACCCTGCTCGATGTGCTGAGCCCGATCGCCCTGTCCCTGCAAGAAGCCAAGGCCAATGGCAGCGAATTGCCCGCTGCCCTGGCGCAAGCTGCCCAGGCAGCCCGCGACGGACTGGAGGCCACCAAAGCGATGGTGGCCCAGCATGGCAAGGCCGCCTGCTTTCAGGAAAAAACACTGGGCCTGCAGGACGCAGGGGCCACAGTGGGCGTGTTGATCATTGAAACCATGCACGCTTTTGTCGTGCCTTCCAGGAGCTGAACGTGAAGATTGCCATCATTGGAACCGGAGTCATGGGCATTGGCGTGGGCCAGACTCTGCTGGCCAAGGGTCACAGCGTGCGCTGCTACAACCGCACACCTGACAACGCGGCGCCCCTTGTGAAAGCGGGCGCGGTCTTGTGTGCCACGCCGCAGGAAGCGGCACAGGGTGCCAGCCACGTCATCATCCTGGTCTGGAACGAGGCTGCGCTTGAGGCCGTGTTGCAGGGCCCGCAGGGACTGCTGGCCCATGCTGCGCCGGGCCAGGTATTTATTGACATGAGCACCCAGTTGCCCGCAACCGCAAAGGCCAGCGCAGCAGGCTTTGCGGCCAAGGGTGCCCTGTTTATGGATGCGCCGGTGCATGGCAGCCGGGCCGAGGCCCATTCGGGTGGCTTGTGGATCATGTGCGGCGCTGACGCCGCCACCTGGAGCGCAGCGCTGCCGGTATTGAACCTCGTTGGCGCCACGGCCCACCACATGGGGCCTGTGGGTGCAGGCTGCGTCGCCAAGTTGTGCGGCAATCATTTGGTGTCCGCCATTCTGGCTGCGCTGGCTGAGTCCCTGGCCATGGCCAAGAAATCCGACCTGGACTGCGCTGAACTCATCAAGCTGTGGGGCGAATCGGACTTTCGCTCGCCCATCATTGAAGGGGCCGGACACTCCATGATCAACCACGACTTTGCGGTGTCCTTTCACCTGCGCACCATGGTCAAGGACACCGAGCTGATTCGCAACTATTCCGAATCCATCGGTGTGCCGGTGATGCTGTCCAACACCGTGCACGAACTCAATAAGGTTGGCCAAAACATGGGCTGGGGCGAGCTCAATGCCTCGGCGATCTTCAAGGTGTTTGAGGTCATGAGCGGCATCGCGCCTGAAGCTGGTGCAGCCAAGCCGCTGACCCTGCCCATCGGCTGAAGTCGGTCAGCTGGCGAGCTCGGTCAACATGAAACGCTACCTGCTGGGCCTTGATGTGGGCACCTACAGCAGCAAGGCGGTGCTGACCGACTTGGCTGGCAAGGTGCTGCATACGGCGGTCAGGCCACATGGCATTTCGATGCCCCAACCCGGCCATGTCGAGCAGGATGCAGACCAGATCTGGTGGGCTGATGTGTGTCACCTCACCCGCCAGCTCTTGGCCGAGACGGGTATTCGCCCAGACCACGTGGCGGCCATGGCGGTCAGCGCCATCGGCCCCTGCCTGCTGGCGCTGGACGCAGCCATGCGTCCCTTGCGCCCGGCCATCCTGTATGGCGTGGATGTGCGCGCCAGCGACGAGATCGCCGAACTGGAAAATGAATTGGGCGCAGACGCGATCGAGGCGTTCTCGTTGATGGCGCTGACCAGCCAGGCCATCGGCCCAAAAATTCGCTGGCTGCAAAAGAATGAGCCAGAAGTCTGGCGGCAGACGGCCAAACTGACCTCGGCGACGGCTTATCTGGTGTATCGCCTGACGGGACTGCACCGCATGGACCGCCACAGCGCCAGTTATTTCATGCCGCTGTTCAACCCACGCACGGGGCAGTGGGATGCGCGCTATGCGTCCGCGGTGGCTCCCTTGGAATGGCTGCCCGAACTGGGCTGGGCCGACGAGTTGGCCGGGCCTTTGCTTGCAGAGGCTGCCGAGGCCACAGGCTTGGTCGCAGGGATACCGGTAGCCTTTGGCACCATTGACGCCCTTAGCGAAGCGGTCAGCGTCGGCGCGGTCAGACCCGGCGATTTGATGCTGATGTATGGCAGCACCACTTTTTTTGTGTTGGTGCAGAACCAGCCGACACCCGATGCACGGGTCTGGACGGTGTGCGGCGCACAGGCCGGACAGTTCAGCCTGGCCGCAGGCATGAGCACCACCGGCAGCCTGACGCGCTGGTTCAAAGATGAATTCGGTCGCGACCTGGAAGAAACGAGCGGCTATGCGCAACTTTTTGCTGCCGCTGGTGAGGTACGCGCCGGCAGCGAAGGCCTGCTCGTGTTGCCTTATTTCAGCGGCGAGCGCACGCCTATCAATGATCCGCAGGCCAGCGGTGTCATCGCTGGCCTGAACCTGACCCACACACGGGCCCAGATGTTTCGTGCGGTGCTCGAAGGCGTGGGCTACGGGGTTCGCCACAACCTGGAGACCTTTGCTGATCTGGGTGCGGACGTCCGGCGTGTGGTGGCCGTCGGCGGCGGGGCCCAAAGCCTGACCTGGTTGCAAATCGTCTCGGACATCACAGGCGTGACCCAGCGGATACCCGCCGTGACGGTGGGTGCAGCCTACGGTGATGCGTTTTTAGCCGGGCGCGCGGCGGGTTTGCTGCAGCCTGAAAGTATCCATGACTGGGTACAGGTTGAACGCGAAGTGCGACCGCAAGCGCAGCATCGCGCGGTGTATGACGCCCTGTATGTCGAGTACCTGCGCTTGTACCGCGACACGAAAGACGTGGTGCATCGCCTCAAAGCCATCACGGCACTGCACGGCCGCTAAGGCACAAAGAGCGCCTGTCAAGGCCGCGCAGCCGAGGCGGCGCAAAAGATTTCCGTCCCACCATATGGGACATTCGTCTCATCACTCCTTGGGTGGAAGATCAATTTTTTATACGATGAGCGAGCTTGACGGCCACGCTGTGTCGCCAGGTCCAAAAGTTGATCCCGCTATTTGAGACAAGGCCCAGCCATGACGACCTTCTTCAACCAGCCCGCACCGCTGGCCGCTCAACAGATACCTCAAGCCGCGCCCGCCCCCTTTGTGCCCGAGGCCGTGCTGGACCGCCTGGCCAAATGCTCCAGCGGCTCGCTCACCACGCAGCTGTACATCAAGGGCATCAAGCAGCCGGTGCTGCATGGCGTGACGCAGCTGAACAAAAAGCACAAACCCTTTGCAGGCCGGGCCTACACCATGCGCTTCATACCGGCGCGTGAAGACATTGACCGCTACGGCAACTTGACGACCACGCCCAGCGCCGAAAACCTGCAGTGGGTCGGCGTGGAGCAGATCGAGCCTGGCCATGTGCTGGTGATTGACAGCAACCGTGACGGTCGCGCCGCGTCCATGGGCAGCATGCTGATCACCCGCATGATGATGCGCGGCGCACGCGGCGTGGTGACCGACGGCTCGTTCAGGGATGGCACCGACCTGGCTGCGATGGACTTTCCCGTCTGGTGCACCGGTGTGACCAACACCACCCGACTGGCCTATCACCACGTGGCCGACTTGCAGGTGCCCATTGGCTGCGCGGGCGTGGCCGTGTACCCGGGCGACGTGATTCATGGCGATGGCGAAAACATCACGGTGATTCCGGCGGCGATGGCCGAGGAGATGGCGGACCTTTGCGAAAAGCGCGACAACATTGAGGCTTACCTGGCACTGCGTGTGCGAGCGGGCGAAGCGGTGTGGGGCCTGTACCCGCCCAGCGACGCCACGCGCGCCGACTATGCGGCCTGGTGCGCAGCGGGCCGGCCCGCGATTGCCGCACGCGGCCCCGCAGCAGCCTGACGGCTTGATGAGCAGAACCTTCAAGGACACCCCATGCGCACCTTCACACCCGCCGACCACGCCGCCCTGATACGGCGCTACTTCAAGGCCTGCAACGAAGCCGATCACGCCGCCCTGGTGGACTGTTTCACGCCCGACGCCGTGCATTACTTTCCACCGGGCCTGCCGGGCGTGCCCTGGCGCGGCGCAGACACCATTGCCCGCAAATGGATCTGGTGCGTTGAGACCCTGGGCTCGCAGTGGACGATTGAAAAAATCCTCATCAGCCACGACAGCCCCGAAGCCGTGATCGAGTGGACCCACTGGAAAAACAAAAGCGGCACCGCGCTGCGCGGCGACGAGTGGTATCGCTTTGACCCAGCCACCGGCAAGATCGCCGAGATACGCGCCTACTACGCCTCGCCCGCCGACAAGAGCGCGCCCGTCAATGAGCTTTTTGACTTCGACTACGCCGGGCGCGGCTATCACCTCCAGAGTGAATGAAGTCAAAACCATAAACAACTCATGAACCAAGCATGACCATCCTGATGACCGGTGCCGCAGGCATCGTAGGCAGCGGCTTAAGGCGGCAGTTCGCTCCCGCGGCCCTGCCCTTGCGGCTCTTTGACCGCCAAACTGTGACGGGCCTTGCGCCGCATGAAACCGCCGTGGTCGGCGACATCGGCGACCCCGAGGCCTTGCGTCGAGCCATGCAGGGCGCGCGAGCCGTCATTCACCTGGCCGGCTGCACCACCGACGCCGACATGGACGCGCAGATTGACGGCAATATTCGCGGCGCGTGGAATGTGTTTGAAGCAGCGCGTGACGCGGGCGTGGAACGCGTGGTGTTTGCCAGCTCGCACCACGTGGTGGGCTACTACCCGCGCCAGCGCCGCATTGGCACCGAGGCCCTGCTGCGCCCCGACAGCCGCTACGGCCTGACCAAAGCTTTTGGCGAACAGGTGGGCGCGATGTTTGCCGACAAATACGGCCTGCGCGTGCTGTGCATTCGCATCGGCTTTGTGAACGACGCGCCGGTGGACGCACGCCGCCTGGCCATCTGGAGCAGCTGGCGCGACCTGGCGCAGCTGGTGCGCATCGGGCTGGACCACCCCGCTCTGCGCTACGCCGTGGTGTATGGCGTATCCAACAACACGCGCAGCTTTTTTGATAACCAGGCCGCCTTCAATCTGGGCTACCAGCCGCAAGACAACGCCGAGCCATTCGCCGCGCAAGTGCTGGCCGATTCACCGCCTGAAGACCCCGCACTCGTGGGCAGCCATGCCATGGGCGGCTGGGGTGCCAACAACGAGTACGTTGGCGACATTGGCCGAATCAACGAATGGTGAACCCAAAGAGCGCCCCATGAAAATCGCTGCCATCGAGCCCATCGTCCTGTCGATTCCGTTTGAAGACGGTGGCGCCGGCACCGGCATCACGCCCACCCGCTGGCACACGCTGGACACCGTGCTCATCAAAGTCACGGCCGACAACGGCATGGTCGGCTGGGGCGAGGCCTTTAGTTATTTTTGCCACCGGGCTGTGGCCGCGCTGGTGCGGGACTTGGTGGCGCCGCCCCTGATCGGCCGCGACATTGGCGATACGAAAGACATCGCGGCGCTAAACCTGGAGATGCAAAAACGCCTGGCACTCTTCGGGCGTTACGGCCTGACCATCTTCGCGCTCTCGGGCATTGACATCGCGCTGTGGGACTTGAAGGCCAAGGCCGAAGGCCTGGACCTGGCCAGCCTGATTGCCGGGCAGCGCCAGCGTGAGTCCGTGCAGGCTTATGCCAGCCTGGTGCGCTACGGCCAGAGTGACCTGGTCGCTCGCTACAGCGAGCAAGCCGCAAGCGCGGGCTACCAGTCCATCAAGCTGCATGAAATCACCATGCCCGAGATTCGCGCCGGCCGCGCCGCAATTGATGCGCGAATGAGTTTCACGGTCGATGTGAACTGCAACTGGACCGAAGCCTTTGCGGCCAGCGTCATTCCCGAGTTGAAAGCGCTGGACACGCTGTGGCTGGAAGAACCCATCTTCCCGCCTGAAGACTGGGACGCCCTGCGCCGCCTGGGCGCGCTCGGGCTGGACATGGCCGCTGGCGAAAACACCTGCACGGCGCAGGAGTTCAAACACCTGGCTAAGGCCGTGCGTTACCCGCAGCCCAGCATCACCAAGGTCGGCGGCGTGTCTGAATTTTTACGGGTGGCCGAAATTGCGCGCGCGCACGGCCAGACGCTCATGGCGCACTCGCCCTACTTCGGCCCCGGCTACTACGCCACCTTGCAAATGGCTGCGGCCCTGCCGGAGTTTGGTTTGTTCGAGCAGCTTTATGTGCAGCCCGCCGCCTGGTTTGGCGGCGAGCCATTGGCGCCCGTGCAGGGCCGCATCGCCATACCGAACAGGCCAGGCATCGGCTTTGAGCCAGACCCGGAAGTACTTCAGCGCTTCGCGGTGTCCTGACTCATTCAGCCTGAAGCCAGCCTCAAGGTTTTCAGGCCGCGCTAAGCACAGCGCCCGGCATCACGCCCACAGGCCGCAGCAGGTGGTCGGCGGCGATATCGGCCACGTTGTCGGCAGTCACAGCGCTCAGCGTCCAGCCCAGGTGGCCATGGCCGGTGTTGTAAAACACATTGGCGCGCTGGCCTGCGCCCACGCGCGGCAGCATGCTCGGCATCATCGGGCGCAAGCCGGCCCACGGCACCACCTGGCGCGTGCTCACGCCCGGGAAGCACTGGTTCACCCAGTCCACCAGCGGTCGAATACGGTCGGCGCGAATGTCTTTGTTCATGCCATTGAACTCGGCCGTGCCCGCGACACGGAAGCGGTCTTGCCCCAAGCGGCTGGTCACGAGCTTGGTCTCGTCATCCAGCAGGCTCACCATGGGCGCGGCTTGCTGACTGGCAGCGTCCGGCAGATTCACGGTGATGGAATAACCCTTGACCGGGTAGATGTTGACGCGGTCACCCAACTGCGCGGCAAAGCCGCGGCTCTCCACGCCGGCGCACACCACCAGGCTGTCGAAGGTGTGGGTCTGCTCGCCGTCGGCCTCTTGTGTGACCACGGTGGCCGTCTTGCCATCACTCTTGAGCGTCTTGACTTGCTGCTCATAGCGGCAAGTCACGCCCAGGCGTTCAATTGCGGCGGCCAAGCCAGCGGTGAACTTGTGAATGTCGCCCGTCGAGTCGCTCTCGGTGAAGTAGCCGCCGTAGTAGGTGCCGGCGAGCGTCGGCTCAATAGCTTTCATCTCGGCCGGCGTCACGGCGCGGCGCGGCAGGCCACCGGCGGCCAACAACTTCGACACTTCGCCCGCGTGGTCAAAGCCCTTCTTGTCACGGTAAATGTGCAAGATGCCTTTTTTGACCGAGTCAAATTCCACCCCTTCAGCGCCTGCCCAAGCAAACAGATGCTCACGCGCGGCAATGGCCAGGCGGGTGGTGGCAATGGTGTTTTCTTCGTACTTGGGAATGTTGGCCATGAACTCGGCAAACCAGGAAATCTTGTGCCAGCTGGGCTTGGGGTTGACCAAGAGCGGCGCATCGCTCTTGAGCATCCATTTGAGGCCCTTGAGGATGGTCGAGGGATGCGTCCAGACTTCCGCGTTGGAGGCCGAGAGTTGGCCGCCATTGGCAAAGGATGTTTCCATTGCGGCGTAGCGGTTTTTCTCGAACAAGGTCACAGCAAAGCCGCGCTTGGCCAGTGCATGAGCCGTGGTGACGCCGGTGATGCCGCCGCCGATGACTGCGATTGATTTCATTTTCAGGTGCTCCAAACGTCAGAGGGATTGGGTGTGCCGCGCACCATGCGCTGCACACGCCCCCTCTGTTTGGTACCTGAGAGATTCACGCCGGGCCCTCGACGTTCATCAAGGGAAAGCGCTTGCTCCTGCGGTGTGCGGGCTGACGAAATCGTCCCGCAGCTCTTCAGAGTTCACTGGCCTGACCGGTCCTTTTGCCTGAGAGTTTCCGGGGCGGTTGCTCCTTCGGCGCGGCTGTCAACAAGCTTCAAACTCGCTGCAGACGTCTCTCCCGATCAGGTTCCTGCTTTGCAGCAGGAGTTAGCGCATTATGTCAAAAACCTTTCGGCCAGCAAGGTCCAATAGGCTGAGCCCACGGGAATGTTGGCGTCGTTAAAGTCGTAACCCGGGTTGTGCACCATGCACGCGCCATGCCCGCCCGTGGCCTCGCTGCCGTTGCCGATGAGCAAATAACTGCCGGGCACTTCGTCGAGCATGAAGGCAAAGTCTTCGCTGCCCGTCAGCGGCTCGGTCTGCAGCGTGACGCGCTCGGCGCCCACCAGTTCCAGCGCCACCTCGCGGGCAAAGTCTGTCTCGGCCTGCGTGTTTACCAGCACGGGGTAACCGCCCTGGAAATCAATCTGCGCCGTGACGCCGTAGCTCTGCGCCTGCAAACCCACCAGCTCTTGAATGCGCCGCTTCAAGGTCTTGTGCACATCGCGGTCCAGCGAGCGCACGCTGAGCTTGAGCGTGGCCGTGTGCGGAATCACGTTGTTGGCCTGGCCGGCATTGAAAGCGCCGACCGTGATGACCGACATCTGAAGCGGCGCCACGTTGCGGGAAACAATGGTCTGCAAGCCCATCACGATGGCAGCACCGGCCACCACCGGGTCGGCGGCGAACTGCGGCATGGCCCCATGGCCGCCCACGCCTTGCAGCGTGATGACGATGTTTTCGCTGGCCGCCATCAAGGGGCCACCGCGAAGCAGCAGCGTGCCGGGCTTGAATCCCGGCATGTTGTGCATGGCAAATATCGCATCGCAAGGGAACTGCTGAAAGAGCCCGTCTTGCATCATCTTTTTGGCGCCGCCCAGGCCTTCTTCGGCCGGCTGAAAGATCAGGTTCAGCGTGCCACTGAACTTGCCCTTTTCAGCGAGTTGCTTGGCAGCAGCCAGCAGCATCGCGGTATGGCCGTCATGGCCGCAGGCGTGCATCAGACCCGCATGCACACTGGCGTGCGGCAAGCCGGTAGCTTCATGAATGGGCAGCGCGTCCATGTCAGCTCGCAGGCCCAGGCGCTTGCTACCGGTGCCGCGGCGCAGCTGGCCCACCACACCCGTGCCGCCCAAGCCGCGCGTGACCTCATAGCCCCATTCGCTCAGGCGC
This sequence comes from Polaromonas sp., assembly GCA_040400945.1. Taxonomy (GTDB): domain Bacteria; phylum Pseudomonadota; class Gammaproteobacteria; order Burkholderiales; family Burkholderiaceae_C; genus Polaromonas. The sequence continues at coordinate 11,847 of JBBAPG010000019.1, read as the reverse complement.
TCGGCCACCAGGTCGCTGGTGCGAAATTCCTGAAAGCCCAGCTCAGGGTGGCGATGGATGTCGCGCCGGAGCTGGACGAATTCTTCAGTGCTCACGCTCATGGCTTACTGCGGCTGCAGGTCGATGGACTTGGCAATGGCGCGGAACTGCGCCGTGCCATCGGTGTAGACCTTGCTCACAGCGGCCAGCGCCTGTGGCTTGGCCAGCAACAGGCTGTTGGCTTCCAGCGTCGTACGCACACTGGTGTCGCCCAGGGTCTCGCTCAAAGCTTTGTGCAGCGCCTGCACCACCGGCTCAGGCGTGTCTTTCTTGACGAAGTAACCCGTCCAGATCGTGAACTTGAAGTCCTTCAGGGACTTGCTCTCGCTGATAGCCGGGAAATCCTTCACGCCATCGAAGCGCTCGGCGTTGAGCATGGCCAGCACCTTGACGCGATTGGTCTTGTGCAGCTCTTCGAAGTTCTTGCCGTAGGGGGCCATAAAAATATCGACCTGGTTACCAATGATGTCTTGCACCGCAGGCGCAGCGCCTTTGTAGGGCACATGAATCATGGGGATGCCGGTGACCTTGGACAGGTGCTCGCCGAGCAGGTGATAGAAGGAGCCGGGGCCCACGCTGGCGTAGGTCACGGGCTTGCCTGCGGCAGCTTGCTTCTTGGCGTAAGCGATGAACTCATCCACGTTGTTGGCAGGCAATTCCTTGCGCGCCACCACGGCGATTTGCGCTGACGCAATCATCTGCACCAGGCGGAAGTCTTCGCTCTTGAACTTGACGGCCGCGTTGGCCAGCGGCGAGAGGATCAATTCGTTGGGCGAGCCCTGGAAGATCATGTAACCGTCGCTGGGCGCGGCCAGCACTTTTTGCGCACCGATCGCGCCGCTGGCGCCGCCCAGGTTGTCCACGATGACAGGCTGGCCCAGGTGCTTGCCCAAGGCCGTGTTGACACTACGCGCAATCACGTCAGACAAACCACCTGCTGGGTAGGGCACCAGCAAGGTGACGGGCTTGCTGGGAAAGGCCTGCGCGAGCGCAGCACCCGACAACAGCAACGAAGCCAAAGCTGCCGCCGTGCGGCGCAAGAAAAGACGTGGGCTGGCAGTCATGGGCTCTACTTTCAAAAAAAAGATGACGGAAAGGGATTTTGATCAACGGTGCGACTTGGGCAACTTTCAGTCAGCACGGTGTGAATCCTAGAGCCCTTAAAAACTGCTGTCCAATGCATAATTTTCTTGATAATCAGTCATAAAACGCATGCATAAAGGTACGGATGAACTGAGCTTTTAGCAGTGGGGCGCAGTACCATGGCCCGACTTTCAAGCAGCGGAGATTGATTGAGATGAGCGCAGTTGACATTGAATTCATGACCCCGGGCGTCGCCCGGGTTTTGATGAACCGGCCCGCCGTGTTCAACGCTTTTGACGAGGCCATGATTGGCGAGTTGGACGCTGCTTTTACGCAGCTCGAAGCCGACACCGCCGTACGTGTGATCGTGCTGGCCGGCAGTGGCAAGCACTTCAGCGCGGGCGCTGACTTGCAGTGGATGCAGCGCGCAGCCACTGCCGACCGCGAATGGAACCTGCAGGATGCCAGGCGCTTTGCCAACATGCTCGCGCGTATCGATCACTGCAGCAAACCCACCGTAGCACGCGTGCAAGGTGCGGCACTGGGCGGCGGCGTGGGCTTGGCCTGCGCTTGTGACATCGCCGTGGCCGCAGACAACGCCAGCTTTTCGGTGAGTGAGGCGCGTTTTGGCATCTTGCCTGCCGTCATCGGTCCGTATGTAGTCAATGCCGTCGGGCGACGTCAGGCCCGCCGTTTGGCTCTGACGACCACCCGCATCAACGCAGCCGAAGCCCTTCGCATCGGCATCGTTCAGCACGCGGTACCGCTGGACAACCTGGACGCTGCCGTAGCCACGGTGGTGCAAGAACTGCTGGTGGCCGGCCCGCAGGCGCAGATCGAGATCAAGCAGCTCTTTGCACAGCTAGCGGTGGGCCCGATCACGCCGGAGGTGCGCGAGCTGACGGCGCAAACCATCTCGCGCGTGCGCGGCACAGACGAAGCGCGTGAGGGCTTTGCCGCCTTCTTGAGCAAGCGGCCGGCGGCATGGGTTCCGCAGGCAGAGCTGTAAGACAAAAACGCGCGCTGAATCTGCCTCCACGGTGGGCCAGTCTGGCCTAGCCGAAGCCACACCCTCGACCCCAACCCGATCAGCAGCAAGTCCCTGCTGGGGCTCGACCCTGGCCGAAACAAACTTTCATCATGATTCTTAAATTCCTCTCTTTTATTATTTTTAGTGTCATGTAATCACGAGCGCATCAGATAGCTCATAAGCTTTTTTTTGGCCTTTTTTCTACATAAAACACGAAGAGACACGATGAGCTTGCAGGAAAAGATCAGGGTAAACCCTGAAATTCCTCTGCTCATCCTGATAAAGTGACACGTTATTTTTAAAGAACCAGAAAAATCTGTGTGTTTTTATTTGACACGGGAGCAGCTCAAAGCCAGAATTTGGGCCGAAGCCAGAAGGCGCAAAAGACGCCCGGCAAACCACCCGGAGACAAACCTGTGATCCACCGCCCGCCCCAAGCGCAACGACGCCAGCCTGCAGTGAGCCCCTGATGCTGGCCGAGTTCCTTCAATTCCTGTTCTCGGGCATCACCGTCGGCTCCACCTACGCGCTGGCAGCCCTGGGTTTCACCCTGATCTACAACTCCAGCCACGTCATCAACTTCGCGCAGGGCGAATTCATCATGTTGGGCGGCATGTTGTCTGTGTACTTCATGCACGCCGGCTTGCCCTTGCCGGTGGCCTTGGCTCTCGCCATTGCAGTGCCTGCGGTGGTGGGTCTGGTCATGGAGAAAGTCGCCATCGAGCCGGTCAAGGGCGCCGAGCCGGTCACCTTGATCATCATCACCATTGGCGCTTCGTTGGTCTTGCGCGGCCTGATTCAAATCTGGCTGGGCAAGGGCACTTTCAGCCTGCCCGCGTTCTCGGGTGATGAGCCGATTCATGTGCTGGGCGCCACCTTGATGCCCCAGAGCCTGTGGGTGCTGGGCGTCACCGCTGTGGTGGTGTGCGCACTCTGGTACTTCTTTGCCCGCACCCTGCAAGGAAAAGCCATGCTGGCTACGTCGTACAACCGGGTCGCGGCCGAGTTGGTCGGCATCAATACCGACGGCGTGCTCTTCTTGAGCTTTGCCATGTCGGCGGCGCTGGGCGCACTGGGCGGCATCTTGCTCACGCCCATCACCATGACGTCTTATGACGCCGGCATCATGCTCGGCCTCAAAGGCTTTGTGGGTGCGGTGCTGGGCGGCCTGGGCAATGGCCTGGGCGCGGTGGTCGGCGGCTTGCTGGTGGGCGTGCTCGAAGCCATGGGCGCGGGCTACATCTCGTCTTCTTACAAAGACGCCATGCCTTTCGTGCTGATCTTGCTGATCCTGTTCTTCAAGCCCAGCGGCCTTTTTGGTGGCAAAGCCACGGACAGGGTCTGAGCATGAACAAGCAAAGCTACACCGGTCTTTACTTGATCGCCGCCGTCCTGGTGCTGCTGCACTTTGTGCTGCCCAACAACTTCTATGTGGACCTGGTGATCCGCATGGCGATCAACGCCACCATCGTGCTGGGCCTGAACCTGCTCATCGGCTTTGCCGGGCAGATCAGCCTGGGTCATGCCGGCTTTCTGGGCATTGGCGCTTACGCTTCGGCGGCCTTGCCTTCGCAACTGGGCTGGCATCCTCTGTTGGCCGTCATCGCTGGCGCTGTCGCTGCGGGTGCGCTGGCTGCCGTGCTGGCCCGGCCGATCTTCCGACTCAAGGGCCACTACCTGGCCATGGCCACGCTCGGCCTGGGCATCATCATCAACATCGTGCTGCGCACTGAATCCGCCTGGACGGGTGGCCCCGACGGCATGGCCGTGCCGCCCATGGCCTTCGGCAGCTTTGAAGTGGCGGGCGACAAGGTCTGGTACTGGGTCGCGGCCTTCATGCTGTGCTTTTCCATCTGGGCCTCGATCAACCTGATCAACTCGCCTTTTGGCCGCGCCTTGCGCGCGCTGCACGGCTCTGAAGTCGCGTCCAAAGTCGTGGGCGTGCAAGTGGTGCGCTACAAGGTCGCCATCTTCGTGCTGTCTGCCGTGTTCGCCAGCATCATGGGCAGCGTCACGGCCTTGTATGTGGGTTTTGTCACGCCCAACATCGCCGACTTTTTCCACTCCATCGAACTCGTCACCATGGTCGTGATTGGCGGCATGGGCTCTATCTACGGCTCGGTGCTGGGCGCCGTTCTGCTCACGGCACTGCCGCAGGCGCTGGCTACTTTTGAAGGCTGGGAAACCGTGGTCTTCGGCGCGATCTTGATGCTGAGCATGATTTTCATGCCCAAGGGTCTGGTGCCCACTATGGCCGTTCGCTTTGGCAAAGGGGCCTGACATGGCACTGCTTGACGTTCAAGACCTCTCGATCAACTTCGGCGGCGTCAAGGCCGTGCAGGACGTGTCGTTTTCCATAGCCCCAGGCATCGTCTATGCCGTGATCGGCCCCAATGGCGCGGGCAAAACCACGCTGTTCAACCTGATCACCGGCATCTACACGCCGACCACTGGCCAGATCTTGCTGGACGGCGAGTCAATTGGCGGCAAGTCGCCCGATGTGCTGGCGCAGCGCGGTGTGGCCCGCACCTTTCAGAACCTGCAGATCTGCATGAACATGAGCGCCGTCGAGAACGTGATGGTGGGCGCGCATTTGCGGCTGGACCGCAATCTGTTCAAGGCGGCCCTGCGCTGGCCCGCCATCCAGACGCGTGACCGCGAGCTGCAAGCAGAGGCGCATGAGCTGATGGAATTCGTCGGCCTCAAGGCGTCGGTGAACGCGCGGGCCGACAGCATGTCTTACGGGGCGCTCAAGCGGCTCGAAATCGCCCGTGCGCTGGCCATGAAACCGCGCCTGGTGTTTCTAGACGAGCCTGCCGCAGGCCTGAACCCCAAGGAAACGCTGGAGGTCGATGCGCTGATCCGCAAGGTCGCTGACACCGGGGTGACGGTGGTGCTGGTGGAGCACGACATGAAGATGGTGATGAACCTGTCTGACCGCATTCTGGTGCTCAATTACGGCCGCAAGCTGGCCGAGGGAACGGCAGCCGAAGTGCGCAGCAACCCTGAAGTGATCGCCGCCTACCTCGGCGTTCATGCCTGAAAAAGAGCAGCACCATGGACGCCATCACCCTCACCACCAAAGACAGCAGCTTGGGTGCGCCCGGCTCTTTTCAGCCCAAGACCACACCTCCAGGCTCGCACGGCGCTGGGCCTGGCGAGGCACCCGTGCTGCTGCGCGTGCAAGGCCTTGAAAGCTGCTACGGCCGCATCAAGGCGCTCAAGGGCATCAGCCTGGACGTGCGCAGCGGTGAAACCGTGGCACTCGTCGGCGCCAACGGCGCAGGCAAAACCACCTTCTTGCGCACGCTTTCGGGTGTGCAGCCCATGAGCGGCGGCAGCATTGTTTTTGACGGCGAAGACATCAGCCGTTTGCGCTCGGACAAGCGCATGCGCCGCGGCATTTGCCAGAGCCCCGAAGGCCGGCAAGTGTTCGGGCCCCTGTCGATTGAAGACAACCTGCGCCTGGGCGCCTACACCCAGCCCAAAGCGCAAGTGGCCGGCGACATGGAAAAGATCTTTGCCATGTTTCCCATCCTCAAAGAAAAACGCGCCCTGCCTGCGGGCACGCTCTCAGGCGGGCAGCAGCAGATGCTGGCCATCGGCCGCGCCCTCATGGGCCGCCCCCGCCTCTTGCTGCTGGACGAGCCTTCGATGGGCCTGGCGCCTTTGCTCGTCGAAGAAGTCTTCAACGTCATCAAGACACTCAAGTCACAAGGCATGACGATTTTGCTGGTCGAGCAAAACGCCTTTGCGGCGCTTGCGATTGCCGACCGGGGCTATGTGCTGGAGACCGGCGCCGTGACGCTGACGGGTACCGGCGATGAACTCATTCACAACGAAGACGTGCGCGCCGCGTACCTCGGCATGTGAGTCCGCTTAGTCCAGCGCATCCTCAAAAGATCCCGAGAGCCAGCCCATGAACTACCAGAACATTCTTTTTGACATCAACGGCGGCGTGGCGCGCCTGACCCTGAACCGACCCGACAAGCTCAACAGCTTCACCGGCGCCATGCACACTGAAATTCGCCAGGCGCTCGACAGCGTGCAAGCCGACAAGACCTTGCGCGTGCTCGTCATCACCGGCGCGGGCCGCGCCTTTTGCGCAGGGCAAGACCTGGCCGACCCCGAGATGGCCGTGGGCGCCACTGCACCGGACATTGGCAACGTGGTCGAGCAGCACTACAAGCCTTTGATCTTGCGTTTGCAAAACCTGCGCGTGCCCACCGTGGCCATGGTGCAGGGCGTGGCGGCTGGCGCAGGCGCCAGCGTGGCGCTGGCTTGTGACCTGGTGATTGCCGGCAAGTCAGCTTATTTTTTGCAGGCCTTCAGCAAGATTGGTCTCGTGCCCGACACCGGCGGCACCTGGTTTTTGCCGCAGCGTGTGGGCATGGCGCGGGCCATGGGTCTGGCGATGCTGGCCGACAAATTGCCCGCTGAAAAAGCTGCCGAGTGGGGCCTGATCTGGCAAGCAGTCGAAGACGCCGAACTCGCCAGCACCGTGGACAAACTGGCTGCGCAACTGGCGCAGATGCCGACCAAGGCCTTGGTGCGCACGCGCCAGGCCCTGCACGCAGCGCCCACGCACACGCTGGAGCAGCAACTGTCGATGGAAGCGGGCTTCATGCGCGAACTCGGCTGGAGCCCTGACTTTGCCGAAGGCGTTGCTGCCTTTACTGAAAAACGCGCGCCGCACTTCACTGGTCAATAAGCGGGCCAATAAGCGAGTCCATAAAAATGACAAGCACACTTCCTTTTGACGTGCCGCTGGCGCAGCGTCTGGCCCCCGCCACCGTCGTGGCCGTGGTCGGCGCTGGCGCCATGGGCGCAGGCATTGCGCAAGTGGCAGCCGTGGGCGGCCACCGCGTGCTGCTGCTCGACAACCGGCCCGAGGCCGCCGAAGCCGCCGTGGCCAACCTGCGCGCGCAACTGGGCAAGCTGGCCGCCAAAGGCAAGCTGAGCGCCGCAGAAGCCGAAGCAGCAGGCCAGCGCTTGCAAGCCGCCCATCAGCTCAGCGAACTGGCAGAGGCAGGCCTCGTCATTGAAGCCATTGTTGAAAACCTGGCCGTCAAGCAAAAGCTGTTCTCGGACCTGGAAGCGCTGGCGAGCAAAGACTGCATCTTTGCCACCAACACCTCGTCGATTTCCATCACCGCCATCGGCTCGGCGCTGAAGCAGCCCGAGCGGCTGGCAGGCATGCACTTCTTCAACCCCGCGCCAGTGATGGCGCTGGTGGAAGTGGTCAGCGGCGTGGCCACCGCGCCTGCTGTGGCCGCTGCGCTGCACGCCACCGCCACGGCCTGGGGCAAGACAGCGGTGTACGCCAAGTCCACGCCGGGCTTCATCGTCAACCGTGTGGCTCGACCCTATTACGCCGAGGCCTTGCGCGTGGTGGCTGAAGGCGCTGCCGACCCCGCCACCATAGACGCCGTGATGCGTGAGTCAGGCGGCTTTCGCATGGGCCCCTTTGAGCTGATGGACATGATCGGCCATGACGTCAACTTCGCCGTCACCCGCTCGGTCTGGAATGCGTTTTTCAACGACCCGCGCTTTTTGCCTTCGCTGATCCAGCAAGAGCTGGTAGACGCCGGCTACCTGGGCAAGAAAAGCGGCCGTGGTTTTTACGACTACCGTGAAGGCGCTTCAAAACCAGAGGCGCACACCGAGCCCGCGCATGCGCTACCGTCCCGCCTTGTGATCTGCGGCGATTCGCCTGCGGCGCAGGCTTTGGCTGCGCGGCTGCAAGCGGCCAGCGTCGCCTTTGAACGCACACCGTCTTCTGATGGCCGTATCGCCGAAGCGGGCGACGCGGTGATCTATGTCACCGACGGGCGCAGCGCCACCCAGCGCGCAGCCGAAGGCGGCGTGGCCAACACGGTGTTGATCGACCTGGCACTGGACTACAAGCTGGCCACACGCAGCGCACTCGCCTCTGCCGGCCAGTGCAGCGAAGCAGCCAGGCAATCTGCCTGCGCGCTCTTGCAGGCGGCGAGCTTCAAGGTCTCATGCGTGGGCGACGTGCCCGGCCTCATGGTCATGCGCACGCTGGCCATGCTGGCCAACGAAGCGGCGGACGCCGTGTACCAAGGCGTGTGCTCGGCCAAGTCGGCCGACGACGCCATGCGCCTTGGCGTGAACTATCCGCGCGGGCCGCTGGCCTGGGCTGACCAAGTGGGCCTGGCTGCCATTTGCCAGGTGCTCAAGCATCTGAACGCGATCTACGGCGAAGACCGTTACCGCATGTCGCCGCTGATCCAGCGGCAGGTTTTTCAAGGAAAGAACATTCATGGCTGACACCTCCGCAGAACTCTCCAAAAAGCCCGCGCCCGTCCTCACGCAAGCCGAGGCGCTCAAGCTGGCGCAAGAAGCGGCCCAGGCCATGTGGTCGCGTGACCATGCGGCCAAGGGCTTGGGCATGTCGATTGCCGACATCCAGCCCGGCCAAGCCCGCTTGCGCATGCAGGTGCGCCAGGACATGGTCAACGGCCACGCCATCTGCCACGGCGGCCTGTTGTTCACGCTGGCCGACACCGCGTTTGCCTATGCCTGCAACAGCTACAACCGCAACACGGTGGCATCGGCCTGCAGCATCGATTTCCTGGCCCCCGCTTACCTGGGCGACAGCCTGGTGGCCGAGGCCGTCGAGCGTTCACTAAGCGGGCGCACCGGCGTGTATGACGTCACCGTCAGCAACGAAGACGGCAAGGCGGTGGCCTTGTTCCGCGGCAAGTCCTACCGCATCCAGGGTGAGGTGATCGCGAGCCTCGAGCAGGACTGATCCACGCAACGCCACCCGCGCCAGATCAACACAACAACCAGATCAGGAGACCTTCATGAAAGCCCCAAGCTCCCAAACCGCCCCCCAGATCGGCGCACTGCACGCCATTGAAACCGCCAGCCGCGACGAGATTTCGGCCCTGCAACTTGAGCGCCTGAAATGGTCGCTGCGCCATGCCTACGACAACGTGGCCGTGCATAAAAAAGCCTTCGACGAGCACGGCGTGCACCCTGACGACCTGAGGACCTTGGCCGATCTGTCCAAGTTCCCGTTTATGACCAAGGTCGCGCTGCGCGACAACTACCCGTTCGGCCTGTTTGCCGTGCCGCGTGATCAGATCGTGCGCCTGCATGCGTCTTCAGGCACCACCGGCAAACCCATCGTGGTCGGCTACACGGCGCAAGACATCAGCAACTGGGCAGACCTGGTGGCGCGCTCCATTTATGCCGCAGGCGGGCGCAAGGGCGACATGCTGCACAACGCCTACGGCTACGGCATGTTCACGGGCGGGCTGGGCGCGCACTACGGCGCCGAGCGCCTGGGGTGCACTGTCATCCCCATGTCGGGGGGCCAGACCGAAAAGCAGGTCCAGCAGATCCTGGACTTCCAGCCGCGCATCATCATGGTCACGCCTTCGTATTCGCTGGTGATCGCCGAGGAGTTCGAACGCCTGGGCATCAGCCCGCAGGACAACCCGCTGAAGATCGGTATTTTTGGCGCCGAGCCCTGGGGGGAAGGCATGCGCGCCGAGATCGAGCGCAAGCTCGGCATCGACGCAGTGGACATCTATGGCCTGACCGAAGTGATGGGCCCCGGCGTGGCCTGCGAATGCATTGAAAGCAAAGACGGCCCGGTGATCTGGGAAGACCATTTCTACCCAGAGATCATCAACCCCACGACCGGTGAAGTGGTCGCCGACGGTGAAGAGGGCGAGCTGGTGTTCACCTCGCTGACCAAGCAGGCTTTTCCGGTGATCCGCTTTCGCACGCGCGACCTCACGCGCCTGCTGCCGCCGACCTCGCGCTCTTTCCGCCGCATCGGCAAGATCACGGGCCGCTCTGACGACATGCTCATCGTGCGCGGCGTCAACGTGTTCCCCACGCAGATCGAAGAGCAGATCCTGCGCGACAAGCGTCTGTCCGGCAACTACCAGATCGTGCTCACGCGCGACGGGCATTTGGACAACCTGGAAGTGCGCACCGAAGTGCAGCGCGAGATCTCTGACACCTTGAGCCCCGCCCAGATGTCCGCGATTTCCAAAGAACTGCAGCACCACATCAAGACCCATGTGGGTGTGTCCACACGCATCACCGTCCTGCCCTTCGACGGCATTCCACGCACGGTCACGGGCAAGGCCAAGCGCGTGATCGACGAGCGTCCAAAACAAATCTGAATCTGAACAAGACAAACAAAGAACATGACCCAAGCACTGATCTGCGACGCCGTTCGCACCCCCATCGGCCGCTACGGCGGCGCTCTGTCCAGCATGCGGCCTGACGACCTGGGCGCCCTGCCCCTCAAAGCGCTGATGCAGCGCAACCCCGGCGTGGACTGGGCGACGGTGGACGACATCCTGTACGGCTGCGCCAACCAGGCGGGCGAAGACAACCGCAACGTGGCGCGCATGTCGGGCTTGCTGGCCGGTCTGCCAGTGGACGTGCCGGGCACAACCTTGAACCGCCTGTGCGGCTCGGGCATGGACGCCGTGGGCCTGGCTGCGCGCTCCATCAAGTCGGGTGAAACAGAGTTGATGATCGCCGGCGGTGTTGAAAGCATGTCGCGCGCGCCGTTCGTGATGGGCAAGGCCGACAGCGCTTTTTCGCGCAGCGCCGCCATTTTTGACACCACCATCGGCTGGCGCTTCATCAACCCACAGATGAAGGCGCAGCACGGCACCCACTCCATGCCCGAGACGGCTGACAACGTCGCGGCCGACTTCAAAGTGTCGCGCGCTGACCAGGATGCCTTTGCACTGCGCTCGCAGCAGCGCTGGGCCGCTGCCAACGCCGCTGGCCGCTTCAAGGACGAACTGATCACGGTGAACGTGCCCCGCAAGAAGGGCGACCCTGTCGTCTTTGACACGGACGAGCATCCACGCCCTGAAACGACGCTGGAGATGCTGTCCAAGCTCAAGGGCGTCAATGGGCCCGAGTTGACGGTGACGGCCGGCAACGCCTCGGGTGTGAACGACGGTGCCTGCGCCTTGCTGCTGGCTTCGCCCGCGGCGGCTCAGCGCTTTGGCCTGACGCCCCGCGCTCGCGTGCTGGGCATGGCCACCGCAGGGCTTGCGCCACGCATCATGGGTTTTGGCCCCGCGCCTGCGGTGCGCAAGGTCTTGCAGCAAACCGGGCTCAGCCTTTCACAGATGGACGTGATCGAGCTGAACGAGGCTTTTGCCGCGCAGGGTCTTGCCGTCATGCGCGACCTGGGTCTCGCCGATGACGACGCCCGTGTGAACCCCAACGGCGGTGCCATCGCCATGGGCCACCCTCTGGGCATGAGCGGGGCGCGCCTTGTGACTACCGCCATGTATGAACTGGCCAGGCGCGACGGCCGCTACGCGCTTTGCACCATGTGCATTGGCGTCGGCCAAGGTATCGCGCTCGTCATCGAACGCCTCTGATTTCAGCCCCTGTTTCACCCAAACCAAAGAGAGACAAACATGACTTCCAAATTCAAAAAACTGACCCTCGCCAGCGCCATGTTGATGGCCACCGTTGCAGCCTTCGCCGCGGAGCCGATCAAGATCGGCTCAGTCCTGTCCGTCACCGGCCCGGCCGGCTATTTGGGCGACCCTGAGCTGAAAACGCTGCAGATGATGGTCGAGGACATCAACAAAAAAGGCGGCGTGATCGGTCGCCCGCTGGAGCTGGTGCACTACGACGACGGCAGCGACGCCAGCAAGGCCAACGGCTTT
>JBBAPG010000018.1:0-43619 GCA_040400945.1 Polaromonas sp. | reverse complement strand
AGCGGGTCTAAGGCCAGTTCCGCGTGGCGGATCAGCTCTTCGTCGGTGTGTTTGGTGTAGTTCATTGCGGGACTAACTCCGGGTTGGTGAATGAAAGATTGTTCGTTAATCGAAAGTTATAGATAGCTTAAACGAATGTCTTTATGTTCGTCAATCGCAAGTAATGTGTATTTGTTTTAATTGAAAACTATTTGTGATAGATGGTGGCTATCGAGCGGGCGTGAAAAAGCCCGCACGGTGGCGGGCTTGGTGGGCGACTAGCTTTCGAGGGCTACTTGCCGCATTCTTTGAGTTCCCAGCGGTCTTTGGCTTTGGCCTCCTCGCGGGTCTGCCATTGCAGGTTTTCCACGGCATCAGCACCGCCGCAGGCCAGCGCCTTGATGTGGTCGATCACGTAGCCAGGGCAAGGTAGGCGGTGCAGTCCGGTGGCTGGGCAAGCCTGCTGGTTGACGAAGGCTCGGAGAACCCTCTTACTACGGGCATATTCAGCGCTAGCCCCTGTAGATATTGCGCAAGCAGCTATCAAAATAATAGCGGCCATAGGTTTACCGTTGCGCCCCAAGGGCCGCACCTCCAAGCCTGGCACCGAACGTAACTACAATCAAAATGATTAGTGTGAAAAACACCCACCACATCCCTTTGAAAAGGGTTGCTAAGAGCGCAAATGGGAGTATTGCACCCCCTAAAAAGAGCAATCCGACAATGACGGCCCACAGCCCCCACAGATCGTAAGTCAGGATAAAGCTCAGCAGCCAAGTGACCAAGCCAAACAAATATGAGAGCATAAAAATAGCCCCGCCGGTAAAGCCTCGAAAGCGCCTGACAATTGATAAAGGGAGTAGTACAAAAACAATCATTGATGTGGCGACCCAGCACGCTGTTGCGAGCGGCTCCAGTAAGTGCCTTGCCGCCCATGCGCTGCCTAAGATAAACAGCGCGGGGATGCAGAGAAAAGCCAAAAAAGCAACCCCTGCAAATGCGTAATTTCCGTAACGCTTAAGTGTCTCACCCATGTTAGATTTTCTCCCTGTTAAACGTCCATTTCTACACGTTTGACGACCCCGCAGAATACCGCATCAGGCATTACCTCCATTATGGGGTAGCGGGGGTTCAGCGGCTTCAAGTAGCGCGTGTCCCCGTCCAGCATAAGCTGTTTGAATGTGGCCTCGCCGCCGTTGTGCCTGACGATTACATACGCGCCTGGTTCGGGGTTTTCGTCGGGCTCAACAATGAGGATTGCGCCTTCGGGGAACTTGGGTTCCATGCTGTCACCGCGCACCCTTAGCGCGTAGGTGTGCATTCGCACCCGGTATGTCGTATGGATACGCTCGCCCTCCCCAGGGTGCAAATTATCAATAACGTCTTGCCAGTGGCCTGCCTGTACCCACGATATGAGGGGTACGGTGCCTTTTATTTCCGGTGCGGTCTCGACGTTTCCGGTTTCAGCCATGGCGAACAGGTCAGACACCGACACCCCAAGGGCATCGGCTAGCGGTTCAAGACGGTCGAAGTCCGGCATGCCAATGCCTGCTTCGTACTTGGATATGTTGCCCGGGGCCACGCCCAGCCGCTGACCTAATTCGGCTTGCGTCATTCCCTTGCGGGTGCGCAATGCTTTGATGGTTATGCCCACGTCCAGCTTGTTCATGCTTGCATTCTGGTCTTGTTTTTCGTTAAACGCAAATATCAAATGTTCGTTAAAGGTTGTAAATACATTCGTTTAATGCAACAATTCAAGGGCTAACCAACCCAACACACCTATGCACAGCCCACTCAAACAAGCTCGCTTGCGCCGCAATATCACTCTTAACGAGGTATCCGCAGCTATCGGTGCCAGCACCGGCAACCTCTCCCGCATCGAAAACGGACTGCAAAAAGCCCGCCCCAAACTGGCCGAGAAGCTGGCCCTTTACTTCGGCCACGAAATCACCGAGATTCAAATCCTGTACCCCGAGCGGTACAGCCCCGCGGACTCTGGGGCGGGTGCGTGAGCCCGCGCCGATTTTGGCAGGCCTCAGAGCTTGAGGTGCTACGCGACCTTTATTCGGACGTGCCTGCGGCGGACGTGGCAGCACTGCTGGCTCGCCCGGTAGGGCAGGTGCATCAGACGGCGGCTCGCTACGGATTGTCCAAGAGCGCGCACTTCCGTGAAAGTGACCTCTCTGGCCGGATTAAACGCGGCAAACAATTGCCCAGCATAGTTGCTACCCAGTTCAAGCTTGGCATTGTTCCGTGGAACAAGGGAGCAAGCTACATGCCTGGCGGCCGCTGTGTAGAGACCCAGTTCAAGCCTGGTCGGGCACCACATGAGGCGCGAAACTACGCACCGATTGGCTCCTTGCGTGTGTCCAAAGAGGGCTACCTGGAACGCAAGATCACCGATAACCCTGCGCTGGCCCCAACCCGCCGATGGACTGCGGTGCACCGCCTGGTATGGATTGACACCAACGGCCCAATCCCCGATGGCCACATCATCACCTTTCGCCCGGGGTGCAAGACCAACACGCTTGAGATCATCACAGCCGATAAGTTGGAGTGCATCAGTCGTGCAGAAAACGCCAGGCGCAATCATCCAAACAGTTCTAACCCTGAATTGGCCAAGCTGGTTCAGCTCAAGGGCGCGATCACGCGCCAGGTGAACCGAATTTCCCGTCTATCCGAACAAGGACTCTCAAAATGACTACCCCTAACGTCCAGCCCCACATCACACAAGTTCGCCAATCACTCTTGGACACTCTGGCCGACTTGCGTAACCGCGAGAATCCCATGGACGTGGACCGTGCGCGCGCAGTGGCCCAAGTGGCCAGCGTTCTGGTGGATACCGCCAAGGTGGAGAACGAATATCTCAAGCTGACCGGTCAAGACCGCAGTGATTTTTTGGAAACCCCGCCTGATGCGTCCGTGGCCCATTTGGGCACGACGGTCACGCCTGGTGATAGCAATGGCATTACGAGCATCACCCGCCACAAGCTGCGCTGATCTGAGGGTGCGGCATGATGTCCCAACAAGAACAACCCCCAACGATTCGCCCGTTCAATGGCGAAAACATCCCCGCCACGCTCAAGGCCGCGCAGCGGTGGGCACCATGGCGGGCCGTGTGGAACGTCAAGCGTCAGAAGTTTGACAAAATCCCGGCCCATGCCAAGCCGCCGTACCACGGTATCAGCACGGCCAAGCCCGAGCGCTGGAGCACGTACGACGTAGCGCTCAAGGCTCACACTGATAACCCCGGTGTGTTCGGCGGGCTGGGCTACGTCATGACCACACCCCACGGCGTGGTGGGCATTGACCTGGACAACTGCGTCGAAGACAACACCATTGCGCCATGGGCTCAGGAAGTCATTGACCGGCTGGCCAGCTACACCGAGCTGTCACCGTCGGGCAATGGCCTACGCATCCTGGTGGATGGCACCATCCCCCACGACTGGACAAACCACGACGTGGGCATTGAGGTGTACGGTGGCCACGAGCCGCGCTTCCTGACCGTCACCGGCCAGCGGCTCAAGGTCAGCCCCCACGCGGTGCTGGCCGCAGGCCCTGACGTGCTGGACGGGCTCACGGCCCAGTACGCCAAAGTCAAGACAGCGGCCACGGCCATCACGCTGGAGCTGCCCGACATCCTGGACGACATGGTGCTGCCAAGCCTAGACAGCCTGCCACTGCCCACCAGCGTGCAGGCCTTTCTGACACTGGGCGACCATGGCGGCGACCGCTCGCGCGCGCTGTTTGCCGCGTCGGTGGGCCTGTATAACGCCGGTCTCAACGACGAAGAGGTGTTCAGCATTCTGGCCTTGAACCCGTTTGCGTTCGAGGTGGCACTGGACCACCGACGCCAGGACAGCGACCGCGCCCTGATGTACCTATGGGTGGAGCACTGCCAGAAGGGCAAAGCCAAGTCCACCCCCGTGGCCAGCCTTGCCGACTTCGAGAATCTGGCACCCCAGCCCGCCCAGCCAGAACCCGACGACCACCCCGCAGAGCTGCAAGGCGATGCCGATGATTTCGACGTGGTGGACGAGGGTGTGAATTCAGTTCACACCCCGGACGCACCCAAGCACCGCTTCGAGGTGGTACCGGCCAACACGTTTGCCGGTGGCAAGCCCCCGAGCTGGATCGTCAAGGGCGTGCTGCCCGAGGCCGAGCTGATTGTGCTGTTCGGTGAGTCGGGCTCTGGCAAGTCGTTCATGGCCCTGGACTTGGCCGGGGCCATCGCGCGAGGCATCCCATGGCGTGGCCACAAGGTCAAGCAGGGCCGTCAGGTCTACATCGCAGCCGAGGGTGCCGGGGGCTTTCGCAACCGGCTCAAGGCCTACGCAGCGGCCCACGAACTGGATTTGGCCAAGCTGGACTTGGGCGTGATCAAGGCCGCACCCAACTTCATGATCAAGGACGACGCGCTGGACGTGTGTAAAGCCATCATCGCGGGCGGGCCGGTGTCAGTGGTGTGGGTTGATACCTTCGCCCAGGTGATGCCTGGTGCCAACGAGAACGCGGGCGAGGACGTGGGCAAGGCCTTGCAGCACTGCAAGGGCATCCACAAAGCCACGGGCGCGGTGGTGGTGCTGGTGCACCACGCGGGCAAGGATGCCAGCAAGGGGGCACGGGGCTGGTCAGGCCTGCGCGCAGCCGCTGACGCTGAATTAGAGGTGCGCAGCGAGGACGATGGTGCCCGTGAGCTGCGCATCACCAAGCAGAAGGACGGCGAGGACGGGCTGGTGTTTGGCTTTCGCTTGGCTAGCGCTGTCATTGGCTTGGACGAGGACGAAGAGCCCATCACATCGTGCACGGTGGTGGACGCCGCGCCCATCGAGAAAAAGAAAGGCGGGGCCGGTGCCAACAAGAACGGCGGCAAGTGGGCAGCTCGTGTGCTGGAGGTGCTGGGCGAGTTCACGCTGGTGCAGACCACGGGCATTGAAAAGAAAGCCGTCATCGAAATGGTGGTTGACCGCAGCCCGGACGATGGCGGCGACCCTACCCGACGCATCCGCAGACAGCAGGCATCTAGGGCTTTGAAACTGCTTTTGGACAGTGACGAGGGCGAATACATGGCCGAAGACGACGGCACTATTTCCCTGATTGCTTAAAACATGCGTGCAAATTTTTACAAGCCTAAACGCAACGAGTGCAACGAGTTGCATTTTGTTGCTCGTTGCGTTGCTCGTTGCAGTGTGGAAAGTGCAACGAGCAGGGTCAGGTGTCTAGGAGACCTGACCTGCTTGTTGCACACACAAGGGGTTTGGTACCGGCGAACACGTAATTTTTTACGATTTCGTTATGGTGCCGGTGAACGCGCAAATTTTTACAAGGTTGATTCAGTAACAGCGCATTGCGGTTCCGTGGACTGTGGTGACGAAGCCGGTGATGTCGCTGGTCTCGTCGATGTTGGTCACAACCAGGGTGTCGCCGCCCATGTCCGCTACTTTTCCGCGAGCTTCAATTTTGGCTTCCACGGTGGGTTGAGACCATACCGCTTTGGACATACCCGTCACCGGGCCGATTTTCTGGCAGGCAGCGAGCAAGGTGCTCATTTGGCTGTGGACCTGAATTTTCGCGGCTTTGTCGGTGAGCGTAGCCGCGCATCCGGCGAGCGCAATGACAGCAAAAAACGTTGCAAGATTTTTGATTTGCATGGTGGAATTCCCTTTAGCTGTAAAAAATTGGAGCATAGCAAATGAACATCAGAACCGTGGGCGTGAACGACATTGGTCGCCGGGTGGGAGACAGTCACCCCAATGCCAAGATGACCGATGCGGACGTGGAACTGCTACTGGCCATGTACGACGAGGGGTGGGGATACCGCAGGCTGGCCGCAAAATTTGAGATTAGCAAACGCCACGTGCGTGACATCGTGAACGGCAAACGTCGGGGCCAGGTGGCGACCGATTGGCGCAAGGTGCGCGTAAGTGATTGAGGTGGCGGCATTCTTGCAGGCATGGTTCGCTACTCCACTGAAATTGCCGCTGAAATTTGTGACCGCCTTGCGCAAGGCGAGTCGTTGCGTGCTATCTGCGAAGACCTGCACATGCCAAGCGAAAGAGCTGTTCGCTTTTGGGTATTAGACGATTTGAACGGCTTTGCTTCGCAGTACGCACGTGCGAGGGCTGTTGGCTACGAGCGTATGGCAGAGGAAATTTTGGCAATTTCTGACACCCCGATGATTGGCACCAAGAGCGTTAGCAAGGCCACGGGGCTGGAGATTAGCGAGGGCGACATGATCGAGCATCGTCGCTTGCAAGTTGACACCCGCAAGTGGATGCTGGCCAAGATGTTGCCCAAGGTCTACGGCGATAAGCAACACGTGGAGCTGACCGGCCAGGTGGACGTGGTTAGCAGCATGTTGCAGGCACGTAAGCGCAGTGGTAAAGCCGCTTAACCCCGAATTGATGCTGGCCCAGGACATGGGCAGCTTCTACGACGATCCGCTGGGCTTTGTGTTGTACGCATTTCCGTGGGATACCGATAAGTCTTTGCAGCTCGTCAAGCTGCCCGAGCCCTGGAGCCTTGTCTACGACTGCGAATTCGGGCCGGATGCATGGGCCTGTGAGCTGTTGGACAGCATTGGCCAGGATGTGCGCAATCGGGGTTTCAATGGGGTGGATGCTGTGCCGCCCATCCAGTACGCCGTCAGCTCTGGCCACGGTATTGGCAAGTCGGCCATGGCGGCGTGGCTTACGTTGTGGATCATGTCCACCCGGCCGCACAGCAAGGGCGTGGTGACGGCCAATACCGGCGAGCAGCTTGCATCTAAGACATGGGCCGGGGTGTCAGCCTGGTTGTCGCGGGCGGTCATGAAACACTGGTTTACGATCACCACCGGCAAAGGGGCCATGCGCCTCGTGCACAAGCAATATCCCGATAGCTGGCGGGTGGATGCGCAGACCAGCCGCGAGGAAAACAGCGAGTCGTTTGCCGGTTTGCACGCGGCCAGCTCGACGCCGTGGTATTTGTTCGATGAAGCATCCGCCATACCCAGCAAGATTTGGGAAGTGGCCGAAGGCGGCAAAACTGACGGTGAGCCGATGCATTTTTGCTTCGGCAACCCTACACGTAACACCGGGTCATTCGCGGAGTGCTTCGGCAAGCAGCGCCACCGCTGGAATGTCCGCCAGATTGATAGCCGCAGTGTAGCCATCACCAACAAGACGTTGCTGGGCGACTGGGTGACAGACTACGGCGAGAACAGCGACTTCGTGAAGGTGCGCGTGCGTGGCGTCTTCCCCAATGCGTCCAGCCTGCAATTCATTCCGCGCGAGCTGGTCGAGGAAGCCATGGCCCGCCAGCCTGCCGCCGAACGCTTCATTGGCCGCACCGCTGCCATCGGTGTGGACGTGGCCCGCTTCGGTGACGACCAGAGCGTGATTCGCACCCGCGTGGGCCGCGACGGCGTGGGTATCCCGCCCAAGCGCTTTCGGGAGCTGGACACCATGCAGCTCGCCAGCAAGGTGGCAGAGCACATCGATTACATCAAGTCCATGGGCATGACGCCCGTCGTGTTCATTGATGGCGGTGGTGTCGGTGGTGGCGTGGTGGACCGGCTGCGCCAGCTCAACCACGACGTGGTGGAAGTGCAGTTCGGTGGCAAGGCGGACGATCCTAAGAAGTACCTCAACAAGCGCGCTGAAATGTGGGCGCGGGCCAAGGCGTGGCTGGCCATCGGGTGCTTGGCCAAGGACGAGGCCATGATTACCGACCTGACCAGCGTCGAGTACCAGTACACCGCAGCCGACCAAATCCAGCTTGAGAGCAAAGAGCACATGAAGGCGCGGGGCTTGGCCAGCCCCGACGATGGCGATGCGCTGGCCCTGACGTTCGCCTACCCCGTGCCCGAGTACCAATTGCCCAAGGAAGCCAGCGGTGCACGTAACTCAGCAAGACAAGAACATGATCCCTACGCAAACCTTAAAACGTGGTGAAGGGGATTCAAATGGTCAGTCGTATTCTTGGCTTCGGGGGCCAGCGGTTCAACCGATTGCTGGTGCTGGACTGCAACCCGCATGCCGACAAATCGCGCAAGTGGCGTTGCCTGTGCGACTGTGGGCGTGAGACCGTAGCGCTTGCGGACAACATCATGCGCGGGTTGACCAAGGGTTGCGGTTGCCGCGTCAAGCAAGGCAACTTCGTCCACGGCATGTACGGGACACGCGAATACCGGTCATGGAACATGCTGGTGCAGCGTTGTACCAACCCGGCCAATGACCGATGGGCGCAGTACGGCGGGCGCGGCATTCAAGTCTGCCAGCGTTGGCTTGAGGGGTTCGCCAACTTCTACGCCGATATGGGCTCACGCCCACCGGGCACCTCAATTGATCGAATAGACGTGGATGGAAATTACGAACCTGGCAATTGCCGATGGGCGGATGCCAAGACCCAAGCCCGCAATACGCAGCGGGCAGCAAAACGCGATATACCGCAATAGCTCGCATAGGGGCGCAATGCGGTGCGCGTAACGCCGCTGCAAGGGTTGAACATGGCTCCTACGAATCTTTGAGGGGTTGAACCATGTGTGATCCAGTAAGCGCGGTTGTAGCGGTAGTCGGTGCGCTGTCGTACACCCAACAAAAACAAGCTGCCAGTCAGGCGGCGGACGCACAAACCCGGGCCAGCGAGACGGCCACGGCCAATGCCACAAAGGCCGCTGACCAAGCCGACCAGGCAAACAACCGCGCCAATGGCAAGCAACCTGACATTGCGGCCATGTCGTCCAGTAATCAGATGGCGGCCAAAGGCGGCGTTGGCGGCACCATGCTGACCGGCCCGCAGGGTATTGACCCCAAGAGCTTGCTGCTGGGCAAGACCACGCTGCTGGGCAGTTAAGCGATGGCCGATATTGCCACGCGCGACCGGCTATACACCCGCTGGGGTGCGCTCAAGTCCGAGCGCTCCACCTGGTGGAGTCACTGGACGGAGATTAGCGACTTCGTGCTGCCACGCTCGGGCCGGTTCTTTTTGCAAGACCGCAACCGTGGGCAAAAGCGCCATAACAACATCTACGACAACACCGGCACCAAAGCCTTGCGCGTGCTAGCTGCCGGGATGATGGCGGGCATGACCAGTCCCGCGCGGCCCTGGTTCCGGCTGGCCACACCCGACGCGGATATGAACAAATCCCCGGCGGTCAAGCTGTGGCTATCGCAAGTCACCCGCATCATGCTGGACATCTTTGCCAAGTCCAACACCTACCGGGCGTTGCACAGCGGCTATGAAGAGCTGGGGGCGTTTGGCACCATGGCCAGCATCGTGATGCCGGATTTTCAGAACGTCATCCACCAGTACCCGCTCACTACCGGCGAATTCTGTCTGGCGCAGAACTGGAAGGGCGAAGTGGTCACGCTGTACCGCGAGTTCCAGAAGACCGTGGGCGAAATGGTGACTGAGTTCGGGCGCGACAAGTGCAGCCTGAGCGTGCAAAACCTATGGGATCGCGGCTCGCTCGACCAGTGGATCACCATCGTTCACGCCATCGAGCCCCGCACTGACCGCGACCCGACCAAGCGTGACAGCCTGAACATGCCGTGGAAGTCGGTGTACTTCGAGCTGAACGGCACCAAAGACCGGTATTTGAGCGAGAGCGGGTTTAAGAACTTTCCCGCAATTGCTGCGCGTTGGGCCACGTCTGGCGGCGACATCTACGGCAACAGCCCGGGCATGGATGCGCTGGGCGACATCAAGCAATTGCAGCACGAGCAAATGCGCAAGGCCCAGGCCATTGACTACATGACCAAGCCCCCGCTGCAAGTGCCTGCCAGCATGAAAGGCCGCGACGTAGACACGTTGCCCGGTGGTATCAGCTTTGTCGATCAGGCTGGCCCCGCAGGTGGCATGCGCACGGCGTTCGATACGCGGCTGGACCTGAGCCACTTGCTCAACGATATGCAGGACGTGCGCGAGCGCATCCGTGGTGCGTTCAGTGCTGACCTGTTCCTGATGCTGGCCAACAGCACCAACACCACCATGACGGCCACCGAAGTGGCCGAACGGCACGAAGAGAAGATGCTGATGCTAGGGCCGGTGGTGGAGCGCTTGCATTCGGAAATGCTGGACCCGCTGATTGAGACCACGTTCGAGCACATGCTGATGGCCGGTATCGTGCCGCCCCCACCGCCTGAGCTGCAAGGCATGGACCTGAATGTGACGTACGTGTCCATGCTGGCCCAGGCCCAGCGCGCCATTGCCACCAACGGTATCGACCGGTTTGTGGGCAATTTGGGCCAGGTGGCCAGCTTCAAGCCCGACGTGCTGGACAAGTTCGATAGCGATATGTGGGCGGACAAATACAGCGACATGCTGGGCGTGGACCCCGAATTCGTGGTGCCGTCCGACAAGGTAGCACTGATCCGCACCCAGCGCGCTCAGGCTCAAGCCCAGGCCCAAAAGATTGCCCAAATGGAACAGGCCGCAAGCGCGGCGCAAAAGCTGGGCACCGTGCAAACCCCCACCGGCAACGCAGGCAACGATGTGATGCAAGCGTTCTCGGGCTACACCAGCGCATAGGAATCTCCATGGTCAACATGAACATCAAGTCAGACGATAGCTGCAGGCCTTGCGGTGAGTACGACCCCAGCCCCACCATCTACCTGAGTGACGACCAGTGCGAAGCGCTGGGCATCACGGGCATGCCAGCACCCGGCACCGTGTACATGCTGCGCGTGCGTGCGGTTGTCACCCGCATGACGGCCACGGCCGAAGATACCGACGAAGCCAAAGCCGAAGGCAACGCGCCCGATGTGCGCCTGGACCTGACGCTGACCGATATGGAAATTCTCCAAGGTGGTGGCAAAGACACCGCTTCGCTGCTTTACGGCGCGTAGGTGGTGCGCGTAAGAGCCCCGCGCAAAACTAATCTGCGTCCGTGAGCAACTACGACCCCCTCGATACCGAAGCCCAGGACAAGGCCCGCAAAGACCGCGCTGCGCGGGACAAGCTAGCCGACCAAAGCGAGATTGAGGATGTCAAGTGGTTGATGGGAAGCAAGCGCGGACGGCGAATTGTGTGGCGTGTGCTGGAACGGGCAGGTGTGTTTCGCCTCTCGTTCAACACCAACAGCATGACCATGGCATTTAACGAAGGCGCGCGCAACGAAGGTTTGCGGCTGTTGGCAACGATCCACAGCGCATGCCCTGACCTTTATCCGACCATGCTGAAAGAAGCCAACGAATGAAATTTCGCCAATACCGGCTACAGAACGCAGCGGAATCGCAAACCTCAACGGGTGGCGGTTCTGCAACTCTTGTGACTGACGGTGCACCAATCACGCTTGCCGCCAGTTCAACCGCGTCAACAGACACCACCGGCACGCCGGAAGTGAAAGTTGACGCAACCCAGCAAACCTCTACCGACGAATCTGGGGCGAAAGCCGACGACAAGACGGACGAGGCCGCTGCCGCACCTGAAAAGGTTGTGCCCGAGAAGTACGAGTTCAAGCAACCCGAAGGGGTGAGCATGGACGCGGAAGCGCTCGGTGAGTTTGAAGGCGTTGCCAAAGAACTCAAGCTGTCTCAAGAGGAAGCGCAGAAGGTGACCGACATCGGCGCGAAACTTGCGCAGAAGTGGGAAGCCAAGCAGGCCGATGCCATCCAACAGGCTGCGGCCGAATGGGCGGCAACGGCTACAGCCGACAAGGAATACGGGGGCGAAAAGCTCACCGAAAGCCTGACGGTTGCCAAGAAAGCGCTCGACGCTTTCGGCACCCCCGAGCTGCGCACGCTGTTGAACGACTCCCGGCTGGGCAATCACCCCGAGGTGATCCGCTTCATGGTCCGGGCAGGCAAAGCAATCAGTGAGGACCGCATGGTCACTGGCGGCGCTGGCCCTTCAAAGGCAGGCACCGACACGGCCAAGGCCCTCTACCCCAATCAGTCATAAGGAAATAATCATGAAATTCTTCAAGAACCACACCTTCCAAATGGTGCTTTTCGCAGCCGTCGCGCTGCTTGGCTTTCACACCGGCCTCGTGTCGGCGGAACAGCTCCAGTTTGTCGGCTTCGCTGGCGTCACGCTGGGCACTGGCGCGCTGACTCTGGCCGACTGGGCAAAACGTCTTGACCCTGATGGTCAAGTCCCCAAGGTTGCCGAACTGTTGTCCCAGACTAATGAGATTCTGGAAGACGCGGTATTCATGGAAGGCAACTTGCCGACCGGTCACCGCCTGACGATCCGCACGGGCTTGCCCCAAGTCTTCTACCGCATGATCAACCAGGGTGTGCCGACTTCCAAGTCCACCACCGCCCAGATTGACGAAGCATGCGGCATTCTGGAAGCCCGTAGCCACATCGACGTGGAACTGGCCAAGCTCAACGGCAACACGGCCGCGTTCCGCTTGTCCGAAGACCAGGCATTCATCGAAGCCATGAACCAAACCATGGCTGGCGCGATGTTCTACGGCAACCCCGGCACTGACCCCCGTCAGTTCTTGGGCCTGCAAACCCGTTACAGCTCCCTGTCTGCCGGTAATGGCCAGAACATTCTGGACGCTGGCGGTACTGGCTCGAACAACTGCTCGATCTATCTGGTCGTGTGGGGTGAAAACACCGTGTTCTGCCCGTTCCCCAAAGGCACCAAGGCCGGTTTGATGCACCAGGATTTGGGTGAAGAGTCTGTTCCTGACGCGAACAACAACTTTTTCCAAGCCATGCGTGCGCTGTACCAGTGGAAAAACGGCGTGGCCGTGAAAGACTGGCGCTATGTGGTGCGTATTGCCAACATCAATGTGACCGACCTGACCACTCAAGCCACTACCCAGTCGGCTACTGCGGCCACCCAGGTTATCAATCTGATGTCTCGCGCGCTGGATCGCATTCCAAACTTGAGCATGGGCCGTGCTTGCTTCTACGCAAACCGCACGCTGTACAGCATGCTGCGCGTGGCAGCTCTGAACAAGTCCAATGCGGCCTTGAGCATTGAGCAGGCGCTGACCCAGTTCGGTACGCCTTACGCACTGACCAAGTTCTTGGGCGTGCCCCTGCGCAAGGTGGATCAGCTTCTCAACACTGAGACCCGCGTGGTCTAAATGGATTAGGGGCTTCGGCCCCTTATCTACCGCCCTCATAACTTCAAGGAAATATCATGATCCTCGACAATTTTGCATTTTTGTCCGGTAGCGTATCCGCCGCCGGTGTTCTGTCTGGTCAAGCCGTCAACGGCGCAGGCAATATCTTGTCCACCAACACTATGGACCTAGGCCCGCTGTCTATCGGCGGCAACCAGGTAGGTGACTTGGGCGGTGGCGAGTCGCTTGAGATTGCTATCGGCGTGCTTACTGCCCCGACGGTCGGCACCAACGTGCAGTTCCAGCTTATCCAAGCTGACGACGCCGCGCTGACCACCAACGTGCAGGTGATCAACCAGACCGACGCACTGCCCATTGCCGGCTTGACTGTGGGCACTGTGGTAGCGCTGCACTATGACCGTGCTGCACCGTACGCTCCCAAGCGCTATATCGGCGTGCGTTACGTCAACACGGGTGCGATTGCCACGGCTTCCTACACGGCGGCCCTGGTGAAGAACATCCAAGACGTGAAGAACATGCTGTTCAAGTCTGGCTTCGCAGTCAGCTAAAGCCACGGCCCGCCACGCCTCTCTACGATGCGCACCCCGGCGGGCCACTTCCCCCACTTCCTCAATCACTGAAAGAAGACCATGCCCAAATACCGCGTCAAAGAACTTTCCCTTATCGGCAACGAGCTGTTTCAAGCCGGTGCCGAAGTCGATTACGACGGCCTGCCCGCCGAAAACCTCGAACTGCTGTGCGACGAGGGCCGTGCCAAATACCAGGAATACCTGGCCAGCAATATCGCCCGTCAGGCGGAAATGCACGCTAACCACCCCGCAAGTGGCGTGGGCGAAGCAGCCAAGTTTGCCGAAGCTCTCGCCAAGAGCCAAGAAGGCCAAGCCGCACTTATTGGTACGGCTGTGGCCGAAGCGGTCGCCGCTGCTTTCGCCCGGTTGTTCCCTGAAGGCTTGCCCGTAGTTGCCCAAGCTGGCAAGGGCAAAGCAAGTCTGGTGTAAGCCGGGTTAGTTGCAAGTGAGAAGGGGCCGGTGTGCCCCTTTTCTTTTTAGGAGAAACGCATGGCGTCCGTCGTTGATATTTGCAATCAGGCTTTGAGCCATTTGGGTGACAGTGCCACGGTGGCCAGCATTGACCCACCCGAAGGCAGCGCCCAGGCAGAGCACTGCGCGCGCTTCTATCCGGCCGCATTGGCTGCGTTGCTGGAAATGCACCCGTGGGCTTTCGCCACGCGACGCATCACGCTGGCCGCCGTGAGCAACCCCTCCAGCACTTGGGCCTATGCGTTTGCATTGCCCAACGGCTGTATCAATCTGATTTCGATACTGGCACCCGATGCCACTGACGATTACAGCACCAGCGTCGTGGGCGGTGCCTACACCCCGCAAGATTTCAGCCCCGAGATTGACGATGCCGGCAACGATATTATTCTTACGAACCAAGCCAATGCGGTGCTGCGCTACACCTTGCTGGTGAGCGATACCACCAAGTTCTCGCCGCTGTTCGTCGAGGCCCTGACGTGGCTGCTGGCATCCAAGCTGGCAGGCCCGGTGCTCAAGGGTGAAGCGGGCATGCAAGCCGCCCAGGCCTGCACCAAAACATTTAACTACTGGCTGGGCAAAGCCAGCGATTCGGATGCATCCCAGCGTCGTGCAGCGCCCCGTCAGCAAGTCGGCTGGATGAACGCGCGATGAGCGCCCGCAAAATCACGATGTCGTTCGCGGGCGGCGAAGTGACACCGGAGTTCTGGGGCCAAATCAGCGATGCCAAGTTTCAGACCGGGCTAGCCACTTGCCGCAACATGCTGGTGCTGCCCCACGGCCCGGTGGCCAATCGCCCGGGGTTTGCGTATGTGAACACGGTCAAGACCCCCAGTAAGAAAACAAGGGTCATTCCTTTCACCTACAGCACCACGCAAACCATGGTGCTGGAATTCGGGGACCAGTCCATTCGGTTCCACACCCAGGGCGCGACCCTGCTGAACGGTGGCAGTCCGTACGAGGTGGCCACACCTTACCTTGAGGCGGACTTGTTTGACCTGCACTTTGTGCAGTCGGCGGACATTCTGACCATCGTGCACCCCAACTATGCCCCGCGTGAATTGAAGCGGCTGGGGGCACTGAACTGGACACTGACGCCTATCAGCTTTGTGTCTGCGCTGGCCACACCTGGCGCGCCCACCGTCACGCCCACGGGCGCGGGCTCCACGGTTTACAACTACGTGGTCACCAGCGTGGGGGCCACGGGGCTGGAAGAGTCAGCGGCGTCAGCCAGCGGTACCGGTACCGGCAATTTGCTGGTGACCGGCCAGTACATGACCATTACGTGGTCCAGCACGGGCGCGACCCGGTACAACGTCTATAAGCAGGCCAACGGCCTGTATGGCTACATTGGCCAGACTGACGGCCTGACGTTCAAAGACGACAACATCACCGCCAATTTGGGCAAGACCCCGCCCATCGTGAACAACCCGTTCAGCGGCGCGGGCCTGTATCCGGGCGCGGTGTCCTACTTTGAGCAACGGCGGTGCTTTGCCGGGTCAATCAACGAGCCGCAAAACCTGCGCATGACGCGCTCGGGTACCGAGTCCAACCTGACGTACTCGATTCCTGTACGCGACGATGACAGCATCAACATTCGGGTGGCAGCTCGTGAAGCGAACACGATCCGCCACATCGTGCCTTTGAGCAATCTGGTACTGCTGACGGGCGCGGCTGAATGGCGCGTCACCAGTATCAACAGCGACGCCATCACGCCCACCAGCATCAGCGTCAAGCCCCAGAGCTACGTGGGTGCCAACAACGTGCAGCCGCTGATTGTGAACAACAACATCCTGTACGCGGCGGCGCGCGGCGGACACGTCCGCGAAATGGCGTTCAACTACCAGGCCGGGGGCTACATCACGGGCGACCTGAGCCTGCGCGCCCCGCACCTATTCGATGGCTATGACGTGGTGGACATGGCCTATGCCAAGGCCCCTTATCCCATGGTGTGGGCTATTTCTGGCAGTGGCAAGTTGCTGGGCCTGACCTACGTGCCCGAGCAACAGGTGGGCGCGTGGCACCAGCACGACACCGACGGCACGTTCGAGTCGTGCTGCGTGGTGGCCGAAGGCGGCGAAGATGTGTTGTACGTGGTCATACGACGTTTGATCAATGGCAGCTACACCCGCTACATCGAGCGCATGCGCTCGCGGCTGTTTGCCACGCCGGCCGATGCTTTCTTTGTGGACAGTGGCGCGACTTATTCCGGCGCGGCGGCGACTGCTATCAGCGGCCTGAGCTGGCTTGAGGGTAAGACGGTGAACGTGCTGGGCGACGGCGCGGTGTTCCCGCAAAAGGTCGTTACCGGCGGGGCCATCACGCTGGAACAGGCGTGCACCACCGTGCAGATTGGCCTGCCCATCACGGCCGATGTGCAGACCTTGCCGCTGTCAGCCCAGATTGATGCCAGCTACGGGCAGGGCAGACTCAAGAATATCAACAAGGTGTGGCTGCGTGTGTACAAGTCGTCGGGCGTGTTTGCAGGCCCCAGCCTGGACAAGCTGGTGCAGTTCAAACAGCGCACCACCGAAGTCTATGGCGCGCCACCCAGCCTCAAGACCGACGAGCTGGAAATATCGTTGGAGCCAAGCTGGCAGCAAGGTGGCCAGATTTACGTGCGCCAAAGCGACCCGCTACCCCTCACGCTGGTGAGCATGACCCTTGAGGCAGCACTGGGTGGCTAGGCTGCAATTTGCCAAGCTAGTGGACACCCGCGACGTTCGGCATATTGCCAGCAACCTGCGCCAGTGCGACCGGCAAGAGCTGGAAGCGGTGCATGGCCCGGGGCTGGATTTTCAGGACTGTCTGCGCACTGCGGTGCTGGCCAGCGAAGAATGCTATGTGCTGGTGACACCTGACGGCGAACCGGTGGCCCTGTTCGGGCTGGCCCCGGTCTCCCTCTTGGGCGGGCTGGGTTGCCCGTGGTTGCTGGGTACCGACGCTTTTATGGACTACCCGCGAGACATTGTGGTGCTAGGCAAGCGCATGGTGCGCAAGTGGAGTGAGCGTTACGACCAGCTTTTCAACTACGTGGACGCGCGCAATTTGCGCTCCATTGCCTGGTTGCAGCATATCGGTTTTCTGGTATTTGAAGCCCAGCCGTACGGCCTCAACGGCGAGCCTTTCCGCCGGTTTGAGCGGTGCGCGTAACCCCCGGGGGCCGGGGCACATTGGTGCCATTGAATCATTCGGGCCAAATTCATGTGCAACGCAACGGCGGCATTGACGATGCAAGGGGCCGGGGCCGCCAGCTCTGCCCTCGGGGCTTACTACGGTGCCCAGTCTCAAAAACAATCCCTTGAACTACAGGCCAATCTGGCCGACATCAACGCGCGCATGTCCGAGAGTTCGGCGCAGCAAACCCTGCTGACCGGCCAGCGCGACGAACAAAAGAGCCGGATCGCCACGGCCAACCTCAAGGGCACCCAGCGCGCAGGCATGGCGGCCAACGGCATCGATCTGGGTGAAGGCAGCGCGGCCCAGGTGCTGACCAGCACCGACGTGATGGGCGAAGTCGATGCCGACACCATTGCGGCCAATGCGGTGCGCAGCGCTTGGGGCTATCGCACCCAGGGCGTGAACCAGAGCAATCAGGCCCTGATGTCGCGCGCATCAGCCGGGGCTATCAACCCGGGGCAGTCCGCCCTGACCTCGTTGCTGGGCAGCGCTGGCACGGTGGCGGGCAATTGGTACCAGTACAGCAAGGCGGGGGCTTTCAACAAGCCAAGCCCAAAGAAGGATTAAGCCGTGCCAAAAGTCCCCACCTACGACAATTTTCAGACTTCAGTTTCTGGCCAGCCCAACGCACAGTTTCAAGCCCCCAGCGGCCCAGCCCCTGGCGCTATCGCGGCGGAGCAGGCGGGCCAGCTCGGGCAGGCACTCACCCGTTCGGGGGATGCCGTGGGCAAGATCGCGCTGGAAGCAGCCGACCAGGCGAATAGGGACGTGGTTAGCGTGCAGGCGGTGGAGCTTTCCAAGCTACGCACGAATCTCACTATCGAGGCCATGTCACTCAAAGGGCGGGCGGCGTTGGAACGACCCGACGGCAAGAGCTTGCAAGACGAGTATCAGGAAAAATTTAAGGCAGCAACGGACAAGATGACCGAAGGGTTAAAAAACCCTGCACAGCGTCAAATGTTCAATCAGCAAGTGCTGTCTTCGCAAGAGCACATACTTTCGTCGCTAGGCGGGCATGTTATCCAGCAAGCCAAACAGTTTCGCACTGACGGGCAAGCTGCTCGGGTCGAAGAGTACCAGCGCGTCGCGGGCCTGTTGTACGCGGACAAAGCTGAACTGGCTAACTCAACGGCCGGCATTGAAAGTGTGTTGGCCGAAATTAAAGCCGATAACGGGTGGGACAGCGAGAAAGACAAAGCGTTGATTGCGGATACCCGGGCCAAGCTGCTGTCACCCATGCATGCCGGTGTGATCAAAGGCTATATCAGCGGGGGCAAGCCCGAAGATGCGCAGGCGTATTTCAGTGAGAACAGCGCTGAAATGACCCTTCAAAGCAAGGTGACCATGCAGGACGCGGTGCAGCATGCCGTCACTGCGGGTCAGGCCCAGGCCGAAGGCGCACGACTGGCCGAAAAATACACCTATACCCAGACCGCAGCGGCGCAAAAAGAGATTGACGGTATGGATAAGCCCCCTTCGGAGAAGGCCGCTATTCGCGCCGAACTGGAGCACCGGCACGCTGTCATGCAAAGCGATTCGGATAAGAACAATGCGGTACTTATTGGGAAGCTCGACGAGGCCATTCAGCGCGGCATGAGTATTTCGGACATTCAAAAAATGCCGGAATTCATGCAAGTGCGCGACAAGGGCAGCGTTTTAAAAATGGCGCGTGACAAGGCTTACACCGATTTGCTGCGCGCGAATGCTAGTGATGTCCGAGCGCTATCCGTACTCCAGCGCCATGAAACGCAAATGCACATTGATGGTGCGGCTAAAGCGTTCAACTACATGGACCCTACCGTTCTTGCCAACACGCCTCGGGAAAAAATAGTAAACATGCTTCCAGAGCTTGGCAGGCAGTGGACTGAAACCCTACTAAATCGCAAAGACTCGATTGAAAAGAAAGGCCCGCAGGACGCCAAAGTAGACCATGACGACATGATGTCTGTCATGCAAGAAATGAAGCTAAAACCGTTTGAGAAGAGCAAAACGGAGGAAGGCAAAGCGACGCTTGCAATCACCCAGTCGCGCATTGAACGTCGGTTGACTGAAATGCAAAACAACGGCGCGCGTCTGTCGCGTGAAGACAAGAACGGAATTATTCGGGAAGAGGTTGCCAAGACCGCGACTATCGACAAGCCGTGGTACGTGGGCGGTGACGAAACTAAACCCGTCATTGAGTTAACGCAATCAGACCTTGCGAAAGTCGCTATTCCGGCGACGGAGAAAACCGAACAGAAACTACCGAACGGCACGGTGCGCAAAAGCATTCAGGACGAAATGTCCGAACTTTACAAATTGAGCGGCGGCAAGGCATCCGAGTTTGAGTCGACCCAAGAAAATATGGCGCGTTTCTATTTGCAGTATCGCAAAGGCGCGGCCACCACCAAGTACATACCAAGGGCCGCGAATGTCAAATGATTACATGGAGAACCTGCGTGCCCGGGCAATGCAGGCAAACAATGGCGATAGCAGTGCCGACTATATGGATACGCTTCGCAAGCAGGCCCAGGGGATCGCAGACACGAACATGAGTTCGACGGTATCGCAAGCGGCGAGTTCTAACCCGGATCAATACGCAAAACAGCGGGCCGTGGCCGAAAGACTGGGCGTTGCCCCTGCCGTGGTTGAGGCCCTGCCAACCGAAATGAACTTGCGCGACAAGCTGCGCCAAATTGAACATGATGCGGCATCGGTGCCGCAGTTGAAATTGCGCTATGCGGATGATGATTTTGCCAAACTGGCCCATGACGATAGCGGCGTGTTGGCTTCAATCGGGAATGGTTTTAAGTGGTTAGTCAGCGCGCCCGGTACAGACCGCAATTTGGCGAACGGCGCTGAATACCTAGCTCGGTCAGCCCACTCTGGGCTTTTGAGTTTGACGGGCAGTTTGGGAAGGTTAGCCAGCGAAGCGGTGGTGAGCGAATCTGATTTAGCCGCACTCTACAAAGATAATCCGCTGGGCTTGCAAAACATGCTCGATAACGGTGCGGCGGCGGCGCCCATTCGGTTTGCGCGTAGCCAGCAACAAGGCAGCGAAGCAGCTATGGAAGCGCTCTCGCCCGAAGCTAAGGCCCAATACGGCGGGCTCAAATACTCCACCTTGGAAGAGGATAAATCGGCGTGGCGCAGCCCCATAAAGATAGTTGGTGACGCTATCCAATCATTGCCTTCGTCGTTGGCGATGGGGATTAGTCTCTATCTGACCAAAGGTGCAGGGAGCACCGCCACCGCCGAAGCGTTAGCCGCGGGGTTAACCCCCCAGGCGGCCAAAGCGGCGGGGATATTGGCAGCGGAAAAAACAATGGCCCGCGTAGGGGCGGCTTCGGAAGGCGTTGCGGGCTACACCCAGCAAGCTAACCAGACCCGTGAAGATGCAGACAAGGTGAAGGACGAGGTGCTGGCCACATCCGAGCCCTATAAAAAATTGATTGCCGACGGGTACGACCCGAAGGTTGCGCGCGTGCTCGTTTCGGCGGATGCGGCCAAACAGGCGGGCGTTATTGCCGGTATCGTAGACGCCGCAGTGAATTTCGTAGGCGGCAAGTTCTTGGGGCATATCGTTGGTGAAGGTGGCAAATTCGCAGGGGTTAAGGGCGCGGTAACAGAATCCCTCACTGAATTCGTGCAGAGCCCAGGTGAACAGTTTGGCCAAAACCTTGCCATGCAAAAAAACATGGACCCCACCCAGGACTTGTCTGAGGGGGTTTTGGAAAGCGCGTTGCAAGGGCTGGCGGTAGGCGGCTTGACCGGCGGCGCAATGGGCCACTTGGCCACCCGCGCGTCCAAAGAAGAAAAGGCGGCGCAAGTGGCCGAACAGCACGCCCAGGTGTTGGAAGCCATGCAGGCCACCATGCAGGCCAGCAAGCTGTTGGAGCGCAGCCCCGACACCCTGCGCAGCTACGCGCAAGACCTGGCAGACGAAGGCGTGCCCATGGTTTATGTGGACAGCGCTAAGCTGGTCGAGGCCGGGGTGGACTTGCAGGCGCTGGCCCAGGCCGTGCCCAGCGTAGCGGCCCAGCTCGACCAGGCCCACACCGGTGGCGACTTGGCTATCCCCACCGGTGAATTGTTGACCAACACCATCGGCACGGAATTCTCCCAGCCCCTGATTGACCACGCCCGCACCGACGTGAACGGCATGAGTCGCAGCGAAGCCACGACCTACATGCAGGAAAAGGGCGACGCGCTCAATGCCGAGATTGCAAAGGTCATGGCGGCAAAGGAAAACGACACCGAATTCAAGGCAGGCCGCGACCAGGTGCAGGCTCAAATCCTGACCCAGCTCAACGACATCAAGCGCTTCACCCCCAAGGTGAACGAGCAATACGCCACGCTGGCGGCCAACTTTTACAGCGTTATGGCCGCGCGCAGCGGCATGACGGTGCAGGACTTTGCGGACAAGTACAAGCTGGGGTTCACGGCGAACACCGCGCAGGGTGGTCAGGTAATGGACCAGGCCGTCACTGTTACCCCGAATGCTTCGGGCGATTACCTCACCGCCGAATCCCCCGCCGGTAAAGTCGGTGGGGTGGTGCAGGATGGCGCACTGCGAATCAATTTTGCCGAGGTGACAGAAGACCAGCGCGGCAAGGGTGAAGGCAAGGCGCTGTACACCCGGCTGATTGACGACGCGCATGCCAAGGGTTTGAAGGTTGTGAGCGACTACACCGTGGAAGCACCCGCAGTGCGGGTGTACGACGCGCTGGAGCGAATGGGCTACAAAGTCACGCGCAACGTAGCCGGGACGCTGGAAGACGGTTCGGTATACGGTGCAGGAGCGAACACCCCGGCATTTGAGGTGGGCGCAAAGGCGGACAACACCCTGAGCCAAGCCCAGATTGAAGACCCCAAGGTGGGCGTCTCTAAAGTGTTGCTGACGCTGGGCCAGAACGATGACCTGTACCAGTACCCGCGCTCGGATGCGCTGGACGTGCGCGACATTGCCGCTGATAAATCGTGGGTCAACGACAAGGGCGAAGTGGCCACCGTCCAAGTGTCTGACGTGGACAAGAACACTGACGACAACAAGCTGTGGATGATTTCCAACACCACGCCGGACGACGACGTGGCAGCGGGCACCAAGTCGTGGATTCTCACGCTGCCTACTGGCAAGCACGCCACGCTCACGCAAAAGAACGGCGAGGTGTATATCAACGTGTCGGGCGTGGGTGAAGGCAACGGTGGTAGCGCGGTGTATGACCTGGCCGCAAACTACGCTTTGAACAATGGGCTGGTGTTCGTGGGCGACCCCAACGGGGTAAGCCCTGCGGCCATGCGTCGTCGGCTGGAGAACATGCTTTCCAGCGCCATCAAGTACGGCACCACCGACCACCTCAAGCCCCACCCAGACCAGTATTTGGGTGATGCATCTATCGGTGTGCCACCTTTGGACTGGACGAATGGCGACACACTGGGTAATATTCGTTCCATGGTGGACGTGTCAATTGCGGCCACCGAATACGCAAACCCCGAAGGATCGACCCTTGTCTATAACCCTGCCACCTCCCATTTCGAAAGCGGAAGCACTGGCGCGCGTATCGGCCCGGATGAAATTGCCGAGCTGGCAGCAGGGGATCAACGAACACAAGGCGCTGGTCAAGGCGGCGTCCGCACTCTACAAAGAACGGCTCTGTTCAAATCCTTGGTACAAAGCGAGGGAGCACGACGCGCATTTCTGGAGTCAGTACGTGGGCAGCAGGATAGTGGAAGCGCGAACCCTAGTGGAGCGCTCGCTGGCACCTTCTACCAGGGCGATGTAAAGCCCGCCGATAGCCCGTATGAAACCGACCTCTTTGGCAACCCCGTACCAGCCCCAGCCGGAAAGGCTGGAAGTGCTGCGCGCCGGACAAAAGCCAAAGCTGGGGACGTTCAGCCCGCAGGCACCCTACGCGACACCCCGGCTCCCGCAGGCGACTACCACGTCCGCACCATCGTCGGTAGCGAAACCACCCGCAAACTAGGCGCAAGCCAAGTCACCAACCCCGCCGAACTGGCGCAAGCAACAGCCTACCTGTACCGCTCTGCGGTAGAGCGCTTTGACGGTATCGTCACTGATAAGGACGGAAAACCATTAGGTGTCGTTGGCGGTTTCAAAGGGGCGATTGCGCAGGCCAGCGTCTACCCCGGCACTATGGTGGCCGAAGCCGTTCGCATTCCCGGTGCGGCTCACGTTTGGTTCTCGCACAATCACCCCAGCGGCAATTCCTCCCTGAGCAACGCTGACCTGAATCTGACGCGCACACTGGCTGACGTATTTCGGGGCAGCGGCGTGGAGCCTATGGGCCTAATGGCGGTGTCGGGTAACCAATACTCATTCACCATTGACGGGCTGGGGTTGCACGCATCCCAAGAGCCATTCCACGCGCCCACCTCGGAAACGCCCGTGCCAGTGGTGGAGCGTGAACAAGTGCCCTCCAAGTCCGAACTGGATCTGGTGGCCAGCCCCGCCGACGCCAAGCGCATTGCAGCGGCCTACTACGCTCAGGCCAAAACCCCGGGCATTATTCTCTTGACCTCGCAAAATCAGATTGCTGCGTGGGTGCCCGTATCGCCTGAAATGATGGGTAGCTTGCGCTACACCGGGGGCTTAGGGGCTATTTACCGCGCGGTCAGCGAGAGCAACGCTTCGGCGGCCATCATCGTTCACGGCGGCGAGTTGTCCGCGCAGGGCAATTTGCCTGGTAGCAGCACGCCATCAGCCAACATTGCGGCGGCTCTGGCAAAGGTCGATGTGCGGCCCCTGGATTCGATCAATGTCAAGACCATGGCATCGGCGGCAGAACAGGGCCTGAACGTGGCGGCCAGTACGATGTACCAAGAGTCGCGCGGCCAGATTGCATTTGCCAACGACATCACCCAGCAAGCCAGCGTCATGAGCTTGCTCAAGAATGCCGACCTGTCCACCTTCATTCACGAGTCCGGCCACTTCTTTCTGGAAGTGCAAACCGACTTGGCCAACCGCATCGCGGCCCGCGCTGCGCAGGGTGAACAGATTGGTGAAGGTGAGCGTTCGATCATGGACGACATGAACAAGACGCTGGCCTGGATGGGTGTCAAGGCCACGCCGGAAATGTCGGCGCTGGACCATTGGGCCTACCTGACACCCGACGAAAAGCGGCCCTATCACGAGCAATGGGCGCGGGGGTTTGAGGCCTATGCGTTTGAGGGCAAGGCCCCCAGCCTGGACTTGCAGCACGCATTCCAGACCTTCCGGGCGTGGCTGGTGAATGTGTACCGGGCATTGCTCAAGTCGGTGAACGCCAGCAAGACCGACGTGGCCGGTGCCATGAAGGTGGAATTGTCCGACGAAGTGCGCAGCGTCATGGACCGCATGCTGGCCACCAGCGACCAGATTGCCGAGGCCGAGGCCGCCCGCGATATGGGGCCGCTGTTCAAGACCGCCGAACAGGCGGGCATGACGTTGGACGAATTCAAGGCCTACCACGACCAAGGCACCCAGGCCACCATGGACGCGGTGGACGAGCTGCAAGCCCGTGGCCTGCGCGATATGCAGTGGCTCAACAATGCCCGTTCGCGCAAGCTCAAAGAGCTGCAAAAAATGCACGACGCATTGCGGGCGCAGATTGCGCGCGAAGTGCGCTCTGAGGTCATGAGTCAGCCCGTTTACCGGGCGTGGACGTTCCTGACCAGCAAAGCCACGGACAAGGTGGTGGGTGAGAAACCACCTGGCAACGCCAAGGGCTTGAACCCCGAAGTGGACAACCTGTTCACC
This sequence comes from Polaromonas sp., assembly GCA_040400945.1. GTDB lineage: Bacteria > Pseudomonadota > Gammaproteobacteria > Burkholderiales > Burkholderiaceae_C > Polaromonas. The sequence continues at coordinate 18,661 of JBBAPG010000018.1, read as the reverse complement.
GCGATTGCGAAGCTGGGCGGGCTGGATCGCGCCGAAGTAAAAAAGCTGTGGGGCATTGACGAAAAGGAAAAACTCGAATCTGGTGTGTTTGGCGCGCCCGTGGTACGCAAGACCGGCGGACTGTCCACCGACGCCATGGCCGAGCGCTTGCTGGAAGCGGGCTATTTGCTGCCCGACGAGAACGGTCGGGCCGATGCTGACAAGTTTGAAGAGCTGTTTGACGACCAGCGCCGGGGCACGGATCGCTACTCAATCCAGCGGGATATGGCAGCGGCCTATGGTGATGCCCCGCTGAACTTGCCCGAGCTGCCCGAAGTGGGCTTTGGCAAACTGCGCACCGAAGAGCTGCGCCGCCGGTACGGCACGGCCGACGACGCGGTGTGGCGCAAGCTGTCCGAGCTGCGCATGACCAGCGACGAGGGCGGGCTAGACCCCGACGTGGTGGGCGAGCTGTTCGGGTTCAGCTCGGGTGACGAACTGGTCAAGACCCTGGCCGCGACTGAGCCGCCTAAGTCGGTGATTGAGGGCATGACCGACACCCGCATGCTGCAAGAGCACGGCGACTTGGCCACGCCGGCGGGGCTGGAGCGCGCGGCGGATGCCGCCATTCATAACGATGCCCGCGCCCGGTTTGTGGCCACCGAGCTGAAAGCCTTGCAAAAGGCCATGAGTGTGCGCGAGAAGGTGCCGGGACAAAAGAACACGGTGGACGTGCTGGCCCGAGCTGCCCGCGACTACGCCACCGCCATCATTGCCAAGCTGCGCGTGCGCGACATCCGGCCCAGCCAGTACGCGGCGGCCGAAGCGCGCTCTGCCAAGGCAGCGGCCAAAGCCGTGGGCGACATCGCCCAGGCCACCCTGCACAAGCGCAACCAGTTGATCAACCTGTACGCCACCAAAGCGGCCTATGCCGCGCAGGACGAAGTGAAGGCGGCGGTCCAATACTTCAAGAAATTCGATACGGTCAGCAAGACCCTTGACCCTAAATACGCCGAGCAAATCCACGCGCTGCTAGAGCGCTTTGACCTGCGTGTGTCCACCAGCCTCAAGGCCTTGGACAAGCGCAAGAGTCTGGTGGAGTGGGCGCAGGCCCAGGTGGATCAGGGGCTGGAGCCCGACATTCCTCCCGAGCTACTGCAAGAGGCAAACCGCAAGTCATTCAAGGACATGACGGTGGAAGAGGTGCGCGGCCTGCGCGACACCATCAAGCAAATCGAACACTTGGGCCGATTGAAAAACCGGTTGCTGACTGCCCAGGCAAATCGGGATTTTCAGGCGGCGGTGGAAGAGATTAGCGCCAGCATCAACCTGGAAGCGGGCGACCGCAAGGCCGATACCCGCACCCCCAATACCGTGCTGGGCGACAAGCTGGTGGGCCTCAAAAACTTCTGGGCAGAGCACATCAAGACCGCGACGTGGGCGCGCATCATGGATGGCGGCAAGGACGGCGGGCCGGTATGGGAATACCTGATTCGCACGGCCAATACGGCGGGCGACACCGAAGTGGCCATGCGCGAGAAGGCGACCAAAGAGTTGGCCAAGCTGGTAGCGCCCGTCCTGAAAGAGGGCAAGATGGGCGGCAAGGGCGAGTTTTACCCCAGCATCAACCGCACTTTGAACAAAGAAGCCAAGTTGGCCATTGCGCTGAACATGGGCAACGAGAGCAATGCCCAGCGCTTGCTGGGTGGTGAAGGCTGGTCTATCCAGCAATTGCAGCCAGTTCTCAATTCTCTGAGCGCGGCGGACTGGCAATTCGTGCAAGCAATCTGGGATCACTTCGAGAGCTACCGGCCCGCCATTGGTGCAAAGGAAAAGCGGGTCTACGGCAAAGAACCGAACTGGGTGGAGCCCACCCCCGTGCACACCCCGTACGGTGAGCTGCGCGGCGGGTATTACCCCATCAAGTACGACCCGCGCGCCAGTGAGCGGGCCGAATCCCATGCGGACGCCGAAGCCGCAAAGCGCCAGCTCGCGGGCGCGTACACCAGCGCCACCACGCGCCGGTCATTCACCAAGAGCCGGGTGGAAGAGGTCAACGGCCGCCCATTGCTGTACTCGCTGGACGGCATTTACAACGGCGTGCAGGAAGTGATCCACGATTTGACGTGGCACGAATGGCTTATCGATGCCAACAAGCTGGTGCGCAATAAGAAAATTGCCGAAGCCATGCGCAGCAAGTACGGGCCAGACGCGCACCAGCAATTCAAGAAATGGCTGGAAGACAACGCGGCGGGCGACCATGGCGCGCAAGGCGCAGGTGAAAAGGCCCTGGCCTATATACGTCAGGGTGTCAGCGTGTCGGGGCTGGGCCTGAACGTCATGTCGGCCTTGATGCAGCCGCTGGGCATTACCCAGTCCATTGTGCGTATCGGCCCCAAGTGGGTGGGCAAGGGCGTGGCCAAGTTCATGGGCGCACCCATCGAGACGGCTGACGCTATTAATGAAAAATCGGAATTCATGCGCACGCGGGCCTTGACCCGGCTGCGCGAGATTAACGAGGTGCGCAGTCAGGTCAAAGGCCGCACGGCCGCCCGCGAAGCGGTGGACGCCTCGGCCTATTTCCTCATGATGCGCTGCCAGCAAGCGGTGGATATTCCCACCTGGTGGGGCGCGTACGAGAAAGCCATTGCCGAAGGCAACGACGAGAGCCGTGCCGTGGCTTTGTCTGACCAGGCCGTGATTGATGCGCAGGGTAGCGGCGGCGTGAAGGACCAGAGCGCCATCGAGCGCGGCGGCCCGGGCATCAAACTGTTCACCACGTTTTACAGTTTCTTCAACACCGCCCTGAACTTGGGCGTGCAAAAGACCATGAATACCGAAAGCAAGGCCAAGCTGGCGGCGGACTATTTGCTGCTGTATTCCATCCCCGTCATTCTGGGTGCGGCCCTGAAAGACGCAATGACCCCCGGCGACTCTGGCGACTGGGACGACTGGGAGCACATCATTAAGCGAATGGTAGGTGAGCACCTGAGTTTCTTGCTGGGGCTCATGGTGGGTGTGCGCGAAGTCACGGGGGCTGCGCAGGCGGCTACCGGTACGGCGCAGTTCGGTACGGACTACAGCGGCCCCGCTGGAGTTCGGGCACTCGCGGATTTGGTCAAATTGGGCAAGCAATTGCACCAGGGTGAGCTGGATGACGGGTTGCGTAAGGCGATTGTCAATACGGCGGGCGAGCTGCTACGCCTGCCCGCAGCCCAAATTAATCGCACCATCAACGGTGCCGAAGCCCTGCACGATGGCAAGACCCAGAATCCAGGCGCGCTATTGACTGGGTATCAAGAGCCCCGGTAGGCGGTGCACGTAAGCGGTAGGGGTGCGCGTAAGCGAGCGCGCGCGCCCGAAACTGCTTTCCAATCCACCGGAGCGCACCCTTGACCATTTCCAGTACCACTCGCAAGGCAGGCCCGTTTACTGGCAACGGGATCGCTGTCGCCTTTCCTTTTGCCTTTAAGGTGTTTACGTCGGCCGACGTGTTGGTGGTGCAGGCCGTCACGGCCACGAACGTGGAAACCGTCAAGGTTCTCTACACCGACTACACGGTCGCCCTTAATGCAGACCAAAACGCGAACCCAGGCGGCACCATCACCATGTTGGTGGCACCCCCGACCGGCACAACGCTCGTAGCGACAAGTCAGGTAGGCAATCTGCAACCGGTTGATCTGGCTAATGCGGGCGGTTTTTACCCTAAAGTGATCAACGATGCGTTCGACCGCATCACGATCCAAATCCAGCAGCTCGCCGAACAGGTGGGCCGTTCGTTCAAGGTTTCCATTTCCTCGAACAGCAGCGCGGGGAACACGATTTTTGATTACATGAACGCGGCGGCGGCGTCCGCTGTGGCGTCCGCAGCTTCGGCCAGCAGCTCGGGCGCGTACGCGGCCCAGTCGTCAGCCTACGCACTCAACAGCTCGGGCTATGCGTCCGCTGCCTATGCGTCCACCATGTCGGCGGCGGCATCCGCCAGCGCAGCCCTGACCCCCACCGCGTCCGCCGTGGCCTTGTACCTCGATGCGTTCCCCACCAACAGCTTCACCACCTTCACGGCCATGTACGTGGTGGGTGGCTGGGACTTGGGAAGCATTGCAGCGGCGTCCCCGTTCCCCAACGAAAACGCCCTTCGTCGCGCCATGCTCTCCACGGGTGGCGGTTCCTTCGCATTCGGCACTGTTCCCTAATAGGAGATTTAGAAAATGTCAGACCAAGTACAGTTCCGTGGTGGCACCACGGCACAGCATTCGACCTTCACCGGGGCGTTGCGCGAACTCACGGTGGACACCGACAAAAAGACGTTGGTGGTTCACGATGGCGCAACCGTTGGCGGCAACCCGCTATTGCGCCAGGACTTGTCCAACCTGCCAGCCGGTCAGATGGTTTACTCCAAGCTGGCCACGGGCGTGCTGGACCCGTCGCTGTTCTACAAGGCCGATGCGTTCTCGCCTGCCTTCACCAAGACCGCAGCGGCCACGCTGAACGTCAAGGCAGGCACTTACGCCATGGTGGCCGGTGTCATGGTGGCCTTCGCAGCGGCCACGGCGGTGGTCATGCCGTCCCTGACAGCCGGTAACGACTACGCCATTTACGTGTGTACCGATGGCACGATCCGCGCGGACATCAGCCAGTCGTTCCCCACCGGTTACACCACGCTCAACAGTCGCCGCATTGGTGGCTTCCACTATGGCCTGGTGGCCGCAGGCACCACGATTGCGGGCGGCTCGTTTGCCACCGCTGGCAACGGCATGATCTGGACCCAGCCGGACGTAGACAACATCGCCGGTATCAACCTTTTCAGCCTGTGGGACTTGAAGTTCCGCCCCGCCTGCGTCAACCCGGTGGGCATGGCCCTGGTCAATGGCCGCACCTGGATGGATATTTATCTGTGCAGCACGGACACGGCCACCAACGGCACCAGCAAGGCCGGTACCAATATCGCATCGGGCACGGTTCTGCCAAAAATCCCTGCGGCCTTCGGTGGCAACGGGGTGACGACCTACCCAGCGCTGACATGGTGGGTGGCCAACGAACTGGCACGGGCCAATCAAAAGCGCCTGCCTTGGGAACATGAATTCGTGGACGCTGCGTTCGGCGTGACGGAAAACCAGACCATTGACGCGACGGCCAGCACCTACCCCACGACCTTGCGCAACGCCGGTTACACCAGCAAGTACGGCCTGGAGCAGGCATCCGGCCATCATTGGATTTGGGGCCAAGATTCTAATTACTACGGCGAAGCTGCCAGCCCCGCCTTCACGGCCAAAGACGTGAACGGAAATACGGGTGGTGCGGGTACCGGGCGCGGTCAGGTACAGACCTTCGGCACGTACGGTTTGACAAGAGTAATTCTCGGCGGCGCTCGTTCTTTCGGTGTGATCTCCGGTTCTCGTGCTTCCAACTGGGGCAACTACCCGTGGGTCTCGAGCTGGGGCATCGGGCTGCGCGCCGCCTGTGACCACATGTCGCTTGTATAGCGAGCGAAAGCGAGCACACACGCAACATGGACACCCTGATTGACGAACTGGCAGGCCACCGACAACTGGCCATCGTCGAGCGCTATGAGGCATTCGTGAACTACGTCTACCCCATCGCGCTCAATATTCGACGTACCCATCACATTGCCCGTGACCGGTTCGTTGACGCCATGTTCGAGCAGGTCAGTGTGTTCAATCAGGCCGGAAAGTCCAACCAAGTATCGAAGCTGTACGTGGCCGATGCGGGGCTGTCCGACCTGAGATTTTTGCTGCGATTTCTTGCCGATGAAAAGCGCCGACTGATTAGCCTTCACCAATACGAAGTGGCTGACATCCACCTCGCAGAAGTGGGCAAGATGCTCGGCGCCTGGATTCGTAACAAGGCAGCAAAGGGATGACCGTGGATAACAGCGGCACTCGTACTAACGGTGTGAACTCCGGTTCTCGTGCTTCCAACTGGAACAACTACCCGTGGAACTCGAACTGGAACATCGGGCTGCGCGCCGCCTCGTGGCGCGGGCATGCCCAGTGGGCCAACTCTTTCAACCTCGTCAATCAACTAGGAATTGCATCATGAAATACGCATACAGCCCGGACACTCTGGAATTTATCCCCGTCGTGGAGCCGTCCGACTGGATGGGCACCACCGACGTGGCGCCACCCGCTTATGACGCGGCGACCGCTGGGTGCTTCTGGCGCGGCACGTCTTGGGAGATTGTCCAGTCCGCACCGCCTGACACCAAGACCCCGCGCATTGCGGCCATCGATGCCGAAATTCTCGCGCTGGAGTCCAAGAGTCACCGCCCCGTGCGCGACGCGCTGGCAGCTCTCGCGGGCCAGGTGCCGGTCAACCCGTTGGACTCGGCCAAGATTGAGCAAATCAGCACGGCCATCGCTGCGCTGCGCACCGAGCGCAAGGGGTTGACGGGATGACCACGCTGCAATGGTTCTTGCTGTTCCACTTGGCCAGCCCCGTACTGATGTGGGTCATGTTCTACATCCTTTACAACCGGCTCGCAGGTGACACCACGCGGTGGCAAATCCTGTGGATGGCAGGGGTGGTGCTGGACATTTATGTCAACGTGTTGTGGGGCACGTTCCTGTGCTTGCAGCTACCCAACATCAACCGCATGTTCTTGAGTGCCCGACTGGACAACGAGATTGTCCATGGCAGCACCGGCTGGGCTTGGGTGGTCACCTATCGCAGGTGGTTCGCACTCCAGACCGTGGGCCGCCTGTTGGAGCCATTCGACAAGAGCAACCCCAAGCAGCACAACACGTATGGAGAGTTCACCAAATGAGTAACGACCGCCTGGTAATTCTGGAGCAGCGCATGGACCACCTAGGCGGCACGGTCATGCGCGTTGACGACAAGCTGGATTCGATTGCGTCCACGCTGCAAAGCCTGGTGCGCATCGAAGAGCGGCAAATCGCCACCAATGAGAAATTGAGCGAGGGCACCAAAGTCATGCAAGACCACGACACCCGGCTGCGCAAGCTGGAAGTTGAAGTACCTGAGAACCTGGACAAGCGCCTGGTCGGTATCGAAACCAAAATTCCCAGCCTGGTGGAATCCCGCAAGTGGGTAGTCATGGGCATATTGGCAGGCATCGGAATGATTGGTGTCGCCGTCGTACACATGGTGATGAAATGAACTTCGATGACGCATTCACTCGGCTACTGGGCAACGAGGGCGGGTACGGCAATGTGCCCGGTGACCCAGGCGGCGAGACCAATTGGGGCATTGCCAAACGCAGTTACCCCGACGTGGACATTACCAACCTGACGCAGGACGGGGCCAAGGCCATCTACCTGCGCGACTTCTGGAACCCCATCGGTGACGCGCACCCGGCCATCAAGTTTCAGGTGTTCGACTTCGCTGTCAATTCCAGCATTCAGACTGCCATCCGCAAATTGCAGGCGGCCATAGGTGTGGCTGACGATGGGCATTGGGGACCGGCCAGCGCGGCCAAGCTGGCCAGCATGGACGTGAACGACGTGCTCATGCGCTTCATTGCCCAGCGCCTGCGCTTCTGGGCGTCCCTGAGCACTTGGCCCACCTTCGGCAAGGGGTGGGCCAACCGGGCCGCAACCGATCTTGAATACGCAACCGAGGATAACTAGCATGGCCTTCGACCTTAAATCTGCACTGTCCACTATTGCGCCCACGCTGGCCACCATGTTGGGCGGCCCGCTGGCTGGCACCGCTGTGAGCGCCATCGTCGGGGCCTTGGGCCTGCCGTCCGGCTCGGGTGCTGACGACGTAACCAAGGTGCTGCAAACCGGCACGGTGACGCCCGAAGCCATGGCCGCTATCCGGGCCGCTGACCAGAAGCACGCCGAAGTCATGGCCCAGCAGGGCTTGGACGTGGCCAAAATGAACTTGGATTTCCAGAGCGCGCAGACGCTGGCCGTCATCGATGACCGCAAGGACGCCCGCAAAGCCAACTCCAACCGCGACGCGGTATGGTGGATCGCGGTGGTGATCTTGGCCACGTTCGCGGTCATGATGGGCGCGGTGCTGTATGGCTGTTGGATGCTGTTGCAGGGCGGTATCACCATCAAGGACGTGAGCGTGGTGGCCGCAATCTCGGGGCTGGTGGGCTCCGTGGTAGGCTATGTGGCAGCCAATGCCCAGACCGTGGTGAACTTCATTTACGGTGGCAGCTTGGGGTCCGAGAAAAAGACCGACGCGCTGGCGGCCTCAGTGCAGCAGGCCATCGGTACAGCGAAGTGAATATCCGGGCATAAACTGGGCATAAATTAAAAGAACTCGGGGTAACATCGGGCATGCTCTCACTCTCAAAGATGCCCCCTAGTTACCATTGGTTGCCCTATAATTTGGGTTCGAGCCCCATCAGCCACCCCAAAATTCCCCTTTAAAAACAGTCACTTAGGTGGCTGTTTCACTTTCTGGGCATAGTCTGGGCATAAAGCCCTTTCCAGCTTCTCCATTTCACGGTCGTTTTGATCGCCGTCCAGCCATTTGGAATAGGTGCGCTGGAACATTTCAATGGAGTGCCCAAGCTGTTTGGCGCACCAACTGTTGTTCATTCCAGACATCAACATGACGGTGGCATAGGTATGCCTCATGTTGTACGGACGGCGGTAGCGAATCTCCAGGCGCTTGAGTGTCGGGGTCCAGTAGCTGCGCCTGAATGCGCGCTCGTCAATCCATGGCGTACCGTACCGAGGGTCTTGGAAAACCTCGGCGCTGGCCAGAAACGTGTGCTGCTTTTGGGCCTTGATCGCGGCAAGGGCCATGCTGTTGAGTTTTACCTCGCGCTGCACGTTGGTTTTGGTTCGGTCCTTGTGTACGCCGCGTACCACTGCCTCGGACACCATCACCGAACTGCTGGCCAAGTCCACGTTGTCCCAACGCAGGCCGAATATCTCGCTGGTCCGCATTCCGGTCCACATCCAGAACTGCACAAAGTTGGCCACCTGTCCTGGGTGCTTCTTGGCGATTTCATCCACGATTGCGTCGGCCTCCTGCCGTGTGAACGGGTCGACTTCGGGTTTTTGGTACTTGGCCGGTTGTATTTCTGCAACTGGATTGACTGCGATATCGCCATCAAGGCGCGCCATGGCGAAGGCCTCGCGCAGCACCTGCACGTAGTTGTTGATGGTTTTGCCGGAAAGTTCCGAGCGCGCGGCAATGGCCGTCAGGATGTCGCTGTGCTTGAGGGCGCGCAGCGCGGTGTCCTGCATGGTGCGCTTCCAGAACTTCACGCCGCTGGAGTAGCCGTCGCGGGTGGACTGTTCGATGCGCTGGGCCTTGAGCCAGTTATCCAACTGGGTGCCCACCGTGGTTTGGGCCTGCGTGTCGCCGCTGGCCGGGAAGTATTCGGCCAGGCTGAATGTGCCCAGTCGAATTTTGCCGCGTATCTCGGCGGCCAGCCGCTCCGCGTACTTGATGTTCGCGGGGCTGGGGGCCATGGGCTGGCCGTTGAGCACCAGCGTCTGGTGGTGCTGTTTGCCCTCAAGCGTGAAGGTTACGCGGATTGAGTTCGGCCTGATGTTGACGCCTGTCCCTGCTCTACCCATGATGTGTACCCCTTGATGCTTATGAGAATGCGCCCATCGGGGGCGCGCCGGTACTCCCGGCCTTCCAGCCAGACCCCCTCTTGAATCTTACGGCGGATGGCCTTTTCGGTGAATCCGGTCATGATCGCGGCCAGGTCCACCGTAACGTAGGGTGCGGGTTGTACGGTCATCGTTCTACCCCTTGAAGGCGGTCAGCCACCAGCTTGGCATAGCCCGCGATGTCCACCCACGAGTCGTCGTAATCAGGATCGCCGTTCACGATGCGCCCGATTTTGTGCAGGATCATGTCCAGCGATTCCTGTTGGTCAGGGGCCAGCGTTTTGTCGCGCTTACGCAGGGCCGTGGCCACCACGGTCTTGAGCATTTGTGTGACTTCGGCGTGGCTGGTGAATTTGCCGTAGCGCTGGCCGCGCTCGGTCAGGGTTTGGGTAATGGTGTCGGTGGTCATTTGGGTTTTCTCTTCATTGCTTGCATCAGGATGTCCTGGACTTCGGCCTTGCTGTCGCGGCGGGCCATCACCATTTCGTCCACCGTGTCCGCAGCCACGATGTGGTGGATAAATACAGGGCGGTCGTGGCCCGCTTGAGCTTGGCGAGTGGGGCCAATACGCTCGATAATTTGCTGGTACTCTTCCAGATTCCACCAGTGTCCAAAGAAGGCAAGGGTGTTACCACCATCTTGGAGATTGAGGCCATGGCCTGCACTCGCAGGGTGGGCGAATAGCACAGGTATGCGGCCCGCGTTCCACTCGCGGATCGTGTCAGGGTCAGCGTCAAGCGAGCGACCTTGAGGGAAAGCTCGGTGGAGCCGTACGAGGTCCGACTTAAAGTGATATGCCACCAGGATGGGTGCGCCTGCGGCTTCCCCCACGATTGATTCGAGGGCTTGAAGTTTGGCATCATGTACCTCCACAAATTCGGTGTTACCTTCGCCCACGTAGGCCGCGCCATTGGCGAGCTGTAGGCACTTGACGGTTCTGGCAGCCGCGCCAAAGGCCTCGACCTCGTGGCTTTCCAGCTCCATGAACATGCGTTTTTCCATGTCGTCGTACAGGGCGCGGGCCTTTTTTGGCAGCTCGACGCGGATCACGTTGACGATGGGCTCGGCCAGGTTGAAATAGTCCTTGGCTTCAAGGCTCAGGCAAAGGTCGCGCAGCCGGTCCTGAATCTGCTCTTGCGCAAAGGGCAGGGGCACGATGCCGTAGCCGTCCATGCTGGGCTTGAACCAGCGTTCGGTGAAGCCCGTCCACGTCCGGCCCAGCCGCTGGCCTTGATCCAAGAACCACACTTGGCCCCATAGGTCTTTCAACCCGTTGGGGCTGGGCGTGCCGGTCAGCTCCATGAAGCGCTCCACTTTGTTGTGGGCAACTTGGGCCAGTGCCTGCGCACGGGCTCCACCCTGACGCAACCGGAAACCCTTGAGCCGGGTGGACTCGTCCGCAATGACGGTGCCAAAGGGCCACGGCTTACCCTCGAAATGCTTGACCAGCCAGGGCAATTGCTCGTAGTTGGTCGTGAAAATGTTGGCGTTGGTGTTGCGCAGTGCGCGGGTGCGCTCGGCCACGTCGCCCACCACCGGCTGCACTTCGATCTGGCGCAGGTGTTCCCACTTCGCGGCCTCGTCCGGCCAAGTGCTACGCGCCACCCGTACCGGGGCCAGAACCAGCGCGGGCCGGGTGGCTTCGCCGGATATGAATAGGTGGTCCATGGTGGTCAAAGTGCCCACGGTCTTGCCCATGCCCATGCCCGCGAACACCGCCTGACGTGCGTGCTCCGTCTGGTGGTCGATGATGGGCCGCTGATATTCGCGCGGCGTCCAGACTTTTCTCATGCCAGCAAGTCCGCAACGCCTTCGAGGCTGTCGATCACCACCACGAGCTGCCCCATGGCGCGCATACGATCGTGTTCGCGCTTCTGGTGGGGCTTGGCCTTCTCGCCTGGTGCCTTGAGTTCCACCCAGATAGTGCGGCACGATGACCACCGGCCACTGCGCCCGCACAGCGGCAACATCACCAGCCGGTCAGGTGCACCACGGCGGCCAACCCATTCGACTTTGCGGACCTCGCCGCCCAGCTCGCGCACGGACCTGACCAGATAGTTCTCAACTTCGCGTTCTCTCATTTGCCTGCCTTTGGATGTTTGCTGCAAACCCAGTGACGGCTGCCCAGCACGAGGCGTGTGGTGCCACCGAGCTGGGGCTTGTGGGTGCCACAAATTGCGCACCACTTGACGATGCCGCCACCCACGTACTGGGTGTTGCCGGTGGTCGATGGGGTTGCCTTTGCGTGGGCGTAGGTGACGACGGGGTTCATGCGGTGGCCACCAGTACGGCCAAAGCCACCAAGGCCATCGCGGCGATGCAGGTCCACCACGTCCAAGGGAAAGACTCGGGCGGCTCGTAGATGTCGTGCGATGTGTAGGGGCCGAAGGCCTCGTTCAACGTGCGGGGGTGGCGGCGGGTTTGCATCATTCAACCCCTTCGGCCAACATCACTAGCTCGGGCACGGCGTCGTCGGTAAACCAGAGAATGGCGTTCTGTTGGTATTTGCGGCCCAGCCGCTGGCCCTCTTCCAAGGTCAGCCCCAGCGCCAGGTAACTATCCTCGCGCCAGTCGTCCGGGCCGTTGGCAATACCCGGCACCACCATCAGGTCGTGCGCTTTGGTCAGGTCCGCCCACAAGGCTTCGTTGCGGGCCGCGTTCTCTGCCCGATTGAATGGCTTGCTCTCGGGGTTTGCCGCCGTGATGTAGCAGCCTTGGGTAAAGCCCAAGACCTGCATGATCATCTTGAGGTCTTCGTGCACGAAGCCCACGCGCAGGGTGAACCCCTTGGCGGCATTCACCCGGTAATAGGTGGCCAGATATTTGTCTCTCAGTGTGGTCATGGGTCAGTCCTTTTTGTAGCGGTATGCTTCAAACCCAGCGGCGGCCAGCGGCATGCTTTGCGCCCAGGGCGGGTTGTTGGCCAGCAGGGTGGCCAGCTCTTCGTGGTTGAATTCGTCGCTGTCGGGGGTCTCGCATATCAGTTCGTCGTGGACTGACAGCACAATGGAATAGCCCCGTGTCTCGATGGCGGGCATGTTGTGGGCCATCACGTCGCGGGCGACGGCCTGACACACGTTCTCGAACAGCTTGCCGCCGTAGGTGTAGAGCTTTCCCCACTTGCGGCTGTATTGGTTGACGCCGAAGTAAGAGATTTGCCCGCCCTTGCCGGGGACAATGCCGGTGCCTTCGCAGTCCTTGCAGTCCAGCGCCAGCCCGTCCACCATCACAGCGCCGGTACCGTTGCAGTGTGGGCAGGGCTCGCCGCCTTCGGACACGGCGGGCGACGGGTAGCACAGCGCGCGGCCCGACGGCAACACAATGCGCAGCCATGCACCGTCGCGCCTGACCTTGAGGTCATGGCATGGCACGGTGACACCGGGGCCGCGCACGGCAAGCCGCACCGCATCGCGCAGCTCGCGCCACATCGCGGTGATAGATGGGTGGGCCGCTCGCCAGCTCAGTTTGAACGACTCGCACACTAGCCACGTCTTGTCGGCCATGCCAAAGTCAGCGGGCGGGTTGCGCTTACGTGAGCGGTGCCACTCCAGCATGATGTTGGCCTGACCCCAGATACCGGGCGGGATCGCGCCCACGGCGTCGTCGGCCATTTCTTCCAAGTCCAGCTCGTAGGCATCGGCAAAGGTCACGAACGCGCCCACGCCACCCTCGTAACCTAGGGCCAGCTCTTGCACCTTACCCACCTGACGCTGATTGCCCCCGGCTTTCTTGTCGGCCATGACCGACTCGGGCGTGACACCGAAGCTGGCCGCGTAGGCCAGGGCGTACAGGTCGTGGCCGGTACCGGCGTCGTAGCTGCGAAAGGCGTCCAGCTTCCAATCTTCACCGGCCAGCCATGCCTGGTCACGGCCCTCGATGTTGGACAAGTCGGCCACCACCAGCTTCTTACCCTTGGGCGCCACGATGCAGCCACGGATTGCCGAACTGGTCAGCTCCATGACGTTGGTGGTCACGAGGTCCGCGCATCCGATCTTGAGCGCGTCAATGCCTTCGTCGATCACGCGTTGCTTGAGCGTGGGGCGTGGCAGGTTCTGGGGTTGCCAAAGGCGACCGGCCCAGCGACCGGTGCGGCTGGCGCCGCAGAACTGCAACAGCCCGCGCAGGCGACCGTCGGCACTGGTGCCATTGACCAGCGTTTTGTATTTGCTGGTGCTGGTGGTGCTGGCCTGCAAGCGGATCGCAATCAGCTCGCGCAGTTCGGCAGGCAGGTCCGGGTCGTTGGCACGGCGTTCAAGGGTTGCCATTTGCAAGTCGGGCAGCTCGACACCGTAGGCGGCCAGCATGTGCTTAAGCAAGGCGTCGCGCTGGGTGGTGGACTCCACGTAACCGAAGGTCAGCTCTGACGTGCGTTCGCCCAGCTCGGCCTGCGCCAGGGCCACGGCGGTAATGGCGGCGTTGGCCAAGTCCAGATCCACGGCCACGCCCCGGTCATTGATGCGCTGGTCGAGGTGCCACAAGTCCAGCTCAGTGCCCCTGTAATTCCAAGTGGGCAATTTCTTGGCGACCGCGCGCATGGCCGAAATGTCCAGCGATGCGTAGCTGACGAACTTGGCCCACTCGGCTGGGTGGGTCTCGCGGGTGGCGCGGCGTATCTTGCTGGTCTTGGGGCGGGGTTTGCAGAACAGCAGAATCAGGGCGCGCCCGTCTTTGTCCTTGGCCTTGTCCTGGTCGATCTTGAGGATGTCGCACAGGTCACCCAGTCCACCGGGCAGGCCGTGCGCCATGGCTTGAACCATCGTGTCACGCCATAGGTCAAGCGGTGGCACCAGCGTGATGGGGCGCAAGGCGTGCTTGAGTACGGTGCGGTCAAAGTGGCTGTTGTGCGCATACACCTCGTCGGCATTGAGCAGGGCGTGGCGCAGCTCGGCGGGCATCGGATCGCCGGTACCCAAGTCCCAGACCGACACGGGGCCTTCGTCGATAGCCCAGGCGAACAGCAGTATTTCAGCGGACGCGGCATAGCGGTGGGTGCCCTGGTTGATAGGCACCTCGCTGTACGTTTCCAAGTCAAGCCACAAAGTCGTCACGTTGGTCTTTCAAAAATTAGGTGAGCCGGTTGCCCCCGATACCCGCTGTGTCGTTTCCACCGTGCGCGGGTTTGTGCATGTGGCCGCCCTGCATGAACTAGGGGAAGCGGCCAGTAGCATCGGGGGCCTGTTTACCTCGGGGCTAATCGAAGGTGGGAGCGCACGGTCCCTTGCATTCAGTGCGGTTTGGGTTCCACGTCGGTGACCAAAGATTCCTCTTTGGCCGCCAACAACATGGCTTGCGCCAGCTTCTGGGCAGGGGTGGGCGGTGCACCCTCAACGATGTCGTTGAGATACACCTGGATGTCCACCTTGCCGTCCTCGGTGTCCACGAAGGTCAGGGCAATCTGTGCCATCAGACCAACGCGTCCTTTTCGGCACCGACGGCCAAGTCGTCGAAGTCGTCAGCACTGCCCACGGCACCACCGCCGAAGCTGTCGCCGTCGGCATAGAACTGCACGCCCAAGAGCTGGGCGTTCACGCGCTTGCCGTACTTGTTGTCCTGCGCCCAGAGTTCCACCGTGGCGTTGACATAACAGCCGCCATAGGGCTTGCCGTCAGCGGCTTGCAGCGGGGTCTTGTCCTTGTCCAGCACCAGCGGGCGGGCCGCGCTGCGCGAAGACACGAACATCATTCCGGCGAAGCCCGCGTACTGAGCCTTGAGGTCACCGTCGTGCAGCGCAACCTTGTCGGTCTTGCGCATCAGGGCCAAGTGGCCAGCGGCTTTCGCGCCCCACTTCTCGGTGGCCACGGCATCGATGGCTTTGTTGATGGCTGCCAGATTGGCCTTGTCGGTGGTCTCAATCAGGAACGATGCGCCGTAGGCTGGTGCGCCTTCACCGTTGACGGTCTTGGCCTCGAACAGGGCAGGGAACGCCAGACGGACGTTTTGGAGTTTGACTTTCATGATGCTTCCTTCTTAAAAAAGTGGGGGTACTGGTAACGGATGCGGGTGCTGGCCTCTTCGATTGCGCGAGCGCGGGCCAGCAAGTCGCCGCTCGTGATGGGGGTTTGTGATGCGCGCACGAGCTGGGTGCGTGCATCGAAGGGCAGGTGATTGCTCACCAGTTCGTTGTTTTGGTTAAACAAGGTCAGCCCCTTCGTCCACGGTCTCGAAGTCGTCGGCAGTGCGCAGCACCAGGGCTTCGCGCTTGTCAGACTCCGGGGCTACGGATGGCTTGCCCGCTGACCGGGTGATGATTTGTTGCAGGGCTGGCCACTGGCGCGGGCCGATGATCTTGGCCTTGGCCAGCTTCTCGGCATCCGTGGGGGAAATGACCGAGTAGTTGTACATTTCCTCGTGCTTGATGCGCATGGTCTTCAAGGTCTCTTCGGCCACCTTGGCATCAGTCCACGCACGGTTGCCCTGCTTGCCCTGCACCAGTTTCCAGCCGGACACCGGGGTGCCAGCCAGCAAGCGGCGTTCTGTCTCGGCGCGCACGGCCTTGCACCAGCCTTCAACCAAGTCCACGGCGGCCATGCAGGCAGCCAAGTCGCTGGGCGGGGTGGCGTCTGTGGGTGCCACCGGGGGCTGGGTAGGTTCCGTGGCGTCAAAGTCGGCCAGGGTGACCTCTTCGACGTGGGCGCGCAGCTTTGGGCAGGTGGCTTTGGCCTTGCAGAATTTGCATTGCTTGTCACCCGGTACCAGCTCGCTCAGGTCATAGATGCCGGTGTCCAGAATGTCGATGGCCTTTTGCGCGGCGACCTTGGCACGTTGGCCAAAGGCCAGCAGGTGCTCGGTGCTGGTCTCGAACACGCTGACGTGATCCAGCCGGGGCTGGTGGATCGTCATGCGCACGCGCTTGATGTCCGCCACCGCACTGAACTGGTCGTAGCTGCCCAGGGCGTAAAGCATCATTTGCTCGTTGTCTTCGGCGTCCACGCGCACACCACGGCCCCCCTTCAAATCATCCACGTCCAGCTCTTCGCCGTTGGCGGACAGAATCAAAGCGTCGGCGGTGCCGAACTGATTGGGCACGTCCACGAAGCGGGAAAACTCCACGCGCTGTTCAACCATCAGGTCGTTGCCGTAAGCCTTGAGCCGGATAGCGTTGACGTAGGTGCGGACGCACTGCACCATTTCAGTGTCCACTTCAACACCTTCGAGGATTCGGCCCTCGTAGGCTTCGGGTTCTGCGGGTTGCGTCAGACAAAGCGCGGCCAAAGTGTGGGCCGCAGTTCCCCACTTTGAATACTCGCTGGGCGTGTCGGGCTTATCGCTTTCGAGAAAAACGGAGCCGGGACAAACCATCCACCTGTGGGCGGAAGACGGGGAGAGTCGTGCATGTTCAGACATAACGTACCTCATGACCTTGGCATTTATGGTTTCGGGCTGCGGCAGAGGCGACGGACCCAGGGCAGACACCCAAAAACGCCGCCGTCAGCACCACACTCTCAAAAACCCGCGCAATATCGTTCTTGACAATTTCTACCCTGCGGGTAAGCGCGTGCGGCTTTCTGTTCAAGGTGCGATGACTGTGCTTATGGTTATCCGAGCAAGTGACCCATTCAAGGTTTGCGGCTCGGTTGTCGTCGCGCTTGCCGTTGCGGTGGTTCACTTGCAGCGTGTTGTCACCCAGTACAAAAGCAGTGGCCACCAGCCGGTGCACCAAATAGCGGCGACCCCGGCCCAGACAAACGCCCAGATAGCCGTTCGGGTAACGTTGGGGTTTGAGTTCGTAGCCCGTGCGCGAATTGCGGACAGCGCCCGTCTCGCTCGCTTCGTACAGGCCCTCAAAGCCTTTGATGTAACGCCATTTCATGCCAATGCTGCCTTGAGCTGGGCCACGGCGTCGGCGTACTGCTCGGGCTTGAGTTCGGGGGCTTTGGCCACACCGAAGCCAGACAGCACAGCGGCGGCGGCATCGCGCCCCTTGTCCTTGGACACCTGGAGCACCAAGGCCTTCACGTCGTCATAGGTGACGGTCTTAGCGGATGTAGTTTGTTCGCCAGCATCGGTTGCATCGGCTGGCCGGGATGTCGCAGAATCCGCAACTTGGCCAGCCTTTGGCTTTGGGTCAGGGGTCGCAGCAGTCGAGGCTGGCGCAGCGGCCGCCGCAGTGGCGGCAGACTGGGTTGATTCTTTGGCCGTCTTCGTGGGCGCATCGGCCTTGGCAGTAGTTGGTCCAGACACATTTGCGCCCGCTACTGCTACAGACTTTGGGCCTTGAGCGGATGCGGTCAGGGTGAGACCGGCCAGCATGGCCTGCAAAGAGCGCAGTGCTTCGGTGTTTTCGAGAATGGCGACTTTCAGGTCGTCAACTTTGGGTTCTAGCATGGTAATTTCCTTCAAGGTTGGGTTAGCTAGGTAGTGGGCTGCTGAGGCCAGCAGGGTGGGGGAATCTTTGAAAACACCTAGGCCGACATTGCAAAAGTGGCAAAGCACTCCGCGCGGTTCGTCGGTGTGGTGGTCGTGGTCGGCGTGTACCAGCTTGGCGTCCATTTGGGCAAAAGGCGTCTTGCAAATTGCGCAGGCGTGGTGTTGTGCCGCGAGTGCCAAGGCATATCGGTCGTCGGTGAAGCCCTTGCGCCGCAGGTTGTAAGTGCGGCTGTAGCTCGCCACCCGGCCCTTGTTTGCAGCGCGCCAATCTGCGGCTAACTGCAAAACTCTGTCCCTGTTACGCGCCCGGTAACGGGCTACGGCTTCGCGGTTGCTCATTTAGGCGCTCACGGTCTCGGGGTTGAAAATCTTGTTCAGCACGGCAATGCCGTCGCTGGTGGCGTCGTCGCGGACCTGGGCAATCTGGTCCGCGATTTGCAACATGGGTTTGAGCGCGTCAGCGGTATCGATGTCGAACTCAAGGGCGGCTTCCATCACAGCGCGCACGTTGTCGAGGTCGTAGTCGGCGGCGAACTGCAAGGCCGTGCGCACGCGCTCGATGTCGTCGGTCTTGTAGGTCTCTACGTCGAACTCTTCGAGAAGTTCCAACATGCCGGAGTGAATGCCGTTTTCGGCAATGCTTGCTTCAAAGCGGCTTATCAGCTCGCGCTCCAAGTCGGTGGACGTGAGCGGGTCTAAGGCCAGTTCCGCGTGGCGGATCAGCTCTTCGTCGGTGTGTTTGG
>JBBAPG010000017.1:0-50792 GCA_040400945.1 Polaromonas sp. | reverse complement strand
TTGCCAAAGCCCACGTCGCCGCAGACCAGCCGGTCCATGGGGCGTGGGCTGATCATGTCTTGAATGACGGCGTGAATGGCAGCGCGCTGGTCTGCGGTTTCGTCAAAGCCGAAGTCGTTGGCGAACTGTTCGTAGTCGCCGGGCGAGTAGCGAAAAGCGTGGCCCTCGCGTGCGGCGCGCCTGGCGTAGATGTTCAGCAGCTCGGCGGCTGAGTCGCGCACCTGTTCGGCGGCGCGGCGCTTGGCTTTTTCCCACTGGCCGCTGCCCAGACGGTGCAACGGCGCTTCATCGGCACTCACGCCGGTGTAGCGGCTGATCTGGTGCAGCTGGCTGACGGGCACATACAGCGTGGCGTCGTCGGCGTATTGCAAGTGCAAGAACTCGCTCGGCCCCTGGCCCAGGTCCATGTTGACCAGGCCCTTATAGCGGCCGATGCCGTGGGCGCTGTGCACCACAGGGTCGCCCACGTTGAGCTCGGACAAGTCCTTGATCAGCGCTTCCACGTCGCTGACTTGTTCCTGCTTTTTGTTGCGCCGGCGAATCGTCACGCCCGCGGCGAACAGCTCGGTCTCGGTGATGAAGTCAATGCCTGCATCGCCCCAGCTGAAACCTTCGGCCAGGGCCGCGGTGGCGATGCCCAGCTTTTCAGTGCTGGTCTGAAAATCCTCCAGCGAATCGAAGGCGGGTGGCGACACGCTGCTGGCGCGCAAAAAGTCCAGCAGGCTTTCGCGGCGGCCGTCGCTCTCGGCCAGCACCAGGACGCGCTGCTGGCTGCTGGCGATGTGTTTTTTGAGCTTGGCCAGCGGATCTTCGGCGCCGCGCACCACAGCCATTTCCGGCAGCTTTTGAAAGCACGCGCTGTGTTCCACATCGCTGGCTGAGGCCTTGAGCGCCAATTGGGCATAGGCATTGGCTCGCGCATAAAACTGCTCGCTGGTCAAAAACAGCGCTTCAGGCGGCAGGGCAGGCCGGTCTGGTGCGCCTTGCACCAGGCGGTAGCGGTCCTTGGTGTCTTGCCAAAAGCGCTGGAAAGCCGGCTCCAGGTCGCCATGCAGCACCACGGTGGCGGCCTCGCTGCCTGCGCCCAGGTAGTCAAAGACCGTGGCCGTCTCTTCAAAAAACAGCGGCAGGTAGTACTCGATACCGGCGGTGGCCACGCCGTTGCCGATGTCCTTGTAGATGCGGCTCTTGGTCGGGTCGCCGTCGAGCAACTCGCGCCAGCGGCTTCTGAACTTGGCACGCGCATCGTCGTCCATCGGGAACTCGCGGCCAGGCAGCAAACGCACTTCAGGCACCGGGTAGAGGCTGCGCTGGCTGTCCGGATCAAAAGTGCGGATGGAGTCGACCTCGTCGTCAAACAAGTCCACCCGGTAGGGCACCAGCGAGCCCATGGGGAATAAATCAATCAGGCCGCCGCGCACAGCGTATTCGCCGGGGCTCACGACTTGCGTCACATGGCTGTAGCCGGCCAGCGTGAGCTGGGCCTTGAGTTTTGCCTCGTCCAGCTTTTGCTTGACCTTGAACTCAAAGGTGTAGCCGGCCAAGAAGCTGGGCGGCGCCAGTCGGTACAGCGCGGTGGTGGCCGGCACGATGACCAGATCGGCGCCCGCGTCCTTGTCGCGCTGGCTGATGCGCCACAGCGTGGCCAGCCGTTCGCTGATCAAGTCCTGGTGCGGCGAAAAGGTGTCATAAGGCAGGGTTTCCCAGTCCGGGAACATGACCGCACGCAGCCCCGGCGCGAAGAAGCTCAGCTCGTCCAGCAGGCGCTGCGCAGTGCTGGCATCGGGGGTGACGATGGCCGTGAGCTTGCCCAGCGCTTTTTCACGCAGGCCCAGCTGGGCCAGCAACAAGGCGTCAGCAGATCCGACAGGCTGGGGCAGGGTGAAGCGTTTTCCGGAGACGAGTTTGGGTAAATCCATGGGGCTTCAAGAAGGGTTCGCGCCTGGCCACCGGGATGCGGCGCCAATGCCAAGCACCCCAAACCAGCGGGCTGCCGGTACGGGGTGCTGACGCGATTTTAGAATCTATGATCGCCCGATGCGTGAGAACCTGGCTCCAAGCACCTTTGTGCTGATTCCCTGTGCCGGCCAAGGCAGCCGCGCCGTGGCCGCGGTGGAGCAGGGCAAGCCAGGCCGTCCGGGCGATGCCGCCCGCAGGCCGGCCCTGGCCAAGCAATACCAACTGATTGCGGGCAAGCCCATGGTGCTGCACACCCTGCAAGCTTTTCAGGCCCTGGGGCCTGCCGTCGCGGGCGTGTGCGTGGTGGTGTCCCCGCAAGACGACGTGTTTGAGTCGGCTTTGCCGGGCTTTGCCGCGTCGGGCGGGCATCTGCTGCGCTGCGGTGGACAGACACGGGCCGCCAGCGTTGAAAACGGCTTGGCTGGGCTGCTGGCAGGTGGCGTGGCTCAGGCCCATGACTGGGTGATGGTGCACGACGCGGCGCGCTGCCTGATCACCCCCGCGCTGATCACGAGCTTGCTTGAGACCTGCCGGTCCGATGAATGCGGCGGCTTGCTTGCGCAGCCACTGGCCGATACGCTCAAGACGTCAAAACCGGCCTCCTCCGCTACAGAGGGCTGCGCCCGTGTCAGCGGCACCTTGCCCCGTGCAGACAAATGGCTCGCCCAGACCCCGCAGATGTTTCGCATCGGTGCCTTGCAACAGGCGCTTGCGCAGGCGCGGACCACAGGCCTTGAGATCACCGACGAGGCCAGCGCGATGGAAGCTGCGGGCGGCTCGCCCAGGCTGGTGCCGGGCAGTGCGCTCAATTTCAAGGTCACCTATCCCGAAGACTTCGCGCTCGCCGAGTCGGTCCTGCGAGGTCGTGGGCAGTAAGCTCGTCGCTTCTTTTTCAGTTTTCTTTCACTTCGCCTTTCATCTCACCGCTCCCAGGCCCCACGACCATGACCTTGCCCCACGCTCGTCCCGCCTTGTCCTTTCGCATCGGTGAAGGCTGGGACACCCATGCCCTGGTGGCGGGGCGTAAATTGATTTTGGGTGGCGTGGACGTGCCGCACAGCGTGGGCTTGCTCGGTCATTCCGACGCGGACGTGCTGTTGCACGCCATCACTGATGCACTATTGGGCGCTGCAGGCCTGGGCGACATTGGTCGGCATTTCCCCGACACGGACGCGCAGTTCAAAGGGGCCGACTCCATGGTGCTGCTGGCCGAGGCCGCACGCCGCGTGCACGCACAAGGCTGGGCCATTGGCAATATTGACAGCACAGTAGTCGCGCAGGCGCCCAAGCTCGCGCCGTACATCGAGGCCATGCGCGCCTCTATCGCAAGCGGTCTGGGTCTGTCGGTGCAGCAGGTCAATGTGAAGGCCAAGACCGCCGAAAAAATGGGCCCGGTGGGCGAAGGCCGCGCCATGGAAGCGCGGGCAGTGGTCTTGCTGCAGACGGCTTGACGCCTGCATCGCCCGCTTGCCTTCCTGGGGTTTACGTTCGGGTGGACGGCGCCCGGCGCAGCTTGATGTGTGCAGCCAGACCCCCTGTATCTGAATTAGCCAGTGCAAAGGCCCCGCCCATGCGGGCGATGGTCTTTTCAACGATGGCCAAGCCCAGGCCGGCGCCCGTGGCCGATGTGCGGGCCTCGTCGCCCCGGTAAAAAGGCCGCGTTAACTTGCCCAGAATTTCCTCGGGCACGCCAGCGCCATGGTCCCGAATCTTGAGCATCACCCAGCTGCCTTGCGCTTTGGCCGAAATGTCGACCTCCGCACGGTCGCTGCCCGGAGTTTTGCCGTAACGCCTGGCGTTTTCCAGCAAATTGGTGAGCACCCTCAGCAGTTCCACATCGTCGGCCATGACCATCAGGTTGGCGTTGGGCATGTTGAAGGTCACGCTCAGGTCACGGTAGTCCGCCACAGAAAAAAGTGTTGAATCCACAATCGCCTTGAGGCCCAGGACCTGGAGTTGCGCCGCGTCGGGCCGCGCGTAGTCCATGAACTTGTCAATGATGGCGTCGAGCTGGCTGATGTCGGCCGCCATGTGCTTGCGGGCGCTTTCGTCATGCACGCTTAATTCGGTTTCCAGTCGCAAGCGCGCCAGGGGCGTGCGCAGGTCGTGCGAGATGCCCGCCATCATGATGGCGCGATCGGTCTGCATTTTGGAGAGCTGGCGCGCCATCTGGTTAAAGCCGATATTGACCTCACGTATTTCGCTGGTGGGGGCTTTTTCGTCCAGCAAGCGGGCGTCAAAGTCACCCTCGCGCATGCGGCTGGCGGCATGGGACAGTTGTTGCAGCGGCCGATTGATCAAGCCGGCAATGAGCGCTGCGCCCGCCAGTGACAGCGCGGCCGCGCTGGCCAGCCAGATGGCCCAGGTGCCGCTGCGGGATGGGCCGACCCGGGTCAGATCGGTTTGCATCCAGTAGGGGTCTTCCTCAATGCTGAAGCCGACCCACAGGCCCGGCTCGCCATTGACGGATTTGGCCACCACAGTGGACTCTCCCATGCGCCTGACCACCTCGTCGCTGATGCGCTCATTGAGGGGGTCTTTGTCCAGCGGCAGGTAGCGGTCAGCGGCGCGGCGTGGCTTGATGCGCACGCCTTCTTGCTCGGCCAGCGTCTTGATCAGGGACACGCGTGCAATGGCATCGGAATAACGCAGCCCGGCTCGGCTCAGGTTGATGAGGGACGCCACCTGCTGCGCGTTTTGGATGGCGCGCGGTTCCGACTCCAGTTTCCGGAAAGTTTGCAGCCAAGTCGCTATGGAAGCCAGCAGCAGCAGCGCCAAAAGAAAAAAGGTTCGCCAGAAAAGGCTCAAGCCAGGCTCGACCTCACTGCGCCTTAAAGCCTGTCCAGATTCCGCCCTGGCGGATGGGCTTAGGCTCATGGAAAAGGTTGACCGGGAAAAGAACAAGCAAAGAGAGCGATGGACACCGACAGATTGTGCGCCACCGAACTCTCTGCCTTGCTCGGGTACTCCCTGCGCCTGCTCAGGCGCTCAGTTTGTGCCATCCGGCACAAACACATAGCCCACGCCCCACACGGTCTGGATGTAGCGTGGCACGGCGGCGTCCACCTCGATCAATTTGCGCAGACGGGATACCTGCACGTCCAGGCTACGGTCAAAAGGCTCGAACTCACGGCCGCGCGCCAGCTGCGCCAGCTTTTCGCGCGACAAAGGCTGGCGGGGATGTCGCACCAAGGTCTTGAGCATGGCGAACTCGCCCGTGGTCAGCGGCAACTCTTCCCCGTTCTTGTGCAAGGTGCGCAAGCCCATGTCAAAAGAAAATGGGCCGAACTTGATGAGCTCCTGGTCACTCGACGGGGCGCCGGGCACCTCGGCGGCCGGGCGGCGACGCAGCACCGCGTGAATCCGGGCCAGCAACTCTCGCGGGTTGAAGGGTTTGGCCAGGTAGTCGTCGGCGCCCACCTCCAGGCCGACGATACGGTCCACGTCTTCGCCTTTGGCTGTGAGCATGATGATGGGCGTGCGGTCGTTGGCGGCGCGCAGGCGCCGGCAGATGGACAGGCCGTCCTCGCCGGGCATCATCAGATCGAGCACGATCAAGTCCACGGCGTCGCGCATCATGATTCGGTTCAAGGCCTTGCTGTCTTCAGCCAGGATCACTTCAAAGCCTTCTTGGGCAAGGTAGCGACGCAGCAGGTCGCGGATGCGTGCGTCGTCGTCAAGTACCAAAATTTTGTCAGCGCGGGTATTGGTCTGGGGCATGGCCTTCAAGCGGTATTTGTAACAAGGCCTGATTTTGCGGGCGTAAAAAGCAAGTTTTGGCACTTGTCTGTGACGCCTGACACTTGCTTACAGACTTTGCCTACAAGCGCAGTCTCATCCATTGAAGGCGGTGATTGCTTGAGTTCTATCAAGAGGCAAAAAAATAACTCTTTTGCCCCGTTTGCTTACTCGGCATTTAGTTATTTTTAATATGGAATTTATTGCCCTTATGGTAATTGACAGGCCCGAACAGGCACGGCTGACGCCTCCCTCCGCATTGCGGGCGGGAGACATCAGCCCACCTTGTCAGGCTGTGCAAATGCACTGAGGCAAATCAGAATCGGTACTTCAGGCCCACCGAAGTGGTGTTGATGTGCTCCTTATCCCCCGCAAAACGCAGATTGGTTTGGTCGTATTCCAGCACGGCTGCCAAGGTAGGCGTGAAGTCGAAATTCACGCCGACACCATAAGTTGAACCCCAGTGGCTGTCGCGTGCGCTGGGTTGCAGGCCGTCCAAGGAGCCTTTTGTACGACCATAAATCGTGCCGGCCTTGGCGAAGGCCGAGAACGATTCGGTCAGCGGGATCACACCCACCGCCTTGACACTGAATCCGTAGGCGGATGCTTTATTGCCAAAACCTCGGTCAAAGTTGCGGAAGTCGGTCGCGCCCAACTCCAGGCCGAAGTTCTTGTTCCACATGCCGCCGGTGTAGAGGTTGTAAACATCGGCCGTGTCATCGCAACTGATCAAGCAACTACCGCCAATCTTGCCTCTGCCAGCGTTCAGTCCGATGTAGCGATTGCCTGCGGGGTACCAGCTGGTAGCAGACCAGTTGGACATGCCGCCCGAGCTCGACGTGCTGCTTTGTGCTTGAGCCCCGGCGCTCAATGTCAGGGCAGCCACGGCCAAAGCGGCGCCCGTGAATTTGCAGATGTTTTTCTTCATGATGATTCCTTTATTAAGAAGAGGCTTGCGAAAAGGTGGCTGACCAGTTGATTTTGGGGAAGTGCCACCGGCTCGGATGTCGGCCTGCAGGGAGTCGGCCTGTAGGAGAAGTCAGCTCATAAACCGGGGCTTAACTGCCGCCACAGGTACGCTTAAGTAGTCGCTTGCGCCAAGGTTCAGGGTCTGTGCGCCTGTCACGCCCAAGCAGTGGGCGGCACAATGGCTGCATGACTTTGTTCGTTCGCCATTTGCCGGGAAGCACGCCGCTGGTGCTCGACTCGCCGCACAGCGGCACTGATTACCCGCCCGACTTTGGCTATGCCTGCGACCTGGCTGTGCTGCGCCGAGCGGAGGACACGCATGTCGAGAAGCTCTACGATTTCGCGCCCGGCCTGGGCGCGCACTGGATTGAAGCTGCGTTTCCGCGCAGCTACCTGGACGCCAACCGTGACCTGACCGAGATGGATGCGGACATGCTCGAGGGCGCCTGGCCGCATCCGGTGGCCACAGACCCTGCGCTGCTGTCCAAGGTCCGGCTGGGCAAGGGCCTGGTGTGGCGCATCACGGACGACGGCGTGCCGCTGTATGACCGTCGTCTGTCAGTGGCTGAGGTTGAGCGCCGCATCAATGCTTGCTGGCGGCCATATCACGCGGCAGTTGCAGCGGCTGTCGAAGCGGCTCACAGCGCGCATGGTTACAGCCTGCACATCAATTGCCATTCCATGCCGGCTGTGGCGGCCAGTCATGCGACTGAGTTCCCGGGGCAGGCGCATGCTGACTTCGTTGTCGGCAACCGCGACCACAGCACCAGCAGCCCAGCTTTGGCTGAGGCCGTCTGCGCCTTCTTGCGCGGCTGTGGGCACGAAGTCTCGCTCAACCATCCTTACAAAGGTGTCGAGTTGGTACGCCGCCACAGTGACCCGGCGCGGCATCGGCACAGTCTGCAATTGGAAATCAACCGCAAGCTCTACATGGACGAGCAAACGCTGGCGCTTAACGCGGGCTATGCGCCCTTGAAGGCCGATTTACAGGCCTTGGTGCAGTGGCTGATGGCAAGCGATCCGCGGCTTCTTTAAACCGGCTATCAGGACAAGGCATGGAACGGGTTCAAGCGGTGGTCATTGGGGCGGGTGTGGTTGGCTTGGCCGTGGCGCGCGCCTTGGCCCTGCAAGGTCGAGAGGTCATGGTGCTGGAGGCGGCCAACGCCATTGGCACCGGGACCAGTTCACGCAACAGCGAAGTGATTCACGCCGGTATTTATTACGCGGCCGGCTCGCTCAAGGCGCGTTTGTGCGTCGAAGGAAAAGCCATGCTTTACGCCTATTGCCAAGAGCGTGGCGTCGGGCACAGGCGCTGCGGCAAGCTGATCGTGGCCACGTCGCCTGCGCAAATCGATCAGCTGGGCGCTATCCAGGCCAAGGCGGCGGCCAATGGCGTGCACGACCTGGTGCTGCTCAGCGCGGAGCAAGCCCGCGCCATGGAGCCAGCCCTGAACTGCCTGGCGGCCCTGCATTCACCCAGCACCGGCATTGTGGACAGCCACGCCTTCATGCTCAGCCTGCAAGGCGACCTGGAGCACGCAGGCGGCATGGTGGCCTTCAACGCCAGCGTTAGCCGCGGCGAATGCGGACCAGACGGCATCGTGCTGCACACCGAGGACGGCACCACGCTGCTGGCCGAGGTGGTGGTCAACGCCGCCGGGCTGTCGGCGCCCGATGTGGCGGCGCGCCTGAGCGGGCTGGAGCCGGCGCTGTTGCCGCGCAGCTACTACGCCAAGGGCAATTACTTCACCCTGGCCGGCCGCTCGCCTTTCGAGCGCCTGATCTATCCCGTGCCCGAAGCGGCCGGGCTGGGCGTGCACCTGACGCTGGACCTGGGCGGGCAGGCCAAGTTTGGCCCCGACGTGCAATGGGTGGACGCGGCCGATGACTTGACCGTGGACCCGCAACGAGGCGAGGCTTTTTATGCCGAGGTCCGCAAATACTGGCCGGGTCTGAAAGACGGCGCCTTGCTGCCGGGCTACGCCGGCATTCGGCCCAAAATCAACGCCGAACACGAGACCGCCCGTGACTTTATGGTGCAAGGCCCGGCGGATCATGGCGTGCCTGGGCTGGTCAATTTGTTCGGTATCGAGTCGCCCGGCCTGACCAGCTCACTCGCCCTGGGCGCGCAGGTGGCGCGGCTGCTGCCGGTCTGAGTAAAAGCTTGAAGCCCGCGCCGGGCCTTAAGGTCAGCTCGGCAGGCCCAGGGCTTGGTAAACGCGCAGTGCCGCATAAGCGTCATTGGCCGCGTAGACCTGCTGGGATTCGCTGAGCCGGGGCAGGGCCCAGTTGGACGTGGCAGCCTTCTTGGACTTCAAAAAGCGCTGCTGGAACAAGACCGCCACCGCGCCCTTGACGCCCATGTCCTTGCGGTAGCCGCGCGCATGAAACACATGGTTCAGGTCCAGCACCGACTGCGGATCCACCCCCAGCTTGTGAATGATGCGCTTGCGGTCATCGCCCAGGCCAAAGCCCGCCTTGACGATGCGTGGGTCTTCCAGCAGTTGGGCCACCACGGCCCGGCAGTGGCTGTCTTGCAGCTGAAAGATAAAGCCGGTTGTCGCCGTGGACAGCTGCACGATGTGCGGTCCATCAGACGCCTCATTCCGCGCAAACGTCGGCTTGGACTCGGTGTCAAAGCCCAGGGCCTGCGCGCCTTGCAAGGCCAGTAGCGCGGCATCGGCCTCGGCCGGGCTGCTGACCAGGCGAATTTCTGCCATGCCCAGTCTTTCAAAGGGCGGAAGCAAGGCGATGGCTTCCTTGTCGGGGGTGGGCAGGCGTTCAGTCATGGCGGTTGCTAGGGAGGTGACTCGCGTCACTTGAGAAGGGCACTTAAAATAGTGTGTCGAGCTTACAGGACCACTGGCGAGCCCTCATTCACACGGACTTTTCCAAGCATGGCCTCTGCCCAAAGCATCACCACCGACGACTACAAGCTGTTTCCGTCGCCACGCAATCGGCATCGCTTGATCTTCGAGCACCAGATCTTCGTCGGCCATCCGTACATGTTGATTGACCTGGACAGCTACAACTTCAAGGGCAAGTTCACGCTGTTTGCGGCCTGCCGCTTGAGCGACAACAAGATGGGACAGGTCGTCACCCTGGAGTTGGCCGCCGATGCCGAGCGCTTTGAAAGGCTCTTCGTTCCGGACTGAGCCAAGCGAAGGCCAGAGCCAATAGCTCAGCCCGCGTTTTTCATCGCGACAGCTGCTTCGCGCACCAGCGCCGGGCCTTTGTAGATCAAGCCGGTGTAGATCTGCACCACGTCCGCGCCGGCTTGCAGCTTGGACACCGCGTCCGCGCCGCTCATCACGCCGCCCACGCCAATGATGGGGAAGTCCTTACCCAGCGCCGCGCGCAACTGGCGAATCACGCGGTTGCTGGCTTCTAGCACCGGTGCGCCACTCAGGCCGCCTGCTTCTTCCGCATGCGCCATGCCTTTGACGGCATCGCGGCTGAGCGTGGTGTTGGTGGCGACCACGCCGTCCATGCTGTGGCGCTGCAAGGTGGCTGCGATCACCGCGACCTGCGCTTCATCCAGGTCAGGCGCGATCTTCACGAAGATGGGCACGGCTCTAGCATGCTGCTGCGCCAGCTCCTGCCTCCGCTCTGCAATCGCACCCAGCAGCGCGTCCAGCGCCTCGTCGCTTTGCAGGGCGCGCAGGTTCTTGGTGTTGGGGCTGGAGATGTTGACCGTCACGTAGTCCGCGTGCGGATACACCCCGTCCAGGCAAGTCAGATAGTCGTCCACTGCGCGTTCAATAGGTGTGGCTGCGTTCTTGCCGATGTTCAGGCCCAGCAGCAGAGGCTGATTGCTGCCCGCCTGCTGGCGAAAGGTGGACGCCTTCACATTGCGCAAAAAGGCATCCAGCCCTTCGTTGTTGAACCCCAGCCGGTTGATCAGCGCATTGGCCTCGGGCAGGCGAAACATGCGCGGCTTGGGGTTGCCCGGCTGGCCCAGGGGCGTGACGGTGCCCACCTCCACAAAGCCAAAGCCCATCGCGGCCAGGCCGTCGATGCAGCGTGCGTTTTTGTCCAGGCCAGCGGCAAGACCGATGCGGTTGGGAAAGCGCAGGCCCGCCAGGGTGATCGGGTCTTCCACACGGCCCGCGCAATAAGCCCATTTGAGCGGCGTGTGCTGCGTGCCCGCCAGCGAGGCCATGGTGAGGTCGTGCGCGGCCTCCGGGTCCATGCTGAACAAAAAGCGGCGGGCCAGGGCGTAGGGGACGAGGGGCATTGGATAATTCGGGGCTGATGGACAACAGCTGCTGATTGTCGCAAATCGTTCTTCGCCAACTCACACGCAACCCAACTCAAGCTGCCTTCCCATGACCCAAGATGAATTGAAAACCCTCGTCGGCCAAGCCGCACTGCAGTACGTCAAGCCCGGCATGATCGTTGGCGTGGGTACTGGCTCCACCGTCAATAAATTCATCGACGCGCTGGCCTCGGTCAAGGACAGCATTGCCGGCGCCGTATCTTCCTCGAATGCATCGACCGAGCGTTTGCTGGCGCTGGGTATTCGCGTGTTTGACGCGACCGAAGTCGATGAACTCGCCATCTACGTGGACGGAGCCGACGAGATCGATCCAGCCGGCCACATGGTCAAGGGTGGGGGCGCTGCCCTCACGCGCGAGAAGATCGTGGCGGCGCAGTCGCGCCAGTTCATCTGCATTGCAGACGACAGCAAGTTGGTGCCCGTGCTGGGCAAGTTCCCACTGCCGGTCGAAGTCATTCCCATGTCGGCGCGGCGCATTACCCGCCAGTTCGAAGCCCTGGGCGGCACGGCCCGCCTGCGCCTGAAAGACGGGCAGCCGCTCATCACTGACAACGGCCAGCACATCCTGGACGTGACGGGGCTTCAGATTGCGCAGCCGCGTGAGTTTGAGTTGACGGTGAGCCAGTGGCCGGGCGTGGTGACCGTGGGCGTTTTCGCCTTCCAGAAGGCTGATGTCTGCCTGCTGGGCACGGCCGATGGCGTCAAAACCCTGACCTACTGAACAGGTTGCTCACTTAGCTTTTCGAAAGCCCCCGCGCATGCCACGTTTTGCCGCCAATCTGTCGATGATGTACGTGGACTTGCCTTTTCTGGACCGCTTTGAGGCGGCCGCCCGGGACGGCTTTGAGGCGGTGGAGTTTTTATTCCCCTACGCCTTCAAGCCAGAGGAACTGGCTGCCCGCCTGCGCGATGCGGGTTTGCAGCAGGTGCTCTTCAATGCGCCGCCAGGGGGCGTGGAAAGCGCGGGCATTGAAGCGACCTGGCAAGCGGGCAGCCGAGGCACGGCCTGCCTGCCGGGGCGAGAAGCTGAATTCCAGGCCGGCGTGCAGCTTGCGCTGGACTATGCAGATGCGCTGGATTGCCCGCGCATCCACTTGATGGCCGGGCTGGTGCCTCTAGGTGCAGCGCGTGAAGAACTTCAGCCCACCTATGTGGCCAATCTGCGCTGGGCGGCGGCCCAGGCGGCGCAGCGTGGTCGCAGCGTACAGATCGAGCCGATCAACACGCGCGACATTCCGAACTTCTTTTTAAACCGGCAAGACCACGCCCATGAAGTCTTGGCCGAAGTCGGCGCGGCCAATTTGAAGGTGCAGATGGATCTGTACCACTGCCAGATCGTCGAGGGTGACGTGGCCAGCAAGATCCGCCAGTACCTGCCAACCGGCCGCGTGGGGCACTTCCAGATTGCCGGCGTACCAGCCCGCCACGAGCCGGATCTGGGCGAGTTGAACTACCCGTTTCTCTTTGAGGTGATCGACGAAGTGTCTGCCGCATGCGGCTGGGACGGCTGGGTGGGCTGCGAATACCGCCCGCTCAAAGGGGCTGAGGCGGGCGGAACTTCGGCCGGCCTGGCTTGGCTGGCTGCAGAAAGGGCCCGCTCAGGTCAAGCTTGACCTGAGCTTGAACCCTGTTTAAGCCATCCCTTGGTGGCGCAGCAAAGCGTCAATCGACGGCTCGCGACCTCTGAAGGCTTTGAAGGATTCCATCGCCGGGCGGCTGCCGCCGGCCTCGAGAATCGCTTCGCGGTATTTACGGCCCGTCTCTACATTGGCCGCGGCGTTGCCTGATTCTTCAAAGGCCGCATACGCATCGGCGGACAGAACTTCGGCCCACTTGTAGCTGTAGTAGCCGGCAGCGTAGCCACCTGAAAAGATGTGGCTGAAGGTGTGCGCCGGGCGGCTGTAGGGCGGGGCTTGAATCACCGCGACTTCGGCTCGCACTTCGGCCAGCAAGTCCATCACGCTCTTGGTCTCGGCAGCGTCTGCGCCACCTTGCATGTGCAGCAGCATGTCAAACAGCGAAAACTCGACCTGGCGCAGCGTTTGCATGCCGCTCTGGAAGTTCTTGGCCGCCAACATCTTGTCAAACAGGGCGCGCGGCAGCGGCTCGCCGGTGTCCACATGCGAAGTCATGTGCTTGAGCACATCCCACTCCCAGCAGAAGTTTTCCATGAACTGGCTGGGCAATTCGACCGCGTCCCACTCGACGCCGCTGATGCCCGAGACATCACGCTCGTTGACCTGGGTGAGCATGTGATGCAAGCCATGCCCAAACTCGTGAAAGAGGGTGGTCACATCGTCATGCGTCAGCAGGGCAGGTTTGCCGCCCACGCCATCGGCAAAGTTGCAGACCAGGTGCGCCACGGGCGTTTGCAGCACGCCGGTGTCAGGGCGCAGCCAGCGGGCGCGCACGTCGTCCATCCAGGCGCCGCCGCGCTTACCGGTGCGGGCAGGCTGGTCCAGGTAAAACTGGCCGACCAACTGGCCCTTGCGCTCAATGCGGTAGAACTCGACGCCGGGCTTCCACACGGGCGCGCTGTCCCGCGCCAGCGTCACTTCAAACAGTGTCTCGACGATCTTGAAGAGGCCAGCCAGCACCTTGGGCGCAGTGAAATATTGTTTGACTTCTTGCTCACTGAAGGAATAACGCTCTTCCTTGAGTTTTTCGCCGATGTAGGCGTAGTCCCAAGGCTGCGGGTCGACAAGGCTCAGTTTTTGCGCGGCGAAAGCGCGCAGGTCGGCCACGTCTTTTTCTGCATGCGGCCGGGCGCGCTGGGCCAGGTCGCGCAGGAACTTGATCACTTGCTCGGGCGAGTCGGCCATCTTGGGCACGACGGACACCTCGCCAAAATTGCGATAACCCAGCAGACGAGATTCTTCCAATCGCAGCGCGAGGATTTCGTCCATCACTTGGCTGTTATCGAACTGGCTGTGCTCAGCAGGTGCCTGGTCGCTGGCGCGGGTGTTGTAGGCACGGTAAAGCATTTCACGCAGCGCGCTGCTTTTGACGAACTGCATGACCGGCAAGTAGCTCGGCATCTTCAAGGTCACTTTGTGGCCTTCCTTGCCTTCAGCTTGGGCCTGCGCGCGCATGCCGGCTTTGACGTCATCGGGCAGGCCATCCAGCTCGTCGGCGCTTGCGTAATACGCAAAGGCCTCGGTCGCATCCAGCGCATTTTCGCTGAACTTCTGGCTCAGCTCGGCTTGCCGTTCCTGGATTTGGGCAAAGCGCTCGCGGGCTTCGCCTGTCAGTTCTGCGCCGGACAACACAAAGTTGCGAATGGCGTTTTTGTGGGCCTGACGCTGCTCGGCGCTCAGCGCGGCCACGTCGATGGCTTTGTATTTGGCGTACAGCTTTTCGTCAGCGCCCAGCCGGGTCCAGAACTCGGTCACGCGGGGCAGCGCTGCGTTGTAGGCGGCGCGCAGCTCAGGCGTATCGGCCACGCTGTTGAGGTGACTGACAGCGCCCCAGGCGCGGCCCAGGGTTTCGGTGGCCACGTCCAGCACCCGTGCAATGTCCGTCCAGCCCGCTGGAAAATCCGGCTTGGTCACTGTGGCCAGCGCCGTTTCAGCCTGGGCCAGCAATTCATCCATCGCCGGAGCGACATGCTCGGGCTGGATCTGGTCGAAAAGCGGGAGCGAAGCTGGGGTCAGGAGTGGATTGGTCATGGCGAGGTAGTTGAGGGCAAGGCGCTTGACTTAAAGATCCGAATTAGTCTTGTGCTGACTTCTTCACGCTGCGTTGCTTTGGCTTTTTCGCGCGCTTGACGTTGCCGCCCGGCGTCAGTCGCTGGTTGCCCAGCACGCGAAGGGTTTTGACTTCAGGGCGCTGGCCGTAGCGGCTGCTGTTTTTCAGCACTTTCACGTCGCGCGGGCCGGCCATGCGGTCTTCGCTGACTTTCTTTTCTTTGGGCACGGCCGGGCGCCACAGCACCAGCAATTTGCCGATGTGCTGAATGGGCGCAGCATTGAGCTCGTCCGCCAGTGTGTGAAAAATCGCCTCGCGGCTTGTACGTTCGTCAGACAAAACGCGGATCTTTATCAGGCCGTGCGAGTTCAGGGCGCCGTCGATTTCTTTCTTGACGGCGTCGGTCAGGCCGTCCGAGCCGATCATGACCACGGGGTTGAGATGGTGCGCGTCAGCGCGGTGGTCCTTGCGCTGGGCAGGAGTGAGTTGAATTTGAGGCATGGCTGAATTATCGACGCAAGCGCCTTGTGTGCTGCAAGGTTGGCCATAACGCCGACAATAGCGGCCATGAAAGTCAAGACCCAAAGCAAGAAAGTCAACAAGGCCTGGCTGAACGATCACGTCAATGACACCTACGTGAAGCTGGCGCAAAAAGAGGGCTACCGCGCCCGCGCGGCCTACAAGCTCAAGGAGATCGACGACAACCTGAATCTGATCCGCCCCGGCTATCGGGTGGTCGACCTGGGCAGCACACCGGGCGCCTGGAGCCAATACGCCCGGCGGCGCCTGTCGCCCGTGGGCGCTGCCATGGGCGAGCTCAACGGCCGCATCATTGCGCTGGACATCTTGCCCATGGACCCGATCGAGGGCGTGACTTTTATCCAGGGTGACTTCCGGGAGCCGGAGGTGCTGGCCCAGCTCGAAGCCGCCTTGGCCGGCGACGCGGCGGGCATCGTGGACGTGGTGGTCTCGGACATGGCGCCCAATCTGTCCGGCATTGATGCGGCGGATTCAGCCCGAGTCAGCCATCTGGTTGAGTTGGCGGTGGAGTTTGCGCAGAACCACCTCAAGCCGGAGGGCGCACTGGTGGTCAAACTCTTCCATGGCGGCGCTTACAGCGAACTCGTCAAGCTCTTCAAAGAGACTTTCAAGACCGTCAAACCTTTCAAGCCTAAGGCTTCACGGCCGGGCTCTTCAGAGACTTTTTTGATCGGGATTGGCCTGAAGCGCCCGGGGCGGCAGGCGATTTCAGCCTAATACCGCTTCAGCCAAATGGATGAAGCCTGCATGAGGGCAGGGCTTGGGCCTTGAAAGCCCTAAAATAAGACGCATCTGCCTTGAAGTTTCAAACCGGAGTCTTCCTTGAACAATCAGTGGTTTTCCAAAATTGCGGTCTGGCTTGTGATCGCCATGGTGCTGTTCACCGTGTTCAAGCAGTTCGACACGCGCACAGCGGCGGGTTCCAACTACCTGGGCTATTCGGAGTTCCTTGAGGAAGTCCGCGGTAAGCGCATCAAAACAGCGACCATCGCCGAAGGCCAGGGCGGCACCGAGATTTCGGCCGTCACCACCGACGATCGCCGCATCCGCACCACCGCCACTTACCTCGACCGCGGCTTGGTCGGCGACCTGATCGCCAATGATGTCAAGTTTGACGTCAAGCCCCGCGAAGAAGGCTCTGTGCTCATGACTTTGTTGGTCAGCTGGGGACCGATGCTGCTCTTGATCGGCGTGTGGGTGTATTTCATGCGTCAGATGCAGGGTGGCGGCAAAGGCGGTGCTTTCAGCTTCGGCAAGTCCAAGGCCCGCATGCTGGACGAGTCCACGAACCCCGTCACCTTCGCGGACGTGGCCGGTTGCGACGAAGCCAAGGAAGAGGTCAAGGAAGTGGTGGACTTCCTGAAAGACCCTGCCAAATTCCAGAAGCTCGGCGGCCGTATTCCACGCGGCTTGCTGCTCGTCGGCCCGCCCGGCACCGGCAAGACCTTGCTGGCCAAGGGCATTGCTGGCGAAGCCAAGGTTCCGTTTTTCTCGATTTCCGGTTCCGACTTCGTCGAAATGTTCGTGGGCGTGGGCGCAGCCCGCGTGCGCGACATGTTCGAGAACGCCAAGAAAAACGCGCCCTGCATCATCTTCATTGACGAGATCGACGCCGTCGGTCGCCAGCGTGGCGCGGGCCTGGGTGGCGGTAACGACGAGCGCGAGCAGACCCTGAACCAGATGCTAGTCGAGATGGACGGTTTCGAGACCAACGTCGGCGTGATCGTGGTGGCTGCCACCAACCGCCCAGACATTCTGGACGCCGCCTTGCTGCGCCCCGGCCGTTTTGACCGCCAGGTGTATGTGACGCTGCCGGACATCCGTGGCCGCGAGCAGATCCTGAACGTCCACATGCGCAAAGTGCCGCTCGGCCAGGACGTGAACGCCAGCATCATTGCACGCGGCACGCCCGGCATGTCGGGTGCTGACCTGGCCAACCTGTGCAACGAAGCCGCCTTGATGGCTGCCCGCCGCAATGCGCGCTTGGTTGAAATGCAGGACTTCGAAAAGGCCAAGGACAAGATCCTGATGGGCCCTGAGCGCAAGAGCATGGTCATGCCTGAAGAAGAGCGTCGCAACACGGCGTATCACGAGTCGGGCCACGCCTTGCTGGGCAAATTGCTGCCCAAGTGCGACCCGGTGCACAAGGTCACCATCATTCCGCGCGGCCGCGCCCTGGGCGTGACCATGAGCCTGCCCGCCCAAGACCGCTACAGCTACGACCGCGAGTACATGCTCAGCCAGATCAGCATGCTGTTCGGTGGCCGCATCGCTGAAGAAGTCTTCATGAACCAGATGACGACCGGTGCCAGCAACGACTTTGAGCGCGCCACCTCGATTGCCCGTGACATGGTGACCCGCTACGGCATGACCGAGGCCTTGGGCCCCATGGTCTACGCTGAAAACGAAGGCGAAGTGTTCCTGGGTCGCTCGGTCACCAAGACCACCAACATGAGCGAGCAGACCATGCAAAAGGTGGACTCGGAAGTGCGCCGCATCATTGACGGGCAATACACCCTGGCGCGTAACCTGATTGAAGCCAACCAGGACAAGATGCACGCCATGGCCAAAGCCCTCATGGAGTGGGAAACCATCGACATCGAGCAGATCGACGACATCATGGCCGGCCGCGAGCCACGCCCACCTAAAGACTGGGTGCCCCGCAATCCATCCGTCGGCGGTGGCCCCAGCGGCGGGACACCGGCAGTGGCCACAGACCCTGCACCGACAGTGGCCTGAGGCGGGCGCAACGCTTGAAGACAACCGGGGCCTGGCCCCGGTTTTTTTATGTTCCTGACTCTTGCCTGGCAGCCTTGACTTCTATTGCAAATTCTTCCGCGACACCCACGGTGACGGTTTGGCAGACCAGCCGGTTCCAGATCGACCTGAGCAGGCCGCGCGTCATGGGCATCGTGAATGCCACGCCCGACTCGTTTTCTGACGGTGGCGATTATTTTTCAAGCACGGAGCCCCACCGCGTGCTGGCCCATTGCGAGCAACTGCTCAAGGAAGGCGCCGATATTCTTGACATCGGGGCCGAATCGACCCGGCCCGGTGCCCAGGCTTTGCCCCTGGAAGAAGAACTGGCGCGCCTGCTCCCCGTCTTGCGCCATGCTTTGACTTTGGGTGTGCCCGTCTCAGTGGATACCTACAAGCCCCAGGTGATGCAAGCCGCACTGGACTTGGGCGTGGACATCATCAATGACGTCTGGGCCTTGCGGCAAACCGGGGCGGCAGAGGTCGTGGCTGCGCATCCGGCCTGCGGTGTTTGCCTGATGCATATGCACAAAGAGCCGAAGACCATGCAGGCCCTGCCCATGGCCGGCGAGGTGCTGCCGCAGGTGCGCGACTTTTTGGTTGCGCGGGCTGCGGATCTGCAGGCGATGGGCGTCGCGACTGCCCGCATCGTGCTTGACCCAGGCATTGGTTTTGGCAAGACGGTGGCGCAGAACTTCGAGTTGCTGCGCCGGCAGGCTGAGTTGCTTGATCTTGGCTTTGGCCTTTTGGCTGGCTGGTCGCGCAAGTCGTCGCTGGGCGCCGTGTGCGAGCCAGACGGCCTGGCGGGTGACCGTATGCTGCCCAGCGTGGCGGCGGCCTTGCTGGCGGTTGAGCGGGGCGCCCGTATCGTGCGCGTCCATGATGTACATGAGACTGTGACATCGTTCAAGGTCTGGACAGCGGCCAGCTGAGCAATTGGTACGATAGTAGTAATTTACGCAGGCTAAGGTGCGGGCAAAAATAACTGGGCGAATCGCCCCCGGAGTACGTCAATGAGCAGGCAATATTTTGGAACCGATGGGATCCGCGGTACGGTCGGGCAGAGCCCCATCACCCCCGACTTTGTGTTGCGCCTGGCGCATGCCGTGGGCCGGGTGCTCAAGCGCACCGAAGAACGCCCGACCGTACTGATCGGCAAGGACACCCGCATCTCGGGCTACATGCTGGAAAGCGCGCTGGAGTCAGGCTTTAATTCGGCTGGCGTTGACGTGGTCTTGCTGGGGCCTTTGCCCACGCCGGGCGTGGCCTACCTCACGCGTGCACAGCGCGCCAGCCTGGGCGTCGTGATCAGCGCCAGCCACAACGCCTTTCCTGACAACGGCATCAAGTTCTTCAGCGCGCAAGGCACCAAGCTGCCCGACGCCTGGGAAATCGCGGTCGAGGCTGCGCTGCAAGAGCCGCCGATCTGGGTGGACTCCAGCAGCCTGGGCAAGACGCGTCGGCTGGACGACGCCGCGGGCCGTTACATTGAATTTTGCAAAAGTACTTTCGCCAATGACCTGACGCTCAAGGGCTTGAAGATCGTGGTGGACGCTGCGCATGGTGCCGCCTACCAGGTGGCCCCCAAGGTGTTCCATGAGTTGGGGGCCGACGTCATCTGCATCGGCTGCACGCCCAACGGTGTGAACATCAATGAGGGGGTTGGCGCCACCCATCCTGAAGCCCTGATTACTGCTGTCAGGGCGAACGGCGCGCACTACGGCGTGGCGCTGGACGGTGACGCTGACCGCCTGCAACTGGTGGACGCGGACGGCCGCTTGTTCAACGGCGATGAGGTGCTGTTCCTGATGGTCAACGAGCGACTTGCGCGTGGCGAAGCGGTGCCCGGCGCGGTCGGCACGCTCATGACCAATCTGGCGGTTGAAGTGGCGTTGAAGTCACGCGGCGTGCAGTTTGTGCGCGCCAAAGTCGGCGACCGTTATGTGCTCGAAGAGCTTGAAAAAAACGGCTGGTTGCTGGGCGGTGAAGGCTCGGGCCACTTGCTGGCGCTGGACAAACACACCACGGGTGATGGCCTCATCAGCGCCTTGCAGGTGCTGCAGGCCTGCGTGCGCAGCGGCAAGTCCTTGGCCAGCCTGCTGGCGGGGGTGACGCTTTTCCCGCAAACATTGATCAATGTCCGCCTGCGCCCTGATCAGGATTGGCGCAGCAACTCCGATCTGCAGACAGTCAGCAAGGCTGTGGAGGCGGAGCTGGGGCAGACCGGACGCATCTTGATCCGAGCTAGCGGCACCGAGCCCTTGCTGCGCATCATGGTTGAGGCGCAAGACGCCGCGCAGGCAAAGGGCTGTGCTGAGCGCTTGGTGTCAGCGGTGCAAGGGCAATGAGCGAGGTCCTTGTTCGGTTGGCGGATTACAGCCATGCGGCCGATGCGGCGGCGTTGGTCTATTTGCTTGACAGCTACGCCCGTGACCCGATGGGCGGCGGCGATCCTCTCAGCGATTTTGCCAAGGCCAATTTGGCACAGTCCCTGGCGGCGATGCCACAAGCGTTCACTGTCATCGCCTTTGACGGCGCAGCGCCCGTCGGCCTGATCAATTGCATCGAAGGCTTTTCAACCTTTGCCTGCCAACCCTTGGTGAACGTGCACGACGTGGTGGTGCTGGCCAGTCACCGAGGCCAGCGCATTGGCGAGCGCATGCTGGCGCTGGTGACTGAGTTGGCCCAGGAAAAGGGCGCTTGCAAGCTCACGCTGGAGGTGCTGGAGGGGAATTCCAGCGCCGTGCGCCTGTATGAGCGAAGCGGCTTCGCCCCTTACCAGCTAGACCCGGCCATGGGCGAGGCCCGGTTTTTTCAAAAACCGCTGCGCTAGCTTCCGGTGGCCGCTTCCAGGCCATTCATGAAGTGTTCGCGCATGCGCTGCACGGCGGCGGTTGTGTCGCGGGCGAGCAGGGCGGCCATCACTGCCGCATGTTCGGCCAAGGACTCCTGAATGCGCCCTGTCTTGAGCAGGGAGTTGTGGCGGTTGAGCTTCATCACCTTGCGCAGGTCGGCCACCATCTGGTCGCGCCAGCGGTTGTCGGCAATGGCCAGCACGCGCATGTGAAAAGCCTCGTTCAGCTCAAAAAAGCGTTCCCGGTTTTTCACGGATTTCTCAAGTTCACGGTGCAAGGTCTGCAGCTCGGCCAATTCCTGGTCACTGGCTTTGTGCGCCACCACCCCTGCGGCATCACTTTCAAGCAAGGCCAGCAGGTGGTAAACGTCGGCCAGGTCGCGCTCAGAAACTTCGGTGACATAGGCGCCTCGGCGCACCTTCATCGTCACCAGCCCTTCGGTGGCCAGCACTTTCAAGGCCTCGCGCAAGGGGGTGCGGCTGATCCCGTACTCGTCGGCTAACTTGAGCTCGTCGATCCAACTGCCGGGGGCCAGTTCGCGATTGAAGATGCGCTGGCGCAGGAGTTCGGCCACTTCTTCATAAAGGGCGCGGGGAGTGAGCGAGGCTGCTGCCATGGATGGGTTCCGCGAAAGGCGTTGGTTGGGTGCGCTGGGCGCTTGAAATAGGGAGCCACTGGCAGAGTTTTGGCTGGGGTTTTGTCAGGCCCTGTTCAGTTCGGACAAGCCTAATTCTGCATAAATAATTATAAATGATGTAGACTCTTTCGTGTTGGATAAGGGTTGTACACGCCCCTCCAAAGCCATCCCTAAGCCCTCAAAACGCGCCTCACAGCCGCTCTTGCCATGAGTCAAAAGCCTATCCAAGCCCCCGAATTTGATGCCGCCAGTCTTTCGCAATGGGCCAAGGCTGCAGCCAAGTCCGCGCCGGGCGGCAACGTCGATGCCCTGAACTGGCTCACGCCCGACGGCATCAGCGTCAAGCCGCTGTACACCGCCGCCGACACGGCCGGCTTGGCTTACACCAACACGCTTCCCGGCTTCGAGCCCTTCATTCGCGGCCCGCAGGCCACCATGTACGCGGTGCGGCCCTGGACGATTCGGCAGTACGCGGGCTTTTCCACGGCTGAAGAGTCGAACGCGTTTTACCGCAAGGCCTTGGCCGCCGGCGGGCAGGGCGTGTCAGTCGCTTTTGACCTGGCTACCCACCGGGGCTACGACTCCGACCACCCGCGCGTGACGGGCGATGTGGGCAAGGCGGGCGTGGCGATTGACTCGGTCGAGGACATGAAGATCCTCTTTAATGAGATCCCGCTGGACAAGGTTAGCGTGTCCATGACCATGAACGGCGCCGTGCTGCCCGTGCTGGCCGGCTATGTGGTGGCGGCGGAAGAGCAGGGCGTGGCCCAAGACCAATTGAGCGGCACCATCCAGAACGACATCCTCAAAGAGTTCATGGTGCGCAACACCTACATCTACCCGCCCGAGCCCTCGATGCGCATCATTGGCGACATCATCGAGTACACGGCGAGCAAGATGCCCAAGTTCAACTCGATCAGCATCTCGGGCTATCACATGCAAGAAGCTGGCGCCAACCAGGCGCTGGAACTGGCTTTCACGCTGGCCGACGGCAAGGAATACGTCAAGACAGCGCTGGCCAAGGGCCTGGACGTGGACGGCTTTGCCGGGCGCCTCTCCTTCTTCTGGGCGATTGGCATGAACTTCTATTTGGAAGTGGCCAAGATGCGCGCCGCCCGCCTGCTGTGGTGCCGCATCATGAAGGGCTTTGACGCCAAGAACCCCAAGAGCCTGATGCTGCGCACCCACTGCCAGACCAGCGGCTGGAGCCTGACCGAGCAAGACCCCTACAACAACGTGGTACGCACCACCATCGAGGCCATGGCCGCTGTGTTTGGCGGCACGCAAAGCCTGCACACCAACAGCTTTGACGAAGCCATTGCGCTGCCCACCGAGTTCTCCTCGCGCATTGCGCGCAACACCCAGCTCATCATCCAGGAAGAAACTCACATTCCGCATGTGATCGACCCCTGGGCCGGCAGCTACATGATGGAAAAGCTGACCCAGGACATGGCCGACGCCGCCTGGAAAATCATTGAAGAAGTCGAGGCCATGGGCGGCATGACCAAGGCCGTGGACAGCGGCTGGGCCAAGCTCAAGATCGAAGCGGCCGCCGCTGAAAAGCAGGCCCGCATCGACAGCGGCAAAGACGTCATCGTCGGCGTCAACAAGTACAAGCTCAAGACCGAAGCGGCGATTGATGCCCGCGACATTGACAACGTGGCCGTGCGCGACGGGCAGATCGCCCGCCTGAAAACCATCAAGGCCCAGCGGGATTCGGCCGCCGTGCAGCATGCACTTGACGCGCTGACCGCCGCCGCTGAAAACAACACCGGCAACCTGCTGGGTTTGTGTATTGACGCCATGCGCCTGCGCGCCACGGTGGGCGAGGTCAGCGATGCGCTGGAAAAAGTCTACGGCCGCCACCGCGCCGACACGCAAAAGGTGACCGGTGTGTACGCAGCCGCTTATGACTCGGCCGAAGGCTGGGAAACGCTC
Organism: Polaromonas sp.; assembly: GCA_040400945.1. Classification (GTDB taxonomy): domain Bacteria; phylum Pseudomonadota; class Gammaproteobacteria; order Burkholderiales; family Burkholderiaceae_C; genus Polaromonas. The sequence goes on along the minus strand of JBBAPG010000017.1, from coordinate 27,433 downwards.
AAGACCGAAATCAACGCTTTTGCTGAAGCCCAAGGCCGTCGCCCCCGCGTGATGATTTCCAAACTCGGCCAGGACGGCCACGACCGGGGTGCCAAGGTGGTGGCCACGGCCTTTGCTGATTTGGGCTTTGACGTGGACATGGGGCCGCTGTTCCAGACGCCCGAAGAATGCGCCCGCCAGGCCATTGAGAACGACGTGCATGCGGTGGGCGTCTCGACCCTGGCGGCAGGCCACAAAACGCTGGTGCCGGCCATCATTGCCGAGCTCAAGAAGCAGGGCGCCGACGACATCATTGTTTTTGTGGGCGGTGTGATTCCTCGGCAGGACTACGACATGCTTTATGAGGCGGGCGTCAAAGGCATCTACGGGCCGGGCACGCCGATTCCGGCGAGTGCCAAGGATGTGCTGGAGCAGATCAAGAAGGCTTTGGGTTGACTTGTGAAAACCTCATTTGGTAGCTATCATTTGATATATACCATTTAAGCCGATCACCAAGGAGTCGCCATGAACGCACAAGCAGACATCGCCAAGATTTTCACCACGGGCCGCAGCCAGGCCGTTCGCCTGCCCAAAGCCTATCGCTTTGACACGGCCGAGGTGTTCATCGAACGCAAAGGCAACGCTGTCATCCTTCGCCCCAAGTACGACAAGGACGAATGGTGGAGCCGGGTTCAGCATTGCCTGGCTCAGTTTGAAGGGTTTCCTGAAGAAATCGAGCGCGATCGGGGGCTCTTGCCAGACGATGTGGAAAGCCTGGATTGATGTCAGATCCCCTGTATTTGTTGGACTCCAACATTCTGATTTATGCCCAGCGCGGAAACGTGGAGGTGCTCAAGCGCTTGCAGGAGGTTGGTCGGGAGCAATTGGTTTTATCTTCGGTGGTGGTGGCCGAACTCGCCTATGGCGTTGAGAAAAGTCTGCACAAGGAGCGCAACAGGACTGCACTGCAGGATTTGCTCGGCACCTTCAACATCGTTGATTGGGATGAGTCGGCGGCCTGGATTTATGCGGCTCACTACCATCGCTTGCGCACTGCAGGTACTCCCATCGGCATCCTTGACTTGCAGATCGGGTGCCACGCCTTGGCGATGGATGCGATTTGCGTGACCAACAACACCCGCGAGTTTGAGCGGATTGATGGTTTGAAGTTGGAAAACTGGGTTCAGCCCAGCTTGGCTGCATGACACTCGATCAGCTCTTCAATGGTTTGCTTGAGAGTCGTGGTCCGACCCAGCGCCGCGCCATCGCCAAAGCCATCACCCTCCTCGAATCCACCCGCGCCGACCACCGCGCGCAAGGCGACGAGCTGCTCACCGCCTTGTTGCCGCACACCGGCAAGAGCTTTCGCCTAGGCATCAGCGGCGTGCCCGGCGTGGGCAAGTCCACCTTCATTGAAGCGCTGGGTCTGTACCTCATCCAACAAGGCCACCGCGTCGCAGTGCTGACCATCGACCCGTCGTCCACCGTCTCAGGCGGTTCCATCTTGGGCGACAAGACGCGCATGGAGCATTTGTCCGTGCATGAAAAGGCCTACATCCGCCCCAGTCCTTCCAGCGGCACGCTGGGCGGCGTGGCCGAGAAAACCCGCGAAGCCATGCTGGTTTGCGAAGCCGCCGGCTACGACGTGGTGATCGTCGAAACCGTGGGCGTGGGCCAGAGCGAGACCGCCGTGGCCAACATGACCGACATGTTTGTGCTGATGCAGCTGCCTAACGCGGGCGACGACTTGCAGGCCATCAAAAAAGGCGTGATGGAAATCGCCGATCTGGTGGTCATCAACAAGGCTGACCTTGATGCCAACGCCGCCATGCGCGCCGAAGCGCAAATCACCTCGGCGCTGCGGCTGTTTGGTCTGGTGAACAACGCCATGGGCAAGGCCCAGGCAGAGGTGTATGACCAACACTGGCACCCGCAAGTGGTGCAGCTCAGCGCTTTGCACAACAAGGGCGTTGACGCTTTTTGGCAAGCCGTCACGCAGTTCAAGAATTTGCAGACCACCAACGGCCAGTTCGCTGCGCGGCGCCAGCAACAGTCGCTCGCATGGATGTGGGAACGCATTGACGCCAACCTCAAGCAAGCTTTTCGGCAGGACCCGGCCGTGGCGGCACTGCTCCCCAATTTTGTGGTCCAAGTCGCCAGTGGTCAGTTGCCGGCCTCCACCGCCGCGCGCCAGCTGCTGGCTGCGCACGTCCGTTGAATTTTTAGCCCTCATTCCAATCCTCACACGTCACCGTCCTTCCAAAGAAAGAAGAAAACCATGCAGGAAATTCTTGAACAACTTGAACAAAAGCGAGCGGCAGCCCGCCTGGGCGGTGGCCAAAAGCGCATTGACGCGCAGCACGGCAAAGGAAAGCTGACGGCGCGTGAGCGGCTCGAAATGCTGCTGGACGAAGGCACGTTTGAAGAGTGGGACATGTTTGTAGAGCACCGCTGCGCGGACTTCGGCATGCAAGACAACAAGATCCCTGGCGACGGCGTGGTCACGGGCTACGGCATGATCAACGGCCGCCTGGTGTTTGTCTTTAGCCAGGACTTCACGGTGTTTGGCGGCGCGCTGTCTGAAGCGCATGCCGAGAAAATCTGCAAGGTGATGGACCAGGCCATGAAGGTCGGCGCGCCTGTGATTGGCCTGAACGATTCGGGCGGTGCGCGCATTCAAGAAGGCGTGGCGTCACTGGGCGGTTATGCCGACGTGTTCCAGCGCAACGTCATTGCCAGCGGCGTGATCCCCCAGATCAGCATGATCATGGGCCCCTCGGCCGGTGGCGCGGTGTACTCGCCCGCCATGACCGACTTCATCTTCATGGTCAAAGATTCGAGCTACATGTTCGTGACCGGCCCCGAAGTGGTAAAGACCGTCACGCACGAAGAAGTCACGGCCGAAGAGCTGGGCGGCGCGATCACCCACACCACCAAGAGCGGCGTGGCCGATCTGGCTTTTGACAACGATGTGGAAGCGCTCTTGATGCTGCGCCGGCTCTACAACTACCTGCCGCTGAACAACCGCGAAAAAGCGCCGGTTCGCCCCAGCGCCGACCCGGCCGGCCGCATGGACTTGAGCCTGGACACGCTGGTGCCTGAAAACGCCAATAAGCCTTACGACATGAAAGAGCTGATCACCAAGACGGTGGACGACGGCGACTTTTTTGAGATCCAGCCCGAGTACGCCAAGAACATCATCATTGGCTTTGCCCGCATGGAAGGCCAGTCGGTCGGCATCGTCGCTAACCAGCCGTTGGTGCTGGCCGGTTGCCTGGACATCAAGAGCTCGATCAAGGCGGCTCGCTTTGTGCGCTTTTGCGATGCCTTCAACATCCCCGTCATCACCTTCGTGGATGTGCCCGGTTTCATGCCCGGCACCAGCCAGGAGTACGGCGGCATCATCAAGCACGGCGCCAAGTTGCTCTACGCGTACGCCGAATGCACCGTGCCAAAAATCACCGTCATCACGCGCAAAGCCTACGGCGGCGCGTATGACGTGATGGCGTCCAAGCACCTGCGCGGCGACGTCAACTTCGCCTGGCCGAACGCCGAGATTGCGGTGATGGGTGCGAAGGGCGCGGTGGAGATCATCTTCCGTGAAGAAAAGAAAAACCCGGAGAAATTGGCGGCGCGCGAGGCTGAATACAAAGCCCGCTTTGCCAACCCGTTCGTGGCGGGTGCGCGTGGCTTTATCGACGACGTGATCTTGCCGCATGAGACGCGCAAGCGGATTTGCCGTTCGCTGGTCATGCTCAAGGACAAAAAGCTTAAGAACCCTTGGCGCAAGCACGGGAACATCCCGCTGTGAGCCCCATGGTGTTTGCGGTGGGCGGCAGTGGGGTGCCTGAGCGCGTTGCTTCGTGTCCCCCGGCCTTTGGCCTCCTCCTTAACCTCCGCAAAACGCTCAGGCACCCCACTGCCTATGCGTCGCAATGTGTTCGCCATCTCTTAAAACTCCCTGTAGCCATGGGTGCGGTGTGTCTGCCGCAGCGAAGTCAAGGAGGAGGCCGCAGGCCGGGGGACATGAGCGAGGGCAGATACGCCGCGCCCGTGGCGGGCTCGAAAAAATTCAAGAAGGAAACACCATGTTCAGCAAAATCCTGATCGCCAACCGTGGCGAAATCGCCTGCCGCGTCATCCTCACTGCCCGCAAGATGGGCATCAAAACCGTCGCTGTTTACTCGGACGCCGACAAGGACGCCCGCCACGTGGAGCTGGCCGACGAGGCCGTCAACATCGGCCCCGCGCCCAGCCGCGAGAGCTATTTGCTGGCCGACAAAATAATTGCCGCCTGCAAGCAAACCGGCGCACAAGCCGTGCACCCTGGCTACGGCTTTTTGAGTGAGAACTCGGGCTTTGCCAAGCGGGTAGAAGAAGAGGGCATCGTCTTCATTGGCCCCAAGCATTATTCGATTGCCGCCATGGGCGACAAGATCGAGTCCAAAAAGCTGGCCGGTGCGGCAGGCGTGAACTGCATTCCCGGCGTGAACGACGCGATTGAAACCGCCGAGCGAGCGGTCGAGATTGCCAAGGGCATTGGCTACCCGGTCATGATCAAGGCCAGCGCGGGCGGCGGTGGCAAGGGCTTGCGCGTGGCCTTCAATGACAAGGAAGCGTTTGAGGGCTTCACCAGCTGCCGCAACGAAGCGCGCAACAGCTTTGGCGACGACCGCGTGTTCGTCGAGAAGTTTGTCGAAGAACCCCGCCACATCGAAATCCAGCTCATCGGCGACAGCCACGGCAACGTGCTGTATTTGAACGAGCGCGAATGCTCTATCCAACGCCGCCACCAAAAAGTAATTGAAGAAGCGCCAAGCCCCTTCATCAGCGACGCCACCCGCAAAGCCATGGGCGAGCAAGCCGTCGCGCTGGCCAAGGCGGTCAATTACCAAAGCGCCGGCACGGTGGAGTTTGTGGTCGGCAAGGACCAGAGCTTTTACTTTTTGGAGATGAACACCCGCTTGCAAGTCGAGCACCCGGTCACCGAGTGCATCACCGGGCTGGACCTGGTGGAGCTGATGATCCGCGTGGCCGCTGGCGAGAAATTGCCGCTCACGCAAAGCGAAGTCAAGCGTGATGGCTGGGCCATGGAATGCCGCATCAACGCGGAAGACCCGTTCCGTGGATTCTTGCCTTCGACCGGCCGCTTGGTGCGTTTTCAGCCGCCCAAGGAAACCATGTTTGCCTCGGACATTGAGCACCTGCAAGGTGTGCGGGTGGACACCGGTGTGCAGGACGGCGGCGAGATTCCGATGTACTACGACTCGATGATCGCCAAGCTCATCGTCCACGGCAAAGACCGCCTGGACGCGATTGCCAAAATGCGCGAGGCACTGAACAGCTTTGTGATTCGCGGCATCAGCAGCAATATTCCCTTTCAGGCGGCCTTGCTGGCGCACCCTAAGTTTGTGGCGGGTGATTTCAACACCGGCTTCATTGCGGAGAACTACGCCCAAGGCTTCAAGGCCGAAGACGTGCCGCATGACGACCCAGACTTTTTGGTGGCGTTGGCGGCCTACGTCAACCGCCGTTTGCTGAACCGTGCAGCCGGCATCAGCGGGCAATTGCCCGGCCATGGCGTGACGGTCAGCCAAGACTTTGTAGTGGTCGGCCTTGGCGCTACAGGCAGCAACACCCAGCAAGCGGCAGTGGTGCGGGATTTTGTGGCCGTCTCTGGCTCCAGCGCGGTGGACACCGGCGGCAAGACCTTCGAGATTTGCAGCAGCTGGCACCTGGGCGGCGCGCGCCTGCGCGGCACCGTGAACGGCCAGCCTTTTGCCGCGCAAGTCGAGCGCGGCGTGGGCAAAAACCCGCTGGCGATTCGCGTCATCCACAACGGTACGCGGCTGGACGCGCTGGTGCTCTCGCCCCGCGCCGCGCAGCTGCACGCGCTCATGCCTTTTAAGGCACCACCCGACATGAGCCGCTTTGTGCTCTCGCCTATGCCCGGCCTATTGGTCGATGTTGCGGTGCAGCCCGGCCAAAAGGTTCAGGCGGGCGAACGCGTCGCCGTGATCGAGGCCATGAAAATGGAGAACGTTTTGTTTGCTGTGGCCGATGGCGTGGTCGGCAAGGTGCTGGCCAACAAGGGCGAGTCGCTGAGTGTGGACCAGCCCATCATTGAATTTGCTTAAAGCCTAGGAGCTGCCTATGAACACCGACGCCTTTGAAGCTGGCCTGAAGGCCGATGGCTACCAAGTCATCACCACGATCACCAAGGAACCGGGCTATCGCATGGACGCGCACACGCACCCCTTCGACGCCTGCGCGCTCATCACGGCGGGCGACATCACGCTTGACGTGGCGGGCAAGGCCACGTTTTACGGCACGGGCGATATTTTTCGTCTAGCCGCTGGCACGCCGCACAGCGAAAGTGCAGGCGCCCAAGGCGTGAGCTACTGCGTCGGTCGCCGCACCGGGAGCGCCGCATGAGCCAAGCGCGCCCCTTCAAAGTCCTGGGCATCCAGCAAATCGCCATCGGCGGCCCTAGCAAAGACCGCCTGCGCACGCTCTGGGTCGACATGCTAGGCCTGGAAGTCACGGGCAACTTCGTCAGCGAGCGCGAGAACGTGGACGAAGATATTTGCGCCATGGGTGTCGGCACTTTCAAGGTAGAAGTCGACCTGATGCAGCCGCTGGACCCCGAGAAAAAACCGGCCGTGCACACCACGCCGCTGAACCATGTCGGCCTGTGGATTGACGACCTGCCGCAAGCCGTGCAGTGGCTCACTGCCCAGGGCGTTCGGTTTGCGCCTGGTGGCATCCGAAAGGGCGCGGCGGGTTTTGACATCTGCTTTTTGCACCCCAAAGCCAACGACGAATTCCCGATTGCCGGGGAGGGTGTGTTGGTGGAGTTGGTGCAGGCACCGGCTGAAGTTGTCAAAGCTTTTTCTGCCTTGGCCGCAGAGACTGTCAGTTGAAGCGCTGACTTCGCCTTCAAGAGGCGGGCTTGGTTGCTTGTGTTTTTACCCTGTTACGCGCACGGGTAAGTGCAGCCTCGATGATGGCGCGTTTGGGGTCTGCCGCTTGAGCGATCGACACTTTCTCACCCTCGTCGGCTGAAAATGACTGAGCCTCCGCTAACGGTTGAGCATCCTTCATGCGGGTCTTATGAAGCGTGTAGCGATCTGATGCTGAGCCAGCTTGCGCCGCCGACCAGGCCTGCCAACCTGTCGCCTCGCCGCTCACATTGACGAGGCTGATGCAATCGACCGGGCACACCGGGATGCACAACTCGCAGCCCGTGCAGTGCGCGTCGATCACACTGTGCATGCGCTTGTTGCTGCCGATGATGGCGTCCGTTGGGCAGACCGGCAGGCAGAGCGTGCAGCCAATGCACCAGGCTTCGTCAATCACGGCTACGCTCCGCGGGCCTTCAAGGCCGTGCGCTGCGTCCAGGGCCAGAACAGGTCGCCCCGTGACAATCGCCAAGCGAACAACGCCCTCATCCCCACCTGGGGGGCAGCGATTGATGTCGGCTTCTTGGGCGGCGATGGCCTCAGCATAGGCCGCGCAATCGGCATAGCCGCAGCGCGTGCACTGAGTCTGTGGAAGCAGGGCGTTGATGCGCTCGCTTAGCGCTTGCCCTGCGGATGGTTCAAGCACGTGTTTCAGCTGGCCTTGCGGGGTTTGACCGTGCTGCTAGCGGCGCGCTTCTTGGCCGCCGGCTGCGTGACCGCAGCAGCTTTGCTCTTGGTGGGCATCGCGACGGTATCGGCAGCAGCTTTAGCGGTGGTCAATTTACGGGCTGGGCTTGCGGCCGCTGGGGTGTGGTGCGCCAGGATGAAATCTTTGACCGCCGGGTAGGCGATGTCGCGCCACCGGCGGCCGCTGAAGATGCCGTAGTGGCCCGCGCCTTTGACTTCCAGATGCTTCTGGCGCTCTTTCGGGATGTTGAAACACAACTTATGCGCCGCTTCGGTCTGGCCCGAGCCGGAGATGTCGTCAAGCTCGCCTTCGACCGTGAAGTGGGCGGTGGTGCGAATGTCTTCAGGTCGCACACGTTCGAGCTTGCCTTCAGGACTGCGCACTTCCCATGTCCCGTGCACCAGCTTGAACTCCTGGAACACGGTCTTGATGGTGTCCAGGTAATAGTCAGCGTCCATGTCCAGCACGGCGTTGTATTCGTCGTAAAACTTGCGGTGCGCTTCGGCGCTGGCGTCGTCGCCTTTGAGCAAGTCTTTGAAGTAGTCGTAATGGCTGGTCGCGTGGCGGTCGGGGTTCATGGCCACAAATCCGGTGTGTTGCAAGAAGCCGGGGTAAACGCGGCGCCCGACGCCGGGGAAGTTGCTGGGCACGCGGAAGATCACGTTGTTTTCAAACCAGCTGTAGCTCTTGTTCATCGCCAGGTTGTTGACGGCCGTCGGCGACTTGCGCGCATCAATTGGGCCACCCATCATGGTCATGCTCAAAGGCGTGGTTTCGCCGCGCGAAGCCATGAGCGAAATGGCCGCGAGCACTGGCACCGTGGGCTGACACACGCTGATCACGTGGCAGTTGCCGTAGTTGCCTTGCAGGTGGCGAATGAAGTCCTGCACATAGTTCACGTAGTCGTCGAGGTTGAAGCTGCCCTCAGACAGCGGCACCAGGCGGGCGTTACGCCAGTCGGTGATGTAGACCTTATGGTCTTTGAGCATAGTCTTGACGGTGTCGCGCAACAAAGTGGCGTAGTGGCCAGACAGCGGTGCGACGATGAGCACGACGGGCTGCGCCTTCAGGCGGGTCAGCGTTTCTGGATCGTCGGTGAAGCGCTTGAAGCGGCGAAGCTCGCAAAAAGGTTTGTTGATTTCGACCCGCTCGTGGATGGCGACATCGGTGCCATCCACATTGATGGTGGTCAGGCCAAAAGTTGGCTTTTCATAGTCCTTGCCCAGGCGATAAATCAGGCTGTAACCTGCTGCCACGCGTTGCGCGAAAGGGTTTTGTCCTGCTGGCGTGAGCGGATTGCTGTAAAGCTTTGCAGCGGCCTGTGCGAAGTCCACAAACGGCTCCATCAAGGTGCGCTGTGTTTCGTAGACTTGGTAAAGCATGGCAAAGTCCCTTTCTGGGGTGGAGCAACAAGAATGTTGCAGTGCAATATAGCAGCCGCAGAGCTTCTTTGCGGGAGGACAAACACTAATTTGAGCGAGCCTTTAGGCCCGCTTTGTCAACGCCGTGAAAGCTTCAGAACTGCGGTTTCCGGCCATCTTGATCCCAAGGTATGCGCCCTGAGGTGCAGAATCAAGTGCTGTTCGCTGAAAGTGCTATGAGCCATGTTCGACAATCTTTTGTCCGCGCCCTTCCAAAAGTTGAAAAAAAGCGACAAGTTGCCTGTGCTTTTTATAGGGCATGGCAGCCCGATGAACGCTATTTCGGACAACACGTACCGCCGCAGCTGGCAAGCACTGGGCGAGAAATTTGGCTCTGACTGGCCCGAGCCGCAGCTGATTCTGTGTATTTCAGCCCACTGGCTTACCGAGGGCTGGTGGCTGACCGGCATGGCGCAGCCCAAAACGATTCACGATTTCGGCGGCTTTCCGCAGGAACTCTTTGACCAGCAATATCCCGCGCCCGGCGATCCCGAAGCTGCCGCCGACATCAGCCGCGCCGTGCGCCAGCGCGGCTCGCGCCCGCTCGGTCTGGACATGGATTGGGGCTTGGACCACGGTGCCTGGTCGGTGCTCAAGCCTATGTTTCCCCGCGCAGATATTCCGGTGCTGCAGCTGAGCATGGACTACAGCCGTGCGCCGCATGAGCACTACGCCCTGGCGCAGCAACTCAAGGCTTTGCGACGCCAAGGGGTGTTGATCGTGGGCAGTGGCAATGTGGTGCACAACCTCAGCCAGATGCAGAGGGGCGCCGCGGCTGAGCAGGCCTACGACTGGGCGCTTGAGTTTGACCACACGATTGCGGGCTATGTGCAGCAAGGCCGACTGGATGCGCTCCCGGCTTTTGACAAGCTGGGCAGCCTGGCCCGCATGGCGCACCCCACGCACGAGCATTTGCTGCCGCTGCTGTATGCGGCAGGAGCTGTCGATGCGGGAGAGCCCGTCAAGTTCTTCAACACCAGCTTTCAGCTGGCGTCGATTTCCATGCGCTCCATGGTCTGGGGTGCGGCCTGAAGCTTTGCGCCTCAAGCCGCCGCGGCAAGCCTCAGATGACCTTGGCGATTGCCGCGCACACGTAGTCGATGTTCTTGCTGTTCAGCGCGGCCACGCACATACGGCCTGTGTCTGTGCCGTACACGCCAAACTCATTGCGCAAACGCACCATCTGGTCTTTGGACAGACCCGAATAGCTGAACATGCCGATTTGCGTCGTGATGAAGCTCATGTCAGCTTGCACGCCCGCAGCCTTGAGCTTTTCGACCAAGGCGCTGCGCATGGCCTTGATGCGCACACGCATTTCGGCCAGTTCTTGCTCCCATTGCGCGCGCAGCTCAGGCGTGTTCAGCACGGCAGCCACCACGGCGCCGCCATGGATGGGCGGGTTGCTGTAGTTGGTGCGAATGGCGATCTTGAGCTGACTCAGCACGCGGCCAGCTTCTTCCTTGTCGTTGCACAGCACGCTCAGGGCGCCCACGCGCTCGCCGTACAGGCTGAAGCTCTTGGAGAAGGACGTGGAAACGAAAAAGTTCAGGCCAGACTGCACGAATTTGCCGATGACGGCGCCGTCTTCAGCAATGCCGTGGCCAAAGCCCTGGTAAGCCATGTCGAGGAAGGCCACCAGATTGCGCGTCTTGATGGCGTTGATGACCTGATCCCACTGCGCGGCGGTGATGTCGTAGCCCGTCGGGTTGTGGCAGCAAGCGTGCAGCAGCACGATGGTGCCGGGTGCAGCGGCTGTGATGGCGGCCAGCATGCCGTCGAAATCAATGCCGCGCTTGGCTGCGTCGTAGTAGGGATAAGACTCAACGGTGAAACCGGCGTTGGTGAACAAGGCGCGGTGGTTTTCCCAGCTCGGGTCGCTGATCATGACCTTGGCGTTCGGGTTCAAGCGCTTTAAGAAGTCCGCGCCGACCTTCAGGCCGCCTGTGCCGCCGATGGCCTGGATGGTGGCTACGCGGCCGGACTTGACAGCTTCGCTGTCGGCCCCAAATACCAAACCCTTGACGGCGCTGTCATAGGCGGCAATGCCGTCGATGGGCAAGTAGCCGCGGGGGGAGGGCGTCTCAGCCATCAGTTTTTCGGCGGCGCGCACGCACTGGAGCAAGGGCAGCTTGCCGTTGTCGTCGTAGTACACGCCCACGCCCAGGTTCACCTTGGCAGGGTTGGTGTCGGCGGCGAACTGCTCGTTCAGGCCAAGGATGGGGTCGCGGGGCGCCATTTCGACGGCGGTGAACATGGACATCAGGGATTCCTATGGATGAGGGGTTCTGTCAAGGCCGATTGGCCCGGTTACCTTGTTACGCGCCGGTTTTGCGGGACGAATGCTGTCCAACTAGGCCGGGATTCGCGTATTCTGTTCGATTGCCCGCGATTTTAGCGGGGCAGCAAACGCGGATTCAGTGCAATTTTGGGGAAATAGCTCATGCAACTCGTCACAGACGCCATCGACACGCCGGACGCAGCCAGCCCGCAGGGGAGCTTCGTCAGCTTTCCGGGCTCGCCGTTCGAGCTCTTCATGCCGTACCAGCCCGCCGGCGACCAGCCGACCGCGATTGCCGAGTTGGTGGAGGGTGTGAACGACGGCGAGGTATTCCAGACGCTGCTGGGCGTCACAGGCTCGGGCAAGACCTTCACCATGGCCAATGTGATTGCCCGCCTGGGCCGTCCGGCCATCGTTTTTGCCCCCAACAAAACGCTGGCCGCCCAGCTGTACAGCGAGTTCCGCGAGTTCTTTCCCAAGAACGCGGTGGAATATTTCGTCAGTTATTACGACTACTACCAGCCTGAGGCCTATGTGCCGCAGCGCGACTTGTTCATTGAAAAAGACTCGGCCATCAACGAGCACATCGAGCAGATGCGGCTGTCGGCCACCAAGAGCGTGCTGGAGCGTCGCGACACCATCATCGTGGCCACGGTCAGTGCCATTTACGGCATCGGCGCGCCTGAGGATTACACGCAGATGCGCTTCATTGCGCGCGTGGGCGACAAGATGGGCCAGCGCGATGTGATTGCTCGGCTGATCCGCATGCAGTACACGCGCAATGAACAAGATTTTTCGCGCGGCACTTTTCGGGTGCGTGGTGATGTGATCGACGTGTTTCCCGCCGAGCATTCGGAGCTGGCGATTCGCGTCGAGCTGTTTGACGAAGAGATCGAGTCACTGCAGCTTTTCGACCCGCTGACAGGCAAGATCAAGCAGAAAATTCCACGCTTTGTGATCTATCCCAAGAGCCATTACGTCACGCCTCGCGACAAGGTCATGATGGCGGTGGAAACCATCAAGCTTGAGCTGGTGGACCGGGTCAAGGAATTCATCAGTCAAGGCAAATTGGTTGAGGCCCAGCGTATCGAGCAGCGCACGCGCTTTGACCTGGAGATGCTGGGCGAAATCGGCCACTGCAAAGGCATTGAAAACTACACCCGCCACCTGAGTGGCGCGCCGCCGGGCTCGCCACCTTCGACCTTGTGCGACTACATGCCCAAGGACTCGATCATGTTCCTGGACGAAAGCCACGTCATGATCGGCCAGCTCAACGCCATGTACAACGGCGACAAGGCCCGCAAGACCACACTGGTGGAGTACGGCTTCAGGCTGCCAAGCGCACTGGACAACCGCCCGCTGAAGTTTGAAGAGTACGAAACCAAGATGCGGCAGACCATCTTTGTCTCCGCCACGCCAGCGGCTTACGAGCAGCAAAACGCCGGCAAGGTGGTTGAGCAAGTGGTGCGGCCCACTGGCCTGGTCGACCCCATGGTCGAGGTACGCCCGGCCACGCATCAGGTGGACGACGTGCTGCAGGAAATCCGCATCCGCGTGGAGAAAAACGAGCGCGTGCTCATCACCACGCTGACCAAGCGCATGGCCGAGCAACTGACCGACTACCTGACCGACAACGGCGTGAAAGTGCGATATCTGCACAGTGATGTGGACACTGTCGAGCGCGTTGAGATCTTGCGCGACTTGCGGCTGGGCACCTTCGACGTGCTGGTCGGCATCAACTTATTGCGTGAAGGTCTGGACATTCCTGAGGTCAGCCTGGTGGCCATCCTGGACGCTGACAAGGAAGGCTTTTTGCGCGCTGAGCGCAGCCTGATCCAGACCATTGGCCGGGCGGCACGCAACCTGAACGGGCGGGCCATTCTCTATGCCGACCGGATCACGGATTCGATGAAAAAAGCCATGGGCGAGACCGAGCGACGTCGCAACAAGCAGCTGGCTTTCAATGCGGCCAACGGCATCACACCGCGCAGCATCAATAAAAAGATCAAGGACCTGATCGACGGCGTTTACAGCGAGAAGGCTGGGGCAGAGGCGCAGAAGTTCGAAATGCAACGGGCCATGGTTGAAGACATGAGCGAGAAAGACGTCGCCAAGGAAATCAAGCGGCTCGAAAAGCAGATGATCGAGCACGCCAAAAACCTCGAGTTTGAAAAAGCGGCGCGCCTGCGCGACCAATTGGCGCAGCTCAAGCAGCGCGCTTTCGGTGCGGCGGGGACCGACAACGTGCTGGGCCTTGGTGCGGGTTAACCCTTGCCTAAAATCCCCCCTGAAAATCCAGGGCCTTGCAGGCTGATCCGGGGAGTCGCCCACTAAATTGGTCGACTTTTGTTATACTTGACCAGATTAGTCGAGAACCAAGGCCGGACACATGAGTCCGGTCACCCAAAACCAGTAAGTCAAGCCAACTTTGAAGGAGCTTGAGATGCGCCTCACGACCAAAGGCCGCTTTGCGGTCACTGCGATGATTGACTTGGCATTGCGCCAGAACAACGGCCCTGTCACGCTTGCTGCCATCAGCCAGCGCCAGCAGATTTCGCTGTCTTATCTGGAGCAACTCTTTGGCAAGCTGCGGCGCCATGAGCTGGTGGAGTCCACCCGTGGACCTGGCGGTGGCTACACACTGGGCCGCAAAGCCGCTGAGATCACGGTGGCAGACATCATCGTTTCAGTCGATGAGCCCATCGATGCCACCCACTGCGGCGGCAAAGAGAACTGCATGGGCGAGGCCGGCCGCTGCATGACGCACGAGTTGTGGGCTTCTCTGAACAGCCGCATGGTGGAGTTTCTCGCTTCCGTCTCGCTGCAAAAGCTGGTGGACGACCAACTCGCCAAAGGCGTGGTCATTGAAAGCATGCCGCAAACCAAGAAGGCTATTTTCAGTGCGCCGGTGGTCAAGCCCATTCGCATCAACGCACCGAATTCCGTCTTTGCTTTGGGTAACGCCTTTTCCAAATCCTGAACTCGGCCCGGCCGCCTGCGGCGCGGGCTGACTTAACCATTTACTTCGTTTTTTTGAATCAAGAGCAAGCCATGGACACGCCTCACTTTCCCATCTATATGGATTACAGCGCCACCAATCCGTGCGATCCGCGCGTGGTGGACGCCATGATCCCGTGGTTGCGCGAGCATTTCGGCAACCCGGCTTCACGCAGCCATGCCTGGGGTTGGGAAGCGGAAGCGGCGGTTGAAAAGGCACGTGAAAACGTTGCGTCCCTGATCGGCGCCGACCCGCGCGAGATCGTCTGGACCAGCGGCGCGACCGAGTCCAATAACCTCGCACTCAAGGGCGCTGCGCACTTTTACAAAACCAAGGGCAAGCATCTGATCACGGTCAAGACCGAGCACAAAGCCGTGCTGGACACCTGCCGCGAACTCGAGCGCCAGGGGTTTGAAGTCACTTACCTGGACGTGCAGGCCGATGGTCTGGTGGACCTGGAAGTCTTGAAGGCCGCCATGCGCCCCGACACCATCCTGGTCAGCGTGATGTTCGTCAACAACGAGATCGGTGTCATTCAAGACATTCCCGCCATTGGCGCCCTGTGCCGTGAGCGCGGCATCATTTTCCACACCGACGCCGCGCAAGCCACGGGCCGTGTGGACATTGACCTGACCACTTTGCCGGTCGACTTGATGAGCCTGACCTCGCACAAGACCTACGGCCCCAAAGGCATTGGCGCTTTGTACGTGCGCCGTAAGCCGCGCATTCGTCTGGAAGCGCAAATGCACGGCGGTGGCCACGAGCGCGGCATGCGTTCGGGCACGCTGCCCACGCACCAGTGCGTGGGTATGGGCGAGGCCTACCGCATTGCCAAGGCCGAGATGCATGAAGAAAACAAGCGCATCCGCGCTCTGCACGAACGCATGCTCAACGGCCTGAAAGACGTGGAAGAAGTTTTCTTGAACGGCCACGCCGACAAGCGCGTGCCGCACAACCTCAACATGAGCTTTAACTTCGTCGAAGGCGAATCGCTGATCATGGGCATCAAAGGCTTGGCGGTGTCCAGCGGATCGGCCTGTACATCAGCCAGTCTGGAACCCAGCTATGTGCTGCGCGCCCTGGGCCGCAGCGACGAATTGGCCCACAGCAGCCTGCGTATGACGATCGGCCGCTGGAGTACGGAAGAAGAAATCGACTACGCCGTGGCCACGATCAAGGAAAACGTCGCCAAGCTGCGCGAGTTGTCGCCGCTGTGGGAAATGTTCAAGGATGGTGTGGACCTGTCCACCATCCAATGGGCTGCGCATTAATTAAAGGAAAACATCATGGCTTATTCTGAAAAAGTGGTGGACCACTACGAAAACCCCCGCAACGTCGGCTCCTTTGAAAAAGGCGACGAGTCGGTTGGCACCGGCATGGTGGGCGCGCCCGCCTGCGGTGACGTGATGAAACTGCAGATCAAGGTCAACCCGGTGACGGGCGTGATCGAAGACGCGCGCTTTAAAACCTACGGCTGCGGCTCTGCCATTGCATCGAGCTCACTCGTGACCGAATGGGTCAAGGGCAAGACGCTGGACGAGGCAGCAGGCATCAAGAACAGCCAGATCGCTGAAGAACTGGCGCTGCCACCGGTCAAGATCCATTGCTCCATCCTGGCTGAGGATGCGATCAAGGCCGCTGTGAACGACTACAAGCAAAAGCACACCCACTAATTTCCAGGCGATACCAAGCATGTCCGTTACCTTGACAGATGCAGCAGCGCGCCATGTGACGCGCTTCATGGCCCGCCGCGGCAAGGGCGTCGGTGTTCGGCTGGGCGTCAAGACCACGGGTTGCTCCGGCTTGGCTTACAAGCTGGAATACGCGGACGAAATTGCACCTGAAGACGTGGTCTTTGAAGACAACGGTGTCAAGGTTCTGGTCAACCCGAAAAGCATGGCCTACATCGACGGCACGCAACTCGACTTCGTGCGCGAAGGTCTGAACGAAGGCTTCAAGTTCATCAACCCCAACGAGCGTGACCGCTGCGGCTGTGGGGAGAGCTTTCGCGTCTGAGCGGGTGGTCTTTTGGCCTTTGAGCGGCCTTTAAAGTCGCGTTGGTTTTGCTGTCAATTGGATGGCGATTTTTTTCATGAATCTTCAATCCTCTGACTTCGAACTTTTTCAGTTGCCTGCGCAATTCGCGCAGCAGCGCGATGTGATTGACGCGCGCTGGAAGGAATTGCAGCGCGAAGCCCACCCTGACAAGTTCGCCGCCCAAGGTGCGGCCGCTCAGCGCCTGGCCATGCAGTGGTCTGTTCGCATCAACGAGGCCTATCAACGCCTGAAGGATCCGCTCAAGCGGGCCAGTTATTTATGCGAGTTGAACGGCGCGCCGATCGAGGCCCACAACAACACGGCCATGCCGCCTGCATTTTTGATGCAGCAAATGGAGTGGCGTGAAGCTTTGGAAGAAGCTGAGGAGCCTGCGGATCTGGAAGCGCTGGCTGATGAAACCAATACCGCCATGCGTGCACAGCTTGAGTTGATTGCTCGGACCTTGGACGTGGATCGTGACTTTTCCAAAGCCGCCAAAGAGGTCCGCAGCCTGATGTTCATCGAGAAATTCAGCGCGGAAGTCGAAGCTCGTATCGACCAGTTTTCCGAACAATAAGAAGCTCAATTTTCATGGCACTTCTGCAGATCTCCGAACCCGGTCAAGCGCCTGACCCGCATCAGCGGCGCATTGCGGTGGGCATTGACCTGGGCACTACCCATTCGCTGGTTGCCAGCGTCCGCCATGGCATTGCCGAGTGCCTGCCCGACGCCGAAGGGCGTGTGATCTTGCCCAGTGTGGTCCGCTATGTCAGCGCCGAAAAACGGCAAATCGGCTATGACGCGCTGGCCGCGCAGGTGAGCGATCCGGGCAACACGATTGCTTCCGTCAAGCGCCTGATGGGCCGCGGCCTCAAGGACATTGCAGCGCCTGAGAGCCTGCCATATGAGTTGATCGACAAGCCGGGCATGGTGGCCTTGAACACTGTGGCGGGTGAAAAAAGCCCGGTCGAGGTGAGCGCAGAAATTTTGGCAACGCTTCGCTTTCGCGCCGAAGACACGTTCGACGATGACGTGTTTGGCGCAGTCATCACCGTGCCGGCTTACTTTGATGAAGCCCAACGCCAAGCCACCAAAGACGCTGCGCAACTGGCTGGCTTGAATGTTCTGCGTTTGATCAACGAGCCGACCGCAGCCGCCATTGCCTATGGGCTGGACAACCAGAGTGAAGGTGTTTTCGCTGTCTATGACTTGGGCGGCGGTACCTTTGACATCTCCATCTTGCGCCTGACGCAGGGCGTGTTTGAAGTTGTCGCAACAGGCGGTGATTCAGCCTTGGGTGGTGACGACTATGACCGCGCCTTGGCTGAATGGGCTTTGCAAGGCCTGGGTGTGGCCGCGCCCGATCAGCCTTCGGAACGTGCGGCTGTCCAACGCGCGGCGCGCGCCACCAAAGAAGCTTTGACCCTGCAGCCGGAGGCATTGTTCAAGGTCGAGATGGGCGGCAAGCCGCTGGAGATGAACGTGCTCCGCTCAGACTTCGACAGCGCAAGCGCCGCTCTCACGAGCCGCACACTCATCGCTGTGCGCAAAGCCTTGCGCGATGCCAAGTTGGACAAATCTGAAATCCAAGGTGTCGTGCTGGTCGGCGGCTCGACGCGCATGCCTCACATTCGCGAGGCGGTTCAGGCCTTGTTTGGCCGCGAGCCCTTGACCAATCTGAACCCTGACGAAGTGGTGGCCTTGGGCGCCGCGATTTCGGCTAACCAACTGGCTGGCAACCATCAAGGCGATGAATTGCTGCTGTTGGATGTGATTCCGTTGTCTTTGGGTATTGAAACCATGGGCGGCCTGGTCGAGCGCATCGTGCCGCGCAACCAGACCATTCCCACCGCCATGGCGCAAGACTTCACCACTTACCAGGACGGCCAGACCGCGCTGGCTTTGCATGTGGTGCAAGGTGAGCGCGACTTGGTGGCTGACTGCCGCAGTCTGGCGCGTTTTGTCTTGCGCGGCATTCCGCCCATGGCGGCAGGCGCAGCGCGCATTCGCGTCACTTTCACGGTGGATGCCGACGGGCTGCTCAGCGTTAGCGCAAAAGAGCAGGGCAGTGGCGTCGAGGCCAGCATTGAAGTCAAGCCGTCTTATGGTTTGTCTGACGATGAAATCGCCCGCATGCTGCAAGAGAGTTTTTCAACGGCACAGCAAGACATGCAGGCCCGCGCTTTGGCCGAAGCCCGCGTGGACGCAGACCGAATGCTGCTGGCGACGCAGAGCGCCTTGCAGGCCGACAGCGATTTGCTGAGTGCAGATGAGCAAGCCTTGATCAGTCAACTCATGACGGCGCTGGCCGCTGCACGTGACCACGCCGATGCGGCGGGCATCGAAGCAGCTACGCAGGCTCTGGCCAAGGGCACAGAAAGCTTCGCGGCCCAGCGCATGAACCGGGGCATCCAAAAAGCCTTGGCCGGCAAAAACATCGAAACCGTTTGAGAGCGCCTCGCGCAGACACCACAACATGCCCATCATCAAAATCCTTCCCCATCCCGAATACTGTCCTGAGGGCGCTCAGATTTCGGCCCCCGCCGGTACCTCCATTTGCGAGGCCTTGCTGGACAACAAGATCAATATCGAGCATGCCTGTGACATGAGTTGCGCCTGCACGACCTGCCACGTGATCGTGCGCGAAGGCATGCAGTCCTTGAACGAGCCAGACGAGAACGAAGAAGACCTGCTGGACCGAGCCTGGGGCCTGGAGCCCAATTCGCGTCTGAGTTGCCAGGCGTTTTTGGCGCAAGCTGACGTGACAGTGGAAATCCCCAAGTACTCCATCAACCACGCCAAAGAAAACCACTAAGGCAGAGCGATAATTTGGCATGCGCCAAATTGTCCTGGACACCGAAACCACCGGTCTTTCCGCCGAGAACGGCGACCGAATCATTGAAATTGGCTGTGTCGAACTGGTAGCGCGCAAGCTCACTGGCAACAACCGCCACTTTTACTTGAACCCCGAGCGTGACAGCCATGAAGACGCGCTCAAGGTTCACGGCATCAGCAACGAATTTTTGAAGGACAAGCCCAAGTTCAAGGCCATCGCCGACGAACTGCTGGCTTACCTGCAAGACGCTGAAGTCATCATCCACAACGCGCCCTTTGACGTCAGCTTCCTGAACAAGGAGCTGGCACTGATTGGCCGGCCGCCGCTCAAGACCTGCGTGGCCAATGTGGTGGACAGCTTGATGATGGCCAAGGAGCTTTTCCCTGGCAAGCGCAATTCGCTAGACGCCCTTTGTGACCGCCTCGAAGTCGACAACTCGGGCCGCACACTGCATGGCGCCTTGTTAGATGCTGAATTGTTGGCCGATGTCTACATCAACCTCACACGCGGGCAGAACAGCCTGGGCATGGAGATGGATGCCGAAGTTGAAGTGCAAGGCAATGTGCAAGTTGTTGATCTGGCCGGGATTGAACTGACTCTTGTCTTGGCCAATGATCAAGAAGCTGCTGCGCATGAGAGTCTGTTGGCCGGCCTGGACAAGGCGAGCAAAGGCAAAACAATTTGGCGCGCTCTTTCGGTCTGAGCCCTGAAGGGCCTGAATTTCATCTTATAATCTAAAGCTGTCTTACAGGGCGGTTAGCTCAGGGGTAGAGCACTGCATTCACACTGCAGGGGTCGCAAGTTCGAAACTTGCACCGCCCACCAAAATTGTGTTGTAAATCAAGGACTTAGCCGAAGGGCCAAGTCCTTTTTTTTCGCCCGCGTCTAAATTAATGCGCCGCGCTGCACCCCGCGGGCTCCCCGGATGAGCCTCGCTTTCATCCCCTGACCAGCCCAAAAGCTGGATCAATGTACAGCTCGCCTGGCTCCTCTGCTGAGCCCGGCTCTGCCGAGACTGAAGACCTCATCGGAACACTCGGTCGCCGTGGTTGACGACCTACAACCGCGCAAATCGGTATGCAAACCCGAGATCTTTTTCTCTTCCTGCGTAAAAAGTTGATGCAAATGCGCAAAATTGCGCATTCATTGTGTTTTTAGTGAAAGCGCCAGATTACGATATCGTTTAATAGTTTATAACTATTTAACTGTTATTCAATCCTTGGGTTGTTGTTTGTCAACATACGCTTTTCATGCATTACGAGGTCTAGACCTCTCCTCAAGGAGCTTGATGGCGCTCGCGCCAGAAGTCACCTTGAGGGTGCTCGAGGTCGATGCGGTGATACCGCAGCCCGAACTCATTGGCAAGCTCTGGCAGGTCGCGGATGGTTTTGTGTGCATCACGCTCGGTACATCCCGTGTGCCGGTTGAAGTGTTCGGGCCAGGCAGTTGGATTTCATCCGGAGCGCTCAATATCTGTACCCCCGGCGCCTTGTTGTCTCTGACGCCGTCGCGCTTGCTCTGTTTACCGGCCCATGCGGCCGAAGACGCCTTTAACAGCGATGCTTCCTTTGCCCGATTCATCGCCCGTGTCTCCATGTGGCGAAGGCAGTTTACGGCCCAAATGTTGACGCTGAGCCGGTTGGGCGGTTCATCGGCTCGGGTGGTATTTGGCTTGGCTTTGCTGGCTCATTCGCTGTCCAGCAGTGCGTCGCATTTGCCTGGGAATATCGAAGGGAACCCGCTGCGGATACCACTTAAGCAGCTTTTACTGGCTGACTTCTTTGGGCTTTCACGCCGTGTGATTTCGTCCACCTTCCAAAGCCTGAGTGATGGCGGTCGCTTGCGACTGGAGTACGGCAGTGTCGAGCTCCTGGAACCCAAGGTGTGGGAGGCGCTGTACCTGAGCCAGGTCAATGGCGAGGCGGATCTCTTCAAAAAACAGATGCCTGAGCTTTTGCGGCTGATGGACCAACTCGCGAAGGGTTTGCATGCTCAAGTTGCTTGAGATCATTTCACGCAGCCCGGCCAGTTCAACGGTGGGCTTGTCGGCACACGCTGGCTTGCAGCATGTGGCCATGATCATGGACGGCAATCGGCGTTGGGCTTTAAGCCGAGGTCTGCCAGTTGCCGCTGGACATGCGCAAGGCGCGCGCAGGGTGAAAAGCCTGGTTGAGGCGTGCGCCGAGCGAGGCGTGCGCTTTTTGACCGTGTTTGCTTTCAGCACAGAAAACTGGGCGCGGCCTGCGCCTGAAGTCGCCGCGTTAATGGGCTTGCTGGCGCTGTATCTTGAAAAGGAAGTCAAGGACATGAACGCCAGGGGCGTTCGCCTGAAGATCGTGGGTGACCGTCGCCAGTTCACGCCCCGCCTGCAAACCTTGATGGGTGACGCAGAGTGCAACACCGCCCACAACACCGGCTTCACGCTGACGATTGCCGCCAACTATGGCGGGCGATGGGATGTCGTCCAGGCAGTCAAGGCTTGGCAGCTTGCTCATCAGGGGCAAAGCACCGAAGACTTGGACGAAGAAAGCCTGAAGCCGTTCCTTGCCATGGCCTATGCGCCCGACCCCGATCTTCTGATCCGCAAACCAGCCTTGCCTTGTGGCTGACTCAGCCGCTGCACGCCCGCTTCAGTCTGGACAGCATCATCGGTGTCCAAAAGCTGCACACGCAGCCCACTTCACGCATTGGCGGCGTCGCGATATTGACAGGGCTCGTGACCGCCTGGCTTGTCGCGGCACCGCAGCCCAGCAGGATCCTGGGCAACATGTTGCTGGCGGCAGTTCCAGCGTTCACATTCGGCCTGATTGAGGACCTGACCAAGAAGGTCAGCGCTTGGGCGCGCTTGGTGGCCACCATGTCCAGCGGGGTACTGGCCTGCTACCTGACCGGCGTGACCGTGCAGGAGACCGGTGTGGTTCCGCTCGACTGGATTCTCAGCTTTCCAGTGTTTGCGGTGCTGTTTACTGCCTTTGCGGTGGGCGGCGTGGCCAATGCCATCAACATCATTGATGGCTTCAACGGTTTGGCGGGTGGCTGTGTGGCCATCATGCTCGCCTCCATGGGTGTGATGGCGCTCAGCGTGGGCGACACGGCATTGGCCAATGTCTGCTTTTTCGGCGCCACAGCCACGCTCGGGTTTTGCGCCATCAACTGGCCTGCGGGCAAGCTTTTTCTCGGCGACGGTGGCGCTTACCTGCTTGGATTTGTGTTGGCGTGGATGGCGGTAATACTCCCCACGCGTCACGCTGAACTTGATGCCTGGGCCACCCTCCTGGTGTGCACCTATCCGGTGCTCGAGGTCGGCTTTTCAGTGCGGCGCAGGCACAACCGGCGGGGCCGTCACCCCTCGCAAGCGGACAACGTGCACCTGCACCACCTGATTCATCGCCGGATTGTGCGCAAGCTGTTCCCCCAGCTTTCCCCAATCATGCAAAACAGCCTCACCAGCCCCTTGCCGTGGCTGGCCACAGCGGTGCCCTGTGCCTGGGCCATCAGCTTTGCCACGAACACACCCATGCTCGCTTTTGGCTTTGGCTTGTTCATCGTGGCTTATGCCGGCCTTTATGCCCGCCTATCGCAATTTCGCTGGTGCTTCAGCGCCTGGACTCTGAATCCCGACCGCGGGATGAACAATTCAATGCAGAGTGCGGAAGCTTTGAATCTGCTCTGTGCTTCTGCAGACAAAGTTTCAATGTGCACCACTTGTGGTGCCATTTCGGATGCAATACCCCCGTGCGTTATTTATAAACCGCCCTCTGATCCCCAAATCTCCGCACCCGTCGCCTCCAAGCACGGTAACTACCCGGGGCAAGGTTTTTGCGCATCAGCTCCTTGACTTGATCCGGGCTCAGCCCATGAACGATACGGATCTGTTCAAAGCTGACGTGGTCGCTCAAGGCCATGTAAATGACCTCGCTCACTGAGCCTGGCTCTAGTTCGTGGCGCTCTGGGGGTTTGATGTGGCTCACAAGCTTTACTGAGCGGCCCAGCCGCCGTCCATGTTCCAGGCCACGCCGCGAATGTTGTTGCCGGCGGGCGAGCAGAAGAAGACCGCGAGTTCGCCAAGTTCGGCTGGCGTGGTGAATTGCATGGATGGCTCTTTTTCGCCTAGGAGCAGCCGTTTGGCTTCTTCGTTGCTGACGTCCAATGCGAGCGCTTTGGCATCGACTTGCTTTTGAACCAATGGCGTCAGCACCCAGCCGGGGCAGATTGCGTTGCATGTCACGCCGGTGGTCGCGTTTTCAAGCGCGGTGACTTTGGTCAGGCCGACCAGCCCGTGTTTGGCGGCGACATAGGCTGACTTTTCTGCCGATGCCACCAGGCCGTGAACTGAGGCGACGTTGATGATGCGGCCCCAGTTGGCTGTCTTCATGGCGGGTAGCGCCAGGCGCGTCGCGTGAAATGCGCTGGACAGGTTGATGGCCAGCACGGCGTCCCATTTCTCGATTGGGAAGTCCTCAACGCGGGCCACATGCTGAATACCGGCGTTGTTGACCAGCACATCCACCCGGCCAAATGCCTTGGCGGCAAAGTTCATCATGTCTTCAATTTCGCCGGGCTTGCTCATGTCGGCGCCGTGGTAAAGCACTTCGGCGCCCAGCGCGGTCACTTCAGCCTTGGCTCCTTCCACATCGCCAAAGCCATTGAGCACCAAACGTGCGCCTTGCGCGGCCAATGCCTTGGCAATCCCCAAGCCAATGCCGCTTGTCGAGCCCGTGACCAGTGCTGTTTTTCCGTTGAGCATGCTGCTTCCTTCAGATGAATTAGGATGAAAATGCTGCGTTGGGTTTAGCCCTTTGCCTGCAACTTTTTTTTATTATCCGGTCAGTTAGCCCATCGCTATTTTTATGATCCAGCCTACGCTGAACTACGTCACTTGCGCGTCATTGTCAGATCCCGCAGCCGCGCCGCATGCCATGGCTTATTGGCAGTGGGGTAGCCCCGCGGCCAGCCACGTCATCGTGTGCGTGCACGGCCTGTCGCGTCAGGGTCGTGACTTTGATGTGCTGGCGCGGGGATTGATCGCCAAGGCAAGCGCCTCGGGCCGTGTCTTGCGCATCGTCTGCCCCGACGTCGTGGGCCGGGGCCAAAGCGAATGGCTGGCCAATCCGCTGCATTACCAAATCTCGACCTACGCTGGCGACATGCTGGCCCTGCTTACCCGGCTTCACGCCGAGTCGCCCATCCAAACGCTGGACTGGGTGGGCACCAGCATGGGTGGCCTGATCGGCATGGCCGTGCTGGGCAGCCCGCAGCTCACGCTGCCAGTGCCCGTCAGAAAACTCGTGCTTAACGATATCGGCCCCACGCTTGAGTGGGCTGCCTTGCAGCGCATCGGCACTTACTTGGGCCGCGCAGGCGAGTTCTCATCCGTCCAGGCGGCGGCCGAGGCGTTGTGGGCGGTGTCTGCCAGCTTCGGGCCGCACACGCCTGCGCAGTGGCTGGCGCTGTGCGAGCCCATGCTCAAACGTGCGCAAAGCTCGGATGCCTTGAGTACGAATGAACGCTGGCAATTGCACTATGACCCCGCCATTGCGGTGCCGTTTCGCGGCGCGACTGAGGAAACCACAGCTGCAGGACAGGCCGCGCTTTGGCAGCTTTATGAACAGATCAAGGCCGACACCTTGTTGCTGCGCGGGGCCTCTTCAGATTTGCTCAGTCAACTAACCGCCTCTGAGATGGCGCGTCGCGGTCCTCGGGCGCGCCTGGTCGAGTTTGAAGGGGTAGGCCACGCGCCGACCTTGGTGGCTGACGACCAGGTGGCGACCGTGAGTGATTTCTTGCTGGGCAGCAGTTGATTTATTTTTGGATGAGCCCGCATGAAAAGCTCTGAGGGCGTGCCCGCCGAGGGTCAGCAGAGCAGCGCAGAAGCCGATCTCCTCGGTATGAACGCGTCCATTCTGAAGGCGACCGCTCAGAACGCTGGCGACCAGCCGCAGTCGCTGCTGCGCGCGCGCGCCTTTGCCGAACCTTTGCTGGCGGGGGAATGCCTGGATACCGGCGAAAACATCTTGGCCCACGCGGATGCGGTGGTCGAGATTCTGAAAGCTATTGGCGGCAGCGAAGCCATGCAGGCGGGCATTTACCTCGTGCATTCCTGCGCTCACCTCAACAAGCCACTGGAAGTCATCACCAAAGCCTTCGGCGCCAATTTTGCTTCCTTGGCGATGGAGACGACCAAGCTTGTCAATGTCCAGCGTCAAGCCCGTGGCGCACACAGCGCGGCTCAGCTGACCCTGGACACCGCCGCGCAGGCAGAGAACGTGCGCAAGATGCTGCTCGCCTTCTCGCGCGACCTGCGCGTGGTCATGCTGCGTCTGGCCTCGCGCTTGCAAACGCTGCGCTACTTTGCCCGCACCAAGCAAATGCCTGCCGCCGGTCTGGCGCATGAGTCTTTGCATGTGTTCGCCCCCTTGGCCAACCGGCTGGGTATCTGGCAGCTCAAGTGGGAAATGGAAGACCTGGCGTTCCGCTTCCTTGAGCCTGAGACCTACCGCGACGTGGCCCGGCTGCTGGACGAAAAGCGGGTGCAGCGTGAAGGTTTCATGCAAGCGCTGCGCTTGCAAATGGAGCAGGAGTTGAACGCGCAAGGTGTTGCCGTGGTGGTGCAGGGTCGGCCCAAACACATCTACAGCATTGTGAAAAAGATGCGTGGCAAGTCCTTGGGCTTTGACCAGGTGTTTGATGTGCGGGCGCTGCGGGTCATCGCGGCTGACGTCAAGGCTTGCTATGCCGCGCTGGGCTATGTGCATTCCCGGTTTACCCCTGTGCTTGGCGAGTTTGACGACTACATCGCCAAACCCAAGGTCAATGGTTACCAGTCCCTGCATACCGTGGTGCGCGACGCGGAAAATCGTGCCATTGAGATCCAGATTCGCACGCAGGCCATGCACGACCATGCGGAGCACGGCGTGGCCGCGCACTGGGCCTACAAGGAGGCAGGCGCCAAAGGCTATGCCGGTGTTTCCGCCAGCACTGAATACGACGCCAAGATCGCCGTGCTCAGGCAATTGCTCGCTTGGGGCCAGGACTTGGCTGGCCCGTCAGGGCAGGGCACGAGCGCAGCGGGTGCCGACGCATCGTCGGGCTTGTTTGAAGACCGTATTTACGTGCTCACGCCTGAGGCTGCAGTCGTCGAGCTGCCGCGCGGTGCCACGGCTGTTGACTTTGCCTACAGTGTGCACACCAGCCTCGGGCACCGTTGCCGAGGAGCTAGGCTGGACGGCAGCATGGTGCCGTTAAACACACCCTTGCAAAACGGCCAGACCGTCGAGGTCATCACCGTCAAAGAGGGCGGGCCGTCGCGTGACTGGCTCAACCCGGAGCTGGGTTTCCTGTCCAGCGCGCGCGCCAAGTCCAAAGTGCGGGCCTGGTTCAATGCGCTGGCTGTGGAGCAAACCGTGGCCCGTGGCCGGGAGTCGGTTGAAAAGCTGCTGCAACGCGAAGGTAAAACCTCCGTGAAGCTGGATGTCCTGGCGAGTCAGCTGGGCTTTAAATCTGCAGAGGATTTGTTTGAGGTGGTGGGCAAGGATGAGCTGTCCCTGCGCACCATCGAGAACATGCTCAACCCGCCAGAGCCGGCGCTGTCCCAAGACGATTACGTGCTGGCCAAAAAGCCGCGCACGGATCGCTCGGGGAAAAAGGCCAAGTCGGGGGTGCTGGTGGTGGGCGTGGATTCTCTGCTCACGCAACTGGCCAAGTGCTGCAAGCCCGCGCCGCCTGATGCGATTCAGGGCTTTGTCACCAAAGGCAAAGGCGTGAGCATTCACCGCGCTGACTGCAGCAACTTCAAGAACATGGCCTCGGGCACCCCAGACCGCGTGATCCCCGTGGCTTGGGGCGAGCAATCCGCCGGGGCGGCGGTATACCCGGTTGATGTCGCTATCGAAGCTTCAGACCGGCAAGGCCTGTTGCGCGATATTTCTGAGGTGTTTGCCAAGGAAAAAATGAATGTGATCGGCGTTCAGACGCAGTCCGTCAAAGACAAGCGGGGCGGTACCGCCTGGATGACGTTCACGGTGGAGGTAGGAGATTCGGGCCGCTTGCAGCGCGTGCTGGGCGTGGTGACCGAAGTCTCGGGTGTTCGATCGGCGCGCCGGCGCTGATAAATTTTTGCGGGCTGGGCAAGAGCCCACTTTTGCACTGCTACAATGATGAGGTCGAACAGATCTTAGGCGCGTAGCTCAGCTGGTTAGAGCACCACCTTGACATGGTGGGGGTCGTTGGTTCGA
>JBBAPG010000016.1:0-68672 GCA_040400945.1 Polaromonas sp. | reverse complement strand
GGTCGTCCACGGCTTTTTTCATGCTCGGGTAGTCGTCAAACACCAGGGCCGGGCCGGTGTGTTTGAACAAGTGCGGCGCGCAGGCGCTGGGCTTGATGACGCAGCCGTTCGGCGCGAGGTTGCCCTTGAGCACGGCCAGCGCGCCTTCGGCATAAATCGGGTTCGACAGCGGCCGAATCACGTCATCGTTGTAGACCTCCGCGCCTTCGATGTTCTGGCCGATGGTCTGACCGGTCACCGTCATGGCATCGAGCGCCAGGTGCTCCTTCATGACGTTCATCATGGCCCGCATGCCGCCGGCAAAGTAAAAGTCGGCCATCAAGTAGGTGCTGCCGCTGGGGCGGATGTTGGCAATCACCGGCACCTTGCGGCTGGCTGCGTCAAAGTCTTCCAGGCCAATGGCGCAGTGTTCACCGGCGCGGCGCGACATGGCCACCAAATGGATGATGGCGTTGGTCGAGCAGCCCATCGCCATGGCCACCTTGATGGCGTTCTGAAAGGAGTCACGCGAGAGCATCTTGGCAGGCGTCAGGTCGTCCCACACCATGTCCACGATGCGGCGGCCGCAATCAGCGGCCATGCGCACGTGGTTCGAATCGGTCGCGGGAATCGACGACGCACCCGGCAGTGTGAAGCCACAAGCCTCGGCAATGCCGGTCATGGTGCTGGCCGTGCCCATGGTCATGCAGTGGCCGTGGCTGCGGGCAATGCCGCCTTCGACTTCAATCCACTGCTTGGCCGTGATCTTGCCGGCGCGGCGTTCGTCCCAGTACTTCCAGGTGTCTGAGCCGGAGCCCAGGGTTTGGCCTTTCCAGTTGCCGCTTTGCATGGGCCCGGCGGGCATGTAGATGAAGGGGTAGCCCGCGCTGAGTGCGCCCATGATGAGACCGGGCGTAGTCTTGTCGCAGCCACCCATCAGGACCGCGCCGTCGATCGGGTGGCTGCGCAGCAGTTCTTCCGTTTCAATGGCCAACAGGTTGCGGTAGAACATGGTGGTCGGCTTGACCAACGCCTCGGACAGTGAAATCGCGGGCAGCTCAATAGGAAAGCCGCCCGCCTGCAAGATGCCCCGCTTGACGTCTTCGACGCGCTGCTTGAAGTGACCGTGGCAGGTGCCGATGTCGCTCCAGGTGTTGATGATGGCGATCATGGGTTTGCCAACCCAGTCTTCGGGGCCGTAGCCCAGTTGCATCACGCGCGAGCGATGACCGAAGGAGCGCACGTCGTCGGGCGCCATCCAGCGCGCACTGCGCAGTTCGTCGTAGGTTTTGCGGGTCATGGATTCAATGCTTCAGACGTTGAACTGGCTTGGCTTGAATTGGCTTTAGCAAGGCTGGCCTTGGCGGGCGAGCAGCCAGGCCGGTGCGTCTTGCAACGCGACGGGGCGCAAGAAGCGGTCCAGCGCAGCATCGCCAACCGAGGTTGTCATGGGCTGCGTGGACGAAGGCCAAGGGCCGCCGTGTTGCTGGGCAGCTGTGACGGCCACGCCCGTGGGCACGCCGGCAAACAGCACGCGGCCGGCGATTTGCGTCGCGCCGCGCACCAGATGGCGGGCTTCGTCGTTTTCAGTCTCGGCGCCCCAGATGGTGACGGTCAGGCTGCCACCCACGGCCTTGAGTACTTCCAGCACTTGCGCTGCGCCCGATGCGCGAACGATGAGGCTGGACGGACCAAAGACTTCTTCACGCAGCGCTTCTTTGGCCATGAAATCAGCGGCCGAGACTTGCGCCAGGAAAGGGCGCGGTGCTTCGGCCGTGCCGGCTTCATGCACGAGCGCTGTGACGCCTGCTGCCAGCATATGGGCCACGCCCGCATCAAAGGCGCTGCGCATGGCGGGTGTCAACATGGCATGCGGCTTTTGCGCGGCCAAGGCCGGCACCAGCGCCGCCACAAAGGCATCGCTCGCAGCGCCGTCTTGCAGCACGATCACGCCTGGACTGGTGCAGAACTGACCGCAACCCAGCGAGATGGAGCCGGCCAGCGTGGTGGCCAGCTCAGCGCCTTTGCTGGCCAAAATGCCGGGCAGGGCTACGACCGGGTTGATGGAGCCGAGCTCGCCGTAAAAGGGAATCGGGCGAGGGCGTGCATTGGCTTCAGCTTGCAGGGCCGCGCCGCCGCGTGTGGAGCCGGTGAAAGCGCCAGCCGCCACCAAGGGGTGACGCACCAGGCGCACGCCGACGTCAGAGCCGCCGCCCTGGATCATGCCGACGAGGCCGGCTGGCAGGCCTTCAGCCTTGAGCACTTGCTGGACCAGGCCGAACACGCGGTTGGACAAATGCAGGTGGCCCGAATGGGCCTTGATGACCACTGGGCAGCCGGCAGCCAGCGCCGAGGCGGTGTCGCCGCCCAGAACGGAAAAAGCAAAGGGAAAGTTGCTGGCCGAGAACATCGCGACCACGCCCAGCGGCACGCGCACGCGCACCATGGCCGGGTGACCCACAGGCGGGCCGCCGGCCACGGCCGGGTCGTCAGTGAAGGCAAAAGACTGGCCGCGCTCGGCGATGTCAGCAAAGCGGCGCAACTGAAAAGCCGTGCGGTCCAACTCGCCGTTCAGGCGAACGGGGCCAAGAGCAGTTTCTTCGTCGGCCAGGGCCACCAGGCCTTCGCGGTCGCCTTCGAGCGCTGCCGCCAGGGCGCGCAGCAAGCTGCCGCGCTGGGCACCGCTACTGCTGGACCAGTCGCCAAAAGTGGCGTGCGCAGCCAGGGCGGCGGCATCCACTTGCTCCGGCGTGTGGGCGGGCAGGGGCGCGCCAAAGGCTTCACCGGTACGGGCTTTGAAGGATTGCAGTGTTTTCATGGTGTTCGGTCTCTGAGGTGTTTCGGGTTGTTGTTGTGAATTCAGTCGCTGAATGGACTGATGGACTGTGCTTGAGCGCCCGCCGATCGTAATGAACACGCGTCCATTCACCAAGCTGGCTTGCCCTGATGGCTGCCCCATTGCCCAAGCCCTGTCCCACATGTTGGAAAATGTACGGCATGAAACAAAACGCGGGCGATGGCACGGCTTCCCTTGAAAAAGCCATGGACATTCTGGAAGCCGTGGGCGCGGCACCCCACGGCCTGTCCCAAACCGAATTGGCGTCCCGATTGGCCTTGCCGCGCACCACGCTGTACCGCCTCCTGGCCACGCTGGTCGCGCGCGGCATGCTGCGGCGCGACCCCGCCCGGCGTGTGTACGGCCTGGGGCCACTGTGCTTTGAAATGGCGCGCAGCGCCTACGCCGCGCCCGACTTGTCAGCCGCAGCCAGCATGGAATTGCGCGCTCTGCGTGATTTGACGGGCGAGACTTCCTACCTCGCCACGTTGGACGGGCTGGAAATGCTCTCGCTGGAGCGCTGCGATGGCGCGCACAGCCAGCGCTCGCATTCGGCCCTGGGCCAGCGCAAGCCATTGCACTGCACCAGCCAGGGCAAGGCCGTGCTGTCGGTGCTGGACGAAGCGACGCGCGACCAGTTGCTGCGCGACATCTCGCTCAAAGCCGTGACGCCGCGCAGCATCACCGACCGGCGCCGGCTGCTCTCAGAACTCAAGATCACCGCCGCGCGTGGCTGGTCGGTGGACGATGAAGAAATCGTGCTGGGCGTGCGCTGCGTGGGCGCGCCCATCGTGGATGCAGCGGGCAAGGTGCGCGGCGCCATCAGCGTGGCCGGTCCGGCCTTTCGCATGACCATGGAGCGCGTGCAGGGCCTGGGCCCCGAGGTGGCAGACGCTGCGCGGCGCATTGGGGCGCAGTTGCCGTCCAGCCCGTCATTGAGCGTGCCAGCCGTGGCCAAGCCGGTGCCGGGGGCCTGGGCCTTCCGGGGGGAGTTTGCGCGTTGGAGTGTGCCTACCCAGTGCCTGTTTTGGGCCGACAGCCTGGCGCCCAGCGTGCGCGTTTTTGATGGTGAGCAAGACCGTGAGTTGGCCAGTTTTGACGCGCCCTTGATCGGCCTTGTGCTTCATGACGCCGGCTTGCTGGTGGCGTGTGAGGCGGGCTATCGCCAGCTGGCTTTGCCGCCTGCAAAGTCGAACGCTGCACCAGCAGCGGACCCCGTGCCCGACCTGAGCGCCTTGCAAGCCTGGCCAGGCGCCGCGCCCACAGCCTTGTGCAGTGCGCCTGATGGCCAGATCTGGACTTGCCAGCCGCAGGGGGCCGGCCGCTGGACTGTGAGCGCGTGGCCTGTGAGCCCGGCCCATCCGAACCTGGCCGCGCCGACTTCGCAATGGTCAAGCACCGAGCCACTGGCCGCGCTCGCCTGGGACCCCAGCGGTCAATTTCTCTACGGCCTGGCGCCTGAATCCGGCGTCATTTTGGTCATGCAGCGCGGGCAAAGCGCAGTCCGGCGCCTGGCCACCGTGCCCAAGGGTTCGGGCCGCCTGAGCGGCCTGGCGGTGGACGATGACGGCGGCGTGTGGACGGCACTGCAAGACGGCTGGAGCGTGGTGCGCTTTGCGCCCGACGGCCATCAGGACCGCGTGATCGGCCTGCCTGTGCCGTGCCCCAGCGACCTGGCGCTGGCGCCCGCCCACGGCAAAGAGCCCGCTCGCTTGTTTGTGAGCAGTGCGAGGCAGGCGGTGTCGCTGGAGGCGCTGGGCAATGCGCCTTTGTCGGGGCGCCTTTTTTGCATTGACGCTGTGAGCTAGCGTTGTGACTCATTGGCCTAGCGGTAAGTGGCCAGGTGAATATTGGTTTCAGTGCCGCGAATGCCGCTGATCAGACGCACGCGCTCGAGCACCTCTGACAACTCCTTCATGGACGCGGCCTCGATCTCGGCCAGCAAGTCCCAGCGCCCGTTTGTGTCATGCAAAACCACCACGCCCGGCTCGCCCAAGAGACTGGCGATCACCTGGCGCGTGGTGTTGCCGTCGACCAGAACGCCCATCCAGGCGCGTATGCGCTCGGCTTGCGCATCGGGACGAAGCTGGATGGTGTAGCCCACGATGATTTGCTTGTCTTCGAGTTTGCGCAGCCGGTTGTTGACGGTGCCGCGCGAAACCTCCAGCTTGTGCGCGAGGTCGGCAATGCTCAGGCGAGCGTTCTGCCGCAGCAGGCTGATCAGGCTTTGGTCGATGTCATCCATGTGCAAATTGTCATTCGGGCCTGACGATTTGGCAAATTTTTCTGCAAAACAGCATATTTTTGACGATTTACATTGACGCTGCTGCCCGACAAACTTCTCCCATCGACAAAACCCGGCCATCAAGGGCCAAGGAGAAAAGCCTGTGAAAGCCCCACTGTTTTTGAGCGCACCCGATGCGGTGTCGCTGGTACGCCGTCAGGGCCTGAAAAACTGCATCGCCGGCATTGCGGACAACATCCGGGCTGACTTTTTGAGGTGGCCCGACTTTGACAAATCTGCCCGCGTGGCCAACCACTCCAAGGACGGCGTGATTGAGCTGATGCCGATTTCAGACGACAGCACCTACAGCTTCAAGTACGTCAACGGTCACCCCAGGAACACCGCCATCGGGCTGTCAACCGTGATGGCTTTTGGTGTGCTGGCCGATGTGGCCACCGGCGCCCCCACGCTGCTGAGTGAGCTGACGCTGACCACCGCCATGCGCACGGCCGCCACATCGGCGCTGGCCGCCAAGACCCTGGCCCGCCCGCACAGCCGCGTGATGGCGCTGATTGGCAACGGGGCGCAGAGCGAGTTCCAGGCGATTGCCTTTCAGCACATCGTGGGCATAGCCACGCTGCGTCTGTTTGACATCGACCCCCAGGCCACGGCCAAGCTGGTGGCCAACCTGAGCGGCAGCGGCTTGAAGCTGGAGGTGTGCAGCAGCACCCGGCAAGCCGTCCAGGGCGCGGACATCGTGACCACGGTGACGGCCGACAAGGCCTACGCCACCATTGTCACGGCCGACATGATCGAGCCTGGCATGCACATCAATGCCGTGGGCGGCGACTGCCCGGGCAAAACCGAATTGGCCGCAGGGGTGCTGGCGGCAGCCAAAGTGTTTGTGGAGTTCACGCCGCAGACCCGCGCGGAGGGCGATATCCAGCAGATGCCAGCTGACTTTGCCGTGACCGAGTTGTGGGAAGTCTTGAGCGGCGCAAAGACGGGCCGTGACAACGCTGCGCAAGTCACCGTGTTTGACTCCGTGGGCTTTGCGCTGGAGGACTTCTCGGCGCTGCGCTATATGCACGACGCCGCGCTGGCGCTGGGCTACGGCGAGCGCCTGGCTTTGATCCCGCAAATGGCAGATCCAAAAAATCTGTTTGGCACGCTTTTGCCGGCGGGCACTGCAGAGGACGCTCCCTGCGAAGAAAATGCAGGCATGAGCGCTGGCCTCGCCCCCGCCTGAGGCCTTCGCGGCAGCGCGTCGGTTAGGCTTGCCGACATGTCAATCATCTGCCTGGGTTCTGCCCTCTGGGACACCATTTTCAAAGTGGAGGCCATCCCCTCCGCTGGCATCAAGGTGCTACCTTCTTTGGCTGTGCAAGCTGCCTCAGGCATGGCCACCAGCGCCGCCGTCACACTGGCGCGCTTGGGCGCATCCGTCGAGTTGTGGGCGCGTTTAGGCGCTGACGAAACCGGCCAGCGCTTCATCCGGGAAATCAGCGAAGAGGGCGTCAACACCGACTTCTTGCGCCCCATGCCGGGCGTGGCTACGCCGTTTTCATCCATCATCGTGGACGCTGCGGGCGAGCGTGCTGTGATTCCTTATTTCGACCCCGCCATGCCAAGCGATGCCAGCTGGCTGCCCTTGGCCCGCGTAGCCCATGCAGCCGCCGTGCTGGTTGACGTGCGCTGGGCAGAGGGCGCCGCCGCCTTGCTGCAAGAGGCGCGGCGTTGCCAGATACCCGCTGTGCTGGATGCTGACACCGCGCCATTGCACGTCTTGCAGTCCCTGGTGCCCTTGGCCACACACCTGCTTTTTTCAGAGCCGGCCTTGCAGATTTACCAGCCAGGCCTCGCGCCAGAGGCAGCCTTGAAGGCCATAGCCAGCACGCACGACGCGGCCGTGGTGGGCGTGACGCTGGGCCCCGACGGTGCAATGCTGTGGCAGCGCAGCACGGGCCAGCTGCTGCACGTGCCAGCGCCTGCCATCACGGCGGTTGATACCTTGAACGCGGGGGATGTATGGCACGGCACTTTTGTATGGGCGCTGCTGCAGGGCTGGCCCATGGACAAAGTGCTGCGCTGGGCCAATATGGCCGCCGCCATGAAATGCGAGGTGTTTGGTGGCGCCCGTGGCGCGCCCCGCTTGCCTGCACTTCAGGCGCGCCTGGCCGCGTGGGACGCGGCCTAGGCGCTTTGGGCTGGCTCAGCCGTGAATCTGCATCATCAGCGGCACGATGAGCAGTGCCACGATGTTGATGATCTTGATCAGCGGGTTGATGGCCGGGCCGGCGGTGTCCTTGTAGGGGTCGCCCACGGTGTCGCCGGTCACAGCAGCTTTATGAGCCTCTGAGCCCTTGCCGCCGTGGTGGCCGTCTTCAATGTATTTCTTGGCGTTGTCCCAGGCGCCGCCGCCTGTGCACATCGAGATCGCCACAAAAAGGCCGGTGACGATGGTGCCCATCAGCAAGCCGCCCAGGGCCTTGGGGCCAAGCAGCAGGCCGACTGCAATCGGCACCACCACAGGCAGCAAGGACGGAATCATCATTTCCTTGATGGCCGCTGTCGTCAGCATGTCCACCGCGCGGCCGTACTCGGGCTTGGCGCTGCCGTCCATGATGCCTTTGATCTCGCGGAACTGGCGGCGCACTTCCACCACCACCGCACCCGCTGCGCGGCCCACGGCTTCCATGGCCATCGCGCCGAACAGGTAAGGGATCAGGCCACCGATGAAGAGGCCGACGATCACCAATGGATCGCTCAAGTCAAAGCTGATGGCCTTGCCGTAGCTCTCCAGCTTGTGGGTGTAGTCCGCAAACAGCACCAGTGCGGCCAAGCCGGCTGAGCCAATTGCGTAGCCTTTGGTCACGGCCTTGGTGGTGTTGCCCACAGCGTCCAGCGGGTCGGTGATGTCGCGCACGCTCTCGGGCAATTCGGCCATTTCTGCAATGCCGCCAGCGTTGTCAGTGATGGGGCCGTAAGCGTCCAGCGCGACCACGATGCCAGCCATGCTGAGCATGGCGGTTGCGGCCGTGGCGATGCCATACAGGCCCGCGAGCTGGTAAGACACCAGGATGGCAATACACACAAAAATCACCGGCCAGGCGGTCGAGCGCATGGACACGCCCAGGCCGGCAATGATGTTGGTGCCGTGGCCGGTGGTCGAGGCCTGCGCGATGTGCTGCACTGGGGCGTATTGCGTGCCGGTGTAGTACTCGGTGACCCAGACCAGCACAGCCGTCAGGCCCAGGCCCACGGCGCAGGCGCCGAACAGCTTCATTTGGCTTCCAGTGGCGGTGATCGCGTTGTCGGGCATCAGCCAGGTGGTGACGAAGTAAAACGCCACCAGCGACAGACCGCCAGCAATCGCCAGGCCCTTGTACAGGGCCGGCATCACGTTGCGCATGCCCGGCGAGGCTTTGACGAAAAAGCAGCCAATGATGGACCCGACGATGGACACCGCCCCCAGCGCCAGCGGGTAGAGCACCGCGTTCATGGGGGCTGCGCTGACCAGCAGCGCGCCCAGCACCATGGTGGCGATCAGCGTCACCGCGTAGGTCTCAAACAAGTCGGCCGCCATGCCAGCGCAGTCGCCCACGTTGTCCCCAACGTTGTCGGCAATCACGGCCGGGTTGCGCGGATCGTCTTCAGGAATGCCGGCTTCGACCTTGCCCACCAGGTCAGCGCCCACATCTGCGCCTTTGGTAAAGATGCCGCCGCCCAGGCGCGCAAAAATGGAGATCAGCGAGGAGCCGAAAGCAAAGCCGATCAGCGGGTTGAGCAGGGCCGTCAGGCTGGCGCTGGGTGTGAGGTTGCCATTGCCCACCAAAAACCAGAAAAAGCCCGTGACGCCCAAAAGACCCAGGCCAACCACCAGCATGCCGGTGATGGCGCCGCCCCTGAAGGCCACATCCAGCGCGGGGCCAATGCCGCGCGTGGCCGCTTGCGCGGTGCGCACATTGGCGCGCACAGAGACGTTCATGCCGATGAAGCCGCAGGCTCCAGACAAGAAGGCCCCGATCACGAATCCGGCGGCGGTCTTGCCGTCAAGAAAGACCGCAATCAGCACCGCCAGCACCACGCCGACGATGGCAATGGTTTTGTACTGTCGGGCCAGGTAAGCGGCGGCGCCGGTCTGGATGGCGGCAGAGATCTCTTGCATGCGCGCGTTGCCCGCGTCCTGCGAAAGAATCCAGCTGCGCGCCCAGAAGCCATAAGCCACGGCAATCAAGCCGCAGGCTAGCGCGAGAATCAGCGCTGAGTTGCCTTGCATAAGTTTCTCCAGTTCTTAGTCTTAGGGTATCGGTGCAACGCTGGGGTTCACACCGCCTTGCGTTGCTTCCTCAACCCTGCGCCAAGTGCCAGGAGAAGATTGGCCAACGAGAGAAATTTAACGCCAAAACATCACAAGCCACCGGTCAGTAAGCCTCGGATCAGTAAAATGAGGGTAAATACCGACCGATAACAGCCAGTCCCCACCGATCTGGCCCGGCCGTCCATCTTTGTAACTCCTCGGTACCTTCGTACTCTTATCAAGCAATGTCACTGTCCAACGTTACCCCCGGCAAAAACGCGCCTGAAACCTTCAACGTCATCATCGAAATCCCGATGAACGCCGATCCGGTGAAGTACGAAGTGGATAAAGAGTCCGGCGCGATTTTTGTGGACCGCTTCATGAGCACGTCCATGCACTACCCGACCAACTACGGCTATGTGCCGCAGACCATCAGCGGTGATGGCGATCCGGTGGATGTGCTGGTGATCACGCCCGTGCCCCTGATTCCGGGTGTGGTGGTGACCTGCCGCGCCATCGGCATCTTGAAGATGACCGACGAAGCTGGCGAAGACGGCAAGGTGCTGGCCGTGCCCACCGACAAGATTTTGTCGATCTACAGCCAATGGCAAAAGCCTGAAGACCTGAACCCGCTGCGCCTGAAAACCATTGCGCACTTCTTTGAGCACTACAAAGATCTGGAAGAAGGCAAGTGGGTCAAGGTGCAAGGCTGGGAAGGCCCGGAGGCCGCCAGGAAAGAAATCGCCGACGGCATGGCGAACTATCAGAAGTCGCTCAAGGGCTGATTTCTTCAGGTCTGTCGAAAAAGCGCTTGCGGCCTTGCGTCGCAAGCGCTTTTTTTATGGGCGTATGGAGCGCCAAATCAATGCGGGACGATTTCAAAGCGCGCCTCGACCACCTGCGCGCGAGCCTCGGCGTTCAGGGGTTTGACGGCGGCGGCAATCGCTTCGGCCTCTGCCTTTTCCCACAGCGCCATCAATGATTCGTCATCCGCCTCGTCTTCATCTTCCAACTCGCCTTCCGGCTCATCTTCCGGCTCATCTTCAAGGTCCTCCGCCAGCGCCTGCGCAAGCCGGTAGGCCTGCAGCGCCAGCAGCACCTGCTCGGTGCCGCCCAAAGCGGATTCGAGTGCAGCGCGAAAGCGGGACTCGGCCGCCAGGCGCTCTGCGGGTGCAAGGCCAGGGCAATGCACCAGTTGAACGTCGTACGCGGGCTGGTCAGTCGAGGATGTTGGCATCAAGGTCTTTCGTACAAGGCTCTGCGGCAAAGGGGGAGCGGCTATATTGGCGCGCTGAGGCGGCGGATTGTCCTCCTTTGTTCCTCTTCTAAAAAGGCGTTGGAATCTCATGGCGATAGGCTGGATGACGGTACTGCAGAGCGTGCCCTGGACCGATGTGGTTCGCAATGCGCCCAAAGTGGCGGCAGGCGCCAAAAAGCTGTGGGACACCTTGGGCAACCGAAAGGCGGAAAGCGCGGCTTCGAGCGAGCTGGACACTGCCGTTCCGACCGCTCCCATGACGCTTGCTCAAATGCAGGAGCGCCTGAGCTTGTTGCAAGAAGGCACGGCCGAGTTGAAGCAGCGCCTGATTGAATCGACCCGACTTATTGACGCCTTGGCCGAGCAAAACGCGCAACTTGTGGCCAGCACCGAGGCATTGAACCGGCGCCTGAAGTGGCTGAGCGCTCTGGTGCTTGTGCTGGGCGTTGCGGGTGGTGCGGCCTTCATGCTCCGCTGAGCTCTGCCAAGCTAGTCCTTGGCTTGGCTCGTTCGCTTGAACGGATTGCGGCTTTCAAGGTCCGCCATGTAGTTGGCAATGCCGGCGCCCTCGCGCTCCAAAAAGCGCTCGACGGCATCTGCAAAAGAGGGATGCGCCAGCCAATGGGCGCTGGTGGTTTTGACGGGCAGCAAGGCCCGCGCCATCTTGTGCTCGCCTTGGGCGCCGCCTTCAAACCGGCCGACGCCATGCTCAATGCACCATTGCAGTGGCTGGTAGTAGCAGGCCTCAAAGTGCAGGCAGTCCACCCGCTCCATCGCGCCCCAATAGCGACCGTAAGCCACGGGCGGGGCTTCGCCATCTGCACTGCTCGCGAGCGCGATCAAGCTGCTGGCCATCGCTTGGCCGTCGCGCTCGCCCACAAACAGCAGCCAGTTTTCAGGCATGTGCTCGGCCATGGCCTTGAAAAAATCGCGGCTCAAATACGGCGCGTTGCCGTGTTCGTAATAGGTGCGCTCGTAGCAGCGGTAGAAGAAATCCCAGTCGGCCGAGGTGATGTCGCGCCCGCGCGACCAGCGAAACTGCACGCCCGCCTCGGCCACCTTGCGCCGTTCCTGCCGAATTTTTTTGCGCTTGTCCTGACTCAGCGAGCCTAGGAAGGCCTCGAAGTTGTCAAACTGGCCCGACCAATGAAACTGCACCGTGTGGCGCAGCATGAGACCGGCTTCCTGGCAAGCGGCCACATCTTCCTCGGACGTGAACAAGAGGTGCAGGGATGACAAGCCTTCAGCTTCACACCAGGCGACCACCGCCTTGACCAGCAGCACGCGGGCCTCGGCATTGACGGCCAGCAGGCGCGGGCCCGGCACGGGCGTGAACGGTGGCGCGACCAGAGCCTTCGGGTAGTAGGCCAAGCCGTGCTGGGCATAGGCATTGGCCCAGGCCCAGTCAAACACATACTCGCCATAGGAGTGCGTCTTGAGGTAGAGCGGGCAGGCCGCCAGTAAAGCGTCGCCTTCAAAGACTGCGATAAAGCGGGGCGTCCAGCCGGTGGCTGGTTCGGCGCTGCCGCTCTCGTGCATGGCCGCCAGATAAGCGTGGCGCATGAAGGGGTTGAGTGCGCCGTCGCCTGCCTGGCAGGCCAGCAGAGCGTCCCACTGGACGGCAGGCAGCGCGAGCGGGGACTCGAGCACCCGAATGACATAATCGCGAACGTTGGTTTTCAATGGTTTTCTTTGCTTTTTTGCGCTGATCTTCAAGTCGAGCCTGTGCTCATAACTTCCCCGCCCATGCTACTGAAAATTTGCGTCGCCCAACTCAACTATTGCGTCGGCGATATGGCGGGCAATGCACGCAAGATCATCGACGCAGCCCGCCAAGCCTATGCCGCGGGCGTGCGCCTCGTCCTGACGCCCGAACTGGCCATTTGCGGCTATGCCGCAGAAGATCTTTTTTTGCGGCCCGCGTTTCTTCAAGCCTGTGATGATGCCGTGGACCAGGTGGCCCGCGAGTTGGCCGGGTTAAAAGGTCTCGTGGTCGTGGTTGGCAGCCCGACGGACACAGGCAGCGGTCTGGGCTTCAGGGGCAAGAGCGTGAGTGTGACCCAGCGCCACAACGCCGCGCATGTGCTGCGCGAGGGCGCGCGCGTGGCCAGCTACGCCAAGCAGGAATTGCCCAACTACCAGGTCTTTGACGAGCGCCGTTACTTCACCCCCGGCCACGGCAGCTGCGTGGTGCAGGTAGGCGAGGGCGCGGACCGCGTGGCCGTGGGCTTGCTGATCTGCGAAGACGCCTGGTTTGAAGCCCCGGCCGAACAAGCTCGTGCGGCTGGCGCCGAGTTGCTGGCCGTCATCAACGCTTCGCCTTTTCATGCTGGCAAGGGCGCCGAGCGTGAGCACATGATGGCCCAGCGTGCCCAAGCTACCGGCTTGCCCCTGGTATTTGCGCATCTGGTCGGTGGGCAAGACGAGGTGGTGTTTGAAGGCCATTCTTTCGCGCTGCAATCAGATGGTTCGGTGGCGGCACGCGCGCCCAGCTTTGCAGAAGATCTGTTTGAAGTGAAAGTGACGCGACAAGGCGGCGCGCTGAAATTGGCAGGCCCCTTGGCCGCTGAGCGCAGCGCCGAGGCCGATCTGTGGGACGCGCTGGTGCTGGGCGTGCGCGACTACATCGGCAAGAACGGTTTTCCGGGCGTGTTGCTGGGCTTGTCGGGCGGCATTGATTCGGCCCTGGTGCTGGCCATCGCCGTGGATGCGCTGGGCGCAGACAAGGTACGCACCGTGATGATGCCTTCGCCCTACACGGCTGATATTTCCTGGATCGACGCGCGCGAAATGGCGCAGCGCATGAAGGTGCGTTACGACGAGATTTCCATCGTGCCGCAGTTCGAGGCTTTCAAAGCGGCGCTGGCGGCTGAATTCAAAGGCCTGCCCGAAGACACGACCGAAGAAAACATTCAGGCCCGCATTCGCGGCGTGATCTTGATGGCTCTGTCCAACAAGTTTGGCGCCATCGTGCTGACCACGGGCAACAAGAGCGAAATGGCCACGGGCTACTGCACGCTGTACGGCGATATGGCGGGTGGCTTTGCCGTGATCAAGGACTTGCTCAAAACCACGGTCTTCAAGCTGGCCCGCTGGCGCAATGAAAACGACCCCTACGGTACGGGCGCATGTCCGATTCCCGAGCGCATCATCACGCGCCCGCCCAGCGCCGAGTTGCGCCCCGACCAGACCGACCAGGACAGCCTGCCGCCCTATGAGGTGCTGGACGCGATCTTGCAGCGTTACATGGAAAACGACGAGAGCATCGAAGCGATGGTCGCCGACGGGTTTGACCCTGCGGTCGTCGAGCGCATCACCCGACTGATCAAGATCAACGAGTACAAGCGCCGCCAGGCGCCGATTGGCATCCGGGTTAGCCACCGAAGCTTCGGCAAGGATTGGCGCTATCCTGTGACGAGTAAATTCAGGGCTTGAGCCTGCCTGGCAAGTTGCCGCCCCATCGCCATTCAAGAAAAACTGAAAACGGAGTTCCTGTGAAGCAAATTACCGCCATCCTCAAACCTTTCAAGCTCGAAGAAGTCCGCGAGGCCCTGGCTGAATGCGGCGTGACCGGTTTGACGGTGACTGAAGTCAAGGGCTTTGGCCGCCAGAAGGGCCATACCGAGCTGTACCGCGGCGCGGAGTATGTGGTGGACTTTCTGCCCAAGGTCAAGGTAGAAGTCGTGGTGAAAACCGATGACGTTGACCGCTGCGTGGACGCCATTGTTCGTGCTGCGCGCACCGGCAAGATCGGCGACGGAAAGATATTTGTCACAAGCGTCGAGCGCGTGGTGCGCATTCGCACCGGCGAAATGGACGAAGCGGCGGTCTAAGCGACCGGCTTGTCCGAGGACTCGGCCGGGCTCAGATCTGGTCGAGTTGCGTGACGGGGTCAGCGCTGCGGGATTCGCTCACCAGCGCTTCGAGTAAAGGCGTGACGTCCGATCCGGTGCGGATCAAGGCCATTTGCCCGGCATTCATAAAGCCTTCGCGCACCGAATTGGCCAGGAAGGTGAGCAGGCTGTCGTAATAGCCATTGAGGTTTAGCAGGCCAACCGGTTTGTCGTGATACCCGAGCTGCCGCCAGGTCCAGACCTCAAAGAACTCCTCGAAGGTGCCGATGCCACCCGGCAGGGCCAAAAAGGCGTCGGCATGCTCTGCCATGATGCGCTTGCGCTCATGCATGTTTTCCACCACGTGCAGTTCGGTGCAGCCCGTGTGGGCCCATTCCTTTTCAACCAAGGCTTTCGGAATCACGCCGATGACGCGCCCGCCCGCCGTCAGGCAGGCATCAGCCATGAGGCCCATCAAGCCGTTGTGCCCACCGCCATAAACAAGTTGACCACCTTGCTCAGCGATCCAGCGGCCCACCGCAATGGC
Organism: Polaromonas sp.; assembly: GCA_040400945.1. Classification (GTDB taxonomy): domain Bacteria; phylum Pseudomonadota; class Gammaproteobacteria; order Burkholderiales; family Burkholderiaceae_C; genus Polaromonas. Next base: position 53,695 of record JBBAPG010000016.1, on the reverse strand, counting down.
TGCGTCGGCATAAGCGGGTGTTGTGCCCTCACGCGAGCCGCAATAAACGCAAAGTGAGAAACAAGGGCGTGCGGAAAGGGGAGCGCTCATGGCGCGGCCGCCTTCGGGGCCTTGTCAGTTTTTGCCTTTTTGTCCTTTTTGGGCTCGGCCGGCAGGTGATAAGTCTCCAGGCGCGTTCCGGCCAGCGCGTCATGCCAAAACTGGCGACGCGGATGAAAGCACGACAAGATAGCCCATACGGCGATCCAGCCACCTGCCAGCACCAGCGCCTGGCGGACCTCCACCCCGGCGATCCAACTGACAGCCAGTGGTGGCAAAAACCAAAGCCAGCTAAGCACATAGCGCACCAAAGCGCGCTGCTGGGTGAGGGCTTTGCCCTGCAGGTCAGTGATGCGGATATGCCATGTTTTCATGGCCAGAGTCTGGCCGCGAGACCAGAACCACACAAAGTAAATGCCGAACACCAAAAAGATGAAGGCTTGCTGGCCATGCCGGTTATCCAGCGCGTGGCGCGTTTGGGTCAGGGTGCTGAAAAGGTAGTCGGCAATGAAGACAACGCCGAACATCAGCATGCCTTCGTAAAGCCAGCAGGCCATGCGTCGGCTCAGGGAGGGGGTCGGTTTGTCGTCAAGCATGGCCGAAAAATCTTACAGAGTTAGCTGGATGTGCCAGCGTCAAGGTGTTTAGCTTGGTCGAGCGGCGTGTCGTGGCCACTCCCCGTGCGTCGCGCGCGCCGCGTGTGGGCTCAGCGCTCTACGCGTTCAGCGGGCACGGCCGCGGTGTTGGCCGCATCTGCCGGACTGCCCAACGCTGATTTCCCATCCGGTTTTACTTGTCCTGCAACCTTGGGATTCGAAGCGGCTGTGCCTTTGGTGCTGGGAAGTGCCGCTAATTTTTGCGGCGCCACCGGCCGAGTCGCCGGCGCAGCGCCCACGCGGGGCCTGCTTGCCTGTTCCGCAAGCTTCTTACGTTCGTCCTGGCTCAGCGCTTGGTAGGCGTCCCACTTGGCCTTTTTTTCCTGCGGGCTGAGTTCCTTGGCGATTTCGGTGGTGGCTGCGAAATTCAGGCGCGCAGCGCTTCGCTCACGGGCGCTCAACGCTACCCATTCAGACATGCGGCCGTGCATTTTGGCTTGGTCGGTGGGTGGCAACGCCGGGTAGTTGCGCGAGACTTCGAGCCACTTGCGCTGCTGGCCTGCATTGAGCTTGTCCCAGGTACTGGCCAAGGGGGCCAGCGCTTGGCGTTGCAGCGGGGTGAGGGCGGCCCAGGCGGGGCCAGACAGGCCGTTTGGCTGGACCGGGGCCGTACTGCTCACACCGGCTGCGGTGACTTGAGTCACGGACTGAACCGCCGGCTGGGCCATGACCATGCCAGCCGCGCCTAGTCCGACCATCGCGCCAAAGCAGACGTGCCTTACCTTCGATGTAACTCTTGGCATCAAGGGGCGATTCAGGTGCATTTGACGGGCTCGGTTGTTTCTAAAGCGGTCAGTTGTCGGTCTTCAAAAACTGCAAAAACCCAGGGTCAGCGAAGGCGGCCACTGGCAAGTCGTCGGTCAACAAAGCGACATCGACTTCTGCAAGTTCGCGCGCGCGGCTGTCATTTTGGATTGAATTGATGAGTAAGAGGCCGCCAACCAAGGCCAGCAGCGGAATCACCGAGCCGATGCGCTCCCACCAACTTACTTGATCATCGCCCTGCCATGCCAGCGCAGCCTGACCCGCGCCGACTCTGACGGCTGCCGAAGCCCGCGCAGGTTTTCGATGGGCCAGTGCACGATGGCGCGCCACGCGCAGCCGCTCTGAAATATCGTGTGGGACCTCAGCCTGGCTCAGATAGGCGGCCAAACGCAGCCCTTGCCGGTCTTGGATCAGTTCGCCGTTAACGGCAGAGGAGGAAATTGAATTGATCATGGTTTGATTCCTAGGGCGCTCAATGCTTTTCCGAGTGCCTTCACTGCCCTTGAACAGTGCGTTTTCACACTACCTTCCGAACAGCCCATGGCCATCGCCGTTTCAGCAACGTCCATATCCTCCCAGTAACGCATCAGAAAGGCTTCGCGTTGACGTGGCGGCAGGGCTTCGATCTGCACTTCAATTGCACGCACGATCTGTGCCCGCTCGGTCACGTCTTGGGCGCTCAGCGTTTGCTCTCCCGCCTCCGTGTCTGACGCCGTGCGGAAACTTTCAAGCAGGTCGAAGTCTCCGTCCTCGCTGTTCGCCTCCATGTCGTTAAGGTTGGAAAACAGCGCATTTCGGCTCTTGCGACGGCGAAACCAATCCAGGATGTTGTTGGAGAGGATGCGCTGAAACAGCATGGGCAGCTCGGCGAGCGGTTTGTCGCCGTAGTGCTGAGCCAGCTTCATCATTGTTTCCTGCACGATGTCCAATGCGGCTTCGTGGTCGCGCACGTGGTACGCGCTTCGCTTGAAAGCTCGCTTTTCAACGCTCTTCAGGAAGTCTGACAGTTCTTGTTCGCTTGCCAACTTGGGTGAGGTTCTGCATTCGGCAGCGGCCGGTTGGCCTGTTCTGTCCGAGCGTGAGAATTATGGCATCGGCTGGGCTAACCCGACGCGGTGTCATAATGCTTGCTGCAAGTCAAAAGGCAAACGGGTCATGACTCGGCGGAATATGAATCTGCCTATGGTCTTGGTCTCAAGTCTCAACGCTGTTTCAAAAGAACGGGCGAAGAGGCACCCAAGGTATTTCGTTAGAGAAATTCACAAAGGTTCATCATGGAAATCTCCAAAGCGGAAATCGCTTCCGCATCGGCTGTGGCTCACACGGCTGGCGACGACAAACATCCCGAATTGATGGGCGCCGAGATCCTCGTGCGCGCGCTGCAGCTTGAAAACGTCAAGCACATCTGGGGTTACCCAGGCGGCGCGGTTCTGTACATCTACGACGCTTTTTATAAACAAGACACCATTCAGCATGTGCTGGTGCGCCACGAGCAGGCCGCCGTTCACGCTGCTGACGGCTATGCGCGAGCCACTGGCGAAGTCGGCGTGGCGCTGGTCACTTCTGGCCCTGGCGTGACGAACGCCATCACTGGCATTGCCACCGCCTACATGGACAGCATCCCGATGGTGATCATCACCGGTCAGGTGCCTACCCACGCCATTGGCCTGGACGCCTTCCAGGAGTGCGACACCGTTGGCATCACGCGCCCCATCGTCAAGCACAACTTCCTGGTCAAGGATGTGCGCGACCTGGCTGACACGCTCAAGAAGGCTTTCCACATCGCCCGAACTGGCCGTCCCGGCCCTGTGGTGGTGGACATTCCGAAGGACGTGTCCTTCAAGAAATGCGCTTTCAGCTACCCAGCCACAGTGGACATGCGCAGCTACAACCCGGTGCGCAAAGGCCATGGCGGCCAGATCCGCAAGGCCTTGCAGTTGTTGATGACGGCCAAGCGCCCCTACATCTACACCGGCGGCGGCGTGCTGTTGAGCAACGCTTCGAATGAGCTGCGCACGCTGGTTGACATGCTGGGCTACCCCTGCACCAACACCTTGATGGGCCTGGGCGCTATCCCGGCCAGCGACCCGAAGTTCCTGGGCATGCTGGGCATGCACGGCACGGTCGAAGCCAACAACGCCATGCAGAACTGCGACGTGCTGCTGGCTGTCGGCGCGCGCTTTGACGACCGCGTGATTGGCAACCCCAAGCACTTCGCCCAGAACGAACGCAAGATCATCCACATCGATATCGATCCGTCGAGCATCTCCAAGCGCGTCAAGGTTGACGTCCCCATCGTGGGTGACGTCAAGGACGTGCTGGTCGAATTGATCGGCATGATCAAGGAGTCCGGCCTCAAGCCTGACGCCAATGCGCTGGGCAGTTGGTGGAGCACCATCGAAGGCTGGCGCAAACGCGACTGCATGAAGTACCACCCGGGCGACGGCGTGGTGATCAAGCCGCAGTATGTGGTTGAAACCCTGTCGCGCATGACGCAGGGCACAGACACCTATGTCACGTCTGACGTGGGCCAGCACCAAATGTGGGCTGCGCAGTACTACAAATTCCAAGAGCCGCGTCGCTGGATCAACTCCGGCGGCCTGGGCACGATGGGCGTGGGCATTCCTTACGCCATGGGCATCAAGCTGGCCAAGCCTGAAAGTGAAGTTTTTTGCGTGACGGGCGAAGGCTCGGTGCAGATGTGCATTCAAGAACTCTCGACCTGCCTGCAATACAACACACCGATCAAGATCGTTTCCTTGAACAACCGGTATTTGGGCATGGTGCGCCAGTGGCAAGAGGTGGAATACGCCGGCCGCTACAGCAGCAGCTATATGGACGCCTTGCCTGATTTCGTCAAACTCGCTGAAGCCTATGGCCACGTCGGCATGTTGATCGAGCGCTCTGAAGACGTGGAACCCGCTTTGCGAGAGGCCCGCAAGCTCAAGGACCGCACGGTGTTTATGGACTTCCGCACCGACCCCACCGAGAACGTGTTCCCGATGGTCCAGGCCGGCAAGGGCATCACTGAAATGCTGCTGGGGAGCGAAGACCTCTGAGCCTCAAGCCGCGCGAAGTTCGCGCGTCTTTTTAATCCAGCCGCTTCACAGTGACGCCGGCTGATCCCATCGACGAATCTATTGCCTGCCAAGCCCGCGCATTACCGTGCACGGGGGAGGGCAGCGAAAAGAGGAATCCTCATGAAACACATCATTGCTGTCTTGCTCGAAAACGAACCCGGCGCCCTGTCGCGCGTGGTCGGTCTTTTTTCCGCCCGGGGTTACAACATCGAGAGCCTGACTGTGGCCCCGACGGAAGACGCCAGCTTGTCCCGCATGACCATCCAGACCACTGGGTCGGATGACGTCATTGAGCAGATCACCAAACACCTGAACCGCCTGATTGAAGTCGTCAAGGTGGTGGATCTGACCGAAGGCGCGTATACCGAGCGCGAACTCATGATGGTGAAGGTGCGCGCGGTTGGCAAAGAGCGCGAAGAGATGAAACGCATGGCCGACATCTTCCGCGGCCGCATCATCGACGTCACGGAAAAAAGCTACACCATCGAGCTCACGGGCGATCAGACCAAGAATGACGCTTTTCTGGAAGCGATTGATCGCGGCGCCATTCTTGAGACGGTTCGCACCGGCTCCAGCGGCATCGGCCGGGGTGAGAGAATCCTGCGGGTTTAAAAATCAAACAATCCACATGCGCGTTTTCGACAGGCGGGGCGCGTGCGGATTTCTTGTGGCGACATACGTTAAGCATTCGCCCTCAGCCTGTCGAAGGGCATTTCGCCACCACCACTTCCGGAGATAAGAATGAAAGTTTTCTACGACAAAGACTGCGACCTGAGCCTGATCAAAGGCAAGACGGTTGCCATCCTCGGCTACGGCTCCCAAGGCCATGCACACGCCCAGAACCTGAACGACAGCGGCGTTAAGGTCGTGGTCGGTCTGCGCAAGGGCGGCGCCTCGTGGGAAAAGGTTGGCAAGGCCGGCCTGACGGTCATGGAAGTCAACGACGCGGTCAAAGCCGCTGACGTGGTCATGATCCTGTTGCCCGACGAGATGATCTCTGAGGTCTACACGAACAACGTGGCACCGAACATCAAGCAAGGCGCATCGCTGGCTTTCGCTCACGGCTTCAACGTGCACTACAACCAGGTCGTGCCACGCGCTGACCTGGACGTCTGGATGGTCGCGCCCAAGGCCCCAGGCCACACCGTGCGCAACACCTACACCCAGGGCGGCGGCGTGCCTCACCTCGTGGCTGTGCATCAGGACAAGAGCGGCAAGGCCCGTGCCCTGGCACTGTCTTACGCCATGGCCAACGGTGGCGGCAAGGCCGGCATCATTGAAACCAACTTCAAGGAAGAGACCGAGACCGACTTGTTCGGCGAGCAAGCTGTTCTGTGCGGCGGTGCGGTTGAGCTGATCAAGATGGGTTACGAGACCTTGGTCGAAGCTGGTTACGCCCCTGAGATGGCCTACTTCGAGTGCCTGCATGAGCTCAAGCTGATCGTTGACCTGATCTATGAAGGCGGCATCGCCAACATGAACTACTCGATCTCGAACAACGCCGAGTACGGCGAGTACGTGACTGGCCCTGAAGTCATCAACGAAGAATCGCGCAAAGCTATGCGCAATGCTTTGAAGCGCATCCAGAACGGTGAATACGCCAAGATGTTCATCCAGGAAGGTCGCCTGAACTACCCAAGCATGACCGCTCGTCGCCGCAACACGGCTGACCACAGTATCGAAGTGGTGGGTGCACAGTTGCGCGCCATGATGCCTTGGATTGCCAAGAACAAGCTGGTCGACCAAACCCGCAACTGATGCAGAGCAGGCCGCAGGGCCTGTGCGTATCAAGCGAAAGCCGCGCAAGCGATTGCGCGGCTTTTTTTGTGGGCGCTCCTTGGGTCTTTGTCGGATGGCGGTTTGGTATCCTCGACGCAACTGCGGACAGTCCGCGTCAATTTTTCACTACCGCCGCCGGACATTCCGGTGGCTTGGCCTAAAGGCCCGGAGCGTTTCCCATGCAAGATCTTGATGAGCTAGAAGTGGCAGCCAGCGAAGCGCCGCGCAAGCGGGCCAAGGGTGTCTACATCCTGCCCAACCTCTTCACGCTCGCAGCGCTCTTCGGCGGTTTTTACGCCATCGTGATGGCCATGAATGGTCGCTTTGACCAGGCTGCCATTGGCGTTTTTTGCGCCATGGTGCTCGACAGCCTGGACGGCCGCGTGGCGCGTATGACCAATACGCAAAGTGCGTTTGGCGAGCAGATGGATTCCCTGTCGGACATGGTGTCTTTTGGTGCCGCACCGGCTTTGATCGCTTACGTCTGGGGCCTGACCAGCCTGGGTCGCTGGGGCTGGATCGCGGCTTTCGTTTACTGCGCTTGCGCAGCCCTGCGCCTGGCGCGCTTCAATGTGAACACCGCCGTGGTGGACAAGCGTTTTTTCCAAGGCTTGCCTTCACCGGCCGCCGCAGCACTGGTGGCTGGCTTCATATGGCTGATGACAGAGGCCGGTGTCGAAGGCCGTGAGATGCGTTGGTGGATGTTTGCGCTCACGCTCTACGCGGGTCTCACTATGGTCACCAACGTGCCGTTTTACAGCTTCAAGGACGTGAGCCTCAAGCGCAGTGTGCCCTTTGTGGTCATCGTGCTCATCGTGCTGGTGATAGCCGCCATCAATATTGACCCGCCTAGCGTGCTGTTCGGCATCTTCATCGCCTACGGTTTTTCGGGCTATGCGCTCTACGGCTGGCGCAAGGCCAAGGGCTTGCAGACCAGTGTGATCTCGACCTCAACCGATGAGCCAGACGAGCGCGGCCTGCACAAGTAAGTCCGCGAAGGCCGCAGCCCTTCAGGCTGTGCTACATTGCCTCTCTATGAATTTGCTTTCGCTGTCCCTACTGCTATCTTCCCTCGGGCGGAGACCGTAGCGCGCACGCGTTCCTTTTCTTCAACGGCCCGATTGCATTACCGCAACCGGGCCGTTTTTCATTTGAGACCACCATGTTGACCCAACCCTCCAGCAAGTACAAAGCCTTCGCCCCCATCGCCTTGAAAGACCGCAGCTGGCCGGATGCCGTGCTGACCAAGGCGCCCATCTGGTGCAGTGTTGATCTGCGGGACGGCAACCAGGCCCTCATCGAGCCCATGGACATCCCGCGCAAGCTGCGCATGTTCGAGATGCTCGTGAAGATCGGCTTCAAGGAAATCGAGGTGGGCTTTCCCTCGGCTTCGCAGACTGAGTTCGATTTTTTGCGCCGCCTGATTGACGAGAACCTGATCCCTGGTGATGTGACGGTTCAGGTCTTGACCCAGGCGCGAGAGCCGCTGATTCGCCGCACATTCGAGGCTCTGCGGGGGGCCAAGAAGGCCATCGTTCACCTCTACAACGCGACAGCCCCCGTGATGCGCCGTGTGGTGCTGGGCATGGACGAGGACGCCATCGTTCAGCTCGCCACTGATAACGCGCGCTTGTTTCAGCAACTGGCAGCTGAGCAGCCTGCAACGCAATGGACTTTTCAGTACTCGCCCGAGATGTGGTCGGGCACAGAGCTGGCTTTTTCAAAGCGTGTGGTCGATGCCGTGACCGAGGTCTGGCAGCCGACGCCGGCGAAAAAATGCATCATCAACCTGCCTTCAACGGTTGAGTGTTCAACGCCCAATATCTTTGCCGACATGATGGAGTGGATGCACCGCCACTTGGCGCGGCGCGACGCCATCATCATTTCAGTCCATCCGCACAATGACCGCGGCACGGGCACCGCAGCCGGTGAGTTGGCGCTCATGGCCGGCGCAGACCGAATTGAAGGCTGCCTGTTTGGCAACGGCGAGCGCACGGGCAATGTGGACTTGGTCAACATTGCGCTGAACCTTTACACCCAGGGTGTGTCGCCGGGCCTGGATTTTTCGGACATCGACGACATTCGCCGTACGGTGGAGCATTGCAACCAGATCCCCGTGCATCCGCGCCACCCCTATGTGGGCGACCTGGTCTACACCTCGTTTTCAGGCTCGCATCAAGACGCGATAAAGAAAGCGTTTGCCGCGCGGCGTGAGGGCGATATTTGGGACATGCCTTACTTGCCGATTGACCCGAAAGATCTGGGCCGCAGCTATGAAGCCGTGATCCGCGTGAACAGCCAATCGGGCAAGGGCGGCATTGCCTATTTGCTCGAGAACGAGTTTGGTCTGGAGTTGCCAAGGCGCCTGCAGATCGAGTTCAGCCAGGTGGTGCAGGCCGTGATGGATGCCAGCGGCAAGGAACTGACGGGTACGGCGCTGTTCGAATTGTTTGAGGCGACGTACGGCCTGAAAACCGTGACCACGCCGCAGCACCTGCAAACCGAAGAACGGGAGCAGGGGGCGGACAAGGTCTTCAACATTCAGGCCGACGTGGCAATTGCGGGGCAGACACATGCCGTGCGCGGCAGTGGCACCGGACCCATCGATGCGTTTGTAGCGGGCCTTGCCGAGGCCACAGGTCAGGTGGTGCGGGTGCTGGACTATCACGAGCACGCGATCGGCTCGGGCGCCAACGCGCAAGCCGTGGCCTACCTTGAGCTTCGCATTCAAGACCAAACGCTTTTTGGCGTGGGCATGGACAGCAACATTGTGCTGGCCTCACTCAAAGCCATCGTGTCGGGCTTGCAGCGCAGCCAGGCAGCGCCCAGCCAGCCCGGGCACAGCGCCGCTACCATAGCGGTTTAAGTTAGAAAAACTGCCTCGCTCACTCGAACACTCGCACACTTGCAGGACTCAACGCCATGACCGACAAATTGATCATTTTTGACACCACCTTGCGTGACGGCGAGCAGTCGCCCGGCGCGTCCATGACGCGCGACGAAAAGCTGCGCATCGCCAGGCAGTTGGAACGCCTGAAGGTGGACGTGATCGAGGCCGGTTTTGCAGCCAGCTCCAACGGCGACTTTGAGGCCGTGCAAGCCATTGCGAACGCCATCAAGGATTCGACCGTGTGTTCGCTCTCGCGCGCCAATGACCGCGACATTTCCCGCGCGGCCGAGGCGCTGAAAGGCGCCAACTCTGCCCGCATCCACACCTTCATTGCGACCAGCGCGCTGCACATGGAGAAAAAGCTGCGCATGACGCCCGAGCAGGTGCTCGAGCAGGCCAAGCAGTCAGTGCGCTTTGCCCGCAACCTGGTGGCCGATGTCGAGTTCAGCCCTGAAGACGGCTACCGCAGCGACGTCGATTACCTTTGCCGCGTGATTGAAGCCGTGATCAAGGAGGGCGCCAGCACCATCAACGTGCCGGACACCGTAGGCTACGCGGTGCCCGAGCTGTATGGCAACTTCATCAAGACGCTTCGCGAGCGCGTGCCCAACAGCGACAAGGCCGTCTGGTCCGTGCATTGCCATAACGATCTCGGCATGGCCGTGGCCAACTCGCTGGCCGGCGTGAAGATCGGCGGCGCACGGCAGGTGGAATGCACCATCAATGGCCTGGGTGAGCGCGCCGGCAATTGCTCGCTTGAAGAAATCGTCATGGCCGTGAAAACGCGCCGCGACTATTTCAACCTGGACATGAACATCGATCCGCTGCATATCGTCGCGGCCAGCCGCATGGTCAGCCAGACGACGGGCTTTGTGGTGCAGCCCAACAAGGCGGTTGTTGGCGCCAATGCCTTTGCTCACGCTTCGGGCATTCACCAGGACGGCATGCTCAAAGCGCGCGAGACCTACGAGATCATGCGCGCCGAGGACGTGGGCTGGAGCGCCAGCAAGATGGTGCTGGGCAAGCTCAGTGGCCGCAATGCTTTCAAGCAACGTTTGCAAGACCTGGGCGTGCAACTCGAAAGCGAGACCGACATCAACGCGGCCTTTGCCAAGTTCAAGGAGCTGGCCGACCGCAAGAGCGAGATTTTTGACGAAGACATCCTGGCGCTGGTGAGTGACGAGAGCGTGATGCACGAGCGCGAGCAGTACGGCTTCGTGTCGCTGTCGCAGCACAGTGAAACCGGCGAGCGTCCGCAAGCCAGCGTGGTGTTCACGGTCAATGGCGTTGAAGTCAAAGGCCAATCGGACGGCAACGGCCCGGTCGATGCATCTCTCAAGGCCATCGAAAACCATGTCAAGAGCGGCGCCGAGATGGTGCTGTACTCGGTCAACGCCATCAGCGGTTCGACCGAAAGCCAGGGCGAGGTGACGGTGCGCTTGCAAAACAGCGGCCGCATCGTCAATGGCGTGGGCGCTGACCCCGACATCATCGTGGCCTCCGCCAAGGCTTATCTGAGTGCGCTGAGCAAGTTGCACAGCAAGGCCGACAGGGTGCCTGCGCAAGGTTGAAGATCGACTGGGGCAAGCCCACAGCCGCTGCGCTGTGGCAAAATTCATGCATATTTCATTCACGGTGTGACAGGTAGCGCATGAAACAGATTCGATACGGCTTTATTGGCTGCGGCATGATGGGCCAAGAGCATTTACGCAACGTGGCGCTCTTGCCTGCCAGCTCGGTGACGGCTATTTTTGAGCCGGACGATGCCATGGCTGCACGTGCCTTGGCCCTGGCGCCGGGCGCAGAGCGTCTGCCCAGCCTTGAGTCCGTGGTGCTGTCACCCGAGGTGGACTGCGTTGTGGTGACCAGCCCGAACTTTCGGCATATGGCGCAACTCCAGCAGATCCTGGCTTTGCGCCCCTTGCCGGTCTTGCTTGAAAAGCCGGCCTGCACGACGCTTGACGAAGTGCGCCAGTTGCAAGCCCTGGCAGTGCCTGCCGCGCCGATCTGGGTCGCCATGGAATACCGCTACATGCCGCCTGTGGCGCGCTTGATCGAAGAAGCGCATGGCCAGCACAACACAGGCCCGGTCACGTTGTTCAGCATCCGCGAGCATCGCTTTCCCTTTCTTGAAAAGGTCGGCGACTGGAACCGCTTCAACCGCTACACCGGCGGCACCCTGGTTGAAAAGTGCTGCCACTTTTTTGACCTGATGCGACACCTCACGCGCAGTGAGCCCGTGCGGATTTATGCATCGGCCTCGGTGGCCAACAACCACCTTGATGAACGCTACGCCGACGGCGTGCCCGACATTCTGGACAACGCTTATGTGGTCGTTGACTTTGCATCCGGCCAGCGGGCGTTGCTCGAGTTGTGCATGTTTGCCGAAGGTGCGCGCTACCAGGAAGAAATCTCGATCGTCGGGCCAGAGGCCAAGGTGGAATGCTTTGTGCCTGGGCCTGAGCGCTTCTGGCCCGCGCACTTGGGCGCGCCGCCTGTGCCCAAGCTGGTGCTCAGTCCGCGCCACCCCAAGGGGCCTGTTGAACTCGATGTACCGGTGGATGCCGAGGCCTTGGCGGCCGGCGACCACAACGGCTCCACGCTGTACCAGCACCAGCGTTTTCGCAAAGCCATGCTCGGCGAAGGCCCGGTGGAAGTCAGCTTGGCCGACGGCCTGGCCGCCGTGCTGATGGGCCTGGCGGCGCAGGAATCAGCCCGCACGGGGCAGGCGATTGACCTGATGCACGGGCCTTATGCGATGCGCCTGGCCTGAGCTATATCAATGAGTAAGCATGTGCAGGGCGACCAGGCCCAAGAAGCCGGCAAAGAGCCGCTTCAAAAGCACCTTGTCGAGCACATGTGACACGCGTGCGCCCCAGTGCGCAAAATAGATGCTCACCGCGCTGATGGCCAACCACGCCACCCAATGCACGTAACCAATGGTGTTCGGCTTGTTCGGGCCCATGATCGCCATGCCCACCGATCCGATGACGGAAATAGGAATGGCGATGGCCGAGCTCACGATCACGGCGCGGCGCATGTCGATGCCGCGCAGCACCAAATAAGGCACGGTCAGCGCGCCGCCGCTCACGCCCAGCAGTGTGGACACATGACCGATCAAGGTGCCGGCACCCCACATCTCGCGTGACTTCAGCGGTGCAGTTCTCGCCGGCGCGTTGTTGTTCCTGAGCAGCGTCAGGCCTGTCACCACCGCGAACAGGCCAAAGCCGATCTTCAGCCACTGCGTGGGCGCATAAGTGCTGGCCCAGACGGCGAGCACCGAGCCCAGGCTGACGGCGCTACCCATCACGGGCAGCATCGCGGCCTCAAATCGGCCCGCGCGCCAGTGCGTCCACGACGAGGTGACAGAAGTCACCACGATGCAAGCCAGTGAGGTGGCCACGGCATGGTGCATCACGTCGGCGCCCAGCACTGGGTCGTCACGCCACAAAAAGTACAGGGTAGGCACTATGACAAGGCCACCGCCCACACCGAACAAGCCTGCTGTGAACCCACCCGCAGCGCCCACAGCGATGAACAAAAGGGCCAGCGCGGTTAGTTGCATGGCAGGGGTAAGGCGGCTTGCATGAATTGGCTTTTGGCAAACAGCAAGGGGTCGAGCTCCGTCCAGCCGAAGTCCTGCACCTGCCCGAGCAAGATGTCGTGGTCGCCTGCGGGAATCACATCGACCAGCGTGCAGTCAAACCAGGCCGCTGTGTGCGCCAGCTTGATGCGACCGCTGGCGAGCCGTTCCGAGGCCGTGTCCGCAAAGCGCTCGGCCATGCTGCCGGTCGAAAATTGCCGCGCCACCGCTTCTTGTTGAGCGGCCAGAACGCTCACCGTGTAGCCGCCTGCGCGCGTGAAGGCTTCGTGGCTGCTGGCGTTTTTGCGAATGCTCCACAGCACCAGTTGCGGCTCCAGCGAGGCTGAGCTGAACGAATTGCAGGTCATGCCCCAGTCGGCCTCGTTCCAGCGGGAGGTGACGACGGTCACACCCGTGGCAAAGCAAGACAGCGCTTTTCTGAATTCGCGGCTCATGGCACGTCCGTTCCGTTGGCCAGGCTGTACAGCTCGAACCAGGTCTGACGATCCATGGCGACTTTCAGCGCATCACTGAAGCGCGCAATGCGCGCCTCGTCATTGGTGCCCAGCACCGGCAAGATTTGCGCGGGATGGTGCAGCAGCCAGGCAATGGCCACGGCGCTTTCATCCACGCCGTTGGCCTTGGCCACGCGCTGCAGGGCAGGGCGCAGGCGTTGCGCCACTGCGCCTTCGCCAAACAAGGCGCCGCCACCCAGGGGTGACCAGGCCATCAAAGGTTTGCCCAGGCGCTGTGCGTGAGCGACTTGCCCGTTGACGAAGGGCTGGGTGTTGATCAGGCTGATTTCGATCTGGTTGGTCAAGAGCGGATGGCGCATGGCCGACTGCAGCAAGTCAAAGTCCCAGCCCATGAAGTTGGACACGCCGGCTGCGCGGATCTTGCCTTGGTCAATCAGGCCGTCCAGGCAGGCGCCGAGCGCGTGATGGTCCATCAAGGGGTCGGGCCTGTGGATCAAGAGCACATCGATCACGTCAATACCGATGTACTGCAGCGATCGCTCCACGCTGGCTGTGACGTGCACGGCCGAGGTGTCATAGTGCTTGACGCGCGTGTCGGGCCAGGCCTTGGACAGCAGCATGATGTCGCACTTGGTGACGATCTCGATTTGCGAGCGCAAGCCGGGCTGATCGCGCAGGGCTTCGCCGAAGAGTTGCTCGCAGCGGTAGCCACCGTAAATGTCGGCGTGGTCAAAGGTGGTGATGCCTTGCGCCAAGCAGCTGCGGATGCGCCTGTCCACCGCGCTGGCCGAGCAGTCTGCGGCTTCAGACAGGCGCCAGACGCCATAAGCCAGTTGGCTGAGCGAGACCTCGCCGCTCAATGTCACACGGGGCATGTTCATCGTCGAATTCCTTGCCCCAGGGGCGTTGCGGGCAATTGAGCCGGGACACGCCCGTACTCTTGCGCGAGTGAAAAAGTCTGGATTTGCGGCAGCACCTTGCTGCCGAAAATCTCGCATTCCTGCAGATGCGGGTAGCCGGAAAAGATGAAGGCTTTGATGCCCATCTTTTGGTAGTCATGGATGGCGCTCAGCACTTGGTCCACGCTGCCCACAAGGGCTGCGCCGCAGCCGCTGCGGGCCCGGCCCACACCGGTCCACAAGTGCGGCTCTACATAGCCTTCCACGTCGGCCAGTGCGCGGTTTTGCGCTTGCAGAGACACCCCCAGGCTGGTCGCATCCAATGCGCGAGCGCGGATCTCACGGCCTTTGTCATCGTCCAGTTTGGACACCAGTTCGCGGGCGTACTCACGGGCTTCGGCTTCGGTGTCGCGCACGATCATGTGAACGCGCAAACCGTAGTCCAGCGTGCGGCCGTACTTGGCGGCGCGCTCGTGCACATCTTTCATGCGCTGGGCCAGCATTTCTTTGGTTTCTGGCCACATCAGGTACACGTCGCAATGCGCGCCGCACAACTCCAGCGCGGGCGGGCTGTAGCCGCCGAAGTACAGCAGCGGCCCACCGTTTTGCTGGTAGGGCCGCACGGGATCGGTGGACAAGCCCTTGAGCTTGTAGATCTTGCCTTCGTAATCGATCTCACCCTGCGTCCAGGCCTGTTTCAGGATCTCGACCACTTCCCACGAGCGCTGGTAGCGGTAATCGCTGTCGGCCTGCTCGCCCGGAAAGTCCGAGGAGATCACGTTCAGCGTGAGTCTGCCCTTGAGCATGTGGTCCAGGGTGGCCACTGTGCGCGCCAGCATGGCTGGGTGCATCTCTCCGCAGCGGATGGCGGCCAGCAAATTCATCTTCGACGTGAGCGGCGCCATCGCGGCCACAAAGCTCAGGGTGTCTTGCCCCACCTGGTAAGACGAGGGGCACAGGATGTTGCGAAAGCCCAGCGCCTCGGCCTTGAGTGCAATGGCGCTGGTGTTTTCCCAGCTGCTGCGCAAATCGCCTTCAGGCACGCCCAGGTGACGGTAGTCGTCAGAGCACAGTGGCGCAAACCAGGCGACTTCTGCGCCGGCCAGTCCGTCGCCTCGAATCGGAACAACGCTCATGGGCAGTCCTTTTGTAGATGAAGTGATTGAATAATGCATGAATCGTATATGAATCCGTTTCGCTCGACAAGACCTTTGCCATACTTCATGCATGACTGAATTGACGCGTGCCAAACCTTTGCCGATCTACCTGCAAATTTCGGAGTTGCTGACCCGGCAGATCCGGGCCGGGTTCTGGCGCCAGGGCGAGCGACTGCCGACCGAGGCGGATCTGGCCCAGTCGCTGAATGTGGCGGTGGGCACGCTGCGCAAATCCTTGGCCTTGCTGGAGGAGCAGGGCGTGCTCGAACGCATTCAAGGCTCAGGCACCTATGTGCGCGGCGGCAGCAGCGGCAAAGGTATTTACGACCTGTTCCGGCTCGAGTTGCACGACGGTCCGGGCCTGCCGACGGCAAGCATCCTGAGCGTGGAAAAACTGGTCCGGCCCTCTGGTGTGCCCGTCATGGCGGCGGCAGGCGAGGCAGGGGTGAACACGGCCGGCAAGGCCTGGCGCGTGCGCCGCTTGCGGCTCTTAAATAGCGAGCCGGCAGCGATCGAGGAGATCTGGTTTGACGCACGCCATACCCAGGCGCTCAAGGCGGCCGATCTGGGCGACTCGATGTACCTGTTTTATCAAACCGAGTTTGATCTGTGGATCAGCCGCGCCGAGGACCATATCTTTGCCGCGCCAGTGCCAGACTGGAGCGTGACTGACTTTCGTCCGGCTATAGGTCAGACCGTAGGCTACATCGAGCGCAGTTCGTGGACGGCGGGCAACGAACTGGCAGAATTTTCAAGAACTTGGTTCGACCCGGGGGTGTGTTGTTACGCCTCGCGCTTGAAAGATTGAGCCCCTAAGCGTAGGCAGAGTGCGTGGATATCCATGCGATTGGTTGAGCTTGCCGGGCGATGCGAATACTTTGGTTTTAGGCTTGCTGCTGGTTGCAATTTTTTACATGAGAAAAGTCACGCAAGTTTTTGATATTGCGGACTATTTTGTATTTCGATACACTCTCGACCATTCACATTGACCTCGGGTTCCGGCTCGGGGTTTCGCCCAATTACCTGAGTGCACGCCCCATGACCCTACTGAGCCCTCTGCGCGCCGTCCGTTTCCTAGGCCTTTTGGCCTTGTCCCTTGGTTTCGCGCTGGCGCCGGTTCATGCTCAATCGAGCCAGTCGTCCAGGAGCGAAGCGGTAGTCAAAAAAGCAAAGAAAGCTGCCCCGCGCAAGGTGGTCAAAGCCTCCGGCGTCAAACGCACGGTCATGCAGGCGGCTCCAGCAAAACCTTCTTTCGGTCAACTGGCTGGCTTGCATACGGCCTTGGATCCCTTGTCCTTGAAGTCCAGCGTTGCCTTGGTCATTGACCAGGACACCCGCGAGGTGCTTTTGAGCAAAAACGACCACGCTGTGCTGCCGATTGCATCGATCACCAAGCTCATGACGGGCGTGATCGTCAGCAATGCCAAGCTGCCCATGGAAGAAATGCTGACGGTGACCCAGGACGACGTGGACACCGAAAAGGGCAGTTCGTCCAGGTTGCAGGTGGGCACCACGCTGTCGCGCGGGGAGTTGCTGCATTTGGCCCTGATGTCCAGTGAAAACCGTGCAGCACACGCGCTGGGCCGCACATATCCTGGCGGCCTACAGACCTTTGTGGCATTGATGAATGCCAAAGCCAAATCTCTGGGCATGCAGGACACGCGTTACGTCGAGCCTACCGGTTTGTCCAGTCAGAACCAGTCCAGCGCACAAGACTTGGCCACGCTGGTCAACGCTGCCTACGCTGACCCGCTCCTGAGGGCTTACTCCACTTCGACCGGTCATCAGGTGGCCGTGGGTCGACGCACGATTCAGTTCAACAACACGAACCGCCTGGTCAAGAGCCCGGACTGGGATATCGGCCTGCAGAAAACCGGCTACATCTCCGAAGCTGGTCAATGCCTGGTCATGCAGGCCGAAGTGGCCGGCCGCAAATTGATCATGGTGTTTCTGGATTCGGCAGGCAAGCTCAGCCGTATTGGTGACGCGGAGCGAGTGCGTCGCTGGGTGGAGTCCAGCCCCGTGGTTGCTCAAAAGTTGAAAGCTGCAGATCCGATCAAGCTGATCGATGCCAAGACCAGTTAACAGCTAACAGTCAAGCGCCTTCAGCTTGCTTGCAACCCAGTGCGGCCGAAATTTCCCGCGCTGTAGCCTGCAACCTGCTAACCCAGCTCTCGTCCAGCCGATCGGCTGGCGCGGAAATCGACAAGCCGGCAATCAGCTTGTTCTGGTCGTCGTACACGCCTGCGGCCATGCAGCGCACACCCATCTCCAGTTCTTCGTTGTCCCTGGCCACGCCGTATTGGCGTGCCTTGGACAGCTCTCGCTCCAGGGTGGGCAACTGCGTGATGCTGTTGCGGGTCTGACCGGGCAGGCCGGTGCGGCTGGCGTAGCTGCGCAGGCGCTGCACATCGTCCACCGCCAAAAAGAGCTTGCCGACCGATGTCAGGTGCAGCGGTGCGCGTCCGCCAATGGCGCGTACCACCTGCATGCCAGAGCGTTCGCTGTAGGCGCGCTCCACGTACACAATTTCGTCGCCCTGGCGCATGCTCAGGTTGACGGCTTGCTGGGTGATTTTGTGCAACTCACGCATGGGCACCAAGGCAGCGTCGCGCACGCTCAGGCGGGCTTTGACCAGGTTGCCTAGCTCCAGCAGTCGCATGCCCAGGCGGTAGCTGCCGGCCACGGGGCGTTCCACAAAGCGCCCGGTCGTCAAGTCGTTCAGGATGCGGTGGGCGGTGGAAGGGTGCAGGCCAGACTTTTCGCTGATTTCTTTCAGCGAGACTGCTTCTTCACGCTCTGCCAGGATTTCCAGCAGATTGAACATGCGCTCAAGTACCTGAACGGTAGGGGTGATGGGGACGCCGGTTTCGGTGTTTCGCATAGGCGCATGAATTTTACTTTGTGAAATCAGGATTCACAAAGGCGATTCGTCCCTTGTTGGTGCGTCTGCAACCCAGTCGCCGTCCACCCGAACCTCATAAGGGCGAAAACGCGCCTTGTAGTTCATCTTGGGGCTTTGGGCGATCCAGTAGCCCAGGTACACAAAGGGCAGGCGCAGTCGCTTGGCCTGCTCGATCTGCCAGAGCACGCTGAAATTGCCGTAGCTGGCATGGGGCGTCGGCTCGTAAAAGGTGTAGACGGCCGAAATACCGTCGTCCAGCACGTCCAAAATGGAAACCATGCAAAGCGCACCGGGTTCGCCGTCAGGCAGCGTTTCCCTGAACTCAACCAGTCGTGAATTGACGCGGCTTTGCAGCAGGAACTGCGTGTACTGGTCGATGCTGTCCTGGTCCATGCCACCGCCTGCATGGCGGCCGTTTTGGTAGCGCAGATACAGCTCGTAATGTTCGGGCATGAAGCACAGCTTGAGCACGCGGGCTTGCAAGTTTTGATGGCGCTGCCAAGCACGCCGCAGGCTGCGGTCGGGCTTGAACTGGTCTGCCAGCACCCGCAGGGGCACGCAGGCCTGACAACCATCGCAGTAAGGCCGGTAGGTGAACATGCCGCTGCGTCGAAACCCGTTGGTGACCAATTCCGAATAGGCGTCGTTATGAATCAAATGGCTGGGTGTGGCCACTTGAGAGCGCGCCATGCGGCCCGGCAGGTAACTGCAAGGGTAGGGCGCAGTGGCGTAAAACTGCAGGCTTTGCAGCGGCAGGTCTTTGAGATGGGTCACGTCAGGCTCGCTCGGGATTCTTGAGAATTTCTTGCCAGCAGGCTGCATCAAACACCCAGCGCGGCGCAGCGAGCGGCGCATGAGCCTGCAGGTGGGCTGCAAAGTCCGTGCGCGGAATCTCGGCTGCGCCCAGGGACGCCAGATGACTGGTATTTTGCTGGCAGTCGATCATGCCGATGCCTTGCGCTCGGCAAAAGGCCACCAGCGCCGCCAGGGCAATCTTGGACGCGTCTGTGCGCCGCGCGAACATCGATTCTCCGAACACCATGCGACCCAGATTGACACAGTAAAGGCCGCCGGCAAGCTCGCCGTCCATCCAGACTTCAACGCTGTGCGCATGGCCGGCGCGGTGCAGTTCGGTATAGGCAGCAATCATCTCGGGCACGATCCAGGTGCCAGGCTGTCCGTCGCGGGGCACGCTGGCGCAGGCTTCGATGACTCGGACGAAGGCGCTGTCAAATTTGACTTGGCAGCCTGGCGCGATGACAAATCGCTTGAGCGTTTTGGCCAGCGAGTGATGCAGGCGGAATTGATCGGTTTTCAGCACCATGCGCGGGTCAGGGCTCCACCACAAGATGGGTTGGCCGAGGCTGAACCACGGAAAAATTCCGTGCTGATAGGCGCGCAGCAAGCTGGGCGTATCGAGCACGCCGCCAGCAGCCAACAGACCAGGCGCAGGCTCGGTCGCGCCCCAGGCTGTTTCAATGGGCGGGAACTCCTCGCCTGCCGTTAGCCAGGGAACGGGCCGGGGTGATCGCCTCATCTGCACGACATGAATTTCCGGATGCACATGCCTGTCATGTTAGCGGCGCGCAGAAGGTGCGCTGTCGGAGCTTGTCCTCAGCGCTTGCCTGAAATCGGGATGAGCCTCATCCGTCGGCTTTGGGTCGCGCTTGCACAAGACATTGGCCTACATCCGAAGACGCGGGCCGACCCTAGACTGAATTGATGAAAACACAACTTGCTGCTCGAAGGTCTCATCTTTCCATCGCCACCCTGCCGCATCTTTCTGCGCGCACGATGCTGAGCTTTTTATTGACGGCAACGTTTGCCCTGTACACCCTCAATGCCTTGGCCGAAAAGCCCGAGGGCGTGGGGCAGGGCAAATACAAAGAGCACAAGGAAAATAAAGAGCGGGGCCACGACAAGGACAAAGACGACAGAGGCCAGGGTGGCCGCGAGGCACAGCAGCAAGGCGGGGGGCAAATCGTTCGGTCCAGTGGTGGCACCCGCGTCAGCATCTCCATTGGTGGCTACTTTCAGCCACAGCAGCGTACGGCGGTCCAGGCTTATTACGGCCCCATCCTTCAATCCGGCCGCTGCCCACCGGGTTTGGCCAAGAAGAACAACGGCTGTATGCCACCGGGCCAAGCCAAGGCTTACGTCCTGGGGCGGCCGCTGCCGTCGCAGGTGATTTTTTATGACGTTCCCGCGTCCGTCTCAGTGCAAATTGGTCTGCCGCCTGCCGGGCACCGCTACGTGCGTGTAGCTTCCGACATCTTGCTGATCGCGGTGGGCACCGGGATGGTGGTTGATGCCATAGAGGACTTGGGACGGCGTTAGGCATTGCGAAAATTGGCCTGAGGCCGCCGTGAAATACTTGGGGCTTGCGCCGAGCTACAGAATTTGGGCGCTGCCTTTTTTTAATTCAACGGATTTCCCATGCTTTTAGACGCCGACGACGCCCAATTGGTGCTGATCGATTACCAGACCCGCCTGATGCCAGCCATTTTTGAAGCCGAGCAGGTGATGGCCAACGCCAAGCGCCTGGCTTTGATGGCCAAGGCCATGCAAGTGCCCTTGTGGGGCACCACGCAAAGTGCCGACAAGCTGGGGCATTTCATCCCCGACTTGCAGGCCGTGCTGGACGACGCCGGTGCGCGCGTGCTGGACAAAACGCATTTCAGCGCCATGGCCGACGGCCTGGGCGACTGGCTCAGGCCGCCGGTGCGCAAAGCGCCCCAGGGCGGCAATGCGCGCAGCCTGCCCAAGCATTTGCAAAAACCGGCCCAGCCCGAAGAAGAGGGGCGCAGCACCATCGTCATCGCCGGCTGTGAAGCCCATGTGTGCTTGCTCCAAACCGCGCTTGATTTGCTTGAAGAAGAGTTCGACGTCTGGGTCGTGACGGATGCCTGCGGCTCCCGCAGCGAGCGCAACCGTGACGCCGCGTTCGACCGGCTCGCCGGCAATGGCGCTGAGTTGGTGACCACCGAAATGGTCGCCTTTGAATGGCTGCGCAATGCTGATCACCCGCTGTTCAAGAGCATCCAGGGTCTCATCAATTAGGCTGGGGCAGTCTTTCGCGGAGGCGTCCATGCCTAGGTTCGTCGTCAGGCTGACGCAAGTCTGTTATCAATAATTATGAATTCAGATTAGAAATCTGCCTAGCCGCCGCTCCCTCGGGCATCGCATGCGAAGGCAGCCCTGTGGAGACAAAACATGTTCAAGGCTTTGCAGCTTGAAAAAACGCCAGCGGGTTTCTCCGCCAGCATTGCCGAGCTCGACGAGACCCAATTGCCGCCCGGTGACGTGCGCGGCCAGGTCGAATATTCCACCCTAAATTTCAAAGACGGTCTGGCCATCACCAACCGCGGCCCGGTGGTGCGCAGCTGGCCGATGGTGGCCGGCATTGACGGCGCGGGCGTTGTCACGGCATCGTCCCACCCGGCCTGGAAGCCAGGCGACAGATTCATTCACAACGGTTGGGGCTTTGGTGAGACGCGCTGGGGCCTCTTGGCCGAGCAAGCCAGCCTGCAGGGCGACCAACTGGTGCGCTTGCCCGCAGCGTTCAGCACACGTCAGGCCATGGCCATTGGCACGGCGGGCTACACGGCCATGCTGTGTGTGCTGGCCCTTGAGCGTCATGGCTTGAAGCCAGGCGCCGGCCCTGTGCTGGTCACAGGCGCCACGGGCGGCGTGGGCAGCACGGCGGTGGCGCTTTTGTCCAAGCTGGGTCACGAGGTGGTGGCAGCCACTGGCAAGTCATCGGAAGAGGCCTACCTTCGCCAACTTGGCGCCAAGGACGTGATCGACCGGGAAAGCCTGTCGGCCCCCGGCAAGCCTTTGCAAAAGGAGCGCTGGGCCGCCGTGGTTGACGCCGTGGGCTCGCACACCTTGGCGAACGCCTGCGCACAGACGGCCTACGGCGGCATTGTTGCTGCTTGCGGCTTGGCGCAGGGCGCTGATTTCCCGGCTACGGTCATGCCTTTCATTTTGCGCGGCATCACCTTGGCAGGCATTGACAGCGTGATGGCCCCCTTGGCCAGACGCGAGGAGGCCTGGCAGCGGCTCGCCCAGGATCTGGAGCCCGGCAAGCTGGACTTGATGACGCGTGAAGTGAGCTTGGCGCAGGCGATTGATCAGGCCGAAGCCTTGATGACGGGCAAGGTCCGGGGCCGTGTGGTGGTCAAGATCATGCAATGACGCTGCCTACCTTGCCACGACCTTCGCCTTTCTGAGCCCCCTTTTTCTGGAGCCATTTCATGAGCAAAGCCCCTGCGACCACCAGCTACGCTGATTTCTATCGTCAGTCGATTGACCAGCCCGACGCTTTTTGGGCCGAGCAGGCAAAGCTCATCGACTGGTTCAAACCCTTTGACCGCGTCTGCAATTACGACAACCCGCCGTTTGCGCGCTGGTACGAAGGCGGTAAAACCAACCTGTGCCACAACGCGGTAGACCGGCACTTGAAAGACCGCGCCAACCAGCCCGCGCTGATCGCGATCTCGACCGAAACGCTGACCGAAAAAACCTACACCTACGCCGACCTGCACACGGAAGTCATGCGCATGGCCGCCGCGCTCAACGGCTTGGGCGTGCAAAAAGGCGACCGCGTGCTGATCTACATGCCCATGATCGCCGAGGCCGCTTTTGCCATGCTGGCCTGCGCCCGCATTGGCGCCATTCACTGCGTGGTGTTTGGCGGCTTTGCCAGCGGCTCGCTGGCTTCGCGCATTGAAGACGCATCGCCCAAGGTCGTGGTCAGCGCCGACGCCGGCTCGCGTGGCGGCAAAGCCATTGCCTACAAGCCGCTGTTGGACGAAGCCATTCGCTTGTCAAGCCACAAACCCGAGGCCGTGTTGCTGGCCGACCGGGGCTTGTCCCCCATGCAGTTGGTGGCCGGCCGTGACCACTTGTGGGCCGACCTGCGCCAGCAACACCTGGCCGCGCAAGTGCCGTGCGAGCACATGGACTCCACCGACATCAGCTACACCATCTACACCAGCGGCACCACGGGCAAGCCCAAGGGTGTGCAGCGCGACACGGCGGGCTACACCGTAGCCCTGGCCGCCAGCATGAAGTACATCTTCGACGGCCAGCCCGGCGAAACCTTTTTCTCGACCAGCGACATTGGCTGGGTGGTGGGCCACAGCTACATCGTCTACGGCCCGCTGATCGCCGGCATGGCGACCATCATGTACGAAGGCCTGCCCACGCAAGGCATGGACGGCCAGAGTGACGGCGGCATCTGGTGGCGCCTGGTGGAAAAGTACAAAGTCACCGGCATGTTCAGCGCGCCGACGGCTGTGCGCGTGCTGAAAAAGCAAGACCCCGCGCTCTTGAAGAAATACGACCTGTCCAGCCTGCGTGCGCTGTATTTGGCGGGCGAGCCTTTGGACGAGCCCACCGCCCGCTGGATCAGCGAAGGCCTGAACGTCCACATCATCGACAACTACTGGCAGACCGAAACCGGCTGGCCGCTCTTGACGGTAGCCAACGGCGTGCAGGCCACACCCAGCAAGTTCGGCAGCCCGGGCGTGCCCATGTACGGCTACAACGTCAAGCTGCTGCACGAAAGCACGGGCGAAGAACTCACCCAGGCCAACGAAAAAGGCGTGGTCGTGGTCGAAGGCCCCACGCCACCCGGCTTCATGCAAACCATCTGGAAAGACGATGCCCGCTTCGTCAACACCTACTGGAAAAGCATCCCGGGCAAGCTGGTCTACAACACCTTCGACTGGGGCATTCGCGACGAAGACGGCTACTACTTCATCCTCGGCCGCACCGACGACGTGATCAACGTGGCAGGCCATCGCCTGGGTACGCGCGAGATTGAAGAAAGCATTTCCGGCCATCCGCAAGTGGCGGAAGTGGCGGTGGTCGGGGTGGCCGACAACTTGAAGGGCCAGGTCGCCATGGCCTTTGCCGTGCTCAAAGACGCCGCGATGGCGCAAGACGCCGACGCCGCCAAAAAGCTCGAAGGCGAGATCATGAAGCGCGTGGACGGCGACTTGGGCGCAGTGGCCCGCCCAGCCCGCGTACGCTTCGTCACGGCCCTGCCCAAGACCCGCAGCGGCAAGCTGCTGCGCCGCGCCATCCAGGCGGTGTGTGAAGGCCGCGATGCGGGCGACCTCACGACCATGGACGACCCGGCGGCCTTGCAACAGATCAAAGACCGCATGGCTTCTTGACGGCAGGCTGCCCCGCACAAGCACCTTGAACGCCCGGATTGCCACCCTTGGCGTCATTTCTGCGTAACTGTTCGGTGGCACAATGCCTTTTGTTCCTGATAGGCCCTTCCTGCCACAGTCGCATCCGCTAATCGGTTCAGCCGTGCTGCGGAAGGTTAATTAATCAGCTTTAACCAGCTAATGTTTCCCCAAGGGAAACGGAGGTCAGCGTCCACATGAGTTCCAATCCGCAGTCACCTGCGACCGTCTACAGCGCCTATCAAGGCAACACCTATCTCTTCGGTGGCAATGCGCCCTATGTTGAAGAGATGTACGAAAACTACCTGGCCAACCCTGGCAGCGTGCCTGACAGTTGGCGAGAGTATTTCGACGCCTTGCAGAACGTGCCCGCCGTTGACGGCTCGAACGCCAAGGACGTGCCGCACCAGCCCGTCATCAACGCTTTTGCCGAACGCGCCAAAGCCGGCGGCACCAAGGTCGTCATGGCCAGTGCCGACGCCGAAATGGGCCGCAAGCGCACGGCCGTTCAACAGCTGATTGCCGCTTACCGCAATGTCGGCCAGCGCTGGGCTGACCTGGACCCCTTGAAGCGCACCGAGCGCCCCGCCATTCCTGATCTGGACCCCGCGTTCTACGGCTTTGCCGACGCCGACCAGGAAGTGGTCTTCAACACCAGCAACACCTTTTTCGGCCGCGAGACCATGTCTTTGCGCGAGTTGCTCAATGCGCTGCGCGAAACCTACTGCGGCACGCTGGGCGCCGAGTACATGTACGCCACCGACCAGGCCGAAAAGCGTTGGTGGCAGCAAAAGTTGGAAAGCATCCGCAGCAAACCCAACTTCACAGCTGACAAGAAAAAAGCCATCCTCGACCGCCTGACGGCGGCCGAAGGCCTGGAGCGCTTTTTGCACACCAAGTACGTGGGCCAAAAGCGTTTCTCGCTGGAAGGCGGCGAGAGCTTCATCGCCGCCATGGATCAGCTGATCCAGGACGCCGGCACGCAAGGCGTGCAGGAAATCGTGATCGGCATGGCCCACCGCGGCCGCTTGAACGTGCTGGTCAACACCATGGGCAAGTTGCCGGCTGATTTGTTCGCCGAGTTTGACCACACCGCCCCTGAAGAGCTGCCTGCTGGTGACGTGAAATACCACCAGGGTTTCAGTTCCGACGTGACGACCCCTGGCGGCCCGGTGCACCTGAGTCTGGCCTTCAATCCTTCGCACCTGGAAATCGTCAACCCCGTGGTTGAAGGCTCGGTGCGTGCCCGCATGGACCGCCGCGGCGACCCCACGGGCAGTCAGGTACTTCCAGTGCTGGTGCACGGCGACGCCGCCTTTGGCGGCCAGGGCGTCAACCAAGAAACCTTTGCGCTGGCCCAGACCCGTGGTTATTCCACCGGCGGCACGGTGCACATCATCATCAACAACCAGATCGGTTTCACCACCTCTGACCCGCGCGACATGCGTTCCAGCGTGTTCTGCACCGATATCGTCAAGATGGTCGAAGCGCCGGTGCTGCACGTCAACGGCGACGACCCGGAAGCCGTGGTGCTGGCGACCCAACTGGCGCTGGAATACCGCATGGCGTTCCGCAAAGATGTTGTGCTGGACATTGTTTGCTTCCGCAAGCTGGGCCACAACGAGCAGGACACGCCTAGTCTGACCCAGCCGCTGATGTACAAGAAAATCGTGGCGCATCCCGGCACGCGCAAGCTGTTTGCGGACAAGCTGAGCGCGCAAGGCCTGGGCGATTCGCTGGGCGACGACATGGCCAAGGCCTACCGCGCCGCGCTCGATGCTGGCAAGCACACCGTGGACCCGGTGCTGACCAACTTCAAGACCAAGTTCACTGTGGACTGGGCGCCTTACCTGGGCAAGAAGTGGACCGACGCTGGCGACACCGCTATTCCGATGGCTGAGTGGAAACGCCTGGCTGAGCGCATCACGACCATTCCTGAGTCGGTTTCGCCGCACCAGCTGGTCAAGAAGGTGTACGACGACCGCGCTGCCATGGGCCGCGGCGACATTCCAGTGGACTGGGGCATGGGCGAGCACATGGCTTTTGCCTCGCTGGTGGCCAGCGGCTACCCCGTGCGTCTGTCCGGCGAAGACTCCGGCCGGGGCACCTTCACGCACCGCCACGCCGTCATTCACGACCAAAAGCGTGAGAAGTGGGACACCGGCACCTATGTGGCGCTGCAAAACGTCACCGAGAACCAGGCCCCGTTCGTGGTCATCGACTCGATCTTGTCGGAAGAAGCGGTGTTGGGCTTTGAGTACGGCTACGCGTCGAACGACCCGAGCACCATGGTGATCTGGGAAGCGCAGTTCGGCGACTTTGCCAATGGCGCGCAAGTGGTGATTGACCAGTTCATCGCCTCGGGCGAAGTCAAGTGGGGCCGTGTCAACGGCATCACCTTGATGCTGCCGCACGGCTATGAAGGCCAGGGCCCCGAGCACAGCTCGGCGCGTCTTGAGCGCTTCATGCAATTGGCAGCGGACACCAACATGCAGATCGTGCAGCCGACCACGGCCAGCCAGATTTTCCATGTGCTGCGTCGCCAGATGGTGCGCAACTTGCGCAAGCCGCTGATCATCTTCACGCCCAAGTCGCTGCTGCGCAACAAGGACGCCACCTCCCCGGTGTCCGAGTTCACCAAAGGCGCTTTCCAGACAGTGATTCCTGAGACCAAGGACATCAAGGCCGACAAGGTCAAGCGCGTCCTGGCTTGCTCGGGCAAAGTCTATTACGACCTGGTGAAAAAGCGCGAGGAAATGGGCGCGATGGATGTGGCCATCCTGCGCGTCGAGCAGCTCTACCCCTTCCCGCACAAGGCTTTTGCCGCCGAGCTCAAGAAGTACCCGAACGCCACCGAGCTGGTGTGGACGCAGGACGAGCCGCAAAACCAGGGCGCCTGGTTCTTTGTGCAGCACTACATCCACGAGAACATGTCTGCTGGTCAACGCCTGGGTTACTCCGGCCGCGCCGCCTCTGCGTCGCCCGCCGTGGGTTATTCGCACCTGCACCAGGAGCAGCAAAAAGCGCTGGTCGAAGGCGCGTTTGCCAAGCTCAAGGGCTTTGTCCTGACCAAATAAGCGGCGCTTCCAAGGAAGCCCCCACCAGAACCAAATTTCTGAAAGAAAAAATAATGGCTATCGTTGAAGTCAAAGTTCCTCAGCTGTCCGAGTCCGTGGCCGAGGCCACCATGCTGCAGTGGAAAAAGAAAGTGGGCGACATGGTCGCCGCCGATGAGATATTGATCGACATCGAGACCGACAAGGTCGTGCTGGAAGTGCCTGCGCCTGCCGCCGGTGTGCTGGCCGAGATCATCATGGGTGATGGCAGCACGGTGAATGCGGAGCAGTTGATTGCCCGCATCGACACCGACGGCAAAGTCGCCGCTGCCGCCCCGGCGGCCGCCGCTGCCGCCCCAGCCGCCGCCGCACCTGTTGCTGCTGCGGCCGCCTCAACGTCCACCAGCAAAGCCGGTGTGGCCATGCCCGCCGCCGCCAAGCTGATGGCTGACAACGCCCTGGCCGCTGGCTCTGTGCCGGGCACCGGCAAAGACGGCCGCGTGACCAAAGGCGACGTGCTGTCCGCCGTGGCCGGTGGCGTCAAGTCCACCGCCGCCGTCATTCCGACGGGCGCACCGACTTCATCGCTGCCGCAAGTCGCAACGCCTTCAGTCAACCTGGGCGAGCGTCCCGAGCAGCGTGTGCCCATGAGCCGCCTGCGCGCCCGCGTGGCCGAGCGTTTGCTGCAATCGCAATCGACCAACGCCATCCTGACCACTTTTAACGAGATCAACATGGCCCCGGTCATGGAGATGCGCAAGAAGTTCCAGGACAAGTTCGAGAAAGAGCACGGCATCAAGCTCGGCTTCATGAGCTTCTTCGTCAAGGCTGCCGTTCACGCTCTGAAAAAGTTCCCAGTGCTCAACGCCTCGGTGGACGGCAACGACATCGTCTATCACGGCTACTTTGACATTGGCATTGCCGTGGGTTCGCCCCGTGGCCTGGTGGTGCCCATCTTGCGCAATGCCGACCAGATGAGCTTTGCCGACATTGAAAAGAAGATCGCCGAATACGGCGCCAAGGCACGCGACGGCAAGCTGGGCATGGAAGACATGACCGGCGGCACCTTCTCGATCTCCAATGGCGGCACGTTTGGTTCCATGCTGTCCACGCCCATCATCAACCCACCGCAGTCGGCCATCCTGGGCGTGCACGCCACCAAGGACCGCGCCGTGGTCGAAAACGGCCAGGTCGTGGTGCGCCCCATGAACTACTTCGCCATGTCGTACGACCACCGCATCATCGACGGCCGTGAAGCCGTGCTGGGCCTGGTCGCGATGAAGGAAGCGATGGAAGATCCAGCGCGTTTGCTGTTTGATATTTAAAAACCTTGTGGGACAGACCAACCATCGCGCAGCGATGTTGTTGCTCTGTCCCCAACTGACCAGAAGAATCCCATGAGTAAACAATTTGACGTTGTCGTGATCGGCGGCGGTCCTGGCGGCTACATCGGCGCGATTCGCGCGGCCCAATTGGGTTTCTCGGTAGCCTGCATTGACGAGTGGAAAAACGCCAAGGGCGGCCCCGCGCCCGGCGGTACGTGCACCAACGTGGGCTGCATTCCTTCCAAGGCTTTGTTGCAGTCATCCGAGCACTTCGAGCATGCCGGTCATCACCTTGCCGACCACGGCATTGGTGTGTCGGGCCTGAGCCTGGACGTGGCCAAGATGATTGGCCGCAAGGACAACGTCGTCAAGCAAAACAACGACGGCATCTTGTACCTGTTCAAAAAGAACAAGGTGAGCTTTTTCCACGGTCGCGGCTCTTTTGCCGGCGCCAAGGACGGCTTGTACGAGATCAAGGTGGCGGGCGCGGCTGAAGAAACACTGACCACCAAGCACGTGATCGTGGCCACAGGCTCGAACGCACGCGCCTTGCCGGGCACGCCTTTCGACGAAGACAACATCATGTCGAACGATGGTGCCTTGCGCATGCCCGCTGTGCCTAAAAAGCTGGGCCTCATCGGCTCGGGTGTGATCGGCCTGGAGATGGGTTCCGTCTGGCGCCGTCTGGGCGCGGACGTGACCGTGCTCGAAGGCCTGCCTACCTTTCTCGGCGCGGTTGACCAGCAAATCGCCAAGGAAGCGCACAAGGCTTTCACCAAGCAGGGCTTGAAGATCGAACTCGGCGTCAAGGTCGGCGAGATCAAGAACCTGGGCAAAAAAGGCGTGTCCGTGGCCTACACCAACGCCAAGGGCGAAGCCCTGATGCTGGACGTGGACAAGCTGATCATTTCGATTGGCCGCGTGGCCAACACCATTGGTCTGGCACCTGAAGCCGTAGGCCTGAAGCTCGACGAGCGCGGCGCCATCGTGGTGGACGCTGAGTGCCGCACCAACCTGCCCAATGTATGGGCTGTGGGTGACGTG
Organism: Polaromonas sp.; assembly: GCA_040400945.1. Lineage (GTDB taxonomy): Bacteria > Pseudomonadota > Gammaproteobacteria > Burkholderiales > Burkholderiaceae_C > Polaromonas. The sequence goes on along the minus strand of JBBAPG010000016.1, from coordinate 23,838 downwards.
GTGCGCGGCCCCATGCTCGCGCACAAGGCCGAGGAAGAGGGCGTGGCGGTGGCTGAGCGTATCGCCGGTCAGCACGGCCATGTGAACTTCAACACTATCCCCTGGGTGATTTACACCAGCCCTGAAATCGCCTGGGTCGGCCAGACCGAAGAGCAGTTGAAAGCCGAAGGTCGGGCGTACAAGGCGGGCACCTTCCCCTTCCTGGCCAACGGCCGCGCACGAGCTCTTGGCGACACCACGGGCATGGTCAAAATGCTGGCCGATGCTGCGACCGACGAGATCCTGGGCGTTCATATCGTCGGCCCCATGGCCAGCGAATTGATTGCCGAGTGCGTGGTGGCGATGGAATTTCGCGCCAGCAGCGAGGACATCGCGCGCATCTGCCATGCGCACCCTTCGCTCAGCGAAGCCACGAAGGAAGCGGCCTTGGCGGTGGACAAGCGCACGCTCAACTTCTGAGCGCGCTCGCCAAACCTGGGCCTCAAAGCACGGCCACCAACGAGGCCGGTATGTCAGTCAGAAAAGCATACGAAGCCGAACTCGCCACGCGGGGTTACACCAGTGACCCCGCGCAGCTGCGTGCGGTTGAAGCATTGGAGCGCTGCGCCAATGAATGGGCGACCTACAAGGCGCGGCGTTCAAACGCCATCAAGAAGTTCCTGAACCATCCGCCCATTCCGCGTGGCGTTTACATGTACGGCGGGGTAGGGCGCGGCAAGAGCTTTTTGATGGACTGCTTTTTCAATGCAGTTCCCCTGCGCCGCAAGACGCGCCTGCACTTTCACGAGTTCATGCGCGAAGTGCACCGTGAGTTGCGTGACTTGCAAGGCACGGTCAATCCGCTGGACGAGTTGGGCCGGCGCATTTCGCTGCGCTACAAGCTGATCTGCTTTGACGAGTTTCACGTCGCCGACATCACGGACGCGATGATCTTGCATCGCTTGCTGGCGGCGCTGTTTGAAAACGGCGTGGGTTTTGTGACGACGTCCAACTTCGCGCCGGATGATCTGTATCCGAACGGCTTGCACCGCGACCGCATCCTGCCGGCCATTGAGTTGCTGAAGGCCAACCTGGAAGTACTCAGCGTGGACAACGGCACCGACTACCGGCGTCGCACCCTCGAGCAGGTCAAGCTGTACCACATGCCGCTTGGGCCCGAGGCTGAAGAGCAGATGGAAGAGGCTTTCAACAAGCTTGCGGAGGCGCGTGACGAAGACCCGGTGATGCAGATTGAATCCCGGCAGATTCGCGCCGTGCGCAAGGCGGGCGGCGTGGTGTGGTTTGACTTTCGCACGCTCTGCGGCGGGCCGCGTTCGCAAAACGATTACCTTGAGATTGCCAATCAGTTTCACACTGTGTTGCTGAGCAACGTGCCGCACATGCCGGTGCGCATGGCTTCGGAAGCCCGACGTTTCACCTGGCTGGTCGATGTGCTGTACGACCGCCGCGTCAAGCTGATCATGTCTGCCGCTGTGCCCCCTGAAGGTTTGTACACGGAGGGCCCCATGGTTCACGAATTCCCACGTACCATTTCACGCTTGAACGAAATGCAATCGGCCGAATTCCTGGCGCTGGAGCGGCGCACCGTCGATACCGGACTGACATGAGGCCGACCTCCATCTTCTTTTCACTGCTGCTGGTCGCCACGGCTGACCTATCCTCTGCCCAGCCGTTGGCGCAGCTTGGCTCAATCAATGCCGAACAGGTAACGCCCGATGAGCAGTCCAGGGAAAGAGTTCGCATTGCGGCTGAGCGCAAAGAAATCGAAGTCCGCTTCGCAGCGCAAGAAGCAGGTTGTCACGCCAAGTTTTTTGTGAATGCCTGCTTGAACGATCTACGGCCGCGCCAGCGCGAAGCCTTGGCAGATCTGCGGCGTCAGGAAATTTTGCTCGACGATGCCGAACGCAAGCGCAAGGCGGCTGAGCAACTCGAAAAGATCGAGGAAAAGGGGTCTGAGCAGCGCAAGCAGGAAGCTGCCGAGAAAGCGCAAGAGAACGTTCGCAAGGGCGTGGCCGGCGCTGCAGCGGCGGCTGAAAAAGCCCAGGCCCAGAGCCAGAAGGCGAGCCAGGCGGCTGAGCGCCGCGAGGCGACTTTGGCCAATGAAGCCCGCAAAGCCGCCGAGGCGCCGGAGCGCGCAGCGGCGCAAGGGCAGGCCGACAAGCGTGCCACTGACCTGCGCCAGCGTCAGCAAGAAGCCGCGACCCGCAAGGCCGAACGTGAGCGTCGCATTCAGCAGGCGCCGGCGACGGACCGGCAGCCGCTGCCCGCTCGGCCTTGAAGGCCGTTAAGCGCTAGACATGGATTTAACTCGCCAGGTCGAAGAAGCTTTCGGCAGCGACGGCGTGCTTTCTCGCGCGGCAGACCAGTTTGTCTCGCGCAGCGGCCAGACTGAAATGGCGCTGGCCGTGGCCGCCGCTATTGAAGGGGCTTATGCCCTGGTGGTCGAAGCCAGCACCGGCGTCGGCAAGACCTTTTCCTACCTCGTGCCCGCCCTGCTCAGCGGCGAGCGCGTGCTCGTTTCCACCGCCACCAAGGCTTTGCAAGACCAGCTTTATGGGCGCGACCTGCCGCGTTTGATCGAGGCCTTGGGTCTGCCTGTCAGCACCGCTTTGCTCAAAGGCCGCGGCAGTTATTTGTGCCAGCACCGCATGGAGCAAGCCCGTAGCGAAGGCCTGCATGTCGAGCGCAGCACCTTGCATGCTTTGGCTCGGGTCGAGGAATGGTCGCAAGTCACGCGAACGGGTGACCTGGCTGAACTTGTTGGCCTTGACGAACGCTCGCCGGTGATTCCGCTCGTGACATCCACGCGCGAGAACTGCCTGGGCTCGTCTTGCCCACGCTTCAAAATGTGCCACGTCAACCAAGCCCGGCGCGAGGCGCTGGCGGCGGACGTGGTGGTGATCAACCACCATTTATTTTTTGCCGATCTGGCGGTGCGTGAGTCCGGTGTGGCGGAATTGCTGCCGACGGTGCGCATTGCGATTTTTGACGAAGCGCATCAGCTCAACGAAACCGGGATTCAATTCCTCGGCAAAAACATCACCACCGCTCAACTCATTGACTTTGCACGCGACCTTTTGGGTAGCGGCCTGCAATGGGCGCGCGGGCTGGTGGACTGGCAAGACCTGGCAGCTGGCGTAGAGCGTGCTGCGCGTGAGCTAAGACTGTGTGCCGGCAAACAAGCCGTGGGCAGCAAGCTGCGCTGGATTGAGCGCCAGCCTGAAGGGCTGGAAGCCTCGGCCTGGGATGACGCGCTCGAACGCGTGATGCAAGCTTGTGACGCCGCTGCCGAAGGCTTGGACACCGTGAGCGAAATCGCGCCGGACTTTGTGCGCCTGCACGAGCGGGCCGTGGCTTTTGTAGACCGGCTCAGGCATTTCATGGGGCCGTGCCAGGCGGGCTCTGTGCGTTGGCTGGAGGTCGGCCTGCAATTGCGCCTGGTCGAGTCGCCGCTGAGCATTGCCGAGGCCGTGCAGACCCGCATGCTGAAGCAGACGCCGGAGACCGCCAAGTCCTGGATATTCACCTCGGCCACCTTGGGCGACGACGACAAGTTAAGTTGGTTCACCACGCCGTGTGGCCTGGGCGACGCGCAGGTGCTGCGCGTCGGCAGCCCGTTTGATTATTCGCGCCAGGCCGCGGTGTATGTTCCGCGCAATTTCCCCAAGCCCGGCGAGGCCAGCCACATGAGCTCGGTCGCACAAGCGGCTGGCGACTGGGCGCGCCGGCTGGGTGGCCGCACCATGGTGCTGACCACAACGCTGCGCGCGCTGCGCGGCATTGCCGAAGCTTTGAATCAGCGATTCCAAGCCACGGGTGAGTTGGAGGTTCTGGTGCAGGGCGCCATGCCCAAGCGTGCCCTGATCGAGCGCTTTCGACGTGGCGCCAGCCTGGGCGAGCCCGGTTGCGTGCTCGTCGCATCGGCCTCGTTTTGGGAGGGTATTGATGTGCCGGGGGACGCGTTGCAGTTAGTCATCATCGACAAGCTGCCTTTTCCTCCGCCGAATGACCCGATGGCCGAGGCGCGCTCAAAGCACCTGGAAGCTGAGGGTCGGAGTGCCTTCAACGATTACTTTTTGCCAGAGGCAGCGGTGTCGCTCAAGCAGGGCGCCGGGCGTTTGATCCGCCGCGAAACCGACCAAGGTGTTTTGGTGGTGTGTGACACGCGCCTGGTGGCGATGGGCTATGGCAAGCGGCTACTCAAAGCCTTGCCGCCCATGCACCCGCTGGCGTCTGAAGCCGAATTGCTCGCGCGGCTCGACGCACTCACGGATGCAGATCTCACCAGACCTTGAACCAGGGCTTTTTCCCGCCAGTCGTGTCGCCGTTTAGGTAGCTACTCTGCGGATAGCTTTGCTTCAAGACGCGCAGGCTGTCGTCCCGCAGTTGTGTCATCCCCAGCGCATCATAAGAGCGGGTTAGCAAATACAGCGCTTCTTCGATGGCGGGTACGTCGCGATACTCGTTGATGGCGCCTTGAGCGCGGTTGATCGCCGCTACATAGGCGCCGCGGCTGTAGTAGTAGCGCGCCACGTGCACCTCGGATTGCGCCAGAGAGTTGACGATGTAGCCCATCCGCAAGCGAGCGTCTGGCGTGTATTTGGACTCCGGAAAGCGCGCTGCAAGTTCCTTGAACGCCTCAAACGATTCCTTGGCCGCTTTTTGGTCACGCTCGGAAAGGTCTTGCTGGACCATGGCGCCAAAGAGTCCCAGGTTGTCGTTGAAGTTAACGAGGCCCTTGAGGTAAAGCGCATAGTCCATGGCGCTGCTGGCGGGGTTCAGACGCATGAAGCGATCCAAGGTGGCCACTGCCTGGGCTTGCTCGCCGCCTTTGAACTGAAGATATGCCTTTTCCAATTGGGCCTGCTGGGCCAGCGCCGTGCCAGCCGCCCGGCCTTCAAGCTTTTCGTACAGGACGATGGCTTTTTCAAAAGCGCCCGCGCTGGCCTCATCCTTGGCCTCGGTGTAAATCTTGTTGGGACTCCAGTCGGCCGTCGGGTCGATGGGTGTGGTCGAGCAGGCGACCATAAAACCCGCCGTCAAGAGCAGGGTGGTTCGGCTAACGGCTTGAACCACCGATAATTTGCGCATCATCTTGATCGACCTCTAATGACTGTTTCCGAAAAAAGCCTGCCAAGTATATCGACCGCCCCTGCAAAGCAGGCCCTCGAGGTCCCGTTGCCGGAGTCCGCTGCGCAGGCCTTTGACGCGCATGAAGACCTTGACAGCCTGGTTGACGTGGAAACTCGCGCGTCAAGTGTGGGAATTGCGCTCCACGGCGCCCGCTTGGACCTCGCCCTGGCGGCAGCTGTCCCGGAGTTTTCGCGCACCTATCTGCAGCAACTCATTGAGGCTGGCGCCGTGCGGCTGAACAATGTGCCGGCTTCCAAGCCGTCCGCCAAGGTGAAAGCCTGGGACAAGCTGCTTATCGAACTGCGTCCGACGCCACAAAGCCTGGCCTTCAAGCCCGAGCCCATGGCCTTGGACGTGGTTTTTGAAGACGAATATTTACTCGTGATAAACAAGCCAGCCGGACTGGTGGTGCATCCTGCGCCCGGCAACTGGAGCGGTACCTTGCTCAACGGTTTGTTGGCCCGTGATGAGTCAGCCCGCTTTTTGCCACGCGCAGGCATCGTGCACCGTCTAGACAAAGACACCAGTGGCCTGATGGTGGTGGCCCGTACCCGTGAGGCCATGGACGGCTTGGTGGAGATGATTGCCGCACGCGACGTGCATCGCGAATACCTGGCGGTGGCACATCGGGCTTGGCAGGGCTCACGCCAGCAGCAGGTGGCAGAACCCATAGGCCGTGATCCGCGCAATCGGCTGCGCATGGCCGCCATAGACCTGGACAGAACGTCGGGCAAAAGCGCGCTGACGGACGTCTCCTTGCTCGACAACGCGGACAAGCATTGCCTGGTCCGCTGCAAATTGCACACGGGCCGCACCCACCAGATTCGCGTTCACATGGCTTTCCTGGGTCATCCGCTGGTGTCTGACGAACTGTACGGCGGTGCTCCGGCAGGCGGGCTCAAGCGCCAAGCCCTGCATGCCCGCAGGCTGGGCTTTGCACACCCTGTGACCGGGGTTGCCTTGTCATTTACCTCGCCGGTCCCTGATGACCTGGAAGCTCTGATGGCGGATTTGGGCCTAAGCTACAATGGAAAGTCTTAGTTAGCGGCCTGCATGCTGCGCGCCTTGCGCGCCCTTGAAGGCTTGCCCAGACCCCAAGCGCCCGAGTTTTAGCCTGACATCGCTGTCAGCGCAGCGAACGGCACACAGGCTCTTGTTCCTGTGGCCCTTTGGCCTTGCTGGCTTGCAGACACTTCGGAACTGATACACAAAAATGAACACGACGGATGCAAAGCGCGTCCTCGAAACAGCGCTGATCTGTGCACCGCAGCCCCTGCAGGTGCGAGAGATGGAAGTGCTCTTCGATGGCATGCTGGCTGCGGATACGCTCAAGCGCTTGCTGATCGAGTTGCAGGACGAGTGGGCGGGGCGGGGCGTTGAGCTGGTGCATGTGGCCACGGGCTGGCGCTTTCAAAGCCGACCGGCCATGCGCGAGTTCCTGGACCGCCTGCACCCCGAAAAGCCGCCCAAGTACACCCGCGCCACGCTGGAGACCTTGGCCATCATTGCCTACCGGCAGCCTGTCACGCGTGGCGACATGGAAGACATCCGCGGCGTGACGATCAACAGCTTGCTGCTCAAGCAATTGGAAGACCGTGGCTGGGTGGAAGTGATTGGCCACCGTGAGACGGTGGGCCGCCCCGCGCTATACGCGACAACGCGGCAATTTCTGGATGATCTCGGGGTGGAGTCCCTGGACCAGCTGCCTGTCTTGTCCGGCCCGGAAGCTGAGTCGGTCTTGCTTGAACAAATTGAATTCGGCCTGTCCGATGGGCAGCCCGGCCGCCAGGATGACCAGGCAGTTGCCGCCGAGCAGGGCCAGCAGGATGCGTTTGCTTCCCAGCCAGAAAGCCTTGAAAACGAGGCCGCTGAAGTACCTGGCGAGAGCGCTGAAGCACCCGGCGAGAACGCTGAAGTGGCTGGCGAGACTGAAGAGGCGGATGGAAGCAATCATCACGCCCCCGAGTCGGACGCCAAGCTCGACTGAGCAAAGCCCCGACCTTGACCGATTGGCCGGGCGTTGAATACCCGCCCTGTTTTCCGGCCTCTGCCGGGAATAACTGCTACACGACCTGAACCCCATGAACCCCATGAGTGCCATGAACGATACGAACACCAACACGAGCCCCGCTCCTGAAACGCAGCTTCCCGAGGCGGCTTCCAGCTCGGAGCAGCCGGCTTCGGCCAGTGCAGGGAACGATGCCGTTGAGGCAGCTTCCAGCGAAGCAGCTGATTCACGGCAGCAGCGTCCTGCTCGCGGCAGAGCACCCGCTGTCGCTACTGTGCAGGCTTATCGCTTTGAGGATGTGGTCACCGGGCAGTTTGATGCTGACGAAGCCGATGTCGCGCTCGAATTGCCCAAACGTGTTTTGTCGCCTCAGCCTGAGAGTCCCAAGCTGCACAAGATCCTGGCCCAGGCCGGTCTGGGCTCGCGGCTGGAAATGGAGCAATTGATTTTGGAAGGCCGCATTTCGGTGAATGCCGAGCCGGCGCACATCGGTCAGCGCATCCAGTTTGGCGATGCGGTCAAGGTCAACGGAAAGCCGGTGCGCTTTCGCATTGACCCGCCGCCGCCACGCGTGATCGCCTATCACAAGCCCAGCGGCGAAGTGGTGACGCATGATGACCCGCAAAACCGCCCGACTGTTTTTCGGCGCTTGCCCAAGCTGTTTCAGGGCAAATGGCAATCCGTGGGTCGGCTGGACTTGAACACCGAAGGCCTGCTGCTCTTGACCAGTTCCGGCGAGTTGGCCAACAAGCTCATGCACCCGCGTTTTGGCTTGGAACGCGAGTACGCTGTGCGTGTACTGGGCGCGCTGAACAAAGATGAAAAGCACCGCTTGCTGGACGGCGTCCAGCTCGACGATGGCATGGCTCAGTTCAGCACCATTGAAGACGGCGGAGGCGAGGGCGCCAACTGCTGGTACCGGGTCACGATTTCAGAAGGTCGCAACCGCGAGGTGCGCCGCATGTTCGAGGCGGTGGGGCATGCGGTGAGCCGCTTGATCCGTATTCGCTACGGTGCGGTGATGTTGCCGCGCGGTCTCAAGCGCGGGGCATTTGTGGAGCTGGATGACCGCGATATCGCTGCCTTGACGCAGGCTTTAGGCAGGTCTGAGGCGCGCGGCGACCCACGTGGTCCTCGCCCCAGCGCAGAAGGTCGCCCCGAACAGCGCGCAGGCCGAGGCCCGCGCCGTGACCGTGTACGCGGCAACCGCGGACCCGAGCGGGTGGCAGGCATGCCCGTAGATCCTCAGGGCGAGCCAGGCCAGGACTTCGAGGCGCCTGAACCGTACGACCTGCAGCCGCCGCCCCATCACGACGCCAGCGGCCAGCGGGGGCGCGGTCGCAACGCCGGTGGCGGTGCAGCACGTGGCCCAGGCGGCCAAGGTGGCCCAGGGGGGCAGGGTGGCCAAGGTGGCGCGAGGGGCCCACGCGGTGCAGGCCCTCGGCCCGGCGGCTACCAGGGCAATAACGCCGGGCGCAGTGGTCAAGGTGGCCAAGTGGGTCAGGGCGGTCAAGGTCAGGGCCGGCGCGCAGGGGCTGCGCGCAGCGAGCCGGCGGGTGGTGGCCAACCTGATCCGATGAAAACATCCTTCGGCTATATCGGCGCTGAAACCTTCACGCGCCAACGTCAGGCTCAAGGTCAGCGGCGCGGCGGTGGCGGTGGCGGTGGCAGTATGGGCGGCGGAAATTCGGGGGGCTTCGGCGGCGCTCCGCGCGGTGGAGGCGGCAATCGCCGAGGTGGGAATGGCGGTGGTGGCGGGAGCGGCAATGGCGGCGGCGGTCGTGGCGGAAAACGCTGACACGGACCTCTTTGTGTGCCTTTCAACCTGACGCCTGAATGACGCTCGGGTTAAACTAAGAGGCTTTGTTCAATTGAACGCGCTTTTGTAAAAAATTCAAGGTTTAAGGAATCTTCATGGCCATCGAACGCACCCTCTCCATCATCAAGCCAGACGCAGTCGCCAAGAACGTCATTGGCCAGATTTACAGCCGTTTTGAAGGCGCTGGCCTGAAGATCATCGCTGCCAAGTTCGTGCATCTGTCGCGTGGCGAAGCTGAAGCTTTCTATGGCGTGCATCGCGCACGTCCTTTCTTCAAGGATCTGGTTGATTTCATGGTCTCCGGCCCTGTGATGATCCAGGCTCTGGAAGGCGAAAACGCCATCTTGAAGCACCGCGACCTGATGGGCGCCACCGACCCTAAGAAGGCAGCTCCCGGCACCATTCGCGCTGATTTTGCTGAAAGCATCGACGCTAACGCCGTGCACGGCTCGGATGCAGCTGAAACGGCCGCGGTCGAGATCAGCTTCTTCTTCGCAGGCATGAACGTCTACACGCGCTGACATGCCGGCCCCGCAGGCTCACTGCCCGATATCGGGCCGTTGCTGGCCGGGGCCTGAGGTCATGGCTGGCGCACATTCCCACCTACTGCGGAACTGAAAGCGCCACCATGACCACCAACCTCCTCGATTTCGACCTTGACGGGCTCGCCGCCTTTTGCGAGCAGCTCGGGGAAAAGCGTTTCCGCGCGACCCAGCTTTTTCGCTGGATTCACCAGCGCGGCGCCAGCGATTTTTCGGACATGACGGACCTGGCCAAGTCCTTGCGCGACAAGCTCAAGGGGCAGGCCCATGTGCAAGGTCTTGTGCTTCAGTCTCAGCATGCGTCTGCCGACGGCACCATCAAATGGCTGTTCGAAGTCGGCGGCGGCGATGTCATCGAGACGGTGTTCATTCCTGAATCGGACCGTGGCACGCTGTGCATTTCATCGCAGGCGGGCTGTGCGGTGGGTTGCCGTTTTTGCTCCACAGGGCATCAAGGCTTCAGTCGCAACCTCAGCACGGCTGAGATCCTGGCGCAGCTTTGGTTTGCTGAGCACTTTCTGCGCAAGCACCTTGGGCGCGACGAGCGCGTGATCTCGAACGTGGTGATGATGGGCATGGGCGAGCCTTTGCAAAACTACGCCCAGCTCGTGCCTGCGCTGCGTGTGATGCTGGACGACCATGCTTACGGCATGTCGCGCCGGCGGGTGACGGTGTCCACATCGGGCGTCGTACCCATGATGGACCGTCTGTCGCAGGACTGCCCGGTGGCCCTGGCTGTATCCTTGCATGCACCCGAAGATGCACTGCGTGACAATTTGGTGCCGCTCAATCGCAAGTACCCGATTGCTGAGTTGCTGGCCGCCTGTGCGCGCTACCAGGAGTTCGCTCCGCGGGACTTCATCACCTTTGAATATTGCATGCTGGACGGGGTGAATGACCGGCCTGAACAGGCACGCACCTTGGTGGCTTTGGTGCGCGAGCATGCCGCCAAGGGCCTGGCCTGCAAATTCAACCTGATTCCCTTCAATCCCTTCCCGGCGTCCGGTCTGCTCCGCTCACCGATGCCCCAAGTCCAGGCCTTTGCCAAGATCCTCATGGATGCGGGCATCGTCACGACGGTGCGCAAGACGCGTGGCGATGACATCGATGCGGCTTGCGGTCAGTTGGCTGGCGATGTGAAAGACAGGACTGATGTGCAGCAGCGCATCGCCACCCAACGGCAGGGTGGTTTGGCAGGCATCAAGGTTGTGGTGTCGCCTGAGGCTCAGCCATGAGTCTTGCCCCTGAGCTTGGCTGGGCCGCAGCGTTCGGCATGTTGCTGGCGTTAGCCGGATGCGCACAGGGACCGCACGCTCCGCATGCTGCGGACGGTCTCGGCGCTCTGGCTGACGTGGCGACCGAGTCGGACGAAACACCTCAACGCCGCCGCGCCCGCCTGCGCCTCGAGCTCGGTGCGGCTTATTTTCAAGACGGGCAGCCGCAAGTGGCGCTTGACGAGCTCAAGCAGGCCATTGCCATTGATCCGACCTACGCGGTCGCCTTCAACATGAGAGGTCTTGTGTATCTGCGGCTGAACAATGCCGCGCTGGCTTCAGACAGCTTTGAGCGGGCCGTCGTACTGGACCCGCGCGACGCCAACGCCGCACACAACCTGGCTTTGTTGCGTTGTCAGCAGACTCGTTTTGACGACGCAGATCGGTTTTTCGCCCAGGCCTTGGCGAACACTGACTATGCTGCCCAGCCGCGCAATTGGATTGCTCAGGCAACATGCCATCTCAGCGCTGGCAGGCCGTTGCAGGCTGAAGCCAGTCTTGTGCGGGCGCTCGACCTCGATGCAGGTGAGCCCACGGCTGGCTATCACCTCGCTCGGCTCCTCTTCGACCGTGGTCAAGCCGAAGCTGCCCGCCGCCATTTGCTTAAACTCAACAGCAGTGCTGCCTTGAGCGCGCCTTCGCTTTGGCTCGGGATACGGATTGAGCGGCAGCTGAAAAATGTCGATTCCATGCGTGCCTTGGCAGGACAACTTCGCGCCCAGTTTGGGCAGTCCCGTGAATTGAGCGCCTATGACAGGGGAGCGTTTGATGAGTGATTCCATTCCTTCGCAGGGTAGTGACGCGCTGGAGACTGGTGCCTTGGCCAGTCCTCCCATGCCCACACCGGCGCCAGCCAGTGCAGGGACTTTGCTCCGGCAAGGTCGGCTTGCAGCGGGGCTGCATATCGCCGCGCTGGCTGTTTCATTGAAGGTGCCAGTGCGCAGGCTCGAAGCCCTGGAGGGGGATCGTTTTGATCTCTTGCCGGATGCCGTGTTTGTTCGGGCTCTGGCTTCCAGCGTATGCCGGGCTTTGAAAATGGATGCCCGCCCCGTGCTGGCTCTGTTGCCAGCCTCCGCAGCGCCGCGCTTGAGCGCGATGACTCAGCGCGCCAACGATGTGTACACATCGGCGTATCCCGGTCGGGGGCTGGCAGTCTGGCGCTCATTGCCCAAGCCAGTGACAGGGGCCGTGGCGGCCTTGTTGCTTGCCACACTTGCCTTGTTGGTCTGGCCTTTTGTACAGATGACTTGGGGCGCGGGAAGCCGCCCCGCGGCAGACCTTGCGCTCGGAGCTGACGACGCCGCAAAGACTGCTGAAGGCGCTGCCTTTGTGCCCGTAACGGCGGTGGCATCGGACGTTGATGTCGTGACAACTGTGACCGTGCCTCTGCCCGCCAAGGCGGTGAGTGTGCCCGCTAGCTTGGCGTCAGCCGGCGCTGCTGTGCCCGCTGCTCCCGTTGTAACCGCCATCTCCGCGCCAACTCCCTCTGCCAGCGGGATTGTTGTATTTCGCCCATCAGCCCCTTCGTGGGTCGAGGTGACTGATGCCAAGAGTGCGGTTGTACTGCGCCGCATGTTGACGGCTGGCGAGGTGGTTGGTGCCACTGGCGTCTTGCCGCTGAGCGTGGTCATCGGCCGCGCGGACGTGACCCAGGTCCAGGTGCGCGGACAGGCTTTCGATCTCACATCCATTGCCCGTGAAAACGTGGCCCGCTTCGAGGTGAAATAAGTGTCAAGCTGCTTGCCCATCGACATTGCCCAACCATTGACGCGCCGTTCGGCGCAAGCCCGCGTGGTGTGGGGATCACGCGTGGTCACCGTCGGCGGTGACGCCCCGGTGCGTGTGCAATCCATGACGAACACCGATACCGTGGACGTCATCGGCACCGCGATCCAGGTCAAGGAACTGGCCATTGCCGGCTCCGAGATGGTGCGCATCACCGTCAACACGCCCGAGGCGGCTGAGGCCGTGCCGCATGTGCGCGACCAGCTCGACCGCATGGGTATCGACGTGCCACTGGTCGGCGACTTTCATTACAACGGCCACCGCCTGCTGACCGACTACCCGGCTTGCGCCGAGGCACTGTCCAAGTACCGCATCAACCCCGGCAACGTGGGCAAGGGCGACAAGCACGACCGCCAGTTCGGCCAGATGATTGAAGCCGCAGTGCGCTGGAACAAAGCCGTGCGCATCGGCGTCAATTGGGGCAGTCTGGACCAGGAATTGCTCGCCACTTTGATGGACGAGAACAGTGCGCGCAGCAACCCTTGGGAAGCGCGGCAAGTGATGTACGAGGCGCTGATCACGTCAGCGCTGGACTCGGCCGCCATGGCCCAGAAGATGGGCCTGGCGCATGACCAGATCATCTTGTCGTGCAAGGTCAGCGGCGTGCAGGACTTGATCGCGGTCTACCGCGAGCTGAATAAACGGACGCGTCATGCGCTGCACCTGGGCCTGACCGAAGCCGGCATGGGCACCAAGGGCACGGTGGCTTCGGCCGCAGTGCTCGGCATTTTGTTGCAGGAAGGCATTGGCGACACGATTCGTGTGTCGCTCACGCCGCAGCCGGGTGAGTCGCGCACGCAGGAAGTTTTGATTGCCTCTGAAATCTTGCAGGCACTCGGCTTGCGCAGTTTTGTGCCCAGTGTCACGGCCTGTCCAGGATGCGGGCGCACCACCAGCACCACCTTCCAGGAGCTGGCCAAGCAAATTGACGACTTCTTGCGCGCGCAAATGCCGGTGTGGCGCGCCAAGTACCCGGGCGTCGAGAAGATGAAAGTGGCCGTGATGGGCTGTATCGTCAACGGGCCGGGCGAGAGCAAGCATGCCGATATCGGCATCAGCCTGCCGGGCTCTGGCGAAGCGCCAGCTGCGCCCATCTTCATTGACGGCGAAAAGCGCATGACACTGCGCGGCGATGACATCGCCAATGAATTCCAGGTCATCGTCGAAAACTACATTGAAAAACGCTTCGGCAGCTCCGCTGCAACCGAAGCCTGAACTTTCCCTAATGGCTGAAAAACTCGCTGCCGTCAAAGGCATGAATGACATATTGCCGCCTGAATCGGCGCGCTGGGAATGGCTGGAGGGCAAGGTCCGTGACCTCATGGCCCGCTATGCCTACCGCAACATCCGCACGCCCATCCTGGAGCACACGCAGCTTTTTATTCGCGGCATCGGCGAGGTGACGGACATTGTTGAAAAGGAGATGTACTCCTTTGAAGACCGCTCCGACAAAAACGGTGACCACGCGCACCTGACCATGCGCCCTGAAAACACCGCCAGCGTGGTGCGCGCCGTGACCGAGCACAACTTGCTGTACGAAGGCGGCAAGCGCCTGTATTACATGGGCCCGATGTTCAGGCGCGAGCGCCCGCAGCGCGGTCGTTATCGGCAGTTTCATCAGATCGGCGCTGAGGCCTTGGGCTTTGGCGGTCCTGAAGTTGATGCGGAATTGATCCTCTTGGCCGCAGCGCTTTGGGAAGAGCTGGGCTTGAAGAACTGGCGGCTCGAGATCAACAGCCTGGGCCAGCCGGAAGAGCGTTTGCTGCACCGCGCTCAGTTGATTGCCCACTTTGAAAAGCACGCCGAGTTGCTGGACGAGGATGCGCGCCGGCGCCTGCACAGCAATCCGCTGCGCATCCTGGACACCAAGAACCCAGCCATGAAAGTGGTGGTGGAGTCCGCCCCGCGCCTGATCGATTTCCTCGGCCCGCAATCGCTGGCGCACTTTGAAGGCCTCAAGGCGATTCTGGACGCCAACGGCATCGCCTGGACGCTGAACCCGCGCCTGGTGCGCGGGCTGGACTACTACAACCTCACGGTGTTTGAGTTCATCACGGACCAGCTGGGTGCGCAGGGCACGCTGTGCGCGGGCGGGCGCTACGACTATTTGATTGAACAGATCGGCGGCAAGCCAGCGCCGGCCGTGGGCTGGGCCTTGGGCGTTGAGCGCGTGCTTGAACTGGTCAAAGACAGCGGCCAGGAAGCGCCGCTGCTGAGCCCGGACGCCTATGCAGTCGTTCCCGACATGGCATCTCTCCCGATGGCACTGAAAACCTTGCAGGCTTTGCGCAGCCAGGGCGTGAGCGTGCAGATGCATACCAGCTCGGGCACGGGTCTGAGCGGCTTGGAAATGGGCAGCATGAAGTCGCAGTTCAAAAAAGCGGACGCCAGCGGCGCGCGTTTTGCACTGATTTTTGGGGCTGCCGAACTGGCCGAGGGCAGCGTGGCGGTCAAGCCGCTGCGCGCTGCTGCAAGCCAGGCGCAAGAAGGTTCTGCCGCTGCACAAACCTTACGCCGGCTGGACGAAGTCGCCCACTGGGCCGCCAGCTTGCGAGCCTGATGGCCACACGGCTTTCAAGACCGCAGCCCTACAATCCGTCCTTTCTTTCGGCATCGCACAAAGACCCATGGCAAAACATCTCGACCTCGAAGAGCAGGAACAACTCGACGAGTTGAAACACTTCTGGAAGCGCTACGGCAACGCGATCACTTGGGTGCTGATCGCGGTGTTTGGCGCTGTTGCGGCCTGGAACGGCTATCAGTACTGGCAGCGTAAGCAAGCAGCGCAGGCGGCGGTCATGTACGACGAAGTCGAGCGGGCCGCTGTAGCTGGCGACATGGCACGCCTGGAGCGCGCTTTGGGTGACATGAAGGATCGTTTTGGCGGCACGTCCTATGCGGGCCAGGCCGGCTTGGTCGCTGCACGTGCCTTCAACGACAAGGGCAACGTGGACGGCGCCAAGGGCGCGTTGGCCTGGGTGGCCAGCAAGTCCTCCGATGAAGGCTACCAAGCTGTCGCCCGTCTGCGCTTGGCCGGTTTGTTACTGGATGCCAAGGCTTATGACGAGGCCCTGGCGCAATTAACGGGAACCTTGCCAAAAGATTTCGCGGCACTGGCTGGTGATCGGCGCGGCGATATTCTGATCGCCCAGGGCAAGTCTGCCGAGGCCAAAGCTGAGTATCAGAGCGCCTGGAAGGCTCTGGACGAGCGCTCGGAATACCGCCGTCTGGTGGAGGTCAAGCTCAATGCTTTGGGGGTTGACCCTGCGGGCAGCCCAACAGCTGGAGCCAAATGATGGGCTGCAAAATCCCTGTTTGTTTGTCTCGCCTGTGTGGCCTGCTGGGCGGTGGGGTGCTGTTGTTGGCGCTGGTCGCGTGCGCGGCAAGCAAACCACAACCCGTCCCGCTGCAGCCGGTAGTGCCTCTGCTGGCAGTCAAACAGGCTTGGACTGCAAAGCTCGGACCGGTTGAGTTTCCGCTGACTGTCGTCAGTCAAGGAGGCCAGGTTACGGTGGCGGACAGCAATGGGCGGGTGGCCGGGCTCGATGCGGTTACCGGGCGTGAACTCTGGCGTGCAGACATTGGTCGCAAGCTGGCGGCTGGCGTGGGCGGTGATGGTCAGTTGACCGCATTGGTGACTCAATCCAATGAATTGATTGTCCTGCAGCAGAGTCGGGAAATCTGGCGCCAGACGCTCAAGGCCCAGGCTTTTACGGCGCCTTTCGTGGCCGGCGGCCGCGTTTTCGTGCTCGCAGCGGACCGCTCGGTCCATGCATTCGACGGCAGAACTGGACAGCCGCTTTGGACTCAGCAACGCACCAGCGAGCCTTTGATCCTGAAGCAATCCGGCGTGTTGCTGGCCGTCGGCGATACCTTGGTCGTGGGCTTGGCTGGTCGCCTGGTGGGCTTGAATCCACTCAACGGCAGCGTACGCTGGGATGTTCCCGTAGCCTCGCCGCGCGGAATTAACGATGTCGAGCGCTTGGTTGACCTTGTCGGCCCATTCAGCCGCGTCAACAACGAAGTTTGCGTGCGAGCTTTTCAGGCCAGCATTGGTTGCGTGGACGCCTCGCGCGGGCTGCTGCAGTGGAGTCGCCCAGCGGACGGTAGCACCGGCCTGGACGGGCAAGCCGATGCGCTTTACGGCACGGAGTCAGACGGTAAAGTCTTGGCTTGGCGTCGGCAAGATGGCGAACGCCTGTGGGTCAATGAGTCTTTTCGCAACCGCGTGTTGACCGCACCCCGTGTGCTCGGCCGCTCCATCGCTTTTGGCGATAACTCTGGTCTTGTGCATGTGATCGCCCGTGAGGATGGCGCGGTGCTCAATCGCATGGCCACCGATGGATCTGGCATCGCTGCCACGCCGGCTCTGGCCGGTGATACGCTGGTCGTGGTCACGCGCGCCGGCAACGTTTACGGCTTCCAGCCGCAATAAAGAAAAGAAGGGCGCCCCGGCGCCTGCAATAGAGTCTTGATGAAACCTGTCATTGCCCTCGTGGGCCGCCCCAATGTGGGTAAATCCACGATCTTCAACCGCCTGACCAAGACGCGGGATGCGATCGTGGCCGATTTTGCGGGCCTCACGCGCGACCGCCACTATGGCAACGGCCGTCTGGGCAACCAGGAGTTCATCGTCATCGACACGGGCGGCTTCGAGCCCGACGCCGCCTCGGGCATCTACAAGGAAATGGCCAAGCAGACGCGTCAGGCCGTGGCCGAGGCCGATGTGGTGATCTTCGTGGTGGACGCGCGTGCGGGCCTGAACGCCCAAGACCACGACATTGCCAAGTATTTGCGCAAACTGGGCAAGCCCACGCTGCTGACGGCCAACAAGGCCGAAGGCATGACAGAAGGCGTACAGCTGTCCGAGTTTTTTGAGTTGGGCCTGGGTGAAGTGCTCGCGGTATCTGCCTCTCATGGCCAAGGCATGCGCACCCTGGTTGAGATGGCCCTGGCGCCGCTTGCCTTGCCGGACCCCGCCGACGAAGAAGCCAATGCGGACCCCTCGGTCATTCGCCTGGCTGTGGCGGGCCGGCCCAATGTGGGCAAGTCCACGCTCATCAATACCTGGCTGGGCGAAGAGCGCCTGGTGGCCTTCGACATGCCGGGCACCACACGCGACGCCATCTCGGTGCCTTTCGAGAAAGCGGGTCAGCGCTTCGAGCTCATCGACACCGCGGGTCTGCGCCGCAAAGGCAAGGTCTTTGAAGCCATCGAAAAATTCTCGGTGGTCAAGACCTTGCAGGCGATTGAAAACGCCAACGTGGTGCTGCTGTTGCTGGACGCCACGCAAGGCGTGACCGACCAGGACGCGCACATCGCCGGCTACATCCTGGAGTCGGGCCGTGCCGTGGTGCTGGCAGTCAACAAATGGGATGCGGTGGACAGCTACCAGCGTGAAGTGTTGGAGCGCTCCATCGAGACGCGCCTGGCCTTTTTGAAGTTCGCCTCCATCCACAAGATTTCGGCCATCAAGCGCCAGGGCCTGGCCCCGGTCTGGAAGTCCATCATCCAGGCCCACGCTTCGGCCAATCGCAAGATGTCAACGCCGGTGCTCACGCGTTTGTTGCTGGAGGCGGTGCAGTTTCAACAGCCGCAGCGTTCAGGCATGTTCCGGCCCAAGATGCGCTATGCGCATCAAGGCGGCATGAACCCGCCCATCATCATCATCCATGGCAATTCGCTGGAGCACGTCAGCGAGTCCTACAAGCGCTTTCTCGAAGGGCGTTTTCGCAAGGAATTCGATCTGGTCGGTACTCCGCTTCGTATCCAGCTGAAAACCTCGCACAACCCCTTCACAGGCAAGGAATCGGAATAAGCCTACATGGGCTTGCCGAAGTGCTGTGGTAAGGTCAACTCCCAACTAACAAGAACTCTAGAACACGGAGAATATCGTGAGCAATAACAAAGGTCAGCTGTTGCAGGACCCTTTCCTCAACACCTTGCGTCGTGAGCATGTGCCAGTGTCGATTTACCTCGTCAACGGCATCAAGCTGCAAGGCCAGATTGAATCGTTTGACCAGTACGTGGTGTTGCTTCGCAATACCGTGACCCAGATGGTCTACAAACACGCTATTTCCACCATCGTTCCTGGACGTGCGGTCACCTTTGCGGTGGCTGAATCCGAAGAGGGCCCTGCGAGCTGAGCTCCTCGGACACCCGATCGACAGCGCCTGCCTCCGTCATCCTTGTCGGGGTGGATTTCGGTTACCCGAACTTTGACGGCGACCTTGAAGAACTCGGCCTGTTGGCACAGACAGCCGGGCTGAATCCCGTCGCGCGACTGACCTGCAAACGCAGGGCGCCTGACGCGGCGCTCTTCGTGGGCAGCGGCAAGGCCGAAGAAATCAAGATGCTCGCCCAGGAAACGGGCGCCACTGAAATCCTGTTCGACCAGTCTTTGAGCCCTGCTCAGCAGCGCAACCTTGAGCGCACGCTGGACATGGCGGTCAATGACCGGACGCTGCTTATTCTCGAAATTTTTGCTCAGCGTGCACGCAGCCACGAGGGCAAGCTGCAGGTCGAGTTGGCTCGCTTGCAGTATTTGTCAACGCGCCTGGTGCGGCGCTGGTCTCACCTGGAGCGCCAGACCGGTGGTGCCGGCGTGCGCGGCGGCCCGGGCGAAAAGCAGATCGAGCTCGACAAGCGCATGATCAGCGATTCCATCAAGCGCACCAAAGAGCGGTTGACCAAGGTCAAGCGCCAAAGGCAAACCCAGCGCAAGCAGCGCGACCGTCGCAACGCCTTCACCATTTCGCTGGTGGGTTATACCAACGCGGGAAAAAGCACCTTGTTCAATGCCTTGGTCAAGGCGCGTGCCTATGCGGCAGACCAGCTTTTCGCCACGCTGGACACGACCACGCGCCAGCTTTACCTGGGCGATGCGGCCCGGTCCGTCTCCCTGTCTGACACGGTGGGCTTCATCCGCGACCTGCCGCACGGCTTGATTGATGCCTTCCAAGCCACCTTGCAGGAGGCGGGCGAAGCCGACTTGCTGCTGCATGTGGTGGACGCTGCCAATGAGCAGTGCCTCGAGCAGATCGAGCAAGTTCAGCAGGTGTTGACTGAAATAGGCGCCGACCATGTGCCGCAGATCCTGGTTTTCAACAAGCTCGATGCGGTGGACAAGGCGCGCTGGCCTTTGCAAATGGCAGATACTTTTGAGGTAACTGACCCGGCCACAGACAGTCCGCGGCGCCTGGAGCGGGTTTTTGTCAGCGCGCGCAGCGGTGAAGGCTTGCCCTTGCTCAGGGAAATCCTGTCTCGCCACGCGCTTGAAATCAAGCTTGAGGAAGCCGGCGAAGCTGACGATGAGGATAGCCCTCTGACAGATGAGGCTGTTGGTTGATTAGGCACAATGGCGTCGTGATTAAAAACAAGAGATTTCACTTCATGAATCTGAACCCAGTGCTCCAGACGGTGACAGCCTTCCCGGGTCGGCTGAAACAGCGCGCCCTTGGCATGTTCAACCTCAACGATCCTCGCTGGGGCCGCGACGAAGACAAGTCGCCCCAGGCCGGTGATGAGCAGCGTCCCGACGGCAACCGCGACCAGCCGCCTAGCTCCAGCCCTGGTAACTCGGGCAACTCACCGCGTCGCCCCCCTGCGCAAGGTCCGAACCAGGGCCCCCCGGACCTTGATGAGTTGTGGCGTGACTTCAACCGCAAGCTCGGTGGGTTGTTCGGTGGCAACAAAGGCGGCAACCGGCCGCGCGGCTTTGGTGGCGCCAATGGTGGTAACGGCGGCAATGGCGGTGGATTCCAACCCGACATGAAGAGCGCCGGTATCGGCGTCGGGCTGATCGCCGCTGTGGCCGCGTTGATCTGGCTGGGCACAGGCTTTTTCATCGTGCAAGAGGGCCAGCAGGCGGTGATCACGCAGTTCGGTCGCTACAAGGCCACCGTGGGTGCTGGTTTCAACTGGCGCCTGCCTTACCCGATCCAGCGCCATGAACTGGTGGTGGTCACGCAAATCCGCTCGGTGGATGTGGGACGGGACAACGTCATCAAGGCAACTGGTCTGCGCGAGTCGGCCATGCTGACCGAGGACGAGAACATCGTCGAGATCAAGTTCGCCGTGCAGTACCGCCTGAGCGATGCACGGGCTTATCTGTTCGAGAGCAAGGACCCGGCAGGCACTGTGGTGCAGGCCGCCGAAACCGCTGTGCGCGAAGTGGTCGGCAAGATGCGCATGGATTCGGCGCTGTCTGAAGAACGTGACCAGATCGGTCCCCGTGTTCGCACCCTGATGCAAACCATCCTGGATCGCTACAAGGTGGGCGTGGAAGTGGTGGGCATCAACCTCCAACAAAGCGGTGTGCGGCCTCCGGAGCAGGTGCAGGCCTCTTTCGATGACGTACTCAAGGCCGGCCAGGAACGTGAACGGGCCAAGAACGAAGCCCAGGCCTATGCCAATGACGTGATCCCGCGTGCCGTGGGTTCTGCCTCGCGCTTGAAGGAAGAATCCGAGGCCTACAAGGCACGGATCGTCGCGCAGGCCCAGGGCGATGCGCAGCGCTTTCGCTCCGTGTTGACCGAATATCAAAAGGCGCCGCAGGTTACACGTGACCGCATGTACACGGATGCGATGCAGCAGGTCTATAGCAACGTGACCAAGGTGCTTGTGGATTCGCGCCAAGGCTCTAACCTTTTGTATTTGCCGCTGGACAAGATCATGCAGATGAGCGGGCAGGGCGGTGGTGCTGACGTGACTTCTGCGCCTGCCACCTCGGGTGCAGTGCCTGGTGCATCTGCAAGCGGCGGCGCTGCGCAGTCTTCTGCTCCCTTGGATTCGCGTACCCGCGACACATCGCGCACCCGCGACCGCGACACTCGCTAAGGAATCATCGTGAACAGAATCGGATTTATTGCCTCTACCGCCTTGGTGGCGCTCGCGCTCCTGAGCTCCATGTTGTTCGTTGTGGACCAGCGTCAGTTCGGCGTCGTGTATGCCCTGGGACAGATCAAGGAAGTCATCACCGAGCCGGGCTTGAACTTCAAGCTGCCGCCGCCTTTTCAGAACGTTTCGTACATCGACAAGCGCCTGCTCACGCTCGACAGCGCCGATGCCGAGCCCATGCTGACCGCAGAAAAGCAGCGCGTGGTGATTGACTGGTATGTGCGCTGGCGCATCACCCAGCCATCTGACTACATCCGCAACGTGGGCCTGGACGAGCGCGCGGGCGCCAACCAGCTCAACCGGGTGGTGCGTAACGCCTTCCAGGAAGAAATCAACAAACGCACCGTCAAAGACCTGCTGTCGCTCAAGCGCGAAGCGCTCATGGCCGACGTGAAGGCTGAAGTGCTTCAAGTGGTGCGTGGTGCCAAGCCTTGGGGTGTTGACGTGGTGGACGTGCGTATCACCCGGGTTGATTACGTGGAAGCCATCACCGAGTCGGTTTACCGCCGTATGGAAGCCGAGCGCAAGCGTGTGGCCAACGAGCTGCGTTCGACCGGTGCGGCCGAAGGGGAAAAGATTCGCGCTGACGCCGATCGTCAACGTGAAATCACGGTGGCCAATGCCTACCGCGACGCGCAAAAGATCAAAGGTGAGGGCGATGCGCAAGCCGCGGCGCTTTACAACGAGGCCTTTGGCCGCGATCCCCAGTTTGCCCAGTTCTACCGGAGTCTGGATGCTTACCGTGCCACCTTTAATAAAAAGAGTGACGTGATGGTGCTGGACCCGTCATCAGACTTCTTCAAGGCCATGCGCGGATCTGGCGCGACCAACGCGGCGCCAGCGCGCAAATAAGCAGTCGACCGGGCGTTTAGCGCCCAGTCCTCCAAACGCCGGACAGCTTTTACAGGCTGTCCGGCGTTTGTACGTCCAAGCGCCGGTAAAATGCGCGTTTTAGCTCTTCCAAATTTCGCATGCCCGCTTGGTCGTCATCATGGCAATTGCCGGATCAAATTGCCGATGTCCTGCCTTCCGAGGCGCGTCATACCGAAGAACTCCGCCGCCTGTTCTTGGACACGGCCCGCTCCTACGGCTACGAGCTGGTCATGCCTCCCTTGCTGGAGCACCTCGAGTCCTTGCTGACCGGCACCGGTGAGGCCCTCGACCTGCAAACCTTTAAACTGGTCGATCAGTTGTCCGGCCGCACCCTGGGCTTGCGGGCTGACACCACCCCCCAGGTCGCGCGCATTGATGCGCACCTTCTCAATCGCCAGGGCGTGGCCCGGCTTTGCTATTGCGGCCCTGTGCTGCATACCCGCGCCGAGCGTCCGCATGCCACGCGTGAGCCCCTGCAATTTGGCGCAGAGATCTATGGCCACGCCGGTCTTGAAGCCGACCTCGAAGCTCAGTTGCTGGCCATCGAGGGTTTGCGCGCCGCGGGCATTCAGGACTTGTCGGTGGATATGGCTGATGTACGCATCGTCACCAGCTTGCTCAAGGGCGTTAACCTGAACGCCGCGACCTTGAGCCAGCTTCATGCGGCCCTTGCAGCCAAAGACGCCAGCGAGCTGGCCAGCGTGCTCGCCGTAACGCCGGGAATCAGCAAGTCCTGCGCGGATGGCTTGAAGGCCTTGCTTGAGTTGTACGGCGACGAGGCTGTGCTGGGCCAGGCCGAACAAGTTCTCAAGGACGTGCCGGGTGCCATGGCCGCCCTCCAGGACATGCGCTGGCTCGCTGCCCATGTGAGCAAGTTTGGGGGTGGCGTGAAGCTGGGCTTTGACTTGGCTGATTTGCGTGGCCACGCCTATTACAGCGGCATCCGTTTCGCCGTCTACGGCCACGGCATCGAGCTCGCTCGCGGTGGTCGCTATGACGAGGTTGGCGCCGTATTCGGTCGCAACCGTCCAGCGGCAGGCTTCAGCCTTGACCTCAAAGAGTTGGTGAGCGTGTTGCCGGCCCGGCCTTTGCGCGCGGCGGTGCGCGCCCCCTGGGGTGAAGACGCCGCACTTCGCGGCCACATTGCAGCCTTGCGCGCTGCCGGTGAAACGGTGGCCTGCGTTTTGCCCGGTCATGAGCATGAGCTCAACGAATTCGATTGCGACCGCGAACTGGCCCTGGTGGCCGGCCAGTGGCTCGTTCAGCCTTGGGGTAAGGCGCGGGCCTGATTTTTTCAACCCGCTCCCTATCTTGACTTTGCCCTTACCCCTTCTTTTTTAGCAAGAACTTTGAAATGACAAACAAACAAGCCGCTGTGGCCGGACGCAACGTCGTGGTCGTCGGAACCCAATGGGGCGATGAGGGCAAGGGCAAACTGGTCGACTGGCTCACCGAAATGTCGCAAGGCGTGGTGCGCTTCCAGGGCGGTCACAACGCCGGCCACAC
>JBBAPG010000015.1:0-69414 GCA_040400945.1 Polaromonas sp. | reverse complement strand
TGATGCCTTGCCACATGGCTTCGTAAGTGATGTGGCACAGGCGCTTGGCGGCAATCGAGGCTTCACCGACCACGTACATGCGCGAGGTGTCGCCATGCCAGCCGTCCTTGATGACGGTCACGTCGACGTTGACGATGTCGCCTTTTTTAAGCGGTTTGTCGTTCGGAATGCCGTGGCAGACCTGGTGATTGACGGATGTGCACAGCGACTTGGGGTACGCGCCGTAGCCCGGCGGCTGGTAACCCAGCGTGGCCGGAATGGTGTGTTGCACCTCGGTCATGTAGACGTGGGCCAGGCGGTCGATTTCGTTGGTGGTGAGGCCGGGCTTGATGAAAGGCGTGAGGTAGTCCAGGACCTCGGAGGCGAGGCGGCCTGCCACGCGCATGCCTTCGATGCCGGCGGCGTCTTTGTACGTTGTGCTCATAGGGAGCCGATTATCCCACCAGGGCAGCCTGGCTTGCAGGCTAAAGGTGATGCGCCAAGGCGGCATAAAGGCCGGGCAGCTCAGGCGCGCTGATAAAATTGTGCCCGACACCTGACCCCGGACGGTAACTTGCCGCCCGCCATCCCCGGACCAGCCTTGCGCTGCACCTGACAACCACAAGGCCACCGCCACCGTGACCCTGCATCTGACGACCTTTGAGGGCGAATCCCGCGGGATCAACGCCCTCAGCGAATTCCGCACCCGCCAACTTCTGCCCCGGCTGCAAGCCATCAACGACAAGATCTCCCATGTGGCCGCGCGCCATGTGCACCTTGTTGCCACGGCCGAGGCCATGACGCCGGCGCTTGAAGAGCGCCTGGAAGCGCTGCTGAGCTATGGCGAGCCTTGCCGCCAGTGGCCGGCCAATCCGGCCAGTGCCTCGCTTTATCTGGTTACACCGCGCTTGGGCACGGTGTCGCCCTGGGCCTCCAAGGCCACTGACATTGCGCACAACTGCGGCCTGGCGGTCAAACGCATCGAGCGGCTGACCGAGTATTGCCTGACCATCAAACCCGGCCTGCTGGGCAAGACTTACTTGACGCTGCCGCAGCGCGAAGCCGTGGCTGAGCTGCTGCACGACCGCATGACCGAAAGCCTGCTGACCAGCCGCGAGCAGGCCGCAAGCTTGTTTGCGGAGTTGCAGGGCGAACCCATGCAGAGCATTGACGTGCTGGCCGGTGGCAAGGGTGCGCTCGAAGCCGCCAATGTGCAGTTTGGCCTGGCTCTCGCGGCTGACGAGATTGACTATCTGGTGCAGGCGTTCACGCAGTTGCAACGCAACCCGACGGACGTTGAGCTGATGATGTTCGCGCAGGCCAATTCGGAGCACTGCCGCCACAAGATATTCAACGCCGACTTCATCATCGATGGCGTGGCGCAAGAAAAAAGCCTGTTCGGCATGATCCGCAACACCGAGCAGTTGAACCCGAAGCACACGGTGGTGGCGTATTCGGACAACGCTTCGGTGATGGAGGGGGCGCCCGTGCAGCGCTTTTATGCGCAGGCCTCGTCTGATGCAGGCCTGCAGAGCTACGCGGCGCGTGACGCCGTGCTCACGCACGTGCTCATGAAGGTCGAGACGCACAACCACCCGACTGCAATCTCCCCATTCCCCGGCGCATCCACCGGCGCAGGCGGCGAGATTCGCGACGAAGGCGCCACCGGCCGCGGCTCCAAGCCCAAGGCTGGCCTGACCGGCTTCACCGTCTCTCGCTTGTTTGACGACAGCTTTGGCAAGCCCGGCCACATGGCCAGCGCGCTGCAAATCATGACCGAAGGCCCATTGGGCGGCGCGGCCTTCAACAATGAGTTCGGCCGGCCCAACTTGGCCGGTTACTTTCGCGAATACGAGCAGACCGTGCACGGCGAGCGCTGGGGTTATCACAAGCCCATCATGATCGCGGGCGGCTTGGGCACGATTGACGCGACGCTCACGCAAAAAATTCGCTTTCCAGCCGGCACGCTGCTTGTGCAACTTGGCGGGCCGGGCATGCGCATTGGCATGGGCGGCAGCGCGGCCAGCTCCATGGCTTCGGGCGCGAACGCGGCTGAGCTGGACTTTGATTCTGTGCAGCGCGGCAACCCAGAGATCGAGCGGCGCGCGCAAGAAGTGATCAACCAATGCGCGCAACTTGGCACAGCTAACCCGATCCTGGCCATTCATGACGTGGGCGCGGGTGGTTTGTCGAATGCCTTCCCAGAACTGGTGAATGACGCGGGCCGTGGCGCGCGTTTTGACTTGCGATCCGTGCCGCTAGAAGAAAGCGGCTTGAGCCCTAAAGAGATCTGGAGCAACGAAAGCCAGGAGCGCTACGTGATGGCGATTGCGCCGGAGTCGCTGGCGCAGTTTCAGGCTTTTTGTGACCGCGAGCGCTGCCCGTTTGCAGTGGTGGGTACCGCGACGGACGAGCGCCAACTGGTACTGGCTGATGGCGAGTCCCACGCCGTGCCCGTGGATATGCCCATGGACGTCTTGCTCGGCAAGCCACCGAAGATGCTGCGTGATGTGAAGACCCTCACACGTGAACAAACGCCGCTGGACTTGACGGGCGTGGACCTGCAAAAAAGCGTGATCGACGTGCTCAGCCACCCGACCGTGGCTTCCAAGCGATTTCTCATCACCATCGGCGACCGCACCGTGGGCGGGCTCACGCATCGCGACCAAATGGTGGGCCCTTGGCAAGTGCCGGTGGCCGACTGCGCCGTGACGCTGGCCGATTACCAAGGATTTGGTGGCGAGGCCGTGAGCATGGGCGAACGCACACCGCTGGCCGTGAGCAATGCCGCCGCGTCGGGCCGCATGGCGGTGGCCGAGGCCATCACCAACTTGCTGGCTGCACCTATCGAATTGCCGCGCGTCAAGCTGTCTGCCAACTGGATGGCCGCTTGCGGCGAGCCGGGGCAAGACGCCGCGCTGTATGAAACCGTCAAGGCCGTGGGCATGGAGCTGTGCCCGGCGCTGGGCGTGTCCATTCCCGTGGGCAAGGATTCGCTGTCCATGCGCACGACTTGGCAAGAGACTTCCGAAGGCGGCAAGTCAGAAGCGAAGAAAGTCACCTCACCGGTCTCGCTCATCGTCAGCGCTTTTGCCACGCTGGCTGACGTGCGCGGCACGCTGACGCCGCAGCTCGACACCCTTGAAGCCGACAGCACGCTGATCCTGATCGACCTGGGCCGCGGCAAAAACCGCATGGGCGGCTCCATCCTGGCGCAGACGCTGGACAAAGGGGAGGGCGAAGTGCCTGACCTGGACGAGCCACAAGACTTGGTGAACCTGGTCAAGGCCATCAACGCTTTGCGCTCCCGCGGCGACATCCTGGCCTACCACGACCGTAGCGACGGCGGCTTGTTGGCCGCAATTTGCGAAATGGCTTTTGCCGGGCAGGTCGGCGTGTCCTTGAACGTGGACATGTTGCTGGTCGAAGGCGACGGCATCAGCGACAGCCGCATGGACATGGGCGACAGCAAAAACTGGGCAAACCAGGTCGGCGCGCGCCGTGAAGAACTCACGCTCAAGGCGCTGTTCAATGAAGAGTTGGGCGCCGTGATTCAAGTGCGCACCGCCGCACGCAATGACGTGATGCAAGTGCTGCGTGAGCACGGCCTGTCCCGCTTCAGTCACTTTGTCGGCAAGGCGCGGCCGCAGCATGCGGCGCTTGAAGTTGGCAAGGGCGAGATTCAAGTCTGGCGCGACACCAAGGCCGTGTTCAGCGCCAAGTTGCAAGACCTGCATCACGTGTGGGACGCCGTGAGCTGGAAGATTTGCCAGCAGCGCGACAACGCGGCCGGTGCCGATGCGGAGCATGCCGCTGCCGGTGACCCCGCGAATGCGGGCCTGCAGGTGTATCTGCCAGAAGGTTTTCCAAACTTGGAGACTGCGCAAGCACCTGCCGTGTTGTCGGGCCGCCCGCGCGTCGCGATCTTGCGGGAGCAGGGCGTTAACTCGCATGTCGAAATGGCTTACGCCTTCACGCTCGCCGGCTTTGAGGCTTGCGACGTGCACATGACTGATTTGCAGACCGGCCGCGCCAAGCTGAAAGACTTTGCCGGCGTGGTGGCTTGCGGCGGTTTCAGCTACGGCGACACCTTGGGCGCCGGCATCGGCTGGGCACGCTCCATCTTGTTCAACGAGGTGCTGGCCGAGCAGTTCAAGGCTTTCTTTGCCAGGCCCGACACCTTTGCGCTGGGCGTGTGCAACGGCTGCCAGATGTTTGCAGAGCTTGCCAGCATCATCCCCGGCGCAGAAGCCTGGCCGCGCTTTACCACCAACCTCAGCGAGCGCTTTGAAGCCCGCCTGGGTCAGGTCCAGGTGCTCAAGTCACCCAGCCTCTTTTTCCAGGGCATGGAAGGCGCACGCTTGCCCATCGCCGTGGCGCACGGTGAAGGCTTTGCCAACTTTGGCCAGCGCGGCAACCAGGGCCGGGCGATTGCCGCCATGCGCTTTTGCGACGCGCTGGGCAACCCGACCGAGGCTTACCCCTTCAATCCGAACGGCAGCCCGGGCGGCCTGACGGCGGTGACCACGGCCGATGGCCGCTTCACCGCCATGATGCCGCACCCCGAGCGTGTGTTCCGCAATGTGCAGATGAGCTGGACTTCAGGCGACGTGTCGGCTTTGAGCCCGTGGATGCAGATCTGGCGCAATGCGCGCAAGTGGCTGGGTTGAACTTAGCTTAAAAGTAAGTCCCGGTCAGGATGTGCACCGCGCCGCCGGTGCTCATCTTGAAGCGGGCAATGCCGGCGCTGCGCTCGGTGTTGATGCCGCCCAAGTCCAGACGCTGGATGCCGCGTTTTTGCAGCTCTTCAACGCCCCGCCACAGCAGCAGGTTGTGCGCATGGGTTTGACGGCCTAGGTCGTTGGCCCAGCCGACCTGGTAGGTGGCGGCGCGGCCATGCAACAAAAACATCATGGCGGCTACACGGTCCCGGCCGAGGTCGGCGCGCAGCGTCAGCACGGTCTGGCTCGGTTGCTGGCGCGATGGCACATACAGATCGTAAAAAGGCAGCGGCAGGCTAGCAAAGCCGCGCTGCGCACCCATGCTTTGCTGCTGATCCAGCAGCCAGCGGTATTGACCTGCATTGGTGCCCACGCGGTGCACGCTCAGCTCAGAATTTTCTGCCGACGCCAACCGTCCGCGCCATTTGGAGGTGAGTGATGCACGCAAGTCGCTCAGGTCTTGGCGCAAGTCGAGCATGACGGTCGCGTAGCCGCTCATCACCCGCCGCAGGCTGCGCAAGCCTTGCTGCGCGGCATCGGTTTCTTCAGGCGACACCATGTGCAGGTGCAGGCCCCAGCCGGCCTTGGGCATGCTGCGCTTGAGCTCGGCATAAACACGCGCCTTGTCGGCCGCACTGATGTCTTGCAACCAGACCGGCCCGCGCGAGCACAAGGCCACGCTGGCCACTGAACCCCAGCGCCGCAACATGAACTGCGCCAAGGCTACGGGCTGGCCATCGGCCTCTACAGAGGCCCGCAGCACAGGCACACCAAGTGCTGCCATGCTGGCGCCGTAGGCCCAGTCTTGCTGCAAAGGAGCGCAAGCCTGGGCATGGCCGGCGTCCCACTGCGCCATGTCAATGTCTCGCCACTGCGCTTTCATCTGGGCTGGCACTCTAGAATTCGCCCACCATGAAAATTGATCTGCCGAGCTGGCTTCGCCTGCGCCGAACTGAGCCGGTGATGGGCCATCGCATCCCCGAGCCGCGCCTGACCTGGCAAGCCGGCTTTTGGTTGATGCTTTATCTGGGCGGTCCGGTCTTGCTGCTGGGCACGCTCATCGACGCGCTGATTCAATGGTCTACGGGCTACTGCACCGGCTTTTGGTGCTGGTTCTAAAGAGGCTGTTGTTGAACTGAAGAGGCTCATGCTTGAGCGATCTTAGCGCTGGGTTTCACGCGCAAGATCTGCGTCAACACATGGCTTTCCCCTGGGGCCAGGTCAATCACATCGGCCCCGGCGTTGGTGGCCTCCACGCAGAAAAATCCGGGCCAGCCCTCGTCCGGCACGTCGACCATGCCGCGTGCAATCGCTGCGCCCGGGTTCCACACCACCACCGAGCGGCTGCCTTGCACCTCGATCTCGATGCAGCGCTGCCAATCCGCATCCTCAATCACGTAATGCCTGCTGACGGACAGGCTCTCGGGATGAACATACGTCCGGTCGCAAGCCTGATCCAGCCTGAACGGTTCACGCTGCGTATCGACCGCCAGATCGCGCAGGCGGTCTGTGTAGCTCAGTCCCTGCAGGCCGGAGATGTGTACCCGCCGCGCGTCGCTCACGGCGTAATAGGTATGCAGCGCCTGCGTCAATGGGAAATGCGCACCGCTGTTGTTCTGGGTGTGCAGTGACTGGCGCAAGTTGACGCCAAGCTCGATGTCCAGTCGCACATTCAAGCCCGATGGCACGCCTTCTGCAGCCGCGAGGCCAGGCGTTTCAGGCACCAGACTCAAGGCAATGCTGTCCTGGCTGGCGGCGTGTACGGCGCTGACTTGCCAGCGCAGGTTGCGCACGGGGCCGTGCTGTGCGGCGGTGGGCGCCTGGCCTTGCTTGGCAAACCAGGGCCAGCACACCGGAACGCCGCCGCGTATAGCGGCCGGCTCGGGCTTTGATTCGGGCGACATCCACAGCACGTCCCGCTGGCCCGTGGGCTGCCAGCTCAGCACATGCGCGCCGTGCAGCGCAAGCACAGCGCTGCCGTGGCGCGTGCTGAGCTTCAGGGCATCGTGACCGGCTTGCGGGGCCGCAGGGTCTTCATAGCGAAAGGGCTGGATGTGCGGCGTGTGCATGGTCGTGAAAAAGCGGCCCGCAGGCCGCTTTAAGGGGTCAGATGGAGAGTGGCCGAATCAAAGTTGCTTATTCGATTTTGGCTTTGGTGCGCAGGCTTTGCTGGAAAGCGCCCAGGCGCTCTTGCTGCATTTGCTGGGCGATCTGCGGCTTGACTTCTTCAAAAACAGGCAGTTTGATATCCCGAATGTCGTCCACGCGAATCACGTGATAGCCGAACTGCGTCTTGATCGGTGTATCGCTCAGCTGACCTTTGTTGAGTTTCGTCAGCGCTTCGCTGAACTCGGGCACATAGCTCGAAGGGTTGGCCCAGTCGAGGTCGCCACCATTCGCGCCTGAGCCGGTGTCCTTGGACTGCTTCTTGGCGATATCTTCGAACTTGCCGCCTTTTTTCAGGCTGGCGATGATGGTTTTTGCATCGGCTTCTTTTTCAACCAGGATGTGGCGCGCTTTGTATTCCTTGCCGCCGTTCGCTGCTGCGAACTTGTCGTACTCGGCCTTGAGCATGGCGTCAGTGACGGGGTTCTTTTTCTCGTAGTCAGCAAACAATTCGCGGATCAGCAGAGTCTGGCGGGCCAGTTCCATCTGCGACTTGAAGCTGTCGGTGGCGCCCAAGCCCAGCTTGTCAGCTTCTTGCATGAAGATTTCGCGGGCGATCACTTCTTCGCGCAGCTGGGCTTGCATGTCAGGCGTGACGGGGCGACCGCTGCGCTCGAGTTGCTGGGTCAGTGCATCAAGGCGTGTTTTGGGCACCGCCTTGCCATTGACGATGGCCACGTTTTGCGCGGTGGCTGCAAAGCTGCTCAGACTCAACAGCAGGGCCAGGCTGGAAGCGGCCAAAAAACTCTTCTTCATGGGGAAAGTCCTCGTTTTCTAAAAGTGGGAACCCGCAGAACGTCAATGCTGCTGAGGGGAAGGGATGATCTCGATGGCCAGGGCGTGCAAGCCCTGATCGATGAAATTTTGCAAGGAATCATACACAAGCCGGTGCTGGGCCACGCGGCTCTTGCCGGCGAAAAGCGGGCTGGCAATGCGGACCCTGAAGTGCGTGCCGTGACCTTCTGCATTGGCGCCTGCATGGCCAGCGTGGGCAGCGCTTTCGTCCAGGACTTGCAAGTCGGTGGGCTGTAACTCGGCAGTCAGCTTGGCTTGCAGCGCCGCCTTGCTGATAGGCGCGACGGAGGAGGGAGTTTCAGCGTTCATGGGGCCGGGTCCGCGTTGTATTTATTGAGGTAAACCGCTTGGCCCAGCACGAAAACCAGCATCAGGCCAATGCCGCCGAAGAGCTTGAAATTGACCCAGGCACTGGTCGAAAAGTTGTAGGCCACCCAAAGGTTGATGAAACCCATGACCGTAAAAAATGCGACCCAGCTGAGGTTGACCCGCCCCCAGACCGCTGCAGGCAGCGCCATCTGCGCGCCCATCAAGGCCTGCATGCCGTTCTTTTTGAAGATCAGCTGCCCGACCAAAAGCGCTCCTCCCATGACCCAGTACAAAACCGTCGGCTTCCATTTGATGAAAGCCTCGCTGTGAAAGTAAACGGTGGCGCCGCCCAGCAAAGTCACCAGTGCCAGGCTGACCCACAGCATGGTGTCTACCTTGCGTCCCTTGGCTTTGAGCCAGAGCACCTGCGCGAGCGTGGCGGCAATGACGACCACCGTGGCCAGCAGCACAGGCGCTTCGGCCGGGCCGACCACGCCACCCGCGACCATGAAGCCCAACCAGTCTGTGGCGGTGGCCGCTGCCCAGTCGCGCTGGCCTTCGGCGTACTTGAACATGCCAAAGAAAAGGGCGATGGGCAAAAAGTCAAAGAGGATTTTCATGCGGTGATTATCTTGGGTGCGGATTCAGCTGCTGCGCTTGTGTAAGGCTAACTTGGGCTCACTCAGGCTTGAAGTCGAGCGAGGCCGAGTTCATGCAATAACGCAGGCCCGTTGGCGCTGGGCCGTCTTCAAACACATGGCCCAGGTGCGCACCGCAGTCCGCGCAATGCACTTCTGTTCGCTTGCCCCAAAGCGACCGGTCAACCTTGGTGCCCACGGCATCTTCATTTAGCGGCGCGAAGTAGCTGGGCCATCCGGTGCCGGAGTCGTACTTGGTGCTGGCGTCAAAGAGCGGCTTGCCGCAGCAGATGCAGGCATAGGTGCCAGCGGCCTTGTTGTCTGCAAATTTGCCACTGAAGGCACGCTCGGTGGCCTCGTGACGCGTGACGTCGAAGGCTTTGGGCTCCGCGCCTTTTTCAGCCAGCAGGGCTTTCCATTCGGCGTCTGATTTTTCAATTTTGTAGGGCATGGTTTTTTTCCTCAGGAACTGCAACTGATTTCAATGGTGCCCGCCCAGTCAGGCGGGAAGTCGGCCAAAGCCGCGTGGTCGGGCAGGTCGTCGTGCTCGTCAAAAGGCGTTTGCAAGACGGCGCGAAGTTTTTCAACTTCAGAGAAATCCTTGTCCCGCGCTGCACGAATGGCCAGCTCGCCCAAGTGGTTGCGCAGCACAAACTTCGGGTTGCTCTGGCGCATGAGCCGGCGGCTGGCCTCGGCGTTTTCCAGGCTGAGCCGCGCCTCGTAGCCCACTGCCCAAGCGTCAAAAGCCGCGCGATCTAGAAACAGGTCGCGCACGGCGTCACGTCCGGCAGGGGACTGGAACTCGCACAGGCGGCGCCAAAAAATCGTGTGGTCGATTTGCCCGGCGGCCAGCAATTTGAGCGTGCTTTCGATCAGCGGTTTGTCGTCCTGTCCGGCTTGTTGGGTGACGCCAAGCTTGGTGCGCAGCCGTGCCTGCAAAGCTTCAGGAAACACGGTCTTGTAAGACTCCAGCGCGGCCAGTGCCTGGTCTTGCTCATCAATGAGGGGCATCAGCGCCTGGCCCAGACAAAAGAGGTTCCAGTACGCCACGTTGGGCTGCTTGTTGTAGGCGTAGCGGCCTTGGGCGTCCGAGTGATTGCAGATATGGCCGGGGTTGAAGCCGTCCAGGAACTGAAACGGGCCGTAGTCGATGGTCAGGCCCAGGATACTCATGTTGTCCGTGTTCATGACGCCATGGCAAAAGCCGACCGACTGCCAGGCCGCCATGAGCTTGGCGGTGCGCTCGCTCACGGCTTGCAGCAGGGCTGCATAAGGCTGCGGTGCACCGCGGCATTCGGGGTAGAAATGCTCGATCACGAAGTCAGCCAGGCGCTTGAGCTGCTCGGGTTGCTCAGCCGAGGCGAAGTGCTCGAAATGCCCGAAGCGAATGAAGCTGGGCGCGGTGCGTGTGACCACGGCGGCGGTCTCGATTTCTTCACGCCGCACGCGGGCGTCGGAGCCAACCAGGCACAGCGCGCGCGTGGTCGGAATGCCCAGGCCGTGCATGGCTTCCGAGCACAGGTATTCACGAATGGAGCTGCGCAGCACAGCCCGGCCGTCGCCCATGCGCGAATATGGCGTCATGCCCGCACCCTTGAGTTGCAGCTCGATGCCGCCTTGCGGCGTGTGCAACTCGCCCAGCAGCGTGGCGCGGCCGTCACCCAGTTGGCCCGCCCATTGGCCAAACTGGTGACCGCTGTAAACGCTGGCCAGTGGCTCGGCGCCCGGCAGGCTTCGGTTGCCTGCGAAGGCTTGCAAGGCTTCATCAGAGCGCAGCCATTGCGAGTCCAGGCCCAGTTCGCGCGCCAAGCCCTCGTTGCGGCTGACCCAATACGGATCACTCAGGGGGCGCTGGGGTTGCGACGTGTAGAAGTCCGTGCCCAGCCGGGCAAAGCGGTTGTTCCAGGTGAGCGCAGGTGTGGCTGTGTCTGTGGGCAGGTTCAGTACGGGCAGGGACATTGGCGAGATTGTCACTTAGTTGACGCAGCCCTGGCTGGCGGCTCGGGCAATCCCGCATGGCCCGTGACGACATGGCGGGGCATGATGCGGGGCGCTGCGAAGAAGAAGCAGGAACAAGCCAATAAACAAAACAAACGGAGAACTAGATGCTCGGCCTGATGCAAGACCAACCCCTGTTGATTTCGAACCTGATTGATTTTGCGGAGCGCCACCACCCGGATGTCGAGATTGTTTCCCGCCGCGTCGAAGGGGACATCCACCGCTATACCTACCGGGACGCCGCCCGCCGCGCAAGGCAAGTGGCCAACGCGCTGGATTCAATGAGCTTGGCTTTCAGCGATCGCGTTGCGACCCTGGCCTGGAACGGCTACCGCCACTTTGAGCTGTATTACGGCGTCAGCGGCTCCGGCCGCGTGCTGCACACCATCAACCCGCGCCTGCACCCCGACCAGATTGCCTGGATTGCCAACCACGCTGAAGACCAAATCCTCTGTTTCGACCTGAGCTTTTTGCCGCTGGTCCAAGCCGTGCATGCGCGTTGCCCCACCATCCGCCAATATGTGGCGTTGTGCGACGCCGACAAGCTGCCTGAGGGCAGCGGCATCCCGGGGCTCATCAGTTACGAAGCCTGGATTGCCGAGCAGCCGCAGACCTTTACCTGGCCAGTGTTCGACGAAAACTCGGCCTCGAGCATGTGCTACACGAGCGGCACCACGGGCAACCCCAAGGCTGCGCTCTACAGCCATCGCTCGACCACCTTGCACGCTTACGCAGCTGCCTTGCCCGATGTGATGAGCCTGTCCGCCAGCGACGCGGTGCTGCCTGTTGTGCCCATGTTCCACGTCAACGCCTGGGGCATCCCTTATTCGGCTGCGCTCACCGGCACCAAGCTGGTGTTTCCCGGCCCCGCCTTGGACGGCAAGTCGATCTATGAACTGATCGAAGCCGAAAAAGTGACCTACGCCGCGGGCGTGCCCACCGTCTGGCAAATGCTGCTGGGCCACATGAAGCCGGCAGGCCTGAAGTTCAGCAGCTTGAAACGCACGGTCATTGGCGGCTCAGCTTGCCCGCCAGCCGTGATCACGGCTTTCAACGACGACTACGGTGTCGAGGTACTGCACGCCTGGGGCATGACGGAAATGAGCCCGCTCGGCACGCTGTGCACACTCAAGAACAAACATCAGGATTTGCCAGCCGCCGAAAAAATGAAGATCCGCCTCAAGCAAGGGCGCGCAATTTTTGGTGTGGACATGAAGATCGTTGACGCTCAAGGCAAAGAGTTGCCCTGGGACGGCACCAGCTATGGAGATCTGTACGTCAAAGGCCCGTGGGTCGTGCGCGAATATTACAAAGGCGAGGGCGGCAACCCCCTGGTGGGCGGCTGGTTTCCCACGGGCGACGTGGCCACGATCGACGCCGACGGCTACATGCAGATCACCGACCGCAGCAAGGACGTGATCAAGTCGGGCGGCGAGTGGATCAGCTCCATCGATGTGGAGAACATTGCGGTGTCGCACCCGGCAGTGGCTATGGCAGCCTGCATCGGCGTGGCGCACCCCAAGTGGGACGAGCGGCCGATTGTGGCCGTGGTCAAAAAGCCAGGGGCCGAAGTGAGCCGCGAAGAGTTGCTGAAGTTTTACGAAGGCAAGACAGCGAAATGGCAGATCCCCGACGACGTGGTGTTTGTCGATGCGATCCCGATTGGCGCGACCGGCAAGATGCTCAAGACCCGCTTGCGAGAAATGCTCAAGGACTACCGTTTGCCGACTTGAAGAGACCTACTTTTTGAGGGGCCAAAAAGTGGTCTCGGCTGCGACAGCGCTAGGGCATTCCCTGAGCCTTGCCTGACTTTTTTCCCCTAACCTTCGCGCTACAAATTCACTACTTTCGCAGGAGACTTGCATGCCTTTCACCCGCTTTCCACGCCGTCAATTCAGCCTGTTGGGCTTGGCCGCAGCCCTGTCTTTCTCAGGCCTGAGCATGGCCCAGGCGCCAGCCAAGCCAGCTGCTGCCAAGGCCGCGGCCGGCCCGCTTGCGGGTGAGGTCGTGAAGATGGTGCGTATCGACGCGCAAAGCGGCTTGCTGGGCCCAGTGGGCGTAAATCAGCTCAAAAGCTACCAGTTTTTCGCTGAAAAATTCAGCGGCGCCGGTAACCCCGCCGGCGTGAAGTTTGAAGTCACCGGCATCGACAACAAGCTCAGCCCTGCAGAGAGCCTGAACGCACTCAAAGCCGCCATCGACCAGGGCGTGCGCTACATCATTCAAGGCAATGGTTCGTCGGTGGCACTTGCCTTGTCTGACGCCATCACCAAGCACAACGAGCGCAACCCCGGCAAGGAAGTGATCTTCCTGAACGACTCGGCCGTGGACCCTGATCTGACCAACAGCAAGTGCAGCTACTGGCACTTCCGCTTTGACGCTGACACCTCCATGAAGATGGAAGCCATGTCCAGCTTCATGAAGGACATGCCAGACGTGAAAAACGTCTACATCCTGGGCCAAAACTACTCGCACGGTGTGCAAGTGGCCAAGTACGCCAAGGAAACGCTGGCCCGCAAGCGGCCCGACATCAAGGTGGTGGGTGAAGACCTGCATCCGTTGGCCCAGGTGCGCGACTTCGCGCCCTACATCGCCAAGATCAAAGCGTCAGGCGCTGACACCGTGATCACCGGCAACTGGGGTTCTGACCTGTCATTGCTGATCAAGGCGGCCAACGAAGGCGGCTATACCGGCAAGTTCTTCACCTACTACACCGGCGTCACCGGCACCCCATCGGCTTTGGGCAAGAACGGCGAAGGCCGCGTCTACCAGGTGGCCTACAACCACTACAACATGGGTGGCCAGATGGACAAGTGGATGAACGAGTTCAAGACCAAGTACAACGACGACTTCTTCACGGGCTCGGTGATCCGCATTTATGAAACCTTGGGTGCGGCCATGGCCAAAGCCAAGTCCACCGATCCGGTCAAGGTGGCCGCAGCAATGGAAGGCCTGAAGGTGCAAAGCTTCAACGGTGAAGTTGAAATGCGCCGCGCTGACCACCAGCTGCAGCAGCCTCTGTACATGACAGTCTGGCAAAAGGCCGGCGGCAAATTCCCCTACAGTCCAGAGAACACCGGCATGACGCTGGTGCCGGTCAAGGAATATCCGAACTACGTGTCCAGCACGCCGACCAGCTGCCAGATGAAGCGTCCGTAAACGCAAGCCCGGTCGCAGGACCTCAGAGCCCGAACGGGTGACCGTCTCGGGCTCTGCTATTTTTCACGCCAACGAAGGCCGACGCGAACATGGAATTTTTCATCATCTCGATGCTGAACGGGTTGAGCTATGGGCTGCTGCTCTTCATGCTCAGCTCGGGCCTGACGCTGATCTTCAGCATGATGGGTGTGCTCAATTTTGCGCACGCCAGCTTTTACATGCTGGGCGCTTATGTGGGCTACACCATCTCACGCTATGTAGGCTTTTGGCCTGCGCTGATCCTGGCGCCGCTGGCAGTCGGCGCCATGGGTGCGTTGTTTGAGCGGTTGTGCCTGCGCAAAGTGCACAAGTTTGGTCATGTGCCTGAGCTGCTCATCACCTTTGGTTTGTCTTATGTGATCATTGAACTGGTGCAACTGGTGTGGGGCCGCATTGCGCTGGAGTTCAAGCCGCCGCCGGTGCTGCAGGGGCCGGCCTTTACCTTGATCAATGACGCAGCCCAGGGCCTGAGTCTGGTGTGGGGCGCTGCACCTGCGGAGATGTGCCGAGCCGCCGATGCGGCTGTGCGCGTGGTCTGCTCCCCGTTCCCCGCCACCCGCGGCTTCATGATGCTGGTGGCCTTGGTCATGCTGGCGTCGGTCTGGCTGCTGCTGACGCGCACGCGCATTGGCCTGGTGATTCAAGCCGCGCTCACGCATCCGGACGCGGTGGAATCGCTGGGCCACAACGTGCCGCGCGTGTTCATGCTGGTGTTTGGTGCGGGCACGGCGCTGGCCGGCCTGGCGGGGGTGATTGGTGGCAGCACTTTCTTGACGGAGCCGGCCATGGCCGCCACGGTCGGTTCGGTCATCTTCGTCGTGGTGGTGGTGGGCGGTATGGGTTCGCTGTCTGGTGCGTTCCTGGCGTCTGTGCTCATTGGCGTCATTCAGACCTTTGCGGTAGCTTTTGATGTGTCGCTGGCCACACTGGCCCAACACCTTGGCCTGGCCTTAAGCCCCGGCACACTGAGCAATTCCTACGTCAAGCTCACACTGTCGCAAATCGCGCCCATCTTGCCCTACCTGTTCCTGGTCCTGATTCTGATCTTCAGGCCGCGCGGCCTGCTCGGAAAGCGGGAGGGCTGAGCCATGAAAACCTATTACGAATTTCGTCCCATCAACGTCGGCCGCTGGCTGGTGTGGAGCCTCTTTGCCTTGCTGCTGGCTGTCATGCCGCTCATGTTCAAGAGCGGCCTGGCGCTCACGGTGCTATCGCAGATGGGCATTGCCATCATTGCCTGCCTGTCCTACAACATGCTGCTGGGCCAAGGCGGCATGCTGAGTTTTGGCCATGCGGTGTACACCGGGCTCGGCTCCTTCTTGGCCATTCACGCGCTCAACAGCATTGGCAACGGTTGGGGCTTGCCCGTGTCCATGGTGCCGCTGGTGGGCGGCGTGGCGGGCATGGGCTTTGCCGTGGTCTTTGGCTACGTGACCACGCGCAAGGCTGGCACCACCTTCGCCATGATCACCTTGGGCCTGGGCGAGCTGGTGTTTGCCATGTCGCTCATGATCCCCGAGTTCTTTGGCGGGGAGGGCGGTGTGTCGGGCAACCGCACCAGCGGGCCGTCGCGCTGGGGTATCAACTTCGGGCCGCAAGTGCAGGTCTATTACCTGATTGCGCTGTACACCTTCGTCTCGGTGGGCCTGATGTTCGCCTTCACGCGCACACCACTGGGCCGCATGCTCAACGCCGTGCGTGACAACCCCGAGCGGGTGGAGTTCGTGGGCTACAACACGCAAAAGATCCGCTACATCGCCTTCATTTTGTCTGGCTTTTTTGCGGGTATTGCGGGTGGTCTGGGCGCGCTGAATTTTGAGATCGTCACCGCCGAGGTAGTGGGTGCTGCCCGTTCCGGCGCTTATTTGCTCTTCACCTTTTTAGGCGGTGCCACCTTCTTTTTCGGCCCCATCATCGGCGGCGTGTTGATGGTGCTGGCCTTTGTGTTGCTGTCTGAGTTCACCAAAGCTTGGCTCCTGTATCTAGGCTTGATCTTCTTGTTCATGGTGATGTACGCGCCAGGCGGCATTGCGAGCTTGATCATGATGAACCTGCGGCTTGCGGCCTTTGGCAAGCTGCGCCAGTTGTGGGTGAGCTACCTGGCGCTGGCGGTTACGGCCATGGTCTTGCTGCTGGGTGCGGGCGCCATGATCGAGATGGTCTACCACCTGCAGTTGGACAGCGCCGTCGGCCCTGAGCTGCGTTTTCTGGGTGTAGACCTTGTTTCCAACAGCCTCAACAGCTGGTTCGGTTCGGCCTTCGTCATGCTCACCGGTCTAGGGCTGTTTGAAATGACCCGGCGGCAGTTCTTGGCCGAGTGGGAAGAGATCCAGGAATCCATCGAAAAAGAAATCAAACGGCGGGAGGCGCTATGAGCGAGCGCAATACGGGCCAATCGGCCTTTGCGTTGGAGTTGAAGGACCTGCGCAAGAGCTTTGGCAAATCCGAGATCATTCGCGGCGTGAACTTGCAGGTCACAGCTGGCGAGCGTGTCGGCATCATCGGCCCCAACGGTGCGGGCAAGTCCACGCTGTTCAACCTGATCAGCGGCCGCTTTGAGCCGACCAGTGGGCAGGTGCTGCTTAACGGTCAGCGGATAGATCGAAAAAAGCCCTTTGAGATCAATCGCATGGGGCTGTCGCGCAGTTTCCAGATCACCAACATCTTTCCCAAGCTCAGCGTTTTTGAAAATCTGCGCTGCGGTGTGCTCTGGAGCTTGGGCTACAAGTACACGTTCTTGAAGTTCCTCGCGGACCTGGACGATGCGAACGACCGGGCCGATGAATTGATGGAGATGATCAAGCTCGACAAAAAACGCGACGTGCTGGCCATGAACCTGACCTACGCCGAGCAACGCGCGCTTGAGATCGGCATCACGATTGCCGGCGGTGCCAACGTGATCCTGCTGGACGAGCCCACCGCCGGCATGAGTCGCAGCGAGACGAGCCGCTTCATCAAGCTCATCAAAGAAGTCACTGTGGGCAAAACCTTGCTCACCGTGGAGCA
Organism: Polaromonas sp.; assembly: GCA_040400945.1. Classification (GTDB taxonomy): domain Bacteria; phylum Pseudomonadota; class Gammaproteobacteria; order Burkholderiales; family Burkholderiaceae_C; genus Polaromonas. Next base: position 52,604 of record JBBAPG010000015.1, on the reverse strand, counting down.
TGATATGGGTGTCGTGTTTGGCTTGGCTGACAAGATTGCGGTGGTGGTGTACGGCGAAGTGCTGGCCTACGACGTGCCCGAAGCTGTGCGGGCCAACGCCCGCGTGCAAGAGGCTTACCTGGGTTCCCACGTTGCCGACGCGCAGGCAGGACACTGACATGAACAACCCTTTGAATCTCTCAGAATCGCTGCTCAAGATCGACAAGCTGCACGCCTATTACGGCAAGAGTCATGTGCTGCACGGCGTGCAGTTTGAAGTGGGGGAGGGTGAAATCGTCGCACTGCTGGGCCGCAACGGCTCGGGTCGCTCCACCACGGCCAAGGCCATCATGGGCTTGGTTGACTGTGAGGGCACTATCACCTGGAAAGGCCAATCGATCACCGGAAAGAAGGCCTACCAGGTCGCGCACCTGGGGCTGGGCTACGTACCCGAAAGCCGCGACATCTTTCCCACTCTGACTGTGCACCAGAACCTGATGCTGGGCCAGAAAAGCACCAAGCAGCAGGGCCGCTGGAGCTTTGAGGACATGTATCAAATGTTTCCTCGGCTCCTAGAGCGTCAGCACACCGAAGCGGGCGTACTCTCAGGCGGTGAGCAGCAGATGCTGACGCTGTGCCGCACGCTGATGGGCGACCCGGATCTCATCATCATTGACGAGCCGACCGAGGGCCTTGCGCCCAAAATTGTCGAGCTGGTCGGCCATTACCTGAAGACGCTCAAATCGCGCGGTATCTCGGTGTTGCTGATCGAGCAAAAGCTGACGATCGCCATGGAGATTTCTGACCGCGCCTTGGTCATGGGGCACGGCCGCATTGTTTTTCAGGGCACGCCGGACAGTTTGCGCGCCGACGCCTACACGCGCAAAGAGTGGCTTGAGGTTTAATTTCAAGCGTTGCCATGCGGCTTGTTGACGCTTGTCGCAGGTGGGACAAAACCCAGCGCGCGCGGCCGAATTGCCTTCGTACAATGAAATAGAACGACCGTACTTTTTTTGGTCGATCCCACCCCACACGACCCGCTTTCACGACCCTTTCCAAGAAAGAACAAGCCCATGACAGCCCACTACAAAGTTCATGGCAGCGTCGCTGTCATCACCCTGGACAATCCGCCCGTCAATGGGCTGGGCATGGCCACGCGCAAAGCCATTACGGACGGCTTGCAGCAGGCTGAGGCCGATGCGGCAGTCAAGTCCATCGTCATCACGGGGGCGGGCAAGGCGTTTTCGGGCGGCGCTGACATCAAGGAGTTTGGCACCGACAAGTCGATGGCCGAGCCCAACTTGCACAGCGTGATCCTGGCGGTTGAAAACTCGCCCAAGCCCGTAGTGGCTGCGATTCACAGCGTGTGCATGGGGGGCGGGCTGGAGCTGGCGCTGGGTTGCCACTACCGCATCGCTGCACCGGGTTGCAGCGTGGCATTGCCCGAAGTCAAACTGGGCCTCTTGCCGGGAGCCGGCGGCACACAGCGCTTGCCGCGTGCGCTGGGGGTGGAGCCCGCGCTGAACATGATCGTGAGCGGCGAGCCCGTCAAGAGCGAAATGCTCGCTCAAATCCCGGGTCAAAAACTCTTTGACAAGATGGCCACGTCCGCTGAGTCACTGGCCCAAGAAGCCTTGGCCTTTGCGCAGGAAGTCGCCGATGCACGGCCCTTGCCGATGGTGCGCAATCTGCCATGCAAGCATCCTCAGGGCGACGCCTACTTTCAGTTCGCCCGCAACATGGTCACTGGCATGGCCAAGGGCTACCCCGCGCCGCTGAAATGTCTGGAGGCCGTACAGGCCGCCACGCAGAAAAAATTCGACGACGGAATGCGCCACGAGCGCGAGTTGTTCATCAACCTGATGTGGACGACTGAAAGCCGCGCGCTGCGGCACCTGTTCATGGCCGAGCGCGCGGCCTCAAAGATCGCCGATGTGCCGGCTGACACGCCGCTGCGCGGCATCAAGTCCGTCGCCGTTATTGGCGCGGGCACCATGGGCGGCGGTATCGCCATGAATTTCCTGAACGCCGGCATCCCCGTCAAGATGCTGGAGATGAAGCAAGACGCGCTGGACCGAGGCACGGCCACCATGCGCAAGAACTACGAGGCGCAGGTCAAAAAAGGCAAGCTCAAGCAAGACAAGTACGAGCAGCGCATGAGCCTGCTGAGCACCACGCTCAGCTACGACGACCTGAAAGACGCCGACCTTGTGATCGAGGCCGTCTTTGAAGAGATGGGTGTCAAGGAAAAGGTGTTCAAGGAACTGGACCGCGTGATGAAGCCCGGCGCCATCCTCGCGTCCAACACCTCCACGCTGGACGTGAACCAGATTGCAGCCTTCACAAAGCGCCCACAAGACGTGGTGGGCTTGCACTTCTTTAGCCCGGCCAATGTGATGAAACTGCTGGAAGTCGTGCGCGGCGAAAAAACCGCCAAGGACGTCATGGCCACCGTGATGGCCGCGGCCAAGAAGATCAAGAAGACGGCGGTGGTCTCGGGCGTCTGCGATGGCTTTATTGGCAACCGCATGATCGAGCAGTACGGCCGCCAAGGCGGATTTTTGCTGGACGAAGGTTGCACACCCGAGCAGGTGGACAAAGCCATGGAAAAGTTCGGCATGGCCATGGGGCCGTTCCGCATGGGCGACCTGGCCGGCAACGACATCGGCTGGGCGATTCGCAAGCGTCGCTACCAGGAAAAGCCAGACATGAAGTACAGCAAGACCGCTGACCTGCTGTGCGAGAAAGGCCGCTTTGGCCAAAAGACTGGCGCTGGGTGGTACGACTACGTGCCCGGCAAGCGCGACGCGATTCCGAATGCCGAAGTGGTGGCCATGATCGAGGCGCATCGCAAGTCCCTGGGCATCACGCCGCGCAAGATCTCTGACGAAGAAATCGTGCAGCGTCTGGTGTACAGCCTCGTCAATGAAGCTGCGCATATCTTGGAAGAAGGCATTGCCGCCAAGGCCAGCGACATCGACATCGTCTACATCTTTGGCTACGGCTTCCCAGCCTACCGTGGCGGCCCCATGCTGTATGCCGACCAGGTCGGGCTTTTCAACGTGGTGCAGAGCATGCAGCGCTTTGCGAAGAACCCGCTTGACGATGCGAAGTTCTGGCAGCCGGCTCCGCTGCTCGCTCGCTTGGCCGCCGAAGGCAAGACCTTCAACTGATCAACAGGAATTCATCATGAGTAACGCTGTCATTGTTTCCACCGCACGCACGCCCCTTGCCAAAAGCTGGAAGGGTTCTTTCAACATGACGCATGGCGCGACATTGGGCGGCCATGCCGTCGAGCACGCCATCCAGCGCGCAGGCATTGAGGCCGCTGAAGTTGATGACGTGATCATGGGTTGCGCCACACCGGAAGGCGCAACAGGCGCCAACATCGCCCGGCAGATTGCGCTGCGGGCGGGTTGCCCGGTCACGGTGTCGGGCATGACGGTGAACCGTTTTTGCTCCTCGGGTCTGCAGACCATTGCGCTGGCTGCGCAGCGCGTGATGGCAGGCGAGGCTGACATTTACGTGGCTGGCGGCGTGGAAAGTATTTCTTGTGTGCAACAAGAAATGAACACGCACATGCTGCAAGAAAGCTGGCTGATGAAGAACAAGCCAGAGATTTACTGGAACATGCTTCAGACGGCCGAGCAGGTGGCCAAGCGTTACGGCATCTCTCGCGAGCGCATGGACGAATACGGCGCCGGCAGCCAGCAAAAAGCCAGCGCTGCGCAAGCCGCCGGCCGCTTTGACGCAGAGATCGCTCCCATCAGCGTGATAGCAGGCTTTGCCGACCCGGTCATGGGCATGAGCACTAAAAAAGTGACCGTGAGTCGTGACGAAGGCATCCGTGAAGGTACGACCAAAGAAGGCCTCAGCGGCATCAAACCGGCCGTACCTGGCGGCGTGATTGCCGCGGGCAATGCCAGCCAATTTTCTGACGGCGGTGGCGCCGTGGTCGTGATGAACGAGGCTGTGGCCGAGCGCAAAGGCTTGAAGCCGCTCGGCCGCTTCCTGGGCTTTGCAGTGGCGGGCTGCGAGCCAGACGAGATGGGCATCGGCCCCGTCTTTGCCATTCCCAAGGTGCTTGCCAAGCTGGGCCTGTCTGTGGGCGACATCGACCTGTGGGAGTTGAACGAAGCCTTTGCCGTGCAAGTGCTGTACTGCGCCGACAAGCTGGGCATTCCCATGGACAAACTGAACGTGAACGGCGGCGCCATTGCCGTGGGCCACCCTTACGGCGTGACCGGCCAGCGCCTGACGGGCCATGCCCTGATTGAAGGCAAGCGTCGCGGCGCCAAGCGCGTGTGTGTGACCATGTGCATTGGCGGAGGCATGGGCGCGGCTGGCGTGTTTGAAGTGCTTTGAGCGGCTACTCATAGCTCCAATGCCGTTTGGGCTGAGCCGGTCGAAGCCCTTCGACAGGCTCAGGGCGAACGGTTTTTTTTAACCAAGCCAACACATTGTTCTTTGGCCAGTTGTCTTCAGAGCCCCTATGCGCCTTCGCTCCACACTCGACTTCCTGCTCTATGACTGGCTCCGCGCCGAGACCCTGACAGGCCGCGAGCGCTTTTCAGACCATTCCCGCCAGACTTTTGACGCGGTGCTGGACACCTGCGAGCGCATCGCGCGCGAGAAGTACGCGCCTTTCAATCGCCTGGTAGACACGGAGGAGCCGCGCTTCGACGGCGAAAAAGTCATCTTGCCCCGCGCTACGTATGAGGCTAGCCAGGCTTATGCGGCGTCGGGCATGCTCAGCGCCGCGCAAGACTATGAGGCCGGCGGCATGCAATTGCCCTACACGCTCGAAGCTGCAGCCAATGCTTTTTTTGCGATGGCGTCGGTCAGCATCGGCTCGGGCATGCTCACCACCGGCAATGCCAACTTGCTGATGAAGCACGGCAGCGAGCCGCAAAAAAATGCGTTCGCGCTCAATGAATTCAACGGCCGCTTCAGCGGCACCATGTGTTTGTCTGAGCCGCAAGCGGGCTCGTCGCTGAGCGACGTGGCCACGCGCGCCGTGCCCGATGGCGCTGACTTTGAAAGCGATCCGCTGGGGCCGCGCTTTCGCCTGAAGGGCAACAAGATGTGGATCTCGTCAGGCGAGCATGAGCTGACGGAAAACATCATTCATTTGGTGCTGGCAAAGATTCCGGGGCCGGACGGCAAGTTGATCCCCGGCACACGGGGCATTTCGCTTTTCATCGTGCCCAAGAAGTTGGTTGATGCGCAAGGCCAGCTGACCGGCGTGCGTAACGACGTGGCTCTGGCTGGGCTGAACCACAAGCTCGGCTGGCGCGGCACCACCAACACGCTGCTCAATTTTGGAGAAGGAAAGTTTCCTGTGAACGGTGAGGCTGGCGCGATTGGCTACCTCGTGGGCAAGCCGCATGAAGGCCTGCGCTGCATGTTCCACATGATGAACGAGGCCCGCATCGGCGTTGGGCTGGCTGCGACCATGCTGGGCATGGCCGGATATGAGGCCAGCCTGGCCTATGCCAAAGACAGGCCGCAGGGCAGGGCGCTTGGTGCGGGGGGCAAGGACGCATCGCAGCCGCAGATTCGCATCATTGAGCATGCCGACGTCAAGCGCATGTTGCTCGCGCAAAAGTCTTATGCCGAAGGTGCGCTGGCCCTGGGCTTGTATTGCGCGCGCTTGGTAGACGAGCAGCACACGGGTGACGCCGCTGCAGCGGACGAGGCCAGGCTGCTGCTCGAAGTGCTGACGCCAATTGCCAAGAGCTGGCCCAGCGAATGGTGCCTGGAAGCGAACTCGCTGGCGATTCAGGTTCACGGCGGTTACGGTTACACACGCGACTTTCCGGTGGAGCAGTACTGGCGCGACAACCGCCTGAACATGATCCACGAGGGCACGCACGGCATTCAAGCAACAGACCTGCTGGGCCGCAAGGTTCTGATGGAAGGCGGCAAGGGTCTTGAGTTGCTGGCCGGACGCATTGACAAGACCGCGACGGCAGCCGCAGCAGTGCCCGCGCTTACACAACATGCCCAAGCTTTGCGCAGCGCTTGGCAAGAAGTCGAAGCAGCAACTCGCGCCGCGTGGGCGAGCGGCCAGCCCACCGAAGCGCTCGCCAACGCTGTGCCTTACATGCAGGCCTTTGGCCACACGGTGCTGGCCTGGATCTGGCTCGACGTGGCGCTTTCGGCCAGCGCTGCGGGCCAAGGTCAAGCTCATCAAGGCCGCCTGGCCGCCGCGCAATTTTTCTTTCACTACGAACTGCCTAAGATCGGTGCTTGGCTGCAGGTGGTGTCACGCCGTGACATGACATGCGCCCATTTACCTGAAGAGGCTTTTTGATGGCATCACTCCTGGCGCTCAAGCGCGTGCAGCAACTTGTGTGGGTCCTGATTTATGGGGGCCTGATGACCCTTGTGCTGGGACTGTCTGTGCGGCGCGTTGACGACGCCCTGGGCTGGTCGCTGGTCATTGGCGGCGGCTTCGTTGCCCTTGTTGGTGTGGTCCTGATTTTTGTACGTGCTCGCATGAAGGCCGACTGAGCCCCAGCAATCAACTTTTTAAAACAAACAACAACCTGGAGAAGCCCATGGCACGCACCGTCCAACAACTCTTTGACCTCAGCGGCAAGACCGCGTTGGTGACAGGCGGCTCGCGCGGCCTGGGCTTGCAAATGGCGCAGGCGCTGGGCGAAGCGGGCGCGCGAGTCATCCTGTCGTCCCGCAAGGCTGAAGACCTTCAAGAGGCTGCTGCCGAGTTGAAAGCTGCAGGCATTGACTGCGACTGGATTGCCGCCGATTGCGCCAAGGAAGACGAAACGCGCGGTCTGGCTGACGAGGCCATCAAACGCCTAGGGCACGTGGATATTCTGGTGAACAACGCAGGTGCGGCCTGGGGTGCGCCGGCTGAAGACCACCCGGTCGAGGCCTGGGACAAGGTGATGAACCTGAATGTGCGCGGCTACTTCATCTTGAGCCAGCACATCGCCAAGCGCAGCATGATTCCGCGCAAGAGCGGCCGCATCATCAACATCGCGTCCATCGCCGGCCTGGGTGGCAACCCGCCGGGCATGAACACGGTTGCCTACAACACCTCTAAGGGTGCAGTGATCAATTTCACGCGCACCCTGGCTTGCGAATGGGGCCCGCATCAAATTACCGTCAACGCGATTTGCCCTGGTTTTTTCCCCAGCCGCATGACGGTCGGCACGCTCAAAGCCTTGGGTGAAGAAAAGCTGGCCGCGCATGCGCCGCTCGGTCGTCTCGGTGATGACGAAGATTTGAAAGGCCTGTGCCTGCTCTACGCATCGGCAGCGGGTAAGCACATCACCGGCCAATACCTGGCGGTGGACGGCGGCGTGTCTGTGCGCACCGGAGGCTGACGCGTGAGCTTTGGCGTTGAAATTCCATTTGTCTCGCATCTGGGATTCGATCTCACGCGATTTGAAGGCGGTGAGTCGAGCATCGTCTACGCGCCCAAACCTGAACACCTGAACTCATTTGGCGTGACACACGGCGGCGCCGTGATGACGCTGATGGACGTGACCATGGCCACGGCTGCCCGCAGCGTGCAGCCTGACATGGGCGTGGTCACCATCGAGATGAAAACCAGCTTCATGCAACCCGCGCCGGGTGATGGCAGCGCGCTCACGGGCAAGGGCCGGCTGATTCACCGCACGGCGACGCTGGCATTCACAGAAGCCACTTTGTATGACAGCCAAGGCAAACCTTGCGCTCACGCCACCGGCACCTTCAAGTACGTCAAGCGCTTGGCCGTGGGCAGCCGCAGCGTGAATAGCTTGCGCACCATTGCGGGCAGCGACTTGCCGCCCGACCAGATTTCCACCGACTGAATCAGATAACGAAATCGAACCCAGAAAGACACACCATGCCAACTAACGCCCAAATCATTCTTGACAACCGCCCCCAAGGCGAAGCCGTCGCCAGCAACTTCAAACTGGTCAGCAGCGAAACGCCGGCCTTGCAAGACGGCCAGGTGCTGGTGCGTCATCACTTCCTGAGCCTGGACCCATACATGCGCGGCCGCATGAACGACGCGCGCAGCTACGCCGTGCCGCAGCCCTTGGGTGAAGTGATGCAGGGCGGCACCGTGGGCGAGGTGGTCGAGAGTCGCCACCCCAAGTTCCAGCCCGGCGACAAGGTGGTGGGCATGGGCGGCTGGCAGCAGTTCAGCGTGGTCGATGCGAACCAACTCGGCGCGCTGCGCAAGGTCGACACCACGCATGTGCCGCTGTCGCATTACCTGGGCGCGGTCGGCATGCCGGGCGTGACGGCCTGGTACGGCCTCGTCAAAATCATTGAGCCTAAGGCGGGCGAAACGATGGTGGTGAGTGCCGCCACAGGCGCGGTCGGCAGTGCCTTTGGCGCACTGGCCAAGGCACGCGGCTGCCGCGTGGTGGGCATTGCCGGTGGTGCTGAAAAGTGCAAGTACGCCAAAGACGAACTCGGCTTTGACGAATGCATCGACTACAAGCTTCACGCCGATGCCGGCTCGCTGGCCAAGGCGCTCAAGCAAGCTTGCCCGCAGGGCATTGACGGCTATTTTGAAAACGTGGGCGGCATGGTGCTGGACGCCGTGATGCTGCGCATGAACGCCTTTGGCCGCATTGCCATGTGCGGCATGATCGCCGGCTACGACGGCCAGCCGCTGCCGCTCACACATCCGGCGCTGATCCTGGTGAATCGCCTCAAGGTGGAAGGCTTCATCGTCAGCGAGCACATGGAAGTCTGGCCTGAAGCGCTGAAAGAACTCGGCACCCTGGTGGGCACCGGCAAGCTGCGCCCACGTGAGTCGGTTGCTGAAGGCCTGGCCGCCGCACCTGAAGCTTTCTTGGGCCTGCTCAAGGGCCGCAACTTTGGCAAGCAGTTGGTCAAGCTGATTTGAGAGGCCAAGTCATGAGCGCTATGCCTGAACTCATCCTTCATCACTACCCGACCTCGCCCTTCGCTGAGAAGGTGCGCATGATGCTCGGCTTCAAGGGCCTGGCCTGGAAGTCCGTGATCATTCCCGTCGTGATGCCCAAGCCCGATGTGCTGGCCCTGACCGGCGGCTACCGCAAGACGCCGGTGCTGCAAATCGGTGCGGACATTTACTGCGACACGGCTTTGATTGCCGACGTGCTCGAGCACATTCAACCTTTGCCCTCGCTATACCCTGAGCCGTCCAAAGGCATGGCCCGCACGCTGGCACAGTGGGCTGACAACACGCTGTTTTGGGCGGCCATGGCCTACAACCTGCAGCCGGCGGGCCTGGCGCAGATGTTTGCCAACACGCCGCCTGAAGCCGTGAAGGCTTTCAGGGACGATCGCGGCGCGATGTCCAGCGGCATGACGCGCCTGCGGCCAGCCGACGCAGCGGCAGCCTACAAGTCTTATCTGCGCCGCTTGTCTGACATGCTGGACGACCGACCCTTTTTACTGGGTGAGCAGCCTTGCATCACGGACTTTGCGATGGCGCATCCGCTGTGGTTCACGCAGAACCGCACACCGGCGCTCGCCGGCATCCTGGCGCTGACGCCCGCCGTGGGCGAGTGGCTGGCGCGCATGACTGCCATGGGCCATGGGCAAATGCAAAAGTTCAGCGCCGCTGAAGCCATTGCCGTGGCCGCTGCGCAGGAGCCGGCTGCACTCAAGGACGATGTGTTCCAAGACGAGCACGGCATTCCGCTGGGCAGCCGCGTCACCATCAGCGCCGAGACTTTTGGCCCTGAGCCGACTGAAGGCGAACTGGTGGCCGCCACGCGCATGCACTACACGCTGCGCCGCACCGACGAACGGGCCGGCACGGTGCATGTTCACTTTCCGCGCATCGGCTATGCGCTGAAAGCCGTGACGCCAGCGTGAGCAAGCTGACTTTGGAATGGCGCTTTCTGCGTTTTGATTCTTTAAGCACAGTTGAGCTTTACGAGATGCTGCAGTTGCGCAGCGAGGTTTTTGTGGTGGAGCAAAGCTGCGCCTTTCAAGACATGGACGGCGCAGACCAGCAGGCCTTGCATTTACTCGGCACAGACAGCGCAGGCCACTTGCAGGCCTACGCGCGTTGCATCCCGGCCGGCCTGAAATTCAAGGAAGCCAGCATCGGCCGGGTGATCACATCTGCTGCCATGCGCGGGCAGGGCGCGGGCCATGTGCTGATGCGCGAAGCCATTGAGCGCCTGCATCAGGCCTGGGGGCACCAAGCCATTCGCATCAGCGCCCAGTCGCGGCTGGCCGACTTTTACCGCCAACACGGCTTTGAGCCTTCGGGCCAGCCCTACATTGAAGACGGCATTCCCCACATCGAAATGCTGCGCCCCTGAATTTTCGCGTCCTGATTTTTTCCTGGAGTTTTCAATGATCTCTGACTTCAAAGACAAGACCGCTGTGTTGACGGGCGCTGGCTCCGGCTTTGGGCTGGAGTGCGCCCGAATGGGCGCCAGGCTGGGCATGAAGCTTGTGCTGATCGATGTTCAACAAGATGCGCTGGACGCGGCAAGCGGGGAACTGCGCGAGGCCGGCGCCGAGGTCTTGCCCTTCAAGCTTGACGTGGCCAACGCCGCTCAAATGGAGGTCATGGCCGCCGCCGTCAGGCAGCAGTTCGGCGCACCGCATCTGGTCTTTAACAACGCTGGCGTTGGCTCGGGCGGCCTGATCTGGGAGAACACGGTCAAAGACTGGGAATGGGTGCTGGGCGTGAACGTGATGGGCGTGGTGCACGGTGTGCGGCTCTTCACGCCCATGATGCTGGAGGCCGCCGCCGCAGACCCCAGCTGGCAAGGCCACATCGTTAACACCGCCAGCATGGCCGGATTGCTGAACCCGCCCAACATGGGTGTTTACAACGTCAGCAAGCACGCAGTCGTCTCACTCAGCGAAACGCTTTACCAAGACCTGGCACTCGTCACAGACCAAATCGGCGCGTCAGTTTTGTGCCCTTACTTTGTGCCCACCGGCATCAGCCAAAGCCACCGCAACCGCCCGGCAGAATTGGCCGGCGCCAAGCCCACCCGCAGCCAACTCATAGGCCAAGCCATGACGGGCAAGGCTGTTGAATCAGGCCGGGTGAGCGCCGCCGATGTGGCGCAAAAAGTGTTCGACAGCGTCGCAGCCAATCAGTTCTACATCTACAGCCACCCCAAGGCGATTGGCGCCGTGCAAACGCGGCTGGAAGACATCTTGCAAGCGCGCAACCCGACGGATGCGTTTGCGGACAAGCCGGAGTTGGGTCAGCAACTCAAGACGGCTTTGCGCGGCTAGTCGCTAGCGCACACAGAGAGCTAACGCGGCGCCACTGAACGCGTGTCGCGCGTATCGCCATAGCGCGCCGCCCCGGCCACCGTCCGCTCCAGGCGGTCTTCCAACTCTCCGATGTAAGCGGCCAGCGCATTGCCGTTTTGGTCAATGCGCGTTTCCAGGTCTGCATACAGCCGGGCCATGCGCTCGTCCAGCAACTGCGCCATGTGCGCCGCGCTGTCCGGGCTGTTGCGACCTTCGTCCACCAGGTATTGCCGCAACTCGGTAAAGCGTGACGCCTCGGCCCGCTCGGCCAAGTCGCGCTGAGCCTGCAACTCGCGCGCCGTTTCGCGGTGCTCGGCCAGGTAAGCACTCTCGGTGTAGGCATTGCCCAAGATGAAGAGCAGCAGCGCTGCCACTAACACGATCAGCATCACCATGCCCAAGGGCGCCTGCACGCGGGCGTAGCCGAGGTTGAGCTCGCCCACGCGCGTGAACTCCGGCAAGTTGAGCGCGACAAACGCGGCCAGCAAGACGATGCCCAAGACCAGCAATAAAGAGCGAAGTCGCATCGCAAATCTCCCGAGGGCAAAAGTGAGAGCTAAGGGGAAGGCTCAGGGCTAAGCCATTCATTTTGCGAACGGGTACACGCGCTGCCTGTGGGACGAAGGCGCTGGATGTCTACGCTACTGCCTACAGCTCAGCCGCCATGGACTAGTTCAATAGAATCACTTTGATTCCATCAAAGTAATACCTATTGGTTATTCAATGAAACTTGCAGCGCCGCGCCAAGCCACATCAACCGTCGCCCCCAACGACCAGCAGCTCCAGGATGCGCTCAACGAGCGGGCCGAGGCCTTCAGCAAAAACTTCGCCAAATCCAGCTATGAAATGGGTGAGGCCCAAAACTTCGTACGCGAGCTCTGCGGCGTTTACGGCCTGAACTACCTTCGCTCGGTGGACTTTGAGCGCCGCGTGGCCAAAGACAGCGGCATCGGCATCAACCGCATTGACGGCTTTTTCCCGGGCAAGCTCTTGGTCGAAATGAAGTCCAAGGACAAAGACCTGGACGAAGCCTACCAGCAGGCCAAGGCCTACATCCCCAAGCTCAAGAACAAAGCCGATGTACCCCGCTACATCCTGGTCAGCGACTTTCAGAACCTGCACCTTTACGACGAAAAAGGCGAACGGGAACCGGTCAAGTTCAAGCTGGCGGACTTCAAGAGCCACGTCAATGACCTGGATTTTTTGCTCGGCTACGAGCGCTTTTACCAAGAGCGCCAAGCGGCTGCCAGCATTGAGGCGGCCCGCAGGCTGGGCGAGTTGCACGACGCCATCAAACGCACTGGCTACCAGGGCCAGGACTTGCAAACCCTGCTGGTGCGGCTCTTGTTTTGTCTGTTTGCGGACGACACGGGTTTGTTCAACAAAGAAGGCGTCTTCAAACTTGCAGTGCAAAGCACCAACAGCGCGGGGGACGACCTCGGCAGCAAGCTGCAACGCATCTTCAGGCGGCTGGACACCAACCCGCTAGAGCCCGGCAAGGCCGGGGCCAGCGCCCAAAGGACGGACGGCAACTACGCCTATCTGCTCGACTTCCCGTACATCAACGGTGCGCTCTTTTCTGCCCGCATTGAAGACCCCGACTTTGACGCCGACTCGCGCCAGGCCCTCTTGGGCTGTTGCGATCTGGATTGGTCCGAAATCAGCCCCGACATTTTTGGCACGCTGTTCCAGCACATCATGCATTGGGACGACGAAGCGGCTGAGGGCAAGAGCAAAAAGCGCCGTGACTTTGGCGCCCACTACACCAGTGAACGCAACATTCGCCGCGCCATTGACCCGCTGTTTTTGGATGCGCTGCAAGACGAGTTGCAACTGTGTAAAGGGGACGCTAAAAAGCTCAAGAGCTTTCAGACCAAGCTGTCGCATTTGAATATTTTTGACCCGGCCTGCGGCTGTGGCAATTTTTTGGTGGTGGCCTACCGCGAGCTGCGCTGGCTGGAGCAGCAAACCCTGCTGGAACTCAACAGCATAAGGGGCGCGCAACAAACCATTCCGCTGTGCAATGTGCACCAGTTTCACGGCATAGAGATTGACGAGACAGCGGCCGAAATCGCCGTCGTGGCCATGTGGCTGACCGACCACCAAATGAACCAGCGCTGGGCCAGCGGCTACAAGCGCATTCCCTTGGTCAGCAAGGCCAACATTCGGCGCGGCAATGCGCTGCGCACTGATTGGGAGAGCGTGAGCCCGGCCGCGCAGACGAGTTTCATCGTCGGGAATCCGCCTTTCTTGGGCTACACCCAGCAAAGCAAAGAGCAAAAGGCCGACATGGCGCTGATCTACGGCGATGCGCCGGGCACGGGCGTGCTGGACTACGTGAGCGCTTGGTACATCAAGGCCTTTGCGCAGATCAAAGTCAACCCGCAGATCAAGGCCGCCTTTGTATCCACCAACAGCATCACGCAGGGCGAGCAGGTGACCGTGCTGTGGAAACCGCTTTTCGACCAAGGCCTGCTGATTCATTTTGCGCACCGCACCTTCAAGTGGAGCAACGAAGGTTCGGGCGTGGCGGCGGTGCATTGCGTCATCGTTGGCTTTGGCAAAGACAAGCCCAAGAAATGCGACTTGTGGGACTACAGCGCTGACATTGCCGGCAATGGCAAGCAGAGCAAGACGCGGCGGCTCAATGCCTATTTGGTTGATGCGCCCGCTGTTTTTATTGCCAATCGGAAGCAGCCTCTTTGCGCGGTTTCGCCGATGAACAAAGGCAGCCAACCCACCGATGGCGGGCACCTTTTGCTAACGGCGGAAGAAGAAAAGCGGGTGCGCGAAACAGACCCGATTGCCGCCAAATACATCCGTCCGTTTTTAGGCGCCGACGAATTCCTGAACAACACGCCGCGTTTTTGCCTTTGGCTGGAAAAGATCACGCCAGAAGACGTCACCGCGTCAAAAGAGTTGCAAAAGCGCATTGAAGGCGTGCGGCAGATGCGGCTGGCCAGCCCCAAGGTGCCGACGCAAAAGCTGGCGGAGGCGCCGCATTTGTTTGGGGAGATTCGGCAGCCGCGTAGCAATTACCTGTTGATTCCAAGCGTCTCGTCCGAAAGGCGCGCCTTTGTGCCCGTAGGCTATTTCGACGCCAAGGTGGTTGTTAGCAACTTGGCGTTTGCGCTGCCCAACGCAACGCATTTTCATTTCGGCATCCTCAACTCCACCATGCACAACGCATGGATGCGGGCGGTGTGCGGCCGGCTTGAAAGTCGCTTCCGTTACTCCAACACCATCGTCTACAACAACTACCCCTGGCCCACGGCCAACAAAGAGAAGGCAGCCGCCATCGAGTCAGCCGGCCAAGCCGTGCTCGACGCCCGCGCCCAACACCCCGGCAAAAGCCTGGCCTGGCTCTACAACCCAGAGACCATGCCCAAAAACCTCCAGGCCGCCCACGACCTCGTCGATGAAGCGGTGGACGAAGCCTACGGCTACGACAAAGGCAACGACGACACCAGCCGCGTGGCGTTTTTGTTTGATCTGTACGAAAAGCTCACGCAGAGCTTGATTCCAGCGGCGACCGAAGATGCGGCGCCTGCGCCACGCAAAGCCAAAAGCACAAGCATGAAGAAGGCCACCAAGGGCCTGAAGGCATCGGCCTGACGCGCCGCCTCGCTAATTGACCTGACGCTGTTCTAACTTCAACGTCGCCTCAGCGGCAGCGCGGTGAATTTCCAAGTGCTCGGCAGCATTGCTGGCGGGCACCAAGGTGCCAGCTTCCATGGCTTTCACTATTTCCAATTCTTCGCTGAGGTCAATAGCTTCTTTGTTCACGATACGCTCCTTCGGCGCCAGGTTTCCCCTACGGCCGTAAGAGATCGTACCGCGCCCCAGAACCGCCCCTGGCGCAGGTTTTTTGGACCGCCGACATGTCAAAATTCAGGCCAGTTTCAGCCGCTCTCTCCAGCTTGAGCCGAGAGGCTTTCTTTTTGTCTTCAGTTCTGGTTCCATGCAAAAAATCCTCCGCCAAATCGCCGCCGAAATCAAAGTTGGCGAGCACCAAGTCAAGGCCGCTGTTGAACTTCTGGACGGTGGCGCCACCGTTCCCTTTATTGCCCGCTACCGCAAAGAAGTCACAGGCGGCCTGGATGACATTCAACTGCGCGAACTGGAATACCGCCTGGGTTACCTGCGCGAGCTGGAAGACCGGCGCGCCACCGTGCTGACCAGCATTGAAGAGCAAGGCAAACTGACGCCCGAGCTGCGCGCGGCCATTGAGCTGGCTGCCACCAAGCAAGACCTGGAAGACCTGTACCTGCCCTACAAACCCAAGCGCCGCACCAAGGGACAGATTGCGCGTGAGAACGGTATTGAGCCGCTGGCCGATGCGCTGTTTGCCGACCCCGGCCTGGTGCCGGCTGATGCCGCCGTGCCCTACGTGAAGACTGAGAAAAACGAGTCAGGCGACGACTTCACGACCGTGCAAGCCGTGCTGGACGGTGTGCGCGACATCTTGAGCGAGCGCTGGGCGGAAGACGCGGCGCTGGTGCAGTCGCTGCGGGCCTGGTTGTGGAGCGACGGCCTGCTGCAGTCCAAGCTGGTGGCGGGCAAAGACGAGAACCACCCGGACCACGCGAAGTTTCGCGATTACTTCGACTACGACGAGCCGATTGGCCGCGTGCCTTCGCATCGGGCGCTGGCCGTGTTTCGGGGCCGCGCGCTCGAAATTCTGGACGCCAAGCTGGTCTTGCCCGAAATGCCTGAGCCGGGCAAACCGAGCATTGCCGAGGGCAAGATTGCCATCCATTTGGGTTGGAGCCACAAGGCTCGCCCGGCCGACGACTTGCTGCGCAAGTGCGTGGCCTGGACCTGGCGCGTAAAGCTGAGCCTCTCTATTGAGCGCGACTTGTTCACGCGCTTGCGTGAAGACGCCGAAAAAGTCGCCATCAAGGTGTTTGCCGACAACCTGCGCGACTTGCTGCTGGCCGCACCGGCCGGCCCGCGCGTGGTGATGGGCCTGGACCCCGGCATTCGCACGGGCGTGAAGGTGGCGGTGGTGGACGCCACCGGCAAGCTGGTCGACACGGCCACCGTGTTTCCGCACGAGCCGCGCAAAGACTGGGACGGCTCGCTGCACACGCTGGCCAAGCTGAGCGAAAAGCATGGCGTGAACCTGATTGCGATTGGCAACGGCACCGCCAGCCGCGAGACCGACCGCCTGGCTGCCGACCTCATGAAGCTCATCGCCAAGCACGCGGAATCGACAGGCACGGCCTGGCCGATTGAAAAGGTGGTGGTGAGCGAGGCGGGCGCGTCGGTGTACAGCGCCAGCGAATTTGCCAGCCAAGAAATGCCTGACGTGGACGTGAGCCTGCGCGGCGCGGCCAGCATTGCGCGCCGCCTGCAAGACCCGCTGGCCGAGCTGGTGAAGATTGACCCGAAATCCATCGGCGTGGGCCAGTACCAGCATGACGTGAACCAAAGCGAGCTGGCCCGCAGCCTGGACACCGTGGTCGAAGACTGCGTGAACAGCGTGGGCGTGGACTTGAACACCGCCAGCGTGCCTTTGCTGGCGCGGGTGTCGGGCTTGTCACAAACGGTCGCCAAGTCCGTCGTGCGCTGGCGCGATGCCAACGGCGCATTCGCCAGCCGCGCCGACTTGATGAAAGTCACCGGCTTGGGCGCCAAGACCTTTGAGCAAAGCGCGGGCTTTTTGCGCCTGCGCAGCAGCAGCAACCCGCTGGACATGACCGGCGTGCACCCCGAAACCTACCCGGTGGTCGAGCAAATCATGGCGCACACCGGCAAGCCCGTGGCCGAGCTCATGGGCCGCGCCGACATGCTCAAGACGCTTCGCCCCGAGCTCTTTGCCAACGAGAAATTCGGCGTTATCACGGTCAAGGACATCCTGGCCGAGCTCGAAAAGCCAGGCCGCGACCCGCGCCCCGACTTCAAGGTGGCGCGCTTTAACGACGGCGTGGAAGACATTAAGGACCTGAAAGAAGGCATGGTGCTCGAAGGCACGGTGAGCAACGTGGCGGCGTTTGGAGCGTTCATTGACATCGGCGTGCACCAGGACGGCTTGGTGCATGTGAGCCAGCTGTCGAACAAATTCGTGACCGACGCCCGCGAGGTGGTGAAGACCGGCGACATCGTCAAAGTGCGCGTGACTGAAGTAGACGCGGCCCGCAAACGCATCGGCCTGACCATGAAGCTCGACGCCGCGCCAGCCCGCAAAGACGGCCCGCGCGACAACAAGTTTGAAGGGGCAGGGCGGGGTGAGCGGCAGCCACATCGAGGTGGGGGCGGCGGTAACTACGCGTCAGCGCCACCGGCTGCAGGTTCGGCCATGGCGAGTGCGTTTGCCAAGCTGCAGGGCCTGAAGAAGTAGGGCGGCATTGGCATACCTACAGATTTGCATCACTTTTGATGAGGGGTAGCACTATGCGAACTACCGTGACTATTGACGACAGCCTGTACCAGCGCGCCCTGGAGTTGGCCGACCCGGGCATGGACAGAGCCGATGTTTTTCAGGAGGCCATAAAAGCCTTTATACGTATCCAGTCGGCAAAACGTCTGGCCGCGCTGGGCGGTGCAGCCCCCGACATGACCCCGCCAGGGTATCGTAGAAATTTGGGTGACTCACCCACACTGCCAGAACGTTTTTCGCAAGGCCTGAGTAACCCTTTGCTTGACGGAGCCGATTCCGCCGTCTTTGAGCGAAAACAGAATCCGTAAATGTCCGCATGAAAGCCCTTCGCCTCTACGCCGGCCCCAAAGCATTGGCGCACCTGCAGCAAAACGGCCTCGCGCCGCAGCACGTCGGCGTGATTCCGGCCGCAGCTGGCGGCCCCAAGGGATTGATCTTGGGACCACTGGACCGCTTTATTTTTGGCGATTGGTTGCCGCAAAGCAGCCAGTCGGTGGACTTGGTGGGCGCGTCCATTGGCGCCTGGCGCATGGCCACGGCTTGCCTGAATGATTCGGTCAAAGCCTTTGAGCGGCTGGAGCGGGACTACATTGCGCAGCACTACGAATTGCTGCCCGGGCAAAAGAGGCCGACGGCGGATTTCGTGAGCGAACGCTTTGGCGAAAGTCTGTTGGACTTTTATGGCGGGCGCGTGCCAGAGGTACTGAGCCACACACGCTACAAGCTGCACATCATGACCTCACGCGGGCGGCATGTGCTGGGGCGCGAACACGCCTGGCGCACGCCGCTGGGTTATTTGGGCGCGTTTTTGACCAACACCGTGCAGCGCAAAGCCATGGGCGCCTGGCTGGAGCGGGTGGTTTTCTCGTCGCCTGCCAGCGCTGCGACGGGGGCGGCTTGTGCTGCTTTGCCCTTTGCCACGGGTGACTACCGCACCCGGCAAGTGCATTTGACCGAGGCCAACTTCAACCCCGCACTGCAGGCCAGTTGCTCCATTCCCTTCGTGCTGCGCTCGGTGCACAACATCCCGGGCGCGCCCCCCGGTGCCTATTGGGACGGCGGCATCACCGACTACCACTTGCACTTGAACTACGCCGCCCGACTTGCCACCCGGCCAGCAGGGCAGGGCAGCCTGGTGCTATACCCGCATTTTCAAAAAGCCGTAGTGCCCGGCTGGCTGGACAAAGGCTTGAAATGGCGGCATGGTGCCAGCCCATTTCTGGACAACATGCTGCTGCTCGCACCCGACCCGGAGTGGATCAAAACCCTGCCCAACGGCAAGTTGCCAGACCGCACGGACTTCACCCGTTACGGCAACGATTTACCCGCGCGCGTGAAGCCCTGGACCGCGGCTACCCGTGCCAGCCAGCAGTTGGCGGATGAATTTGCAGACTGGCTGGCAAAAATGGATATGGGGCGGGTCGAGGCCCTGTAGGCCCTGGCGAAAGCCCTTTATTTTCATGTTCGGTTGGCAAAATACGGCAACGCGCCGATAAAAATCAACAAATTTTCATCGATGTAGTTCAATGGTAGTATTCGGCGCATGAAAATTGCCGTCCAGCTCACCCCCGATTCCCTGTCCCGTTTTGAAACCCTGGCCTTTGCCGGTGGCGGCAATCGCTGCCTCTGGCAAGGCGGCCTGATGGAGGCCTGGCTAGCCCACGGCCTCCCTCTGCCCCGTCAAATGGTTGGCACCAGCGCCGGTGCCGCCGTTGCCGCGGCTTCCTTGGGCGCAGGGCCGCGAGCTGCCCGGGACGCCTGCCTGGCGCTCTATGCCAAAAACAAGCGCGTCCTCCATTGGCCCGCCGCCAGCCAAGAGCAAGTCGGATTCGCTCACCGCTGGATTTACCCGGCTTGGCTCTCCTCTTTCGTCAGCCCGGAGTATTTCGATGCGATCCGCCGCTCAGGCAGCACCCTGCGCGTGGCCGTCACGCACCCGGCACGACGTCTGGGCCTGGCCGGTAGCCTGGCGCTTGGCTCCTTGGCTTACCTGCTCGATAAAAAACTCGCGCACAGCATTCACCCGCGGCTGCCGACTTTCCTGGGGCTCAAGCAAGCCTTTTATGAACTGACGCATTGCAACGGCGCTTTGCAGGCCCAAAAGCTTTTGCAAGCCGCAGCGGCGGCGGCCCCCTTCATGGCGGCGCAAAAAATTCAAGGCGCTTGGGCTTTCGACGGCGGCTACACCGACAACGCACCGCTGCCCAGCCAAACGCCAGCCGAAAAAAGCAAAACCCTGGTGCTGCTCACCCGCCACTACCCCAGCCTGCCAAGTGCCTTCAAATGGCTGGACCGAACCTACTGGCAGCCCAGCCAGAAAGTGCCGGTTTCCACCTGGGATTGCCGCCCGGGTACCGCCGTGCAACAAGCCTACGACTTGGGACTGAAGGATGCGAATCAGGTCTTAAAACGCAGCAGCCGCCCTCAGTTCGCGTAATCCAGCGGCAACGCCGTGGTGAACTTCAGCTCCTCCATCGCAAAGCTGGAACTCACGTCCGCCAGTTCGACCGAGCTGATCAGCCGCTTGTAAACCGCGTCGTAGGCCGCGATGTCGGGCACCACCACGCGCAGCAGGTAGTCCACGTCGCCGCTCATTCGGTAGAACTCGACGATCTCGGGAATGTCGCGCACGGCCTGGCCCAGGCGCTCAAGCCAAGCCTGGTTGTGTTGATTGGTGCGCAGCGCCATGAAAACCGTGACCCCGAGATTGACCTTGCGCGGATCGACCAGCGCCACGTGGCGGGTGATGTAGCCCGCCTCGCGCAGGCGCTGAATCCGCCGCCAGCACGGCGTGCTCGACAGGCTGACCGCCTCGGCCAAAGTGGCCAGCGGTGTTTCTGCGTCCTGCTGTAGCAGGCTGAGAAGTGTTCGATCCTTGGAATCCAGCTTGATGTTCATCGGCAAATTTTAGAAGCCATTGCTCATAAATAGGAAAAGTGCGAGCCAAATAGCAAGTTAGTTCTCTGCAATGCGCCGCATACTTCAACTCATCAACTCAATTCCCCAGGGAGAACTTTTTGCGCACCATTGGCCTGATAGGCGGCATGAGCTGGGAATCCAGCGCCCTGTATTACCAAATCATGAACCGCGAAGTAGGGCGCCGCCTGGGTGGTTTGCGAAGCGCGCAGATCTGCCTGACGAGCCTGGATTTCCAGGACATCGCTGACCGCCAGAAGGCCGGCGATTGGGACGGCATGAGCGAGATCCTGTGCAAGGCGGCGCGCGGGCTTCAAGCCGCCGGTGCGCAGTGCCTGCTGATAGGCACGAACACCATGCACAAGCTGGCGCCCCAGGTGCAAGCCGCCACGCAAATTCCCTTGCTGCACATTGCCGAAGTGACGGCCGATGCCATCGCCAAGCAGGGCCTCAAAACCGTGGGCCTGATGGGCACGCGCTTTACCATGGAGCAGCCTTTTTACGCGGACAAACTGGCCGAGCGCGGTATCAAGACGCTGGTGCCCGAGGGCGAGGAGCGCGCGGAAATTCACCGGATCATTTTTGAAGAGCTGTGCCGCGGCGAATTCAGCGATGCGTCGCGTGCGACCTTGTGCGCACACATTGACGGACTGAAAGCCAGGGGCGCCCAAGGCGTGGTGCTGGGTTGCACCGAACTGCCTTTGATCATCAGGCAGCAAGACAGTTCGCTGCCGGTGTTTGACACGACAGAACTCCATGCGCTGGCCGCAGTGAACTTCGCTCTGAGCTGAGGGCGGCCAACATGTGCCAACTGCTCGGCATGAACTGCAACAGCGCAGCGGCCATCAACTTTTCGTTTACAGGTTTTGTCGAACGCGGTGGGCGCACGGCTGATCACGTCGATGGCTGGGGCATCGCCTTTTTTGAGCGCTCAGGCTGCCGTGTCTTTCATGACGACCAGCCCGCCAGCGAGTCCCAACTGGCGCAATTCATTCGGGACTACCCGATCAAATCGCACACGGTCATCAGTCACATTCGCAAGGCCACACAAGGCGAGGTCAGCCTGGCGAACTGCCACCCGTTCCAGCGTGAATGGCTGGGGCAGACCTGGTTTTTTGCCAACAACGGCGACTTGCGTGACTTTCATCCCGAGTTGGACGGCACGTATCAGCCTGTGGGCAGCACAGACAGCGAAAGGGCATTTTGTTATTTGATGCAGGCCTTGCGCGGCACCTTCAAGGGGCGTTTGCAGCCTCCGGACTGCCTGGAAATTGCTGAAGCCCTGGTCAAGCTCAATGCGCGCATCGCTCGCCACGGCAACTTCAACTACCTGTTGTCCAACGGACAGGCCATGTTTGCGCATTGCTCCAGTGAGCTCTACGCCTTGAAGCGGCAACACCCATTTCCGCAGGCTCGCCTGGTGGACTGTGATTTGCTCATGGATCTGGGCGCCTTGAATCAGCCCGACGACCGCATGGTTGTCATCGCCACCGCCCCTTTGACGGCTGATGAATGCTGGGCGCCCTTTGAAACCGGCGAGACCAAGGTCTTTGTCGATGGCGCCGAAGTCTGGTGCCAGACAGACAGCGCGACCGAACGCTTCGCGGTGACGTGCCAGTCCGTTGGAAGGCCCTGGCCCGCTCTCTAAGTGCGCTTCTTTAAGCGCTCTTACATCGACGCATCCAGCATCGCCCGGTAATCCTCCCGCGTGGCGAGGCGCGGATTGGTCTTGTGGCAATGGTCTGCCATGGCGCCGTCAATCACCTTTTCAAACAGCTCGGGCGTCACGCCCATGGCTGCCAAGCCATTGGGCAGGCCAAGCCGGGCGCTCATGTCCTTGATGGCCTCGGGCACGTCGCTGCCTGAGTTGAGCCCCATCACACGGGCCATGCGCACCAGGCGCCGATCTTGCTGCATGGACTCGGCTTCGGCGTTAAAACGAATGACCGCCGGCAAAAACACCGCGTTCAGCGTGCCGTGGTGCAAGCGCGGGTTGACGCCGCCCAGGCTGTGGCTGAGCGAATGCACGCAGCCCAGGCCTTTTTGAAAAGCCATCGCGCCTTGCATGGACGCGCTCATCATGTTGAGCCGGGCCGTGCGGTCCTGGCCGTTGCGTGTGGCCGCTTCAATATGCGCCCAGCCGCGCTCCAGGCCGTCGAGTGCAATGCCGTCAGCGGGTGGGTTGAAGGCGGCGGACATGAAGGTTTCCATGCAATGCGCAATCGCGTCCATGCCAGTGGCGGCCGTCAGCATGGCGGGCAGGCCCAGGGTCAGTTCGGGGTCGCAAATGGCGGTTTTGGGCACCAGGCCCCAGGAATGGAATCCGAGCTTGCGGCCGTCGTCCACGATGAGGATGGCGCCGCGCGCCACTTCGCTGCCAGTGCCGGCGGTGGTGGGTACGGCAATCAGCGGCGCCACGCTGGCGGTGATTTTGGGCGAGCCGCCTTCGATGGTGGCGTAGGTCTTGAGCGGGCCTTGGTGCGTGGCGGCTATGGCGACGCCTTTGGCGCAATCAATCGCACTGCCGCCGCCCACGGCAATCAGGCCGTCGCAAGCATGGGCGGCATAAAGCGCGGCGGCCGCCCGCACGGCAGCCTCGGTCGGATTCGACGGTGTCTGGTCAAACACACTGACTGGCAGGCCGGGCAGGGCGTCCAGCACTTTTTGCAGCACGCCAGCCGCTTTGACGCCAGCATCGGTCACGATCAGGGGCCGGCTGATGCCCGCGGCGTCGCAGGCCTGCCGCAACAAGTTGACCGCGCCAAATTCAAACTGGATCTGAGTGATGTATTGGATGAGCGCCATAAATGAAACAATCGGTTGAGGCCAGACGTAAGGATGACCGAAGTCATATTCACCATACTGTAAAGCCCATGACCCCGACAGATCCGCACTCGCTCCTGACCCCGACCATGCGCAGCATCGTGAACGCCATGGCCAAGGCCAAGCGTCCGCCTTTTTACAGCCTCAGCCCGAAGCAGGCACGGGACGCCTACGCGGCTGGCGCTGGCGTGCTGGAGTTGTCGGTGCGGCCCCTGGCGCGGGTGGAGGATTTCACCCTTTCAACGCGCGACGGCTATGACATGCCCGCCCGGCTTTACGCCCCGCAGCCTCTTGACCCCGCTCAGAACGCCACCGCGCTGCCCGTGTTGCTTTACTTTCATGGCGGCGGTTTCACCATCGGCAGCATTCAAACGCATGACGTGCTGTGCCGCGAATTGAGCCACGCGGGCGGCTGCGCCGTGGTGGCTGTGGACTACCGGCTGGCGCCTGAACATCGTTTCCCGACGGCGGTGCATGACGCTTGGGACGCTCTGCAGGGCTTGGCCGCGCTGGCGCCAAGTCTGGGTTTGGACCCGGAACACATGGCCGTGGGGGGTGACAGCGCCGGTGGCACCCTGGCGGCCGTGTGCGCCGTGCTGGCGCGTGACGCAGGCTTGCCGCTGGCCTTGCAACTGCTGATTTACCCCGGCTGCGCGGCGCATCAAGACACAGCCTCTCACCACCGCTTTGCCCACGGATTCGTGCTCGAAGAGCCCAGCATCACCTGGTTCTTCAACCAATACCTGCGCACGCCGGCTGACCGGGACGACTGGCGCTTTGCCCCCTTGAATGCGCCTGACTTGCAAGGTGTGGCGCCCGCCTGGTTGGGTTTGGCCGAGTGCGATCCGCTGGTGGACGAAGGGCTGCTCTACGGTGACAAACTACGCGCTGATGGCGTGGCCGTGGACCTGGAGATCTACCGCGGCGTCACACATGAATTCATCAAGATGGGCCGGGCCTTGCCTGAAGCCGCAGCAGCCCATGCGGATGCCGGCCGCGCCTTGCGCCACGCTTTTTCGACTGCGGCCTCCGCAGTAGATTGAACACCACCCCCCATGAACACAAGCTCAGCAGACCCCATCGCCGCCCCAGGGCGCACATCCAGACCCCGCAAGGCCGACTTCCGCTTTCTGCACCGGTTGCGCGTGCGCTGGTCTGAAGTGGACATGCAAAAGATCGTCTTCAACGCCTACTACCTGACTTATGTGGACACGGCGATTGGCGACTACTGGCGCACGCTGGCGCTGCCGTATGAAGAAGCCATGCAAGAGCTTGGCGGCGAGCTCTTCGTCAAGAAAGCCAGCGTGGAGTACCACGGCTCAGCGCGTTGCGAAGACCTGCTGGAAATCGGCTTGCGCTGCGACCACATCGGAAATTCGTCGATCCAATTTGTCGGTGCCATTTTCCGGAACGACGAGTTATTGGTCACTTGTGAATTGCTGTACGTCTTTGCCGACCCCGTGAGAAAACGGCCCCAAACCGTGCCCGACAGCCTGCGCCATTTATTGCAGGCCTATGAAGCTGGCGAGCCTGTGTTCAGCCTGCGTCAAGGCGGCTGGGACGAGCTCGATTCCGACGCCCAGGACGTGCGCACCGAGGTCTTTGTGGACGAGCGAAAGATTCCGCTGGAGTTAGAGCGCGACGGGCAGGACGAGGATGCATTTCATGTGGTGGTCTTCAACGCGCTGGGCCAGTCCATCGCCACGGGCCGGCTCTTGCGTGCTGCCAACGGGCAGTCGCGGGTCGGGCGGCTGGCGGTCAGGCGTGTGTTGCGCGGCATTGGCCTGGGGCCACGCGTTTTGCGCGCCTTGCAGGCTGAAGCCAAACGCCGGGGCGACACCGGCTTGGTCCTGAACTCACAGTGCGCCAACCGCGGCTTTTACGAAGCCCTTGGTTTCGCAAGCGAGGGGCCGATTTTTGAAAAAGGCGGCGTCCCCACGGTCCAGATGCGGCTGGTTCTTTAAGGCAGCATCCAATCGAGCGCCACGACATCAGGCTCAGGGCTACCCACCTTCCAGGTTTTTTCAATGACGTGAAGGCGCAGCGACCGGCTTGGTGCTGTTTCCAGCCAGACCAGGCTGCTGCAGCGTGTGCCATACGCGCGTGACGGCAGGTCGACCCAGGCGCTGGACAGGCCCCGCTCCAGCGCCACATCAATGCCGGTGTCGGGCAATTCGTCGGTTGCGGCCGGGTCCCGGTTGGCCAACGCAGTCCACAAAAGGGTTTGCAGCTTCGTGCGATCCGTGGTGGCCAGAGCTTGGCTCATCGCAGCTTTCAGCGCCCGCGTCTTGGGCCAGGGCGTGTCAAGCAAGGCGTTGGACAGCCCGTAGAGGCCCGCTGTCAATGACTTCGATTGCCAGCCTGATGCGTCACCTTCCAGTGCGCCGCGGTTGCTGGCCCAGGTCCACTTGCCGCTCAGGCTGTCGCCCATCACAAGGTTGCAGCCTGCGAAGTCGCTGGCTGGTATCCCCGCCAAAAACTCTGCGCTGCTCCGGGTGCTGGCCAGCCATTGCAAAGGCAGTTCGCCCCTTGAACGTGGCCCAGCGGCAGCAGCAGGGCCTTCGCGCACATTGGTCAGCAAAGCCAGCCGCCCGCCAGGCGTGCAGCCCAGCCAAGTGCCGCCTGCCCGCAAGTCGCGCCCCGAAATGACCACCGTGCCATCAGGCGCAGTCCAGCGGCTCAGGGGCAGGGTGGGGCGCTCATGGAATTCGTCGCGGTTGGAAGCCAGCACCAGCGGCCAGCGGCTGGACTGCCCCAGCGCCAAAGCCATCAAGCACATGCTGCGCTTTGCCTCTTGCTGGCTTCAGATGTCTTCGAGCAAGGAATAAGGCAGCGGCAAAAGCTGCAAGCCCGGCCCGCCGGCTGAACCCAGGGTCAACGCGCCTTCGGCTGCGGCTGATGTCTGAATTGAAATGATCAGGTCGTACCCAGCGTTGCCGTTGCCGGCGGTCCCGGCGCCGACGACCGCAGGCCTTGGCGCCGCCGACGCCACCACGCCGCAGGGCTGCTCGGCATCGCTGCTGTGAAACACCTCCTGGCCCGTCTGGGCTGGTGCATCTGCATGCGCCAGGTAAGCCCGGCGCTTGAGCGTGCCCCTGAACTGACTGCGCGCCACCACCTCCTGGCCGGGGTAGCAACCCTTTTTAAAGCTCACGCCACCCACCGATTCATAGTTCAGCATCTGCGGCACAAAGGCCTCAAAAATGGGCTGGGTAATCATGGCCACGCCGGAGCGAACGCTTAACCAATGCCAGACGGTCAGCGGCAGCGCGTTGGCGCTTGGCTCAGGCGTTCCCGCCGGGGCGCACCACATGGCGCGCGCCAGACCCGCGCCGGGCGGCAACAGTACCAAGCGGGATTCGCCCTGAACCTGGCAGGACCAGACCGCCCCGGCTGCCGGCACGGCCGAGCCCGTCAAGCCCAACAGCTTGAACTCCGCCGTCGCATCGCTCAGCTTGGCCTTGGCGCGCAGCACGAACATGGACAGGCGTTTCAGGGTGGCTGGCAAAGTGTCGCGGCTGCAGACGAGCAGCAGGTCTTCAGGCCCGTGTTTGAACACCACAAAGCTGGCCTGCATGCGGCCCTTGGCATTGCAGAAGGCGGCCAGCCGAGCCTGGTCCGGGCCGAGCCCGGCCACGTCTTGCGTCAGTTGGCCCTGCAAAAAACTCACCGCATCCGGGCCGGCCACCTTGATCACGCCCATGTGGCTCAGCTCGGTAAGGCCCGACAGCGCGGCCAGGTCTGCGGGGGACAGGTCGGCCGAAGGCATGGCTTCCGAAGGCAAGGGGGAGATGAAGGTTTGCATGCCTGAATTATCATTGCCCTCGGCTTTTCAAGATGTTCTCTCCACAGGTGTCCGCTGGTGCGTCGTGTTCTTTTGAGTTTGTTGATCGCGGGTTTGACCAGCGCCGTGCTGTTTTTTGGCGCGGCCCTGTGGTGGCTGTACGAACCCCTGACGCTGCGCCTGCCGGCCGGCAGCCAGGTGCTGGACCTGGAAATTGAGCCCGGCACCACACCACGCGGCGTGGCCGAAGCCGTGGTGGCCAGCGGCGCCGACACCCATCCGCTTTTCTTGTATGCCTGGTTCCGCTTTTCGGGCCAAGACCGGCAGATCCGCGCGGGCAGCTATGAAATCACGCCCGGTACCTCGCCGCGCAAGTTGCTCAGCATGCTGGTGCGGGGTGAAGAAGCGCTGAAAAGTCTGACCGTGCCGGAAGGCTGGACCTTTGCCCAGATGCTCAATGCGCTGCAAAAGGCAGAGCAGCTCAGGCCCGATACCCAAGGCCTGAGCGCCGAGGCGATCATGGCGCA
Source organism: Polaromonas sp. (assembly GCA_040400945.1). Classification (GTDB taxonomy): domain Bacteria; phylum Pseudomonadota; class Gammaproteobacteria; order Burkholderiales; family Burkholderiaceae_C; genus Polaromonas. Next base: position 24,943 of record JBBAPG010000015.1, on the reverse strand, counting down.
GATCGGCAAACCGGGTGTTCACCCAGAAGGCCGCTTTTTCCCCGATACCTACACCTATGCCAAGGGCAGCAGCGACCTGGCCGTGCTCAAACGCGCGGCCCGCGCCATGGACAAGCGGCTTGAAGCCGCTTGGGTGCAGCGCGACCCCGGCACGCCTTTGCAAAACGCAGATCAGGCCTTGATCCTGGCCAGCATCGTCGAAAAAGAAACCGGCAAGCCCGGTGATCGCGCCATGATTGGCGGAGTCTTTAGCAACCGCTTGAAGCGCGGCATGCTGCTGCAAACCGACCCGACCGTGATTTACGGCATGGGCAGCGACTTTGATGGCAATTTGCGCAAACGCGACTTGCTGGCCGACACGCCTTACAACACCTACACCCGCGCAGGCCTGCCGCCCACACCGATTGCCATGCCTGGCAAGGCCGCGCTGCTGGCTGCCGTGCGACCAGCCAAGACCGATGCGCTCTACTTTGTGGCCCGGGGCGATGGCAGCAGCCAGTTCAGCGCCACGCTGGACGAGCACAACCGCGCCGTCAACAAATACATACGCGGGCAATGACGATGGCTTTAGATTCCTCCGGCCAGTCAGGTCTTTTCATCAGCTTCGAAGGCATAGACGGCGCGGGAAAATCCACGCATATCGGCGCTTTGGCTGAAGCCTTCAAGGCCGAGGGCAGGGCAGTCACGCTGACACGCGAGCCGGGCGGCACGCCGCTGGCTGAAAAGCTGCGCGGCCTGCTGCTGCACGACGCCATGGACCCGCTGACCGAAGCCTTGCTGATGTTTGCCGCCCGGCGCGACCATGTGCAAAGCGTCATCTTGCCGGCGCTGGCGCGGGGCGACGTGGTGCTGTGCGACCGTTTTACCGACGCCACCTTTGCTTACCAAGGCGGTGGCCGCGGCTTTGACTTGGCCGTACTGGCACAACTGGAGAACTGGGTGCAAGCCCACGCAGGCCAGACGCTGCAACCCGCCTTGACGCTGTGGTTTGACCTGGCACCCGCGATTGCCGCCCAGCGCCTGGCCGGTGCGCGCCTGCCCGACAAGTTCGAGTCCCAACCGGTCGAGTTTTTCAGCCGGGTGGCAGGCGGCTACGCACAGCGCATGGCGGCCGACCCTGGTCGATTTGCCCGCATTGACGCGGACCAGACGCCCGCGGCGGTCTGGCAAGACGTAGCGGCGGCTCTGGTGGCGCGCGGCTGGCTGCCGGCAACAGAAACACTGAGCGTCAAGGCATGAACGACGTCAATTTGAAGGCGCCAACCCGCGCTCCTTGGCTTCAGGCGCAGCTTGAAAGCCTGCTGGCCCAGCGCGGCCAGGCCTGGCTGCTCAGCGGGCCTTCGGGCTTGGGCCAGTTTGAGTTGGCGCTGGCGCTGGCCAAAGCGTGGCTGTGTGAAACGCCCACGCCGCAAGGCGCTTGCGAGCATTGCGGCAGCTGCCACGCTTTTGACGTTCGCACGCACGCTGACTTGTGCGTGCTCATGCCCGAGACTTTGTTCTTGGCGATGGACTGGCCGCTGGACCAGAAAACGCAGGACATTCTGGACAAAAAAGAGCGCAAGCCAAGCAAGGAAATCAAGGTGGACGCGGCCCGAGACGCCGTGACGTTCACCCAGGTCACGCGCTCGCGCGGCAACACCAAGGTGGTGGTGGTCTACCCAGCCGAGCGCATGAACCACATCACCGCCAATACATTGCTCAAGACCCTTGAAGAGCCGCCCGGCGAGGTGAAGTTCATTTTGGCCACCGAGGCGGCGCACCAGTTGCTGCCCACCATTCGCAGCCGCTGCCTGGGCCACACCATGCGCTGGCCCGCCTTTGAAGACAGCCTGGCCTGGCTTCAAGTGGCTTGCCAGCCGGGTCAAACCGCGCCGAACGCCGCAGCCGAAGAGGGTGAAGCGCCCAAAAAAGCCAAGGCCAAAGCCAGTGCCCAAGCGCCCACTGAGCAAGACTTGCGCGTGTTGCTGGCCGCCACAGGCGGCCGCCCGTCTGACACCCTGGCCTGGGCGCAGCAAGGCGGCACCGACGAAGCAGCCCGCCACTGGCATGGCCTGCCCAAAGCCATAGCGCGGGGCGACGTGAGCGCCCTGACCGACTGGACGCCGAAGATGGCCGTCGATGCCTTGCAAAAGATTTGCCACGACATGCAGGCGTTGGCCGTGGGCGCCGCGCCGCGCTTTTTCGCGGCTGAAGCCCTCCCTTCTGCCAGCACGGAGCCCGGCGGTTTGCGTTCACTGGGCGCATGGGCGAAAGAGTTGGCCAACACCGCCCGCAAAGTCGAGCACCCTTACAACCCCGGCCTGATGCTGGAAGCCCTGGTCAGCCGGGCCAGCGAGGCGCTGGCTTCGGCTGCTGCCAAGCCGGCTGGTCGCATGGCGCGCTAGCCTGCCTGGCTATACACGCTCGGTTCTCCGTTTTTCCTCCGTTCGCCTGAAGCTTTTGCATGTTCACTGATTCCCATTGCCATCTCGTTTTTCCGGAGCTCAAGGGCGACTTGCCGCGCATCCGTCAAGCCATGCAGGACGCCGGCGTGGACCGCGCCTTGGTCATTTGCACCACGCTGGAAGAGTTTGAAGACGTGCACGCGCTGGCCATGGCGCATGACAATTTCTGGTGCAGCGCCGGTGTTCACCCGGACAACGAGGGCGTGCAGGAACCCAGCCTGGACGACTTGCTGAGCTTGGCCGCGCGACCCAAGGTGGTCGGCATTGGTGAAACCGGGCTGGACTATTTCCGCCTGGGCGAACGCACAGTGGCCGACATGGAATGGCAGCGGGGGCGCTTCAGGGTGCACATCCGCGCGGCACGGCAGACCGGCAAGCCGCTGATCATCCACACCCGCAATGCCTCAGACGACACCTTGGCCATCCTTAAGGAAGAGGGCGAAGACGGCGGGGCGGGCAGTGCAAAGGGCGTTTTTCACTGCTTCACTGAAAGCCAGGCGGTGGCGCGTGCCGCGCTGGACCTGGGTTTTTACATCTCGTTTTCGGGCATCCTGACCTTCAAGACGGCGGCCGATTTGCGCGAAGTGGCGACCTATGTGCCCCTGGACAGGCTGCTGATTGAGACGGACAGCCCCTATCTGGCGCCCGTGCCGTTCAGAGGCAAGACGAACAACCCCAGCTATGTGCCTTATGTAGCGCGCCAGATTGCCAGTTTGCGCGGCCTGACGGAAGAGGCTGTGGGCGAGGCCACCAGCCGCAATTTCGACGCACTGTTTACCGGTGTGTGCTGACCGAATGATCGGCCGGCCGGTGAAAAATATGCTCACAAAGTACTTTAAGTTTGCCGTCTTAAGCCTTGTTTTAGCTTCATTTTCTTCAGCAAAGGCTGGTTCTTACGATGACTTTTTCCAAGCCATCATTCGGGACGACGCACGCTCTGTGAAGACCTTGCTGCAGCGCGGTTTCGACCCCAACACCCTGGCGCCTGACCTGCGGCACGGCCTGATGATGGCTTTGGCTTTGCCCACACCGGCCGCAGCGGTGGCCGAGGCCCTGATCGATTTTCCAGCCACCGACATCAACACCCGCAACGCCCAGGGTGAAACACCCTTGATGCTGGCCGCGCTCAAGGGTCGGCTTGCCCTGGCGCAGAAGTTGATCGACCGGGGCGCCGACGTGAACCAGACAGGCTGGACGCCGTTGCATTACGCGGCTACCGGAGGCGGCGCCGCCATGGTCACGTTGATGCTGTCGCATTACGCCTATGTGGACGCCGAGTCGCCCAACGGCACCACGCCCTTGATGATGGCTGCGCAGTACGGCAGCCCGGAGTCCGTTGAGCTCTTGCTTGAGGCTGGCGCCCAACCGCAGCAAAAAAACCAGCAAGGCCTTACGGCGCTGGACTTTGCCCAACGCGGCGCAAGGCCTGATGCGATCAAGATCATTTCAGCGGCCTTGCTCGCGCAGTCGCCGCGGGGCAAATGGTGAGACGCCAGCCGTCGGATTGAGCCAGTGCTTTGCTGGCAGTACGGATCTCTTATATCTTCTACGATGTATATTATGTTAAGTAACCAAGAGATCTGGCCGAAGCTCCAAGCGCAAGGTCCAGACTTCAGGGCTCGGCCCCGGCAATACGGAAAAGCCAGCCTGCCTCGCTAGCCTGGCCATACCCATGTTTTCCAGCAGGCATTCACCCACCACCACGGCCGTGCCGCGTTCGCGCAGATAGCGCAGCAATTTGTCCATCAGTAATGTGCCCAGGCCGTGGTGCTGCCAGGCCGAGCCGACCTGAATGGCGAATTCGGCGCAGATGTTGTCGGGGTCGCACACGGCGCGTACTTCGCCCAACATCGGCAGCTCCTCGTTCGAGGCTGCGGTGCCATCCAAGGGGCGCTGCAGCGCAATGAAAGTCATCTCGCGGTCGTAGTCGATCTGGCTGTAGCGCGCCAATTCCGAATGCGACACCTCGCGCCTGGCCATGAAAAAGCGCAAGCGCATGTCAGCGGGCGTGGCCTTGCTGTAAAACTGCCGCAGCCGCTGGCCGTCCTCGGGCCGAATAGGCCGGAGCAGCAAGGGGCCCAGGCGACTGTCCAGGCCTTCCTCCAGTACTTCCTCCAGGTCTTGCGGATAAGGCCGGATGGCCAGATGCGGGCCCGCAGCCTTGCGAACACGCACCCGCGAATCGACCGCCAGCACGCCGTGCTCGTCAATCAACAGCGGATTGATGTCCAGCTCCGCCACAGCCGCCAGATCACAGGCCAGCAGACAGACTTTAAGCAAGGTGTCCAGCAAGGCCGCTTGGTCTGACGCCGGCTTGCCTCGGTAAGCGCCCAGCAAACGCATCAATCCGCTGCGTGCCAGCAAGTCTTGCGCAAGGGGTTGGTTCAGCGGGGGCAGGGCCACGGCATGGTGGCTGCTCAGTTCAACCGCAGTGCCGCCCTCCCCCAACAGCAAGACCGGCCCAAACACTGGGTCAGTGCTGATGCCCACGATCAATTCATGCGCACCCGGGCGACTGGCCATGGCTTGCACGGTAAAGCCTTGCACCTTGGCTTCGGGCAGCAAGCGCTTCACATTGGCTTGCATTTGCAGGCAGGCTTCACGCAGGGCATCCGTTGAAGCCAAACCCAGCGCCACGCCACCCACGTCACTTTTGTGAATGACTTGCGGCGAGATGATCTTGAGCGCGACAGGAAAGCCGATGTCCGCGGCCGCCTGCAATGCTTCCTCGACGTTAGCGCAACGCCGGGTGGCCACGACGGGGATTCCGTAAGCGGCCAACAGCGCTTGCGAGTCAGCGTCACCTAGCCACTCGCGCCCGCTTTCCAGCGCTTGGCTGACCAATGAGCGTGCCGCCTGGCGGTCTGGCTTCAAGTCGGTCGGTGTGGCCGGCGGAATCTGCTGCAAGGCCCGCTGATTGCGCGCGTAATTGACCAGTTGCAGCCAGGCTGCGCTGGCGCGCTCGGGCGTGTTGTAGCCCGCAATGCCTGCGGCCGCCGTGGCCTGCCGCGCGCTGGCCACCACGGCCCCACCCAACCAACACGCCAGCACCGGCTTGGCGCTGGCCTGCATCAGCGGCAAGCAAGCCGACGCGACCAAGGGCGCAGGCACGATGGCCGTGGGTGCATGCATGAACAACAAACCATCAGCCTCTGGCGCAGCAAGCAGCACACGCAGTGCGGCCTGGTAGCGGGCCACCGGCGCGTCGCCAATGATGTCCACCGGATTGCCATGCGACCAGGTCGCGGGCAAACACGCGTCAAGCGCCGCCAGCGTGGCCGGGCTCAGCTCGGCCAGGTTGCCGCCACCCAAGGCCAGGGCATCAGCGGCCAGCACACCCGCGCCGCCGCCGTTGGTTACGACCACCAAACGCTCGCCACGCAATGGGCGGGTGTGGGCCAGCGTCTCGGCAGCGTCAAACAGCGCGTCGAGCGTGTCCACGCGCAGCATGCCGGCGCGCTGCACGGCCGCGTCAAACACCTTGTCGGAGCCTGCCAAAGCACCCGTGTGTGAAGCCGCCGCCTTGGCCCCGGCCGGTGCGCGCCCGGCCTTGACCAAAATCACGGGTTTATTGCGCGCCGCAGCGCGTGCCGCTGACATGAACTTGCGCGCCGACTTGATGGATTCCACGTACATCAGGATGGCGCGGGTGTTGGCGTCGCTGCCCAGGTAGTCCAGCATGTCGCCAAAGTCGACGTCAGCGCTGTCACCCAGCGAGACGAAATGCGAAAAGCCGATGCTGCGTTCATTGGCCCAGTCCAGCATGGCCGTGGCCAGCGCACCGGATTGCGTGATGAAGGCCAGCTTTCCAGGCAAGGCGTTGCCCGGCGCAAAGCTGGCGTTCAGCCCGGCGCCCGGTACCAAGGCGCCTATGCAGTTGGGCCCCAGCACACGCAGCAGGTGGGGTCGCGCTGCATCCAGCATGGCTTGCTCGAGCGATACGCCGCCCTCACCGCCCTCACCTGCCGGCTTGGCCGAAGACGCTTGCACTTTGAGCCCAGCGGTCAGCACGATAGCCGCTCGTGTGCCTTTGCGACCGAGTGCCTTGATCAGGCCGGGCACCGTGGCCGGCGGCGTGCAGATCAGCGCCAGATCCGGTGCAGCGGGAAGCGAATCCACATCAGGCCAGGCACGCTGCCCATCAACTTCGGCGTGGCGCGCATTCACGGGCCAGACCGGACCCTGGAACCCACCCAGCTTGAGGTTGCGCAATAGCACTGAACCCAGACTACCCTCGCGATCAGAAGCTCCGATGACCGCTACGGATGCAGGTTGGAACAGGGCGTCAAGGTGGCGGATGGTCATGAATGGCTCAGCTGGAAATCGATCACTTCAGCTTAAGCCGTCAGGGTGACAAGGTCTTGCGCCAGATCAATAACTCCGGGCATGCCAGGCCCAGAATTGACCAAGAAAAAAGGAGTTCACGCCATGTCTGATTCAAGCGCCGCCCGTGTTCAAACCTACGACCCTTCTTTGGCGCCACGCTTTGCCAAACTGCTCAGTCAGCGCCAGGACGAGCTGCGTGCCCTGCTTAAAACGCTGGACCACCTCAAGCCCGGTGACGAGCCCGGGCATGAGGTATCCGACTTCAAGGACATGGCTGACGAACAAACGCTCGCGCGCATGGACAGGGCCAACGCCCAGCGCCTTGAGGCCGAGTTACAGCAAGTCAGCAGTGCCCAGCGGCGGTTGGCCAAGCAGCTTTACGGCATTTGCATGGACTGTGGTGAAGCCATCGACCTCAGACGCCTGGAAGCCCTGCCCGCCACGGCGTATTGCGCGGCCTGCCAGGCCCGTCACGAAGAAGGCCCGCTGCGCAAACACCGCGCTTACTGAACGCAGAGTGCGGGTGCGATGTGCCGAGCACGCGCTGCAGCAAGGACGTGTTGACTCGGCATGTCTGCCGACAGCATTTGGGCTTCACCCGTGCCAAGCTGTTAATTCAAAAGCTTGTTCAAGCTAAACACGAAAGGAGACGGGAATGAGCAAACTTAGACGGACTGAATCAGGTGTGGGTGATGCGATTGACACCGCCTTTCGGCGGCTGCTGGGGCCGATGGGCATTGACGAGGCTTCAGCGCTTCGAATGCGTATTGACGTGCATGAGCGCGATGACGCGTACGAGGTCAAGGCCGACCTGCCAGGTTTCCGAAAGGAGGATATCCAGGTGAACGTGGACGGCAGGATGGTGCAGATTGACGCCGAACTGCACCGGGAAAGCGAAACCCAGGACGAGAACAAAAAACTGGTGCGCAGCGAGCGCTATCAGGGCCGGCTCTCCCGAAGTTTCAGCCTGGCCCGCGATGTGGACGAAGCGCGCACCGTGGCGCGCTATGCCGATGGCGTGCTCACGCTTGAGCTGCCCAAGAAAACGAACGAGTCAGCGCGAAAGGTAGAGGTGCGCTGAGTCACAGACTCAGCCGATCACTGAGTTCGAAAGCAGCGAAAAATAAAAAGGAGCACATTCAATGTACAAACGAATTTTGGTCCCTGTGGATGGCAGTGAGACGGCCAATAAGGCTTTGGTAGCCGCACTGCAACTGGCCCGTGAAGGTGGGGGGCAGGTACGCATCGTGCACATGGTCGAGGGTCTCACGCCCATGGCCATTGATCAGTACGGCGCCGCGTGGACGGGGGACATCCTGGATTCACTCAAAAAGGCTGGTGAACAGGTTTTGAGCGACGCCATGGCCATTGCTCACTCAGCCGGTGTGCCTGCCGACACTCAACTGTTCGACAGCTTTGGCGAGCGTCTGGCCGAGACTGTGGTTGACGCGGCGCAGCGCTTTGACGCGGATCTGGTGGTCGTCGGCACGCACGGTCGGCGCGGTATGGGCCGCTTGCTGCTGGGCAGCGGTGCCGAGCAGATCGTGCGCCTCGCGCCCGTACCGGTTTTGGTGGTGCGCGGCGAGTCGCACCAACATGCCGGCGCGCAAGCCAAGACCTGACCGTTTCATCACTTGACCTTGTCCGCCAAGATAACAAAGGATCCACATGAAAATTGTCCTGCCCGTTGATGGGAGTGAGTTCACCAAAAAGGCCCTTGCGTTTCTCGTCACCCATGAAAACCTGTGCGGCCCCGACGTTGAACTGGTCGTGCTCAACGTACAAACGCCCCTGCCCCCTCGGGTAAAAACCATGGTGGGCGCAGCTGCTGTCAAGGACTACCACCAAGAAGAGGCCAGCAAAGTCCTCAAGCCGATTGAGCGCTTCCTGGACAAGCACAAGCTCAACTACCGAAGCAGCTGGACCGTGGGTTCAGCGGCACAAGAAGTGATCCGCACTGTCGAGCGAGAACACGCGCACATGATCATCATGGGCACTCATGGCCACGGCCTGCTGGGCCGCGCCGTCATGGGCAGCGTTGCGCAGCGCGTGTTGGCTGACGCGCATGTGCCTGTGCTGCTGGTGAGGTAAAGCCACCTCAACGTCGCCCGCCTTTTCCTCGCCGACCCATCAGCACGGCCATAAGTGCGCCAGCACCAGCGGCCATCATGGCGGCTCGGGCGGGTTGTCGCGTGACGTAGCGTGTCACTTGGCTTTCCATGCGTGAAAAAAAACCAGACCCGACGGCGGTGTCGACCTTGCCGGCGCCACGGCTGCTCACCGTGCCGGTATAGGGACTTTGCACACCGCCCCCTGAGCGGGTGACGTAGTCCCCGCGTGAAAGGCCTGCGTAGTCGTCAGCCCCTTCAGACGCGACGGCGTCCTCGGCGGACTGCATCACGTCTTCGCCGAGCGTGCGATGCGCACCGTGCCCCGTGTTTGCGCCAGGCAAGCCCGTGCCGGAAAGATTGCTGTTGCCAAGAGTCATGGGATGTCCTCGGTTGTCCTCGGTTGAAGTTGCAACGTCAGCTTAGGTCTGCGCTCGCAGTCGGCCTGTGGGCTGCCACAAAGCGCCGGCGTGGGACAGCGCCCACCCCGCACAGAACCGTGCGCATGCGGCCGAGGGAAGTGACATGTGTGAAGCGCAAGCGGCGGCCTCGTCCGACGCGGCTGGTGGAGCTTGCTGACGCGCATTGCCGTGGATCAGACACCGGGGTTTTCCCCGGTTCCCCCTAAGGTGCAAGGAGCCTTTCTCAACCGAAATTTCTTTTTCAACCGAACCATCAACCTCCACCACAGGAACGCCGATGTCCTCACCCAGGCGAAAAGCCGGCTCCAGCGCCAAGACCCTTTCAGACGCGCGCGACAAGCTCAGCCAGCTCGAAACCTTCGCGCCCGACACCAGCCACACGGTCACTACCAACCAAGGCGTGCAGATCCCCGACAACCACAACTCGCTCAAAGCTGGCCCTCGCGGGCCGACCTTGCTGGAGGACTTCGTCCTCCGCGAAAAGATCACCCACTTTGACCATGAGCGCATTCCTGAGCGTGCCGTACACGCGCGCGGCTCGGCAGCGCACGGGTTTTTCAAAGTCTACAAACCGATGCTCGAGTACACCAGCGCCGGCTTTTTGCAAGACCCTGAAGCGCAGATCCCGGTGTTCGTGCGCTTTTCCACGGTCGTCGGCTCCCGGGGCTCGGCCGACACCGTGCGCGACGTGCGCGGCTTTGCGGTGAAGTTCTACACGCAAGAAGGCAACTACGACCTGGTGGGTAACAACATGCCGGTGTTTTTCATTCAAGACGCCATGAAGTTCCCTGACCTCGTGCACGCCATCAAGCCCGAGCCGCACAACGAAATGCCACAAGCCTCAGCCGCGCACGACACCTTTTGGGATTTCGCCTCGCTCATGCCCGAGTCCAGCCACATGCTGATGTGGTTGATGTCAGACCGCGCCATTCCACGCAGCTACCGCATGATGGAAGGCTTTGGCGTACATACCTTTCGCATGCTCAACGCCCGCGGTCAGTCGTATTTCGTCAAGTTTCACTGGAAACCCAAGCTGGGTCTGCACAGCCTGACTTGGGACGAAGCGCAAAAGCTGGCCGGTAAAGATCCGGACTTTCATCGTCGCGATTTGTGGGAGGCGATAGAAGCCGGCCACTACCCAGAATGGGAGCTCGGCATGCAACTCATCGAGGCCGGCAAAGAAGGCGAATTGGGCTTCGACTTACTGGATGCCACCAAGCTCATCCCGGAAGAGCAGGTACCTGTGCTGCCGGTCGGCCGCATGGTGCTCAACCGCAACCCAGACAACTTTTTTGCAGAGACCGAGCAAGTCGCTTTTCACCCTGGTCACCTGGTACCGGGCATTGATTTTTCAAACGATCCACTTTTGCAAGGCCGGCTGTTTTCATACACCGACACGCAACTGTCTCGCCTGGGCGGGCCCAACTTCCATGAGCTGCCCATCAACCGGCCCGTGTGTCCCATGCACAACTTTCAGCGCGACGGCATGCACAGGCAAACCTTGCACAAGGGCCGCGTAGCCTACGAGCCCAACACGCTGGCAACCGGCGCGGAGCTGCGGCTAGACGGCGGCACGCAGGGCTTTCAATCGTTTCCGGAGAGCATGGAGTCGCCCAAGATACGACGCCGCAGTCCAAGTTTTGACGATCACTTTTCCCAGGCGAGCCTGTTCTGGAACAGCCAGACCACAGCCGAGAAGGATCACATCGTGGCAGCATTTCGTTTTGAACTGTCCAAGGTGGAGACCGCTGACATTCGCCAGCGTGTGGTGGACAACCTGGCCCATGTGGACCTGAAGCTGGCCAGCCGCGTAGCCGCGACACTAGGCATCAAGGCGCCAGATCCAGCAGCGGCCGCGGGCCGCCTGGGCTACCGGGATTTTCGGATTCAAAGCCGTTTTCAAGAAGCGCCCTCCCTGAGCATGGCTGGCCGCTACAAACCCGACATCAGCACACGCAAGCTGGCGGTGCTGGCCACCGACGGGATCGACATGCTGTCGGTGCGCAAAGTGTTGCAAGAGCTCGCTGAGGCGGGTGTGCAATGCAAGGTGATCGCCCCGCATCTGGGGCAGATCGGCACAGCCAGCGGCCGCACGCTACCTGTGGACTACACGTTTTCCAACACCGCGTCCGTGTTGTTTGACGCCGTGCTGGTGCCCGGTGGTGCCAACTGCGCGGAAGAGTTGTGCAGGCTCGGCTTGGCGGTGCATTTCGTGCTTGAAGCCTATAAGCACTGCAAGCCGATATGCGCCATCAATGAAGGTGCGAACCTGCTCAGCACACTGGGCTTTAGCCTGTCCACGCAAAAAGACACCGCCTTGACCGTGCCCACACCAGGCGTGGTGCTGGCCGACAGCAGCAAGGCGATGGAAGGGCAGATCAGCAGCGAGTTCATGGCAGCCATGGCGCAGCACCGCCATTGGGACCGCGTCAATCTGGACGCGGTACCAGGTTAAGTTTCACCGCTCAACTGTGCGTAGGACCTGGATGACGGCCGGGCAGCGCGAGGCAGCGTCACCTCTGCGGCAACGTCCGTCAATCAGCCCCCGCCCGCAGGTCGAGGCTATGCCATTCATCTTTTCCAAAGGAGCCAGCATGAACAGCAGCATGGGCAACACTGAAGAAACCATCGACACACTCAAGGATTTGATAGAGAACTGCCGCGACGGCGAATATGGCTTCAGGGCTTGCGCCGAGCATGTGAAGGCCGATGACATACGTGCCTTGTTCAGCCGCCGCGCCGAAGACTGCGCCACAGCGGCGCGGCAACTAGAAGCACATTTGCTGCGAATGGGCGGCAAGCCCGACAGCGGCGGCACGGCGGCAGGCGCAGCGCATCGCGGCTGGGTGGCGGTTCGCGGCGCTTTGTCCAGCTACACAGACTTGGCCATGCTGGAAGAATGCGAGCGTGGAGAAGACGCGGCCTTGGCCCGCTACAGCGAGGCTTTGGACAAGCCGCTAGAGCCAGCCGTGAAGGCCTTGGTTGAAGAGCAGCGCATGGGCACCAAGGCCAACCACGACCAGATCCGCGCGATGCGGGATCGGCTGCGCGCCTTGGCTTGATGCCGCTTCAGTGAGCGTGGCCCCAGAGCACAAAGGCGTCACGCCCTTCGACCACCAGGCTGATCTCTTCGCCCACGGGCAGCAGCACCTTGGTGGACACATGGCCGTAAGGCAGGCCCGTCAGCACGCGCGCCTTGACCTGGCCTTGCAGCCAAGTGGCCACGGTGGCGAGCTTGAAGCCCTTGTCATGCGGCACCAGTTTGTAGTTGCTGAACTGGCCAAAAATAATGGCCTTTTGCTGCGCCAGCACGCCGGCATGCAGCAGCTGCGTGAGCATGCGCTCAACGCGGTAAGGGTGTTCGTTCACGTCTTCAATGAACAGCACGCCGCCCTTGATCTGCGGCAAATACGGCGTGCCCACCAATGAGGCCAGCACCGACAAATTGCCACCCCACAGCACGGCCTTGTTGATTTTTAAATCGGCCTCGCCACTGGCTTGGGTCTGCCCCAGCACACCCTTGGCCGGCAGTTGCCAGCCCGCGCCTTCGCCCTGCCCGCTCAGCAAGTCTTCAAAGCAGGCTTGCATGATGTCGTCGGGCTCGCCTTCGACTCCAAAGTCTTCACCCAATGCCGGGCCGGCCCAGGTCTGCGCGCCCGTGCGCGCCAGCAAGGCCGACTGAAAGGCCGTGAAGTCGCTGATGCCGACGAACTGCGTGCCCTTGGTCACGGCCTTGGCCACGGCTTTGTAGTTGATGCCGGGCAGGATGCGCGTGAGGCCATAGCCACCGCGGGTGATCAGCGCCACGTCAGCGCCACTGGCTGCTGCGCGATGAACCGCTGCCAATCGCGTGGCGTCGTCGCCGGCAAAGCGTTGATGGCTGCTCAGCGCGGCCTCGTCCACTTCGACCTCATGGCCCATGGCCTTGAGCCTGGCGAGGCCGCGCTTGAAGCTGGCTTTGTCGCGCACGGCGCCGGAGGGCGAGAAGATGTAGATATGTTTTTTCACGGGGCAGAGTATCCCATCGCCAGCGCGCGCAACGCCGCGCGGTGACCCCGGTCAGGGAAAGGTGCGCTGTAGGCGGGATGAGTCGGCGAATCTTGTTGACGTGAAAACGCCTCAAGCACTGGCTTGCTGGATGACGAGTCGGCAAAACGCGCGGGCATGGCGGTTTGCAGGGCCACTTTCAAGGCTGCGCCGAGACCGTTGCTACCGCTTGAAACCAGCAGCACGAGGTCTCTCAAATCCAGTCGCTCAATCAATTGCACCAGCACATCACGATGAAACGCCAAGCTGTGCACCGCCTCTTTCTTGGGCTTGTCGCTCTTGCCAAAGCCGATCAAGTCTGGCGCCACCACGCGGTGACCAGCGGCCAGCCAAGCGGGAATCTGGTGGCGGTACTCGTAACTCCAGCCGGCGAGGCCGTGCAGGCAAAAAATCGTCAGGCCGCTGTCTACGCCCTCATCCAGGTAGTGCAAGCGCAGACCGGCCAGCGCAGGCAGGTCGCTGATGTAATTCGGCGCCCAGGGATAGTCAGCAAGGCCATCAAAAGCGCTGTCGGGCGTGCGCAAGGCCGAGTCTTGCAAGGGGTGGTTTTGCAACGCGGCTTGTCTTTGCTGCGATCGCCGCTGAGTAAAAAATTCGTGCAGCAGCGCCCTGCTCTCTTTGGCCAAAACGTCGCGCACGACGAGTGTCTGATGGTTCAGGCGAGGTTCGGCAAAGAGGTTGACGATGGAGCCTGCAGCACCTGTCTTGGGTTCGGCCGCGCCGTAAACCACCGAGCTCAGCCGCGCATGCAGCATGGCGCCGCTGCACATGGCGCAGGGCTCCAGCGTCACGTAAAGCGTGCAGCCGTCCAGGCGGTAATTGCCCAGCACTTTGGCCGCGGCCCTGATCGCGACGATTTCGGCATGCGCCGTGGGGTCATGGCCGTCCACCGGCGCGTTGCGGCCGGTGGCGATGATCTGGCCATCCTTGACCACCACTGCCCCCACGGGCACTTCGCCTGCGTCCATCGCCAGGCGAGCCTCGGCGAGCGCGGCCTGCATGAACACTTCCTGCTGATGGGCTGCATGCAAAGGCAGGCCAGGTGCATTCATGATTTGCTGGCTTTCAGCCTTCGCATCCACCCGGCCAAGGACTGCTGCACGGCGTTGCCTGCGTCGTACATGGCCAAGGTCGCCTCATGCGCTTCGGGTCGGTGCTGATTGAGCTTGAGCTTGCATTCGTAGCCCAGCACATGCAATTCGAAACCCACCATGCCCGCCAGCATCTTGCGCTGGTAATCAGCATCCAGGCCGCGCCACTGCGCGGCATAGGCCGGCTCATGCTCGCCGATGAGTTTTTTCAGAAGCGTGTCCTTGGCTTCGGGCTCGTCAATCAAACGCGCCTCAACAGTGCAGTGCAGCGCCACGTAATTCCAGGTGGGCACACGTGCCAGGTCGGGGTAGACCTGCGGCGACAAATAAGCGTGCGGGCCAAGAAATGTAACGACAGCCTTGGGCCGTGCGGCAAGGTAGCGCCAATGCGGATTGCCGCGCGCCACATGACCGAGCAACACAGGCGGCTCGCTGCCAGCTTGCGATTGCGCTTGCGCTTGCGCTTGGAATTGCAAGGGCAGATGCGAGACAAAAGGCAGGCCCTCGTCGTCGCAGCTGATCAGGCTGGCAAAGGGCTCGGCCTGCATCAGTGGCACGGCGTGGGTCAGCCAGTCGCCTTTGAAATGTGCGGGTAAGTACATGCGTTGAGCCCCCTCCTGACAACTTGTTCAGCTCGGCTGCGCCTCAGACTTGGCCAACTGCCGCAGGGCTTGTTCAAACACCTCGACGGGCTGGCCGCCAGAGATCAAATGCCTGTCATTGATGATGATGGCAGGCACCGAGCGAATGCCGTGCGCGGTGAAGAAGTCAGCCCGTTCGCGCACGTCGGCTGCAAACTCGTCGGACGCCAAAATGGCCGCTGCGCGTGTGGCGTCCAAGCCGACCTTGGTCACCACTTGCAGCAGCACCTCATGGGAAGCAGGGCTCAGACCATCGGTGAAGTAGGCCGTGAACAGCGCTTCCTTCAAGGCCTTTTGCTGGCCCTGCCCCAGTGTTTCGGCCCAATGCAAAAGCCGGTGCGCATCAAAGGTGTTGTAGATGCGGCTGCGGCCACCACCGGCGGCATTGCTGCCGCTGAAAGCAAAGCCCAAAGCCGCGCCACGCTCTCGAATCGCCGCCCGGTTCGCCTCGGCCTGCGCCTCAGAAATGCCGTACTTGCGAGTGATGTGCTCAGTGATGTCTTCGCCTTCTGGCGCCATGTTCGGATTCAGCTCAAAGGGCTGAAAGTGCATATCAGCCTCGACTTCGGAGGCCACGCGGGCCAAGGCCTGGTCCAGCGCCTTGAGGCCGATGACGCACCAGGGGCAGGAAACGTCGGAAACAAAATCAATCTTGAGGCGAGTGGTCATGATGGTCCTGCAAAAAAATCAGAGAAAGCGTTCGAGCAGCCGGCGTGAGGCGCGGTCCAGCCCGAAGCGGTCGGCCACCCGAAGCTGCAGGCCTTCGCCGCTGTGGATGAGCAGCGCCCCACCCTCCAGCCGGCGAATGTCTTCTTCAGCCTTGAGCACGAAGTCGAGCGGGCCGCGGTCGGTGGCCACGCGCCAGGTGCTGGGCGTGGAAAAGCCAGACACCGCCAGCAGGCGCTCAATGGTCGGCGCGAACTCCCGAGGCGCCAGTTCGCTCTCGATCATCAAGCGCACGTCTTGCGGCAAGGCATCCAGCCGGTCTACCCAGGCCAGCTCATAGCCATGGGGCCCGACCAGTGACAAGCCCTCATCAGGCGCGGCAATCGGAAAAGCCCGCACCGGCACCACACCCTCGTGGGCGGCGCCCTGCGCGTCCACCAGCACCAGCCGGCCAAAGTCATTGCGGTAAAGCGTCCAGTCCATGGCGGCTTTCATTGGTTAATGCCGTGGGCCGAAGGCATGGCCGGCACGGCCGGAATTTGCGGCTCGGTGTCCACGTTGCGCGCCTGCGCTTCATACAGACGCCAGTAAGCGCCCTGCCTGGCGATCAACTCGTCGTGCGGGCCAACTTCCACGATGCGGCCTCGGTCCATCACCACCAGCCGGTCTGCCTTGCGCAAGGTAGACAGGCGGTGGGCAATCGCAATCGTGGTGCGACCTTTCACCAGGTTGTCCAGCGCCTTTTGAATTTCGCCTTCAGTCTCGGTATCCACGGCGGAGGTGGCCTCGTCCATGATGAGGATGCGCGGGTCAATCAGCAGTGCGCGGGCAATGCTGATGCGCTGGCGCTCGCCGCCCGACAGGCCCTGGCCGCGCTCGCCGACCAGCGAGTCGTAACCGTGCGCCAGGCGCAAGATGAAGTCATGCGCATGGGCCGCGCGGGCGGCCGCCACGATTTGCTCGCGTGTGGCTTCGGGCCGTCCGTAAGCAATGTTTTCGGCGATCGTTCCAAAAAAGAGGAAGGGCTCTTGCAACACCAGACCGATGTGCCGGCGGTAGTCGGCCACGGCAAAACGGCGGATGTCCACGCCATCGACCTTGATGGCGCCGTCGCTCACGTCATAAAAGCGGCAAATCAGGTTGACCAGCGTGCTCTTGCCGCTGCCGCTGTGGCCCACCAGGCCAATCATTTCGCCGGACCGGATGTCCAGGTCCAGGTCGCGAATGACGCTGCGGCTGCCGTAGCGAAAGCTCAGCGCCTTGAGCTCGATTCGCCCTTGGACCGAGCTCAAAGCCACAGGCTGCGCCGGGTCAGGCACGTTGGACACATGGTCCAGGATGTCGAAAATCCGCTTGGCGCCCGCCGCGGCCTTTTGCGTGACCGAGACGATGCGGCTCATGGAGTCGAGCCTGGAATAAAAACGCCCGATGTAGGCAATGAAGGCCGTGAGCACGCCAACGGTGATCTCGCTGCGGCTGATTTGCCAGATGCCAAAGGCCCAGACGACCAGCAAGCCGACTTCAGTGAGCAGCGACACCGTGGGCGTGAACAGGCTCCAGGTGCGGTTCAGCCGGTCGTTGACCTGCAGGTTGTGGACGTTGACCTGCCGGAAGCGGTCGGCCTCGCGGGTTTCCTGCGCAAAGGCCTTGACCACGCGAATGCCGGGGATGGTGTCGGCCAGCACGTTGGTCACCTCGGACCAGACCCGGTCAATCTTTTCAAAACCGGTGCGCAGCCGGTCGCGCACGATGTGGATTAGCCAGCCAATGAAAGGCAACGGCAGCAAAGTCACCAGGGCCAGCCAGGGGTTGATGCTGAACAAAATGACGGCCGTCATGCCGATCATCAGCACGTCAGTCGCGAAGTCCAGGGCATGCAAGGACAAAAACACGTTGATCCGGTCGGTTTCTGAGCCGATACGGGCCATCAGGTCACCTGTGCGCTTACCGCCAAAGTAGTCCAGCGAGAGCTTGAGCAGGTGCTCGTAAGTCGAAGTCCGCAAGTCTGCGCCTATGCGTTCGCTGACCAGGGCAAGCAAATACGTGCGTGCCCAACTCAAAGCCCATGCCAGCAATGCAGAGCCCAACAGGCCGGCCAGCAAAAGGAGCACCAGGTGGGTGTCGATTGGCTTGCCGTTTTGAAAGGGGATGAGCACCTCGTCCATCAACGGAATGGTGAGGTAAGGCGGCACCAGCGTGGCGGCGGTGGAACCCAGCGTCAGCAAAAAGCCAGCCAGCAACTGCATGCGGTAAGGGTGTGCAAAGCGCCACAGCCGAAGCAGCACCCAGGTGGAGGGCACGGGTGCGTGGTGGCTGCTGCAGGCAGGGCAATCTTCCACGTCCAGACCGTCTCCCGGCAGCGGCGCACCGCAGCGCGGACACGGCGTGGCTTCATCCTCAGCGATGGCCGCCAGCCCGGCGCGGCGCGCCTTTATCTGTTCAAAAGCAGCCGCCAAAGCCCGTGACGCGGCCCCGTGAGCCAGCGTGAAGCGCCAGTGGGCCAGCCGCCTGCCCGCGTCCACCAATTCCAGGCAGCCAACGCCAGCGTGGTCATGCTGGCGCAATTCGTGTTCAGGCCCCAATACCCATTCGGCCACGCGACCGTCGGGCTCGCGGACAATTAACCTGCGATCGGTGATAAGCAGGCCGCTGGCCTGGGTGAAGTGCATCTGCGAGTCAAGGTCAACCGTAAGCCAGGCCAGTGCGTTCTCTCCGGAAGGGATACCCAAAGAGAGGGCTGAGCGCCAGTCAGGCGACATGTCTTCAGAAATAATTTGTGGAAGTGACATGAACAATCTATTCCGGCCAGACCGGCCGGGCCTCCGATTCTCGCGCACATCGAGCCCCTTACCCAACGCCGCCCCCTCCTTGCTCCACTTCCCCTGAACATGACGCCCAAGAACGACATCCGGCTGCTGCGCATCAATTACCTGCGGGGCTCCAATATCTGGACTTACCGTCCGGCACTGGAGGTCTGGCTGGACCTCGGCGAGCTCGAGGACTATCCCTCCAACCTGCTTCCCGGCTTTACCGATCGCCTTTTGGCAATGCTTCCCAACTTGATAGAGCACCACTGCGGCGTGGGCGAGCGCGGCGGCTTTGTGGAGCGCCTGCGTGAAGGCACCTGGACCGGGCACATCCTGGAGCACGTGGTGATCGAGCTGCTGAATCTTGCTGGCATGGCCACCAGCTTTGGCCAAACGCGCAGCACTTCACAACGCGGCGTTTACCGCATGGTGTTTCGGGCGCGCGACGAAGCCGTGGCCCGGACGGCCCTGACTCAGGGCCACGCTCTGCTCATGGCCGCCATCAACGAGCAGCCTTTTGAGGTCAAGCCGGCCGTGGCCGCCGTGCGCGCCGTGGTGGATGATTGTTACCTGGGCCCCAGCACCGCGGCCATTGTGGAAGCGGCCAGCGACCGGCGCATCCCGCACATTCGCCTGAATACCGGCAACCTGGTGCAATTGGGCTACGGCGCGCGCCAGCGGCGCATCTGGACGGCTGAGACCGAACGCACCAGCGCCATCGGCGAAGGCATCGCCAGTGACAAAAACCTGACCAAACAACTGCTGTCGGCCTGCGGCGTGCCCGTGCCCGAAGGCCGGGTCGTGGAATCCCCAGCCGAAGCCTGGGAGGCCGCTCAGGACGTAGGGCTGCCGGTGGTGGTCAAGCCGTCGGACGCCAATCATGGCCGTGGTGTCTCCCTGGAGCTCGAGACGCAGGCAGACATTGAGGCAGCCTTCGACGTTGCGCAGGCCGAGGGCAGCGAGGTCCTTGTGGAGCGCTATATCCGGGGCAACGAACACCGCCTGCTGGTGGTGGGTGGCAAGTTGGCGGCAGCGGCACGCGGCGAGAGCCTGTGGGTCACCGGCGACGGTGCGGGCAATGTTGAAGCCCTGATCGACAGCCAGCTCAACTCCGACCCGCGCCGGGGCGAGACCGAGGATTTGCCGCTCGAAACCATCCGGCTGGATCGCGAGCCCGCCATGCGCCTGCTGCTGCAGCGCCAGGGTTTGGCCGGCGATTCGGTCCCCGGGCTGGGCCAACGGGTGCTGATTCAGCGCAACGGCAACATGTCCAGCGACTGCACGCCTGAAGTCCATCCTGAAGTGGCCGCCATGGCCGTGCTGGCCGCCCGCGTGGTCGGCCTGGACATCGCCGGTATCGATTTGGTGGCCGAAGACATCTCCCGCCCGCTGGAAGCTCAGGGCGGCGCCATCGTCGAAGTCAACGCCGGCCCGGGCCTCTTGATGCACCTCAAACCAGCCGTCGGTACGCCGCAGCCGGTGGGGCGCGCCATCGTGGACCACCTGTTCTCAGCGCATGAAACCGGCCGCATTCCCATCGTCGGCGTGGCCGGCACACGGCAAACCCAGCTGACGGCACGCCTGGTGGCGTGGCTACTGCAGTTGCGCGGCACGCCTGTGGGCCTGGCCTGCCGGGACGGCCTCTTTTTGGAAGGCCGCCGCATTGACACCGCAGACTGTGCCAACTGGGCCTCCGGTCACCGCCTGTTGATGAACCGTCGCATCCAGGCGGCCGTTTTGGAAAACGGCCCCCTGAGCATCCTCGCCAACGGCCTGGCCTATGACCGCTGTGACATCGGCATCGTGACCGACCTCGACGGCGCCGCCGCCCTGGGCGACCACGACATCCAGGACGCTAGCCAGATGCCCAAAGTGTTGCGCACCCAGGTGGACGTGGTGCTGGACCACGGCTGCGCGGTGCTGAACGCCGGTGAGGCCGAAGTTGCCGCCATGGCACCGCTGTGCGACGGCGAGGTCATTTTCTATGCCGCCGACCCTGACGCCCCGGCCTTGGCCGATCACATGAATGCGGGCGGCCGCACGGTACGCCTGCAGGGCCGCATCGCAGAGCTCTTGCAAGGCGAGGCGGTGCAGCACACGGTTGAGCTGCCCCGCTGGGCCTGTGCAGCCGGTCGCGTAGAAGCCGTGCTTGCGGCCGTGGCTGCCGCCTGGGCGCTAGGCGTTTCGACGGCCTTGCTGTGCGCCGGCATTGAAAACTTTGCGCTGGACGCCTCGCGCCAAAGCACACCCAACAAGATCAACACCCTCTCTCACTGATGAACGTATCCCGCATCCGCGCCTTGCGCGGCCCCAACCTCTGGAGCCGCCACACTGCCGTCGAAGCCGTCGTCACCTGCGACGCGGCCGAAACTTCCATCGCAAAAATGCCAGGCTTCGAAGCAGGGCTGAGGCAACGCTTTCCGGGCATTGGCGCCCTGCCCGCTTCCGCTTCTTTGGCCCACGTGCTCGAAGCCGCCACGCTGGCACTGCAGGCCCAGGCCGGCTGCCCAGTCACCTTCAGCCGCACCACTGCCACGCCTGAAGCAGGCGTGTTCCAGGTGATCGTCGAGTACAGCGAAGAAGCCGTGGGCCGCATGGCCTTGACACAGGCCGAGGAACTTGTCGCGGCGGCTCTGGCCAACCGAGACTTCGACCTCGACGCCGCTTTGGCGGCACTGCGCGAAAAAGACGAGGCAGTGCGCATGGGGCCTAGCACGGGCTCCATCGTGTCGGCCGCCGTGGCACGGAATATTCCGTACCGCCGCCTGACCGACGGCAGTCTGGTCCAGTTCGGCTGGGGCTCCAAGCAGCGGCGCATCTGGGCCGCCGAAGTAGATTCGACCAGCGCTGTCTCCGAGTCCATCGCGCAAGACAAAGACCTGACCAAGAAGCTCCTGGCGGCTGCCGGCGTGCCCGTGCCCTTGGGCCGGCCAGTAAACAGCGTCGACGAAGCCTGGACCGTGGCCAATGAAATCGGTTTGCCGGTGGTGGTCAAACCCCAGGACGGCAACCAGGGCAAAGGGGTGACGGTCAACATCGTCAGCCGCGAACACCTGGAAATTGCTTACCGCGCGGCCGCCGAGTACGGCGAAGTGATGGTGGAAAAGTTCCTGCCGGGCAGCGACTACCGCCTGCTGGTGGTCGGCGACCGCTTGGTGGCCGCCGCGCGACGCGATCCACCGCACGTCAACGGGGACGGCGTTCACACGGTCCAGCAACTGGTAGATGCGGTCAACGCCGACCCCCGCCGCGGTGATGGCCATGCCACATCGCTGACCAAAATGCGGCTGGACGAGATCGCCGTCGCCCGCATTGCCTTGCAGGGCCTCACGCTCCATAGCGTGCCGGAAAAAGGCCAGCGCGTGATTCTCCGCAACAACGCCAACCTGAGTACAGGCGGCACCGCCACCGACGTGACAGACGACGTACATCCCGACGTGGCCGCCTGTGCGGTCGCCGCTGCGCAAATGATCGGCCTGCACATCTGCGGTGTGGACATCGTCTGCGAAAGCGTGCTGCGCCCGCTCGAAGAGCAAAGCGGCGGCGTGGTCGAAGTCAACGCCGCGCCCGGCCTTCGCATGCACTTGTCCCCGTCATTCGGCAAAGGCCGCAACGTGGGCGAAGCCATGATTCGCGACCTGTATGCACCCAATGAGGACGGGCGCATTCCGGTGGTAGCCGTTACCGGCACCAATGGCAAGACCACCGTGACGCGGCTGATTGCGCACCTGTTTGCCAGCACCGGCCTGCGCGTGGGCATGACCAACACCGATGGCGTGTACGTCAACGGCCGGCAGACCGACAGCGGCGACTGCAGCGGCCCCCGCAGCGCCCGCAACGTGCTGCTCCACCCTGAAGTCGATGCGGCGGTGCTCGAAAGCGCGCGCGGCGGCATCTTGCGCGAAGGACTGGGCTTTGACCGCTGCAGCGTGGCCGTGGTCACCAACATCGGCGCCGGCGACCATCTGGGGCTGAACTACATCACCACCGTCGAGGACTTGGCGGTGCTCAAGCGCGTGATCGTGCAAAACGTGGCCGAGAGCGGCTACGCGGTCCTTAATGCGGCCGACCCCATCGTGGCTGGCATGTCAGCGGTGTGCCCCGGCCAGATCATCTATTTCGCCGCCGATCGCAATCACCCCGTACTGGCCACGCACAGCGCCCAGGGCGGACGCATCATCTTTGCGGACGGCGACAGCGTGGTACTGCGCGAGGGTTCGTGGCGCGAAAGCCTGTCGCTGCGCGACATTCCACTCACCCGTGCCGGCACCCTCGGCTTTCAGGTGGAGAACGTCATGGCGGCAGTGGGTGCCGCCTGGGCTTCCAAGCTGGGCTGGGACGCGGTTCGCCGCGGCTTGGCCAGTTTTGCCAATGATGCGCAAAGCGCCCCCGGTCGATTCAACGTCATGGACTACCGCGGCGCCACCTTGATCGCTGACTATGGTCACAACCCGGATGCCATGCGCGCCTTGGTGGCGGCCACGCAGACCATGCCGGGCAAACAGCGCAGCGTGGTCATCAGCGGCGCCGGCGACCGCCGGGACGAAGATATCCGCGAACAAACGCAAATCCTCGGGCAGGCCTTTGACGACGTGATCCTTTACCAGGACGCGGCACAACGCGGTCGTGCCGATGGTGAAGTGATGGCGCTCTTGCAGCAGGGCTTGCAAGGCGCTACGCGCACGCGATACATCACGGAAATCCACGGTGAGTTCGCAGCCATTGACCACGCGCTGGCCCGTCTGCAGCCGGGCGATCTGTGCCTGATTCTGATTGATCAGGTCGAAGAGGCCTTGGCCCATTTGGCCAAGCGGGTAAGCGAGACCGTGTAACGGTCTTGTGCAGACAAAAAAAAGCCCGCTGAAGCGGGCTTTTCTATTTCTATCAAGCCGCTGGCTTGTCTTTCTTTGCGGCCTTCTTGGCCTTCTTCATTTTCTTGGCTGGCTTGGCGTCAGAAGCTGCCGCAGCCGCTGGCTTCACTGCTGACGTGGCGGCAACGGCTGGCGTTGCTGGGACAGCGGCTACCGACTTGGCTGCAGGCGTTGCCGGTGCAGCAGGGGTTGCCTGGGCGAAAGCAGAGGCAGCGAAGAAACCGGAGATCAGAACGGCGAGGACTTTGTTCATGGTGTTCCCAATGTGTTACAGACCACGCATGATTGCGAGGTAGCTATTCAACGGGTGGCAATGCGGGGTCGTTGACACAGATCTCCAAGTCTCAAGCGAAAATTTTTGCAGAATTTTTATTCCCACTCAATCGTCGCTGGCGGCTTGCTACTCACGTCATAAGTCACGCGGTTGATACCGCGCACTTCGTTGATGATGCGACCTGAGACTTTCTTCAAAAGGGCGTAGGGCAGCTCAGCCCAGTCGGCCGTCATGAAGTCGCTGGTCTGCACCGCGCGCAAGGCCACCACGTAGTCGTAAGTGCGGCCGTCGCCCATCACGCCCACGCTTTTCACGGGCAAGAACACGGTGAAGGCCTGGCTGGTGAGTTCGTACCAGGTCTTGCCGGTGGCTGCGTCCTTGAAGTTGTGCAGCTCTTCAATGAAGATGGCGTCGGCGCGGCGCAGCAGGTCGGCGTACTCTTTTTTGACTTCGCCCAAAATGCGCACGCCCAGGCCGGGACCAGGGAACGGGTGGCGGTAGACCATGCCGTGCGGCAGGCCCAGGGCCACGCCGAGCTCGCGCACTTCGTCTTTGAAGAGTTCGCGCAGCGGCTCCAGCAATTTCAGGCCCAGTTGTTCGGGCAAGCCGCCCACGTTGTGGTGGCTCTTGATCGTCACAGCCTTCTTGTTCTTGGCGCCGCCGGACTCGATCACGTCGGGGTAAATCGTGCCCTGGGCCAACCACTTGGCGCCCTTGGCGTTTGCGTTGGCGGCTTTGAGTTTGGAGGCTTCGGCTTTGAACACTTCCACAAATTCACGGCCGATGATCTTGCGTTTGGCCTCTGGCTCGCTCACGCCGGCCAGGTGCCCGAGAAACTGCCCCGCCGCGTCCACACGGATCACCTTGGCGTGCAGCTTGCCGACAAACATGTCCATGACCATGTCGCCTTCGTTCAGGCGCAGCAAGCCGTGGTCGACAAAGACGCAAGTGAGTTGGTCGCCGATGGCGCGGTGAATCAGTGCAGCGGCCACGGAAGAATCGACGCCACCAGACAGACCCAAGATAACTTCTTCGTCACCGACCTGATCGCGGATTTTCTGCACAGCCTCTTCGATGTAGTCGCCCATCACCCAGTCGGGCCGGGTGCCGCAAATGTCGAGCACGAAGCGGTTGAGCATGGCCTGGCCCTGCACCGTGTGCGTGACTTCGGGGTGAAACTGCACGGCGTAGAACTTGCGCGCTTCGTCGGCCATGCCGGCAATCGGGCAGCTGTCGGTGCTGGCCA
>JBBAPG010000014.1:0-75070 GCA_040400945.1 Polaromonas sp. | reverse complement strand
AGATCTGCCCGAACAAGGCTTGCGGACGGGGGTTCAAATCCCCCCAGCTCCACCAAATTAAAAAACCAACCTTTCTAGGTTGGTTTTTTTCTGCCATTTTCCCCCCGTAGCGGCGATATTGCTTGCGGATGCCGGTTCGCATTTTTCTCAAATTTTGGCGTCCCTAAGGCCGTTTTCTCACTAAATTCTCAGTTTTCCTTGCGGACTTTCTATCAGCTAAGTGCTTGATTTATATGGTTTTAGCGCCATCAGTTGGACCATGCTAATGCTCGGGCATTCGCTCAAAACAAACTTTTCGGCCGGTTTTAGAGTGGGATTTTTTCACTTGGTGAAATCGTTTGACGCCTTCGGTCCCCCTTTGTTTGAGGTCTGAACGTTGGGGCTAGCCTTTTGTTTTTTGGTGGCTGGCTCGGGTTTGTATTCGATGCGCAGCAGTTCGGATAAGCCCGGCCAATTGATTTGTATCTCCATCTGATTTGGATAAAAAACTACTTTGCTCACCAGTTGATAAATAAGGCCTGCCACTGCGGGGGCGACAAATAAGTGCCAGCTTTTATCTAAGGCCAATAAGTTCTGCCGGACATGGGCAGGTTCGAACTCTGCTCGAGAGGCCCAGTCTGGTGGGAGTTGGTCCAGCCAGGGCTGGGGGTTTTTGAAGCGCTCGCGCAAATGGGAGACCACGATTCCGTGGACTTCTGAGGTGGCCAATGACCAGGGCCCCGTGTCTGATGATTTTTCATCTGCGGTTTGAGGGCCTACGTAATAGCAGTGGCGTCGGCCCTTGGGCGTGGTGGACACGTGCATCTTGTAGGCGCGCCCGTCGTGCCAAAACAGCCGCTGGTTCAGAGGAAAGTCCTCCAGGCGCCGGTCCTCGTGACGGATGCCGCTGGACCTGGTGCGCTGCGCGCGGATGGCTTGCACCCGATCCCACAGGGCCTGATCAATGATGGGCTCGTGCGAGGCGGGATGCCACGCATCTCTGTAAAACACCTCACCCACGTACATCCGGTTGCGCAGCAGCTGGTTGAGGGTGTTGCGGTTAAAGGGCTCGCCGCCGTGCCGGTTGCCGTTGGCGCTCACGTGTAACTTGGTGCGATAGCCCCGCAGCTGGAGCGCCTCGAGCAAAGCTGCCACCGACCCACCCTCGGCAACCCGCTCAAAGATATCGCGAACGACCGCCGCCTCTGCCGGGTCGACTTGAAGCGCTTGCTTTTCGTTCAGGACGTAACCCAACGGGATGCCATTGCGCTGCCACTTGCCACTGGCACGCGTGATGGCCACCTTGTCCGCGGTCCGTTCCCCGGCCAACTCCCGCTCGAACTGACCAAACGATGTCAGCAGGTGCAAGGTCAGGCGACCCATCGGGCTCTCGCTGTCAAACGCTTGGGCAATACTGACCAAAGAGATCTGCTTGAGCGTGAAAGTCGGCAAGATGTCACAGATGTCCCGGACGCTGCGGCACAGACGATCGAGCCGGTGCACGACCACGGCGTCAAATCGCCCAGCCTCTACCTCTTTCAATAACTCAATCAGTGCAGGGCGATCCAGGTGGCCACCGGAGTAGCCATCGTCAAGGAAGGCGGGTGCTGCCAAGTGCCAGCCCAGGCTGCGTTGAGACCGAATGAACTCCTCACACGCCTGGACTTGGGCGTCGATAGAGTTCAAGCCCGTATCGCTGCTACTCACCGACACTCGCGCATAAATGGCGCAGCGCCGCCCATTTGGCACCCCTGCCAAAGTCATCGCTTCACCGGGAGGGGTGAGGGTGTCGTGGTCCATAAGACCACATCATCTCAGAACGAAAGCATGGGCAATCTCGCCAATTTTGCTCAGACCCTGTGGCGTCAACGTGTGGCGTTAACGCGTGCGTTTGTTATCCAGCTGATAAGCGCGGCGGCGCTCGAACTCTTGATATTCCCGTGTGACCGCAGGGTCGCTGTAGCCTGCCGACACATCCGATTGGGCATCGATGCCGTCAAGACCCGGTAGTGCTGAGACAGACTGCAACCAGCTCTCGCGTGGAATTTGAGGCTCAATAAACGGCTTCAAATACGCATCCAGATGACCATCGTTTGGCGTCTCAATTTCTTTGGTGAGTGCGTCCAGATACGGTTGCTTGCTGGTGCGCATCCAGTTCACCGACATGTTGGCGCGAAAGCAAAGCTCAGCATGAACGAGCAACATGGTTCGACCATTGCCATCAAGGAATGGATGGCCATACGCGAACATGCCCATGATGAAGCCGGGGCGTTGATTCATCAGCTTTTTGTCTTGCGCCAAAGACAACCCCTCTGAGACTGCCAGCCGACAGTCGCGTGGGTGGCAGAAGTAGAGAGAACCTTTTTTGACGGCACTGTCCGGCAAGACCTCGGCGCGATCTTTGCCGGCCCAAGGGTAAAGACCTTCGAACAAAATGCGGTGCACCTCTAAGAAATCGGCGTACTCAATCCGCTTTCTCTTGGCCAGAAAATCCAGGGCAACTGGAAGCTGAGCTCGAAACAGCTCATGCTCGGCGATCTTGACGATTTCCAGATCTTGTTCTTTGTCGAAGTTGCGCAGGTAGCCCTCGGTCGCAAAGTCACCAAAGGGGTCAAACACGGGCCAGATTCCGATGGTGCGCGATGACCAGTCGGGTCATGTCGCGGGGAGAGAGCTTGCCTGCCCGTGTCAGTGCAACGAGGAGGTCATCTGTTTTGTCGCTTTTGACCTCGTCGCCAGCCAGCTTGGTCACGGCTTTGGCCCAAAGGTCTGCATAAGTTGGGGCAAACACAATGCCCTCGCGCTTGGCCAGCTGACGTACATATATGGCAGTGGGGTCGCTGCGGCGTCGCCTTGCTCGCTTGAGCTCTTGACTCCGTTGGTGTTCTATCTTGGCCATGGCCTGTTCACGCAAAGCTTGTTGCCCCATCTGCTCGGCCTTGTCGGGCTTGGCATAGACACCACGATCGAGTCGGACGATGAGTCCCTTTTGAAGCAAGGCTTTGAGCGCGGCAGACACCTGGCTGGGGCTACCAAATCCGTTGACGTCTGAGCGCAGCAAAACGCCGTCCCGCCGAGGGCGGAGGGATTGCAAGATGCGTCCTTCGATGTTCATGCGGTTCATTATACGACTGACGGAAAAACTATGTAGATCAATCGTCTATGGAGATTTCTATGCCGATGTTGAGCCGAACTCCCGTGAGCATCGACCCAGGCGTCGCCGGAGTCCAGCATGGTCGGGGGCTAGCGTGTGTTGCAGCAAAGGTATTGGTTTAGCTTGGCACAACGAGGCCTATCAAAATAATAGGTTAAGCTCAGAAATTGAGTACCCGGACGGGCATTAAAAAGGACCGAGATGCACCACTACACAGATGGCGGGCTGCGCAACGTGTGGCTGGCCAACGGATATGAAATCAAGAAGACGCCCCACGGCGACGGCGTGGCTTTTCAAAACCTTGATGGCCTCACGCGCTCAATCAGCATGGCGCTGACCCGCAAGGCCTCGCTGTTGACGGGCGCCGAGTTTCGCTACATCCGCAGCGCGGGCATGTTGTTGTCACAGCCAGCTTTGGGCAAGTTGATGGGCATCGACGGCCAGTCGGTGGCGCGTTGGGAAAAAACCAGCAAGGTGCCTCGCTGGGCGGACAAGCTCGTGCGATTGCTCTACACGGCACAGGCAGAAGGCAGTGAGCCCATCGCAAAGGCGGTCGAACGGCTGCAGACCGTCGAGCGCCTGGTCAAGCAAAAAATCGTGGTCAAGGAGTCTCGTGGCCAGTGGCGCGCCAGTCTGCAAGACGAGGACATGGTGACCCACTGAACGTGTTATCTCCAGGGGGTTCATGAGGGCCAATAAGGGCCATATGGCCGCTCAATCATGATTGACGTTGCCACCATTCACTAGGGGACTGAACTTTCTCAGTCCCCTTTTTCTTGCCCGGAAGCCTCAGTGGTTGCGCCTTCCCGGGCATCGTCTTGCGGATCCGGCTTGCCCCATTCGGTTCTTTTAGACCAGCCGAGGGGGTCGATTTTTCTCAAGTTTCTCAGTATGCCTTGGGGGCTGGAATTGGGCTAAGTAACTGATCCATATGATATTTTTGCCCGGAGTTGAACCATACTAATGGGTCCCGATTGATAAAGAAAACCGGATGTGCCGTGGTCTTTGCGACTTCTGCAGACTTTGCCTCCGTTTGCGCCGATGACCGCTGTGGCCGCAATTCGTCCGCTGCAGTGTCTCAAGCGAATGATGTGCAGAAGTGGTACCGGAACTCTGACACGGCATATCTGGGGGGCGTGCTACGGCGTCGACTTGTGCCTGCTGGTTAGTAAACTGACGAGCTAGAGGTACTCTTTGGAAAAAATCCCGTTCACCTCCTACGACTTTTGGGCCTATCTGTCGGCAGGCTTCTTGCTGCTTTTCGTAGCCGACCAGGTCGCCGGCACGGGCCTGTTCGCACGCGACTCGTGGACCATCGTTCAAGGGGTTGTGGCGGTAGCCAGCGCTTATGCGGTCGGGCAACTGGTTGCCAGCACCTCGTCGATGGTCTTCGAGCGTCTCCTGGTCGGGAAGGTGCTGGGCTTTCCGCGCAATGTCTTGTTCGGTCGCGCCAACGCACCATCTTGGCTGCGGGCCTGCATGCCCGGCTACTTCAAAGCGTTACCTGACGAGACTCAGAAGCGGGTCCTCGATAAGGCGGCGGCTGAGGGCGTGACTGGTCCAGGCGAAGCAATGTTCTGGGCGGCCTACGGGCGCGCACGCGCTGATACGGTAGTCATGGGGCGCCTGGATAACTTCCTTAACCTCTACGGGTTCTGTCGCAATGCCGCCCTGGTTGCGTTCGTCGATGCCACGCTGCTGTACTGGTCCTACCGATGGAACGGCGGGCCGGAGGCGCACCTGCTCTGGTCTTGGGCAGCGACTTCGGTCGGCGTCGGCATGACGTTCCGCTACCTCAAGTTCTTCCGCCACTACGCCGTGGAGGTGTTCACCTCGTACGCCCACGGCAAGGACAAGTGATGGTGCCCATCCCGGTGAACGATGCCCTTCTCCAGATCTTCAATGTCGAGCATGGAGCGTGCGCACTGCTGACGACCCCAGATGGACTTGGCGGCTGGCGTCGAATCCTCATCGATTGCGGTCACAACGCGACGACGGGCTGGTATCCCGGACAGCACCTGCGCAGCATGGGCGTGACTCAACTGGAAAAACTCATCGTCACCAATTACGATGAAGATCACGTTTCGGGCTATCCCGACCTGCTCAAACAAGGCGTTGAGGTGGAGTGGATTGTTCGAAACACCTCGGTGTCGCCGGACACCATCCGCTACCTGAAGAGCGAGACGGGCATGGGGCGAGGCATTGATGCCCTCGTCCAGAGCCTCGGCGGCTACAGCCCTCCAGGCCAGGCTAGCAGTCCTGCTCCTGCCCTGCCGGGGGTCTCGATGGAGTACTTCCGCAACGACTACCCGGTCTTTGACGACGAGAACAACCTCAGCCTGGTGCTGTACCTGACGGTTTACGGCACCTCGTTTCTGTTTCCTGGGGACATGGAGTGTGATGGCTTTGAGCACCTCCTGGCCACGAGCATTCGCTTCCGCCAAGTCGTCCCTAGCATCAACGTTTTGGTGGCCTCACACCACGGCCGCGAGAGCGGCATTTGCGAGGACATGTTTGACACCTACATCTGCCGCCCGCAGCTTGTAGTCATCTCGGACGACTACAAGCAGTACGAAACGCAGGAGACGACCCGCTACTACGCCGGCAAGGCTACTGGCATCACGAACTTCCGCATCCTGGGCGTCAATCGCCGGGTTTTAACCACTCGTAGCGACGGCGACATCCACTTCACCTGGGCCAACGGCCGGTGCACCGTCTACTGAACTGCGGATCCCAGATCCAGCGGACGTCCAGAATGCGTCTCGCGATATGTCAAGTATCTAGAGCGGATGACTTCAGCGCCTTTGAAGGCGCTGTCTCGTCGATGCGTGCTTTGACTGCGAAACGAGCCTGGCCTAGTCTGGGCAAACGCCTAATGCACCGAACGACCAGTCGCAGAGCGTCCGCTTCCTGCTGCTGATCCGTAAGCCAGTTCGGTATTGGCAGCGGCCGCATAGGCTGCTCACCGGTTGTTGGGCAGGAATTTGTCCTCGATCTACCTCACCACCGCTGCCTCAATTGAGCTACCACGGTTTGCTGCTCGTGCCAGTTGATTGGCAGAGGGTGGCTAAAGAACCACTTGGCCGTCAGTTCAGCCGGCTGCCTACCGGCCATGATGTCGTCAACGATGTACGGATCCAGCAGCGTCAGCCGCAGCAGCTCATTCACTGTGCTCGCATCCAGCCCCTCCTTGCGGGCGATGTCGCTGCCGCTCTCAACCAGCCCTTCGTCCATCAGCTTTTGCCAATAGAGGGCTCGGGCCAGGGCGGTGAGCAGGACGTTGTTGGGTAGGTTCGGGATTTGTGCCAGCTTGGCCGCTTCTTCCTCTGGCCGAATCACCACCGCCTTGCCGCCACGCTTGGTAAAGCGTATCGGAATAAAAGTCGAGGGCGGGGGAAAGTCCGGTAGTTGCACGGGGGTGTCGGTGGAGCGCTGTTTTATCATGCGAACTCCATCTCGTTCATTTCTCGTGCCGTCGTGCCCGGCGTGAGCTCACCGATGAATGCGCCCCATGCCTCGTAGCGCCAGTCCAGGGTGATGCCTTTGGGGTGAACGGTCACGCGCTTGAGTAGGCTGCGCACGATGTCCCTTTTGACATCGGGAAAGAGCTGATTCCAAACGGCGGCCGTGCGCTGAAACAGCGTGACCACCACCTCTGGCTCGCTCAGCTCTGGGTTGACCGATCGAATGTGCTGCCAATAGCGGTGCACCATCTGACCGGTGCGCAGCACCTCAAATACCTGCTCCATAACCGCCGTTTCCACCGTGCCTGCAGCCAAGTTGCCCGTGGAGCCCATGCCGGCGCCCATGTTGTGGTTCTTGTTGACCACGTAATACCGGTAGGCCTGGCCCCCGCGCTTGTGGGTGGTCGTGGGCAGGTATAGCTCGCCTAGCTCGGTGTAAAGCATTCCGCGCAGCAAATGGTCGCTGGCCATGCCGTGGGACTGGCGGTGGCGTTTTTTGGGGTCCACCGCCATGATGGCCTGTACCTTGTCCCAAACGGATTGGTCCACGATTGGCGGATGCTCGCCTTTGTAGTGGGCCCCCTTGTGGTTGAGCATGCCCAGGTACATGCGGTTGTGCAGGATTTTGTAAATGGTCTGCTTGGAAAGAAGGGCTCCACGTTTGCTACGGATGCCTTCGTCGGCCAGCTTCTTAACCATGTGCGTGGTCGAGTGCGTCTCCAAAAACGAGTCGTAGATCCACCGAACGGTCTCGGCTTCCTTGGGTTCGATGATCAACTTGCGGTTGAGCACGACGTAGCCCAGCGGAACGGGGCCTCCCATCCACATGCCTTTTCGCTTGGAGGCGGTGATCTTGTCGCGGATGCGCTCGCTGGTGACCTCGCGCTCGAACTGGGCAAACGACAGCAGCACGTTGAGCATCAAGCGCCCCATGGAGGTCGCCGAATTGATCTGTTGCGTGACCGAGCTGAAGCTGACCTTGTGCTTGTCAAAGAGGTCGACCATCCTGGCAAAGTCAGCCAGTGAGCGCGACAACCGGTCGATCTTGTAGACCACGATGATGTCGACCTTGCCGGCCTTGATGTCATCGAGCAGGCGCTTCAATCCCGGGCGCTCCATGTTGCCGCCAGAAAAGCCTGGGTCTTCATAGGCGTCAGGCACCAAGCTCCAGCCCTCGGCTTTCTGGCTTGCCACGAATGCCGCCCCAGCTTCGCGCTGTGCATCGATCGAGTTGAAAGTCTGGTCCAGCCGTTCGTCAGACGACACGCGGCAGTAAACCGCGCAGCGCTTGGGTGTGATTTTTTCTGTGGCTTGGCTCATGACTGTGTTTTCTTTCTGAGATGAAAGAACGACGCGCCTGACCAGTTGGTGCCTGAAATCATGCGAGCGATGCCCGACAGACTCTTGAAGACCCTGCCGTCAATCTCGTAGCGGCCATCGGCCAAGACGGTGACCCGGTATTCCTGGCCGTCGTATTCACGCAGCAAGACGGTGCCCGGTAGCAGCGCATTGGCTTTGCGCGGTCCAGAGCGGATTTTGGAAAGACGTTCGCCAAATTCGGTCAGCAAGCTTCGGGTGGTAATTGGCAAACCACCAAAAACCGCCTCTTGGATGCGGTACGCCAGCCGGGACTCGAGGAACTTGCGGTTGGGGTGGGTGGGTCGACTCTGAAAGTGCTGATCCCACAGCTTCCAAAGCTCTGCCATGGGCAGCTCTGGCAGGGCGGCAATCTGCTGGCTGACCTGCAGGGTTTTGGTGACGGATCGCACCGGGTGGTTGTCTGGGTTTTTCATCTTGGGGCTCTATGAGGTTGAGAGTGGTTTGTATTCACGCTCTGGTGGCCAACGATGTCCAGAAACTCGTCTAGGTCAGTCGCATAAAGCCGACTGCTGTGGGCTTGGGCAATGCTGCGCCGCTGCTCGGCGACGGCCTGCCCAATGTGCGCTGCGATTTGCTGCAGGCTCAGGTGATTGCTTTTCGTGGGATGCCTTGGGGGCTGTGTTCGAAGGGGAGAGGTTTCGGGATTCATGGTGGGCACAGGTGACTGAGACAAACACCATCGAATCGTAAAAACCACCCCCCTCACAGGTAACGTGTTTTAGCGGTCCAAAGGGGGACAACGACCATCAGACCCGCATCAATCCTCAGTTCAACTCCCCAACTCTAGACAGCACAAGGCTTGGAGAAGCCCTTTTGACAGATTTTGCAAATACTGTACATTCATCCAGCATTAGTGACATTTGGTAACCGGATTCCAAGGCGACGGAGCGCGGATTTGGGTGGGGGCCCCATGCACTGAAAAAAACAAGAACGAGGAGACAACCGGTGAGCAAACCACTGACCTACGCAGACATCTTGCTCAGTCTGCCCGTCGACGACACGCTCAAGACATTTCTGGAGCGCCACGCGCTGCCCCTGCCAGCAGGCTGGGAGTGGAGCGACAACACCGCCACCTCACGGCGACTCATCCGCTTGGTGCAAAGTCACCCTGAAACGGCCTTGCGCGACCGTATCGTGGCGGGTCTCCACGCCAGTGCCTCGCTGGCCCACCCTCTGGGCAAACAGGCCCTGTTTCAGGCGGCCCATGAGAGGGCCGCCGAGTTGATGGGTCTGATTGCTTGCAAGAGCGATTTGCACCGAGCGTTTTGGCTCTATGTGCACCACCCTGACCTGTTTGATGCCGCCGCCGAGATCGAATACCTCGACCACCACGAGCCGCAAGCCCAGCATCACGATCTGGGCATCAGCCGCCCGGTCCTTCGGGAGGAAGCGGCACTGGCCGCTTTCGCAGAAGCCATCAAGGGCTTCTACCAGCGAGAGCTGGGTTGCGGCGAGGTGTGCGTCGTCAACCTGCTTGAGCGGGCCCGAGGCACCCAGCTTATCTCAGTCCATGCCAAGGACTTGGCCACCGCCCGGCTGGAATTTGAAGGCAGCCAGCTCCAGCGGCGCGTCGGTAGTCCCAACATTCACATGGCTCTGGAGTACTCGCCCGCGACCGGTGTGGCCCGAACCATCATTCGGGGTGGTGCCAGGTACCACGCCATGTTGTGCGATGCATTTGCCCGCCATTTGCTGGGGGCCAACACCGATGCGCAGCGCATCCCGGCCCCCAGATTGGATCTGTCCGGTCTGCGCTTAGGACTGAACGTTCCGCAGGCGATCGAAGATGGTTTTGTGGCCATGCAGGTCAAGAACGTAATGGTGGTCAGCGAGTGCGGCCGACTCAAGATGGAGTGCGTGGCCAGTGCGGTGAGCGACCAGCGCTGTGTGACCGAGCTTTTGAAGGACTACTTCGGGGCTGACAATCCGCTCAAGCGTGGATGGTCCATTCAAGCCGCCACGCTGAATTTTTACCTCGCGCCGGAGCCAGGCCGCAGCCGCTGCTCGGTCGTCAGTATTGAGGTCACCAGTCGTGGCCGGCTGAATCTGCACAAGTTCGATGAGAAGTTGCGCGCCCAGCTCGAAGGCTATTTGGTGCAACTGGGCATCCTGCAGGACCAGCAAGTGCTCAAACCCAGTGGTATCGCGACCCCGCCGGGCAGGACCTTGCATAGCGACCTGTTTGGCTGAGGCGATCATGGACGCGACCCTTCATCAACGGGCCATGGGCCTGGCCGGCATGCTTTTCTCCCGTGGAGGCCTTTCCACGGAAAACACCTTCACTCCCACCCAGCGCGAGGGCCTCCACCTGCTGCAGGAAGTCAAGGCCGTACTCCCGGGGCCTACCCAGGCTACAGATGCGCTGTGCGACTACTGCGGTCTGTACCGCGGTCGCGTATTGCGCCGCCATGATGGGCTGATGGTGCAATGTCCAGATTGCGGGCCAACGCTACTGGACCCAGCCAATCTGCGCAGTTGGCGGTTGGACGACCAATGGCTCATCCGCAAGCTGCGTGGCGCGCTCAGCATTGATGCCAGTGCTCCGGTCACCCCTGTGGTTGAGGGTGTGTGGGACATTGGTACGCACAAGCGCAGACCCGTGGTGCTGGGACGCAAGATTGATGGCGTTATGTGGCAAGCCCTCAAGATCTTCCATGGCCACGAACCACGTCGCAATAGTTGGGTGATCACGCCACGCCCATTTGGCCCGGCGCTCATGGAGCCGCTGGCGGGAACCGCCACCTGGTGGCATTTGGAAGACCGTTTTGCCATTCATGGCCTGGCACTGCGATATGTGCCACTGGATGCAGAGCAGGGTGGTCGTGTCCAAGAGCCCGGCGCAGCGTACGCGGTCCATGGGCCGTTCACCGCTGACTTCGGCATGGCGATGTTGGACGACTGGCCGCATGGTCCGATCCGCTTGTCGGGCGCCCAGAGCCGATTGTTCGCCGTGCTGTGGAAACACCGCCATCAAGCCCAGACCGCAGAGCTGCTCATGCGTGAGGCCGGCTTGGCCAGCGACCGCCCGTTGGATCTTTTCAAGATCAAAGCGGCCAACAGGGGCGATCTGGCCTACGAGGGGCCGTTGCATGCCTACGAGCGCCTGGTTGTTCGTCAGCGACGGCTTGGGCTGTACCAACTGGTTTGGGCTGATTGAGTGGCATGGTCGGATGATATAACATTGAATTTGACCTCTAACAATTTTAATGTTAGAGTTAGTTTCTATGTTAGAAAGACCTCTGCCCCAGAGAACCGTCCAGTACCTCAACCAGGTTCTTGGCGAGGGGGCGGTGTGCCTGCACCCCAGTCCCCAGGCAGCTGAGCTACCGTACTTTGTGCAAGACGCCTACGACATCATGACTGGTGGCGTTCATGGGCATCAGATCACCTTGGCCTGCCTCAAGCACGCCAAACCCATGCCGGTTGAGCAAATTGAGCTAAGCACGCAGCGCATCCGTGAGGCATTTCCATCCCCACTGATTGTCGCCATGCCGGGCCTTAGCCCGGGTGAGCGCAAGCAGCTGATTCAACGCGACATTGCCTTTGTCGTGCCTGGCAAGCAACTGTTTGCGCCAAAGCTGGGCATGATTTTGAGTGAGCAGTTTGGAGCGCCCACTCTCCAGCGGCATTCGCAACATCTGAGCCCATCAACCCAGGCCTTGCTGATTTGGTTCTTGCTGCACCACCCCGTGGACGAGATCTGGCATCCCTTTGACGATGCTGCTGCCATGGGGTACGCCGCCATGACTGCCACGCGTGCGATTCGCGAACTGGTGGAGTTCGAGCTTTTGGACTTGTTGCAGCAAGGCCGCTCCAAATATCTGCAACTCAAGGCCAGCCGCCGTGAGCTGTGGGATCAGGCCAAGCCGTGTCTGCGCACGCCTGTGCAAAAAATTTTGTGGACTTTCGATGCCGACATCTTGAACTTGCCGGGGGCCATGATCTCTGGCGAGGATGCATTGGCTCGCTTGACCATGATCAACGAACCACGGCAGCGCGTGGTCGCTATTGCTTCGTCTGCCGTTGCACAAGCTCGGCAGCGAGGTGTCTTCTTCGAGCCCGGTGAAGTGGCTAATGGCTTAGCCGTTCAAGTTTGGCGATATGTGCCGGCCATGCAGGTTAGGACAAACGTGGTTGACCCGCTTTCTTTGTGGATCAGTCTGAAAGACAGCGCCGACGATAGGATTCAAATGGCCCTGGATGAGTTAGAGGAGCAGTTTCCATGGTGAGAGGGCTGTCGGTCTTTCAGGCCTGGTTCAAGGATTTCGAGGATCAGTACGTCTTGATCGGCGGGACCGCAGCCAAGATCACTATGGCCCAAGAGGGGCTTGAGTTTCGCGGCACCAAGGATCTGGACATCATCCTGCATATTGAAATGCTCACGCCAGAATTTGGTCGGCAGTTCTGGGCTTTTGTGCAGGCGGGTCGGTATCAGCTACAAGAGGGTGAAATCCAAAAAAAGCCTTGTCTGTACCGATTCCAAAAACCGCTGGACGATGACTTCCCTTACATGCTGGAGTTGTTTTCGCGTGTGCCAGATGAGGTTAGCTTCGCACCTTCCGGCCATCTGACGCCCATCCCCTTCGACGAACAGATATCCAGCTTGTCCGCTATCTTGCTGGACGAGGATTACTACCAATTCGTGCTCAATGGTCGCCGCAACAAGGACGGTCTTCCCTCATGGGTGGGCGAGGACAGGCTGATTCCCTTGAAGGCTGTCGCATGGATGGAGATGACGCAGCGCGCGGCACAAGGCGAGGTCATTGACTCCAGAAAAATCAACAAGCATCTGGCCGACCTGGTTCAGTTGTCATCACTGCTCAGACCGGGCGTCACCATTGAAGTACCTTTCAAGGTGCAGGCAGACATGCAGCGGTTTGTAGGGCGTGTTGCAGATTTGGATCCGAAAAAATACGCACTTGCGCTGGAGCGTATTTCCGCTGCTTACGGTTTGGCAAAAGCCTAAATCTGAACGGTCCTTACTTGGTCGGTCCGACGGTACTATCGCCGGGCCGTGTCTCGTTCCACGTTTTTACCAATAAGGGTCTGCTGCGCTCGTACCACCAGCGCACCAGCTGCTGATTTTTACCGCCCATTCGCCCTTTGAGCAGGGTGCAGTTCTCGATGGTGAAAGCCGCATCGATATCCGGCCCAGCTATGTGAAAGTGTGGCGGCGCGTGGTCACCAGCATAGATGTGAATTTTTAGGGACTGGATGCGGTCCACCAGATGGCGAACGTTATACAGCGTGCCATCCTCCCAGATGGAATACCCACCGTCCAATATCTCAAGCAAGACCGTCGATGCGGCCTCCAAGGATTGCGCTTCTCGGATTGACTGATCCAGTCTGACATTGGGATTGGGTTCGAACATGCTGCTTTATACGACGGCGGTCATGGGAATTTACCTGGGCTCGGTCGCCCCATTGGATATCGCCCCAGCTCCATCGGGCAAACATTCGAATCAAAGAACTGGCGATACCAGCCTCAGTTCTTCAATCTCCCCCTTATCAGTTCCGAGGTGATTTTTTGCAATAGCAGCGTTGTCCCTCTACTCACTGAAAGGAGTGAACATGCTGCTCACAACACCAGCTCCCGGAGCGTCTCAGCCGCTTCACGTCATTGCCGCCACCCAGGCCACGCTGCCTGACAAGGTGGTGCTCACGGAGGCCGACCTGGCTTCGCGCTGGGGCATGAGCCCCAAGACCCTGCAGCGTTGGCGCATGGAAGGCCGTGGCCCGCACTACCTCAAGCTGGGCAAGCGGGTCAGTTATCCCGTCAAAGCTGTCATTGCTTTCGAAAACGGCGTCCAGCACGTCTCCACCTCCCAAAAGGCCAACGGCTGAAAGGACCTCGCACCATGAACCACCTTCAATTGCACGAGGCAGCCCTGCCTGACCTCTCAGAAAACCAGATCAGCCGCCTGGCCAAAGACGAGCTTGCGCATTTCAGCCTGGCCGTGGAGCAGCTGCAGCACTGGAGCGAGCAGATGCGCCAACGCATCAACCGCGCCATGGAAATTCGTTATGCCGAACACATCCGGCAAGCGGACGTGATGGGGCAGGGCGAGGCCCAGCGGCTTCGGATCGATGACGGCGATTTGCAGATCGAGATGAGGCAGTCCTTGGAAGTCACTTGGGATCAAAAGCACCTGTCCGAGATTGCCGATCGGATGGTGGCAGCTGGTGACCGCGTCCAGGACTTCATGCGGGTAGAGCTGTCTGTCACCGAGGCTGACTACGCCCGCTGGCACCCGATGCTCAAGGCCGCATTTGAGCCAGCTCGCCAAGCGCGCATCTCCGAGCCCCAGTTCCGCATCCGCTGGGCCGGCGAGAACCAGCTTGCAAGCCCACTGTGAACCCGTTGATCCCTAGCCACATCCATTGAACACTGAACCGAGATCCATTCATGAACCACGATTCTTATCAATCACATGCCCAGACATCTGCCGGCGGCGTCAATTGGAGCGACTTCAACGACGCCGATGCCCAGCAGGGTGGCTTTGACCTCATCCCCAAAGGCACCGAGGCGGTGGTGCGCATGTCCATCAAACCCGGCGGCTATGACGATCCGGACATGGGCTGGACCGGCGGCTACGCCACCGCCTCCGAAGAGACTGGCGCTGTGTTTCTGTCCTGCGAGTTCGTACTGCTCAGCAGCCCCTATTCCAAACGCAAAGTCTGGAGCAATGTGGGCTTGCACTCCAACAAGGGACCGACCTGGGGGCAGATGGGGCGCAGCTTCATCAAGGCAGTCCTCAACAGCTCGCGAGGGATTCACCCTGACGACCATTCGCCTGAGGCCTTACGGGCACGCCAGATCCGAGGCTTTGCCGAGCTCGATGGCGTGGAGTTTGCCGCACGGATCGGCGTCGAGAAAGACTCCAAGGGTGAGCAGCGCAACCTCATTCGCCTGGTGATTGAGCCAGACAACAAAAGCTATTCCGAGTTGATGGCGCATAAAGCTCAGCGCGATGGCGGGCCAAGTGGCTCTGGTGGCTCTGGCGGTACGGGTGGGACAGGAGGAGTGGGCGGCGCACCCGCGATGGCTGCGCCTTTAGCCACCCAAGGCGCACCTCATGGCGGCACCGGTTATTCCAGTCGTGTGCCCAACCCTCACGCCACCCAAGGACCTCCAGTATGGGCGCAGTGACAAAGCATGGCCATGAAGTGCTGGATTTGCAGCCGCCAGGCCAGAGGCTACGGGCATGTGGACATCCGCTATCGAATTGGACATCCCAGGCGTTACCCAATCGACTGGGTGTTTTGCTCCCGCAGGTGTCAGGCGTGTTTTCACAAGCTGTATGGGCAGGGCATCAAGGCCTTGGAAAGCGGTCATGTCCCCAAGGAGGGCGATGTGATTGATGCGACCGAAGCCGAAATCTCTGCCATGCACCGATGCCTCAAGCCCTTGGGCGAGGCTGCACATGTGATCGGCATGAACAAGCCGCTGGGTCACTACAGCCAGGAGGAAGCCCTGCAACTGATCAGCGCGGTGATCACCACCTACGTGGAGGTAATGGCCCAGGAGCATGAACGCACCAAGTACCCGCCGGTGCGCATGAACCTGGCGCCTGCAGCCGATAGGCCAACCACCGGCTTACCCACCCCAGGGTAAAGCCGCCCCCCTTCTTTCATCAACCAATGCGGACCGCTGCCCAGCGGTCTGCAGGGAGAACCTTTGTCATGAATTTAGACATTTCACTGGCCGAGCACGCCAGTGCCCAACGTGCGGACACGTTTTTGAACGCGCAGCAAGCTGCGGCTGCTCTCAATCTGCCGCTGTACTTCTTCGTCAACACCTACAAGCGCCAAGCACTCGGCATCCCGTTTTACAGCATCAACCGCCTTGTGCGCTACCGACTCGACGAGTTGCACCGCTGGCAGGTGGGCAAGGCTGCACAGTTGGCCAGGGAGCAATGGCAGCAGACGCACGATGCGGCCCGACCAGAGACAG
Organism: Polaromonas sp.; assembly: GCA_040400945.1. Lineage (GTDB taxonomy): Bacteria > Pseudomonadota > Gammaproteobacteria > Burkholderiales > Burkholderiaceae_C > Polaromonas. Next base: position 59,139 of record JBBAPG010000014.1, on the reverse strand, counting down.
TGGGAGGCTTCGCGCATGCTTGATTTCAACGACGCGGCATCGCCCGCGTTCAGAAAAACCAGTCCTGATCCCGCCCAACTGGCCCAAGAAAAATCCGAGATCCGTGAGGCTCTGGCCGCACGCTTGCCAGTGCTGGTGATGCAAATTTGGCCAGCGGGCAAACGGCGGCACAACAAGCTCCTGATCGGTGATGTGGCCGGTGGCCCCGGCGACAGCCTGGAGCTGCTGCTCACCGGCCCCAAGGCAGGCTTGTGGACTGATCGTGCCACGGGTGACGGCGGTGACGTCTTTGACCTGGTGGCCCGCTATCACGGCCTTGATGTGCACGGCCAGTTCGCTCTGGTCATGCAAAAGGCCCGCGACTGGCTCGGTCGTGTGGCCTCTATCCCGGCTGCCAAGGTCGCGGCCATGGCAGCTGCCGAAAAATCCAAAGCTCCGCCAGTCGATGAGCTGGGCCCGGCCACAGCCAAATGGGACTATGAAGATGCCAGCGGCAAGCTCATCGCAGTGGTCTACCGCTATGACCCGCAGCCCGGTCACAAGGAGTTTCGGCCGTGGGACGTGCGCCGGCGAAAGATGGCGCCACCCGATCCGCGGCCTTTGTACAACCAGCCCGGCCTGCTCAAGGTCGAGCAGGTGGTGCTGGTGGAGGGCGAGAAATGCGCGCAAACCTTGATCGACCTAGGTGTGTGCGCGACCACCGCCATGCATGGCGCTAACGCGCCGGTGGACAAGACCGATTGGACGCCGCTTTCGGGCAAGCACGTGCTCATCTGGCCCGACCGAGACAAACCGGGCTGGCAGTATGCCGACCACGCATCCCAGGCCATTCTCAAAGCCGGAGCGATCAGCTGCACGATTTTGCAGCCCCCCACAGAAAAACCCGAGGGCTGGGATGTGGCGGATGCTGTGCACGACGGCTTTGACATCGCAGGCTTCTTGGCTGTGGGTGAGCGCCTGCCTGTCGTGCGTCAGGTCGACCACGACGACATGCCCACCCCCATTGAGGGCATTGACTACGCCACCGAGGACGGCTTGGCGCTGGCGTTCTCACACGAGTTTGCCGAGGACTGGCGCTACTGCGCGCCCTGGGGCAAGTGGCTGGTGTGGAACGGCGTGCGCTGGAACGTGGACAAGGCTTTGTACGTGCAGCACCTGTGCCGCAAGGTCGCGCGCGTGGGCTCGCTCTTTGCCGAAGGACCAAAGCAAAAGTCCCGCTTGGCCAGCGCGGGCACCATGTCGGCCATCGAGCGCATCGTGCGCTCAGAACCCCGGCACAGCGCCACAGTGGAGGAGTGGGATGCCAATCCCTGGCTCTTGAACACCCCAGGCGGCATCGTCGACCTCAAAACTGGCATGCGTGGCCCCCACAACCGGGAGCGCCGCATGACCAAGGTCACCACGGCCACGCCCCAGGGTTTGTGCCCGGTGTGGCGCAATTTTCTGGTCAATGTCACCGGAGGCGACGAGGAGTTGCAGCACTACCTGCAACGGGTCGTGGGATATTGCCTCACGGGTGACATCAGCACCCACGCTTTGTTCTTCCTCTACGGTACAGGTGCCAACGGCAAGTCGGTGTTTGTCAACGTGGTCTCCACCGTTTTGGGCGACTACGCAGCCAATGCGCCCATGGACACTTTCATGGAAACGCGCGCGGACCGCCACCCGACAGACCTGGCTGGTTTGCGTGGCGCGCGCTTTGTCTCGGCCACCGAAACCGAGCAGGGCAGGCGCTGGAACGAATCGAAGATCAAGGCCATCACGGGTGGGGATGACATCACGGCGCGCCTGATGCACCAGGATTTTTTCACGTACCGGCCGCAGTTCAAGTTGCTCATTGCCGGCAACCACAAGCCCGCGATCCGAAACATCGACGAGGCCATGAGGCGGCGCATGCACCTGATCCCTTTCACGATCACGGTGCCGGCAGACAAGCGCGATCCGCTCTTGAGCGACAAGCTCCTGGCCGAGCGCGACGGGATTTTGGCCTGGGCGCTGGAGGGCTGTTTGCTTTGGCAGGCCCAGGGCTTGAAGCAGCCGCAATCGGTCGTGCAGGCCACCGAGGAGTACTTCGAGGCCGAGGACGCCATGGGTCGCTGGGTGGCCGAGCGCTGCAACCAGGGCTCCAACGTCAAGGCGCTCACCGCCACGCTCTTTAACGACTGGAAGCAGTGGGCCGAGATGAGCGGGGAGTATGTGGGTACCCAGCGCCGCTTCTCGGACGCCTTGCTCGCCAGACGGTTCGAGAAATGGCGCAACCCCATGGGCGTACGCGGCTACGTCGGCTTGGACTTGAAGCAGCCCACCGCCATGCCTGCCCGCATCTATCCCTACAACGACGAATGAGTGAGATACCCCCATGAAAACTTCATTGAATCTCGGCCGTCTGACGCAACTGACGGTTCAAAACAGTAGTCCTTTACGCGGGCGTACGTACGCGCATATAGGAGCCTCGTGCTTTGCCGTGTCGACTGCGTCAGCACCATTGGCCAAACCACTGAGCTCATTGCCTGTGTTCAACCCGGCAGCAGCCGGCTTGAACGGATCGGCGGCGAATCCACACAGGGTTAATCGGAGCAAAGGAGGCCGCGCATGAAATGCCCTGAGCCTCGTTACCCTTCGCCCCTGGGGCGCATGCAGGCCACGCCCATGGATGCGGAAGCGACCAAGCGCCAAGGTTGGCGCAAACAGCACATCCTCGTTATCACACCAGAAGACAAGCGCCTGAGCTTCCTGGAGCGCCAGTTGATCCACAGCATTGGCGAGCGGCTCTATGGTCATCCCTCAGGGCAGCACTACCGCGACCAATACCCCACGCAGGGAGGTGACCATGGTTGAACTCTGGACCATAGAAGCCGTGGCTGACCGGTTCACGGAGGCAGCCCGAACCGCCAGGCGCTTGCCACGAGTGGCCGTACAAGGCTATGTCAGCGCCTGGCCTGTGATCGTGCGCAGCGAGCTCGAAGGCTATCCGGACCGAGACAAGCTCTATCGGCTGCCACCGCCTTCGCCCAAGGATGTCGAGCTCATGCTCGAGGTCATGCACTGGGTGCAGGTGCTGGAAGTCGATGAGCGGCTGTTGGTATGGATGCGCGCCAAGCGCTACGACTGGCAGGAAATCAGCAGGCGCTTTGCCTGTGACCGGACGACAGCCTGGCGGCGCTGGAAGCGCGACATGCAAGTCATCACCGATCGGCTCAACCATGTGCGTTGATCACACCCTGAGCCGGGCGAGCCGCGCGCGCCTTGAGGGAATTAGCGTGTTTTAAATCGCGTGTGCGGCGCTACTCGAATCGCAGGGTAAATGCGCGGGTTTGAGGCCCTTTTGACCCGTGCAACATTTCGGCGATTCGGGTCTACATTTACGGCTATGGTGAGGCCTTGAACGCACCGCACTGAGTGCACCAAGCGATCAAGGCCTCGAACGAGCACCCCAGTCCCGCTACACCAAGCACCGGCTCACGAAATCAACGGGTCCTTCCTGGCCGCGATGCTATGCGGGGGGCAACAGCGCGAGATTTCGCTACCGATAGCCCCGAAATCCGGGTACGCGTACGCACCGGGTACGCACAGCCAACCAGCACCGCTACAGCCGGCTCAAGGCCAGTGCTGTTTCGCCATTGTTCACAGGCCCGAAATGCAACAACCACAGATCCGAATGGTCGCCATTGACGCGCTCATTCCCTACGCACGCAACGCACGCACCCACAGCGATACCCAGGTGGCCCAGATTGCAGCCTCCATCGTGGAGTACGGCTGGACCAACCCGGTCCTCACGGACGGAGACAAGGGCGTCATCGCGGGCCATGGGCGCTTGATGGCGGCCAGAAAGCTGGGCGTCAAAGAGGTGCCTGTCATCGAGCTGGCGCACCTGACCCCTGAGCAAAAGAAGGCCTACATCCTGGCCGACAACCGTATTGCAGAAAACGCAGGCTGGGACCAGGAGCTTTTGAAGCTGGAGCTCGCAGAGCTGCAGTCGATGGACTACGACCTCTCGCTCATTGGCTTTAGCCAAGAGGAGCTGGACGGATTTTTTGATGATGTTGAAGAAGGCGGTGGTTTGACCGAGGATGACGCCATCCCAGAGACACCCGTAGACCCTGTTTCCAGACCTGGGGATTTGTGGATCCTGGGCACCCACCGCCTGCTTTGCGGAGACGCCACGGTGTCAGCAGACGTGCAAGCCCTGATGGGTGGCCAACTGGCCGACATGGCCTTTACGGATCCCCCCTACAACGTCGACTACGGCAACAGCGCCAAGGACAAGCTGCGCGGCAAAGATAGGCGCATCATGAACGACGCCTTGGGCGACGGCTTTTATCAATTCCTGCATGACGCCTGTCAGAACCTGCTGGCCGTGACCAAGGGCGCCTGCTATGTGTGCATGAGCTCATCGGAGTTGCACACCTTGCAAAAGGCGTGGCTCGATGCGGGGGGCAAATGGTCCACGTTTGTGATTTGGGCCAAGAACGCTTTTACGCTCGGCCGCGCGGATTACCAGCGACAGTACGAGCCCATCCTGTACGGATGGAAACAGGGCTCAGACCACTTTTGGTGTGGAGACCGTGACCAGTCGGATGTTTGGTTTTACAACAAGCCTCGCGTCAACGATTTGCACCCCACCATGAAGCCTGTAGAGTTGGTCGAGCGTGCACTCAAGAATTCATCCAAGAGCAGAGATACGGTGATTGACTTGTTCGGCGGCTCTGGCACCACGCTCATCGCTTGCGAAAAACTTAGCCGCCATGCCTGCCTGATGGAGCTCGATCCCAGATACGTGGATGTGATCATCCAGCGTTGGCAGGATTACAGCGGTAAAGAGGCTGTTCGCCAAAGTGACGGCTTGACCCTGGCGGCTGCCAGGCGGCAGAAAACATCACCGGATCAAACATCGCCTGCCGCGTCTTCAACGATGCTGCAGTGAATCACAAAGCCCACCAAATGCGGTGTGCCCATGGGGATGTCATAGCGCTGATGGGCGGTTCGCCCAATTCGCCAGGTCATCCAATGCGTGACGGCTTGCTCAATGGCGCCGGTCAGATCCAGGCCTTGATGTCGAGCGTCGTTGACCGAATCGGCAAAGTGCCTACCGAAGCGGCTGTCTAAGAACACCCGCACATCATGGGCGTCCTCGTTCGTGGCACGGCAGATGGCCTGCATGGCCAGCGGCCAGGCCAGGCAGGCGTAGCCACCCATCGTGCCCCAAAAGCCAAAGGCCTCGTTTTGTGACGCAGGCAGGGCGGTGGTTAAGGCTGGTGCTGGTGCTGGTGCTGGTGCCAAATCGGTAACGCTCATGGCAGTCTCCTTTTGTCATTGGGTTGTTTGATGGCTCTATGAACGCTCTGTAAGGGCGATAAGTAAAGCGTTCATCAAAAGACTTTTTTCATCCCAAACGGCCCACATACCGGGCGTAGTCGGATCCAGATGGATCGACGTACAGGTAGGGTCTCCCTGGGGCGTGTATTTCCACGCACAGGCGAGCCTCACACACGTAGCCTCCCTTACCCGAGAGCCAATCGCGCGATTTCATGAAATTCATGGCGAAGGCATCGAACTCTTCAGGGCTCATTTGTCGGGTTTCGGTGACGTAAACGAGATCGTTGCCTGTTGGGCACATGTCGCCCAGGTTGGCGGGTTTTCGGGCAAAGGGCAGTCGGATGCCCAGGACTTCAACCTGGAGGGACTTGCCGTCCATCTCTACGGTCAGCGGCGTGCGTTCGATGGTCAGGGTCATTGATCTTGTGTTCATGGTGGATATCCTGTGGTTGAGGGGTGTTCTTTAAGGGGTGTTCTTTAGGCAATGCGGTAACGCCGCTCTTGCCCCTCTGCCTTCTCTGACGTCACCGCCAAGCCCAGCTTCTTTTTGAGGCTGCCAGCCATGAAGCCGCGAATGGTGTGTGCCTGCCAGCCACTGGCCTGAGCCATTTCGCTCAGGCTCGCGCCATTCGCATGCTTGAGTAGGGCAATCAGCGTGGCTTGCTTGGTGCCCTCACGCAGCCCGCCCGCGGCACTGCGGTCGTTCGGTCTGTAAGCGTTGCCAGCAGCTGCCTGTGGCGTGGGGGCTTCGATACCGAGTACTGCAAGACCCGAGTGGCTAACGGCGTAAACAGGCATGTCTGCGGACGATTCGGGGTGCTGGGCAATGAAGCCCGCGCTGATGAGGGCGGCCAGCACTTTGCCGCGTGCGCCACCCTTGAGGTGGGCGGGGAAGTGCACCAGCAGCCGCTCGGGATGTCCCAAGGCGGCTTCAAGTACTTGTCGTTGGGTCTGGCTCATTGGCATGTGATTTCCTTAGAAAGTTGGGTGATGACACATTTCTTCAAAGCACTGCAGCGGCACTGTCGACAGGCGTTGCAGAGGCTGGGCCGGCTGTCCTGGCGCGCCTGGGTTTTGCGGTTGGGGAGCGGGTTGGCTTCGCTGCGCGCTGGCTGGCGTTTTGGCCTGCCTCGTAGGCAGCCTGCAATGCCGAGCGAATCCCCCAAACCGCCACTTCATGAAAATCCAGCCGATCCCAGTCGCGGGTCTGCAGGGTCTCGACAAAGAGGTGCTCGCGGGCAATTGCTTCGAAAAGTGCGTCGGAGGCGGGGTTGACTTTGCTGGTGCTGTGGTGGCTCATGCGGCGCTCCAAAAAAAATGGGTCAAAGGGGTTGGGTTAAGAGGTGGCTAAATTGAGATGGTCTGATTGGGCTGATGCACTGCGTTGACAGCGCTATGAACGCTTCATTTGCGAACAACATCAAGTCTGGGCAAGTCTCAGACTGATTCACTCGGACACTGCTAGTGGCTTCACCGGTCATGCCCGCATACGGCCGCATTGGGCCGCGCATGCGCTCCAAATCACGCCCAAACCCCTAGCAAATCACCACAGGCAATTGGCCGAACAGATAGCCAGCACCCCGTGGCTAAAGCATTCATCCCTGACCGTGATTTCGAAAGGCCTGTGCCATGAGCCAAACCCTGTCCATGCGTGCTTATGCCCGCCACAGGGGTGTGTCGGAAGGCGCCGTGCGCAAGGCCGTCAACACTGGGCGCATCACGGTCAATGCCGACGGCAGCATCGATGTCCAGCAAGCCGATGAGCAGTGGCAGCGCAACACCGATGCCGCGCAGCAGCGCGGCGCTCAGCGAACGACGCAGCGCCCCGTTCCCAATGAGGCCATTCAAAGCGTGCGCGAGACCTTGGGAGAGGCGGGTGGTGTAGCGGGAGCAAACCCTGGTCTAAGCAGCTCCGCGAGCGGCGGCACCACGCTCTTGCAGGCGCGCACAGCCAACGAGGTCCTCAAGGCACAGACCAGCAAGGTGCGCTTGGCCCGCTTGAAGGGCGAACTTGTTGACCGTGCGGAAGCGGTGGCCCACGTCTACCGCATTGCGCGCGCCGAGCGTGAGGCATGGCTGAATTGGCCTGCACGCGTAGCGCTGCAGATGGCCTCGGACTTACAAGTGCCGCCGCACCGCATGTACACGTTGCTGGAGAGCGCGGTGCGTCAGCACCTGATCGAAATCGGCGAGATCGCGGTGCAAATCGACTGACGGTGTCTCTCGTCTCACTCCTGCCACCGGCAGCGCCCAAGTTCAGGCCCGTCACATTCAATCTATCAGGAATACCGATGTGCTGGATCACTACGACGGCTGGGAGGCGATCGCGCAAGCATGGCGCGAAGGGCTGACCCCTGACCCTTTGCTCAGCGTGTCTGAGTGGGCCGATCAGTACCGCATGCTCTCGGCCAAGTCGGCTTCAGAGCCGGGGCGCTGGCGCACTGCGCGCACGCCTTACCTGCGCGAGATCATGGATTGCCTTTCGCCATCCTCTCCGGTCGAGCGCGTGGTGTTCATGAAGGGGGCGCAGATCGGTGGCACTGAGGCGGGCAACAACTGGATTGGCTATGTGATTCACATGGCTCCGGGCCCGATGATGGCGGTGGCCCCCACGGTTGAGATGGCCAAGCGCAACTCCAAGCAGCGCATTGACCCTCTGATCGAAGAAAGCGAGACGCTCTCCGCCCTGATCGCCCCGGCCCGCTCGCGTGATTCCGGCAACACGGTCTTGTCCAAGGAGTTTCGCGGCGGGGTGCTGGTACTCACCGGTGCCAACAGCGCAGTGGGTTTGCGCTCCATGCCGGTGCGCTACTTGTTCCTGGACGAGGTTGACGGTTATCCAGGCGATGTGGAAGGCGAAGGCGATGCGATTTCCCTGGCTGAGGCCAGGACCCGAACCTTTGCGCGCCGAAAGATTCTCATCGTCTCCACGCCCACGATTGCCGGGGCCTCCCGCATTGAGCGCGAGTACGAGCAGTCTGATCAGCGTCACTTCATGGTGCCGTGCCCGCATTGCGCGCATGAGCAGAGGCTGCGCTTTGAGCGCCTGAGCTGGGTCAAGGGCAAGCCCGATACGGCCCACTACCTGTGTGAGGCCTGTGAAACGCCCATCGAGGAACACGCCAAAACGCAGATGTTGGAGTCGGGTCGGTGGGTGGCCACCTGTCCTGGCCAGAGCCGCACAGCAGGCTTTCATCTGTCCAGCCTCTACAGCCCTATTGGCTGGCGCAGTTGGAAGGAAATTGCCCAGGCCTGGGAGTTGGCGCAAGGCTCAGCGGTAGCGCTCAAGGCTTTTAAAAACACCGAGCTCGGCGAAACCTGGGTGGAGCAGGGTGAGACACCCGAATGGCAGCGCCTGCTGGAGCGGCGAGAGAGCTACCGCATCGGCACCGTGCCCTATGGGGCACTGCTGCTGGCCGCCGGTATCGACGTGCAAAAGGACCGCATCGAGGTCTCCGTCTGGGGCTTTGGCAGGCAGCAACATGCGTGGCTCATTGAGCACCGGGTGCTCGACGGTGACACGGCTCGCGACTCGGTTTGGCGCCGCTTGGGCGAAATGCTGCAAGAAAGCTGGACCCACGTCAGCGGCGTGATGATGCGCCTTGTGCGCATGGGGCTTGACACCGGCTATGCCACCCAAGAGGCGTACTTTTTCACGCGCACCCAGCGCGACCCCCGGCTCTTGCCGATGAAAGGGGTCGCCCGGGGCGCGGCCTTGGTGGGTTTGCCCACCGCTGTTGACATGACCACCGGTGGCAAACGCCTGCGCCGGGGGCTCAGGGTCTATGCAGTCGTGGGCGGCATTGCCAAGCTTGAGCTCTTCAACCACTTGCGCGCGACGGTGGAAGTCACCGAAGACGGTGAGATCGTTTTCCCCAAAGGGTATGTGCACCTGCCGCAAGTGGACGCCGAGTATGTGCAGCAGCTGTGCTCAGAGCAACTCATCACCCGGCGTGATCGCAATGGTTTTCCGTTTCGCGAGTGGCAAAAGATCCGCGAGCGCAACGAAGCGCTGGACTGCTATGTCTATGCCCGTGCGGCGGCGAGCCTGGCCGGTCTGGACCGGTTTGAAGAGCGCCATTGGATCGAGTTGGAGCGCCAACTGGGTATCTCCGTCGGGGCCGAGCCTCCTGAGCTGCGCATGGACGGGCTTTTTCCGGTGCAACCGGGCTTTGAGACGCCGGAGTTTTTGATGGCCCAGCAAAGTAGCCAGGCGTTGGGAACCGAGTGGCCCGCCCAGTTGGATGCTTCATCCGAAGCGCTGGATGATTCTGAAATTGAAGCGGCTGAGACGGGGCTGCCCGCGAAAGCGACACCTGAGGTGCGGCCCGATGTATCGCTCGATGTACCGCCCGATCTGCCGTCACATCAACCCCTTTTTGAGCAGTCCGAGCAGCCCTTCATGGTGCCGCAAAAGCCACCGCCCATACCGGGCGCCATGGCCTTTCCGCCAACCCCGGGCGCTCTGGCTCCCGCGCGCCGGGTGATTCGCAGCAACTGGATGAAATGAAAGTACGTCATGAACGATCCCTCTGGGTTCACCGCCGCCCAATCAGTTGCTGTCCCCACCGCCTACACGCCGCAGCACCTGCACGCCCTGCAGGAGGCCTTGGCCAGTGGCGAGCAGCGCGTGGCCTATGAAGGCAAAAGTGTGGAGTACCGCAGCGTTGCCGATCTGAAGGCCGCCATCGCCCAAGTGCAGTCCGCACTGGCCAGTGAGGCAGGCCGAACCAAAACGCGCCAGATCCGCGTGACCACTTCTAAAGGTTTGTGATGGCTTGGCTCGGACAATTAAAGCGCCGGCTTTTGGGCTTGAGCTTGGGCGCGCCACCGGTTTACGAGGGCACCGGAGGCGGACGCCGGGCCCTGGCCTGGATGCCCAGCAACCCTGGGGCCGTGGCGGCGCTGTCTTTGGCCCAAGACGAGCTGCGCGCCAAAAGCCGTGACCTGGTGAGGCGCAACGCCTGGGCCGCCGCCGGGATCGAAGCCTTTGTGGCCAATGCCATCGGCACGGGCATCAAGCCTCAAAGCATGATGCAGGACCAGGCGATACGCGAGGCGATCCATAGCCTCTGGTGGGACTGGTGCGAGCAAGCCGATGCAGCGGGGCTGACAGATTTCTATGGACTGCAAGCGCTGGCGACTCGGGCGATGCTCGAAGGTGGCGAGGCACTGGTTCGGCTGCGCTACCGCCGCACCGAAGATGGCCTGCCGGTGGCGCTACAGATCCAGGTCCTCGAGGCCGAGCACCTGCCGACCACCCTGAACCGCGATTTGCCCGGTGGGAACGTCATTCGTGCAGGCATTGAGTTTGATCGGCTGGGGCGTCGGGTGGCTTACCACCTCTACCGCTCGCACCCGAACGATGGGTTGCTGGCGCCAATGTCCAGCAGTGATGGGGGCGGCGGCCTGGATACCGTGCGGGTGGATACCAGTGAAGTGATTCACCTGTTTCGCCCGCTGCGCCCCGGTCAGATCCGGGGTGAGCCTTGGCTCACCCGGGCGCTCGTGAAGCTCAACGAGCTGGATCAGTACGATGACGCCGAACTGGTGAGGAAGAAAACGGCGGCCATGTTCGCCGGGTTCATCACCCGTATGGCCCCCGAGGACAACCTGATGGGTGAGTCGGCGGCCGATGCCAATGGCGTGGCACTGGCGGGCCTGGAGCCCGGCACGCTGCAGATCCTGGAGCCCGGTGAGGACATCAAGTTCTCGGCGCCGGCCGATGTTGGATCGTCCTACGCCGAATTCATGCGTCAGCAGTTCCGTGCGGTGGCCGCCGCCATGGGCATCACCTACGAGATGCTCACGGGCGACCTAACGCAAGTGAACTATTCCTCGATTCGGGCGGGTTTGTTGGAGTTCCGCCGCCGTTGCGAAGCCCTGCAGCATGGCGTGATCGTGCACCAGCTGTGTCGCCCGATCTGGCGTGCATGGATGGACCAGGCTGTGCTCGAAGGGGCATTGGATCTGCCTGGATACCGAAAGGACCGGCGCGTCTATCAGGCTGCCAAGTGGATCCCCCAGGGCTGGAGTTGGGTAGATCCGCAAAAGGAATTCAACGCCATGAAGCTCGCCATCCGCGCCGGCCTCATGAGCCGGTCAGAAGCGATCTCCGGCAATGGCTATGACGCCGAAGACGTGGACCGCGAGATTGCGGCCGACAACGCCCGGGCGGATGAATTAGGTCTGGTCTTTGACTCCGATGCCCGGCATGACCAAACGCCCGTGCCTGTTCCCGCAGATAGCCAGGACGTCCAGCCCGCCGATACGCCTGACCCAGCGGATGCACCGACCGACAACCAGGACCCTCAACCATGACTTACCTTGCTTCCCGCCTGTTCGGGATGCCCTTGCTCATCCATCGCCCCAAGCTTGATGTGATCCTGTCCGTGGTCGGCCAGCGCATCGGCATGGCCGATGTTCCTGCCATGCCCGGGATGGACATGGCTGCTTTCCAACGCCCGCTGTCAGCTGCAGCTCCCGAGGGCATTGCGGTGATCCCGATCCACGGATCGCTGGTCAAACGCTCGCTGGGCATGGAAGCCGCTTCGGGACTGACCTCCTACGGTGAGATTGCCGCCATGCTGGATGCCGCGCTGGCAGATCCACAGGTCAGTGGCATCTTGCTTGACATCGACTCCCCGGGTGGCGAAGCCTCGGGCAGTTTTGAGTTGGCCCGCCATGTGCGAGAAGTCGCTGCTCAAAAACCTGTCTGGGCCGTGGCCAATGACGCAGCGTACTCAGCCGCCTATGCGATTGCCGCCAGTGCCCAGCGTGTGTTCGTGACCGAGACCGGCGGCGTCGGCTCCATCGGTGTGATTGCCTTGCATGTCGACCAGTCGGTCAAGGACGCCAAGGACGGCTACCGCTACACCGCAATCACCGCCGGCGCGCACAAGAACGACTACTCGCCGCACGAGCCGCTGTCGGATACCGCCAAGACGGAACTGCAGGGTGAAGTGGATCGCCTGTACGTCATCTTTACCGAGCACGTCGCCGAGATGCGTGGCCTGAATCTCGACGCCGTGCGTAGCACGCAGGCAGGTTTGTTCTTCGGCAGCAATGCCGTGGTTCAGGGTCTCGCCGATGGTGTTCAGACGCTGGAGTCCACGCTCGCCGAATTCCACCAATTCATCCACGCCCGTAACCATTCGCCGTCTCAGGTGCGGGGCGTCATCCGTGCTGAGGCGGCATTTCCTCTCAAGGAGCTTTCCATGCCTGATCCCCAGGACACTTCTCAAAAACCCGTGGCCGAAACCATCGATCTGGTCGAAGCAGAAAAGCGGGTTACTGAAGCCCGTCGCGAAGTCACCCAAACCGCTCAGGCGATTGCCGAGCTGTGCCTGCTGGCCGGCTGCCCCGACCGCGCTGCCGAGTTCATCGCCGCAGGCAAATCCCAAGCCGATGTCCGTCGTGTGCTGATCGATGCGCGTGCTGCGCAGTCCGAATCCAATGACATCCGCTCCACCATCACCGTTGAGGCGGGCACCCAGACCCTGGACCGCCCTGAGACCTCGCCCATCGTGGCTGCCGTCAAGAAACTCGCCGCTCACGCCTGAGAAAGGATTTACCCATGCCCGCCATCACCGAACAAAAAGACCTCGGCGACCTCTTGAAGTACGAAGCCCCCAACCGCTATTCGCGCGACGTCGCCACCATTGCCGCTGGTCAGAGCCTGCCCCTGGGCGCCGTGCTCGGCCGCAACGCCAGCGACGGCAAGCACTACGCCATCGATCCCGCAGCCACCGACGGCACCGAGTCCGCCATTGGCGTGCTGGCCAAAGCTGTCGATGCGACAAATGCCGATCGCAGCGACGCGATCCTCATCGCCCGGCACGCCATCGTTGCCAAGACCGCGCTGGTCTGGCCGATTGCACTCACCGGTGCCCAGCGCACCGCCTACGAGCAGCAACTGGCCGAGCGTGGCGTGCTGGTGCGCGAGAGTGCCTAAACCCTGCGTCCGACCCGTTTCCAAAGCACTTACCGTCATCTCTTGAACCCGCCTGGCCCTGTGGCTTGCGCGGGTTCTTTCATTTCCGGAGTCCCATATGCAGAATCTTTTTGCCAACCCGGCCTTCAGCATGGCCAACCTCACAGCCGCCATCAATTTGGTGCCCAACCGCTACGGCCGGCTGGAGGACCTGAACCTGTTCCCGGTCAAACCCACGCGCTTTCGCCAAATCATCATCGAAGAGCGCAACGGCATCTTGAACCTCTTGCCCACCATGCCGCCCGGCTCCCCCGGAACAGTCGGTACTCGCGGCAAGCGCAAGGTCCGCTCCTTTGTCATTCCTCACATCCCGCACGATGACGTCGTCTTGCCCGAGGAAGTCCAGGGCATCCGAGCCTTTGGTTCGGAAACCGAACTTGAAACCTTGGCCGGTGTCCTGGCACGCCATCTGGAAACCATGCGCAATAAGCATGCGATCACCCTGGAGCACCTGCGCATGGGTGCATTGAAGGGCGAGATCCTGGATGCCGATGGCTCGAGCATCTACAACCTTTATGACGAATTCGATATCCAGCCTACGACCCTGTCTTTGGGGCTGACTGATGCGAAAACCAATATCCGCGGCAAGTGCGTCAAGGTCCTCGGCGAAATGGAAAAGGCTCTGCAGGGCGAATTCATGACCGGTGTGCGTTGCCTGTGCTCGCCCACGTTCTTCGAAGCCCTGACCAGCCACGCCAATGTGGTTGAGTCATATTCCCGATTCCAGGAAGGTGCTTGGCTGCGCGAAGATGTGCGCACGGGCTTCACTTACGGCGGCATCACGTTTGAGGAGTATCGGGGCCAAGCCAGCTCGGCCGATGGCACGGTGCGCAAGTTCATCGCCGATGGGCAAGCGCATTGCTTTCCGGTGGGCACGGTCGATACCTTCGGCACCTACTTCGCACCTGCGGACTTCAACGAAACGGTCAACACCCTCGGTCAGCCGGTGTACGCCAAGCAGGCACCACGCCAGTTTGATCGCGGCACCGACCTGCACACGCAGAGCAACCCGCTGCCCATGTGCCACCGCCCGGGTGTTTTGATCAAGCTGACTGCCTAACCGCAGGCCATCAGACTACATGCAAGCTGCCTTTGAGCGAGCGGTTGCGCGTTTGTTCGCCAGGCTGGGTGTGCCTGGCACCTACCGACTGGCCGATGGCCGAGAAATCGCCACCTGGTTCATCGCCAAGCAGGCCGATGTCGTTGAGTCTTTCGGCGACACCCGGCTGGCGTTGGCCACACACCGCTTTGATGTGATGTTGCGCGAGGTGCCGTCTCCCCGCGAGGGGGAGCGATTCACCCTCACTGGCCAAACCTACCAGGTGGTGGGGGCGCCGCTGGCCGATCGCGATCGGCTGATCTGGACCCTGACCGGAGCGCCGGTATGAGGCTGATGGCAGCCTTGTCCGGCGATCTTGATCAGATGCTTGCTGATGAGGTGCGCATTGCCGAGCAGGCCGTGACTCAGTCGATTCGTGAAGCGACCGATGGCCTGAAGACCGAGCTGCGCAGCCAGATCACGGGTGCGGGCTTGGGTCAGCGCCTGGCCAACACCTGGCGCGGCGAGGTCTACCCGAAAGGCCAGATGAGCATCAAGGCGGCGGGCCTGGTCTACAGCCGAGCGCCCGAAGTGGTTGGCGCGCACGACCAGGGCGCGACCATCCGCTCCAAGGATGGCTTTTGGCTGGCGATTCCCCTGCCATCAGCCGGCAAAGGGCCGCGCGGCAAACGCATGACCCCCGGCCTTTGGGAAAAGCTGCGCGGCCAGCGCCTGCGCTTTGTCTACCGCCGGGGCAAGCCATCGCTCTTGGTGGCCGAAAACCAGCGTGCCCGCCAGGGCCAGCGCGGTGGCTTCTCCGCTGCTTCGCAGAAAGCCCAGGCCACTGGCCGTGGATTGGTCACGGTGCCGATGTTCCTGCTGGTGCCCCAAGTCACCTTGAAGAAGAAATTCGACATCGACAGCGCTTCGCGCCGCTGGGTCAGCACGCTTGCCAACCGAATCGCCAACCGCTTCGATGAAGCCGATCGACGAGGAGTGTCCTCATGAGCCAACGTGAAAGCGCTATCGGTGCACTGTTCGCCGTGCTCGGCCAGTTGTCGTTGGGCACCGGAGCTGCAGTCAAACGCAACGCCGCCTTGCCCGAGCGCGTGACGGACCATGCCATGGCCATCTTGCGTGACGGCGAAATGGGCGAGCCCGAGGTGTCGTTGTCACCGCTGACCTATCACTGGCAGCACCAGGTGGCGATCGAGCTGTTCGTGGCTGACCCAGATGTTGTTGTGCGCGACGCCCGCATGGATGGCCTGCTCACAGAACTGGCTGGTCTTGTCGAGGCTGACCGCACCCTGGGTGGAGCCACCGAGTATGTCGACATCGGTCCGCCCAAGTTTGACGAACTGGCTCCCGACGGCAGCAGCGGCATCAAAGCCTGCCTGCTGCCCGTGGTTCTTCACTACAGCAGCAGCGGCCCTCTGAACTGACTACGTCGACATCCATGTCGACGTCTCTCATACCTATCCTCCAAGGAGAAACTTGATGGCCCGTGCCTATGGCGCGAACGCCAGCCTATTGGCCGCGTTCGAAATTACCTATGGCAGCAACCCAGTGGGCGACTACTGGAAGCTGCCATTTGTCTCCACCACCCTCGGCTCCGAGCAGGGGCTGATTGCCAACGACCTGATTGGTCTGGGGCGTGATCCGAGTGCGCCGATCCGCGACGTGATCAAGGTCGAGGGTGACATCGTCGTGCCTATTGATGTGCGCAACATCGGTATCTGGCTCAAGGCCCTGCTGGGCAATGCGACTGCCAGTGGCTCGGGTGTGGTCACGCACACCTTCACCTCTGGCAAGCCGAGCCTGCCCAGCCTGACGCTGGAGACGGGGCTGCCAGACATCCCGGCATGGTTTGTGGCTTCCGGTGTCATGGTCAACAGCCTGCAAGTGGGCTTTGCGCGCTCCGGCGCTGCCAACGCCACGGTTGGATTGATCGCCCAGGGCGAGGCCAAGCGGGCGGCAACGCTGGATGCCACCCCGGCCAGCCGCGATCTGATCCGTTTTAACCAGTTCCAGGGTTCGATCAAGCAAGGCGGTGCGGCGCTGGGCAACGTGGTCTCGGCGCAGCTGACCTATTCCAACAATCTGGAGCGCATTGAGACCATCCGCTCTGACGGCAAGATCGACGGCGCTGATCCGACGGTGGCCAGCCTCACCGGCAACCTGGAGGTGCGCTTTGCCGACACCACGCTGATCGATGCCGCCACCAACAACACCCCGCTGGAGCTGACCTTCGGCTATGCGATTGATGCCGATCGGCGCCTGACTTTCATTGCGCACGAGGTCTATCTGCCCAAGCCCAAGCTCTCCATCTCCGGCCCTGGCGGTATTCAAGCCACCTTCGAGTGGCAGGCCGCCAAAGCTGCTGGAGTCGCCCGCATGTTCACCGTCGAACTGGTGAACGACGTTATTTCCTACTGACTTCACTGAGGTCTCTCATGCTCAAACTGAACCTTCCGCGTGAACCTTACTGGATCACGCTGGCTGCCGGCGTGCGCCTGCAGGTCCGGCCCGCTAACACTGCGTTGGTGATGGCCGCGCGCCATGCTGCGTCCAAAGTGGCGGGCACCGATACCGCCGCTGCTGGGGAACGCACCGCCACCCTCATCACTGAACTCGCTAAGCTGGCCGTACTTGCCTGGGAAGGCGTGGCCGACGACAAGGGCAAGCCGGCTACTGTCTCGCCAGCGGGTGTGGCCGCCCTGATGGAGCATTGGCTTCTGGCGGACGCCTTCGAGCGTGAATACCTCGCAGGCCTCTACGCATTGGATTCCGAAAAAAACGCCTGAAGGCCCGCACCGCATGGCACTTTGGGGGCGGGCCGAGTTACTGCAGTGCCTGTCCTGAGCCATGTCCCGAGTGCCCATACACCCTGAACGCCCCCCACAGCCTGGACGGCTGGCAAGCTGCCAGCGCGATTGAAGTTTGCGCCAGCCAGTTGCGCATGTCGCAGGGCCGGGTGGTCGGGCTGGATCTGAACGCGTGGATGCTGGCCTGTGAAAGCACGGGGTTGGACAAGTCAACGGCGATTGACCTGTTTCCAGCGGCCGAGGCGGGCCTGATGAGCAGCTTTGAGCAACACGAATAACGCGACGACTGATTCCCTTTCTTTGAACCGAGTGTTCCCTCCCCATGGCTGAACGTAACCTCTCCATCCGCCTGGCCGTTGTCGATGGCGGTAAGGTCAAAGCCGAGCTGTCCGAGATCGGAGAGAAAGGGGAGCGCTCGCTCAAAAAAATCGAGGCGGCGTCCACCCCTGCGTCCAGCGGTCTCAAACTCCTGTCTAGTGCGGCCAACGACGCCAAATTTCAGCTGGAAGCTGCAACTGACAGGTTGGGGCTCCTGGGATCGGTGCTCGGCAAGCTCGGTCCTGCCGGTCTGATTGCCGGTGCCAGCATGGCTGCACTGGGTGTGGGCATCACGGCCCTGGTCATGCCGGTGGCCCGCGTGGGCGATGAGTTCTTCAAGCTCTCGCAAAAGACCGGTGTCTCGGTCGAAGCACTCAGCGCGCTGGACTACGCCGCCAAGCTGTCTGACGTCAGCACCGAAGGCCTGACCAAGGCGCTGCAAAAGCTCTCGGTTGCCATGTTCGACACCCAAGTCAATGGCGAAGAGGGCAGTGCGGCGCTGAAGGCGCTGGGTGTCTCAGCCACCGACGTGCATGGGCAAATCCGTCCGACCGAACAGGTGCTGCTGGATCTGGCCGATAAGTTCTCGGCCATGCCTGATGGCGCTGACAAGGCGGCCCTGGCCGTCAAGCTTTTTGGCAAAGAGGGTCTGGCGATTATCCCGCTGCTCAACCAAGGGCGGGAGGGCTTGAGGGCGCTCATGGAAGAAGCGCAGCGCTTGGGGCTGGTCCTGTCAGAGGACGCGGCCCGTGCGTCCGAGGCCTTCAATGACAACCTGACTCGCCTCAATGCAGTTTTTGAGGGCGTGCGCCGTCAGCTGGGGGCGGCTGTCATTCCTATCCTGGCAGATCTGACCGAGCAGATGTTTCTGGCCAAGACCGCCACCGGCAGTTTTTCTAACGAACTTTTGGCCATCAGCCAAAACCGGCAGGAGGTCCTCAATTACCTGGAGTCGGTGGCCAAGGGTATCGCCTTCATCGCCGAGTCGGCTGTGCTGGCCAAGCGGGTCATTGCCCAGCCCTTTGACAGCCTGTCAGTCGTGGGCAAAGACGTCGAGACCTGGTTCAAAGCGGATTTGCTGCGCACCATGAAGTCGATGGGCTATGACCCCAAAGCCATCGATGCCGAGATTGCCAGGCTGCAGACGGCCCGCGATGACTATGTTCGATCGGCCAACGATCGACTCTTTGGCATCAACCAGAACCCTGGTTATGTGGACCGTGTGGCCAAGTTCTTTGACGACCAGCGTCGCACGGTGCGCGTCATGGGCCAGAAGTTCGTGCTCGACACCGAGGCACAGGCCAAGGAAGTGCAGGCGATTTACGACAAGTTCCTTCCAACGCTGCCACGCAAGCCGCGGGTGGAGCTGGACCTTTCCGGCTTTCAAAAGCCCAAACCCGCCGAGAAGCTGAACGAAGGCGAAGCCTTCCTCAACCAACTGCGCCTGCGCCTGACCCACACCCAGGAGGGCGAGTCTGCCGAATTGCGTGCCCGAGCCTTGCAAATCGAAGCCAAAGGCTACAAAGGCGTGGCCACTGAAGCTGAGCAGTACATCCAGGTGCTCGAAGCCATCGAGCGCCAAAAGGAAAAAGACAAAGCGTTCGAGGTCTATGAGAAAGAGGAAGCTGCCGCGCGAAAGGTCATTGACAACCTCATCGGCGCCAATCGCCAGCGCATTGAAGCTGCGCAGCTGCAGCGCCAAATGCTCGATCTCCATGCCGACGATCGCACGCTGCTTCAAGCCAGGGTCGAGCTGGAAAGAGCCGCTGCCAATGCGCGCAAAGAGGCCAATCAGATCCAGGACCCCGGTCTTCGTACTCAAACGATCGAGGCCGTCAACGATGCGCTGGCCAGGCAACTCCCCATTTTGGAGGACCTGGTTCGTGCCAACAGCGAGTACCAGCGCACAGCGGAATATGGTGCCAAGTCGGCCCTGCGCAGCTATATCGATGAGGCGACCAATGCAGCCAAGCTCGCCGAGCGAGCCATCACGAGCAGCTTCAAGTCCATGGAAAACGCTCTGACGCAATTCGTGATGACGGGCAAGCTCGACTTCAAAAGCCTGGCCGACTCCATCATCGCGGACTTTGTGCGAATACAGATTCAGCGGGCTATCACTCTGCCGCTGGCCAACTGGGCTACTGGGCTTATCACTTCATCACTTACCCCAGCATTGAGTTCGGCCGCAACTCAGGCATTTCCCTTGGGCTCTGGCGATCTGGTTGGCGTCAACGCCAATGTGGCTCACACCGGCGGTTTGTTGGGTGCTGATTCACTGCCTGGTCGGCAGGTCAGCGCAGCCCATTTTGCCCAGGCCAGGCGCTTTCACACGGGCGGCTTGGTGGCTGGCGAAGTGCCCATCATTGCGCGAGAAGGAGAGGCCGTTTTTACGCCGGGTCAGCTTCGCGCACTCGGGGGAATGGCGGGAGGTCGGCCAGCTGTCAATGTCCAGGTCAATGTCATCAACCGCGCTTCTGGTGTCCAGACTCGCGTTGAAGAGCAACAACAAGCCGATGGAAGCACTCGGCTGGATGTGATTGTCGAAAAAATTGAGGCCTACATGTCCCGATCCATTGCCATCGGCAGTGGCCTGGCCCCGACGCTTGAGCGTCGATACGGTCTCAATCCGGCGGCGGGGGTGTATCGATGAGTACTGGGACGTCCAGCATCACCGGCGCGAACCTGGCAATTTGGCCGGACACCTTGCCCTTGCCCCGGGTCGACGGGTATGCGCTTTCGGCGCAGCCAAACACCCTTAGAACTGAGCTGGAAGCTGGCGCTGCCCGCGTGCGGCTGCGCTCCCAAGCCCTCATCTACAAGGTTCAGGCGCAGTGGCGTTTTAGCCCAGAAGCCTTCGCCTTGTTTGATGCCTGGTGGTTTCACCGGCTGAACCAAGGGGTGGCTTGGTTCGCCATGCCGCTTACCGCAGGCTTAGGCGTTCAGCTGGTCCAGGCCCGCTTTGCCGGTGCTTGGGACAGCGAGCTTCTTGCCGGTGGCCGTTGGCAGGTCAAGGCCCAACTGGAAGTTCAGGACTTACCTCGCCTGTCATCGGATGAAACAGAGGTGGCGGCAGCGCTCGGACCTGCAGCGATCGACATAGGCACTCGTTTGCATGCATGGCTGCATGCGTCCTTGGCTGCCACTGATTACTGGTAGCCAAGGATGGCCAAGGGGAACCAAGGCTAACCCAGGCCAAAGACCCCACAGAAGGAAGAAGACATGACCACCCTCAAGACCCGGCTCGATGAAGCAGTGGGCACGCTCGAGGGGGATGCGCAACTGCTTCACCAGATCGTCCATGGGGGCGATCAGGCCACCGTGGCCACCGAGGGTGGTCCGGTCAAAACGGTGGCTCATGTCATTCGGCAAACAAGCCTGGAGCTTGACGCATCCCGCCAGGAGTTGACCGACCAGGTGGCCACCGCCACGCAGCAGGCCAGCAGTGCGGCCCAGTCTGCCTCCAGTGCGTCCGCCTCACGCGATACGGCGATCAGCCGAGCAACAGCTGCTAACGAGTCAGCCCTGAACGCCGCCACGTCTGCCACGGCAGCCGCAGCATCCGCTGCTAATGCCAGCACCAAAGCCAGCGAGGCGAGTAGCAGTAAAACCGCAGCGGCGAGTTCACAGGCGAGCGCAGCGACCAGCGCCACCAATGCAGCCAGCTCGGCTACGGCATCGGCAGCTTCCGCGACCACGGCCACGCAAAAGGCCAGCGAATCGGCTCAAAGTGCTGCGGCATCTGCTGCCTCCGCAACGAGCGCCACCAACAAGGCCGCAGAAGCCCAGAGTGCACTTGTATCTGCCCAGGGCCAGGCGCAGCTTGCGTCCGATTGGGCCCAAAAAACAGCAGCCCCGGTCGAAGGGGCTGGGTACTCTGCCAAATACTGGGCTGCTCAAGCGGCCAATTCAGCAGCCGTGGTGACGACCAACACGGTCATCCCTGCGGATGTCTTCACCGGTGATGGGGTGAAGACCGACTTCACGCTGAGCCATCCTGTTGCGTACCCGGGTGCCTTGCTCGTGACGGTCGCAGGCGTTCCACAGGCTCCCATCGATGCCTATTCGGTGCCGGCCTCAACGACGCTGCGTTTTAGCTCTGCCCCACCTGCGAGCGTGGTGATCAGTGTTCGTTATTTGGACAAGGAGGCGCAGTCAGGGGCTGCGACTGCCCAGGAATGGGCCATCAAAACCGGTGGCGCGATTTCGGGAAGCACGGAGTATTCCGCCAAACATCACGCACAAGCTGCCTCGGCCAGCGCTGCTTCAGCGTTGAGCTCAGCTGTATCAGCATCGGGCAGCGCAGCCGCCTCTGCTGGGTCGGCATCCACTGCTACGGCGAAGGCATCGGATGCCCAGACATCGGCCACCAATGCGGCTGGATCTGCCAGCTCTGCCAGCACCAAAGCCGGTGAAGCTGGCACCTCGGCAACCAATGCGGCGGCCAGTGCAACAAATGCCTCCGGCTCGGCAGCCGTGGCTGCAGCCAAAGCCGTAGATGCCACCAGCAGTGCAGCGGCCTCTGCCAGTTCCGCGAGCAGTGCTTCAGGCAGTGCGGGCATGGCCCAAGACTGGGCGGTCAAGACAAGCGGGCCGGTCAGTGGCAGTGACTATTCGGCCAAGTTCTACGCCCAGTCCGTTTCAACCTCTGCCGCGACCGCCAACCAAAAGGCTCTTGACGCGGCAAGCAGCGCCACTGCGGCGGCAGGCTCTGCAGCCACTGCATCGACCAAGGCCTCGGACGCATCGACCTCGGCTGTCAGCGCCGCAGCAGCGGCCACCACCGCAAGCACTCAAGCGGCAGCGGCATCTGGCTCTGCAACCAACGCGGCCGGCTCGGCCACTGCGGCGGCGGTATCGGCCGCTACAGCAGCCAGCAAATCAACGGATGCATCGGCCAGCGCCAGTTCTGCGGCGACATCAGCGGGAAATGCCAGCAACAGTGCGGCCCAGGCGGCAACTTCAGCTACCGCAGCCTCCAACTCGGCATCGACCGCGTCGAGCAAAGCAACGGACGCATCGGGTAGTGCCCAAGCTGCAGCCAATTCTGCCGCCAGTGCAGCTGGCAGTGCCACGGGGGCCGCCGCGTCCCTGAGCGCCGCTCAGTCTCAGGCAGTGACAGCGTCAGACTGGGCGCAAAAGACCACGGGCACTGTCGATGGGGCCGGTTATTCGGCCAAGTACTGGGCTGGTCAGGCGGCAGGATCTGCGGCAGCGGTCACTGCCAACACGGTCATCCCAGCCGACGTGTTCACGGGCGACGGCGTCAGGACGGATTTCACGATCAGCCGGCCTGTGGGTTACCCGGGTGCGCTCTTGGTCACGGTGGCAGGTGTGCCTCAAGCTCCGCTGGACGCTTACACGACGCCTGCGACCACCACGCTGCGCTTTACGTCTGCACCATCGAGCGGCGTGGTGATCAGCGTTCGCTATCTGGACAAGGAAGCCCAGTCGGGCGCGGCAGCAGCCCAGGAGTGGGCCAACAAGACGGCGGGCCCGGTGTCTGGCGCGACGGAGTACTCCGCCAAGTATTACGCCCAGTCCATTTCTGCGAATGCGGCGACGGCCAGCCAGCAGGCGAGCAATGCGGCAAGCTCGGCTACGGCGTCTAGCAACAGTGCAACAGCGTCGGCCAATTCGGCCACTGCCTCGGCGGCTTCAGCCACCCAGGCGCTAAGTTACATGAACCAGGCGCAGGGCTACGCCGCAGCCGCTGGTGGCTCCAATGTGGCGCCGCAAGTGTTCACTGGGAACGGCTCGGCCACTGACTTTGGCTTGGGCACGGCCGCGTCCAGCGTTCACAAGCTGATCGTCACCGTCAACTACGTGGTCCAGGACTCGCTGGATGCCTACGTCCTGGCCAACTCAGGATCGATATTGCGATTTACATCTGCACCCGCTGCCAACGCGCGGATCGTGGTGCGTTACATCTGACGAGGAAAAACCATGCCAATCACACGCATCCCCAAAGCGGGGCTGGACGATGCTTTGCAGTCGGAGCTCAACGGCAAGTTGGACAAGACCGGTGGGACGATGACCGGTTCCATCACGATGAGCAACGGCGCTCTTTTTAAAAGCAGCGCGGGCGGCGATGACGCCCGCAACACCGGCTACAAGATGGTCGACGGCCAAGACATTGGCGAGATGAACCGTTCGAGCCAGTACTACGACGACCGGGCCGGCAACTGCAATGGCTACCTGCCCAACGGCAACTGCGCAGGCAACAGCACTTGGAGCCCGCCGAGCGGCAACTGGTGGACTTGGGGCGTCAGCGGCGTTCCCACGAGCAACTGTGCCAACTGGAGCAGCTACGACGGCGCCGGTGGCACCAGCCAGGCTTTCACCGCAGTCTCCGTGGGTTTTAACTATGACGGCTACTACGAAGCCGCCAACGAAATTGGGGGCTCGGAGTTTCGCCGGTGGTTTCGCAACTGCAACTGCGGCGCGTTCAACTGCCGCACGAATTGCAATTGCAACTGCGCCTGCTGTGGCTGCTGCTAAGGGGATGTCATGAAGGTCTACATCACCCGGCCCCCAGCCTATGCCAGCTCGCCCGACCACGTGGTGCGTGTCACGGTAGATGCCGCCAACAAGCGGGTGGGCGTGGAGATGTTCATCGTCTTCTCGCCCAACCCCAGCCAGGCCATTGCCCAAGACGGCACGGTCTTGGAGAGTGCAGGCAAACACTACAAGGCTATTGCTACCAGCGCGTTTGACTACGAGCTGCTCAAGAAAAGCACGGGCTGGGCCGACCGTCAGGCCTGGCACCTGACCTTCCGCTGGGACGCACGAGCGTTCACCGACCCCATTCCTTTGTACACCTACTCGATGGCGACGAAGATGTCGGCGCCAGAGCTGTCGCGAACGACTTACCAGAACAACCTGTCAGTCGGCTTTGTGGTTCCCTTTGCTGACTCGACCTTTGAAGAGTGTGCGGTCACCGTCAACATCAATCCCGATGTGAGCAAGGGTGACTGTGTGGTGCAAGGGGTCGAGCCAAGCGAGGTCGAGCGGACCGACTATGCCGCCAGTGCACAGGTTCGGGAGTTGATCTTGCTGCCTGGTGTTCAAGTGATTGCGCCAGACGCGTGCGCTCCGGACGCCCGAATCGACTTGCAGGTGCAGGTGGTCGATGCCAACGACCATCCCCTTGAGCGCGATGCCGAGATTTTCCTGGAGGCGGTCAACGGCTATCTGCCCAAAACCCGCGTCAAGACGACCAACGGCCAGGCGAGCGTGCCCTTCATGGCGCTGGGATTGGTCGCGGGTGATTCTGCCCGCATCAAGGCGGGCTTCAAGTATTTCAGTGGTGCCAGTGATGCCTACATCCAGATCCGAGACTAAGGATCTGTTTGGCGCGCGGGTCTATGTCGGCATCCATGCGCTCGCTTTTGAAGAGATGCAGCGAATGCGCGCGCTGGCCATTGAACTGCACGAGCGCCTGAACCCTCAAGGTAAACCTTGGTCCCGTTTAAGCAGGCAGAGCCTGCATGGCACGGACGATTTTTCGCCCGTCTGCCAATTGCTCGAGCAAGTGGTTGATGCCGAGTACGGCTGCATGGTGACGGCTCTGACAGGGAGGGAAGTGGTCGTGCACCAAGGCCAGGCCTTGCCCTTGCATTGCGAAGACGCTGATCTTTCGGCGGTGTTTTTCCTCAGCCATCACGCCAGTCCCGAACCGCAGCGCGCTGATTACGCGGGGGCCTTTGTACTGGTCAACCCGAGCGGGCCGTTTGGATTCAAGCAACTTCCCTGGGAGGGGCTGCGCTCTGAATTGATCTATCCAGCCGAAGGGATGCTGCTGGTTTTTCCCAGCTACCTGGCACACCACACCCACCCCTACAACGCCGAAGAGCCGGGGATCGAGCTGCATTTCGAACTCAAGGTCGCCGACAACCATGCCCATCAACGTTTACGACAACCCAGTTTCCCCAGAGCTTTGTGAGGCTGCTCGCGGCTGGCTGCTGTCCCAAAGTCCCATCTTCGGATGGCGGGCGCATGCGGGTGCGCCCGGGGCATTTTGGCACCGCAACTTTGTGCTGCCGGGGACCCATCTGCATCACTACGACCGGGGCGCGTGGAACCCAGCCATGACGTACGAGGCTTTTGTGGCAGTGGGCAGTCCCCTGGCCCACGTGGCTGAAATCGTTCGACACCAGCACTTTGAGGGCGAACCTTTCACGCGCATCTGGGCCAATTTCCAGTCCTTTGGCGATGAGTCCGCGTTTCATCGGGATTTTCCCGCGCAGTTTGTGGCAAGCGCCCGAACGGCAGTCTGGTACCCGGTCAGCCAGTGGGAACGGGACTGGGGCGGGGACTTTGTAACCCTGGACTCGAAAGGGGAGGTCGATGCCTGCGCTTTGGTCAAGCCCAATCGCTTGCTGATGTTCAACGGCACGCAGACCCATGCTCCGCGGCCGATTTCACGGTATTGCGGTGAGTTGAGGATTGCGGTGTCGTTCGCCACGGAGGTGGTGTGTGCAAAAGGGTTGGAGGTGGACCATGCTTGAGCACTTGTGGAGCACACCCGTTTTGCATGAGCCGTGCTCCTTCACGCCTGACCAGCTTGCTGATCTCAAGCGGTTCACGATGGAGCGGTTTGTTAATCACAAGGCCAATCCGCCGAAACATTCACTTCCCGACGTGCCGGTGAAATTGCGGATGCAGCTGAACCTTTTTCGACCTGAGCATGAAGCGCTGGCCCCCAAGGTCTGGGGCGACTTTAAGTGCTGGGTCGACAGAACTTATCGGCGCTATCTGCAGGAGGCCCACGCGGTGGGCAACGCCAATGAGCTGGCCGTGCTCGCCCGGTGCATTCCGGTCTGCTACCGACAGGCCATGCGAGCCCAACCCCACTACCACCACACGGGCGACCATGTGCTGTGCCTGTACCTGGATTGCGGCCAGGGCCGAAGTCCGCCCGAGGACCGTGACTGGACCGTCGGTGACGGTGAATTGCTTCTACAGGACCCCCGCCCCATGGCGGGGTTTCCTTTTTGGGAAAAGGTTCGCTCCATCGAAACATATCCTGGCCTGGTCGTCCTCCACCCCTCCCGGGTGTGGCACGAGACCAATCCCTTCAATGCCCCCAGCGGCGAGCGCGTCTTGCTGGTCGTGACGCTGCGCGTCGCGTCCCACAACTACACCGAGCTCTACACCCCGCTGTGAGCCCTAACCCTGTAAAGCCCTAAAGAAAACCGCCATGATCGAAAAAACCATCGAAGTGCTGGACGACGAGCACGTCTTGCTCACCGTGACGGTGATGGATGGCGAGCGCATTCGCTCGCGCCGCCAGTACCACCTGGCCAAGTTCCCACACCAAAGTGCCGAGGAAGTGTGCCGCCAGGCCTGTCCCGAAGCCTTTGCCGGTGACACCACAGAAGCAGGGGGTCAGTGATGGCCCGGTTCACCTTGCATGCGCACAACCGCGCCAATGATCCGGTGACGCTGGTCTATGACAACCAAACAAGCGAGCTGCTCGCCGAGGATCTGACGCCCTGGCCATTGCCCTATGTGGAAAAGACCTGGACTGCGGGGCACATCGAAGCGATCAGCGTGCACCACCCAGGCCGCAAAGAAACGCCCAAGGTGCTCAAGATCCAGCTGGGCTTGTCTTGCAACTATTCCTGTGACTATTGCAGCCAGCGCTTTGTGCCGCACGCGCTTGAAACCACCCAGGCCGATGTGCCGGCTTTTTTGGCTCTCTTGGCCGAGAACCTCACCCAGCCTCCGCAGCGCATTGAGTTCTGGGGTGGCGAGCCGCTGGTCTACATCAAGACCCTGCGCCCCTTGGCCGAAGGCTTGCGCAAGCGCTACCCCGCCGCGGCCTTGAGCATCATCACCAACGGCTCCTTGCTCAATCCGGAGATCAACGCCTGGCTGGACGACATGGGCTTTGGTGTGGGGATCAGCCATGACGGCCCGGGTCAGTCCGCTCGGGGTCCAGATCCGCTGGAAGACGAAGCAAGCCGCGCAGGCATCTTGGATCTGTACCAGCGGCTCGCACCGCAAGGGCGTATTTCCTTCAATGCCATGGTGCACCGTACCAATACAAGCCGCGAGGCGATCACCAAGTTCTTCCTGCAGCTTACGGGGGACCCATCCCTTTCCATCGGGGAGGGCGCCTTTGTGGATCCGTACGACGCTGGGGGCCTTGCCAACTCCCTGCAGTCGACTGACGATGCCGTGGCCTTTCGGCGTCAATCGCTGGAAGAAATCCGTCGAGGACGCATCGTTCACATGGACGTGGCCCGCCAGCGGATGCAGGAGTGGGCAGGCAGCTTTTTGGAAAGGCGCCCGGCCCAAGGCCTCGGTCAAAAGTGCGGCATGGACCGGCCAGACCAGCTGGCTGTGGACCTCAAAGGCCAAGTGCTGACCTGCCAGAACGTGAGTTCGGTCTCCATCGCCCCCAACGGGCAGTCCCACCACGTGGGCCACCTTGCGGACCTGGCGGGGATCGAGCTGAATACGTCAACGCATTGGTCTCATCGCACTGAATGCCCCAATTGCCCAGTGCTCCAAGCCTGCAAGGGCGCTTGTATGTTCCTGGAGGGCCCGCTTTGGCAGGCGGCCTGTGACAACGCGTACTCTGACCACATTCCGTTCTTCGTGGCGGCCATTGAGCACTTGACGGGGTGTGCAGTGCTTCGCATCGAGCCGCAGGATGGTGACCTGCCCGAGGACCGCATGGACGTCTTTGGTATTGCCTCGCGTCCAGTACAAAAGCCCGCCCGAAAGGTTATCCCGATCGGGGTGGACAACAGGCCTGCCGCAGGAGGTGCAGAAACCGCTGGAGTTTTCCATGCCTGATGCGTCGCTTTCTGAGGCCATTCGGGAGGCCTATGCCAGCGCACCCAGTAATGTGGTGATTTTTCATACCCTGGAGTTACGCCACTCGGACTTCGTGGACGAACAAGGAGCTCCCACAGCGATTCGCGTGGTTCGTGATCGGGTCGATCTCTTTGCACATCTGGAGACCTCTGCGCCTTTTCATCCCGGCCAGAAGGTGCGCTTTGTGGCCATGGCCTTTGATCTGAATCTGCCTGCGGTCGACAGCATGCCCGTTCCAGAGGTGGAAATCACTCTGGACAACGTGACGCGAGAGGTCATGCGGCACTTGGATGCGGCCGTGCAGTCGCAGCAAATGATCGAGGTGACGTACCGACCGTATCTTTCCAATGACTTGCTGGGCCCGCAAATGGATCCGCCGCTGACTTTGGTCTTGAGCTTTGTGGAGGCCAATCCGCTTCGCATCACAGCACGGGCGCGCATGGTGGACATCGGCAACAAGGCCTTTCCGGGTCGGACTTACACCGCCAAAGAGTTTCCTGGGTTGACCCGATGAATAGAAGAGAGATGCGCAAGCTGCACCTGGTCAACGAGTACATCGGACGCCCTTGGGTAGCCGGCGGCAGGGGGCCGCATGAGTTTGACTGCTGGGGCCTGTTTTTACATGTCCAGCGTGCGTGCTTTGGCAGGGAGTTACCGGAGATCCCTGTGGATGCCACCAACCTGCGCGCTGTTCTCAAGGGTTTTCAGGCGCATCCGGAGCGTCAGCGCTGGACGCCCGTTGCTCACTCGCACGACCGTTTTGACGGTGATGCCGTGCTGATGCGTCAGTCTCGCTGCCCCGTCCACGTGGGGGTGTGGCTGGGCGCCGATGGCGGCGGGGTGCTCCATTGCATGCAGGGCGCCGGGGTGGTTTTTCAGCGCATCGAGCACTTGGCGCTGCACGGCTGGCAGGTCGAGGGCATTTACCGGTTCAAAGGGGTTCAATGAGCACCGCTGCTATTCAAGACCCTGATCCACTGGTCATTCTGCTGCGTAACCCGTTCGTGCCAGCGGATCGGGAGGTGTTCAACGCCCTTGCCAGTTCAAGCATTGCTCAGTGGCTCAATGTCCAAGACGCGGCGGTCCGGACGGCAGTGAGCTCTCAGCCGACCATCTGCCTCAAGAACGGCCAGCCTGTACTCAGAGCTGACTGGGCGGTGACCAAGATTGATGGCGCCATCATCTTTGTGGCCTTGCCTCAAGGCGGTGGCGGCGGCGGCGGGAAAAATCCCCTGCGCACCGTGTTGATGATCGCCGTGATGGTGGTGGCGAACGTTTATGGCGGGCCGCTCGCCTCTGCGCTCGGGTTTTCTGGCTCTCTGGGAACCGCTGTGGCCTCCGCGGGCATTGCCTTGGCTGGTTCTGTACTGGTCAACGCATTGGTGCCCCTGCCGACTCCCAATGTGCCCACGGCCGGCAGCTTGAACAGTCCAAGCCCAACTTATTCCCTGCAGGCGCAGGGCAACTATGCACGCCTGACCCAGCCGATTCCTGTGGTCTATGGCCACCACCTGGTCTTTCCCGACTTTGCTTCGACGCCGTACGCGGAGTATGTCGACCATGACCAGTACCTGCACCAGCTGCATGTGATCGGCATGGGGGACTACGAGGTGCATCAGATCCGGATTGAGGACACGCCGATTGCGTCGTTTGCCGAAATCCAGGCTCAAGTCATTTTGCCGGGTGGCGTCAATACGCTCTTCAATCACGACGTGGTGACCGCTCCTGAGGTGGCCGGGCAGGAGTTGATTGCACTGGCCGATGCTGGGGGCGCGCTGGTGGGGCCCTTCACGGTGAACCCGCCGCAGACGCAGGTCAGTCACATTGGCATTGATGTGCTGATGCTCAGAGGCTTGTACTACGCCAACGACGATGGAAGTCTCTCGGCCAAGGCGGTGCAGTGGCGGGTGGAGGTTCGGCTGGTCGATGACGCGGGAGAGGCTGTTTCGGGCTGGTGGGTGCTGGCAGAGGAGGAGCACAGCGCAGCCAGTGGCGAGGCCCAGCGGCTGTCCTACAAGTACGCAGTTGCCCCTGGCCGGTACCAGGTGCGATTGAGCCGGCTGGACAGCAAAGATCCGAGCAGCAGAGCCGGGCATGAATTGCGCTGGGGAGAGGTGCGGGGCTACTTGGCTGGAGCGAGCCTTCCGCAGCAGATGACTTTGCTGGCGCTGCGCATGAAAGCCACCGACAACCTCTCGCAGCGTTCGAGCCGACTGGTCAACTGCCTGGTCACCCGCAAGTTACCCACCTGGTCTCCACAATCGGGTTGGTCCAGCCCAGTGCCCACGCGTTCCGTCGCCTGGGCCTTTGCCGATGCCCTGCGCGCTCAATACGGGGCTGGGTTGGCCGACGCTCGCATCGACCTGCTGGCCCTTTACCGGCTGGATCAGCAGTGGGCGGCTCGGGGTGACCATTTTGACGCTGTCTTTGACCAAGGCCTGACCGTTTGGGAGACCCTGGGCCGAATCGCCCGGTGCGGCCGGGCCGTTCCGTTCCTGCAGGGCGGCATTGTTCGGATCGTGCGCGACGAGCCCAAGACCTTGCCGGTGGCCTTGTTCTCGATGCGCAACATCGTCCGGGGCAGTCTCAAGATTCAGTACGTTATGCCCGGTGAAGAAACGGCCGACACCGTCGTCATGGGGTATCTCAACCCCAAGACCTGGAAACCTGATGAAGTCGCTGTGAACCTGCCAGGTGCTGATGGAACGCGCCAGGCTAAGGTGACGCTTTTTGGCTGCACCAGCCAAGTGCAGGCTGTGCGCGAGGGCAAGTACATCGCTGCGGCCAATCGCTACCGAAGACGGCTCATCACTTTCACGACTGAGATGGAGGGGCTGATTCCAACCTATGGCGACTTGATCGCCATCAGTCACGACATGCCCAGTTGGGGAACCAGTGGGGAGGTCCTTGGATTTGAGCCTGCGACTCGGTCATTGGTCGTATCTGAGCCGTTGTCCTGGGTGGAGGGCCGCGAGCACCAGTTGGTTTTGCGGATGCCAGAGGGCTCGCTCGCCGGTCCCTTTCAAGTGACTCGCGGAGGGTCAGACCAGCACGCCGTGGTTCCTGCGTCCGCGTGGCCCGACTTGACCGGCGCCATGGATTCAGGGCGCCCGCTCTTCACTTTTGGCGCTGGACAAGATTGGAGCCAGCTGGCGCGCGTCATGTCGCTCCGCCCCCGAGGCGAGCAGGTCGAAATCACCTGCGTAGCTGAAGACGCCGCCGTGCACAGCGCCGACCTGACGTAACAGCCAGCCAAGCGCGAATTTCCCTATTTCATTTCCTCAACCCGCCCGTCCTGGAGACATCCGGACGGGCTTTTAACTTTGGAGAATCGTATGCCCGAACCGACAAGCTCTGGCGTTGCAGGAGCAGCTGTTGCCTACAAGGCTTTTGGGGGCACTGCTGCGGCGGTGGCCAGTGGTGCCACGCTGGCTGCCGTGGTGGTCATGCTCATGACGCCACCGCGTGACAAACGCGAATGGGCCGTAGGCCTGATCAGCACGGTGGTGTCCAGCATCGGTGGTGGCGCCATCACGGTAGAGCACTTCCATTTGCACCATTGGGCGTTTTCTACGGTGGGTCTGTGTGCCCTGGGCGGGCTCATGTTCGCCTGTGGCTTGCCCGGCTGGGCCTTGGTGCGCTGGGTGTTCAACTTCATTGGTCAGCGCCGCGACGCCTCCATCGATGAAGTGGCCAAGGACGTCAAGGAAATGCTGTGAAACCGCAAGACTTCATCGCCCTCATTGCCCCAGCTGCCCAAGCCAGTCGCTTGCAGACGGGCATCCCCGCCAGCTTCGTGGTGGCCCAAGCCGCCCTGGAATCCGGCTGGGGCGAGTCTGGCCTGGCCACGCGGGCCAAGAACCTCTTTGGTATCAAGGCCGATCGCAGCTGGACGGGCCAGCGCATCACGCTCAACACCCGAGAGTTTCTGAACAAGCAGTGGGTGGTGATCCCGGCCGACTGGCGCGCCTACCCCGACTGGCAGACTTGCCTGGTGGACCATGGTCAGTTCTTGCGCCGTAACAAGCGCTACGCCGCCTGCTTTGCTTGCACCACAGGCAAAACATTTGCACAAGCGGTGGCCAAGGCCGGCTATGCCACCGACCCGCGCTATGCCGACAAGCTGATTGGCATGATCGACAAATACCAGCTCGAAACGCTGGACCCGCCGCTGAACCTAGCACCGGAGGCCGCATGAGTGCGTGGCTCATCCCCTGGCTCGGCGCCTTACCCCTGCGATGGATCGTCTCAAGCCTGGTGGCTGCGGGCCTGTTTTGGGCCGGCTACCGGCTGGGGCAGCAGGGCATACAGCAGGCTTGGGATGCCGATCGCCACCAGCAACAAATCGCCGCCTTGCAGCAGTCCCTGCAGGTCGCTCAAATCCAGACCCGGCAGGAACAGATCAACCAGCGAATCACTACCGACCATGACACCCGTAAAACCCAACTTCAGCGCCTGTGGCAGCCCCAGAAGGTTTCCAGTATTCCTGCGCCTGCGCCTCCCATATCTGCTTCGTCTTTGGCTGCTGGCCAGTGCACTGACGCTCACAGCCTGCGTAAGCCGACCCCAAGTAACCATGAGCCAGGCCCCGTGCCCGCCCATGCCGAGCCTGCCACCGGTGTTGTTGCAACCGCCTCCGACGCTCTACCTGATCCCGCCAGAGCTCAAAATGCCGTGAGTTGTGAGCAACTGGCCAGCGACGCCGCGCAGACCACGCTCATGGTTTTGTCATTCCAGCGCTGGTATGCCGAACAGACCAAGGCCGCAGGCGGGGACCGTTAGCCACACTGTCAAAAATCATTGATCCGTTCGCTTGACTTGTGTCCACGCCAGAGCGTTCATGCTGGCATGACACCTAAAACAAGCGATGTATGCCCCCCAGGCTGTTGACTACCCAAGAGGCGGCTGAACGCCTGGGCCTCACACCCGGAAGCCTGCAACAACTGCGCTGGCAAGACGATGGCCTGCCCATCTTCCAGCAAGGCCTCGATGTCCATTACCGGCTTGAAGATCTGGAAGCCTTCGAGCAGCGCGAAGTGCGCAACCTCCTCAAGCAAGTGCTGCAGCACGAGCGGCCCCTGCCGCTCATCCGGTCTATAGCCCGATCGCTCGAACTGGCGGTCAACACCCAAGGCATTGAATCTGATCCCACGGTCTTTAGGCCAGCGGTGCGCGAAGACCTCAAGCCTGCGCCCAGGGTCAAGGCCTCTGTGCCTCTGTCTGGGCGGAAGCCCGAGGTGCAAGCACCAGCCAATGAGCCAGTCAAACCCGTAAAACCGCCCCAAGATCTCAGCCTGCCGCCTAACCATGCCTGGTATTTGGTCCACACCAAAGCCCGTCAGGAAGACACGGCCATCACCAACTTGCAGCGGCAAAACTTCCGCTGCTACATGCCCATGCTTTACGTGGAGAAGGTCCGCCGGGGCAAATCTGTGGTCGTCGCCGAGTCCATGTTCCCCAGCTACGTGTTTGTGCAGTTGGACACCAGCGAGAACATCAAGGGCCAAAGCTGGTCGCCCATTCGCTCCACACTGGGCGTGCGCGAGCTCGTCAAGTTCGGTGGTCACGCACCCAAGGTCGACGCCGAGCTCATCACTGCGCTGCACGAGCGCGAGCAACTGCAGCAGTCCAATCCCCAGGCCCTCTTCGCCGCAGGCGACAAGGTCGTCATCACCGCTGGCCCCTTCGCCAGCATCGAAGCCATCTACCAAACGGCGGATGCTGAGCGGCGCTCCATGATCTTGCTGTCCATGCTCAACAAGCCCGTGGCCATGCGCATTGAGCCTGCCCAGTTGCGTAAATGTGGCTGATCGAAAAAAGTCTGCGCAAAAAAATCCAAAGAGGCCAGAAATGACTTGATAGCTCTGCCGCTTCGAAGCCAACATGGTCCGAACGAACAGAACCCAGCAGTCCACAAGTCCACATGACCTCAGAAGATCCACCCAAAACATTTCGCGCCGCGCAGTACGTGCGCATGTCCACCGAGCATCAGCAGTATTCCACCCACAACCAGGCCGACAAGATTCAGGAATACGCCGACCGGCGCGGCATCGAGATCGTGCGCACCTACGCCGACGAGGGGAAAAGCGGGCTGTCCATCGATGGTCGCGCCTCGCTGCAAAAGCTCATCGCCGACGTCGAGGCCGGCAACACCGACTTCAACCTCATCCTGGTCTACGACGTCAGCCGATGGGGTCGATTTCAAGATGCGGATGAGTCAGCCTATTACGAATACATCTGCAAGCGCAAAGGCATCGCAGTCGCCTACGTGGCCGAGCAGTTTGAAAACGACGGCTCACCGGTATCCACCATTGTCAAGGGCGTCAAGCGCGCAATGGCAGGTGAATACAGCCGAGAGCTGTCGGCCAAAGTCTTTGCTGGCCAGTGCCGACTCATCGAGATGGGGTTTCGCCAAGGGGGTCCTGCAGGCTATGGCCTGCGCCGGGTGCTGATTGACCAAACTGGCGCCATCAAAGGCGAGCTTAAAAACGGCGAGCACAAAAGCCTCCAGACCGACCGCGTCATCCTCATGCCCGGCCCCCATCATGAGGTAGCTACCGTCTTGCAGATGTTTGCCTGGTTCATCCAAAACGACTTGCCCCTGGCCGAAATTGCAAAGCGGCTCAATGACCAAGGCCTCCGCACCGACTACGGCCGACCTTGGAGCTACAGCACCGTGCGCCAGGTGCTCACCAACGAAAAGTACATCGGCAACAACGTCTACAACCGCCGCTCTTTCAAGCTCAAGAAAAAGCACGTCAACAACCCACCTCCCATGTGGATCCGCAAAGAAGGTGCGTTTGAAGGCATCGTGCCGCTGGATACCTTCCTCAAAGCCCAAGAAGTGCTGGCTGAACGCACACGCCGCTTCAGCGATGAAGAGTTGCTGGGTCACCTCAAGCAGCTTTATGCCGAATGCGGCACTCTGTCAGGCTTCATCATCGACCAGGCCCCTGGGCTGCCGTGCGCCATTACCTATGCCCACCGCTTTGGCAGCCTCAGCCGGGCCTATGAATTGGTGGGGTTTCATACCTCGCGCGACCAGGGCTTCATTGAGGTCAACCGGCGGCTGCGACAACTGCACCCTGAGATCGTGCGCCGCACCGAAGAAGCCATCTCCGAGCTTGGCGGCAGGGTGCGCCGGGACGGCAAGACGGACTTGCTCACCCTCAACGACGAGCTGGTCATCAGCCTGGTGCTGGCCCGCTGTCAAACCCTGCCCAATGGCCAGCAGCGCTGGCGCATCCGGTTTGACACCGAACGCTTCAATCCCGACATCACCGTGGCGGTGCGACTGGATGCGCAAAACGCCAATGAGCTCGACTACTACCTTTTGCCCCGTCTGGACCTGCCCGAGCAGGAGATTCGCGTCTGCAACCGCAACAGCGCCAACTTCGAGTGCTTCCGGTTTGACGACCTGAACTTCTTTTACGGCATGTCAGAGCGCGAACGATTGCAGCGCAAGTTTTAAACCCCTCCTAAAACCTGAAAGGACTCACCCCATGCACACCACTCCAACCCACACATCACGGAGGCCCACATGATGACCGATACCCCAGAAAACGTGACCTTGGTGCCCATCGCGCGCATCGAAGTGCTCAACTCTCGTGATCGCAACATGAAGGTCTTTGAGGAGATCGTTGAGAGCATTCAGCTCATTGGCCTCAAAAAGCCCATCACCGTGGCCGAGCGTGCTGGTGAAGACGGCCAGCCCAAATACCTGCTGGTCTGCGGGGAAGGGCGCTTGAACGCCTTCCGTATCCTGGGCGAAACCCACATCCCCGCCTTGGTGGTGGATGTGAGCGATGAAGACGCCTTCATCATGAGTCTTGCCGAAAACATTGCCCGGCGGGGTTACCGGCCGCTGGAGATCCTGGCCGACATTGAGCTGCTGCGCGAGCGGGGCTACACGGCGGATGTGATCATCCAAAAGACGGGTCTGTCCCCCAAATACGTGCGCGACATCGTGTTTTTGCTGGAGCAGGGCGAAGAGCGCCTCATCGAAGGCGTACAGCGTGGCTCCATTCCGCTCACCACTGCCCTTGAAATTGCCCGCGCCAGCGCCAACGACCCGCAAAACGCGAACGGAGAGGGTGGCGAATCCAACCTGGGCGACCTGCTGCAAGAGGCCTATGAAAACGGCCAACTCAAAGGCCGCCAGATCATCGAGGCCAAGCGCCTGATCGAGAAACGCCAAGAGTTGGGTCCGTCTTCACCCAACGCGGCGCAGATCAAGCCACCCACCTCCAGCTATAGCCTGGTGCGAACTTACCAAAAAGAGGTGGAGCGTCAGCGCAAGATGGTCCTCAAGGCCGAACATGCCCACCAGCGCCTGCTGCTGGTGGTGCAGGGCCTCAAAAAACTCTTTGCCGACGAAAACTTTGTCACCCTGCTGCGCGCAGAGGGGCTGGACACCTTGCCCAAGTACCTGGCCGAACGCATCAACCACTTTGAAGGAGCCCCAGCATGAACCCCAGCAGCAACGCACAGCCCAAAATCGCTGAGATGTACCCCGGCATCTACCAGCCTGCCAGCCAGGCCGAAGGGCAGGGAGGGCCCGACCTGCCCATTCAGCCCCTTAACACTTTGCTGGGTTTTGACCTGGAGACCTACCAAGTGCCGTTGGACCACCTGCTACCGAGCAAAAAGATCATGGACGGCACCATGAGCACCCGTAAATACAAGCAGGTGGTCTCGTCCATCCACGAAATCGGTCTCATCGAGCCCCTGTCCGTCATCCAGCCCGACCCCAAAAAGTCAGAGTTCCTGTTGCTAGACGGCCACCTGCGCGTGCTGGCCCTCAAAGAGCTGGGTATGGAAACGGCTCCATGCCTCATGGCCAAAGACGACGAAACCTTCTCATACAACCACCGGATAAATCGCCTGTCCACGGTGCAAGAGCACTACATGCTGCGTCGCGCCATCGACCGGGGCGTGAGCCGCGAGCGCTTGGCCCGGGCTTTTAACGTCAACCTCAGCTCCATCAACCGCCGTATCAATCTGCTCGAGGGCATTTGCCCTGAAGCCATTGACCTGCTGCAAGACAAGCAGTTCACCCCAGACGTCACCCGCATTCTGCGCAACATGAAGGCTGCACGGCAGGTGGAAGCGGTAGAGCTGATGGTGGCCAGCAACACCATCACCGTGGCCCATGCCGAAGCCTTGCTCAAAGCCACACCGCCCGAGCAGCGAGCCGACTTCAAGCCCGCCGAGCGAGACAAAACCTCACCCATCGAGCAGATCGTCAAGCTTGAGAAAGAAATGAGCCAGGTGCAGACCCAGTACAAAGACGCCGAGCAAAACTATGGCTCTGACCTGCTCAACCTGGTCGTGGCCAAGGGCTACCTGACCAAGCTGCTGTCCAACGATGCGGTCAATAGCTACATCCAGCGCCACGAGCCCGAAATCCTGGAGCAGTTTGAGCTGGTGGTGAACACCGTCAGCATGGAAGAGGCCGTTCATCAGCAGGCCGAAACCACACCGGCGGACGCCAGCGAAGCGTCAGAACCCTAATGCTTTTGATAAATATTTTGCGCCTCGCATTCAAAACTCATCAGGAAAACTCTAAAATCGTCCGAATTCGCACAAATGTTCCCTTGCGGAACCGCCCCTAACGCGCTTGCCGATCGTGACACGGCACGGCGGTAGCGTGGCTAAACACTCCATACATGACCAGCCGCCGATCCCAACTCCAGGAAGACACTTACTTCCGAGTCTTGCGCATGCTGCAAGACGACCCCGACATGACCCAGCGCGAGATTGCCGAAAAACTGGGCATCAGCACCAGCGGGCTCAATTACTGTCTAAATGCACTCATAGATAAGGGCTTGGTGAAGGTGCATAACTTCAGCCAGAGTAAGAACAAGTTTGGTTATATCTATGTGCTCACGCCACAGGGTATTGCTGAGAAGGCCTTGCTGGCTGGCCGATTCCTGAAACGCAAGATGACCGAGTACGACCAACTTCAAGCCGAAATTGAGGCACTCAAGGCCGAAATGGCTTGTTCAGATACCGATGGCCAGAGGGTTCAAAACGTATGATTCAAGTTACCCCCGTTATCCTTTGCGGTGGCTCAGGCACACGCCTATGGCCGTTGTCGCGTACTGGTTTTCCAAAACAGTTCCTGTGCCTTACGGGAACTGATAGCTTGTTTCAGCAATCCGCGCAGCGTTTGGCAGGTTTGGGTAACAGTACTATTGAAGTAGCCGCGCCACTCATCGTCACGGGGGAAGAGCACCGATTTTTGGCTTCTGAGCAACTGCGCGAAGTCGGTATTACCTTGGGCGTGGCCTTGTTGGAGCCTACAGGCCGTAACACCGCCCCGGCACTCACCCTTGCCGCGCTGGCAGCCGTCCAAAATGGTGCCGATCCGGTCTTAGTTGTCACACCTGCTGACCAAACCGTGGTGGATGTGGGCGCCTTCACCGCCGCCACTCAAACTGCCATCGAACAAGCTGCCGAGGGCGGCATCGTCATTCTGGGTGTTATGCCTAGCCAGCCAGAAACTGGATACGGTTACATCCAGGTAGAAAAAGACGGCGCTATTTTGGGAGTCCAGGCTAATGTTCACACTGTTAAGCGCTTTGTTGAAAAACCCAACGCCGCTACCGCGCAAGAGTATCTGACTGAAGGCGGGTACTTCTGGAACGCAGGCATGTTTGTGCTCAAGGCTTCCGTTTGGCTAAACGTCCTCCAGCAGTTCCGGCCTGACATTTACCAAGCCACACACCAAGCTTGGAGCCTACGACGTGCAGACGGCAACCCCAGCGCACCTTTCGTGCGTCCCGGCAAGGCCGAATTCATCGCTATCCCATCCGAGTCGGTGGATTACGCCGTTATGGAGCGATGCCCGGGCAGTACCTTCCCCATACACATGGTGCCACTTAAGGCAGGGTGGAGCGACCTTGGTTCTTGGGATGCCGTTTGGAATGCGCTGCCTAAAGACGAACACGGAAACGCCCATGTGGGCGACGTACTCGTTACCGATAGTCATAACACCTTGGTTCACGCCTCTAGCCGTCTGGTCAGCCTGGTTGGCGTGAGCGACCTCATCGTTGTGGAAACGCCCGACGCGTTACTCGTGGCTGACAAGAGCCGCAGCCAAGATGTGAAGCACATCGTTGCGCAATTGCAAAACGCACAACGCGAAGAACACACGCTCCATCGCAAAGTCCACCGTCCTTGGGGTTGGTACGACAGCATCGACGAAGGTGGCCGCTTCAAAGTCAAACGCATTCAAGTCAAGCCCAAAGCCAGCCTGAGCCTGCAAAAGCACCACCACCGCGCCGAGCACTGGATTGTGGTGACTGGCACCGCCGAAGTTACCAACGGCGACAAGGTGCTGACTTTGACTGAAAATCAATCGACCTATATCCCGTTGGGTGAGGTGCACCGCTTGGCCAACCCCGGCACCATCCCGCTGGAAATCATTGAGGTGCAATCGGGTAGCTATTTGGGTGAAGACGACATCGTACGCTTTGAAGATACATACGGCAGAGCAAGTTCATGAGCACACAACCCAAAATCTACGTTGCAGGCCATCGCGGCATGGTAGGCAGTGCTATTTGCCGCAATTTGCAGCAGCAAGGCCAATTCAGATTACTGACCCGCACTCATGCCGAGTTGGACCTTACTAATCAAGCCGCCGTACAAGCCTTTTTTGCACAAGAAAAGCCGGCACAGGTGTACCTGGCCGCAGCCAAAGTCGGCGGTATCCATGCCAACAACACCTATCCTGCCGACTTTATCTACCAAAACTTGATGATGCAGGCCAATGTCATCGAGGCTGCCTTCCGTAACGGCGTACAAAAGCTGCTCTTTTTAGGATCTAGTTGCATTTATCCGCGCATGGCCTCGCAACCAATGCGTGAAGACGCGTTGCTTACCAGTACGCTAGAGCCCACCAACGAGCCCTATGCGATCGCCAAAATCGCCGGCATCAAGCTCTGCGAAAGCTACAACCGCCAATACGGTTCCAGCCACGGCGTGGACTACCGCAGCGTCATGCCCACCAACCTCTATGGCCCAGGTGACAACTACCACCCTGAAAACAGCCACGTCATCCCCGCTTTGATTCGCCGTTTTCATGAAGCCAAGTTAGCCAATGCTTCTAGCGTCGCCATCTGGGGCACTGGCACGCCAAGGCGCGAATTTTTGTACGTAGACGACATGGCCGCAGCGAGTGTGCACGTCATGCAGCTGCCTAAAGCTACCTACGAGCAGCACACCACCCCCATGCAAAGCCACATCAACGTTGGCAGCGGATATGACGTGACCATCGCAGAAGTGGCCCATGCCATTGCGCAAACGGTGGGCTATGTTGGGAAAATTGAATTCGACATCACCAAATCTGATGGTGCCCCACGCAAGTGGATGGACAGCACACGTGTGAATAATTTAGGTTGGAAAGCACAAGTTAACTTGTACGATGGTCTAACTCTCGCATACCAAGATTTCTTGGCTAGAAACCCTCTTTAGATTGGCGGATTCAGACCCTTTGTGACCTTAGAAATATCAAGTTCAAAAAATAACGTTATGACCCAACAAAAAGTAGCTCTCATCACGGGCATTACTGGCCAAGACGGCTCTTACCTCGCTGAATTTCTTCTGGAAAAAGGCTACATCGTTCACGGGATCAAGCGCCGCGCGAGCAGCTTCAACACCCAGCGCGTGGACCACATCTACCAAGACCCGCATGTGGACAATGCAAATTTCAAATTGCATTACGGTGATCTGAGCGACACCAGCAACCTGGTGCGCATCGTCCAAGAAACCCAGCCCGACGAAATCTACAACCTGGGCGCACAAAGCCACGTAGCCGTGTCATTCGAGTCCCCCGAATACACCGCCGACGTGGATGCCATGGGTACCCTGCGCATCCTAGAGGCCATCCGCATCCTCGGGCTGGAAAAGAAAACCCGCTTCTACCAAGCCTCTACCTCCGAGCTGTATGGTCAGGTGCAAGAAATTCCCCAAAAGGAAACAACCCCCTTCTACCCCCGCAGCCCCTACGCCGTGGCCAAGATGTACGCCTACTGGATCACGGTCAACTACCGCGAAGCCTATGACATTTATGCCTGCAATGGAATCTTGTTCAACCACGAAAGCCCACGCCGCGGCGAAACCTTTGTCACACGCAAAATCACACGCGGCATGGCCAACATCAGCCAAGGTCTGCAAGAGTGCCTTTATATGGGCAACATCGACGCCCTGCGCGACTGGGGCCACGCCAAAGACTATGTCCGCATGCAGTGGATGATGCTGCAACAGACCGAAGCAGAAGACTTCGTCATTGCCACAGGCGTGCAATACAGCGTGCGACGATTCATCGAGTGGACCGCTGCAGAGTTGGGCATGCAATTGCGCTGGGAAGGCGCGGGCGTCAATGAAGTGGCCTATTGGAATGAAAAAGTCATCGTTCGCATCGACCCACGCTATTTTCGCCCCACCGAAGTCGAAACCCTGCTGGGTGATCCTACCAAGGCCAAGATCAAACTCGGCTGGACGCCCGAAATCACCGCGCAGGAAATGTGTAAAGAAATGGTTGCCAACGACTTGGCTGAAGCCAAGCGGCACGCTCTACTCAAACAGCATGGATACCAGGTTGCCGTGAGTGTGGAGTGAGCTTCCCGGGACTAAGCGCGGCTAAAGAAGATCGAGTGAACGATTGGCACCCTTCGCTCATGGCAGTTGAGAGCTTATCGACAATTTCGTATTTTGAAATTGTCTGGCCCAAGCTTATTGCCGCTGCTCAATAGTTGCATTCCCCCAAATCGTGATCTGAAAACCAATGAAAGTCCGTTCGGCATTTTTGCTACAAGTTGCAACGGCTACGATACCATCACTGATTCTGCTTTCAGTTGTGCCGGTCGTTAGAAGTAGGCTAGGACTTGACGCATTCGCAGGATTTGCCGTTATCGTTTCCGCTGTTGGCTTGTTATCTATTCTCGATGGCGGACTAGGTCGGGCAGTAACTTATTTTGTCAGTGTGGCGCGATCGAAGGGGGGTGCACGCCGCGCACACGCTGCGGTGCTCGGCGGTATGGCTGTCGGTGTCGGCCTAGCCATTGTTGTGATGGTGGCCGGTACTGCGCTGCTGAGATTTCTGAATGGCGAATCATTCTTGACGGCACGCAATGCTATGTACGTTCTATTGGCATTCTGTCCGGCATTTATTGCTGGTTCGGTACTTAAAGGCGCGCTTGAGGGGCAACAACGCTTCGCGCTATCCGCTGCGCTGCAATTGACCCATGGAACCCTTATTGGCATCGCTCCGCTGTTCGTGATCGATCACTCTGAAGACCTCTCACTATATTCATGGATGGTCGGTGCTGCTCGCATCAGCCTAATGGGCGCGCTTTTATACGCATCCGGGCTGGTCGTGCCAAGTTCTTGGAGGTTGGTGCGCTCTGCTCGTGTACACGCCCGTCGTCTCTTTCAATACAGCAAATGGCTTTTCTTCTCGAACATCGTAGGACTATGCATCATTTTTGCAGACCGATTTGTAATTGCCGGATATTTTAATAGTAGCATCGTGGCCGCTTACGTGTTGCCGATGGAACTGATTGCGCGAGGTCAACTTCTTGTCGGAGCCTTCTGCAGTGTTATTTTTCCGAAGCTAGTTGCTCATGTTCAGCGCGCGACCGGACGCGACTTTGCCGCGCTTATCTGCAACGCGCAAGGATTGGTCATTTCGGCTAACGTAGCCATCGGATTTGTTTGCGTACCATTTATGGAGCCGATAATGGGGTGGTGGCTGGGCCACGCGCTCGCACCGCAAGCGGCAACAATCGCGCTAGTGGGCATCGTTGGGCTGGCTCTTGTATCTAGCTCTTCAATTTCCATGCTTGCTATTAACGGTATGGGGCATACCCGCCAGGTTGCCATCCTTCACGCGGCAGAATTGCCTTTGTACCTTGGCCTGCTTTACTTGGCAACTTTGCATGCGTCACTTGAGGGGTTGCTTGCTGCTTGGCTTTTTCGACTGATCGTTGATGCATTCGGTATGGAGGTGATTCTGCGCTCCTTGGTCAAGAAGGTTTCGGACCGCATCCCTATGGATGTCGAGAAAACGGTGCTTAGATGGACCCTACTGATCGCGCTAACCTTCACCCTGCTGGTACTCATCTTCCGTGGGTCGTCTATTTCGTCTAGGTCATCACTT
This sequence comes from Polaromonas sp., assembly GCA_040400945.1. GTDB lineage: Bacteria > Pseudomonadota > Gammaproteobacteria > Burkholderiales > Burkholderiaceae_C > Polaromonas. The sequence goes on along the minus strand of JBBAPG010000014.1, from coordinate 15,658 downwards.
TATTGGGCAGCCGCTGGGGCGGCGTGCTCTATTGCAGTTCTTGTCAGTTTCGGCCTTCGACTCCGGGACTCAATCTCAACATCACCAAATACGCTACGTCCAGTCCCATGATAACTTCGCTCGCCGACACACGCAGTCCCCTGTCTGACCACCTTCTGTCGGTCATAACGGTGACCTTTAATTCCAGAAATGAGATCGAAGATTTCGTACATTCATTTGAGAACCAGAATTTGGACATCCATCTCTGGCTTATCGACAACGCGTCGTCTGACGGCACACCTGACGCTCTCATGCGCCTTGCCAACGAGTTTGAGTGGATTAGCGTGAAGCTAAACGACGCCAACGTTGGGCTTGCGGCGGCCAACAATCAGCCGTTAGAGTCCTTATCCTCCCCATACACCGCGATCATCAATCCCGATGTTGTCCTGCATCCCGGTGCTCTCAGGGCCTTGGTCGCGTACCTTGAAAAAAACATTGACGTAGTTGCAGTTGCGCCCGTGAATGTCGCCCCGGATGGAACGCCACATTCGAGCTTCCACAAGGGATGGTCACTGGCGCATCTGGTGGTTTGGCGGATACTGCCTGCTTCGATTACGCAACGGCTGTACAAGGCTTTTCGCGTTTATGACGAGCAGGATGTCCTGTTTGCGTCGGGCGCATGCATCGTCGTGCGCACCGAAGACTTCAAACGCATAGGCGGCTACGATCCGGAATACTTCTTGACTGTCGAAGACGTATGTGATTTGTGCATTCGTCTACGGCAGGGAGACCAACGCAAGCGGGTAGTTGTCACCCCAACAGCATACATCACGCATTTGCGCTCACGTAGCGCGGCTGTCGTCCCGTTCGTTACGCTGTGGAACGGTGCGCGCGGGAGTATCTATCACTTTCACAAGCATGAAGGTTTGGCCGCAGGAGTAGCAGCATACGCCATTCTATTCAGCTCATCCCTACTCAGGGTCCTGGTTGCTTTGCCGGGTGCCACCTTCTCGATACGACGTCGTGCCAGCATAAGGAAAAACTGGCAAGTACTGCGCCAATTGGTGAGCGATAACCCCTTATTGATTAAGAAGTGTGAAAGGTAGACTAGTCATGCAACTCAAAGAAGTAGCCAATTGTCCGATCGACGGTGCTTTTGGCACCGTTCGACATGCCGAAGTACGCGACGCTTTCTTTGGCACCCAAGGGCGATGGACTTTTCGCCAACACTCTCAAACTGGCCACCTGTGGCTTGACCCGCGTCCGGCTGACCAGTCGATCAGCGAACTCTACGCTAATTACTACACGCACACGGGTGAACCCCCCGCTGGAGCCGGCGTCTGGCAACAAGCAATGGCTTTGGCGCTGTCGACCAAGCTGGGATACCCAATGCCGGAGAGAACGCGCATGCTTGCCAAACTGGTGTCACTTTTACCATCTGTGAGCGCTGCGGCCGAACTCGAGGTAATGCGGATTAAGGCGTCGGAGACAGGGCGCCTGCTCGATGTCGGGTGCGGCGGGGGGGCATTCCTACGACGAATGCGCAAGGCTGGCTGGGCCGTCGCAGGCACCGAGCCGGACGCCAAGGCAGCGGCCCGCTTGGCTGCACAGGAAGGGTTTCCGGTCTACAGCTCGCTAGAAGATCTGATTCAGGGGCGGGAGCAACACTTTGACGTTATCGTATTGAGCCACGTCATCGAGCACCTGCCCGACCCTATTCATACGCTCACACAGTTACGCAGCCTGTTAAGTGCTGATGGCCGCTTGTTGCTCACGACCCCTAATGCCCTGAGCCTGGGCTCGCGCATCTTTGGCGCCTTCTGGCGAGGATTGGAGCCCCCGCGGCATTTCAACGTTTTCTCGCCAGACTCCCTGCGCCAGGCATTGGAACTCGCCGGATTTCATACCGCGAGGATGAGCACAGAGGTGCGGCTGGCGCGGGGCATCTGGTACCTAAGTTATTTAGCCCGGTTGGGCGGATTTGAATTGGAAAGCGCACGCGGTCCCGGGCGCCTTTTTATAAAGTTGGCTGGCTATGCTTTCCAGCTCTTCGAAGCTGTTGCTGTGAAGTTGCGTCCGTCGCTAGGCGAGGAAATCTTTTGCGTCGCCACGGCCGTTGGCGATGTCGGACGAGTTACGCAATGACGTCTCAGTCGGCTAAACCACCTGCGCGTGCGTTGGGCGTGATGACCGTCACGTTCAATGCAGCGAAGTTCCTGCCCCCTTTTTTGTCGTGCTGTTTAGCTCAGACTCACAGTGATTTTGAGCTGCTTGTTATTGATAACCTCTCTACAGACAATACCCTGGATGTTTTGTCCGAGGTGGTGGATTCACGCGTTCACGTTGTGCGCAACAAACACAACGTCGGTTACGCGGCGGCGTGCAATCAGGGCGCTCGATATTTCCTTGATCGTGGGGTATGCGAAGTCCTCTTTATCAACAACGACACAGAATTCACTCCTGATTTATTTGAATCTCTGCTGGCGCTTCGCACTCACTATGACGCGGACGCTATTACACCCCGAGTGAGTTTTGCGGAAGAGCCCAGCATTAATTGGTACGCTGGCGGGCGCTTCTCTTTCTGGAAAGGCTTCCAAGGTGAACATCTGGGTGAAGGCAAGCGACATGACCCCACAGATGTCGAACCACGCTGGACACCCGTAGCGCCGGGTTGCTGTGTGCTTTTCTCCTCCGCCACGTTCGAACGCATTGGGCTCTTCGACCCCAACTACTTTGTCTACTTTGAGGATACCGACTACTTCATTCGCATGGCACGGACTGGACTGCGCTTGCTCTATGCTCCGGGCATTGTGGTAGCACACAAAATAAGTTTGTCTACTGGTGGCCCGCAGTCAGATTTTTCGATCCGTTATTACCAACGGAACCAAGTGTACCTATTGCGTAAGCACTTTGGCTTGGGGACCGTGACCCTACAAGTCCTACTGATAGTCCTCAAAGCCTCAGCCCGGTTGCTGATGCGTCGCGACACGTTTCGCCAGTATGTGTTACGCCTGTCATCCTTAGGCGAAGGATTGAAGATACCTGTTCAAGCGGCTTCCGGCATCGTGCAACGATCTAAGTAGTCACGAGCTAGAGACCATTCATGACCTTCTTCTACTACATCAACATAACCGGCGCAGTGGTGCTGCTGTTTTGGCCGGTGTGGTTCGCCCGTACGCAGCTTCGTCTTCCTTGGATCAACCCTTTGTCGATCATATTGATGACTGCGTTGCCGGTAGATTTAATGGTCATCTTCGGTGGGCCTATTTCGCTAATTGAGGAGGGACTGTTCGATATCGGGTACCAATACGCGCTGCTTATGACTAACGTTCTGACGTTGGCACAGGCATCCGGTGCTTTTTTCTTCTTCCGTCTGTCCAAGTCAGTCGGGGCACATCGGTACATGCCTTTTCAACGAGTGTTTTTTGAGTCACGGGATTTTCGTTATAGCTCGCGCTTCTTCCTTTTGGTTTTCGTATTCGCGCTTTTTATGCTGGCTAGCGCAGAGTTTGGGGTTTTGAGTTGGCTCCTTAATCCGCGTGAGGGCTACCAGTTTTACAGAGCTGGCCAAGGCCACTGGTATGCCTTGGCTACCTCCGCGCTAGCCGTTTCATTTGTGCTGGCACTCTTGGCGCGACCGATGGCCGGCAGTGTCCTCTGCATCACGGCCTTCTACTTCGGTTTAGGATATTTACTTGGCACTAAGGGAGTGCTGCTCGTCATCTTTACAACCGCGATAGTTGTTCTTTGGTTCCTGCGCTGGCACCATCTTGGCAAGCTGCTGCTGGTCGGTATGCCACTGGTCTTTGGGCTTATGATCTTGAATCTTTATCTTGCCTTTGACGATGTCATGGAGCTTCAATCTATCGTGTCGTACTTTGACCATTTCAAGAACGGCGCGGACTACTATCGCAGCTATCTCAACCACGAGGTGAGTTTATTTCAAGGCGAGATAGTTATCAGTTCACTCTGGGCTTACATACCACGCGTTCTCTGGTCGGACAAGCCCTGGGTATATGGGATAACACTCGTAAACGAGGTTTTCTATCCTGGACAGGCGGAACTGACACATACTCCGGCCTTTGGAGGAGCTGTGGAACAGTTTGCGGACTTCGGCCCAATAGGCGTCGTACTGTTCGGGTTCTTCAGCGCGAAAGCAATACTAACTGGCTTACTGTCATATCTGATCTTCCGAAAACCTGGTATACGTTTCGACCGCGTTACATTGTCCACGGTAATGCTACTTCTTGTGCAGTACGCGCCGGCTTTTGGTAACTTCCTTCCTACAGGGCTGTACCTCTTACAGTTGTTTGTGATACTTGTGCTTTTGCGCTTTTTGTTCCGTTCTCATATGCGGATTGTTCCCCCTGCGCCCTATTTGGTGCGGAACGAAATGTCATCGAAATACAAGGCTGTTCAATGATGATCACTATTGACGGCATCATCTTCTCGCTGCAACAACAAGGTGGCATCAGCGTGTACTTTCACAAGTTGCTTGACTACCTCACGGTGCAGCACGTATCGGCAACGCTTGCATTGGAAGGCCCCACTAGGCAAGACGTAGTTGTGTGCGGTCGAGACTTATCCGTCTTAAGCCGCTCCGCACGCGCTCTCGAACGCTTTCGGACCTGTCGCGTCCCGCCGGGTGTTTCGGTGTTTCACTCCAGCTATTACCGCTTACCCAGCGTGCACCGATTGCCAACCGTGGTAACCGTTCATGATTTTATTTATGAGCGTTATCTCAAAGGCCCAAGTCAATGGGTGCATACCGCACAAAAAAATGCGGCAATTCGTTCGGCACAGGCAGTGATCTGTATATCCGAGTCAACCAAAGATGACCTACTGGAATTCGTCGGGGAAACACCTGGACAGACAATACACGTGATTCCCAATGGGGTTGCTGATATTTTTTGTAATTTGCGCCTTGAGCCCTCTTGTTCAACTTATGTTCTATTTGTTGGTCAGCGTGGTGGGTATAAAAACTTCCGTCTTGTGTTAAAAGCAATGGCATTCTTGCCTGATCTGGAGTTGCATTGCGTTGGCGGTGGCCCCATTCGTATTGATGAGCTTAATGGTGTGTCTGAATCCGTTGTGAGGCGAGTACGCCATCTGGGGTTCGTGTCGGATGAAGAGTTGAATGTTTTGTATAACGGTGCTCTTTGCCTCGTCTATCCGTCTAGTTATGAGGGGTTCGGTATCCCGGTGGTTGAGGCAATGCGGGCTGGTTGTCCGGTCGTCTGTACGGATTGCAAGGCAGTGCTAGAAGTGGGGCGAGATGCGCTTACGATCGTAGCCGGTTTTGACCCGCAGGCCATGGCTGACGCCATTCTGAAAACTGCATCATCTGAGCGCGCAAGCCTCGTTCATAAAGGGCTGGCCGTTGCACAGGGGTACTCCTGGGATGACACGCACCGCCAAACCTTAGAGGTTTACCGCAGCCTCGGTGCCTAGTAGTTCGCTCCATCAATCCAGTTGCCAAATAGATGATAATCGCTATGCATCCTTTTTAACTCATATAGGCGGTGATCATGTCGAGAAAATCTGAACTATCGGCGTTGGTACTGACATAAGGGTAGCTGGCAACGCTGCGACCTGATCGAGTGGGTATTCTCTAAGATGGCGCTCACATTCCTTTGTCACATCAGCGTAACATGCAAAGACGATCTGAAGCACTGCATCCTCAAGGACATCGCGGGGATCAATGTATTGCCAGTCGTATTTCGCTGGTATGAATTCGACCTCGATGTGATTTGATACGTAAATGTTCTGATCTAACTAACTACTAGTGTGAAGTTGAGGCTAACATGAAGATCAGTGTGATCACCGTTTGTTATAACTCGGATAAGACAATTGGCCATACGCTGCAGTCAGTGCGCGAACAGACGCATGGTGATATTGAGCACATCATTGTCGATGGAGGCTCCAGCGACAATACGCTCGAGGTCGTAAAGGCTGAGGGGCTGCATGTAGCCAAAGTTGTTTCTGAGCGGGACAAAGGTATCTACGATGCGATGAACAAAGGGATAGCCTTGGCCAGCGGCGAGATTGTGGCCTTTATCAATGCCGATGACTTTTATGCGTCCCCAAATGTTTTGACGACTGTGGCCGCAGCCTTTGAAAAAAGTGGTGCAGATTGTTGCTACGGCGACCTGTGCTACGTCAATCAATTCGATCCAACGCGGACGGTCAGGTATTGGCGCTCTGCAGACTTTGTGCTAGGGTCTTTTGAAAAAAGCTGGTGCCCACCGCACCCGACATTTTTTGTTCGCCGTTCGGTTTATCAGCGTTTGGGTGGATTCGACCTGAGCTTCAGAATTGCTGCGGATTTTGAGTTGATGGCGCGCTATTTGGAGACTGCCCGTATCTCCAGTGATTACATTCCAGAGGTTCTTGTAAAGATGCGTTTGGGGGGTACTACCAATCGGAGTCTATGGAACATCTTCAAACAGAACGCTGAGATACGCCGGGCTCTTTCAAAAAACGGACTGCGTTCTTCGCTAGTCAGTTTTGTGCTGAACAAGTTGGTCACGCGGGCTATTCAGTTTGTCAGAAGGCCTGCCTGATGCGGTTGTTGGTTACTGGTGCTACAGGTTTTGTTGGGCGTGCGGTGTGCGCTGAACTCGCCCAGCGTAAACATCATGTGCATCGCGCGGTCCGACGCCTTGCCGGCTCTGGCGGCCAGTACTTTGAGTTGGGCGATATTTATCCCGCCACAAATTGGGCTGGCGCACTGGAGGACGTGGATGCCGTAGTTCACCTTGCCGCGCGGGTTCATGTCGTGCACGAGAGCGCGGAAAATCCCTTGGAAGAATTTCGCAAAGTAAATGTTGCTGGAACGCAACATCTGGCTAGTGCGGCCGCAGCAAGTGGAGTCAAGCGGTTCGTGTATCTCAGCTCAATTGGTGTGAACGGTGCGCTGACCGTGTTTGGCAAGCCATTCTCGGAAACAGACAACCCCAACCCCCATAACGCATATGCGCTTTCCAAATGGGAGGCCGAACAAGGGTTGCTGCGTATTGCCGCCGAAACCGGCATGGAGGTAGTCATCATTCGCCCGCCGTTGGTCTATGGTTATAAAGCACCGGGTAATTTCGCCGCACTCACGCGCGCCGTACGGCGCGGCTGGCCCTTGCCGCTGGGCGCGGTGCACAACCAGCGCAGCTTGGTGGCGTTGGACAACCTGGTGGATTTCATTGTTACCTGCATCACCCACCCCCAAGCGGCCAATCAGACCTTTTTGGTTAGTGACGGTCAAGACCTGTCCACCACCGAGCTGGTGCGCGGTATCGCTCAAGCAGCCGGGGTACCTTCACGTTTGCTGCCGGTGCCGGTGTGGGCTTTGCAGGCAGGGGCTTCGTTGCTGGGCAAGGGTGATGCGGTGCAGCGCATGTGTGGTGATTTGCAGATTGACATGTCCAAGGTGCGCAGTTTGTTAGGCTGGGTGCCACCAGTGTCTGTGGCAGAGGGGTTGCGGCGGGCAATGGCAATATGAAAAGAGTCTTCGATATTTTTCTTAGTTGTCTAGCTGCTCTGATTTTGTTTGTACCTGTGTTGCTGGTGGCGATGGCCGTCCGCTTGACGTCCAAAGGGCCAGCCCTGTATTGGTCTGAGCGCGTTGGCCGGAACAATGTGATTTTCAAAATGCCGAAGTTCCGCAGCATGCGGGTGGGTACGCCTGCGGTGGCCACGCATCTACTGGCTGATGCCCGTTCACACCTGACGCCCATCGGGTCTTTCTTGCGCAAGAGCAGCTTGGACGAGTTACCGCAGCTGTGGAGCATTCTGACGGGGCGCATGAGCTTTGTGGGCCCGCGCCCGGCGCTTTTCAATCAGCAAGACTTGATTGCTCTGCGCACAGAGCATGGTGTTCACACCTTGGTGCCGGGCCTGACCGGTTGGGCGCAAGTGAACGGTCGCGACGAGCTGCCGATTCCTGAGAAGGTCAAACTAGACGTGGCCTACTTGGAGCGCCAGTCCCTTTGGTTTGACATTCGCATCTTGTGGCAGACCTTCGTCAAGGTGCTGAGGCGGGAAGGGGTGTCGCATTGATCGTAATTTGTAGTGAATTATTGTTCACATGAAAAACAAGGCTCAGGACGTGGGACTCAGGACTCGGGACTCGGGACTCGGGACTCGGGACTCGGGACTCGGGACTCGGGACTCGGGACTCGGGACTTTTGCGGGATTTCATATCGTGGGTGAACTCATGATCGGCACTTTGAGTCGTTTTGCCGTGCCGTTCTTGGCGTTGCCACGTGCAGTCAAGCGCGGTGTCGTGCTTGCATTAGATGCTGCCTTTTGCTTTTTGTCGGTCTGGTTGGCCTTTTATCTCCGCATTGGCAGTTTCACGCCACTGTCAGGTGTAGTCATTTGGCCTGCAGTGGCCTCTGTTGCGCTGGCTTTGCCGGTTTTTATCACCTCGGGTCTATACCGCGCCATCTTTCGTTACAGCGGCTTGCCAGCCATGGTGGCGGTGGGACGTGCCATGCTTTTGTATGGCCTGGCTTTTGCGGCTATTTTTACCTTGTGGGGTGTAGATGGCGTTCCACGCACGGTAGGTTTGATCCAGCCTATCTTGCTGTTGCTTTTGGTGGGTGCGTCACGCGCCGCAGCACGGGTATGGTTGGGTGGGCTTTACCACCAGCAGCTGCGTAAGGCGTCTTTGCCGAAAGCCCTTATTTATGGCGCCGGTAACGCAGGGCGGCAATTGGCTTCGGCTATGGCCAACAGCCACGATATTCGGGTGGTGGGTTTTTTGGACGATGACGACAGGTTGCACGGGCATGTGCTCAATGGCTTGCCCATTCACAACCCAAACGACTTAGCCGAGGTGTTGAACGGCACATTCATCACTGATGTGCTGCTGGCCTTGCCCAGTGTGTCGCGCAAACGTCGGAATGAAATATTGAATGAACTCAAGCCCCACAAGGTGGCGGTGCGCACCCTGCCGGGACTAAGTGATATTGCCACTGGCAAGGTGAGCCTGACCGATGTGCGCGAGCTGGACATTGATGACCTGCTGGGCCGCGAGCCGGTCAAGCCCAATGGCTTGCTGCTCAACCTGAACACTCACCATAAAACCGTGCTGGTAACTGGCGCAGGGGGAAGCATTGGCAGCGAACTCTGCCGCCAGATCCTGAAAACCAACCCCAAGCAGCTGCTTCTGGTCGAGATGAGCGAATTTGCGCTTTACCAGATTCACCAAGAACTGCAGGCATCGGTTGCTGGCGAGCGGGTAAGCGTGAACGAGCCCGTTGGGGACGATGCGCCTGATGCGCCGTTGGCTAATGCTGAATTAGACATTGAAATCGTACCGTTACTGGCCTCGGTGTGTGACGAAATGCGAATGCAAGAGATCATGGACACCTGGAAACCGCACACGGTGTACCACGCTGCGGCTTATAAGCATGTGCCCTTGGTGGAGCACAACCCGGCCGAGGGTGTTCGCAATAACGTGTGGGGCACCCGGGTGTCCGCCGAGGCGGCGGCGCGCAATGGTGTGCGCAACTTTGTGCTGATCAGCACCGACAAGGCGGTGCGGCCCACCAACATCATGGGCGCGACCAAGCGCTTGGCAGAGATGGTGCTGCAGGCCTTGGCCGAGCAGAACCCAGCTGTGACCGGCCAGGGCGGCAGAGCACCCAGTACCCGCACCACTTTCTCGATGGTGCGCTTCGGCAATGTGCTGGGCTCCAGTGGCTCTGTGGTGCCGTTGTTTCGTGAGCAGATCAAGAGTGGCGGCCCCATCACCTTGACGCATGCTGACATCACCCGTTACTTCATGACCATTCCCGAGGCGGCGCAGTTGGTGATCCAGGCCGGTGCCATGGGTCAGGGTGGTGATGTGTTTGTGCTGGACATGGGCCAACCCGTCAAAATCATCGACCTGGCCCGCCGCCTGGTGGAGTTGTCGGGCCTGACGGTGCGCGACGATCTGAACCCCGATGGCGACATCGAGCTGATCGTGACCGGCCTGCGCCCTGGAGAAAAGCTCTATGAAGAGCTGCTGATTGGCGATAACCCCAGGCCCACCCAGCACCCGCGCATCATGAAGGCGCATGAGCAGTACCTTAGCTGGCCTCAACTGGAAGGCAAGCTCAACGCCCTGAGCATGGCTATAAGCGTGAACGATGTGCCTGTCATCCGTGCATTACTTAAAGACCTAGTCAGTGGCTACCAGCCCAGCGGCGAAGTGGTGGACTGGGTACACATGGCGCTGGAGCGAGAAGCGCTGGCCAACGAGTAAGAGGGACCATTGCGTCCAAGATTGATCTATGAAAATTCAAAACGCAAGCCGTCGAGGCATCATCCTCGCTGGCGGGTCGGGGACCCGTCTGTACCCTGTGACCCAGGCCGTTAGCAAACAATTGATGCCGGTCTATGACAAGCCGATGGTCTACTACCCGCTGACCACTTTGATGCTGGCCGGCATCCGCGATGTGCTGCTCATCAGCACGCCGCAAGACACTCCCCGATTTGCTGAGCTGCTGGGTGATGGCGCTCGCTGGGGCATGAATATCCAATATGCAGTTCAGCCAAGCCCTGACGGTCTGGCCCAGGCTTTCATCATTGGCAAAGAATTCGTGGGTAATAAACCGAGTGCACTGGTTCTGGGGGACAACATTTTTTACGGGCACGACTTGGTCAAGCTGCTGGCCAATGCAAATGAGCGAGATAGTGGCGCCAGCGTTTTCGCCTACCACGTGACAGACCCTGAGCGTTATGGTGTGGTGGATTTTGATGCCGAGCAGCGTGCGATGTCTATTGAAGAAAAGCCTACGCAGCCCAAAAGTAACTACGCCGTGACGGGTTTGTACTTTTACGACCAGCAGGTCTGTGACATTGCAGCCGACATCAAGCCTTCAGCCAGGGATGAGTTGGAGATCACCGATGTCAATAAGCGCTATTTAAAACAGGGGCAGCTCAACGTTGAGATCATGGGCCGTGGCTACGCTTGGTTAGACACCGGAACCCACGACAGTTTGTTGGAGGCGGCCAGCTTTATTGCTACGTTGCAAAAGCGCCAAGGGCTGCAGGTGGCGTGCCCTGAGGAAATCGCATTCCGTCAGGGCTGGATCAGTGCCGAGCAACTGTTGCAGCTAGCAGACCCTCTCAAGAAAAATGGTTACGGCCAGTACCTGTTGAATTTATTGAAGTAGCGATATGCCGTACACCGTCAAACCCACCGCTATCCCCGAAGTCCTGATCCTGGAGCCCAAAGTTTTTGGTGATGATCGAGGCTATTTTTTTGAGAGCTTTAACCAACGTGATTTTCAGCAAATCACTGGCCTGGATGTTCAGTTCGTGCAAGACAACCACAGCAAGTCTGCCAAGGGAGTGTTGCGGGGTTTGCATTACCAAATCCAGCATCCGCAAGGCAAGTTGGTGCGGGTTACTCAAGGTGCCGTGTTTGATGTAGCAGTGGATTTGCGCCGTTCGTCCTCGAGTTTCGGCAAGTGGGTTGGCGTAGAGCTGTCGGCCGAGAACAAAAAACAGCTTTGGGTACCGCCAGGGTTTGCCCATGGGTTCGTGGTGACCAGTGACTCTGCTGAGTTTTTGTACAAAACGACCGACTATTGGTACCCCGAGCATGATCGCAGTCTGCTGTGGAGTGATGCAACAGTAGGCATTCAGTGGCCCTTGAATGGTGAGCCACAGTTGGCCGCCAAAGATGCTGCAGCCAAGACGCTGCAAGGCGCAGAAGTATTCGCTTGAGCGTTGTGATTGCAATGCCTGTTTTGAATTGGATTTGATTTCATGACCATTTTGGTGACCGGCGGAGCCGGCTTTATTGGCGGTAACTTTGTTCTGGATTGGGTAGCAGGCTCTGGCGAGGCCGTCATTAATCTTGACAAGCTGACCTATGCTGGCAATCTAGAAACCCTGTCCACTCTGCGCGGCAATTCAAGCCACATTTTTGTGCAAGGTAACATTGGTGACTGTGTTTTGGTAGAGCGCTTGTTGGCCGAACACAGACCACGCGCAGTAGTTAACTTCGCTGCTGAAAGTCATGTAGATCGATCTATTCACGGTCCGGGCGACTTCATTGAAACCAACATTGTCGGGACGTACAACCTGCTCGAGTCGGTGCGGGGCTACTGGAATGGTTTGTCCGAAGGTGAAAAAGCCGCTTTCCGCCTTCTCCATGTTTCCACTGACGAAGTCTACGGGTCACTGGCCAAGGACGATCCGGCCTTTGCCGAGACGAACCGATACGAGCCCAACAGCCCGTATTCAGCCAGCAAGGCGGCCAGTGATCACCTGGTTCGCGCTTGGCACCACACCTACGGTCTTCCAGTAATGACGACCAATTGCAGCAACAACTACGGTCCGTTTCACTTCCCTGAAAAACTCATCCCGCTGATGATCGTCAATGCGCTGGCAGGCAAGCCGTTGCCGGTGTATGGAGACGGCATGCAGATCCGCGACTGGTTGTATGTAAAAGACCATTGCAGCGCGATACGCCGCGTACTAGAAGCTGGGCGTCTGGGTGAGACCTACAACGTGGGCGGCTGGAACGAGAAGCCCAACATTGAGATTGTGAAAACAGTGTGTGCATTGCTCGATGAGTTGCATCCACGAGCCGATGGCAAGCCTTACGCTGAGCAAATTACCTATGTGACTGACCGTCCTGGCCACGATCGGCGTTACGCCATTGACGCCACCAAAATCCACCGCGAGCTGGGCTGGAAGCCTGCCGAAACCTTTGAGTCCGGCATCCGCAAGACGGTTCAGTGGTACCTGGACAATTCTGGCTGGGTGGCCAATGTGCAATCGGGTGACTACCGCAAGTGGCTCGACCAGAACTACGCAAGCCGTGCTGCTTGATCCTTCAGGTTCTTGCTGCAGACGCTGAGTCTGACAGAATAATCTGGACTGTTCCACTGGTTCTGGCCAAAATCTGATCCATTGATCTTGTACGTGCTTATTGATGAGCTGCCCAATTCGCGCATCATGAAGGCGCATGAGCAATTCCTCGGCTTGAAGCAAAACTCAACGCCTTGAACATGGCCATGATTGTGAACGACGTGCCTGTCATCCGCGCTATGCTTGAGCAAATCGTCAGCGGCTATCAACCCAGCGGCGAGGTGGTCGACTGGGTACACATGGCCTTGGAGCGCGAAGCGCTGGCCAACGAATAAACCCCAAAAACAGGAGCCAGACATGGGCCTAATGGAAAGCGTCAAAAACTGGATTCAACCCCAGCGTGACCCCAACACCCTCTACGTGTCGATCGACGAAATTCCTCAGCCGCGCAACTGGGGCACAGTGCAGTTGACCATGGGCAACGACGTGCTGCTCAACCGGGAGATGGCCCTTGTTGGCTCTGCACCAGATGAGCTGCTAAGTTGGATCGAGCGCAACTTGCCCAAGATCAAAGCCTCTGGCTTTCAGCGGGTGCACTTCGAGAACGTGGCCGAACCGATCCAGCGCCGCATCCAGGTGCTGCTCAATGGCTGATTAACCCGACTTGTTCTTTGATGGCAGAGTGGGGGCGTCAGCCCCCTTTTGCTTTTAGGGGCCCGATTTTCAGCGCACCTTGCGGATGCTGCCAAGCGCCACCGCCATCTTGACGTCCTTGCTCAGAATGTTGAGCAGCACCATCACGCGGCCTTCGCCATCGGTCATTTGGTAGATGGCCTCTACCCCCATAAACGGCCCGTCGGTCACCATGACCGGCTCGCCTGGCTCAAAGTGGCGCAACTGCACCTCGGCCGAGTTGGACTGGACGCGAATGTCGGCAATCAGCTCGTCGTCTATCTTGGCGGGCGTCTGCCCAAACGTCACTAGGCGGCTCACACCCACCGTGGAGCGAACAGGGGCCCAGCTTTGCGAGTCCAGCCCGGTGCCCAGGCGGATGAACAGGTAGCGTGGAAAGAGCGGCTCTTGCACCACTTGTAAGGCGCCCCGACGCAGCTTTTCAGCACGGATCAGGGGCAAGAAGCACTCAAAGCCTTGGCGCTCGAGGTTTTCTAGGGCAACGCGTTCTTGGCGCATCTTGGTGTGGATCAGATACCAGTTGCCCATCAAGTCGCCCCCAAGCCGTTAAAGAATTGAAAAGCAATTCTATATGGCTGAGTGACCTGCAGCTGACGATTTGGTTTTTAAGTTCCAGGGCTGCACCGTCGCGGCGCGCCAAGCCGAATTGATCAGCGAGCGGGGATCTCGGGGCGTCTTCAGCGCCAAGCCTGGCATCACCGGGATGGCCCAAGTCAACAACATCGATATGTCCACGCCCAAGCTGTTTACTGAAAAATGAAGCCGCTCGCAGATCGACTCAATGTTGATCCGTGGGTGGCGCAGCAACGCAGGTACTCTGTGATTTAATAATAATCATCATTAATTTAAGGAGGTTGCGATGGCCAAAAATACGAAGCAAACATCAGCCCAGATTGCCAAACTGGCCGCTGAGACCCTTCAGGATAGGCATGCATCCCAGATTGCTAAAAGCTTAGCAGCGTCTGCGTTGGCGCAATCTTCCGGTAGCAAGCAAACTGGAGCTGCGATGGAGGATAAGGCGGCTCGCGTGTTGGCTAGCGAGCACTCGGCCGATCTCACCAAGCAACTGGCTGCATCGGTGCTGGCCCAGTCCAACAAAGAGCGCTGAAGCAGCTGTCATTCAGTCGGGCAACTCACGACGGCAGATGATCTGCGGACGCGGGTTCAATTCCGCAGTTTCCCCGAGAGTTTTGCGGCCTTCCGCTGCCCCCAAAAAGGCAAAAACTCCTTCGTAAATGTGGGGGGCAGCGGTTTTTACGCAAATAGGGACAACATCAAGCCCGATTGATCGCACGTACGTTTGAGAGAGAACTGGCGGCGGACTTTTTCAACACCGTACCGCCACCACTCATAGGGGGACAGATTTTCTCTGTCCCCCTTTCTTTTGGGCTACACGCCCAGTATTGGCGCGCTTCCAGCCCTCTGCCTTGATGCTGTCGGCAACAGAAATTCCTTGTTTTTCCCTCGTTTGCGGTCGATTCCTCTCTCTTTTCTCTGTTTTCTTAATGTCGTTTCCGTGAGGGGAACCTAGGATTCATGCGGGTTTGCTGGGTGGAGTTTGATGTAAATCATTCTTGGCATTCGGGATTTGAAAATGAATAGTCGACAACTTCCAAGTCTGTGCTGAATGGTTATGGCTGCGAGGCGTCACCCGATCAGCGGCTGCTTTGGGGTCGTGGCGATGATTCAGGCGGGCTGTGTGATCGTCCTGATTTGCATTGAACGGCGTGCCGGACTCGTAAAACTCAGATGGATGTCTGTTACCCAACAGAGGAGAATATGGCATGACCCAACAAAACCAGCCTCAGGCTTGCAAACCTGACCCCTTCTTCAGCATTCCTGCCGACAGGACATGGAACGCGTGTATTGGGCCACAGGGAGACGAGGAGAACTACGTCGATGGATACATCGACGCGGCGCTTGCGCTGGCGAATCTAATCCTTGAGAAAGAAATGTTTGTTGCCCGGGACACGCTTGTTCTTCCGATCCTTTACAACGCGCGCCATGGGGTCGAGCTTTCGTTGAAGTTCGCTATGTCCCGATTGCTTGAGTCGGGAATTCTTAAAGTGAGCCATGCTGTCAACCATGACATCGCGTCGCACTGGCAACACCTTCAGGGGGCAAGTGTTGACGCCGCCCGAAAACTGACCCACTGAAGGAGCTTGTGCCGCTGCAAAAC
>JBBAPG010000013.1:0-83213 GCA_040400945.1 Polaromonas sp. | reverse complement strand
AATCAGCTGAGCCTCGAATTATATACCGGGTTTTTCAACCGCGTCAAATAATTTTTGACTTTTTTCTTTCTGCTGAGACGCTTGGTGCCTTGCGGCGCCTCGCTTGGTTGTCATCAGCTGAGCCAGCAATCATAGCACCGTTTTTTGGCCCTTGCCAAGCGGCTTCTCAAAAACTTCAAGCCAATCGCTTTGACGGCCCAGAGTCAGCCCGCGCCTTGGCTCACCCTGCCGCTATGGCGACGGCCCCTTCTCGCTACTCCTGACTACTCCTCGCTTTTGGTAGGGCTGTAAGCCTCTACTGCCCCGTTACTTCTCCTTTACTGGCCCTTCACTGCGTCTCTACTGGGCCTACGCCTCCCGTTCCTAGCGAACACACCACCCCTCATAGCTCTACAGACCCTCCCCCAGCACCGCCCGGGATAATGGCGCCCATATATGGCACTCATCACTCTCCTGGACGCCCAACTCGCTTTTGGGCACGTCGCACTGCTGGACCACGCAGACTTTTCACTGGAAACCAATCAACGCATTGGCTTGATCGGGCGCAACGGCACCGGCAAGTCCTCGCTCCTGAAGATCCTGGCCGGTCTTGAGAAGCCGGACGATGGCGCTTTGCAGCTGCAGCAGAACCTGCGCATCGCCTACGTACCGCAGGAACCCAGCCTGGACCCGCACGCCACAGTCTTCCAAGCTGCCAGTGCTGGTCTGGCTCGTACACGCCATGTGGTGGAGCAATACCTTGCTGCGGACGAGCACACCGACCTGGATGCCTTGCAGTCTGAGATCGAAGCGCTGGACGGCTGGAACTGGGAGCAACGGGTCGAGGAAACCTTGCATCGACTTCACCTGGACAAAGACGCCATCGTTGGCTCCTTATCAGGCGGCACCAAGAAACGCGTCGCCTTGGCCCAAGCCTTGGTGGCCAAGCCGGATGTGCTGCTGCTCGACGAGCCCACCAACCATCTGGACCTCGACTCCATCGCTTGGCTTGAAGAGTTGCTGATCAACTTCGGCGGCAGCATCATCACCATCACCCACGACCGGGCGTTTTTGGACCAAGTGGCCACAGTCATCGTCGAGTTGGACCGCGGCAAGCTGCGCAGCTACCCCGGCAACTTCGCGCAGTACCTGATACAAAAGGAAGATCAGATGGCCCAGGAGGCGGTGATCAACGCCAAGGCCGACAAGCTGCTGGCGCAAGAAGAGATCTGGATCCGCAAAGGAGTAGAAGCGCGGCGTACGCGCAGCGTGGCCCGCATTGGCCGGCTTGAGGGCTTGCGTGCCAACCGTGCGGAGCGTCGCGATGCCGTGGGCCGTGTGAACCTGGACGTCTCCAGCGGCGACAAGAGCGGCAAGATCGTTGCCGAGCTCACCGATGTGTCCAAGAGCTTTGGACATCCGGGTGCCGAGCGGCTCATCGTCAACCGTTTTACCGGCACCTTGCTGCGCGGCGACAAGATCGGCCTTTTGGGCCCCAATGGCGCGGGCAAGACCACGCTGCTCAAACTCATCCTGGGTGAGATTCAGCCCGACGTGACCACTCCACCCGGCAAGATTCGCCAAGGCGCGAACCTGCAGGTGGCGTACTTTGACCAGATGCGCGACGCGCTGGACCTGGACGCCACGCTGGAGGACTTCATCAGTCCGGGCAGCGAATGGGTGGAGATCAATGGACAGAAAAAGCATGTCAAGAGCTACCTGACGGACTTCTTGTTTTCCCCAGCACGCGCCAACTCTCCTGTACGCACGCTATCGGGCGGCGAGCGTAACCGCTTGCTGCTAGCACGCCTTTTTGCGCGGCCAGCCAATGTGCTGGTGCTCGATGAGCCGACCAATGACCTGGACATCGACACCTTGGAATTGCTGGAAGATCTGCTGCAGAACTACGAAGGCACGGTGTTTTTGGTCAGCCACGACCGGCGCTTCTTGGACAACGTGGTGACCAGCACCATTGCTTATGAAGGCACACCTGACAAACCGGGCTTCTGGCGCGAATACGAAGGCGGCGTGACGGACTGGCTCACTCAGTCCCGCCGGGCGGCGCAAATGACGGGCGCTAAACCTGCGACTAACGGCAAAACCGCCAGCAAGGCGGCGGCACCTGCCAAGGCAAACGTTGAAGCCGACGCGACAGCCAAGCTGGCCACCAAAAAGAAGCTCAGCTTCAAGGAGCAGCGCGAGTTAGACGGCTTGCCCGCCTTGATCCAGCAGCTCGAATCCCAGCAAAAGGCGATTCAGCAGGAGCTGTACGACGGCAGCATTTACACGCGCGATGCCAAACGCGCGGGCGAACTGACGGCGCGCAACAGCAAACTGGAAGAAGCGCTGATGGACGCCTTGCAACGCTGGGAAACGCTGAGCGCCTGAGCGGCCGTCGGAAGGGTTCGGTCCGGGAATCACTCAGTTCAAGCCCATCTGAGGGCATTGGCTGACAAGCCCGGCGCTTTCCTTGGCCCACCATGGCCGAGTGCCTCACTTCTTTTCAGCTCCCTCTTTCGGGTCCTCAGCGCCCCCGGCTTCAAAAGGGTCGTGGACGCGCTGGCTACTCCTGCAATGCCTGCTGCTCTCGAGTCTGGCGGGCTGTGCCAGCTTGCCAGACACGGTGAGCCGACCCGAGAGCAGGGCTTGGCCATCGCCTGAGCAAACCAGGCTGGGGCAACTGGCGCTGCCCGCAGGCCCACCAAGAATCGGAGCAACCGCAGAACTCCCAGGGCAATCAGCAAGCCCCAGCGCCAACCCTGACAGCTTGGCCGCCCACCTCGCCAGCCCCAAAGCCGGCACCCTGAACGTATCAGGCGTCGGCCGCCCGGCCGCAACCAAGCCGCCGCGCACCGATTCAGGCTTTCATCTGCTGGACAACGCCGCAACCGCCTTCAGCGCGCGCATGGCCCTGATCGACGCGGCCCAGCACACGCTGGACATCCAGTCCTATGCGATTCACGCCGACCGCAGCACCGACCAGCTCTTTGCAGCCATTCACCGGGCCGTCGCCCGTGGCGTGCGGGTCCGCATTCTGCTCGACGACTTCAACACCTCGGGCAAGGACGCGCAGGTGCTGGCGCAGGCCTTTGTGCCGGGGATTGAACTGCGGCTGTTCAACCCGCTGCCGGGCACGCGCAGCGCCCAGTTCTTGCGCATCCTGGGCTCCTTGCACGACATTCCACGCATTCAGCGGCGGATGCACAACAAGCTGTTTGTGGCCGACAACGCTGTCGCCATCATGGGCGGGCGCAACCTGGGCGACACCTATTTTGGCCAAGACGACAACACCAACTTTGTGGACCTGGACGTGCTGTCGACCGGTCGCATCGTGAAAGATCTGTCGGCGAGTTTTGATGCGTACTGGAACAACCGCCTCGCATTTCCCGCGCAGGCCTTGATCAGCCCCGCCGAGCTGCAAGCCTTGAAAAAGCTCGACGTGCCGCGCGCCGGCAGCCCGGCGCCTGCCATTGCCGTGGCCGATAGCCCGGTCCCAGCCCGACCAGCCGCCGCCGCAGCGACACCCGCCACAACAGCAACCACGCCTGACAAGCCTTTCACACCGGCCGCGCCGCTCCCGCCCTCGGCCGGCCTGCAGCAGCTGAACCTGGTCTGGGCACCGTCCGTGATGCTGGTGGACAAGCCCTCCAAGTTGGCGGCCGAGGCTGAAGACGTTGAGGAAGCCCAGGACACCTTGATCGACGGCTTGCTGCAACTGGTGTCGGGCGCCAAGCGTGACTTGCTGATCGTCTCACCCTACTTCGTGCCCGGCCCGCGCATGATGGCGCAGCTCGCCGCCATCCGCCAAAAAGGCGTGCGCATCCGTGTGCTGACCAATTCGCTCGCTTCAAACGACGCGCCGGCCGCGCACGTGGGCTATGCGCGGTACCGGCCAGGGCTGCTGGCCATGGGTGTCGAGCTTTATGAAATGCGCGCCGAGCAAAAGGCGTCGCTGCGGGTGTTTGGCTCGTCCAGCGAATCACTGGCCAGCCTGCACTCCAAGCTGGTGTTGATGGACGATGCGGTGGTGGTGATCGGCTCCATGAACCTGGACCTTCGCTCGCAGCTGCAAAACACCGAGGTGGCGCTGGCCATTCGCAGTGGCGCACTGGCCAAGCAGGCCAAAACGCGCCTCCAGCCCACACTGCTGCAAGGTGCCTGGCGGCTGGTGCAAGACCAAGACGGATTGCTGTGGCAAGCGCCACAAGACTCGGGGCTTCAAGACACGCGCCATGAGCCCGACGCGAGCCTCGGCTTGCGGCTGCTGGTGAAGTTACTCGCACCGTTCGCGCCCGACGAAATGCTCTAGCCTCAGCCGGCCAACGCCGGGCAAGACCTCAGCCTGTAGGCCCGTCCTTACCGCCGCTCACGCCGCCCGCCCGCAGGCCACATCGGCCGTACCGCCTAAGCTGAAACGCCCTCACAAAAAGGATCGACCTATGCCGCTCATCGCCTGGCTCCTGGGTGTGCCGCTCAGCATTGTTTTGCTGCTTTGGCTGCTGGGTGTTTTCTAAAGCCCGAAGTGCGTTTTCCATCCCAGCAAGCCCCATGCGTTACGGACTCCTGATTCGCAAGTCCGTCACCGCTTGGGTGGACGACTACGCCCCCAGCATGGGCGCGGCCATCTCGTACTACACGGTGTTCTCCATTGCGCCGCTGCTGCTGCTCGTCATGGCGGTGGCCGGCTTCGTCTGGGGCCGCGAGGCGGTGGAAGGCGAGCTGATCCGGCAACTTGCCGGCATGCTGGGCGAAGACGGCGCACGTGGCGTGCAGGCCCTCATTCAAAGCACCAGCAAACCCGAGCAAGGCCTGGTGGCCAGTGCGGTGAGCTTTGTGGTCTTGCTGATTGGCGCAACCACTGTCTTTGCAGAGCTGCAAAGCGCGCTGGACCGCATCTGGCATGTGCCTGAACACCAAAAGCTCTCCGGCCTATGGGACACCTTGCGGGCCCGACTGCTGTCGCTGGGACTGATTTTGGGTTTGGGCTTTTTACTCTCGGTCTCGCTGGTTTTCAGCGCCGGCGTGGCTGCGCTCGGACGCTGGGCCAGCCAAATGCTGCCGGCCTGGGAGTCGCTACTGCAAATCGCCAATACCGCTGTGTCGCTGTCCATTTCAGTGTTGCTGTTTGCGATGATCTTCAAGCTCATGCCGCGCGCCCGGGTGGCCTGGAAAGACGTGTGGGTGGGCGCGGCGGTCACCGCGCTCTTGTTTGAGATTGGCAAGGTGCTCATCGGCCTGTACATCGGCAAGAGCAGCGTCACGTCGTCCTTTGCCGCGGCGGGCTCGCTGGTGGTGCTGCTGGTCTGGGTGTATTACTCGGCGCAGATTTTTTTGCTCGGGGCGGAGTTCACTTGGGTTTATGCGCATGAGCACGGCTCGCGCCGGCATGAGCTCACCGGTGCCGCCGCGACCGAGCGGTAAACTGGCCGCATCCATGCCGCCCACGCCCCCTACTGCCGCGGCCGCCACCGCAGAGCCTGCGCTCTCGGACCTGTCTCCTCCATCGCCGTGGTCCCCGCTCAAGATTCCGGTGTTCCGCATGCTGTGGTCCACCTGGCTAGCGGCCAACATCTCGATGTGGATGAACGACGTGGCGGCCGCCTGGATGATGACCTCGCTCACCGCTTCGCCCATCTGGGTGGCGCTGGTGCAGACCGCATCCACCTTGCCGGTGTTTTTGCTGGGGCTGCCCAGCGGAGCGCTGGCGGATATCCTGGACCGCAGGCGTTATTTCATCATCACGCAGTTCTGGCTGGCGGCCACGGCCGTGGTGCTTTGCGTGGCCGTAGTGGCTGGCGTCATCACGCCGCCGCTGCTGCTGGCACTGACCTTTGCCAATGGCATTGGCCTGGCCATGCGCTGGCCCGTGTTTGCCGCGCTGATCCCAGAAATCGTGCCGCGGCCACAACTGCCCAGTGCCTTGGCACTCAACGGCGTGGCCATGAATGCCTCGCGCATTGTCGGGCCGCTGGTGGCAGGCGCGTTGATTGCCAGCGCCGGTACGGCCTATGTGTTTGTGCTCAACGCCGTGCTGTCGGTGAGCTCAGGGCTGGTCATCATGCGCTGGCGACGGGCGCACGTGCCCAGCCCGTTGGGGCGGGAGAGACTGCTCAGCGCCATGCGTGTCGGCGTGCAGTTCGTGCGTCAGTCGGCCCGGCTGCGTAGCGTGTTCTTGCGGGTAGCGCTGTTTTTCTTCCATTCCACCGCACTGCTGGCCATGTTGCCGTTGCTGGCTCGGCGCATTGAGGGCGGGGGCGCGGGAACCTTCACACTGCTGCTGGCGTGCATGGGCGCGGGCGCCATCACCGTGGCATTCGTACTCCCGCGCTTACGCCAGCGCTTGTCGGGCATGCGGCTGGTGATGGCTGGCACTGCAGTCCAGTCCGTCGCTACCGGCGTGATGGCCTGGGCGCCTTCAATTTATGTAGCCGTCGCAGCCATGTTTTTTGCAGGCATGGCTTGGCTGTCCACTGCCAACACGCTGAGCGTGGCAGCGCAAATGGCCCTGCCCGACTGGGTGCGCGCTCGCGGCATGTCTATCTACCAAATGGCCATCATGGGCGGCAGTGCGCTCGGCGCGGCCTTATGGGGCCAGGTAGCCACGATCAGCTCGCTCACCATCAGCCTGACGACGGCCGCAGTGACCGGCGTGCTGGCCATGGCGGCCGCGCTGCGGCTGGGGAAACTGGGTGATGCCAGCCACATGGATGAACTGGAAGACCTCACGCCTTCTCGCGCCTTCAAGGCACCCGTGGCCGAGCATCCTTTGCCCGCAGGCCAGGTGGCGGTCACCATTGAGTACTTGATAGATCCGGCGCGCGCTGAAGCCTTTGTGGCGCTCATGCAGCAAAGCCGCCGCAGCCGCTTGCGCCAAGGCGCTTTAAGCTGGGAGTTGCTGCGCGATTTAAGCGAGCCGGGCCGCTATCTGGAGCGCATCGTCGACGAATCCTGGACCGAGCATCTGCGCCGCTTTGACCGCATCACGGCAGATGACGTGGCACTGCGCGAACGCAAGCTGGCCTTTCATCTAGCCACCGACTTGCCGCGCGTGACGCGCTATCTGGTCGAGCCGAGCACCGGACCTGGCAGCTAAGCGACCCAACCTGCCCTCACGCCCCGGGCCAAGGCTGCCGGCGACCCGGATCTGTGGCTTGACCATTGTCTTCATGGGCAGCTAGCGCCTGGCGGTCGTGAAGGTCAGTCTGCTCCACACAATAGGCCAGCAGGGCATCCAGTTCGCTGGACTTGTCAAACACTGCGTCAGCCCCGAGTTCTGCCGAGCGCTTGCGTATCTCGGGCGTGGCGTAGTTGGTCAGCACCACGACCTTTTGGTACGCCGCCCGCGCGCGACAGTTGGACAGCACACCCAGACCACTGCCCTCGCGCAAAAACAAGTCAAGAATCGCCAGGTGCCACTGACCCTGGTGCTGCTGCAACCAGTTCGAGGCCTCGGCCTCCGTGGCGCCAAAACCCGACACTTTGACCGCAGTAATTTCCTCCAGTGTTTCGATCAAGTTCTGGAGAATGGTTTCGTTATCTTCTGCCAGGTAGGTGATGAGTGCCATGTGCCATCGAGCGCCGATTGGCGCCGAGATCTCGTCCTGAACTCACTCTAGACGAGCCTCTAGCCGGGCACTGACAGCCTTTGACCCCCATGACGGTAGGACAGCGCAATTCAGGTCGGAAAATCAAAAGCTCTCGTGCGACGCCAGGTAGCGCCATTGCCCCACCGGCAAGTGACCCAGATTGACGCGGCCGATGCGCACGCGCTTCAGACCCGTCACAAATAAACCCACTTGCTCGCACATGCGGCGAATTTGCCGCTTCTTGCCTTCACGCAGCACAAAACGCAGTTGCTCGGGGTTCTGCCACGACACTTCGGCGGGCCGCAGCGGTACGCCGTCCAGGCTCAGGCCGTGGCAGAGCAGCTTGAGCCGCTCCGCCGGGAAAGCGCCTTGCACGTTCACCGCTTCTTGCCCGTAGCTCACGCGCACCAGGTATTCTTTTTCGATGGTCGAGTCCTCGCCAATCAACTGGCGGGCCACACGGCCGTCTTGTGTCAGCACCAAGAGGCCGATGGAATCAATGTCCAGTCGGCCGGCCGGTGCCAGGCCGCGCAGTTGCTCATGGCCCCAGCGCATGCGGCTGTTGCATTCACGCCAGCGGTTTTGCGGTTGAACCAGCACCACAGCGGGCTCGTGCCCGTCTTCGGCCTGCCCGCTCACGTAGCCCACAGGTTTGTTGATCAAGATGGTGACCTGCTGGCGCTGTTGGTGCTCGGCCTGTTGCGCCACTTCAATGCGGTCGCCAGGCGACACGGGCTGGCCCATCTGCGCAGGCTGGCCGTTCACACGCACCCAGCCCCGTTCGATCCAGTCGTCAGCCTCGCGGCGCGAGCACAGGCCGAGTTCGGCCATGCGCTTGTTCAGGCGCATGGTGCCGCCGGTGGACGCGGGCACGGCGGCGGTGCCGACATCGGCGCGGCGAATGCGGACCGCGCCAGACGGTGGCGCAGTTTGACTCGCCGTTGGACTCGCGGGCGGGCGCGGCGGATTGGAAGGGGGTGCGGGAGGCTGGGACATAAAACAAAGCTCGATTTCAAGGGAGGGCAGACGATAACGCAGAACTCGAGCCAGGCAAGGCTGAGGCACCCGGAAACATGCTGGTGCGCAAACCGCGCAAGTCCAGCACCCGCAAGCCGCCGTACTCCACGCGAATAATGCCTTGCGCCTGCAAGGTGCTCAGCGACTCATTGACCCGCTGGCGCGACAGGCCCACCAAATAAGCCAGCTCTTGCTGGGTGATGCGCAAGATCTCGCCCACGCCAGGGTAAAGCACCGGATTGAAGAGCGCGGCCAGGCTGCGGGCCACACGCAGGTCGGGGTTGTTCATGCGGTCAATCTCGCGTGCGGCAATGAACTGACCCAGCCGCTCATTGAGCTGATTCATCACAAACCGGTTAAAGCCGATGGAATGGTCAAGCAGCCAACCAAAGGTCTCCAGCGGCAGGCCAGCCACAACGCTCTTGCGCAGCGCCTGGATGTTGTAGCGGTAAGGCTCGCGCTTGAGCGCTGTGCCCTCGCCAAACCAGCCCCCGGGCGGCACGCCCGTGAACGTCATGGTCGTGCCTTGAACGCTGTCCGCACTCATCTTGAGCAGGCCTTCAATCACGCCGAACCAATACGTCACAGGCTTGCCGATGCGGCACACGTAGTCTCCGGGCTCGGCCTCGGTGACTTGCAGTTCGTCCTCGGCGCGTTCGCGTTCCTCACCCTTGAGCAGTGGCATCCACGGAATGCCCTGCAATTCAGCTGGCGTGGCGCGGCGACGACGCTGGTACAGCGCAGGCGGCTCCGACCGGCCAGGCTTGACGCCTGCTGCTGGGCTGCGTGAAAGCTTTGCGGGCGGAATGGACTGAGGAAAAGGCTTGGTCATGAAAGTTGCACGTCAGAAAGCAGCAAAGCCTCGGGAAAGTCCGGAGGGGAAACACCCTTGAATTGTCGTCGGAACGACAACCTGACGTCAAACGGGTGTTTACTATTTCAAAAACGGCAATGACAAAAAGCCGCCCGGAAAGTAAAGGAAGGCCCCATGCAGACCACGTTTCCCCGCCTGCTCTTGCAGCACGCAGCCCAGCGCCCTGAGGCGCCCGCCATGCGCGAGAAGGAATACGGCATTTGGCAAGCCCACAGCTGGGCCGGCATGTCCCTGCTGGTCGAGCGCATCGCTTGCGGCCTGCACTTGGCGGGCCTCCAGCGTGGCGAGCACATGGTCGTCATCGGTGCCAACCGTCCGCGCCTGTATGCCGCCATGCTGGCCGCGCAGTCGCTGGGCGCCATCCCGATTCCGCTGTACCAAGACGCCGCCGGCGCCGAATGCGTGTTCCCCATCACGAACGCTGACGTGCGCCTGGCCTTGGTCGAAGACCAGGAACAAGTCGACAAGCTGCTCGAGATCCGCGACCGCTGCCCCGACCTCGCCACCTTGATTTATGACGACCCGCGCGGCCTGCGAAATTACGCCGAGCCGGGTCTGCAATCGCTGGACGCCTTGATTGAGGCTGGCGCTGCATTTGCCGCCAAGCACCCCGGCTTTTTTGCCGCTGAAGTCAATGCCGGCCAGCCCGACGACGTGGCCGCCATGTTTTTCACCTCAGGCACCACCGGCAACCCCAAAGGCGTGGTGCACACCCACAACACCTTGCTGGACCGCGCCGAAGCCGGCGCCGAGTTCGACAAGCTGGGCCCTAACGAAGAAGTGCTGGCCTATTTGCCGCCGGCCTGGATCGGCCAGAACATCTTCAGCTACGCCCAGTGGCTGTGCTGCGGCTACGTGGTGAACTGCCCAGAAAACGCCAGCACGGTGACCATCGACCTTAAAGAAGTCGGCCCCACCTATTACTTCGCGCCGCCCCGCGTCTTTGAAGGTCTGCTCACCAGCGTGATGATTCGGATGGAAGATGCGGGCACCATCAAGCGCAAGATGTTCGGCTACTTCATGGATGTGGCCAAACGTGTGGGCCCGGCGCGCATGGACGGCAAGAACATCGGCGCGCTGCAAAGCCTTTTGTATTGGCTGGGCGACGTGACGGTGTACGGCCCGCTGCGCAACAACCTGGGCTTTTCACGCGTGCGCGTGGCCTACACGGCCGGCGAGGCAATTGGCCCGGACCTCTTCACGTTTTACCGCTCCATCGGCATCAATTTGAAGCAGTTGTATGGCTCGACCGAGACCGCCGTGTTTGTGTGCCTGCAACCCGACAACGAAGCCCGCGCCGACACCGTGGGCGTGCCAATTCGCGGCGTTCAAATCAAGGTGGCCGACAACGGCGAGATCCTGGTCAAGTCGGCTGGCCTCTTGAAGGGCTATTACAAAAACCCGACAGCCACCGCCGAAGTGCTGACCGCCGACGGCTGGTACCACACCAGCGACGCTGGCTTTCTGGATGCCGGAGGTCACCTGAAGATCATCGACCGCGTGAAAGACGTGGGCCGCATCAAAGGCGGCGCGAGCGACGGCGCCATGTTCGCGCCCAAATACGTGGAAAACAAACTCAAGTTCTTCCCCTTCATCAAGGAATCCGTGGCCTACGGCGATGGCCGCGAAAAAGTCTGCGTCATGCTCAACATCGACTTTGACGCCGTGGGTAACTGGGCCGAGCGGCGCAACCTGCCCTACGCCGGCTACACCGACCTCGCCC
Organism: Polaromonas sp.; assembly: GCA_040400945.1. Taxonomy (GTDB): domain Bacteria; phylum Pseudomonadota; class Gammaproteobacteria; order Burkholderiales; family Burkholderiaceae_C; genus Polaromonas. Next base: position 72,034 of record JBBAPG010000013.1, on the reverse strand, counting down.
AAAAACCCGAGGTCTACCAACTCATCAAAGAATGCGTTGAAAAAGTCAACGCGGATCTGGCCGCTGATGAACTGCTGGCGGGCTCGCAAGTCAGCCGCTTTTTGGTGCTGCACAAAGAGCTGGACGCTGATGACGGCGAGTTGACCCGGACCAACAAGGTGCGGCGCGGCTTCATTGCCGAGAAGTACCAGCCCCTGGTGGACGCGCTGTATGCCGGCAAAACCGAGCAGTTCATCGAGACCGTGGTGAAGTTTGAAGACGGCCGCAGCGGCAGCGTCAGCGCCACGCTCAAGATCAGCGACGCGAAAACTTTTGACCCCGTGAAGGCCGCCGCATGACACTCGCCCCCAACGCACTGCACCCAGACGTGATCAACCCCGAAGCATCCAAAACCGTGCCCGGCAAGAAAATCGGCGGCGTCATTCTGGACGTGGCCAACATCTCGCTGAGCTTCGGCGGCGTCAAAGCCCTGTCGGACATTTCGTTCAACGTAAAAGAGCACGAAATCCGCGCCATCATTGGCCCCAACGGCGCGGGCAAGAGTTCGATGCTGAACTGCATCAACGGCGTGTACACGCCGCAGCAAGGCGCCATCACTTTTCGCGGCCAGACCTTCAAGCACATGAACAGCCACCAAGTGGCTGTGATGGGGGTGGCCCGCACGTTTCAAAACCTGGCGCTCTTCAAAGGTATGAGCGTGCTGGACAACATCATGTCTGGCCGCAACCTGAAGATGAAGAGCAACCTCTTCATGCAGGCGCTGCGCATCGGCCCCGCCGAGCGCGAAGAGTTCCGCCACCGCGAAGCCGTTGAAAAAATCATCGACTTCCTGGAAATCCAGGCTTACCGCAAGACCCCTGTAGGCCAGCTGCCCTACGGCCTGCAAAAGCGGGTGGACTTAGGTCGCGCCTTGGCCATGGAGCCGCAGGTGCTGCTACTCGACGAGCCCATGGCCGGTATGAACGTCGAAGAAAAACAAGACATGTGCCGCTTCGTGCTGGACGTGAACGACGAGTTCGGCACCACGGTCGTGCTGATCGAGCACGACATGGGCGTGGTGATGGACATCTCGGACCGCGTGGTGGTGCTGGACTACGGCAAGAAGATCGGCGACGGCACGCCGGACGAGGTGCGTAACAACCCTGAAGTCATCAAAGCCTACCTCGGCACGTCTGACTAAGCACAAACAAGAAAAGCAGGACACCACAACATGGCATTTTTTCTTGAAACACTGCTGGGCGGCCTCATGGCCGGCATGCTGTATTCGCTGGTCGCGCTGGGCTTTGTGCTGATCTTCAAGGCCTCGGGCGTTTTTAACTTTGCGCAGGGCGCGATGGTGCTGTTTGCTGCGCTGGCCATGGCGCGCTTCTCCGAATGGCTGCCGCAGTGGCTGGGCTTTGAAAACCGCCTACTGGGCAACTTACTGGCGTTTGCGGTGGCGGCAGTCATCATGTTTGTGGTGGCTTGGTTGATCGAAGGTCTGGTGCTGCGCCATTTGGTCAACCAAGAAGGCGCGACGCTGCTCATGGCCACGTTGGGCATCGCTTATTTCATGGAAGGCCTGGGCCAGACGCTTTTTGGCGGCAGCATCTACAAAATAGATATTGGCATGCCTAAAGACCCTGTGTTCATCTTGGAGGTCACGTTTCCCGGCGGGATTCTGGTCAACAAGGAAGACTTGTACGCCGCCTTGATTGCCGCGCTGCTGGTGGCCTTGCTGAGCCTCTTTTTCCAGAAGACCTCCACAGGCCGCGCGCTTCGCGCCGTGGCGGACGACCACCAGGCCGCGCAGTCCATCGGCATCCCGCTCAACCGCATCTGGGTCATCGTCTGGTGCGTGGCCGGTGTGGTGGCGCTGGTCGCCGGGATGATCTGGGGCAGCAAGCTGGGCGTGCAATTCTCGTTGGCCACGGTCGCGCTGCGTGCGCTGCCGGTCGTGATCCTGGGCGGCCTCACATCCGTGCCCGGAGCCATCATCGGCGGGCTGATCATCGGCGTGGGCGAGAAGCTGTCTGAGGTCTACCTCGGCCCCTTTGTGGGCGGCGGTATCGAGATCTGGTTTGCGTATGTGCTGGCCCTCGGATTTCTCTTGTTCCGCCCACAGGGTCTCTTCGGTGAAAAGATCATCGACCGCGTCTGACCGCCTGAGCATTTAAGAAAAGACAACCATGTTCTACAGAGAAAACGGCCAGTTCAAAACCAGCTACCGCAGCGACCAGCAGGTGTTCCCCATCTTGCAGGACCGCGTCGCCATCGGCCTCATCCTGGCGGTGGCCTTCATTGCCGTGCCCATGCTGGCGAGCGACTACCTGTTTCGCGCCATCCTGATTCCCTTCGTCATCATGTCGCTGGCGGCATTGGGCGTGAACATCCTGGTGGGCTACTGCGGGCAGATCTCACTGGGTTCGGGCGCCTTTATGGCTGTGGGGGCCTACGGGGCATACAACATCTTTGTGCGTTTGCCGGGCATACCGCTCATCCCTGCACTGATTTTGGGCGGTCTTTGCGCCACGGCTTTTGGCATCTTGTTCGGCTTGCCGAGCTTGCGCGTGAAGGGCCTGTACTTGGCCGTGGCAACCTTGGCGGCGCAGTTCTTTTCAGACTGGATGTTCCTGCGCATCAAGTGGTTCACGCTGGACACGCCTTCGGGCTCGGTGTCCGTGTCCAACCTCCAGGTTTTCGGCATGCCGATTGAAAGCTCAGTCAGCCGCTATTTGCTCTGTCTGGTCATTTTGACGGTGGTGGCCGTGCTGGCCAAGAACCTGGTGCGCGGCGCCATCGGTCGGGAATGGATGGCGATCAGAGACATGGACGTGGCAGCAGCGGTCATCGGTATCCGCCCCATGTACGCCAAACTCAGCGCCTTTGCGGTGAGCTCTTTCATCATTGGCATGGCCGGCGGTTTGTGGGCCTTTATCTATCTGGGCGCCTGGGAGCCAGCCGCCTTCTCTGTGGACCAGTCCTTCCGCCTGCTGTTCATGGTGATTATTGGTGGCCTGGGTTCCATCATGGGCAGCTTTTTCGGTGCAGCCTTCATCGTCGTGCTGCCGATTGCCTTGAATCTCTTTTTGCCGGTGCTGCTGGGGACTTTCGGAATCGAAATTTCCACCGCCGGGATCTCTCATGCAGAGCTGATGATTTTTGGCGGGCTGATTGTCTGGTTCCTGATCGTCGAGCCGCACGGCCTGGCCAAGCTCTGGTCCATCGGCAAGCAAAAACTCCGCCTCTGGCCGTTCCCGCATTGACACGCTGACGCCGTATCCACTTTTTCGTTGTGCTTATTTAAATTACTACAGGAGACTGAGAAATGATGAAACTGAAATCAGGAAAACTGATGGTGGCTGTGGCTGCCCTCACCTTGGGCGCGGCCGTGGCCACCACCGCCATGGCGCAAGCCAAAGAGCAATTCATCCCCGTGCTGTCTTACCGCACCGGACCTTACGCCCCCAACGGCACCCCTTGGGCCAACGGCTACGTGGACTATCTCAAGCTGGTCAATGCGCGCGGCGGCATCAACGGCGTCAAGCTCTCCTTTGAAGAGTGCGAGACCGGTTACGACACAGCCCGCAGCGTCGAATGCTACGAGCGCCTGAAAAGCAAAGGCGCGTCCTTTGTGCAGCCGCTGTCCACCGGCGCGACTTTCGCCATCACTGAAAAAGCCCCCATCGACAAGATCCCCGTGGTGACAATTGGTTACGGCCGCAGCGAAAGCGCGGACGGCTCAGTCTTCAAGTGGAACTTCCCGATCGCCGGTACGTACTGGGTGGCCGCTGACGCGATCATGCAAGCCATCGCCAAGAAAGAAGGCGGCTTTGACAAGCTCAAAGGCAAGCGCATCGGCCTCGTGTACCACGACAGCCCGTTTGGTAAAGAGCCGATCCCCCTGCTGCAAGAGCGCGCTGCCATGCACGGCTTTACGCTGCAACTGCTGCCTGTGACCGCGCCCGGCGTGGAACAAAAAGCCACCTGGCTGCAGGTGCGCCAGTCGCGTCCTGACTACGTTGTGCTGTGGGGCTGGGGCATCATGAACTCGACCTCCATCAAGGAAGCGCAAGCCACCGGCTACCCGCGCGAAAAGATGTACGGCGTGTGGTGGGCTGGCGCTGAGCCGGACGTCAAAGACGTGGCCGAAGGTGCCAAGGGCTACAACGCGGTGACCATGCAGCACGGCGCCGAGCCGAACTCCAAGCTGGCCAAAGACGCACTAAGCATCTTGCACGCCAAGGGCCAGGGCACGGGCCCGAAAGAAGAAGTCGGCCAGGTGCTGTACATGCGCGGCGCCATGAGCGCCATGATCGGCATCGAAGGCGTGCGTGCCGCGCAAGAGCGCTTTGGCAAAGGCAAGGTCATGACCGGCGAGCAAGTGCGCTGGGGCCTGGAAAACCTGAACCTGACGCAGCAAAAGCTGGACGCACTCGGCTTTGCCGGCGTGATGCGCCCGATCAGCACTTCGTGCGCTGACCACATGGGCTCGGCCTGGGCACGCATCCACACCTGGGACGGCAAAGAGTGGAAGTTCACCTCAGACTGGCTGCAGGCTGACGAGCAGATCATCAAGCCGCTGGTGAAGACCACGGCTGCGAAATACGCAGCTGAGAAGAAGCTGACACCACGTACTCCCGCCGATTGCCAGAGTTAAGTACCCCCCATGGCGCTACGCGCCTCCCCCCAGGGGGCAGCAGCTGCGGCCCGGCTAAGCCGGTTCCGCGCTGCCGCTTGGTTGGGGTGGCTGCTTAGGTCTGGGTATTCATTGGTCGCTGGCTTGCCAGCGACCATTGGCAAGGTCAGTCACTGGCTTTGCCAATGGTCAACGAGGAATCCACCATGAGCTCTTCCGCTTCAGTCTCTGCTCCTGTTTCTGATGCATCGGCATCCGACATCGTCCTCAACGTCAATGGCATTGAGGTCATTTACAACCACGTCATCCTTGTGCTCAAGGGCGTGTCGCTGCAGGTGCCGCAGGGCCGCATCGTCGCCATCCTGGGCGGCAATGGCGCGGGCAAGACAACAACCTTGCGCGCGATTTCCAACCTGCTCGCAGGCGAGCGCGGTGAAGTCACGAAGGGCTCGATTGAGTTGCGCGGTGAACGGATTGAAAACCTCTCACCTGCCGACCTGGTGCAGCGCGGCGTTGTGCAGGTGATGGAAGGCCGGCACTGCTTTGCCCACCTGACGATTGAAGAGAACTTGCTCACGGGTAGCTACACGCGCAAAGACAAAGGCGAAATCGCGGCCAACCTCGAGAAGGTCTACAACTACTTTCCTCGCCTGAAAACGCGGCGCACGTCTCAGGCGGCCTACACCTCCGGCGGCGAGCAGCAGATGTGCGCCATCGGCCGCGCGCTCATGGCCAACCCCAGCATGGTCTTGCTTGACGAGCCGTCCATGGGCTTGGCGCCGCAGATCGTTGAAGAGGTCTTCAACATCGTCAAAGACCTGAACCACAAAGAAAAAGTGACCTTCTTGCTGGCCGAGCAAAACACCAACATGGCGCTCAAGTACGCCGACTACGGCTACATCATGGAAAGCGGACGCGTGGTGATGGACGGCGCGGCGGCAGACCTGGCGAGCAACGAAGACGTCAAGGAGTTTTACCTCGGCGTGGGCGGCGGCGAGCGCAAGAGCTTTAAAGATGTGAAGAGCTACAAGCGCCGCAAGCGCTGGTTGGCTTAAAGCGCTTTTTGCGCCAGAGACTCGAGCCCGAACGTCAACCCGAACCTTTCAATGAATAATTTTTACGACGCCCTGGAAACCCGCTCGTCTGCCGAGCGCGAGGCTGCGTTGCTGGCCGCGCTGCCGCAGCAAGTGGCGCATGCCCAAGCCAAGGCGCCGGCGTTTGCCAGCATCTTGACGGGCGTGGACGCCAAGGCCATCAACAGCCGCGCCGCACTCGCCAGCCTGCCCGTCACGCGCAAGCACGAGCTGCTTGAAAAGCAACAAGCCGCACGCAAAGCCGCTGGCAACACCTTCGGCGGCTTTTCCAGCATCGGCTACGGCGCCCACATGCCACGCGTCTTTGCCAGCCCCGGCTCGATTTACGAACCTGAAGGCACGCGCCGCGACTACTGGCGCATGGCACGCGCCATGTTTGCCGCAGGCTTTCGGCCCGGTGATTTGATTCACAACAGCTTCAGCTACCACTTCGTGCCCGCCGGCTCCATGATGGAAACCGGCGCCCATGCGCTGGGCTGCACGGTATTCCCGGGCGGCACCGGCCAGACCGAGCAGCAAGTGCAAGCCATGGCCGAACTGTTGCCAGCTGGCTACATCGGCACGCCGAGTTTTCTGAAGATCATTCTCGAAAAAGCTGCTGAACTGAAAACACCACTGCTCAGCGTCAAGCGTGCCTTGGTATCGGGCGAAGCCTTTCCCCCGTCTTTGCGCGACTGGCTGGGCGAGCGCGGCGTGGCCGGCTACCAGTGCTATGCCACCGCCGACTTGGGTTTGATTGCGTACGAGACCGAAGCACGCCAAGGCCTGGTGCTTGACGAAGGCGTGCTGCTTGAGATCGTGCGCCCCGGCACGGGTGATCCGGTGCCTGAAGGCGAAGTCGGCGAGGTCGTCATCACCACCTTCAACACCGACTACCCGCTGATCCGTTTTGGCACAGGCGACTTGTCAGCCGTGCTGCCGGGCGCTTGCCCGACGGGGCGCAGCAACACGCGCATCAAAGGCTGGATGGGACGCGCCGACCAAACGACCAAGGTACGCGGCATGTTCGTGCATCCGGGTCAGGTGGACAGCATTGCCAAGCGTTTTCCAGAGGTACTCAAGGCGCGGCTGGTGGTCACGGGTGAAATGGCCAACGACACGATGACGCTCAAGGTCGAGGCGAGCGGCCAGCCTGACGGATTGGCGGGCCGCATTGGCGATGCGATTCGCGAAGTGACCAAGCTGCGCGGCGATGTCGAGTTGATGGCGCCCGGCAGTCTGCCCAATGACGGCGTGGTGATTCAAGACGCGCGCAGCTACCGCTGATGTCATTCAAGCAGCTCGCAAGGGCTGATCAATACCCCTAAGGGTATAGCCCCTAAGTAGTTGCCACCTTGGAAAGCCAGCGAGGCCCTCCTAGAATTCTCCGCTGATCGCTGCGGGTAGCAATGCAGGCCGGCTCCCACAAGACTTTCTTCAGCTGCAATTTATTCAGGAGACATCATGAAACGCTTCATCGCTCTGGCCATTGCGGCCACGACCGTTACCGCCGCTTTCGCGCAAGCACCGGCTTACCCAGGCTCCAAGCCAATCACATTCGTCGTGCCTTTCGCAGCCGGCGGCCCGACCGACCGCGTTGCTCGCGACCTGGCTGAAGCCATGCGCAAGACCATGGGTGGCGGCGCTAACTTCGTCGTTGAAAACGTCAACGGGGCCGGCGGCTCCATCGGCATGGCCAAGGTGGCCAAGGCCAACGCTGATGGCCACACGCTGCTGTTGCATCACATCGGCATGGCGGCTGTGCCTGCGCTGTACCGCAAGTTGCCGTTCAAGGTGCTCGAAGACTTCGAATACCTGGGCATGATCAATGAAGTCCCGATGACGCTGATCGGCAAGCCCCAGCTGCCGGCCAATACCTACCGCGACTTCGAGAACTACATCAAGACCAACGCCGGCAAGCTGAACATTGCCCACGCGGGTCTGGGATCAGCCTCGCACCTGTGCGGCCTCATGTGGCAGTCGCGCTTGCAGGCCAGCGAAGCCATGACGACCATTCCCTTCGGCGGCACGGCTCCAGCCATGAATGCACTGGTCGGCGGCCAGGTTGACGTGATGTGCGACCAGACCACCAACACCACCGGCCAGATCGAAGCCGGCCGTGTGAAAGCCTTTGCTGTGACAACCGCCAAGCCTTTGACCACGAACAAGCTGCTCAAGGACTACCCCACGCTCAATGAAATGGGCATGAAGGGCTTTGAGCTGACCATCTGGCACGGCCTGTACGCACCCAAGGGCACGCCACCTGAAGTGCTGACCCGCCTGAACACAGCCCTGAAGGCCGCGCTGAAGGATCCAGAATTTATCAAAAAGCAAGAAGGCCTGGGCGCTGTCGTCGTGACTGACAAGCGCGTTGAGCCTGCGGCGCACAAAGCCTTTGTGACGGCCGAAATCGCCAAGCTCAAGCCTGTTGTCGAAGCTGCTGGAAAATTCGCTGACTAAGCGGCTCACCTGGCTTTAGAAGCCTCTTTAAAACCGCCCGGTGTTGATAGCGCCCGGCGGTTTTTTTAGGCCTGCTCCTTCGGGTAATCACATAGCCGGCGCAAAGGGTGGGCGGGTTAAAACACGCTCTCCACTTCAGAAGACACAAACTCATGCGCCCACACTCCTTGCCTCTCGCTTTCAACTCACGCAAGCTGAGCCGGCGCGTCCTGGTCGCAGCGCTGGCTTTGAGCTCATTCATGGGCGCTGGCTGCATGCCGGCTGCCGCCCAATCGGCGTGGCCCAACAAGCCGGTGCGCATCATCGTGCCCTTTACGCCAGGCGGCACCACCGACATCCTGGCCCGCGCCATCGCACCCGAGTTGAGCCGTGCTTTCGGACACAACTTCATTGTCGAAAACAGAGCTGGTGCGGGCGGCAACCTGGGCGCGGACGTGGTGGCCAAATCGCCGCCCGACGGTTACACCTTGGTGATGGGCACGGTCGGCACACACGGCATCAACAAGGCGCTTTACGACAAGATGCCCTTTGATCCGGTCAAAGACTTTGCCCCCGTCACCTTGGTGGCCAGCGTGCCCAACGTGATGGTGATGAACACCGAACGCGCACGCGCCATGGGCATCAACAGCGTGAACGATTTCATCCGCTACGCCAAGGCCAATCCGGGCAAGCTGAACATGGCCTCCAGTGGCAACGGCACGTCCATTCATTTGGCCGGCGAATTGTTCAAGAGCATGACCGGCACCTTCATGGTTCACTTCCCCTACCGGGGCTCAGGCCCGGCCTTGCTCGACTTGATCGGGGGGAACATGGACGTGATGTTCGACAACCTGCCCTCGGCCATGCCGCACATCAAGTCCGGCAAACTCAAGGCCTTGGCTGTGACCAGCTCGCAGGCTTCTGCGGCCTTGCCCGACGTGCCGACCGTGGAGCAAGCGGCGGGGCTCAAGGGTTTCGAGGCCAGCAGCTGGTTCGGCCTGTTGGCCCCGGCGGGCACGCCGCCCGAGATCATCAACCGCATTCAGCAAGAAGTCGCCAAGTCTCTCGCCACGACAGCCATGAAGGAAAAGCTGTTGGCTCAAGGCGCGATCCCCAGCGGCAACACCCCACAAGAATTTGCCAAGCTGATCGACGCAGAGATCAGCAAATGGGCGCGGGTGGTCAAGGCTTCAGGAGCGAAGGTTGACTGAGCGGGCTCGACTGCCTGATTAAACGCCCCAGACGATGTCGTCGCCCTGGCGCTGGCAAAACGCCATCATTTGCATCAGCGGCAAGGCGCGGTGGCGCAAGGCGACACCCGGCGGCGGGTTGATGCTCACTGCCTCGCCAGCCTTGGCCTTGCGTTCGGCTTCGGCCTGACGCTCTCGCTCCTCAGCTTCTTCTTTGACGATGGCCGCCTCCAGCGCGGCAATAGCCGCCGGCATTTGCGCCACCAGCACGATGCCCTTGGGCCCTGGGTCTTTGCCCATGATCTCCAGCACCTGTCGGCCATTCGGCTCGAGCATGACCACGTCTCCGGTGTTCTTGGCTTTGAATCTGTACAGCATGGTGAGCTCCTCTTTGAAGACCATTATGGGCGGCGTCGCCTTTGCACTTTGTCAGTTTGAAGCGCATCTCCAGCCGCGTGCACAGCCGAGCTGAACCAAAATGGGGGCATGTTCACGATTGCCACCCCGACCAAGCCCGCCGCCCAAGGCCTGCTGCAAGACGGCCTGAGCTTGCTGACGCCTCAAGCGCTGCAAATCACACTGGGTATGAATTCAAATGATTGGCCTAAGCAATGGGCCGAGTTGACGCGCAGCTGGGAACGCCTGCCACCCGACGCCCATTTGCGCGACGGCGGGCACTACCGCCGGCGGCGTCATGGCTGCTATGTTCACACGCCCACCACGGGGGCGTTGCAGGCCACACCGCACCGAGCGCACTGGCAGCCCACGGACTACAACGCACTGCACGGCGGCTTTGAGCGCTGGTTTGACCCACTGGAGCCGGCCGTGGCCGAGGCACCGGCCTGGCGGCATTTGATCAGCGGCTTGGGCGCGCTCTTTGCGCAAGTGCGGCCGGTGGCGCAGTGGTTTGTGGAAGCGCATCAGTTCCGCATTGATACCGCCAGCGGTGTAGGCCGGCCCACGCCGGAAGGCGCGCACCGCGACGGTGTAGATTTCGTGGTCGTGATGCTGGTGGCACGCCACGGCGTCAAAGGCGGTGAGTCCCGGGTGTTCGATGCGTATGGCCCGCACGGTCTGCGCTTTTTGATGACCGAACCGCTCACGACGCTGCTGCTGGACGATGCCCGCGTCATCCATGAAACGACCCCCATCTTGCCGGTCGAGGCAAACACTGCCGGAGAACCCAGCGCGGGCTACCGCGACACGCTGGTGCTGACCTTTCGCAGCGGTGGTTTTCAAGCACCTGCATCCTGATTGCAGCCAGCGCGGCCTGACACGGCGCCCCGCCGGCCTCTGACACCGGCCCGCACCACAGCGCGCGATGCTGCGCGTATGGCCGAAGTGTCCGCCGAACAGTTCTCAACCGAGCGCCAGGCGCTGCGTGAGTCCGAGCGCGCGCTGCTCCTCGTTGACTTCATCAATCCACTGAGCTTTGACGGTGGACAGGCGCTTGCGCCGGGTGCGCTGCAGGCAGCGCGATGCACCGGTGCCTTGCGGAGCAAGCTAAGGGATGAGGGCGTGCCCGTGATTTACGCCAACGACAACTATGGCCTCTGGCAATCCAACTTCCAGGCCATGGTGGCCTACTGCCGGGGCCTGCCCGGCGCCGTGGGAGAGCTGACGCAGCTGATCGCCCCTGGCCCCCAGGACATCGCCATTCTCAAACCGCGCCACTCGGCTTTTTACGGCACGCCGTTGGACTTGCTGCTGCAGCAAATGCGCGTGCGCCACCTCATCGTCACCGGCTTGGCCACCGACATCTGCGTGCAGATGACCGCCACTGACGCCTACCTGCGCGCCTACCCGACCTGGGTGCCGGCCGACTGCTGCGCGGCGGAAGACGATGCGAGTCACACACGAGCGCTGGCCTATATGCAAGACGTGCTGAAGTGCCGGATCGAACCGGCTCAATTGACTTGATGGAGAAGCCATGAACCAGCCGACCACTGAAACGCAAGACGCCACTACCCGAGACGCCCCAGATACCAATGCCGCAGTAGCGCATCAGCAAAGCATTCAGCGCGAGCAAGACGCGCGTGACGGGGCCAAGGCCCAAGCTACTCAAACGCAAGGCAGCGAGGCGAGCAAGCCAGCGCTGCAAGCTGGCATCAGCGCCTACCCAGTACCGCCGCTGCCCGCAGAGCGCCTGGCCAAGCCGGGGCTGGAAGCCGACATGCAACTGCCGCCGCAGTTCAGGGCCAGGGCCTACCGCGGCAGCGGCAAGCTGCAAGGCATGGCGACGTTGATCACCGGTGGCGACTCGGGCATTGGTCGCGCGGTGGCCGTGCTTTATGCCCGTGAGGGCGCAGACGTGGCGATTGCTTATTTGAATGAACATACTGACGCTGAGGAAACACGTCGGCATGTCGAGGCGGAAGGCGGGCGCTGCCTGCTGCTCCCCGGCGACGTGAAGGAGGAGGCTTACTGCCAGCGCGCCGTCGCGCAAGTGGTGGCCGAGTTCGGCAAGCTCGATGTGCTGGTGAATAACGCGGCCTTTCAAGAGCATGCCGACGCGCTGGAAGACATCAGCGCCGAGCGCCTGGACGAGACAGTGCGCACGAATATTTACGGCTACTTTTTCATGGCCAAGGCGGTCCTACCGCACCTGGGCGCCGGCTCGTCCATCATCAACACCGGCTCGGTGGTGGGCTTGCGTGGCAGCGCTAACTTGCTGGACTACGCTGCGACGAAGGGGGCGATTCATGCCTTCACCAAGTCACTGGCCAGCCAGCTCGCGCCGCGCGGCATTCGCGTGAATGCGGTGGCACCTGGCCCTGTGTGGACACCGCTGAACCCGGCAGACAAACCACTGAACGCGGTGGCGCATTTTGGACAGGACACCGACATGAAGCGACCCGCGCAGCCTGAGGAGTTGTCCCCGGCCTACGTGTTTTTGGCCTCACCAGCGTGCGCAAGCTACATCACGGGCATCGTGCTGCCGGTCACGGGCAGCGTAGAGTCGATTTGAAGCGCGGGGAATTAAGCGGGCTTCCAGCCCAGGCGCTGCATCGGCCGGGCCAATCCCACAGCGCTCTTGGCGTAGCCGTCCCACGGCGCGTTGCCCACATCCAGACGCTCATGGACGGTTTTCACTGTCCAGTGGTCACCGCTTTTGAGGCCGGGCAGTTCCGCCCAGTCCACCGGCACCGAGATGCCCATGCCCGGGCGCGCCCGCGCGGACCAGGCGGCCACTGTGGTGGCGCCCAGACCATTGCGCAGATAGTCGATGAAGATTTTGCCCACGCGATTCTTGCCGCCACTCTTGAGCACGAAGCGCTGAGGGATCAACCGCGCCAGATGCGCTACCACCGCCTGTGAAAAGCCTTTGACCGTGTCCCAGTCGTGCTGCTTTTTCAGGGGCACCAAAACATGCAGACCTTTACCGCCACTGGTTTTCAAAAAGGGGTTGAGGCCAAGCTCAAGCAAAAAGGACTGCAACAGGGTCGCCGCCTCCTGAATTTGCGCCCATGCCACGCCCTCACCTGGGTCCAAGTCAAAGACCACCCGGTCTGGCGTGCCGAAGGCCGAGGCTACGGCATTTTGAGTGTGTATTTCGATCACATTCCATTGCGCTAAGGCAGCCAGACCCTCAGCGTTGATGATTTCCAGCATGGGCGGATGGCTCGGGTACAGAGCCGGGTCTAGCTGGTGCACGCCAGGCAATTTGCGGTTGTCGGCGTGCTTTTGAAAAAACAGCTCGCCACCCACGCCCTCAGGCGCCCGTACCAGCGCCACCGGTCTGGCCTTGAGCTGCGCAAGCATGAGCGGTGCTACCAGCCCGTAATAGCGCACGAGGTCTATCTTGTGCAGGCCCGAGCTTGCGTCAATCAGGCGCTCCGGGTTGGTGACGTGCAGCCCAGCCGGTAAGCGACTGGCCGGTTCCTGGACCGCAGCGGCTTGCTCCCGCACAATGTCGCGCGCCGGTTTGTCCGTGCGCAGCCCATGAAAGACAGGATGCCGAATGCGGCCGCCTTGCGTCCACTCAGCAAAGGAAACCTCCGCCAGCAGTTCGGGGCGCACCCAGTGGGCGGCCTTGGGCAGGTCGGCACTCGAAGCGAAGGGCGGCTTCGCGTGGGCCAGCGCACCCAGCTTTTCCTTGAGTTGACGCAGACTGCGGTCATCAAAGCCGGTTCCAACGCTGCCGACATATCGCAGCTCGCCGTCGCCTTTCCCGCCATGCACGCCCAGCAGCAGCGCGCCCAAGCCCACGCGTGCTCCGCGCGGCTCCGTATAGCCACCAATCACAAACTCCTGACGCTTGCTGCACTTAAGCTTGATCCAGGCTGGGGAGCGCCGGCTCACATAGGGCGCGTCGCGACGCTTGCCAATCACGCCCTCCAGGCCCAGACGACAGGCCGATTGCACCACCTCGGCGGGATCGTCAGCAAAGATTTCGCTCAGGCGAACAGGGCCCCAGCCTTTGCCCCCCCTAGGCTCAAAACCAGCCAGCACCTGCTGCATCACGGCGCGCCTGAGCGCCTGCGGTGCTGAACGCAGGTCGTGTCCGGCCACGTACGGCAAGTCAAAGAGGAAATAGATCAGTTCAGCGGCAGCTACTGGTCGCAGGCCCCTCGCATTGTCAAAGGCCTGCTGCAATGCCTGAAAGTCCGGCATGCCGTTGAGGCCCAACACCACCACCTCGCCGTCGTACCACCCGGGGGGGAGTCCTGCCGCCTGCATCTTGCCTAGCGCATCGGCCAAACCTGGCATTCGCGCTGTCCAGTCATGACCGTTGCGCGTGAACAGCTGCACACGTTGACCGTCAAGTCGCGCCAGCACACGGTACCCATCCAACTTGATTTCATACCACCAGTCAGAGCGGCTTTGCGGCGGTGTGTCCACCAGTGTCGCGAGCTGCGGTGCCAGTTGTGCGGGCAGTGCGGCCCGTGTTGCTTGAGGCGGTAAGGCCAGAGGCTGCTTTTTACTGCCCGTCGTCGGCATACCAGCTGGCCCCTGCACACTGTCTGGCATTTCATCCACCACGCTAAAGGTGTCAGCCGGTCGGGCGAATTCGTCCTTTTCCTTGATCAGCAACCACGGCCTTTGAGGTTTTTCATCGCTGACCTTCATGCGCACCAGCGCCCACTTGCCGCACAGCTTGTGGCCCTGGAGTTCGAATTTCAGATGGCCCTCTTTGTAGCCTTGCCGTGCATCGCCCAGTGGAATCCAAAAGCCGGTGTCCCACACGATGACCCGGCCTGCGCCGTATTGACCAGGTGGTATCACACCCTCAAAGTCGCCATACGATAAGGGGTGGTCTTCCACCTCCACCGCCATGCGCTTATCGCGGGGGTCAAAGCTTGGCCCCTTGGGTACGGCCCAGCTCTTTAAAACACCGTCCAACTCGAGCCTGAAGTCGTAATGCAGGCGAGAGGCCCAATGTTTTTGAACCACAAAGCGGGGCCCAGCAAGCTCTTCCGCGTTCGCTGCATCAGGCTCCGGCGTCTGGGTGAAGTCGCGCTTGGCCCGATAGCGACTGAGCGCAGATGAAGAGGACGGAGTGGGACTGGAGGGAGCTGCCGCTTTACGCATGACAGGAAGCTTGCCCCGCGGCGGCAAGCGGCCCTGTCGTCACCTGCCGCACCCGAAGGTCAGCCCCTCGGGAAATAGCGCGATTCAAACGTGCAGCAAAACCTCAAGCGTTGATCGCGACGCGATGGCCGGCCCGGGCTTGGCCTGTGATCGGAGAGGCTGCAGCTTCCATCTCGGCCAGCAGGTCCTCAATCGTGGGACGGTGGGCTACGCGCTGGCGCGCCCGCTGTGATTGCGCAAATAATTGCCAAACGTCGGGGCGTCTCATCTCGATGGCGCCGTAGCGCACTTTGACCCAGTCGGCGCGCACCAAGTGTTGGAGATATTCAGAAAAGAGCGTCCGAGAGACACCGCAAAGCGAGGCGATCAACTCTTGGGAAATGGGGATCTCAACCCGCTCTTCGGCATCGACCGGAATGTCCAGATCTCGGCGAATGGCCTCCGCCAGTTGAGCCAGGCCCATCACCACCCTGAGCGACGAACTTCCCAAGCGCATGAGCATCAACATCTCTGATTGCTGTTGCACTCGCCATGTCACAAGACCCACCAGGAAACGAACGAAATCAGGCTCTTGTTCAAAGGCAGCCTCTAAAAACGATTTGTCCATGCCAATCACCTCCACAGGGGTCAGGCAGCTGTAGTCCAGCGCACTGGGCTGTCGGCTCAACAGCGATTGCTCGCCAAACCAAGCGTGCTGCCCCAGAACGCTGACCGGCATTTGCCCTCCCTTTTCAAGAGGCACGGACGCGGCTACGTAGCCTGACATGACGCAGTACCAAGACTGCACAGGCAAGCCTTTGCCCCAAATGATGTCCCCAGCCTCGAACGAGCGAATGCTCATACGAGGTAAGACATCCAAGATGCGACGTTCACTGAAACTGATTTTCTTAAGCAGTCGGTAGGCGTAATTCGACATGAACAGGTCCTTTGATCTCACAACCTTGGCTACGGTCAAGGCACACAAATTGAACAGTCGCAAATAGTAACGCCACTTTTACGTTTTTAGTTCTAATAAAAACAATTTTTTAGATCTTTACGATGGATTTCAACGTTTTTTATCCAGATTCATTCGCTATTTATTACTACAAATGTACATCTCACTCAACACAGAAGTGACATGTAAAGCTCGTCAAGCGAACAGTCCGCGAACCGCAGCTCAACCTTCGTCATGCGCAGTTCGAAGTCGCTCAGCGTTAGGCCAACGCACCTGGGCCGGCGCATTAAAAACAGCTATTTAAATTTTCGCTGACTGAAAAGTCATGGAGGTCATGGGCGATTGCAGCGAAGTATGAGATTCGTGCATTTCGCATGTTGTGCGAAAGGCGTTTGAACTCGTGTTCTTCTGGGTAGCCGCCAAGCCTGCACGGCTACGGCTTGGCGGTGGCTGTAGCCGGGTCTGATTTCCCACGCAAAAATCCACCGTAACGGCCAAGGGCCTAGCGTGGATGGACTAACCCAGTCAAGAAGTCGTCCGAATGTACACTTCGGACCCTGTGCAGCTGCTAATGCAGCTTGTCAGGATGGCGCAGTCCAGTCGGGTAGTTGCTCTGCTCTACCGCTTCGGTCGGTGCGGATTCTTTGTCGGCAGTTAAATGAGCCTGTATTGCGGTCTTTAGTTGCTCCGCATCGATCTGGAATTCACTGAACGCGAGGTCAAATGTGTCCCAGTCCCGGGCATCTGCTGCCCGCTCCAGAATGCTCGCCAGATATGCTGCACTGGTGGCGGTGACTTCACCCAGGGCGCCTTTGAGCGCATGCGACTCTGCCTTGGCGGTCATGAAATCTCTCTGGGCACCGGCAGCGGCCAATCGGAGCATGCGCACATCCAAATCGGCCTGCATTGCCTGTACAACGGCGCGAAAGATATCTTGGTTATGGCCCATTTTCTGCAACAGTAGTTGGGGTGAAAAAGGCGGTGCGTCGCGTTCTGGAATTTGCATGGTCCCCACTGCGACGGCCTCATCGACCGCATATTAAGAAAACACTCAACGCACCTTGGGTCGGTTACTGTCGAGCTCTGGATTCTGAACTTTAGCGGAGGAGGACCTTGGCGACGTTGAATGACTGTTCCAAGCTAAACAATAGTCAAACGACCGCTTAAATATTTGTCTAGCTTTGGCGTTGCATCGCAAAAAATGAACGTCACAACGCAAAACGCCCACATGAAGTGGGCGTTTTGGAACTGGACCTAGGGACCAGAATTTGGTTGCGCGGGCAAGATTTGAACTTACGACCTTTGGGTTATGAGCCCAACGAGCTACCAGGCTGCTCCACCGCGCGATATGACTTAATTATAGCGCTTATTCAGCCTTGGCGCCGTCAGCTGCCGAAGTTTCTTCGACATCGGGACGGTCGACCAATTCGACCAAAGCCATCGGTGCGTTGTCACCCACGCGAAAACCCATCTTCAGGATGCGGGTGTAGCCGCCTGGACGAGCTTTGTACCGTGGGCCGAGTTCGGCGAACAGCTTGACGACCATGTCGCGGTCGCGCAGGCGGTCAAACGCGAGGCGTTTATTGGCCAGCGTTGGCTCTTTGGCCAGCGTGATCATGGGTTCAACGACGCGACGCAGTTCCTTGGCTTTTGGCAAGGTGGTCTTGATGGCTTCATGCTGAATCAAAGAATTCATCATGTTGCGCAGCATTGCCAGGCGGTGCGAGGTGGTGCGATTGAGTTTGCGGAGTCCGTGTCCGTGGCGCATGGTGCTTTTCCTTCCAGTTTTCTAATTCAGGCAGCCGTATCAGGTACTGCCCGTGCACTTGCCTCGTTGCCGAGGCGCATTCAATTTAACGCTTGTCTAGGCCGGCGGGTGGCCAGCTTTCGAGGCGCATGCCCAGCGTCAGACCACGGGAAGCCAAAACTTCCTTGATCTCGTTGAGCGATTTGCGGCCCAGGTTTGGCGTCTTGAGAAGTTCGTTCTCGGTACGCTGAATCAGGTCGCCAATGTAGTAAATGTTTTCGGCTTTGAGGCAGTTGGCCGAACGCACGGTCAACTCGAGCTCGTCCACAGGGCGGAGCAAGATCGGATCGAACTGTTGCGAGCTGCGCTGAACCGGTGCGTCAAACGCAGCCAATTCATTGCCTTCGAGCTGAGCAAACACAGCCAGTTGCTCCACCAGAATCTTGGCCGAAGCACGCACGGCATCTTCAGCCGACACGGCGCCGTTGGTTTCGATTTCGAGCACCAGCTTGTCCAGGTCGGTACGCTGCTCAACGCGAGCGCTTTCGACGATGTAGCTCACGCGCTTGACGGGCGAGAACGATGCGTCCAGAACGATGCGGCCAATCGACTTGGTCGACTCGTCGCCGTAGCGGCGCATGGTGCCAGGCACGTAGCCGCGGCCGTTTTCAACCTTGATCTGCATGTCGATCTTGCCGCCATGCGACAGGTTCACGATCACGTGCTCAGGGTTGATGATCTCGACGTCATGCGGCGTCTGGATGTCGGCAGCGGTCACAGGACCTTCGCCGTCTTTACGCAGGCTCAGCGTGACTTCATCGCGGTTGTGCAGCTTGAAGACCACGCCTTTGAGGTTCAACAAGATGTTGACGACGTCTTCTTGCACGCCGTCAATCGAGGAGTACTCGTGCAGGACGCCGGCAATCGTCACTTCCGTGGCGGCGTGGCCGACCATGGAGGACAGCAGGACGCGACGCAGCGCATTGCCCAGCGTGTGGCCATAGCCACGCTCGAAAGGCTCCAGCGTGACCTTGGCGCGGTTGGCAGCCAACTGCTCAACGTTGATGGTTTTTGGTTTTAGTAGATTTGTTTGCATGCAGTCTTCCTCTCAATACCCTCGGCTCGTTACACCGATAAGGCCGGGTGAAGCAGCCTGAACCAGGACAGAAGCCCCGGGCTCAGGAACGGGAAATGAATCAACGTGAATGATTAGCGCGAGTACAACTCGACGATCAGCGATTCGTTGACGTCAGAGGCGAACTCGTCACGGTCAGGCACCTTCTTGAAAATGCCTTCGCCTTTGTCGATGCTCACATCAACCCAAGCTGGCATACCAACTTGCTGGGCCAATTGCAGCGCTTCGAGCACACGGTTTTGTTTCTTGGACTTTTCGCGCACAGCCACGACGTCACCGGTCTTGACCAGGTACGAAGGGATATTGACCGACTGGCCGTTGACCGTGATGGCCTTGTGCGAGACCAGCTGACGCGCTTCAGCGCGGGTCGAGCCGAATCCCATGCGATACACGACATTGTCCAAGCGGCATTCCAGCAAGAACAACAAGTTGGCGCCGGTGTTGCCTTTGCGACGGTCAGCTTCTTCGAAGTAGCGGCGGAACTGCTTTTCGAGCACGCCGTACATGCGCTTGACCTTCTGCTTTTCACGCAGTTGCAGACCGTAGTCCGACGTGCGCATGCCCGAAGTGCGGCCGTGCTGGCCTGGCTTGGAGTCAAATTTAGCCTTGTCACCGATAGCGCGACGAGCGCTTTTCAGGAACAGGTCGGTGCCTTCACGGCGGGAAAGTTTGGCCTTGGGGCCGAGGTAACGTGCCACGTTTATATCCTTGTGTCATCTGCTGCACCTGAGTGCAGGAGCCTTCGGTTCGAGACCTGTTGGCAGTGGGCTTGCGAAAACGCCCAAGGCCTGGTCGGCTGCAGTGCAGCCAACCAGGCCCGTGGCGGGGAGAAAATTAGATGCGACGACGCTTTTGCGGACGGCAGCCGTTGTGCGGAACCGGGGTCACATCAGCGATAGAGTTGATGCGGATGCCCAGGGCGCCCAATGCACGAACCGACGACTCACGACCAGGGCCGGGGCCTTTGATCTCGACGTCAACGTTCTTGATGCCCTGCTCGATGGCAGCGCGGCCAGCGACTTCGGAAGCCACCTGGGCTGCGAAAGGCGTGGATTTGCGCGAGCCCTTGAAGCCCTGGCCACCCGACGATGCCCACGACAGAGCATTGCCCTGGCGATCGGTGATCGTGATGATGGTGTTGTTGAAGGAAGCGTGAATGTGGGCGATGCCATCGGCCACGTTCTTGCGAACCTTCTTGCGCACGCGCTGAGCGGCGGTGTTATTTGGTGCTTTTGCCATGTCTTACCTTGGATTATTTCTTCAGGGACTGCGCGGCCTTGCGCGGGCCCTTGCGGGTGCGGGCGTTGGTGCGCGTGCGCTGGCCGCGCATCGGCAGACCGCGGCGATGACGGAAACCACGGTAGCAACCGATGTCCATCAAGCGCTTGATGTTCATGGTGGTCTCGCGGCGCAAGTCACCTTCAATGGTGAACAAGGCGATCTGGTCGCGAATCTTTTCCAGATCGGCGTCCGTCAGATCCTTGATCTTCTTGGCGTAAGCAATGTCGCATGCTTCGCAGATCTTGCGAGCACGGGTGCGACCGATGCCGAAAATGGCAGTCAGGCCGATTTCGGCGTGCTGCTGCGGCGGAATATTGATACCTGCGATACGAGCCATGTGCGTCCTCTAATACTCTTTGAAATCAGCCTTGACGCTGTTTATGGCGTGGGTCTGTGCAGATCACCCGCACAACGCCTTTGCGACGGATGATTTTACAGTTGCGGCAAATCTTCTTAACCGAAGCTGAAACTCTCATTTTCTTCTCCTAAACTTTTCTCTGTGCGATGCGTGTAAAACGGTGGGCAACAGGCCCGGCTTAGCTGCCCGGCTTGAAGCTTGCCTTCTTCAACAAGGACTCATACTGCTGAGACATCATGTAGTTCTGCACTTGGGCCATGAAGTCCATCGTCACCACCACGATGATGAGCAGTGATGTGCCGCCGAAATAAAACGGCACGTTGTATTTCAAGATCAAGAACTCGGGCAACAAACACACGAAGGTGATGTAAACAGCACCTGCCAATGTCAGCCGGATCAAAATTTTGTCGATGTAGCGTGCAGTTTGGTCACCTGGACGAATACCCGGAACAAAAGCGCCGCTTTTCTTGAGGTTGTCTGCCGTTTCGCGGCTGTTAAATACCAAAGCCGTGTAGAAAAAGCAGAAGAACACAATCGCTGCGGCATACAACATCACATAGATCGGCTGGCCGGGCGTCAGGGTTGAAGCGATGTCCTTGAGCCAACGCATGCTTTCGCCCGCGGAAAACCAGCCCACAACCGTTGCCGGCAGCAAGATGATGGACGAAGCGAAGATCGGAGGAATCACTCCAGCCATATTCAGCTTGAGCGGCAGATGCGAAGACTGACCACCGTAGACCTTGTTACCCACTTGACGCCGCGCATAGTTCACAAGGATCTTGCGCTGACCGCGTTCAACGAAGACCACGAAGTAGGTCACCAGTGCGATGACCACCACGATCACGAGCGCAACCAGGATGCTCATAGCGCCGGTACGCACCAACTCCAGGAGGCCGCCCATGGCATTTGGCAGTCCAGCGGCAATACCCGCGAAGATCAAAATCGAAATGCCATTACCCAGACCGCGCTCCGTGATTTGCTCGCCCAACCACATCAGAAACATCGTGCCGGCCGTCAGGCTAACGACCGCAGTCATGCGAAATCCAAAGCCAGGCGCCAACACCAAACCAGGCGAGCTTTCGAGCGCCACAGCAATGCCGATTGACTGAAACAGCGCCAAACCCAGGGCTCCAAAACGCGTGTACTGCGTGATCTTGCGACGACCAGCTTCGCCTTCCTTCTTGAGTTGCTCGAATGTGGGAACCACATAAGTGAGCAACTGCATGATGATGGAAGCAGAGATGTAGGGCATGATGCCCAGTGCAAACACCGTAAAGCGAGACAGCGCGCCACCCGAGAACATGTTGAACAAGTTCAAGATGCCGCCCTGCTGACCGCTGAAGAGCGCCTTCAACTGATTCGGATCGATACCCGGAACAGGAATGTGCGCTCCCACGCGGTAAACCACCAGCGCGAGCAGCAGAAAGACAAGCCGATTGCGCAGGTCACCGAACTTGCCGGACTTTGCAATTTGGGCGGAGCTGGTTGCCACTGAAGGTTCCGTCTGAATTAAGCGACCGCGCCGCCAGCGGCTTCGATAGCTGCCTTGGCACCCGCCGTTGCGCCGATACCGTTGAGCTTGACCGCTTTGGTCAGCACGCCGGTCTTGACAACCTTGATCGTCTTGGCCATTTGACCAACCAGACCAGCTGTCTTCAACGACAGTGCGTTGACTTCGGCCAGGCCGAGCTGCTCGAGGTCAGCCAAGGTCACTTCTGCATTGAACTGCAGCTGGTGCGACTTGAAACCGCGCTTTGGCAAACGGCGTTGCAAAGGCATTTGACCGCCCTCGAAACCGACCTTGTGGTAGCCGCCCGAACGGGATTTTTGACCCTTGTGGCCACGACCAGCGGTTTTACCCAGGCCAGAGCCGATGCCGCGGCCGACACGGCGCTTGGCATGCTTGGCGCCTGCGCCTGGCTTGATTGCGTTGAGTTCCATTTGGACCTGTCCTTACAGAATCTTGACCAGATAGCTGATCTTGTTGATCATGCCGCGCACTGCGGGCGTGTCTTCCAGGCTGCTGGTGCTGTTAATGCCGCGCAGACCCAGGCCGCGCACCGTTGCACGATGCGATTCCTTGGTACCGATCGGGCTCTTGACCAGTTGGACTGTGATTTTATTTGCTGTCGTCATAACTGATCGCCTTAGCCGGTGATGTCTTCGACTGACTTGCCACGCTTTGCTGCGATTTCCGAAGCCGTTGTGGATTTGTTCAGCGCGTCCATGGTGGCACGCACCATGTTGTAAGGGTTGCTCGAACCATGGCTCTTGGCCACGATGTCGGTGATGCCCATGACTTCAAAGACGGCGCGCATGGGGCCGCCGGCGATGATGCCAGTACCTTTTGGAGCAGGCGCCATCATGACGTTGGCGGCACCGTGGTGACCGAACACGTTGTGATGGATCGTGCCGTTGCGCAAATTGACCTTGGTCATGTTGCGGCGAGCCTCTTCCATGGCCTTTTGCACGGCAGCTGGCACTTCTTTCGACTTGCCCTTGCCCATGCCGACGCGGCCATCGCCATCACCGACCACGGTCAGTGCTGCGAAACCGAGAATACGACCGCCCTTGACGACTTTGGTGACGCGGTTGACCGCGATCATCTTTTCCTTCAGACCATCGTCCGGAGCGTCGTTGTTTGATTTAGCTTGAAACTTAGCCATACTTGAATTCCAGTCTTAGAACTGCAGGCCAGCTTCACGCGCAGCCTCGGCCAGCGCTTTGACGCGGCCGTGGTAGGCGAAACCAGCGCGATCAAACGCAACTTTTTCGACACCAGCTGCTTTTGCTTTTTCAGCAATGCGCTTGCCAATGGCTTGCGCTGCAGCAACGTTTCCGCCCTTGCCCGACGCGCCGATTTCCTTGCGGACTTCGACTTCTGCCGTGGAGGCTGCGGCCAGCACCTTGGTGCCGTCGCCAGAGATAACACTGGCGTAAATATGCAAATTGGTGCGATTCACCGTCAGACGAGCCACGCCTTGCGTTGCAATGCGGATGCGGGTCTGGCGTGAACGACGAAGGCGCTGCTCTTTTTTGGTCAACATGATGCAGCTCCTTATTTCTTCTTGGTTTCTTTGATCGTGATCTTCTCATCCACATAGCGGATGCCCTTGCCCTTGTAAGGCTCGGGAGGACGAATCGCACGAACTTCAGCAGCGATCTGGCCAACGCGCTGGCGGTCAGAACCCTTGATCACGACTTCGGTCGGGGTCGGGGTTTCGACTTTGATACCAGCAGGCATGTCCAGAACCACTGGATGGGAATAGCCCACCGTCAGGTTCAGTTTGGCACCTTGGGCCTGGGCTTTGTAGCCCACGCCGACCAGGCTGAGCTTTTTCTCAAAGCCCTTGGTGACACCGGTCACCATGTTGTTCACGAGCTGGCGCATGGTGCCGCTCATGGCGTTGGCTTCGCGGGACTCGTTCGCTGGAACGAAAGTCAGCTGGCCAGCGTTATTGCTGATGGTGACCAGCGCGTTTTGCGCCAGCGCCAGGGTGCCGAGGCTGCCCTTGACGTTGATATGGTCTTCTTTGAAAGCCACGTCCACGCCCGTTGGGACGATGACTGGCATTTTTGCTACACGAGACATTTCAGTTACTCCTAATGCCCGTTAAGCCACGTAGCAAAGAATTTCGCCACCGGTGCCGGTTGCGCGAGCTTTGCGGTCGGTCATCACGCCCTGGGGTGTGGTGACGATGGCGACGCCCAAGCCGTTCATGACTTGAGGGATAGCGCCGTGGCCTTTGTAAACACGAAGACCGGGGCGGCTGACGCGCTCGATGCGCTCAATCACGGGACGGCCTGCGTAGTACTTCAGGGCAATTTCCAGCTGGGGTTTGCCATCGTCGTTCTTGACGGAGAAGCCATCGATGTAGCCCTCATCCTTCAGAACTTGCGCGATAGCGACTTTGACCTTGGAAGACGGTACCTGCACGACGGCTTTTTCAACCATCTGTGCATTGCGGATACGCGTCAACATGTCGGCGATAGGATCACTCATGCTCATTTTGTGTCTCTCCTATTACCAGCTGGCCTTGGTGATACCAGGGATATCACCAGCAAAGGCCAATTCACGGATCTTGGCGCGAGCCAGACCGAATTGACGGAACGTACCGCGTGGGCGGCCCGTGATCGCGCAGCGGTTACGCTGACGAGTCGGGTTCGCGTTACGGGGCAACTTTTGCAACTCAAGGCGGGCCAGGGCGCGCTCTTCGTCCGAGCGCTTGGCATCGGTCGAGGTTGCTTTGAGTTCAGCGTATTTCTTGGCGAACTTGGCGGCGAGTTTCTCGCGCTTGAGTTCACGTTGCAGCAGAGCTTGTTTTGCCATCTTGCGCGCCTTCAGTTCTTGAACGGAAAACGGAAAGCGGTGAGAAGTGCCTTGCACTCTTCATCGGTCTTGGCCGTTGTGGTGATGCTGATATTCAGACCGCGCAAGGCATCCACCTTGTCGTACTCAATCTCAGGGAAAATGATCTGCTCTTTCACGCCGATGTTGTAGTTGCCACGGCCATCAAAGGCGCGACCGGAGATACCGCGGAAGTCACGCACACGGGGCAAAGCCACGGTGACAAAACGGTCCAGGAACTCATACATCTTGACGCCGCGTAGCGTGACCATGCAGCCGATAGGCAAGTCTTCGCGGATCTTGAAACCAGCGATAGCCTTCTTGGCCTTGGTGACGACAGGCTTTTGGCCAGCAATCTTGGTCATGTCGCCGACAGCGTTGTCCATGACTTTCTTGTCGGCAACCGCCTCACTCACACCCATGTTGAGCGTGATCTTGGTGATGCGGGGAACCTGCATCGGGGTGGTGTAGCCGAATTTCTCGACCAGGGCCGGCGCGATTTTCTCGCGGTATTGATCTTGCAAGCGTGCCATGTTTACGCAGCCTTAATTTCGTCGCCGCTGGACTTGAAGACGCGCACTTTTTTGCCGTCAGCCAACAACTTGATACCAACCCGATCCGCCTTGCCGGTAGACGCGTTGAAAATCGCGACATTGGACTGGTGAATCGGCATGTTTTTCTCAACGATGCCACCGGTGGCGCCCTTGAGGGGATTGGGCTTGGTGTGTTTTTTCACCAGGTTGATCCCGTCGACCAGCAGGTAGCTGTCGTCTTTGCGCTGGGCAACAGTGCCGCGCTTACCCTTGTCACGGCCCGCGAGCACGATGACTTCGTCGCCTTTGCGAATCTTGTTCATGGCAGTGTGTCCTTACAGAACTTCAGGAGCCAGGGACACGATCTTCATGAACTTTTCAGTGCGCAACTCGCGCGTCACTGGTCCGAAGATGCGGGTGCCGATAGGCTCCAGCTTGGCGTTGAGCAACACTGCTGCGTTGCCGTCGAATTTGACGAGCGAGCCATCGCCACGGCGAATGCCTTTGGCGGTGCGAACGACCACTGCACTGTAAACCTCGCCTTTTTTGACGCGGCCACGTGGAGCGGCTTCTTTGATGCTCACCTTGATGACGTCACCAACGCTGGCGTACCGGCGCTTGGAGCCGCCCAGCACCTTGATGCACATCACGGACTTGGCACCCGTGTTGTCAGCAACATCGAGTTTGGATTGCGTTTGGATCATTTAAATTTTTCCCAACTTGCACCGGATAAGAACCCCCTGAAGACTTTGCGTCATTCAGTCAGGCTGCACACCAGTCAGTCTTGGGCCCGTCGTCCACAGCGCAAACCACTTGCACTGCATCCTTTGGGCAGAAGTTCTCCGCCTTTTAAAGCGAAGCCCACGATTATGACCAAGTAAATGCCTTGCGTCAACAACCCCGGCAAAAAAGTCATCTGACAAGCTTTTGCAGGGCTTGAGGCGCTTGAAGGCAGGCTCTTCCGGCGTTCAGGAGAATCGGAAATCCCCTCCGCCAGGCTTGGGAGTTGCAGAAGTACAACAAAGTACCCTGCTCACCCGGGGAAGCAAGGCCAAAGGGCAGCGCGGCCTTTTGCCTTTCCGGGTCTGCACCTGAGTTCTTTCACAATGAAGGCATGACCTACCTTCTCGCACTTGATCAAGGCACCTCCAGTTCGCGCAGCATCATTTTTGACTCGGCTGGCCATATCGTCGCCATGGCGCAACGTGAACTGCCACAAATTTACCCGCGCCCCGGCTGGGTTGAGCATGACCCTGTGGTGATCTGGGAAACCCAACTGGCCACTGCCCGCGAAGCACTGGCCAAGGCCCAGCTCAAAGCCAGCGATATTCGCGCGCTGGGCATCACCAACCAGCGCGAAACCACGGTGGTCTGGAACCGTCAAACGGGCCAGCCGATTCATCACGCCATCGTCTGGCAAGACCGGCGGGCCGAGGCCACGTGCGCAGCACTGCGCGAGCAAGGCAAAGCGGGTTTGATCCAGCAAAAAACCGGGCTGCTGGTGGACGCGTATTTTTCGGGCACCAAGCTCAAATGGCTGCTCGACAACGTGTCTGGTGCACGCGCCGCCGCAGAGCGCGGCGAGCTGGCTTTCGGCACGATAGACACCTGGCTGATGTGGCAGCTCACTGGCGGCGCGCTTCACGCCACGGACGTCAGCAATGCCTCGCGCACCATGCTGTTCAACGTGCACACCAATACTTGGGACACCGAGCTCCTGGGACTGCTGGACATCCCTGGCAGCCTGATGCCCGCCGTGCTGCCTTCCAGCGCGCATTACGGCAACACCCTGCCTGAGCTCTTGGGCAGCCCCATCAACATAGGCGGCGTGGCTGGCGACCAGCAGAGCGCACTTTTTGGGCAGGCGTGTTTCAAGTCCGGCATGGCCAAGAACACCTACGGCACCGGCTGCTTCATGCTGATGCACACGGGGGAACAATTCCAAACCAGTCACAACGGCCTGCTGACGACCAGCGCTGCGCAGACCAGCGCGCGGCCTGAGTTTGCGGTGGAAGGCAGCGTCTTTGTGGGCGGCGCCGTTGTGCAGTGGCTGCGCGACGGATTGAACGCCATCAAGGGCAGCAGCGAAGTTGAAGCCCTGGCGCACAGCGTGCCGGACTCGGGCGGCGTGATGATGGTGCCGGCCTTCACGGGGCTGGGAGCACCTTATTGGCAAGCTGACGCGCGCGGCACCATCACCGGCCTGACGCGCGGCACGACAGTGGCGCACATCGCGCGTGCGGCGCTAGAAAGTATTGCTTACCAAAGCGCCTCACTGCTCTTGGCCATGAGCCGCGACGCGGTCGAAGCGGGCGCGGCGCCCGTGGCCGAGTTACGGGTGGACGGCGGCGCCTGCGTGAACGATTTGCTGATGCAGTTTCAGGCGGATTTGCTGGGCATCCCCGTGGTGCGCCCCGCCGTGACCGAGACCACAGCGCTGGGCGCGGCTTACCTCGCGGGCCTGAGCACTGGCGTGTACGCTGGCACCGACGAGTTGTCGCAACTCTGGCGTGCCGAGCGCCGCTTTGTGCCCACACTGGACCCTGCCCGCGCCGCCGAGCGCATGGCCGAGTGGGAGCATGCGGTACGGCAGACGGTGCTCAAGTAAGGCTTGAAGTGACGCTTGAAGTGACACCTGAGCTCCCGGCCTAAACTTCGACGCTTCAAGCTCTTTGCCCCCACTTTCTTCTTTGCACAGGACCCGCATGGCCGCCAGCATTCACGATCTTCACATCGCCTTCGTCGGTGGCGGCAACATGGCCAGCGCCATCTTGAGCGGGCTGCTCAAAGAAGGCCTGCCCGCGCAACAAGTACAGGTGGTCGAACCTTTCGCTGAGCAGGCGGCCAAGCTGCGCAAGGACTTTGGCGTGAGCGTGCTGGCCGAGGCCGGGCCGAGCTTGGCCACTGCCCGGCTCATCGTTTGGGCCGTCAAGCCCCAGATGTTCAGCCAGGCGGCCGCCCAAGCCGGCGCCCACACCGCCCTGGCCCTGCACCTGAGCGTGGCTGCGGGCATCCGATCCGAGAGCATTGCCCAGTGGCTGGGCAGTGAACGCGTGGTGCGCGCCATGCCCAACACGCCTGCGCTGATTGGCCAAGGCATCACCGGTTTGTATGCGCGCCCAGCCGTTACTGCCGCAGACCGCACCAGCGTCGAAGCTGTGGTGCAGAGCACCGGCCAGCAACTGTGGCTGGAGCGCGAAGAACAACTGGACGCCGTCACGGCCCTCTCAGGCTCGGGCCCGGCTTATGTGTTTTATTTCATCGAGGCCATGACCGAAGCAGGCCAGGCCATGGGCCTGACTGAGGCGCAATCAAGGCAACTGGCGATTGCCACGTTTGGCGGTGCCTCTGCGTTGGCCGCAGCGTCCGACGAGCCGCCACAAACATTGCGTGAGCGCGTCACGTCCAAGGGCGGCACCACCTATGCGGCACTGACTGCGATGCAAGCCAGCGGCGTCAAACCGCGGTTCATTGCAGCCATGCAGGCGGCGCGCCAGCGTGCAGCCGAACTCGGTGACGAATTCGGCGCAGCGACTAAAAGCTAAAACTGAAGGCGGACAGGGCCACACCCGCGAAGACGGTAAAACCCAGCCAGTGGTTCAAGCGAAAGGTCTTGAAGCAAGCCTCGCGCTCGCGCCCGCGAATCAGCCAACCGTGCCATACCGCTTGCGCTGCGGCCAAGCCCAGCGCAGCCACCCACACCACCTGGCCTGATCGGCCAGCGAGCGCCCAAGCCCAGATCAGCAAATACAGGGCATAGCTCAACATCACCGCCGCCACGTCAAAGCGACCGAGCGTGATGGCCGAAGTTTTCATGCCGATCCTCAGATCGTCATCACGGTCCACCATGGCGTACTCGGTGTCGTAAGCAATGACCCAGAACAGATTGCCCAGCAGCAGCACCCAAGCCAGCAGCGGCACCTGGCCCTGCACCGCCGCAAACGCCATGGGAATGCCAAAGCTGAAAGCCACGCCCAGCACGGCCTGCGGCATGGACAAAAACCGTTTGGCGTAGGGGTAGACCAGGGTGACGGCCAGCGCTGCAAAAGACCAAGCCACCGTGGCCTGGTTGGTGGTGAGCACCAAGGCAAATGCCGCCAAAGCCAGCACCGCGCCCAAGGCCAGCGCTTCTTTGACGGACACCTGCCCGCTGGTCACAGGCCGCTGCGCCGTGCGCTTGACGTGCTTGTCGAATTTGCGGTCCGCCACGTCGTTGATGCAGCAACCTGCGCTGCGCATGAGGATGGTGCCCAAGGTGAACACACTGAGCAAATGCCAGCCCGGAAAACCGCCCGCCGCGATCCACAGCGCGGCCAGGGTTGGCCACAGCAGCAGCAGCCAGCCGGCTGGGCGGTTCCAGCGGATCAATTGAAGGTACAAGGCCAGCCGGTCTGGCTGGCCCTTGGGGGAAGGGACGGTCTGGATGGTGGTCACGGTGTCTGATGGCGGGGACTGATGGCTCACAGAGAGCCCAATCTCGCTGAGTCTAATTCTCCAGCAAAGAGCGCAACATCCACGCAGTCTGCTCATGGATGGCCATGCGCTGCGTCAAGAGGTCGGCGGTGGCTTCGTCCGCGCCTTTTTCGGCCACCGGAAACAGCTCACGCGCGGTGCGGGTCACGGCCTCATGGCCTTGCACCAGGATGCGCACCATTTCCATCGCATTGGGCGGCTCGCGCGGCACGTCGGGCACCGACGTGAGTTCCATGAACTGCGCATAGCTTCCCGGCGCCGCATGCCCCAGTGAGCGGATGCGCTCGGCCACCGGGTCCACCGCGTCCCACAGTTCGGTGTACTGAGTCATGAACATCTGGTGCAGCGTGCTGAACATCGGGCCCGTCACGTTCCAGTGAAAGTTGTGCGTGGTCAGGTACAGGGTGTAGGTGTCGGCCAGCAGGCGGCTGAGACCTTTCGCAATCGCGGCGCGGTCTTCTTCACTGATACCGTTGTTGATGCGCGGTGCAGGTCGCTCGCCGGCGGCCGAGGATGGATTCAAGGATGGGTTCAGGGTCGCAGTGTTCGCCATGGCTGTGTCCTTTGCAAAGCGACCACTTTAAGAGCCGACCGCGCCCACCGGCAAGCTGTGCAGCGCAATCTTCTTCTGCCCCTGCTGCCCAGGGTCGCGCTTTCAGGACAGCCGCTTGACGCCGGGCAACTCACACGCATAGACCGCATTGCGCAGCGCGGCAATCGCCTCATAGCGAGTGAAGCTGCGTCGCCAGGCCAGCACCACGCGGCGCGTCGGCACATGACCTTCAAACGGCAGGTAGCGAATGTAGGACGGCTCCTCTGCATCGACGTCGTGCGGAGCTACAGGGCTGGGCGCTTCCAGCGCGCCGCGCGGCACACTCAGCCGAGGCACCAGCGTCACGCCCATGCCAGCGGCCACCATGTGCTTGATGGTCTCCAGCGACGAGCCTTCAAAGCTCTTGCGGATGCCTTCGGTGCTGCTCGAAAAACGAGCAAACTCGGGGCAGACCTCCAGCACGTGGTCGCGGAAACAATGGCCGTTGCCCAGCAGCAGCATGGTTTCGGCTTTGAGCTCTTCGGCCGTGATGTGGCTGCGCTGCGCCAGCGCATGCGTGCTGGGCACAGCGGCTACAAAGGGCTCGTCATACAGCGGCGCAATCGCCAGGTTGGTGTCGGGAAAAGGCTCGGCCAGGATCGCGCAATCAATCTCGCCAGTGCGCAACTCTTCCAGCAGCTTGACGGTGAAGTTCTCCTGCAGCATCAGCGGCATTTGCGGGCTGTGCTTGATGGTCTGGCGCACCAGGTCCGGCAGCAAATAGGGGCCGATGGTGTAGATGATGCCTAGGCGCAGCGCGCCAGCCAGCGGGTCTTTGCCGCGCTTGGCAATCTCGCGAATGCTGTCGGCTTGCTCAAGCACGCTTTGCGCCTGGCGAATGATTTCTTCACCCAGCGGCGTGACCGTGATCTCGTTGGCATTTCGCTCAAAGAGCTTGACCTGCAACTCTTCCTCCAGCTTCTTGATGGCCACGCTGAGCGTGGGCTGCGACACATGGCAGGCGTCAGCGCCCTTGCCAAAATGCTTTTCGCGGGCCACGGCCACGATGTATTTAAGTTCAGTGAGCGTCATGCGCATATTGTCAGGCTTTCAAGAAGTCGGCCTTGCCGCCCAGCCAGCGGGCGATGTGCCGGCGCGCCAACCCCGCATGTGCATCCAGCATCTGCGGGGCCAAGCCGCGCGCCCATTCCAGCAGTTCCGTGTCGGTGGCCAAGTCAGCAAATCGCAGCAGCGGGGCGCCGGACTGCCGCGCGCCCAAGAACTCACCCGGTCCGCGAATGTCGAGGTCGCGCCGGGCGATCTCAAAGCCGTCTTGCGTCTCGGCCATGGCTTTGAGGCGGGCTCGTGCTGTCTCGCCCAAACGAGGGCCGTCGCCGGTGGAATAGAGCAGCACGCAGGCCGAGGCCGCTGCGCCGCGCCCCACGCGGCCGCGCAACTGGTGCAGCTGTGACAAACCAAAGCGCTCGGCATGTTCAATCACCATGAGCGAAGCATTGGGCACGTCCACGCCGACCTCGATCACGGTGGTGCTGACCAGCACGCCAATCTCGCCGGCGGTAAAGCGCGCCATCACGGCTTTTTTGTCCGCCACGGGCATGCGCGAGTGCAGCAGCCCGACCGCCGTGCCGTCCAGCGCTGCGCTCAGCGCTTCGTGCGTCTCGGTCGCGTTGGTCAGGTCGATGGCTTCGCTTTCTTCAATCAGCGGGCAGACCCAATACACCTGCCGGCCTTCAGCCAGCTGCCCGCGAATGCGCTCAATCACTTCGTCGCGCCGGCTGTCGCTCACGACCTTGGTGACGATGGGCGTGCGACCGGGCGGCAGCTCGTCAATCGTGGACACATCCAGATCGGCGTAATAGCTCATGGCCAGAGTCCGCGGAATCGGCGTAGCGGTCATCATCAACAAGTGCGGCTCTTGGCCGCCTTCGGTCATCTTGCTGCGCAGGGCCAGGCGCTGGGCCACGCCAAAGCGGTGCTGCTCGTCAATGATGGCCAGCGCGAGGTTGTGAAACTTGACCTTGTCTTGAATGACCGCATGCGTGCCCACCACCAGCCCCGCCGCGCCGCTTTCAATCAAGGCCAGCGCTTCGCGCCGCTCCTTGGTTTTTTGGCTGCCCGTCAGCCACGCGGTGGTGATGCCCAGGGGTTCGAGCCAGCTGATGAGTTTTTTGAAGTGCTGCTCGGCCAGAATTTCGGTGGGCGCCATCAGCGCGCACTGCCAGCCGGCGTCCATGCAGCGCGCGGCGGCCAGTGCGGCGACCACGGTCTTGCCTGAGCCCACATCGCCTTGCAGCAGGCGGTGCATGGGCAGCGTCTTGGTGAGGTCAGCGTCGATCTCAAAACCGACGCGTTGCTGCGCGGCCGTGAGCCTGAAGGGCAGGCGCTCAAGCAGTTGCTCATGCAGCGTGCATTGAGGTCCATGCGCAGGCGCGCGCAAAGACGGCGCGCGCATGGCCGCTCGCAAGCGCCGTGCTTCCAGTTGCGACAACTGCTGCGCCAGCAACTCCTCGGCTTTAAGCCGCTGCCAGGCCGGGTGGCTGCGGTCTTCCAATGCAGCGAGAGATGCCTCGGGCGTCGGATGGTGCAAGTACTGCAAAGCCTGACGCAGCGTGAACGGCTCTTTAGCGCCCGGCAAGCTGGCCAAGGCGGCTGGCGGTACGGTCTCCGCCAAGTCGGCACGCTGCACACCGCTGAGGACGGCCTTGCGCAAATACGCTTGCGGCAGGCCGGCCACAGTGGGGTAAACGGGGGTGAGCGCGCCCGGCAATTCGCCACCGGCCAGTTTGAAGCTGGGGTGCACCATCTCGCGGCCTGAAAAGCCGCTGCGCAATTCGCCGCGCACACGCACGCGCGCGCCCACGCTGAGCGTTTTCTGATGCGCCGGATAAAAGTTGATGAAGCGCAGCACGCACGTGCCTGATGCGCCCATGCGGTCTTCGGCAGAAGAGCCATCGTCAATCTTCACGCGCAGCTGGCGGCGGGGCTTGAAGCTCACCTCCACATGCGTGACTTCGGCTTCGACTTGCACCATTTCGCCGTCCACCGCGTCTGCCAGGCGCGTGATGCGGGTTTCGTCTTCGTAGCGCAGGGGCAAGTGCAGGGCCAGGTCAATGTCGCGCGCCAGGCCCAGTTTTTCAAGCAGCTTTTGCGCTTGAGACTTGGCTGCTGGCGCAGCCCGTGCGGCGCCAGTCTGCGGCGCGGTCGCAGCCTTGGCCGGCCCAACTTTTCGCGCCGGCTTGGGCTGGCTAGGCTGGGTTTCAGGGGCAGGCGCCACGGGCTCGGAAGACATGCTTTGGATTGTGCATGGCAAAATCGCGCCCTTTCGCAGTGCGACTTCATCCGCACCTTTCCCCTCCTTAACTTGGAACGGGCCCGTCCGGCCCTCAAGCGCATGTCTCTTGCCTTCCCCGCTCCAGCTGACCTTGAACGCAGCTTCACGCTGCAAGACTTCGATTTCGAACTCCCCGACGCGCTGATTGCCCAACACCCCACAGCCGAACGCAGTGCGTCCCGCCTGCTGGACGGCCGCAGCAACTCCCCCGCCGACCGCCGATTTGCGGAGTTACCTGACCTGCTGGAGCCGGGTGATCTGCTGGTCTTCAATGACACGCAAGTGGTCAAAGCCCGGCTCTATGGTCAAAAGGCCAGCGGTGGGCGGCTTGAGCTTTTGATCGAACGTGTTTTGAATGGCGACGGTCGTACCGTGGCCGCACACATGAAGGTCAGCAAAAAACCCTTGACCGGTGCAGTGCTGCAGATGGACGGCGGCTTTACGGCCACACTGCTGGGCCGCTGGCCCAACGCTGACGGCCCGCTCTATCAGTTCGCCCTGAGCGACGACGCCTATGCGCTGATGGCAGCGCACGGCCACGTGCCGCTGCCGCCCTACATCACGCACGAAGATTCAGCCGACGACGAGCGGCGTTACCAAACCGTGTTTGCCAAGAACCCGGGCGCGGTGGCCGCGCCCACGGCGGCGCTGCACTTTGACGAAGCGGTATTGGCGCGCCTTGAGGCACGCGGCATTGCGCGCGCCAGCGTCACGCTGCACGTGGGCGCGGGCACCTTCCAACCGGTCAAGGCCGAGAACATCAGCGACCACGTGATGCACTTCGAGCGCTTTGAAGTACCTGGTGCGACACAAGAGGCGATTGCCGCCTGCAAAGCGCGCGGCGGCCGCGTGGTGGCAGTCGGCACCACCACCGTACGCGCGCTGGAATCACATGCCAAGTTTGGTGACGCCTGCAATGACACCAACATCTTCATCACGCCGGGTTTTGACTTCAAGGTGGTGGACTTGCTGCTCACCAACTTTCACTTGCCCAAGAGCACGCTGATGATGCTGGTGAGTGCGCTGTCGGGCCATGCGCACATCATGGCGCTGTACCGACATGCGGTGGCTGAGCGCTACCGCTTTTTCAGCTACGGCGACTGCATGTTGCTGGCTCGCACCGCTCCCAAGAACAACGACATACCCGCCTGAAAGATTTTCCATGCTGAACTTTGAAGTCCTCAAAACAGACCCTGCCCAGCCTAGCGAAGGCCAAGGCGATGGCGCCTACCTGGGCTCCTTCGCCCGCCGCGGCCAACTCACGCTGAACCACGGCGTCGTACAAACGCCGATCTTCATGCCCGTGGGTACTTACGGCACGGTCAAGGGTGTCACGCCGCAGTCGCTGCACACCATGGGCGCGCAGATCATTTTGGGCAACACTTTTCACTTGTGGATGCGTCCGGGCCTGGACGTGGTCAAGCAGTTCGGCGGCCTGCACCGTTTTGAAAGCTGGGACAAGCCGATCTTGACCGACAGCGGCGGTTTTCAGGTCTGGTCACTGGGCGAGATGCGCAAGATCTCCGAAGAAGGCGTGAAGTTTGCGTCGCCCGTTAACGGTGACAAGCTGTTTTTGACGCCTGAGATTTCGATGCAGATCCAGACCATTTTGAACAGCGACATCGTGATGCAGTTCGACGAATGCACGCCTTACGACACCAAGGGCCACATCACGACCGAGGCCGAAGCGCGCACGTCGATGGAGCTGAGCTTGCGCTGGGCAGGCCGCTGCGTCAGCGAGTTCAAGCGGCTTGAAAACCCGAACGCGCTGTTCGGCATCGTGCAAGGAGGCATGTTTGAAAACCTGCGCCAGGAATCGCTGGACCAATTGGTTGATCTCGACTTGCCGGGCTACGCCATTGGCGGCGTGAGCGTGGGTGAGCCCAAGGAAGAGATGCAGCGCATCATGGCGCACACGCCGCACCGTCTGCCGGCCAACAAGCCGCGTTATTTGATGGGTGTGGGCACGCCAGAAGATCTGGTGGAAGGCGTGGGCGCGGGCGTGGATATGTTTGACTGCGTGATGCCCACGCGCAATGCGCGCAACGGCCATATGTTCACGCGCTTCGGTGATTTGAAGATCAGGAACGCGCGCTACAAGTCAGACGAGCAGCCAGTGGACGCGACCTGCACTTGCTACACCTGCCAGAATTTTTCACGCGCGTACATGCACCACCTGGACCGCTGCGGCGAGATGCTGGGCCCGATGCTGAGCAGCATTCACAACCTGCATTACTACCTGAACCTGATGCAGGAGGTGCGTGATTCATTGGATTCCGGCAACTTTGGCGACTTCGTGTTGCAGTTCAAGTTGGACCGACAGCGCGGGATCTAAGAAAGCAAAGCAGAACAGAACGCGGCGCACTGTATCCGGCTCTCGGGACCCGACCGACAGGTCGAGGGGGCAGCGGGCCGGTGGCCGATTTGTGGTACCCACCATGAGGACAGCGGCCCGCTGCCCCCTCGGCCCTCCCCGAATCCGAATCCGAACCCGACCCCGAATCCGGACTGCGCCTGCTGACTTCGCATGGCCGAAGCCGAAAAGAGCGGGAGCCCGGCGTCCTCATGGCGGGTACCGCAAATCGGTCGCCGGGCTCCCGCTCTCTTCGGCTACTTCGTCGGTGGTGTTGGGCTGCTTTTGCTGGTGGCGCTGCTAATGGGAGCGGTGGGCTGGCAACCTCTCTTAGGCTGCGGTCGGCTTCGGCTCGGCGGCCGCCACATCCCGGCTGATCTCTTTGCGGAAACGATTGAGCTCCTGCACCGTTTTGAAACTCTGATCCATCAACAAACTCATGTTGTGCAAGATGCGGTCAATCACCTTGTTCTCCCACATCGCATCAAACTTGATCTGCGTGTCCAGCCAATGCTCCAGCCACTCCGGGTTGGGCAAGCGCGACTGAATCGTGTCGCGCGGGAACAGCGCCTTGTTCACATGCAAATTGGTCGGATGCAACGCCTGCGCGGTGCGGCGGGCGCTGGCCATCAGCACGCCCACTTTACTGAAAGCCGCCTTGGCCTCATTGCCAAACTTCTGGATCGCCCGCTTCATGTAACGCAGGTAAGCGCCGCCGTGGCGCGCCTCGTCCTGGCTGAGCTGCGTGTAAATCTGCTTGATGACCGGCTCGGTATGCCACTCGCTGGCGCGGCGATACCAATGATTCAGGCGAATTTCGCCGCAGAAATGCAGCATCAGTGTCTCCAGCGCGGGCGCCGGCTCAAACTCAAAGCGCACCTCATGCAGTTCCTGCTCGGTCGGCACCAGCTCAGGCCGGAAGCGGCGCAGGTACTCCATCAGCACCAGCGAATGCTTTTGCTCTTCAAAAAACCAGATCGACATGAAGGCCGAAAAGTCGCTGTCGTCGCGGTTGTCGCGCAAGAACATCTCGGTGGCCGGCAAGGCCGCCCATTCCGTGATCGCGTTCATCTTGATCGTCTGCGCTTGCTCTTCTGTCAAAAGTGAGGCGTCAAAACTCGCCCAGGGAATGTCCTTATCCATGTCCCAGCGAACGGATTCGAGTTGCTTGAAGAGTTCTGGGTAAAGCATGACCGTCCTTTCGGGTTCTTTGGTGCGTCCTGTATCCCAGAATTCTAGGCCGTCCAAGGCGAGAAGCCACGGCAATCGGGCAAGCCCGCCCAGCGGGCGCGGCCATTCACTTATAGTCGGCGGCTGCTGCGGCTGGAACCTACCGGTCTGCGGTGCGTCGCGGGCTGAGCTTTATCTGGGACAGACATGGATTTTTCAGGCATTTGGGGTACAGCACAGAACACGCAGCCCAGGCATGCAAGCAGTCGGCAAGCAGGTGCCAAGTCCTTCTGGCTCATCAGCGCAATGGCCTGCCTGACTGCAGCGCCGGTTTTCGCGCAAGTGCAAAAACCGTCAGCTGTGCAAAGCCCACAGCAGGCCAATTCATCAGCCGTCGCCACCACTTGCCCAGCGCTTTTGCAACATACCTTTGCCCGGCTGCAAGATGAAAAGCCCCAGGCCCTTTGCCAATACGCGGGCAAAGTACTGCTGATCGTCAATACCGCCAGCTTTTGCGGCTTCACTCACCAGTACGGCGGACTTGAGGCCTTGTCTGCCCGCTACCAGGCCCAGGGGTTGGTGGTCCTCGGCTTTCCTTCTAACGACTTTGCGCAGGAAAGCGGCAGCAACAAGGACATTGCTACCTTTTGCGCAAACACCTTTAATGTGAAATTCGCCATGTTTGCCAAATCCACCGTCAGCGGCAGGCAGGCGAATCCCCTCTTCCAGCAACTGGCGGCCGGTGGCGGCGGATTGCCGCGCTGGAACTTTCACAAATACGTGGTCAGTCGTGACGGCCGCAAGATCACCAGTTTTGACTCCGCCGTTGATCCGGCTGATCCGCGCTTACGCCGGGCGATCGAAAATTCTCTGCTGGCCAAATAAATACCGGTCAGTCATAATTTATCCAATCCGGTAAAAATGATCGGCCTTTATCCTGGCCCGAGGCCCGGATAACGCCATAGGGCTACTGATGCAACGCTTCTTCTCGTCCGCGCCGCTGACAAGCGCTTACCTAATTGCTGGGCTCCGGGGCAAGTTCGCGCCGGAGCCCTTCACAACAGTTTTGTCTTGGGGGGCCTCGGCATGAGCGCGGCGCCAAACTTACGTATCGCCATCGTCGGCTCCGGCATCTCCGGCCTGGCGGTGGCGCATCGCCTCCAAGGCCAGGCAGACATCACTTTGTTTGAGGCAGGTGACTATTTCGGGGGCCATACACACACGGTCGACATCACGCTGCCGACGCCATCCGGCCCCGTCACGCACGGCGTGGACACCGGCTTTTTGGTCTTCAACGAGCGCACTTACCCAAACCTGATCGCCCTGTTTGCCGAGCTGGGCGTGGTCACCGCCAAGTCCGACATGTCTTTTTCCGTGAAGGTGCCGCCGTCACGCGAAGGCGGTGCGCTGGAGTGGAGCGGCTCCAGCCTGAACACCGTGTTTGCCCAGCGCCGGAACCTGCTGCGGCCTGGCTTTTGGCGCATGCTGCGCGACATCGTGCGATTCAACAGGCTCTGCACAGGCCTGGCCAAAGCCGGCGCCGATGCCAGCCCCGCCCTGCTGCAGCCGCTGGCTGACTTCCTGCGAGAACAGCGGTTTTCTGACGAATTCCGCGACTGGTATTTCCTGCCCATGATGGGCTGTATCTGGTCTTGCCCGACGGACCAGATGCTGCAGTTTCCGGTGGGGACCATGGTGCGCTTTTGCCACAACCATGGCCTGATTCAAGTGACGGACCGGCCGCAATGGTGGACAGTCGCAGGCGGTGCGCGCCACTACGTGGACAAGATCCTGGCGGGGGTGAGCGACAAGCGCTTGGCCACACCCGTGCAGCGCATCGAGCGCCACGCCAGCGGCGTGCGCATCACCAGCGGCAGGGGCGTAGACCAGCGCGTGGAAGAGTTTGACAAAGTGGTTCTGGCCACGCATTCAGACCAGGCCCTGGCGCTGCTGGTCGAGCCAAGTGCTGCCGAGCAAGCCGTGTTGGGCGCCATCCGCTACCAGCCGAATGTCGCAGTGCTGCATACCGACGCCAGCGTGTTGCCGCAGCGCCGAAAGGCCTGGGCTGCCTGGAACTACGAGCGTGCGGCAGACGCCTCGCGCGAGTCGGCACAGGTCTGCCTGCACTATCTGCTGAACATGCTGCAACCCCTGCCATTTGCGCAGCCGGTCGTGGTGTCCCTGAACCCCGTGAGCCCGATCGCGGAGGCCGAGGTCATGGGCCGTTTCGAGTACGCGCACCCGGTGTTTGACATGGCCGCCATCCGCGCGCAAAAAGATGTGCCTGCCTTGCAAGGCCAGCAGCACACTTACTTTTGCGGCGCGTGGACCGGCTACGGCTTTCATGAAGACGGCTTGAAGTCAGGCCTCTTGGTGGCTGAGTTGCTGCGCGCCTTGGACGAGCCAGTTTATGTCGCGCCGCCCCCGCTGCGCGTGCAGTCTGCCGTGGCCTTTCCTGAACGTGCGCCGCAGGCTGAAACTGAAGCTACGGCGAGTCCCCTCGAATGACTACCCAGGCCGTTCAGCCACCAGCGCAAGCTCAGCCCCTGATCGGCTTTGGCGAGGTGCGCCACACGCGGCTGCGGCCCACACGGCACGCTTTTCACTACCCCACCTACTTCCTCATGCTGCCCATGCGCGCCATGCGCGAGCAAGGCTCAGGTGCCTTGGCGCGCAACCGTGCGGGCCTCCTGAGCTTTCACGACCGCGACCATGGCGACGGCGGGCCGGACGCCCTGGCCTGGCTGGACGCACTGCTGAGCAGCCACGGCCTTGATGCGTCTGGTGAAGTCTGGCTGCATACCTATCCGCGCGTGTTCGGCTTTACCTTCAAGCCCGTGAGTTTTTGGTACTGCCACAGCGCGCAAGGCGACTTGCGCGCCATCGTGGTCGAGGTCAACAACACCTTTGGCGAGCGCCACTGCTATCTGCTGGACGCACCGCGTTACGGGCAAGAGCTGCGCGCCGACAAGGTGTTTCATGTCTCGCCGTTTTGCAGCGTTGAAGGCAGCTACCGCTTTCGCTTCATGCGCACCGTAAAGGACGGAGAAGAGGGTGGCCAAGAGCGCACGGTGGCCCGCGTGGACCATGACACCGAGCAAGGCCCGCTGCTGCAAACCAGCGTGGCCGGCACGCTGCTGCCCGTCAGTCGCCAGACCCTGCGCCGTGCGCTTTTTCGCTACCCGGCCATGACCTGGGGCGTAGTGGCCCGCATTCATATTCAGGCGCTGCGGCTGTGGCTCAAACGCGTGCCTTTCTTTTCAAAACCGAAGCCGCCTGCAAGCTTCGTGACCCGCTGAACTTTTCAGCCGACAACTGATGAACCCCATGAACTCTTCCGCCACTTCCGCCACATCCGGTTCGCCTGCGCGCACCGCAGCCGAAGCGCTGCTCGCCCTGCCCGCTGGCGCGCCCGCAGCCGCCCGCACGGCCTTCAAGCTGCTTTCGCGCCTGAAACACGGCACGCTCACGCTGCAACTGCCAGACGGCAGCATGCAGCGCTTTGGCAGCGGCGAAGCGCCCACCGCGAGTCTGCGTCTGGTCAACTGGAATGTATGCAGTGCCTCGCTGCGCTCTGGCGATATCGGCTTTGCCGAAAGCTACATCGCCGGCGACTGGACCACCCCGCACCTGACTGAATTGCTGCGCGTACTCATCGTCAACCGCAAGGAAGTTGAAGACGTGATTTACGGCACCTGGCTGGGCCGTTTTGCCTACCGGCTCAAGCACTTGCTCAACCGCAACACCAAGACCAACAGCCAGAAAAACATTCACGCGCATTACGACCTGGGTAACGCGTTTTACGAGCTCTGGCTGGACGGCACGATGAACTACTCGTCGGCTATTTTCGAGACTGCCGAGACGCCCATGAAGGACGCGCAAAACGCCAAGGTGCGGCGTGCATTGCGCATGGTCGACGTGAAAGCTGGCGACCGCGTGCTGGAAATTGGTTGCGGCTGGGGCGCACTGGCTGAAATGGCGACCACCGAGTTTGAAGCGTCGCTGGTGGGTGTGACGCTGAGCACGGAGCAACTGATTTGGGCGCGCGCCCGCCTGAACAAGCTCGGCGTGCCCGCTGCTGAGGCGGTGCGCCAAGGCAGCGCCAAAGCAACGCACGACTTGCGGCTGCAGGACTACCGTGACATCGGCGTGAACGCGGGCGCAGACCAGTCTTTCGACGCCATATGCTCCATCGAAATGATCGAAGCCGTGGGCCGCGAATACTGGCCCACTTACTTCAAGACCGTGGCGCGGCTCTTGAAGCCGGGCGGCAAAGCCTGCATCCAGAGCATCGTGATTGCCGACGAGTTGTACGAGCGTTACATCGGCTCCACGGACTTCATTCAGCAGTACATCTTTCCGGGCGGCTGCCTGCCTTCGCCTTCAGTGTTCAGGGCGCAAGCGCGGGCAGCGGGGCTCGAAGTTGTGGACGAATTTGCATTTGGCCAGGACTACGCACACACACTCAAGCTGTGGCGCGACGCTTTCATGGCCGAGGAGTCACGGGTGCTTCAACTCGGGTTTGACAAAAGGTTCATCCGCATATGGGAGTTCTATTTGGCTTATTGCGAAGCGGCCTTTGCCCAGGCCAATACCGACGTGGTGCAGTACACCCTGCGCAAGCCTTGATGGGTGGCGCAGCCCGCTGGCTGCTGTGTCTGCTGCTAAGCGTGTCTTTCGGCACGGCAATGGCGCAAGCGCAGACCGCTGCCTCAATTCCCGCCGAGGTAACGCAGGTGCTGCCGCAAGTGCAGGCGCTGGGTCAGACCCGGCTGCGTGTGTGGGGTTTCCAGATTTATGACGCGCGCCTGTGGGTGGCGCCGGGCTTT
Source organism: Polaromonas sp. (assembly GCA_040400945.1). GTDB lineage: Bacteria > Pseudomonadota > Gammaproteobacteria > Burkholderiales > Burkholderiaceae_C > Polaromonas. Next base: position 30,137 of record JBBAPG010000013.1, on the reverse strand, counting down.
CGTGCGCAGCGCTTTGATCAGCACGCTGCTGCGCTGGAGCTGACTTATTTGCGCGCCTTCGCGTCGGCTGACATCGCCGCCCGTTCCATCACCGAGATGCGCCGCAGCGCCGACATCAGTCCCGCCCAGGCGGCGCAATGGCAAAAAGACATGCAGCGGGTCTTCCCCGACATCAAGCCGGGCGACCGCTTGCTGGGCATTCACAAGCCCGGCGTAGGTGCCAGCTTCTGGTTCAACGGCCAGGCTGTCGGTGAAATTGCCGACGCCGCCTTCGCACGTCTTTTCTTTGGCATCTGGCTGTCGCCGCAGACCTCGGAGCCCGCCATGCGCAAGGCTTTGCTGGATGGAGCCGCGCCTTGACGCAGGCCGCGACAGCGCCATTGACTGAGGCTTGCGCCAACGCGCCCGACCAGGCGAGCCTTGCCTTTAGCGCCCGCAATGGCCTGGCCTACGGCCTGCTGGGCTTTGCCCTGGCCTTTGCCGCGCTGCCGCTGTATGTCGTGCTCCCCAACTACTACGCGCGTGAATTTGGCGTGCCACTGGCCACGCTAGGCGCACTATTGCTGGGTGCGCGCTTGCTCGACGCTTTCATTGATCCAGCCCTGGGCCGCCTCACTGACCGGCTGTTTGCGCGGTCGGCCCGCGCGGTTTTGGCCTTTGGCCTGGGTGCCGCCCTGCTCCTGGGCGCAGGCTTCACGCTGCTCTTTTTTCCGCAAGTTCAAGGCGCCACTGCACTGGTGTGGTGGGCCAGCGCCATGCTGGTGCTGACTTACGCCGGCTACAGCGGTTTATCGGTGGCGCATCAAGCCTGGGCCGCACTTTTGGGTGGCAGCGAAAGCCAACGCAGCCGTATCGTGGCCTGGCGCGAGGGCTTGGGCCTCTTGGGTGTGGTGACGGCCTCGGTATTGCCTTCGGTGGCAGGCATGCCAGTGACCACCGCTGTGTTTGCCGTGGCGCTGGCGCTGGGTTGGCTGGGCTGGCAGCGCGCTGTGCGGCCGCCGCTGCAAGCGAGCACAGAGGATTCGCAAGAAGCGATCTGGGCGCCCTTCAAGGCAGCGGGCTTCAAGCGCCTGCTCATCGTGTTCATGCTCAACGGCATTGCCAGCGCGGTACCAGCGACCTTGGTGCTGTTCTTCATCCAGGATCGCCTGGCAGCGCCGACGGCGATAGAGCCGCTTTTTTTGGGCAGCTATTTCCTGTGCGCGGCCTTGTCCATTCCCCTCTGGCTGGCACTCGTCAAGCGGCTGGGCCTGGCGCGCAGCTGGCTGGGCAGCATGCTGCTGACCATGGCCGTGTTCATTTGGGCAAGTCAGCTGGGCACGGGCGACATCATGGCATTTGCCGTGATCTGCGCCCTGTCCGGCGTGGCGCTGGGCGCTGACCTGGCCCTGCCCAGTGCCATGCTGGCCGGCGTGATTCACCAGCGCGCCGAGCAAGGCGAAGCGGCCGGCACGGCACCGAGCGCGGGCGCCTACTTCGGCTGGTGGAGCTTTGCCACCAAGCTCAACCTGGCCCTGGCGGCAGGTCTGGCCTTGCCGATGCTGGGCCTTTTTGGCTACGCCCCCGGCGCACGGGACGAAGTGGCCCTGACAGCACTCGTCATGGCCTATTGCGTGCTGCCCTGTGTGCTCAAAGCGGCCGCTGCGCTCAGCCTGTATCTGTTGATCATTCGACCTGCGTCACGACCTGCCCCCTCCACAAGATGAACCAACGCCACCGATTCAACCAAAGGCCTGCCATGAAATTCCGCCACACCTTTGCTGCTCTGCTGCTGTCCGCCGGTGCGCTCGCCGGTTGCGCCGGCCCGCAAGTCAACGACTACGCCGCCGAAAAACCCACGCTGGACCTGCGCCAGTACTTCAACGGCACGCTGGACGCCTACGGCATCTTCACCGACCGCTCAGGCAAAGTCGTCAAGCGTTTCACGGTGGTCATGACCTGCACTTGGCAAGGCCCGCCCGGTCAGGAAGTCGGTGTGCTGGACGAAGCCTTCACCTACGCAGACGGCACCAAGGACCGACGCGTCTGGACCCTCAAGCGCCAGGCTGACGGCCGCTATACCGGCACGGCAGGTGACGTGATCGGCGAGGCGAATGGTCAGGAAAAAGGCAATGCCTTTCGCTGGGGCTACACACTGAACCTGCCGGTGGACGGTCGCAACATTGAAGTCCAGTTTGACGACTGGATGTACCTGATGGACGACAAAGTGATGCTCAACAAGGCCGTCATGAGCAAGTTCGGCATTCGCCTGGGCGAAGTCACGCTGTCCTTCGTCAAGCGCTGAATCTTTTCTCGCGCTGCACCTGCCCGTACAACAAGAATCACCGCATCGAAAGCCACGCCATGTCCCTGAATCCTCCGCTCAAAGATTGGCACGGCAAATCCGTCTGGCTGCTGGGCGCCTCCAGTGGCATTGGTGAAGCCACTGCCAAGGCACTGCATGCCCAGGGCGCGCGCGTGTTTGTCTCGGCGCGCAATGCGCCAGCCCTGGATGCCTTCGTGCAAGCGCACCCTGGCGCTGTGGCGTTGCCGCTGGACGCCAGCGACCCGGCCGCCGTGACGCACGCCGCGCAGACCGTGCTGGCCGATGGCCCGCTGGACCTGGCCATGTACTGCGCGGGCTACTACAAGCCCATGCGCGCCGACGACTTTGACCTGAGCGAAATGCTGCGCCACCAGGAGGTGAACTACCTGGGTGCGCTGTACATGCTGGACGCGGTGCTGCCGGCCATGCGCGAGCGCAAGGCTGGCCACATCAGTCTCATCAGCAGCGTAGCGGGCTACCGCGGCCTGCCCAAAAGCCTGGCCTACGGCCCGACCAAGGCTGCGTTAATCAACCTTGCGGAATCGCTGTACGTAGACCTGCAGCCCTTAGGCGTGAGCGTCAGTCTGGTGAACCCTGGCTTTGTCGAAACCCCCTTGACTGCGCAAAACGAATTCGCAATGCCAGCGCTCATCACACCAAAACAAGCGGCCGCAGAGATCCTCGCCGGATGGCAGCGCGGCGACTTCGAGATTCATTTTCCCAAGCGCTTTACGCGCTGGATGAAAACCTTGCGTCTGCTGCCCTACAGCGCGTACTTTGCTTTGGCGCGCCGACTGGTGCCCGATGAGCGGCCAGGCGTGGCAAACAAGATCAGCAGTGAGGCCGGACTGTGAGCGCCGACATGCGCGCCCGCGCGGCCGAGATCGCCCGTTTTTTCTCCACCTTGCAAGCCAGCGACGTGGCGCGAATGGCCGAGTTTTACACGCCTGATGCCTACTTCAAGGACCCCTTCAACGAGGTGCGCGGCCTGGCGGAGGTGGAGCGCATCTTCAGCCACATGTACGTGGCACTGGACCAACCCCACTTTGTGGTGACGGGCCAGCTGGTGGACGGCGCGCAATGCTTTTTGACCTGGGACTTTGTGTTCCGCTTCAAGCGCTTTGACACCACGAGCTGGCAAACCGTGCGTGGCGGCTCACACCTGATGCTCACACCAGACGGGCTGATTGCGCACCATCGTGATTACTGGGACGCGGCTGAAGAGCTGTATGAAAAGCTGCCCGGTGTGGGCAGCGTGATGCGCTGGCTCAAGCGCCGGGCGAACAGCTAAATAAGCCGTTGACCCAGGGCGCCGGCTCAGGCCGGATGCGTCTCAATAAAGCTGCTGCGCTGGGTCAGCTTGTCTTGCAAGCGGGCGAGCGTGGGGTGACGCTCGCGCCAGTCGATCTGGGCAAAGCGCAAGTCCAGGTAACCCAGGGCACAGCCCACCGCGACGTCGGACAAGCTGAAATGCACGCCGCTGCAAAAAGCCTTTTCACCCAGACCAGTGGCCATGGCCTTGAGCGCGGTGTCGATCTTGCCGAACTGACGGTCAATCCAGGCCTGGCTGCGCTGGCTGTCACTGCGACCGGCCCAGGTGGCCTCCAGTCGAGCGAGGATGGCCGCGTCAATCAAACCGTCAGCCAGGGCTTCCCAAGTTTTCACCTCAGCGCGCTCACGGCCTTGTACCGGAATGAGCTTACCCACCGGCGACAGGGTGTCCAGGTATTCGACGATCACACGGGAATCAAACACTGCTTCGCCACCCTCCATCACCAGACAAGGGACCTTGCCCAGCGGGTTGGAGTCCGCCATGGTGGTGCCGGCCGCCCAGACGTCTTCAAGCACAAAGTGGTAATCCAGCTTTTTTTCAGCCATCACGATGCGGACCTTGCGGACGTAGGGGCTGGTGATGGATCCGATGAGTTTCATGGTGCTGCTTTATCTTGCGCCTCAAAAAGAAGGCGTCGGTCGGGTTCTGCGAGGAGGCTGTCAACGGCTTGCCACAGGCAAAGAGACCCGCATTCTATCGGCTCAGTCTGCCCGCACGCCGGTCAAGTGTCAAAGGCGCCCGGCTTCACCCCACCTACAATGCCGGCCATGTCTTTTTCCACTCTCAATGCACTCTCGCCCCTGGACGGACGCTACGCCGGTCGCCTTGAAACCTTGCGCCCGCTCATGTCCGAGCAAGGCTATATGCACCGCCGCGTGCAGGTCGAGATTGCCTGGTTTGTGGCTTTGTCAGACGCCGGCTTTACGGAGTTCAAACCCCTGAGCCCTGGCGCGCGCGCTTACCTTGCCGGTCTGGTGAGCAGCTTTTCAGAAGCCGACGCCCAGGCCATCAAGGACATTGAAAAAGTCACCAACCACGACGTCAAGGCGGTGGAGTACTGGATCAAGTCCAAGTTCGACGCCCGGCCAGAACTGCTGGCCGCCGCCGAGTTCGTGCATTTCGCTTGCACCAGCGAAGACATCAACAACACCAGCCACGCGCTGCAACTGCAAAGCAGCCGCGACACCGTGCTGCTGCCCGCGCTGGACAAATTGATCGGCCAGCTGCGTGACATGGCTCACTTGTACGCGGATGTCAGCATGCTCAGCCGCACGCATGGGCAAACCGCCAGCCCCACGACGGTGGGCAAGGAACTGGCCAACGTGGTGGTGCGCCTGGCTCAGGCCCGCGAGAAGATCGCCGCCGTCAAGATCATGGCCAAGATGAACGGCGCGGTGGGTAACTACAACGCGCACCTGTCGGCCTGGCCGGATTTCGATTGGGAAGCCTTCAGCCGCCGCGTGGTCGAGACACCGCCACCAGGCGCTGCCGGCAGCAGCGAGGCCTGGGGCCTGGGCCTCGTGTTCCAGCCTTACAGCATCCAGATTGAGCCGCACGATTACATGGCCGAGCTGTTTGACGCGGTCGCGCGCAGCAACACCATCTTGATTGATCTCTCGCGTGACATCTGGGGTTATGTGAGCGTGGGTTACTTCAAGCAGCGTCTGAAAGCCGGTGAAATTGGTTCTTCGACCATGCCGCACAAGGTCAACCCGATCGACTTTGAAAATGCCGAAGGCAACCTGGGCCTGGCCAACGCCATGCTGCGTCACCTGAGCGAAAAGCTGCCCATCAGCCGCTGGCAGCGCGACCTGACCGACTCGACCGTGCTGCGCAATATGGGCGTGGCTTTTGGCTACGCCGTGCTGGCCTGGCACTCCTTCAGCACCGGCCTGAACAAGCTCGAGCTGAACCGCGAAGCGCTGGACGCCGACCTGGATGGCGCCTGGGAAGTGCTGGCCGAGCCGATTCAAACCGTCATGCGGCGCTACGGCGTGCAAGGCGCGTATGAAAAGCTCAAGGAAGTCACGCGCGGCAGGACCGTGCGGGCCGAAGACCTGCACGCCTTGATTCGTTCGCTCGAAATTCCTGAAACCGAAAAGACCCGCCTCCTGGCCATGACCCCGGCCAGCTACGTTGGCAAGGCGGCCGAACTGGCACGCCGGGCCTGATCGCGCTCTCAGCGCAGACCTAGCCCTGTGGAGCGCTGGCGGCCTTTTTCTCCAGGGCGCGGTCCGCGTAGCGGCCAAAGCGCCAGGAGCTGGCATCCAGCGTGATGCGCCGCCAGGTCTGACGCTTTTCAGCCGGCGTCATGGCCGGCCAGTGCTGGACTTCTTCGAAGGTGCGGCCGCAACCTTTGCAACTCTCATCGCCCTGGCTGGTCGAGCAAATCGCAATGCAGGGCGTGTCGGCTGTGCTGTCATACCAAACCAGCCAGGCGGCCATGGCCGTGGCCGGAAAACTGGCGTCATCCGCTTCTTCCTCATGGTAAAAAACCAGCAAGGCATAGACCTCGGCCAAGGCACGCAGCTCAGGCGCCAGCGTCACGCCGTCGGGCGAAGGCGAGCGTTCGCGCCAGTAATTGATGGCCGCTTCGATGTCAGTGATGTGGATGCCGGGCATGTGGAACGAGTCGCAAAAAAGTGGGCCGTCGGCGCGCCGAGATAGAAAGCGAAAAGGCGCGAATTATCAACGAGAAGACTCAACTCGGCACAAGCATCTCTCTGATCAGCGCCCCAAACGCAATGGTATTCTGAACCGATGAAACTGTTACTGAACTGGTTGTTGAGCGCCACCGCCTTGCTGGCCGTGGCTCACCTTTACACGGGCGTGGTGGTCACTAGCTTCACCTCCGCCTTGATCGCGGCGGCCGTTCTGGGCGCGCTGAATGCCGTGCTGCGACCGCTGTTGGTGCTGCTGACCTTGCCGGTCACCGTGGTCACTTTGGGCTTGTTCCTTCTAGTGATTAACGCCCTGATGTTTTGGGCGGCGGCCAGCCTGCTGAGCGGGCTGGATGTGCGCGGCTTTGGCGCTGCGATGATGGGCTCGCTGATTTACTCGGCGCTGTCACTGGCGATTGAGTTTGTCCTCGAGCGCCTGTTCCCGCACTAGCTGGGCTAGCTGGCGCGTACGCGCATCGATGATGGCAGCTTCGATGGCCAGGTTTGCGTCGGCCACCTTCGATCCACTGCGCAGCAAAGTTTGGGCGGCACGCATCCGGTCCAGCGCAGCCGGATAGTCCAGCAGTGCAGCCCGAACCTCGGCTTCAGCGCGGACCGCGCGAGCGCTTTGCTGCTGACGGCCCCACACCTGAGCCAGTGCCTGCCAAGCGGCGGCATCCCGGGGCTTGTCGGCAACCCAGGTTTGTAGCCGATCGGCAATGTCTGCCAGGCGCGCAACATCATCTGACGCTAGATCCATGTTCGCTTGCATTAGCAAGCCGGCGCGGCTTTTCGCGGCCTCGGCGCTCAGCTTGAGGGTCGGCGGCTTGCCGGCCTGCAAGTCCAGCTCGATCGCAAGAAAAGTGGCTTGCTCTTGCGAGCGCGGCAAGCCAAGGACTACCGCTTGCAAACGCGCGAGGAATGCCTGAGCGGCGGCCGGCTCACGCATGCGGCTGGCCGCCAGAGCACCGGCGTACAGATTAGCCGCCCCGGACTCGGCTTTGGTGTCCACCGGGCCAGCCCCCAGTTCGCGGCTGGCTTGCGCTTGCATGCTGCGCAGGGCGTCAACGCCCGGGCTGCCCAGTACGCGGGCGCGCGCCGCCATCAGACTGTGCATGACAGCAGCATCGCGTGCGCCGGACTGTGCATGCGCTGATACTGGCGCGGAGGCGCCAGCTTGCTGACGGGCACGCGCCTCGGCCATGCGCTCGGTGCTCAAAGGGTGGGAGCGCAAATAGGGAAAGGATCCGTTGTCGTTAAGCCGCGAGGCCTGCTGCAACTTGTCGAACATGCTGGCTGCGCCGCGTCCGTCAAAGCCGGCCTCGGTCATGACGCCGTAGCCCACGCGGTCGGCCTCACGCTCCATGTCACGCGAAAAATTCAGCTGTCCCTGAACGGCCAACGCTTGCCCGCCCAAGATGGCGGCATTGGCCGCATCCGGGCTCTTGCTCGCGGCCAGGGCCCCGAGGATCATGGCGCCGATGACCCAGGGCGTCTGGGCCTGCTGCTGGCTGGTCAGGCGGGCTATATGCCGCTGTGTGACGTGGCTGAGCTCGTGGCCCAGCACGGCGGCCAGCTCGTCGGTGGTACTCACCACAGCGATCAGTCCGGTATGCACGCCCAGGTATCCGCCGGGCAGAGCGAACGCATTCACGCTGCGATCGCGCAGCAAGAACAAGCGCCAGGCAAAGCGCTCTTCAAGCTCTGGGCTCAACTCACCGCGAGCGCGCGCCGCCACCAGCAAAGGCTGCCAGACGCTTTGCAGGTAATCGCCCAGAACAGGGTCGTCGAGGTAATCCGGGTCCCGAAAAAGACTGGCCGCGATGCGGTCACCCAGTCGCCGCTCCGCAGCAGAAGACAAGGCCGAGCCGTCGCCCAAGGCGGGCAAGGCGTTGCTGCTGCGCAAAGCTGATCCGAGCGGGACGGGACTCATCGTGAACGGCCCAGACGAGGTATCAGGCACTTGCTGAGCCCACGCCAGGCCAGCCAAGGCAATGCCGGTCAAGGCCAGGCTCAGCCTACGGACCAGCCTCGTGACATCGCAGGGCGGCCAGCATGGCGAACTCAAAGAAGATAGCTTGATCAGCAAGGGCAGTGGCTTAACAAATTGGAAGCCGCATGGTAGCCGTGTTTGTGGCCTGAGTGCGTCGTTTGCAATTCCGCAAGACCAACCCTGACCGGCTCGGCCGGCTCAAGGTTATCGCCTCTTATGATGGGCGTTTCTCATGACCGCCAAGCCAATCAATGACCTCTTCCCTGACACACTTTGACGCACAAGGCCAAGCCCACATGGTGGATGTGGCAGCCAAAGCCAGCACCCACCGGATCGGCGTGGCGCAGGGCCGCATCTGCATGCAAGCCAGCACGCTCGGCATCATCTTGCAAGGCACCGCCAAGAAAGGCGACGTGCTGGGCATTGCGCGCATCGCGGGCATCATGGCAGCCAAGAAAACAAGCGACCTGATTCCGCTGTGCCACCCCCTGGCGCTGACACGCGTGGCCGTCGAGTTCACGGCCGACACGGACACACAGTGCATCGTCTGTACCGCAGCCGTGGAGACTGTCGGACAGACCGGCGTGGAGATGGAAGCTTTGACTGCCGTGCAAGTCGCCTTGCTCACCATTTACGACATGTGCAAAGCCGTGGATCGCTCAATGACCATGACCGACATCCGTTTGCTTGAAAAGCATGGCGGGAAATCGGGCACTTTCATCGCCGAAAAGTAACCACAAAGTGCAGACCAAGGCCAAAGTATTCACGTAGTCGTCGATTGCATCGATGGGATCGATATTCGAAATCGAACAATGACCGCTCAGTGGCATCAGGGAGCACCAAAATGCTGAGGCCCCACACAGGCGCAAAGACGTTCACAAGTTTTTCAAATGTTGCAGCAATAAAATACATTGAACCTCTTGATGGCATCGCCAGACGGCAACGTCATAGTCACTTGAGGTGGCTCAGGCGGCAACGGGGCAGCAGTTATGACCACAATAACGGAGACTTATAGATGTCGAATATCGACCTCAACTTGCTGCTCGTTTTTCTTCAGGTGTACGAAACGGGTAGTTTGTCCAGAGCCTCCCATTTGCTGAAGTTGTCGCAGCCCGGGGTGAGTCTGGCCTTGAAGCGCTTGCGGGATCACTTTGGAGATCCACTTTTTATTCGCACGGCCAGGGGCATGGAACCGACCGTTTTCGCTCAAGCACTGTTGCCATCCATCCAGAAGTCTGCCGAAAGTCTGCAGGCTTCGCTGCTGTTCAAGCTGGACTTCGTGGCAGAGGAGTCCCGTCGTGTGTTTCACGTGAGCATGTCCGACTTCGGCCAAATTCTTTTTCTCTCTCCGCTGCTGGCAAAGCTCAGCGCTGTGGCGCCGCATGTTCGGTTAGAGGTGACGTCCATCACCTACGACACCGAAAACCAGCTCTCTAACGGCTCCGTCGATCTTTCACTTGGCTTTCCGCACAACGTTAAAGATAACTTTTACCAACAGCTGTTGATTGAGTCCAAATTCACAGGCGTGGTTTCAAAAGACCACCCCGAAATTGGCGAGGAAATTGACTTGCCCCACTATGAGCGCGTAAGGCATCTGGCCATCAGAAACCAGACCAGCGGCTTTTATATTGTCAAAAAATACATCGAAGATCTGGGCGTCAAACGCAAGTTCGCCGCGAAGCTTCCGAACTACGCATCTGCTGCCGCCATCCTCGCCGCAACAAACTGCTTTATGACCACGCCCATGTCAGTCGCCGACATGTTGATGAAGCAAGGTTGCCTGAAAAAGGTGCGCCTGCCCTTCGAGCTACCGACCATCAAGTTCATGCAACATTGGCATGCGCGACAAGACGCTGACCCAGGCAACAAATGGCTCCGTAACCTGATATCAACCCTCCAGATAAACTAAGCCAAGCCCGAACCCAAAAACGACCCATCCCCAAGGCCACTTTGCACAGATATATCCGGTTTCTTGAGAACTTCGCGCTCGTGAGAAGCCTGCCGAGTTTTGTTGAATTGGACCCGCTTGAAGAGCGGTTGTTGGAGTTGTTCGCAGTAGTCTGGCACGCCAATGGGCGTCTCACTGTGGTTCAGGCCATGGGAATCAGTGCAGACATGTCAGGCACAACAGCCCACCGACGTCTGAAGTCCTTGTGCAGCAAGGGGCTCGTTGAGCTGGTTAACGACGAGACCGATAACCGCATCAAATACGTCATGCCCACCGATACAGCTTTCCGCCGCTTTTCCGAAATCGGGCACTGTATTGAAAAGGGAGCTACCGCTTGAGCGCGGGCAAACCTCAGCCCAGCTTGAGGCGCCCCATCAGCTCGTGCAAGCTGGCAAACTGAGGGTCCTCCGGATTCCCAAGCAAGGATTTGTCAGAATCAGGGTGGCAAACATTCAGGTTCCGCTCGTCCATCGGCGGCAAGGACATCGCCTGAGGAGTTTCGTCTCTACGGGTCACGGATGCCTTGTCAAGGGTGGCCAACAGCCCCTCCACACTGGCCAGCAAAACATCTATCTGGGCCTTTTGCATCAGCACAACGGCTTGCAGCGCCTCAATACTTCCATCGAGGCTCAGCCCCCCGTCAGGAGCACCGTCAACTTCGCCCTGTCGCATCTTGATCATGTTCACGGTGTTCATGGCATCCTTCACTCTCAAACATCAGAGCCTGAAGCTTCAGATGACACCGAGCGTGGCGGTGTCGGACGAAGACGCTGATCCGTGCAGGACAAGGGCTCGACATCCCGTCAAGGCGGGACCGGTCAGCTCGGAGAGAGCAACCTCCAGTGGGGATTGCGTTCCAGGAGGGGTATCCAAAGGTCCGGAAATGCAGCGCGGTAGCGCGCCAGATAGTAGGCGGCGATCTCGTTTCGGCCAAGCAGGATCGCGGAAGCGATCAGTGGCTCGACCACGCGGGGCTCGGGCGAGTAATGCAGCACACCCAAGGCGAGCTCGTGCATTTCGCCCGCGTTCTGGCTGGACAGGCGCGTGGTGGTGAGTCGGGCAAAGTCAATTTGCGATTGAAAGAACCAGCTGTTGCGGGCCGGGGCGAGTTTCGCCAAAGGCTGCGCTTGGAAAGTCGACCAGCGCGCGGTGTCCGGGAGGTAGAGCTGGCTGACGCGCGCATAGTCCAGCGCCAGCACAGCCAGGGCTGACCAACACAATCCCGCCATCAGCTTGAGTGGCCCTGCAAGGCTGTGCGCGGGCGCTACTGCACTGCCTGCAGCGATTCGCGTGCGCCATAACCACAACACGCACAGCAGGGTCGCCCATTGAAAGGGGCCGTACCACAGCGGGTATTCAAGCAAGCTGTGTATGCCGATGATGGCCAGCACACCCCAAGCGAGTTGCCGTCCTGGCTCGCGCTCGCGCCAGGGACGGGCACGGGCGACCAGTGTTACCAGCGCAAGGCAGGCCACCACGGTGAAAGGCAGACCCAATTCGACGGCCAGATGCAGTGGCAGGTTGTGCGCGTTGTCCAGCAGCCCAGGAAAACGCCCACCAGGGTATAGCGTGATGAAGTGCGCATAGTCCAACTCGCCCCAGCCCCAGCCCAACCACGGCTTGAGTCCGATGAGATGCAAGACGTTGTCCCACAGCACGCGCCGACTGTCCTGCCCTGAAACGGTCAGGCGCTGTGCCAGCGTTCCGATATCAATCTGCCGCCAGATCAGCAGACCGCGCGGCAGGGCCATCACGCAAGCGAGGTAGCAAAACGTCGACCACAACATGACCCACAGCACAGGCGAAGGCGCCATGACCCGGCCCAGGCGCCCGCGATGCCCCATGAATTGCAATGCCCACGTCGCCAGCAGCACGATCAGGATGAGCAACCACTGCAAAAATCCGGTGCGAGAAGTGCTGGCGGCATTGCCCAGCGCCAGCACCAAGGCAGCCATGACAACCCATGCTGCGGGCCAAACAATGCACGGCCGTGCACCCGGTGCATCCGGACCATTCCGATTCTCATTCCCATTGCCGGGCGCCGTACGCCAAGCCACCAAGGCCAGCAGGCAAACCAGGCCAATGCTGGTGAGACTGGCAAAGTGATTGCGCTGGCGCAAATTGCCGTAGGCCAAACCCAACTCCGAGTCGCTCACCCAAGGCGCCAGTCCTGCCGCCAGTCCGAAATATTGCAGCAAAGCTATTGCACTGCTCAGGAGTGCGGCGGCAAGCCAGGCCCATGCAAACAAACGGGCATCCACGCGCCGCCATTGCAAAAGCACCGCCACGCCCATGACTGCCGCACCCCACACGGGCCAGAAGTTGGGCGACGGCCCAGCGGTGAATCCATTCAGCCACGGCAGCGCCAGGCACAGCGCGAGCGCCGGCCGAACGACGCTGCTGTGGGCGGCTTGGTCAGGCTGGCGAAGAGATGATGCAGTCAAGTGGGGCGCAAAGGGAAGATGGGTGTTTCAGCTGCGGATTATCCGCAGCGGAGGTGCGCGCCATGTATCGGCAGGCCAGGCCAAAAAAAAGCCCCCAACGGGGGCTTTGGTTAAAACGTGTACGCGCTGGTCAGACGGCTTTGCAATTGGCCGGCAGGTACTTCGCGTCGATCCCATTGGTAGCCGCACCCCGGCACTCCCAGACGATCTGCCCGTTCGTGTCCGGCGTACCGGTCAAGAGCAGCGCCTTCCCGGTAAGTCTCGCATCGCCTTGGGCGGTGACCGTGATGGTGGCCTTGGCCACGGTCGCGGGAGTCGCAGCCGGATCCGCCGCCAGCAGGCCGTAGGCAACCGAAGCGACATAAGTCGTGGCCGGGACCGTGACTGAAAACGTCGCCGGTGGCAATGAGCCGGTGGTCTGAAGCGTTTCAGACACCGCCAACTTGGCCGGCGCAGCTGCCATGATCACCTCCGACACCTTGGCACGGACCGTGTAGTCCTGGTAGGCGGGCAAAGCCACGGCTGCCAGAATACCAACGATGGCAATCACGATCATCAATTCAATGAGGGTAAAGCCCTGTTGATTGGCACGCTTCATAACTTTGTCTCCTAAAAAGGCCATATTTTTTGCTTACTCTTGCGCGGCGGCGTGGCCGCGCTTGGCCATCCACGTGCCCAGAGCCACTACCAGCACGGCGCCCAAAATGCCGGCAAAGGTTACGCTCTGCTCACTCATCACGCCAAAGTAACTGTTCACCGCCGGATCGGTCAGCAACATCTCGCCGGCCAGAAAGCCCAACAAGGCTGCGCCGATGGTGATGATGATGGGAAAGCGCTCCATGACCTTGGTCAGCAAGGTGGCGCCAAAAACGATCAAAGGAATACTGACCAGCAAGCCCAAAACCAGAAGCGGTAAGTTGCCTTTGGCCGCGGCGGCAACGGCCAGCACGTTGTCCAGGCTCATCACCAAGTCAGCGATCAAGATGGTGCGAATGGCCGCCATCATGCCGTTGATTTCCTTGCCTTCGCCGTCTTCGTCTTCCTCGCCCTTGAGCAAGTCCACACCGATGTAGACCAGCAAGGCCGCGCCGATGATCTTGAGGTAAGGCAGCGCCAACAACTGAATGGCGACGATGGTCAGCACGATCCGCATGACGATGGCGGCGGCACTGCCCCAGAAAATCGCTTTTCCGCGCTGCTCGGGCTTGAGCGTGCGCGCCGCCATGGCGATCACCACCGCGTTGTCACCGGACAAAACGATGTTGGCCAAGAGGATGGAGCCGAATGCGCTCCAAAAAAGCGGGGACGTGACGTCAAGGCCAAAAATCATGAAAAGCTCCTGTTATGAATTAAAAAAAGCGCCGAAAAGCGCTTTTTTTGTCTCCCCCAAGTTTAGTCGCCGGTCTGGCAATGGCAGTTCGTAAAACTGCTTACCAGCGCCGGCAACTGAACGGGACTTTAGAGCAGGGCTTTGAGCAGCTTGGCCATTTCAGACGGATTGCGCGTCACAGTGAAACCGCAGGCTTCCATGATGGCCAGCTTGGCGTCCGCCGTGTCAGCACCGCCCGAGATCAGCGCACCGGCGTGACCCATGCGTTTGCCGGCAGGCGCCGTCACACCAGCAATGAAGCCGACGATGGGCTTTTTCATGTTGGCCTTGCACCACTCAGCCGCTTCAGCTTCGTCCGGGCCACCAATCTCACCAATCATGATGACGGCGTCGGTATCTGGGTCTTCGTTGAAAGCGCGCATCACATCGATGTGCTTCAGACCATTGATCGGGTCGCCACCGATACCGACAGCGCTGGACTGGCCCAGGCCGATTTCGGTCAACTGAGCCACGGCTTCGTAGGTCAGCGTGCCAGAGCGCGAGACCACACCGATGCGGCCTTTGCGGTGAATGTGACCGGGCATGATGCCGATCTTGATTTCTTCAGGGGTGATCAAACCAGGGCAGTTGGGGCCGAGCAACAGCGTGCGCTTGCCGCCAGCGGCTTCCTTGGCCTTCATGCGATTACGCACTTCCAGCATGTCCTTGACGGGGATGCCTTCGGTGATGCAAATCGCCAAGTCGAGGTTGGCTTCAACCGCTTCCCAGATGGCGGCCGCAGCGCCTGCAGGCGGCACGTAGATCACGGAAACCGTAGCGCCGGTAGCCTGAGCGGCCTCGGTCACGTTGGCGTAGATCGGGATGCCTTCGAAGTCTTCGCCGGCTTTCTTCGGGTTCACACCGGCGACAAACGCGTTCTTGCCATTGGCGTACTCGCGGCACATGCGCGTGTGGAACTGGCCGGTCTTGCCCGTGATGCCTTGGGTGATGACTTTGGTGTCTTTATTGATGTAGATGGACATGGTTTTCCTAATCGGTAGACGTGGGGCCGGGCTTACTTGACGGCGGCGACGATCTTCGTCGCGGCTTCCGCCATCGTGTCGGCAGCAATGATGGGCAGGCCTGACTCGGCCAGCATCTTCTTGCCCAGGTCTTCGTTGGTGCCCTTCATGCGCACGACCAGCGGAACCGACAGGTTCACAGCCTTGCAGGCGGCAATCACGCCGTCAGCAATGGTGTCGCACTTCATGATGCCGCCGAAGATGTTGACCAGGATGCCCTTGACGTCCGGGTTCTTCAGCATGATCTTGAAGGCTTCAGTCACTTTCTCGGCCGTGGCGCCACCGCCGACGTCCAGGAAGTTGGCCGGCTCGCCGCCGAACAGCTTGATGGTGTCCATGGTGGCCATGGCCAGCCCAGCGCCGTTCACCAGGCAGCCAATGTTGCCGTCCAGGCTGATGTAAGCCAGGTCGAACTTGGAAGCTTCAATTTCAGCCGGGTCTTCTTCGTCCAGGTCGCGGTAAGCCACGATTTCAGGATGGCGGAACAGCGCGTTCGGGTCAAAGTTGAACTTGGCGTCCAGCGCCATGACCTTGCCTTTGCCGTCACGGTTCAGCGGGTTGATCTCGACCAGCGAAGCGTCGGTGTCCATGTAGCACTGGTACAGCTTCTTGAAGATGTCCACGGCCTGGGCGGTGGAATCAGCCGGCATGCCGATGGCGTCCGAGATCTTCTTGGCTTGGGCGTCGCCCAAACCGGTCAGCGGATCAATGAACTCGGTGATGATTTTTTCGGGCGTGCTGTGCGCCACTTCTTCAATGTCCATGCCGCCTTCGCTGGACGCGATGAAGGCGAGCTTCTGCGTGGCGCGGTCGGTCACGATGGACACGTAATATTCTTTGTTGATGTCGGCGCCGTCTTCAATGTAGAGGCGGCGGACTTTCTGGCCTTCAGGGCCGGTCTGGTGCGTCTTGAGCTGCATGCCCAGGATTTCGCCAGCAATACGCTTGACGTCTTCAATGGTCTTGGCGACCTTGACGCCGCCACCCTTGCCACGGCCACCCGCGTGGATCTGCGCCTTGACCACCCACACCGGGCCGCCGAGTTTCTGGGCTGCTTCCACGGCTTCCTGCACCGTGAAGGCAGGAATGCCGCGTGGGATTGGCACGCCGAAATTGCGCAAGATTTCCTTGCCTTGGTATTCGTGAATTTTCATGGGAAGACTTCCTGAAATCAGTGAAGGGGGCCCGCCGACGGGGCTGCTAGACACAACAGCGCAGAACTGTATCATGCTGCGACGCACCAAAATTGCGCCTAACTTACGCGTTCAGCCCAGGAAATAGACAGCATGGCCCAGGTTTTCATTGACGGCGAGGCAGGCACGACCGGCCTGCAAATTCGGGAACGCCTGCAAGGCATGACAGGCGTCGAGCTCATCAGCATCGCCCCTGAAGAACGCAAAAACCCCGAAGCCAAGCGCGCCCTGATGGCGCAAGCCGATGTCGTGATCTTGTGCCTGCATGACGACGCGGCACGCGAGTCGGTCGCGATGGTTGATGAAATTGCCGCGAAAAGCGTGCAAACCGGCACAAAAGCGCCCAAGATCATTGACGCATCGACCGCGCACCGCACTGCACCGGGCTGGGTTTACGGCTTCCCAGAACTCGCGCCCGGTCAAAAAGAGGCGGTGGCCCAGGCCAGCCGCATCTCCAATCCGGGTTGCTACGCCACAGGCGCCATCGCCCTGATTCGCCCACTGGTCGACGCCGGCTTGCTGCCAGCCGATTTTCCCTTGGCCTTGCCTTCGGTCAGCGGCTATTCCGGCGGTGGCCGCAGCATGATCGAAGCCTATGAAGCCGGCAGCGCGCCCCCTTTTGAGGTCTATGGCCTGGGTCTGGCGCACAAGCACATTGCTGAAATCATGCGTTACACGGGCCTGAGTCGCCGGCCGATCTTCATTCCGTCGGTCAGCAACTTTGCCCAGGGCATGCTGGTGCAACTGCCTTTGCACCTGGACCTGCTGCCCGGAAAGCCTGATGCGGCCGACCTTGAAAGGGCGCTGGCCGCGCACTACGCGGGCAGCCAATGGGTGTCGGTCGAGCCGGCCGATGCCTCGGGCAAGCTGGACGCCACAGCCTTGGCCAACACCAACAAGATGGAGCTGCGGGTGTACGGGAACCCAGAGCACCGCCAGGCGGTGTTGATCGCGCGGCTGGACAACCTGGGCAAGGGCGCATCAGGCGCGGCCGTGCAGAACCTGCGGCTGATGCTGGGGCTCTGAGGGATACAAGGCCCTTAGAGCTACTAAGGGCTTTAGCGGCTCAAGGGGGCGCCGCATACAATCCACCGCTTCTTTGAGCGGCCCAGGCCACGCTTTCACGCGCTGGTTTGGATGCTTTGGTTTTATTTTTCGTTACTTTGTGGAGTTGCCCCGTGTTTATCTCTTCTGCCTTTGCCCAGACCGCTCCAGCCGCCGCAGCCGGTGGTGGCGACATGATGTCCACCCTGACCAGCATGTTGCCCCTGGTGCTGATGTTCGTGGTGCTGTACTTCGTGATGATCCGCCCGCAAATGAAGAAGCAAAAAGAACACCGCGCCATGATCGACGCGCTGGCCAAGGGCGACGAAGTCGCTACCGCTGGTGGCCTGCTCGGTAAAGTGACGCGCTTGGGCGAAGGTTTCATGAGCATGGAAATCGCCAACGGCGTGGAAGTCCAGATCCAGCGCAGCGCCGTGGTCCAGGTCCTGCCTAAAGGCACCATCAAGTAAGTCAGCACCGCCGGCCCCAGCGGCCGGCGTCATGCATGTCTGCCCCGGGCAAGGGCGGATGCCCGCATCGCCCACACGGCTCACCCCCTCAAAGCACACCCCATGAATCGTTACCCGGTCTGGAAATACGCGATCCTCCTGGTCGCTCTGCTGGTCGCAGCGCTGTACACCTTGCCCAATTTTTTTGGCGAGGCGCCGGCCGTGCAGGTCTCCAGCCTCAAAACCGCCGTCAAGGTAGATGCTGGCACTGCGGCCAGGGTCGAGCAGGCATTGAAAGATGCTGGCGTGGCGGCCGATCAAGTGAGCTTGGACGGCACCTCCGTGCGGGCGCGCTTTGCCAACACCGACAGCCAGCTCAAGGCCAAGGACGCGATTCAAAAAGCACTGGTGCCCGACCCGAGCGATGCGCCGTATATCGTGGCGCTGAACCTGCTGTCCCGTTCGCCCGACTGGCTGACGCATTTGGGTGCAAAACCCATGTACCTGGGCCTGGACTTGCGCGGCGGCGTGCACTTCATGCTGCAAGTGGACATGCAGGCCGCACTGACCAAAAAGGCCGAGTCCCTGGCTGGCGACCTGCGCCTTGTGCTGCGTGAGAAAAACATCCGCCACGGCGGCATTTCGCGCAATGGTCAGCAAGTCGAGATTCGCCTGCGTGACGAAGCCACCCTGCAGGCCACACGCAACCTGATTCAAGACCAGTTCCCCGACCTGCTGGCCACCAGCGTGCCTGACGCAGGCGAATTCAAGCTGACCGCCGGCATCAAGCCCGAAGCGGCCCGCCGCGTGCAGGAGCAAGCGCTCAAGCAAAACATCGTGACGCTGCACAACCGGATCAACGAGCTGGGCGTGGCCGAGCCAGTCATTCAGCAGCAGGGCCTGGACCGCATCGTGGTGCAGCTGCCCGGCGTTCAGGACACCGCCAAGGCCAAGGACATTCTGGGTCGCACCGCGACGCTGGAAATGCGACTGGTGGACGACAGCGCCGAAGCGCGCGCGGCCGAAAGCGGCGGCATCGTGCCCTTCGGCTCCGAGCGTTTTTTAGAGCGTGACGGCCGTCCCGTCATCGTTAAAAAGCAGGTCATCCTGACGGGCGAAAGCCTGACCGATGCGCAGCCCGGCTTTGACTCGCAAAGCCAGCAGCCCAAGGTGGACCTGACCGTGGACGCCAAGGGCGGCCGCATCATGCGCGACGTCAGCCGTGAAAACGTCAAAAAGCGCATGGCCATCTTGCTGTTTGAAAAGGGCAAGGGCGAGGTGCTGACGGCGCCTGTGATTCAAAGTGAGCTGGGCAACCGCTTCCAGATTTCCGGCTCGATGACCGTGACCGAAGCCAACGACCTGGCACTGCTGCTGCGCGCCGGCTCACTGGCCGCGCCCATGGACATCATTGAAGAGCGCACCATCGGCCCCAGCCTGGGCGCTGACAACATTGCCAAAGGTTTTTCCAGCGTGACCTGGGGCTTCCTGGTGATCGTGGCCTTCATGGCGATTTATTACATGGTGTTCGGCTTGTTCTCGGGCCTGGCGCTGGCTGTCAATTTGCTGCTGCTGGTGGCCGTGTTGTCCATGCTGCAGGCTACCTTGACGCTGCCCGGCATGGCCGCCATTGCGCTGGCGCTGGGCATGGCGATTGATTCGAATGTGCTGATCAATGAGCGCGTGCGTGAAGAGCTGCGTGGCGGTGCTTCGCCGCAGGCGGCGATCCAGATTGGTTACGACCGCGCCTGGGCCACCATCCTGGACTCCAACATCACGACGCTGATCGCAGGCTTGGCGCTGCTGGCCTTCGGCTCGGGCCCGGTGCGCGGCTTTGCGGTGGTGCATTGCATCGGCATCTTGACCAGCATGTTCTCGGCCGTGTTTTTCTCGCGTGGCCTGGTGAACTTCTGGTACGGCCGGCAGAAAAAACTCAAATCCGTCTCGATCGGCACCATCTGGCGCTCCGAGCCAGCGCCCCAGCCGGACGCCAAGTCGGGCAGCAAATCGCTGCCCTCGGCTTGACCCCCGCCTGATCCGCATTTCACAGACAAGTCAGAAAAGAGCGCGCCATGGAGTTTTTCAAGATCAAGCGTGACATCCCGTTCATGCGGCATGCACTCACCTTCAACGTCATTTCTTTTGCCACCTTTGCGCTGGCGGTGTTCTTCCTGTTCTCGCGCGGCTTGCACCTGTCCGTCGAGTTCACGGGCGGCACGCTGATGGAAGTCAGCTACACACAGGCAGCCGACATCGGCAAGGTGCGCGGCACGGTGGCCGGCCTGGGCTTTAGCGACGTGCAGGTGCAAAGCTTTGGCAGCGCCCGCGACGTGATGATTCGCCTGCCGGTGCAAAAGGGCGTGACCACGGCCCAGCAAAGTGACCGTGTGCTGGCCGCGCTGAAAACGGACGACCCGCAAGTCACATTGCGCCGCACTGAGTTCGTTGGCCCGCAGGTCGGTGAAGAGCTGGCGCAAGACGGCATCAAGGCGCTGGCCATGGTGATCATCGGCATCATGATTTACCTGGCGGTTCGCTTCGAGTGGAAGTACGCCGTGGCAGCCATCATCGCCAACTTGCATGACGTGATCATCATCCTGGGCTTTTTTGCTTTCTTCCAATGGGAGTTCTCATTGGCCGTGCTGGCTGCCGTGCTGGCCGTGCTGGGGTATTCGGTGAATGAATCGGTCGTGATCTTTGACCGGATTCGCGAGAACTTCCGGCGCCTTCGCAAGATGCCGACCACGGCCATCATCGACAACGCCATCACCTCGACCATCAGCCGCACCATCATCACGCACGGCTCGACGCAGATCATGGTGCTGTCCATGCTGCTGTTCGGCGGACCCACGCTGCATTACTTTGCCATGGCGCTGACCATCGGCATCTGCTTCGGTATTTACTCCTCGGTATTCGTGGCCGCGGCCATTGCCATGTGGCTGGGCATCAAGCGTGAAGACCTGATCAAGGTCGGCAAGAAGGATGAAGACCCGAACGATCCGAACGCGGGCGCCAGCGTCTGAGCGCCTTGTTCTAGTGTTCTGGAAATGCAAAAAGCCCGGCATGCCGGGCTTTTTGCATTGAAGCTTGATCGCAGTCAGTGGGCGACGCGACCTTCGCTTTCGTCGCACAACTCGTCGAGCACCAGCGCGTCCGGCTCGGCGCCTACGCTCCAGTAAACCATCAGCACGATGATCTTGAGGTCGTCCAGGGACAGCGGCTCACCGGGCGCCGCCATGGCGCGGTCCATGACGATCTCACGCATGTGTGGCGGCAACACGCCGGCCGACTCCAGAAAGCTGACGAAACCCAAGGACTCGGCACCCAAATGGTCTTGCTCGGCCACGGAATACACGCGCAGGCTGTCAGGCGACTGCGGCAAGGCCGGCATGCCAGCGATCTCACTGGTGGTCAGGGTCGGCGGCGCCATCTTTGGCGTATCTTTAGAAGCGTCCACGGAAGAGGCAAGGCCACGGCTGCCGCGCGCGGCCACTTGCAAACCGCCCAGCCAGATCAAGGCGGCCTCGATCTCTTCGGGCTCAAAACCCGCTGCCGACAGCTTGCGGCCGAGTTGCCGGGGTTCAGGGCAAGCGTCACCTTGCCAGTAGTTCTCGTAGACGTAGACCAAGACTTCAAACATGGCTTCAATATAACGCAGATGAACTCGCCGGTGCGCCGTTTCACCACCTTAAACGGGGCTGATCCGCATGAACAGGCCGCCCGGCAAGCGGGCTATGACGCCGTCCATTTCAAGACCCAGCAATTGCGTCTGCAACTGCGCCGTGGACCAGCCCGTGCGGGCCTGGATCGCGTCCAGGCTGCTGGCCTCAAAGCCCAAGGCTTGCAGCAAAGTCGCTAATTCTGGACTGACTGCAAGGCTCACCTGCTCTGACTCGACTGGTTCATCAGGGCTATTAGCTTGATCCCCAGCGCGTGCCAGTGACTGGGGCAGCTCAACGCGCAACTCTTCCAACACATCCTGCGCCGACTCCACCAGCTTGGCGCCTTGCCGGATCAGCAAGTGGCAGCCGCGCGATTGCTGGGACTGGATGGAGCCGGGAATGGCAAACACCTCTTTGCCTTGCTCGGCAGCCAGTCGCGCCGTGATGAGCGAGCCCGATTGCAGCGCGGCCTCGACCACCAGCGTGCCCAGGCTCAGGCCCGAGATGATGCGGTTGCGGCGCGGAAAATTGGCGTTGAGCGGCGGTGTGCCCAAGGGGAACTCACTCATCAGCAAGCCTTGCTCGGCAATGCGGTGGGCCAGCGCCAGATGTCTTTTGGGGTAGACCCGGTCCAGCCCCGTGCCCACCACGGCGAAGGTCGGGCTGCCGCCCTGCAGGGCGCCATCGTGCGCAGCACCGTCCACGCCCAGCGCCAAGCCTGACACCACGCAAAAGCCAGACTCACTGAAGAAACGCGCAAATTGCCGGGCATGAATCACGCCCTGCGGCGTCGGGTTGCGACTGCCCACGATGGCAAGGGATGGGGTCTGCGAAAACGCGTCCGGCATGCGCGCCAGGCTGCCCAGCAGGTAGAGCATGAGCGGCGGGTCTTCCGTGTTCAGCAAGGCTTGCGGGTAAGCGGCGTCGCCCAGGGTGAGTACGCAGCGGTCAGGGGCCGCAGCCAGCCAGGCCAGGGTACGGTCGAGCTGCGCGGCCACTTCTTCGGGCTCGCTTGCCAGCGCTTGGGCCAGGCGAGGCGTACCCATTGCGGCCAAGGCTTGAAGCTCTTGCGCAAAGATGGCTTGCGGCGATGCGCAGGCCTTGAGCAAATGCCGGGCCGTTTCATTGCCCACGCCCGGTGTCAACGTCAGCCGCAGCCAGGCGCGCAATTCGTCAACGGCGGCTTGGCTGTGGATGGATTCGAGGTCGTGCATAAGGGCTCCTTGGAGTTCCCCGCCATTTACTGACGAGGCCCCAGAATTAGCACCCAAGATTGCATTTGCCCGGACAAGGAAAGCACGCAAGCGGACGATCCAGGCCGGACTTTCAACCTGAGCGCGCGACTTGACCGAAAATACGAGGCAAATGACGCTCCTGACCATTCTTCGCTACCCCGACCCGCGCCTGCACACCGTGGCCAAGCCCGTTGCTGCCGTGGACGCCCGCATCACCCAGCTGGTGAGCCATATGTTTGAAACCATGTACGACGCCGCCGGCATCGGCCTGGCCGCCACGCAGGTGGACGTGCATGAACGCCTGATCGTGATCGACGTGAGCGAAAAGCGCGACGAGCCGCTGGTGCTGATCAACCCCGAAATCATCTGGGCCAGCGAGGAAAAGCGCCTGGGCGAAGAAGGTTGTCTGTCGGTCCCCGGCATTTACGACGGCGTGGAGCGATCCACCGCCATCAAGGTGCAGGCGCTCAACCTTGAAGGCCAAATGCAAACCCATGCAGCCGAAGGCATGCTGGCGGTGTGCATCCAGCATGAGATGGACCACCTGATGGGCAAGGTGTTCGTCGAGTACTTGTCGCCGCTCAAGCGCAACCGCATCAAGACCAAGCTGGTCAAGCAGCTCAAGGACGAAGAGCGCGACAGCAAGGACAGCCGCGCCAGCTTCAGCCGCTAAGCGCGCCTCCTCATGCGCGTCATCTTTGCAGGCACTCCTGAATTCGCCCGTGTGGCGCTGGCCCGGCTGCATGCCGCAGGCTTTGAAATCCCCTTGGTCTTGACTCAGCCCGACCGGCCTGCCGGCCGCGGGCTGAAGTTACAAGCCTCGGCCGTCAAGCAATGGGCTCAAACGCAGGGCATTGCCGTGGCACAGCCGCGCAGCTTGCGGCTGGATGGCAAGTACCCCGACGATGCGGCAGCGGGCAAAGCGCAGATTGAAGCGGCGCGCGCTGACGTGATGGTGGTCGCCGCTTACGGCTTGATCTTGCCGCAGTGGGTGCTGGACGCACCGCGCTTGGGTTGTCTGAACATTCATGGCTCACTGCTGCCACGCTGGCGCGGCGCCGCGCCGATTCACCGCGCCATTGAAGCCGGTGACACACAGACCGGCGTGACCATCATGCAGATGGACGCGGGCCTGGACACAGGCGACATGCTGCTGACTGAAAGCTGCGCCATTGGCAATGCAGACACGACCGGCAGCCTGCACGACACGCTGGCCGACTTGGGCGGCCGCATGATCGTCAAAGCGCTTGAGCTTGCAGCCAGCGGCGGCTTGAAGCCGGTCGCGCAGCCGAGCGAAGGCGTGACCTATGCTCACAAAATTGAAAAACACGAAGCCGCGCTGGACTGGACGCTGCCAGCCGAAGTGCTGGCGCGCCGCGTGCGGGCCTTCAACCCTTTCCCCGGCGCTTTCAGCGTGCTTGGGGCAGAGACCATCAAGATCTGGCGTGCGCAAGCCCTGGCAACGCCGGCAGGCGCGGTGCCAGCGGGCGCACGAAGTGGCCAGGTTGTGCACGCCAGCGCCGACGGCATTGATGTGATGACGGGCACAGGCGTACTGCGCTTGCAGCAACTGCAAAAGCCTGGCGGAAAGCCCATGGCAGTGGCTGACTTTTTGCGCGGCTTTGACTTGGCGCCGGGCAATGTCTTTGGCGCGGGTTCGGACACGGCAGCACAGGCTAGCCAGGCCGCCGTATGAGCGCGCCCGCCCTCTGGCGCCATCCTGAATTTCGGATCGGCATTCGCGAAGCAGCAGCCGTTGCGCCAGGTCTGGCGGCCTGGGGCCTCATGACCGGCGTGGCCATGATGAAGTCGGGCCTGAGCTTGATCGAGGTGCTGGCCATGGGCTTGTTTGTGTACGCCGGCAGTTCGCAACTGGCTGCGCTGCCGCTGCTGACGGCGGGCGCGCCCATGTGGGTGGTACTGGCCACGTCCCTGTGCGTCAACTTGCGCTTCATGGTTTTCAGCGTTCACTTGCGCAGCTACCTGATGCACCAGCCCCTGTGGCGGCGCCTCATCAGTGGCTACCTCACCACGGACATGACGTATGTGATGTTCACCAAGCGCTTTGGCCACCCCGCCAGTGACGACGCCGGCCGCCGTGCCGAAGAAGCCTGGCTGGCCGGCAATTGCGCCTTGACCTGGGTGAGCTGGATGCTGGCGAGCTTTGTTGGCATGGCGTTGGCCAATGCGATTCCACAGGCCTGGGGCCTGGGCTTTGCCGGCATCCTGGCGCTGCTGGGCATCATGAGTTCGCTGGCCAGCACGCGCTTGCGCGTGGTGTCGGCGGCAGTGGCCGGCGCAGCGGCGGTAGCCGCCTATGCCCTGCCGCTCAAGCTGAATATTCTGGTGGGCATTGCGGCGGCTGTGGCCGTGTGCATGCTGCTGGACAAGACCCGCCGCCTGCACGCCAAAACCCAAATGGGCAATGAAAAGGCTGCGCCGTGAACATGCCGAACGTTGTCAGCGTGCTGAACCAGACCGACCTTCACACGCTGCTGACCATCGCCGGCATGACCGCGCTGAGCGTGCTCACGCGCTGCTTCTTTTTTCTCTCGAACAATCCCTGGACCATGCCGCGTTGGCTGCAGCGCGGCCTGAACTACGCGCCCATTGCAGCGCTGGCCGCCGTTATCGTGCCCGAGATGGTGATGACGCAGGGCCAGCTCATCAGCACGTGGCAGGACGCGCGCTTGTTTGCTGTTGCAGCGGGGCTGGCCTGGTATCACTGGCAACGCGGCGTGCTCGGCACCATCCTCGCGGGGATGGCGGTGTACCTGCCGCTGCATGTCGGCCTGGGCTGGTAATCGTTCAGTCTCATCCGAACGCAGGCGCGCGAGCGAAAACCGCGCCCTACAATTTGCCCGACCCATTTTCTGAACCCTTTGCGCTGATCTGCGCATCACAAAACCCCATGAACTTCATTCGTTTTTCTGATCTGTGCAGCAGTGGCCAGGTGGCCGGCCAACGCGTCTTTGTGCGCGCCGACTTGAACGTGCCGCAAGACGACAGCGGCCGCATCACTGAAGACACACGCATCCGCGCTTCACTGCCCGCCTTGCAGATGGCGCTGGATGCGGGCGCCGCCGTGATGGTCACCTCGCACCTGGGCCGGCCCACGGAAGGCGCTTTCAAGCCCGCTGACTCACTGGCGCCCGTGGCCAAACGCATGGGTGAATTGATGGGGCGTGAGATTCCAGTCCTCGCGAACTGGACGGGCGGCGTGGACGTCAAACCCGGCCAGTTGGTGATGCTGGAAAACTGCCGCCTGAACCCCGGCGAGAAAAAGAACGACGAAACGCTGGCACGCCAGATGGCAGCGCTGTGCGACATCTTTGTGCATGACGCTTTTGGCACCGCCCACCGCGCCGAGGCCTCGACCTACGGCATCGCCCAGTACGCCAAGGTCGCCTCGGCCGGCCCGCTGCTGGCCGCTGAAATGGATGCGATTGCCAAGGCCCTGGCGGCTCCGCGCCGGCCCCTGGTGGCCATCGTGGCGGGCAGCAAGGTCTCGACCAAACTCACCATCTTGCAGGCGCTGGCCAGCAAGGTCGATGGCTTGATCGTGGGCGGCGGCATTGCCAACACCTTCATGCTGGCTGCCGGCCTGAAGATCGGCAAAAGCCTGGCCGAGCCGGACTTGCTGGCCGACGCCCGCGCCGTGATCGAGGCCATGAAAGCGCGTGGCGCCGAAGTGCCGATTCCGACCGACGTGGTGTGCGCCAAGACCTTTGCCGCAGACGCGGTGGCCACCGTCAAGCGTGCCAATGAGGTGGCCGATGACGATTTGATTTTGGACATCGGCCCAGAAACCACGGCCCGCCTCGCCGCTCAACTCATGGCCGCCGGCACCATCGTCTGGAACGGCCCGGTGGGCGTGTTTGAATTTGACGCGTTTGCCAAAGGCACCGAAGGCATTGCCCGCGCGATTGCCGCCAGCCCCGCGTTTTCCATAGCCGGCGGCGGCGACACACTCGCCGCGATTGCCAAGTACGGCATCGAAAAAGACGTGGACTACATCTCCACCGGCGGCGGCGCCTTCTTGGAAGTGCTGGAGGGCAAAACTCTGCCGGCTTTTGAGATCTTGCAAAAGCGCGCGCAGGGCTGAGCCTTCACGCGATCAAACGCCTTCAGGCTTGATGGCCGCACGCGCAATCACGGGCTGCCAGCGGGCTTGCTCGGCCTTGATGAAGGCATCAAATTCAGCGCCCGTCCCGCCGCCGGCAATTGCCAGTTCCTGGCCCAGTTTTTCCTTGACGACACTGCCGCGGGTGGCCTTGATGGCTTCGGCTTCGAGCTTGGCCACATGGGCCTTGGGCCATTTGCTTGGGGTCATCAAGCCGTACCACTGGGTCATCTCAAAGCCTTTGTAGCCTTGCTCAGCCACGGTCGGCACGTCAGGCATTTGCGCCAGGCGCTGGGATGTACCGGTGGCGATGCAGCGCAGCTTGCCGGCCTTGATGAAAGGCAGCAAGGCCGGCGCGCCGACAGACGCAGCCTGCAAACGGCCGGCCATCAGGTCAGTCAGCATGGGGCCTGTGCCGCGGTAAGGCACGTGCAGCATGAAGGTGCCGCTGGCCATCTTGAGGTATTCAAAGGCCAGGTGGCCGGCGCTGCCATTGCCTGCGGAGCCGTAGTTCAGCTGGCCGGGCTTGCTCTTGGCATAGGCCACGAACTCCTTGAGGTTGGTCACCGGCAGGTCTGGGTGCACCACGTACAAGCTGGGCACCTTGGCGACCAGCGTGATGGGCGTGAAGTCGCGGGCAGCGTCGTAGGGCAGCTTGGGGAAGATGTAAGGGTTCACAGCCAACGTGCCAATGTGACCGGGCACCAGGGTGTGCTCGTCGTTGCTGTTGGCGACTTCCTGCATGGCGATGTTGCCAGCCGCGCCCGGCTTTGCCTGCTCACGCCCTGGTAACGACTTGGTAACTCGGTCGTGTCAAAATGGAAACTAAATTACAAGGAGACCTTTGCATGCCCAGTCGCGCCACCAAGATCGTTGCCACCCTCGGCCCCGCCTCCAACGAGCTGGCCATGCTCGAAAAGCTGATCACCGCCGGGGTCAATGTGGTGCGCCTGAACTTCAGCCACGGCAAGGCCGAAGACCACATCAAGCTGGCCGCGTTGGTGCGCCAAGCCTCTCAAAAAACCGGCCGCGAAGTCGCCATCATGGCCGACCTGCAAGGCCCCAAGATCCGCGTCGGCAAATTTGCTGAAGGCAAGGTACAGCTGGTCCCCGGCGAGAAATTCGTGTTGGATGCCTCGCGCACGGCCCCTGGCGACATCAAGGGCGTGGGCCTGGACTACAAAGAGCTGCCACGCGACGTGAAAGCCGGCGACGTGCTGTTGCTCAATGACGGCCTGATCGTGCTGACGGTTGATGCCGTGCGCGGCGAAGAAGTGCTGACCACCGTCAAATTGGGCGGCGAGCTGTCCAACAACAAGGGCATCAACAAGCAAGGTGGCGGCCTGACCGCCCCGGCCCTGACGGCCAAGGACATGGAAGACATCAAGACGGCCATGAGCTTTCAGGCCGACTACGTGGCGGTGAGCTTTCCTAAAAACGCCACCGACATGGAAATGGCGCGCCAGCTGTGCAACGTGGCCGCGGCGCCCTTCAAGCACAAGCCCGGCCTGATTGCCAAGATCGAACGGGCCGAAGCCGTGCCGCGCCTGGAAGAAATCCTGCACGTGAGCGACGGCATCATGGTGGCCCGTGGTGACCTGGCGGTTGAAGTGGGCAACGCGGCGGTTCCGGCACTGCAAAAACGCATGATCAAGCTGGCCCGCGCCATGGACAAGGTGGTCATCACGGCCACGCAGATGATGGAAAGCATGATCGTCAACCCGGTGCCGACCCGCGCCGAGGTGAGCGACGTGGCCAACGCCGTGCTCGACGGCACGGACGCCGTGATGCTGAGCGCCGAAACCGCCGCCGGCAAGTTCCCACTGGAGACGGTCGAGGAAATGGCCAAGATTTGCATGGAAGCTGAAAAAGCCGAATACCGCGAGCTCGACGGCGACTTCAGTGGCAAGACGTTTGCGCGTATCGACCAATCGATTGCCATGGGCGCGCTTTTCACGGCGCACCATTTGGGCGCCAAGGCCATCGTCGCGCTGACCGACAGCGGCTCCACACCCCTGTGGATGAGCCGTCACGACATTCGCGTGCCCATTTACGCGCTGACGCCGCGCCTGGCCACGCAGCGCAAGATGGCCCTTTACCGCAATGTGCGCCCGCTCCTGATGGACACCAGCGTAGACCGCGACACCGCGCTGGATCAGGCAGAAGGCCATTTGCTGCGCCGGAACATCGTGCAAAGCGGTGACGTGTACGCCATCACCTGCGGCGAGCCCATGGGTGCGCCGGGCGGCACCAACATGCTCAAGATTTGCCGCGTCGCCTGATCCTCTGATCCGCTCGGGCCGGCCACAAGCGCGCCGGCCCAAATGACACCATCCGGCGACAGTTGGGCTGTGGGCGCGCATGGGGTGGCGGCTAAAATTCGCCGGTTACCAATCGGTTACCAAACCCACCAACCACCTCAAGGGAAACTATTCATGGCCCTCGTCTCCATGCGCGAGCTGCTCGACCACGCCGCCATCAACGGCTACGGCATTCCGGCTTTTAACGTCAACAACCTCGAACAGGTCCAGGCCGTCATGCAAGCGGCTGACGAAGTCGGCGCCCCGGTCATCCTGCAAGCCAGCGCTGGCGCACGCAAGTACGCGGGCGAGCCCTTCATCAAGCACCTGATCCAGGCGGCCGCCGAGCAGTGGCCGCACATCCCGCTGGTCATGCACCAGGACCACGCCACCAGCCCCAAGATCTGCCAAGGCGCGCTTGATCTGGGCTTTGGCTCGGTCATGATGGACGGCTCCCTGATGGAAGACGGCAAGACGCCGGCCGACTTTGAGTACAACCTCAACGTCACCCGTACCGTGGTGGAAATGGCCCACAAAGTCGGTGCGACTGTCGAAGGCGAATTGGGCTGCCTGGGCAACCTGGAAACCGGTGACGCTGGTGAAGAAGACGGTATTGGCGCCGTTGGCAAGTTGGACCACAGCCAAATGCTGACCGACCCCGAAGAAGCCGCCATCTTCGTCAAAGCCACGCAGCTTGACGCGCTGGCCATTGCCATCGGCACCAGCCACGGCGCTTACAAATTCAGCCGCAAGCCCACCGGGGACATCCTGGCGATTTCGCGCGTCAAGGAAATCCACGCCCGCATTCCCAACACTCACCTGGTCATGCACGGCTCGTCCAGCGTGCCGCAGGAGTTGCTGGCGCTGATCAACCAGTACGGCGGCAAGATGAAGGAAACCTACGGCGTGCCGGTCGAGGAAATCCAGGAAGCCATCAAGCACGGCGTGCGCAAGATCAACATCGACACCGACATCCGCCTGGCCATGACCGCCGCGGTGCGTCAGTTCCTGGCCGAGAACCCTGACAAATTTGACGCCCGCGAATGGCTCAAGCCCG
>JBBAPG010000012.1:0-83712 GCA_040400945.1 Polaromonas sp. | reverse complement strand
ATTGCCGCCAAGCGCCTGTGCCACATCACTTACGAAGCCATGTGGCAAGGCATCATGCGCGTCAAGCCGGGCATCCGGTTGGGCGACATTGGCCATGCCATCCAGACTTTTGCTGAAAAGCAGGGCTTTTCCATCGTGCGCGAGTTCTGCGGCCACGGCATTGGCCAAAAGTTTCATGAGGAGCCGCAGGTGCTGCACTACGGCCGCCCCGGCACGCTCGAATTGCTCAAGCCCGGCATGACCTTCACCATCGAGCCCATGATCAATGCCGGCAAGCGCGACATCAAGGACGGCCCCGAAAAAGACGGCTGGAGCATCGTGACGCGCGACCATTCGCTGTCGGCCCAGTGGGAGCACACGGTCCTGGTGACGGAGACGGGCTACGAAGTGCTGACGCTGTCAGCCGGCAGCCCGCCGGTGCCCGCTTTCGTTGCGGCGCACCATGCGGCTTTGGCTGCCGCGCCGGCTGAGCCAGCGACCGCGGGCGCCTGAGCAGGTGAGCAGCGCAGCGGACCTCGGCCCGGTGCGCGAACTGCACCGCAGCGGCAAGGCCGCCCTGCTGGCGTCGCTGGCAGGCGGCGGAAGCTCTGTTCGCGGCATCCGCAGCCTGCTGCAAAAACTCGCACGCCATACCGACGCCACCCTGCTTCAGTTATGGAAGCGCGCGGCCATGCCACCCGACTGCACCCTGGTGGCCGTGGGCGGCTACGGGCGCGGCGAGTTGTTTCCTCATTCCGATGTGGATGTGCTCTTGCTCCTGCCCGACGGCACAGCCCTTGAAGGCGATGCAGGCGAAGCGCTGAAGACGGCCATCGAAGGCTTCATTGGTTCCTGCTGGGACAGCGGCCTGGAGATTGGCTCCAGCGTGCGCAGCGTGTCCGAATGCGTGGACGAAGCCGCCAAAGACGTGACGGTGCAGACGTCCTTGCTTGAAGCACGCTGGCTAGCGGGCTGCAAGCCCAACTTCGAAACCGTGCGCCAAAGGCTGGACGAAGCCCTGGACCCCAAGGCCTTCTTCATTGCCAAGACGCTGGAACTGCGCCAGCGCCACAATAAGTTTGAAGACACGCCCTACGCGCTGGAGCCCAACTGCAAGGAATCTCCCGGCGGCCTGCGTGACCTGCAAGTGATCTTGTGGGTAGCGCGCGCCGCGGGCCTGGGCAAATCTTGGGAAGAGTTGGCACGCAACGGCTTGGCGACGCCCTTTGAGGTGCGCCAGATCCGCGCCAACGAAGCCCTGCTCAGCCTGATACGCGCCCGTTTGCACATGCAGGCCGGCCGCCGTGAAGACCGGCTGGTGTTTGACCTGCAAACCGCTGTGGCCAACAGCTTTGGCTATGCCAGCCTGGCCGAAGACGGCAGCCGCCTGCCGCGCCGCGCCAGCGAGGCGCTGATGCGCCGCTACTACTGGGCAGCCAAGGCCGTGACGCAGCTCAACCAGATCTTGCTGCTGAACATTGAAGAGCGGCTGAACCCGAACACCCTGCCCTTGCGCCCGCTCAACGAACGATTCTTTGAGAAAGCCGGCCGCATTGAAGTGGCCAGCGACGACTTGTATGTGCGCGAGCCACACGCCATCCTCGAAACCTTTTTGCTTTACCAAACGTCCGTTGGCGTTGATGGCTTGTCTGCCCGAACCCTGCGCGCGCTGTACAACGCGCGTGGCGTGATGGACGCCGCCTTCAGGCGCGACCCAGTCAACCGCGAGACCTTCCGCAAGATCTTGCAGCAGCCCGAAGGCATCACGCACGCCATGCGGCTGATGAACCAGACCTCTGTGCTGGGCCGCTACCTGTGGGTGTTCCGCAAGATAGTCGGGCAGATGCAGCACGACCTCTTTCATGTCTACACGGTGGACCAGCACATCTTGATGGTGCTGCGCAATGTGCGGCGGTTTTTTATGGCCGAGCATTCGCATGAATACCCCATGTGCTCGCAGTTGGCGGCCGGCTGGGACAAGCCCTGGATTTTGTATGTGGCCGCGCTGTTTCATGACATCGCCAAAGGCCGTGGCGGCGACCATTCAGAGCTGGGCTGCGCCGACGTGCGTCTGTTTTGCCGCCAACACGGCATAGCCAACGAAGACGCGCAGCTGATTGAATTTTTGGTGCGCGAGCATCTGGCCATGAGCCGCATCGCGCAAAAAGAAGACCTGAGTGACCCGGAAGTGATTGCTGCTTTTGCGGCGCGCGTGGGCAACGAGCGTTACCTCACCGCCCTTTACCTGCTTACCGTGGCCGACATTCGCGGCACCAGCCCGAAGGTGTGGAACGCCTGGAAGGGCAAGTTGCTTGAAGACCTGTACCGCTACACCCTGCGCGTATTGGGCGGCCGCGCGCCAGACCCGCAAGCCGAAGTCGAAGCCCGCAAGCGCGACGCACTGACGGTGCTGGCCCTGCATGCACAGCCTTTTGAGTCGCATAAATCACTCTGGAACACGCTGGACGTGAGCTACTTCATGCGGCATGAAGCGGCTGATATCGCCTGGCATGCACGGCAACTGTCCCGCCACGTTGGCAAAGGCCAGGCCGTGGTGCGCGCACGGCGTTCGTCCGCCGGCGAAGGCATGCAGGTGCTGGTTTACACGCCCGATGCGCCCGATTTGTTCGCCCGCATCTGCGGCTACTTTGACGCCGCCGGCTTCGGCATCTTGGACGCCAAGATTCACACCGCCAACAACGGCTATGCGCTGGACACCTTCCAGGTCATCAGCCCGGATTTGTCGGAGCACTTTCGCGAAATGGCCGCGATGGTGGAGGCCGACTTGCACCGCACTTTGCAAGCCGCTGGCCCACTGCCGCCGCCCGGCAAAGGCCGCGTGTCACGCCGCGTCAAAAGCTTTCCCGTCACGCCACGCGTGGACTTGCGACCGGACGAAAAAGCGCAGCGCTGGCTGCTCAGCGTGTCAGCCAGCGACCGCGTAGGTTTGCTTTATTCGATTGCGCGTGTGCTCGCTCGCCACCGCATCAACTTGCAGCTGGCCAAAGTCAGCACGCTGGGCGAGCGGGTGGAAGACACCTTCTTGATCGACGGGCCTGAGCTGCAGCAGAACAAGGCGCAGATTGCGATTGAGACGGAACTGCTGGAAGCGCTGAACGCTTGATCTCCCATGAATACAGCAGACATCACTAGGCGGAATATGCTGGAAAAACTAGCTTGGATGAAGCGCAGCACAGAGCGTATCCGGCTAGGGCTCAACCATCCTGCTGACGTGCAAGACCATTTCCTGAGCTTTATTCACGCCTCACATCTTCTTTTTTTCTACTTCGGCGGTTGGGTAAAGGATATTGGCAAGGCCCCCAGCGCAAAGGAACTAATTGAGCAGTATGTAGCTTCATTAGATCTGGACTCGGCAACGATATGGAAGTTTTTGCAAAATCTGAGAACCGAAGATGTCCACACCAAGCCAGTGACAATTGTCAACATCGAAAGTCCGGGTGCATTGACGTTTAAAGGTCAAACGTTGACATTGAACGGGGCTCAGCTGATGTTTGGCAAATATCGATACGTGGTTGAGCTCAGCGGTACAAGTCATGATGTACTGCACGTCTGTGATGTCGGCCTCGCAGTGAAGGGCCGCTTCTGCGAAGAGTTTGACTCGATATAGCAACCGACTTCGCTTTTGTTCCAAATGTTCGCCCAGAGCATCGTGGGCTGGCGGGTGAGCAGTTTCAGCGGACAGCCTTTGTGCTCGACGGCTTGGAGAAACCACAGCGTCGCGAGTTACTTTAGATCACCCAAGGGATGCGCCTCCCCGGTCCATAGGCTCACAAAGAACGCATCAGACATGCCTGGCTTCACGTCTTCGATGCGGGCGGGACACCACTTGGGCGCGTCCACGGCCGGGGAGAATGCCTTCCACGGTCTCACGCCTAGCTGCGGGGCGCAAATTAAAGCAACGATCCCACATGTCGCGCTATATGCGCAAGTCGCCAACCAAGCTCATGCCACGCGCACGGTGAAGCTGCTCCAGCGTGACGTGCAGCAGCAGCGGTGAAGGTTTGCGCAGTACTTTGGCGGTCTTACGCTGGAAAACACCTTCTTGATCGAAGGGCCTGAGTTGCGACAGAACAAGGCGCAGATCGAGAGTCAGATGGAGCTGCTTGAAGCGTTGAACGCTTGACCGCTGGGCATTCTGGGGAGGCGAACTGGCGACCAGCGTGTGCCGGCTTAGCTCAAGTCGCGCAGGGATCAGCCTTGCTCCAGCCCATGCAAATGGATACTTTTGAATTAATGTCTCCGTTTTTAGGCTATAGTAAATGGAACAAATTTTTTTCGCGGTAGCGTATGTCCCAGTCAGCTTGTTTCAGTTAGGCGGTCTGCATCAGGTTAGATCACTTAAATAACCAAGGAGTTTCCATGGCAGCCAAGACTTGTTTCGTTGTGATGGCTATCGGTGATCAGAATAGCGGAGAGGAGACGGTCACGGCCGCTGTCCTAAAGTCAAAATATGCCGACCTAATTAAGGAGGCTATTCTGAAGGCCCGACCGTCTCTCGATGTCGTCCGTGCCGACGACGTCTCGGTTCCCGGAACCATAACGACTGACATCATTACAAGATTGATGCATTCCGACTACGTTGTAGCCGATGTAACGTTTCCAAATCCAAATGTCTTCTACGAACTTGGGTTACGACATGCATGCAAATCGGGGACAGTAATAATTCGAGATAAAGCTGGACCCCGCGTACCGTTTGATATAGCCCACTTACGTTACCTCGAATACGAGAATTCCCCCTCAGGACTCAAGGCCCTAGCCAGTCAACTCGCCACTTGCTTTGATCACTTCGACAGAGACCCCATTCGTCCTGACAATCACTTTCTCGAACTTGCAAAGCTTACAGGCTATGCATATCCAAAATTTCAAAGGGATGAGGAACCTCCATTGGAGATGCAGGCAATTATGGGGATTATGGAGTCACCGGACCTCGTCAATCTCATAATTCGGCAGCAAAGCGGAGAGCAGATCGATCAGGGCGAATTAATAAAACTGTTCATCAACAGCCCGAAAGTTATTCAACCGTTCTTGCGGGCAATGGTCCAATCCGGAGATATTTCCTTTGATAACACTTCCACTAAGCCGAACCGGGCGGAACGCCGTCGGCTCCCGAAGAAGTGACCTAACCCTTCTTTGCTAAGGTACACCCGCCTATCGGCAGCGCGATCTTGAATCCGAACGTTAGGCGTTTCCAAGCACATGCGCACACTCTTCGGCGGCAACCTACATGCCGGCATCTCGGGCATCGAATTACAAGATGCGACCGCGTCACTTGGACACGGGCTCACCCTGTCGAAGACCTACGCGCACCTTATGGCGCCGTTCTTAATGGCTTTTAATCCTGCAGCGCCAGGGCAGCACCATCCCGCACCTTGGAAATCTGTCCAGGGGGGCAGCAGCTTTGACGTGGGCGCGGAACTCTTCATTCCAGAGGACGTTGAAGGGAAGTTTGGGTCTCGAATCGAAGTGGCCACGACAGTGCTCTTTCTGCTTCGTCTTGGCGTGAATCCGGCCATTACGCTACCGGTCTTCGCTAACCACGCCTTCCGTGACCTCGCGAACGTTAAGGACAATGAGGTACTGCTCTTTCCATACGAAGTCCATCCGCGCCATTTTCCGTTGGCAGTATCCGGTGGACTTGCCACCACAGAGTCAATGGCATGGGTAGCCGAGAGGTGGCCTGTCGTCCAAAGACTTCTCAAAGAAAGCGCTGAATTTTCCCTCGCGGTAAGCGCGATTGACGAGGGTCAATTTCTTCGCCAATCGGCTCTGACACTAGTTTCATTATGGGCAGCTATCGAGGCTCTCTTTTCTCCCTCAGCGTCTGAGCTGAAGTTTAGGGTGTCATCTTTAGTTGCGGCGTTCCTGGAGGAGCCAGGATCTGGGCGTCATGAGTTGCAGCGAGGTGTTGCCAAGCTTTACGACAAACGATCGGCCGCTGCTCACGGAAAGCCAAAGCATGAACCTGAAGATTTGCTCGCGACATTCAACCTTCTACGGCCAATCCTGATGGCCATCATTGATCGCGGTAGCGTTCCCTCAAAGGAGGAACTTGAAGAATCACTCTTCGGCGTCAGCGCGAGAGACGCCTAATTCCTCGCACAAGCTCGAACGTTGAACTAGACCGCTAACGCTGACCCTGGTACCCAAGCGTGGCCACTGCACACCGCAGCGGCGACGGTTATTTCAAATCACGCAGCGGATGCACATCAGCCGCCCAAGGGCTCACAAAAAACGCATCAGCCATGCCGGGCTTCACGTCTTCAATGCGGGCCGGGCTCCACTTGGGCGCGTAGTCTTTGTCCACGGCCAGGGCGCGAATGCCCTCCACCGTTTCGCTGCTCGCGGCCGGGCGCAGGTTAAAGCAGTGATGGACCATGTCGCGCTCCATGCGCAAGTCGTCGGCCAGGCTCATGCCGCGCGCACGACGAATCTGCTCCAGCGTGACGTGGAGCATCAGTGGTGATCGCTTGCGCAGCACCTTGGCGGTCTTTTGGGCCCAGCGGTTGTCTTTGTCTTTTTCCAGCGCGTCAATCATGTGCTTGACGCGCAGCAGGGAAAACACGGCATCAATATGCGGCTCAGTGGCCAGTGCCACGGCTTGACGGCCGAACTGCTGGTCAAGCCATGGCTGCACCTCGGCCGCGCTGGCAAAGGCCTGCTCGCCGAGCGCTTGCCAATGCGCGGCTTGGCTGCTTGACTCGATCTCCACGTCGGCCAAGCCCCATTGCACAGCATCTTGCGCGCCGATGATCTCGCCGGTCAGCGCCAGGTATTCGCCCACATGACCGGGGCAGCGGCTCAAGAAATAGCCACCACCCACGTCGGGGAACAAACCGATGTTCGTCTCAGGCATGGCCAGCTTGCTGTGTTCGGTGACCACGCGCAAGCTCGCGCCTTGGCACAAGCCCATGCCGCCGCCCATCACCACGCCGTCCATAAAAGCGACCACGGGTTTGCCGAAGTTGTGGATCAAATGGTTGAGCCGGTATTCCTCGGTGAAGAAATCGTCCAGAGCCGAGTCGCCCGCGAGCGCAGCTTGATGGAAAAACCGGATGTCGCCGCCCGCGCAAAAGCCACCAAAGAGTGCTGCTGCCGTGCCGGGTTGCGCAACCTTGTTGCTGCCGCGAATGGCGACGAGCAGCACGGCTGGGTCAGCGCGAAAAGCGTTCAAGGTTTCCGTCAGCGCACGCACCATGGGCAGTGACAAGGCGTTGAGCGCCTTGGGCCGGTTCAGCGTGATGAGGCCAGCGCTGCCGCGTCGCTCGACGATGACAAGCGCTGCTTCAGAAGCGGCGGGCTGTGGAGTGGTCGAGGCTAAAGGCAAGTTCATCAAAAATCCTGAAATATAAAAACTCAAGCGCGCTGTCGCCAGCCCACGAGTTCGTTGAGCAGCAGCGCACCAATCACCAGCGAGCCGCCTGTGAGCACACTCGCGCCGGGCACTTCATTGGCACCCACCCAAGCCAGCAAAATGCCGAAGATCACTTCAAGCAAGGCCAGCAAGGCGATTTCGGGTGCCTTCAAGACGCGGGCGCAATAGACCGACAACACACAAGGAATGGCCAGTTGCACCAGACCGAGCAAGGCCAGCAAACCGATGTCATGCAGCGAGGCTGCAAACGGAAAAGCCAAAGGCAAAGTAACCAGCGACGAGATAAAGGCACCCACCAGCACGGCTGGAATCAAGTCAATCTTTTCACCATGGGCTTGGCTGCGTTGCACCACCGTCCAATTGATGGCGCCAGCCAGCGGCACCAGCAAGGCGACCAAGGTGCCCAGCACTTGCGAGCCGCCTGCCCCACCCATATTGGCCGCCCCGCCCGTTAGCAAATGGCTGCCGAACATCCAGCCAATGCCTATGCCTGCTGCCACGATGGCCAGCCAGGTGCGCAGTGGAATCTTGTGGCCATTGAAGATACGCGCCAAAAGCGCCGTCATCAAGGGTCCGACAGCCAGGGTCACCAGCACATTGGCCACGCTGGTCAGCGTTAACGCCAACATGAAGGCAGTGAACATCACGCTCCAACACACGCCCGAAATCCACAGCGGCGCCCTCGCCTGCCTGATGCGCGTGAACACCTCACGCCCTTGCACTATCGGCAAGATGATCAGCAGCGAAATGAGCGTAAACAGGCTGCGCCAGAAGGTCACTTCAAAGCTTTGGGCTTGCTCCAGATGGCGCGTGACGACGCCGGCGATGGACCACATCAAGGTGACCGCCACCATGACGAGGACGGCGCGGCTGTGCGTGAGTTTCATGCTGTGAACGTTGGGAGGTTGGGATGCAAAACGCACCGCAAGCCGTGAGCCTGCGGTGCGCTTCAGGTGCTTGCCTTTGCAGGCAAGAACCAGGCTTTAGCGGCCGAAACGCTTGCGATCGCTTTCCTTGAGGTGACGCTTGCGCAGGCGAACCGACTTGGGCGTGATCTCGACCAGCTCGTCGTCCTCAATGAACTCGACGCCGTATTCCAGCGACAGCTCGATCGGTGGTGTGATCTTGATCGCGTCTTCCTTGCCGGACACGCGGAAGTTGGTCAGCTGCTTGGTACGCGTGGCGTTCACGACCAGATCGTTGTCACGGCTGTGGATGCCGACGATCATGCCTTCGTACACCGGATCGTTCGCCTTGACGAACATGCGGCCGCGGTCGTCCAGCTTGCCCAGGGCGTAGGTGAAGATTTCACCGTCGTCCATGGAGATCAGCACGCCGTTTTTACGGCCACCGATTTCGCCCTTGTGCGGCTCGTAGCTGTCAAAGATGTTGGAGATCAGGCCAGAACCACGGGTCAGGTTCAAGAACTCATTTGAAAAGCCGATCAGGCCACGCGCTGGAATGCGGTACTCGAGGCGCACACGGCCACGGCCGTCCGGCTCCATGTTCACCAGCTCGCCCTTGCGCTCGCCCAGGGCTTGCATCACGCCGCCTTGGTGCTGCTCTTCAATGTCGGCTGTCACCAGCTCGATAGGCTCGTGCTTGACGCCATCCACGTCTTTGAACAGCACGCGGGGCTTGGACACGGCCATCTCGAAGCCTTCACGGCGCATGTTTTCCAAGAGGATGGTCAGGTGCAATTCACCACGGCCCATCACTTCGAAAATGCCTTCTTCGTCGGTCTCGCTCACGCGCAGCGCGACGTTGTGCTGCAGTTCTTTTTGCAGGCGGTCCCAGATCTGGCGGCTGGTGACGTACTTGCCTTCGCGGCCGGCCAAGGGGCTGGTGTTCACGCAAAAGTTCATGGTCAGCGTAGGCTCGTCCACCTTGAGCATGGGCAGCGGCGCAGGGGTCGCTGGGTCGGTGATGGTCACGCCGATACCGATGTCGGTCAGGCCGTTGATCAGCACGATCTCGCCGGGGCCGGCTTCGGTGGCTTGCACGCGCTCCAGGCCCTGGAAAGTCAGCACTTGGTTGATACGGCCTTTGACAGCCTTGCCGTCCGGGCCTTCCATGACAACCACGTCCATCATGGGCTTGATGGTGCCCTGGCTGATGCGGCCGACGCCGATGCGGCCGACGAAGGTGGAGAAGTCGAGGGCGGAAATTTGCAACTGCAAAGGCGCCTCTGGGTCGCCCTTTTGCGCAGGCACGTGCTTGAGCACGGTGTTGAACAGGGCCGACATGTCGGGGCCCCACTGCTCGCCCGGTGCGCCCTCTTCCAGCGATGACCAGCCGTT
The DNA here is from genome assembly GCA_040400945.1 of Polaromonas sp. Taxonomy (GTDB): domain Bacteria; phylum Pseudomonadota; class Gammaproteobacteria; order Burkholderiales; family Burkholderiaceae_C; genus Polaromonas. Next base: position 74,040 of record JBBAPG010000012.1, on the reverse strand, counting down.
GATGCCGGAGGCATAGACCACTGGGAAGTCGAGCTGTTCGTCGTTGGCGCCGAGCTTGTCGAACAAGTCGAAAGCAGCGTTGACGACTTTGTCAGGGTTTGCGCCGGGCTTGTCGACTTTGTTGACGACGACGATGGGCTTGAGACCCAGGGCAAGGGCCTTCTTGGTCACAAAACGCGTTTGCGGCATGGGGCCTTCTTGTGCGTCGATCAGCAGCACCACGCCGTCCACCATGGACAGCGCGCGCTCAACTTCACCGCCGAAGTCGGCGTGGCCGGGGGTGTCAACGATGTTGATGTGCGTGCCTTCCCAGGTCACAGCGCAGTTTTTGGCCAGGATGGTGATGCCGCGCTCTTTTTCGATCGCGTTGTTGTCCATCACGGTATCAACGACTTTTTCGTGTTCGGCAAAGGTGCCGGACTGGCGCAGCAACTGGTCGACCATGGTGGTTTTACCGTGGTCAACGTGGGCAATGATGGCGATATTGCGGATCTGTTTGATGGTCATGGTTCGCTTTCTAAAACTCAAAAATTTTTGATCAAGAGGGCTTTGCGGCGCTCAAATCAAGGCTGGGGGCTCATGGAATGAAGCGCCGGACCAGCCGATGCTGCGGCTTGCAGCATGTCCTGAACTTCAATGGGGCTGAGCAAACGCTCAGGAATCAACTCGTTGGCAGCAACATGCGCCGTGCCAAGAAATGCGTAAGGGTCCGATCCGTAGACCTGAACCAAGGGGTGATTGTCGCCAATGGCAGGGCCCCACTGACCAGATTCGCCGCGGCGGCGCAGGCCGCTCAAAAAGCGTCCTGCATTGGCCGCGTCCAGGCTCACCGAAGGGGCGCTGGCCACCAGCGATTGCGGGGGCAGCAAGCACGCGTCGCGCTCGGCCTCACTCATGACTTCAAGCTGCGCCAGCGTCAAGCACTGGCTGGCCACATAGCCGCCAGTCTCTATCCTGCGCAAAAAGCCCAGGTGGGCGCCGCAGCCAATGGCCTCGCCAATGTCTTCGCCCAGCGTGCGGATGTAAGTGCCCTTGCTGCAACGCGCCACGATGCGAATGGCCGGGCCGCGCGGGTCTTCAACTTGCGCCATGTGCAGTTCATGCACGACGATGTGGCGAGCTTCGCGTTCGACTTCCTTGCCGGCGCGTGCGTACTCGTACAGTGCTTTGCCGTCTTTTTTCAGGGCCGAATACATGGGCGGAATCTGCGCCAAGGGGCCTGAGAACTTCGCCGTCAGCGCCGTCAGCATGGCTTCGGTGATTTCAGGCACAGGCCTCGTTTCAATGACCTCACCTTCGGCGTCAGCCGTGGTGGTCTTCTTGCCCAAAAGCAATACGGCTTCGTAGGTCTTGTCCGCATCCAACTGCACCTGGCTGAACTTGGTGGCCGCGCCAAAGCACAGCGGCAGCACGCCCGTGGCCAGTGGGTCCAGCGTGCCCGTGTGGCCCGCTTTTTCGGCGCGCAGCAACCACTTGGCCTTCTGCAAAGCCTGGTTGCTCGACAGACCCAGCGGCTTGTCGAGCAGCAGCACGCCATGCACGGGACGTCGCTTGATTTTCTGGCGGGGACTTGGGGAAAGCGTCATATGTTTCGACAGGCTCGACACGCGGCTTTAGCGCATGCTCAAGTGGGCACCGCTGGCCCCCGAACCTGTCGAAAGGGGCAACGGCGCCGGGTCAGTCGTCCTGGGCGCGAGAAGAAACCGCCTTGGCAATCAAGGCGTTCATGTCCGACGCGCGCTCGGTGGTGCGGTCAAACAAGAAATGCAGGGTGGGCACGGTGTGGATCATCAGCTTCTTGAACAAACCATTGCGCAGGAAACCTGCGGCCTGGTTCAAGGCTTCTTCACATTCCTTGGGGTCGCCCACCAGCACGCTGAAAAACACTTTGGCGTGGGCATAGTCAGGTGTGACCTCGACGGACTGCACCGTGACCATGCCCACCCGGGGGTCTTTGAGCTCGCGGGCGATCAACTCCGTCAGATCCCGCTGGATCTGATCAGCCACGCGAAAGCCGCGATTGGGTGTGGAAGACTTTTTGCGCATTGACTAATGAACTCAGACTTCCAGCGTACGCGCCACTTCGCGGATCTCGAAGAACTCGAGCATGTCGCCGACCTGGATGTCGTTGTAGTTCTTGACGTTCAAGCCGCACTCGAAGCCTTCCTTGACCTCGCGTGCATCGTCCTTGAAGCGCTTCAGAGAATCCAACTCGCCCGTGAAGATGACCGTGTTCTCGCGCAAGAGGCGCAGGCGCGCGTTGCGGCGAACCACACCGGCAGTGACCATGCAACCGGCAATCGAGCCGATCTTGCTGACCTTGAACACCTGGCGAATCTCGGCCATGCCGATGACTTCTTCTTTTTTGTCCGGCGTGAGCATGCCCGACATCGCAGCGCGCAACTCGTCCACAGCGTCATAAATGATGTTGTAGTAGCGAATCTCGATGCCGTTGTTCTCGGCCAGCTTGCGTGCCTGCGCGTCAGCGCGGGTGTTAAAGCCAATCAGCACGGCCTTCGAAGCAATCGCCAGGTTGACGTCCGACTCGGAGATACCGCCCACAGCGGAGTACACCAGTTGAACCTTGACCTCGTCGGTCGACAGCTTGAGCAGGGACTGCGCCAGAGCCTCTTGCGAACCTTGCACGTCGGCCTTGATGATGATCGGCAGCATCTTGACTTCGCCAGCGTTGATGTCGGAGAACATGTTCTCCAGCTTGGACGCTTGTTGCTTGGCCAGTTTGGTGTTGCGGAACTTGCCCGCGCGGTAGGTCGAGATTTCGCGGGCACGACGCTCGTCGGTCATGACCATGAACTCGTCGCCCGCTTGCGGCACTTCCGTCAGACCTTGAATCTCGACCGGGATCGAAGGGCCTGCGGTCTTGATCGCCTTGCCGTTTTCGTCCAGCATGGCGCGCACGCGGCCATAGGTCGATCCGGCCAGCACCACGTCGCCAGCTTTGAGCGTGCCGGACTGAACCAGCACGGTGGCCACGGGGCCGCGGCCTTTGTCCAGGCGCGCTTCAATGACCAGGCCTTTGGCCAGGGCATCGACAGGCGCGCGCAACTCAAGCACCTCGGCTTGCAGCAGCACTTGCTCGAGCAAGTCATCAATACCGGCGCCGGTGTGGGCAGACACGCCCACGAAAGGAACGTCGCCACCGAACTCTTCGGGGATGACTTCTTCCGTGACCAGCTCGCCCTTGACGCGGTCCATGTTGATACCGGGCTTGTCGATCTTGTTGATCGCCACCACGATAGGAACACCCGCCGCCTTGGCGTGCTTGATAGCTTCCTTGGTCTGCGGCATCACGCCGTCGTCGGCTGCCACCACCAGGATCACGATGTCGGTGGCCTGCGCGCCACGGGCACGCATGGCCGTGAAAGCCTCGTGACCGGGGGTGTCCAGGAAGGACACCATGCCGCGCGGCGTTTCAACGTGGTACGCACCGATGTGCTGGGTGATGCCACCGGCTTCGCCCGACGCCACTTTGGCGCGGCGAATGTAGTCCAGCAGCGAGGTCTTGCCGTGGTCGACGTGACCCATGACCGTGACCACCGGTGGTCGCGGCAGGGCTTCGGCTTCCTGGCCTTGCACGTCTTCGTCGGTGAAGGCTTCCGGATCATCCAGCGCAGCCGTCACAGCCTTGTGGCCCATCTCTTCCACCAAAATCATGGCGGTGTCCTGGTCCAGCGGCTGGTTGATGGTGGCCATCTGGCCGAGCTTCATCAGTTGCTTGATCACCTCGGACGACTTCACGCTCATCTTGTGAGCGAGTTCAGACACCGTGATGGTTTCTGGCACGTGCACTTCAATGACCTTGAACTCGGTCGGTGCCACAAAGTTGCTGTCCGAACGGCTGTCGCGGTCGTTGCCACGACGGCCACCGCCGCGTGTCGGGGCGCGCCAGTTGCCACGCCCTGGCGCAGAGGTTGCGCCACGGGTCTTGATCTCGCCTTTTTTCTTGGCGGCGTCGTCTTTCCAGGTCGAAGACAGGTTCTCCGACTTGACTTCTTTCTTGCCCGCACCGGCGGTGCCTGGTGCAGCAGGGGCGCCCGGCTTGGCCGCAGCGCCAGGCACCACGGCAGGCTTGTGCAGCGTGCCCTTCATAGCCAACTTCGGGTCCACGTGAGGTACCAGCACGCGCTTGGGTGCACTCATCATGGCGCGAATGCCAGCAGCTTCTGCCTCGGCCTTCTTGCGGCGATCCTGCAAGTCTTGCGCACGCACAGCGTCCGCCTGGAATTCAGCGGTAGCCTGGGCCTTTGCGGCAGCTTGCACAGCCGTGGCTTCAGCGACCTGGGCAGCTTTTGCAGCCGCAGCAGCATCAGCAGCGGCCGCTGCAACGGCGGCAGCAGCCGACGCAGCAGCAGCTGCAGTCGCTGACTGCACTTCCTTCGTTGGAAATACGCGGGCACCCACCATCGGCTTGGGAGCAGCGGCTTTTTCTGCCTTGGCGGCATCAGCCTGGGCGGCAGCCAGCGCTTGCGTGCGGGCTTGTTCTTCTGCCGCTTCAGCAGCTAGCACTGCTTGTTCGCGTGCAGCGTCCTTGGCGTCTTGTTCTTCGCGCAAGCGGCGTTTTTCAGCCAGCTCTTCCTCCTGGCGGCGCAGCAATTCAGCGTTGCGATTGGCCTCGTCCTCGCGGCGAGTCAACTCGGCGTCATGGGCAATACGGGCGTTTTCTGCCTCGGAGGGCTGAGCCGCGCCTGGCGTGACTTCTTCAACCGTGTCTGAACCCTCGTCACGCTTGACGAAAGTGCGCTTCTTGCGCACTTCGACCTGGATGGTGCGGGCACGGCCAGTGGCATCGGCCTGTTTGATCTCGGTGGTCGATTTCTTGACCAGCGTGATCTTTTTGCGTTCTGCCGTGGCGGTGCCATGGCTGGTTTGCAAATAGCTCAGGAGCTTTTGCTTGTCGGCCTCGGACAGGCGGTCGTCGGCCTGCGCCTTGGCGACGCCCGCGCTGGTCAATTGCTCGATCAGTGTCGCGGTGGGTTTATTGAGTTCAGCTGCGAATTCAGCGACGGTGGTTGTACTGGACATAATTGGGTTTCCCTGCGGCCTCCATGATCATTGCTCTTGAGCGGCTGCAGCATCATCGGTAAACCAATGGGCGCGCGCGGTCATGATCAGGGCCTTGGCGTCTTCAGCAGACTGGCCAGTGATATCGGTTAATTCGTCAACGGCCAGGTCGGCCAGATCGTCACGGGTGTGCACACCAGACTCGCTGAGCTTGGCAATCAGCTCTGGCGTCAGGCCGGCGACGTCCTTGAGGTTTTGCGAGACTTCTTCCACGTTTTCTTCGCGGGCGATTTCCATCGTCAGCAAGGCGTCTTTGGCGCGCGTGCGCAGCTCATTGACAGTGTCTTCGTCGAAGGACTCGATCTCCAGCATTTCCTGCAGCGGCACATAAGCCACTTCTTCGAGGCTGGTGAAGCCTTCGGAGATCAGGATGTCGGCGATTTCCTCGTCCACGTCCAGCTTTTCCATGAACAGCTTGCGGCTGCTGTCGGTCTCTGTAGCCTGCTTTTGCGCAGACTCGTCGGCCGTCATGATGTTGATCTTCCAGCCGGTGAGTTCAGCAGCAAGGCGCACGTTCTGGCCACCACGACCGATGGAGATCGCAAGGTTTTCCTCGTCCACCACCACGTCCATGGCATGACGCTCCTCGTCCACCACGATGGACGACACGTTGGCCGGGGCCAAGGCGCCGATGACGAATTGCGCTGGGTCTTCGCTCCACAGCACGATGTCCACGCGTTCGCCAGCGAGCTCGTTGGTCACGCCGTTGACGCGAGTACCACGCACGCCGACGCAGGTGCCGATCGGGTCAACGCGTTTGTCGTGAGACAACACAGCGATCTTGGCGCGCGACCCAGGGTCGCGGGCGCAGGATTTGATCTCCAGCAAGCCTTGCTCGATTTCAGGCACTTCCTGGCGGAACAGCTCGATCATGTACTCAGGCGATGTGCGCGAGAGGATGATGGGCGCACCGCGCAGGGTCGTGTCTACTTCCATGATCATGGCGCGCACACGGTCGCCTGAGCGAAGGTTTTCCTTCGGGATCATGTCGCTGCGGCGCAGGCGGCCTTCCACACGACCGGATTCGACAATGATGTCGCCCTTGTCCATGCGCTTGACGGTACCCACAAAGATCTTTTCGCCGCGCGACATGAAGTCGTTCAGCAACATCTCACGCTCGGCATCACGGATTTTTTGCAGAATCACCTGCTTGGCCGCTTGCGCGCCAATGCGGCCGATCGGAAGGCTTTCGACCGGCTTTTCGATGTAGTCGCCCTCTTCGATGTCCGAGATTTCCTCGCGAGCATCGCTCACCAGTTCTTCGGCTTCAGGGTTTTGCAGGCCGGCCTCATCGGGCACGACCAGCCAGCGGCGGAAAGTTTCATAGACGCCGCTGTCCCGGTCCACCGCGACACGGATGTCCGTGCCCTCCGGGTAAACCTTCTTGGTGGCCGAGGCGAGCGCGAGCTCGACGGCACCAAAGACAACGTCACGTTCCACATTCTTCTCACGCGATATGGCATCAACCAACATCAACAGTTCGCGATTCATTTCACAAGCCTGCCTTTCTCTCTTATTTCTCTGTCTGTTTATCTACAACCGGGGCGGCGTCTGGGGTGCCCATTTGGGCGTCTTTGGAGGCAACTTTGGGGCGACGCCCCTTGAAGTCAACCACCGGCGCCAAGCGCGCCTGGGCAATCTCATCAAGCGTAAAACCCATCGCCTGCAGGGGCGGGGCCACTTTTTTCTTGCTGACTTTGGCGCCTGGCTTGGCCGGCGTCGGCTCGTCCGTCCAGACGATCTGCCAGCCACTCTCTGCCCGCTCCAAGGTGCCGCGAAACTTCTTGCGGTTGGCCGACACGGCAGAACCTGCGCTGGCCGCCACACCAATGGGTGCCTTCAAGGTGATGTCGATCAACTCACCTGCAAAACGCCCGAAATCTTGTTCGGTACGCAGCGGCCTGTCAATTCCGGGCGAGCTCACCTCTAGCCGGGAATAGTCCGCGCCTTCGACTTCCAGAACGAACTGGAGTTGCCGGGTCACTTTTTCGCAGTCTTCAGCGTTGATGAACTGCTCTGGCTGGCCAGCCACAAAAGGCATGTCGATCGTCACGCGTAGCAATCCACCTGCGGTGCGCTCGATGTCCACCAGGTCGTAACCCAGCCCGCTAACGGTTTGCCCAATCGTGTCGTGTAAAGCCATTCAGTCTCGTAAACCCTGATAAAAACGCGGCGGAGCCTTCAAACTCGGCCATTTGTAAAAGTGCCGCAAAAACAAACGCCCAAAAAAAATGGGCGGTGAAAACCCGCCCATTTGGTCGTGAAGCCGGTATTGTAACGGCCTTCGCCCCCGTCTGCAAACAAAATTCATGCCTGCACCAGCAGACGGGTGTACGGATGGCCCGGTGCGTTCAGCACCTGTTCCACCGGCCCGGCTTCGAGCACTTCGCCGTCCTGCATGACCAGCACCTCATGGGCCATCGCCCGGATCACATCCACATCGTGGGTGATCAAAAGATAACTCAGGCCGCGCTCGCGCTGCAGCCGCTGCAGCAGTTGCAGCACTTGTTTTTGCACCGTCACGTCCAAGGCGCTGGTGGGTTCATCCAACACCATGAGGTCGGGCTCGACCATGAGTGCACGCGCGATGGCGATGCGCTGGCGCTGTCCACCTGAAAACTCATGCGGATAACGGCCCAGAAGGCGGGGAAACTGCGCTTCGCTCAAGCCGACGTCGGTCAAAGCCTGAACCACTTTGTCTCGGCATTTCAGACGGCTCAAGTCCGGCTGATGAATGCTCAGTCCCTCGCCCACAATCTCTTCAATCGTCATGCGCGGCGAAAGTGAAGAAAACGGGTCTTGAAAAACCACCTGGGCGGCGCGGCGCAAGGCCTTGTTCGCCGCTTTGTCGTGGCCCCAAGTCTTGCCCGTCACTCGCAGCTCGCCTTCGCTGGGTAGCAGGCCCAAAACCGCCAACGCCAAAGTGGATTTGCCAGAGCCAGATTCGCCGATCACACCCAGGGTCTGGCCTCGAGCAATCGAAAAACTAGCGCCCTTGACGGCCTCAAACCGCCCCTTCTTGAACCAGCCGCGAAAGCCGGGTACCGGCACCGGGTAACTCACCTTGAGGGCGCTGGCCTGCACCAGCGTTTCGCCCAAGGCGCCCTGCTCTTTCAGGTCACGCTCAGGCCGGCTGTCCATCAAGCGCCGTGTGTATGGGTGCTGTGGGTTTGAAAACACCTCATTCACGTCGCCATGCTCGACGATCAGCCCGTTCTCCATTACCGCGATGCGGTCGGCAAAACGCCGCACCAAGTTCAAGTCGTGCGTGATGAGCAGCACGGCCATGCCGTTTTTACGCTGCAGCGCCGAGAGCAAATCCAACATTTGACCGCGCAGGCTCACGTCCAGGGCGGTGGTTGGCTCGTCCGCCAGCAACAGGCGCGGCTGGCAGGCCAGAGCCATGGCGATCATGGCGCGCTGCCGCTGGCCACCTGAAAGCTGGTGCGCAAAAGAACTGGCTCGCCGCTCCGGTTCGGCAATGCCCGTGTCGGCCAGCAGCCGCACCGCGCCCTGCCAAGCCTCACGCGCAGTCAGCCCTTGCTTGAGTTGCAAGACTTCCGCAATCTGGTCGCCCATGGTGAACAACGGATTGAGTGCCGTCATCGGCTCCTGGAAGATCATCGCAATGTCGCGGCCGCGGATGCCGCGCAGCGCGTGTTCAGACTGGCTGAGCAAATCCGCCTCGGCGGGCGCCGTACCACTTGCATTGGCAGAGGCATCGACGCCCGTGAACCGCGCTGTACCGCTGGTCTTTGCGCCCTGAGCCAAGCCGAGCAAACTCAGGGCCGTGACGGTTTTACCTGATCCCGACTCGCCTACAAGGGCCAGCTTTTCTCCCGGCGCCAATGCAAAATCGATGCCGTGCACCACTTCCTTGCCGCCGAAGGACACGCGCAGACCTTGAACCCGTAGCAGATCGCCGCTCATCGATCGGCCTTTCGCGGATCCAGCGCGTCGCGCAGGGCATCGCCCATGAAGGTCAGCAGCAGCAAGGTGGTCACCAGCACGGCGAAGGTGGACAGCGAGATCCACCAAGCGTCAATGCTGTTCTTGCCCTGTGACAGCAATTCGCCCAGCGAAGGCGTGCCGGGCGGGACGCCCAGACCCAAAAAGTCCAGCGAGGTGAGCGCCAGAATCGCCGCGCTCATGCGAAACGGCAAGAAGGTCACCACCGGCGTCATGCTGTTGGGCAGCACATGCCGCCAGATGATTTGCCAGGAACTCAGGCCCATGGCCCGGGCTGCGCGCACGTAGTCCAGTTGGCGGTTGCGCAAAAACTCGGCGCGGACATAGTCAGACAAACCCAGCCAACCAAAGAGGCTGAGCAGCACCAGCAAGAGCGCAATGCTGGGTGCAAACACGGCGCTGAAAATAATCAAGAGGTAGAGCTCAGGCATGGAGCCCCAGATCTCCATAAAGCGCTGAAAAGCCAAGTCGGTCTTGCCGCCAAAGTAGCCTTGCAACGCGCCCGTGAGCACGCCGATCACCACGCCCGTGAAGGTCAAGGCCAAGGCAAAAAGCACGCTCACCCGAAAGCCATAAATCAGCTGCGCCAACAGGTCGCGCCCGCGGTCGTCGGTACCCAACAAATTCACGCGGGTGGGGCGCGAAGGGTTGGGCTCCCTGGCGAAATAGTTCAGGGTCCTGGGGCCATAAGGATTGGGCGCGTAAATCGCCCAGTTACCGCCGGACGTTATGCGGCCTTGGATGAAAGGATCCAGGTAATCGGTGGCCGTCTCAAAGTCCCCGCCAAAAGTCTTCTCCGGATAAACCTTGGCAATCGGCACGTAATACTCGCCTTCATACTTCACCAGCAAAGGCCGGTCGTTCGACACCAGCTCAGCCATCAGGCTGATCAACACCAGCGTACAAAACAAGACCAGACTGTAGAACCCAAGCTTGTTGCGCTTGAACCGCAACCAAGCCCGCCGCGATGGCGAGGCGGACAAAGGCACGATTGAAGCCGAGCCCTCCCTGGCAAGAGCGCTCGACAAGGGCTCTTCCCGCGTTCCGGCGCGGATCGGGCTCCGCCCGTCCGCAGCGGGCGCCCCCCCAGGGGGGAGGCGGCCATCGGCCGCTTCGGGGGGGACCCCATCTTTGGGATCAATCAAACCGTACACGCGGGTCCACCCAAACATAACAAAGGTCACTCACCAGCTTGGTCACCAAGCCGATGAGGGTAAAGAAGAACAGGGTTCCCATGACCACCGGGTAGTCCCGCCGAATCACGCTCTCATAACTCAGCAAACCAAGCCCATCGAGCGAAAACAAAGTCTCAATCAATAACGAACCGGTGAAAAAAGCACCAATGAAGGCCGCCGGAAAACCCGTGATGATCGGAATCAGCGCATTGCGAAACACATGCTTGTAAAGCACCTGCCGCTCGGCCAGCCCTTTGGCGCGTGCAGTCACCACGTATTGCTTGCGAATCTCCTCCAGAAAAGCGTTCTTGGTCAGGATGGCTGTGACCGCGAAGCTGCCCAGCACCATCGCGGTCACGGGCAAAGTGATGTGCCACAGGTAGTCCACGACGCGGGCGCCCCAGCTGAGTTCATCCCAGTTGCTGGAGGTCAAGCCTCGCAAGGGAAACCACTGCAACTGACCGCCAAAAACCACCAGCAGCACCACGCCCAGCACAAAGCCGGGAATCGCATAGCCCACCAGCACCAGCAAAGTGGTTACCAAATCAAAACGCGACCCCGCGCGCACCGCCTTGGCCACGCCCAGCGGCACGGCCACCAAGTAGCTTATGAAGAAGGTCCACAACCCCAGGCTGACGGAAACCGGCAGCTTTTCAATGAGGAGTTGCGCCACGTCCTTGTTTTGAAAAAAGCTCTTGCCCAAGTCGAAGCGCGCGAACTGGCCCAGCATCTGAAAGAAGCGTTCGTGGGCGGGTTTGTCAAAGCCGTAAAGCGCCTTGATCTGCTCAACCCGTTTCGGGTCCACCCCTTGCGCGCCGCGGTAGCTAAAGCCCCCGCCCTCTGCGCCACTGCCTGCTGCGCCCGCCTTGGCTTCAGCCAGGTACTGCTCCACCGGCCCGCCAGGCACAAACTGCACCACAGCAAAGGTGATGAGCAGCACGCCGAACAAAGTCGGCACCATGAGCAACAAGCGCTTGAGGACGTACGCCAGCATCAGCGCGCCCACCAGGTGTAGATGGCCCAGCCCTCGCCCGTGGCGTATGGCGGCATATCAGCTGGGCGCCCCAGGCGCTTGTCATTGAAAGCCATGCGGTGCGTGGGCGCTGTCCACTGCGGAATCAAGACATGGCTATGGCTGATGGCGCGGTCCAGTGCCCTGCAGGCGGGCAACAGGTCGGCCTTGGTTTTGGCGCTGGTCATGCGCGCAATGATGGCATCGACCGCCGGGTTGGCCATGCCCGACATGTTGCCGGAGTCCTCGGTCACGGCGGCCCTGCTGCCAAAGAGGTCTGCGTACTCCTGCCCTGGGTTGTGCGTGCCCGCGTAGGCCAGAGAAATGATGTCGAACTCGAACTTGCTCAGCCGCTGCTGGTAAAGGGCAAAGTCCACCGCACGGTAATTGAGTTGAATGCCCAGTTTTTCCAGGTTGCGCGCCCAGGGCGTGACCACGCGAGCGCCGCCATCATTGCTGTCCAGGTACTCGATCACCATGGCTTGCCCAGCTTTGTTGCGCAGCACGCCGTCTTGAATGGTCCAGCCGGCTTCAGCCAACAAATCGCGCGCACGCCTGAGGTTTGCGCGCAGGCTGTTCTGGCCATCGGTGCGCGGTGGCACGGCCATGGGGCCGAACACGGCGGGGGCCAATTGCCCTTCAAGCGGTTTGAGAATGCCCAACTCGTCAGGGCCGGGGCTGCCGGTCGCTTGGCAATCGGTGTTGCCAAAAAGGCCGGTCACGCGCTGGTAAGCCCCATAAAACAACTGACGATTCATCCACTCGTAGTCCATGGCCAGGCCCAGCGCCTGCCGCACGCGGGCGTCCTTGAACTTGTCTTTGCGTGTGTTGATGACGTAGCTCTGAAAACCCGAAGGCAGGCGGTGCTTGAACTCGCCTTTGACCAACTCGCCCGAATCAAAGCGCTTGCCGTTCACACGGCGCGCCCAGTCGCCCGCCGAGAAAAAACGCATCAAATCAAACTCGCCAGCCTTCAGCGCTTCAAGCTTGGCGGTGCTGTCTTTGTAAATCTTGACCGTGATGCGGTCAAAGTTAGCCATGCCGCGCCGCACGTTCAGGTCTTTGGCCCAGTAGGCCGGGTCGCGCACATAAGTGATGTCTTTGCCGAAGCGCACGGGGCCAATTTTGTAGGGGCCGCTGCCAATCGGCATGTCCATCACGACCGCGTCAAAACGTTTGGGCTGGCCGTTTTCCATGCCCCAGCTGCGGCTGAAAACAGGCAGGCCGCCCACCGTCAAAGGCAGTTCACGGTTTGGTTTTTTGAAGCGGTAGCGCACCACCCGTTCGCCCAACACGTCCATGCCAGCCACGTCTTCAAGCACCGTCTTGTACCCCGGTGAGGTGTAAGGGCCCATCAGCGTGTCATAGCTGTGCTTCACATCGGCGGCTAGCACTGGCTTGCCGTCATGAAAGCGTGCTTGCGCCCGCAGCGTGAAAGTCGCGCTCAGCCCGTCGGGCGCCACGCTCACATCTTCAGCCAAGAGCCCATAGCCGGCGGCCGTCTCGTCCTGAGAGCCCGCCAAAAGGCTGTCAAACATCAGGTCGGCCAAATACGCCGGCGCAGTGCCTTTGATGGTGAAAGGGTTGTATTTGTCAAAGGTCGAGGTGCGTAAGTTGCTCACCAAGCGCAACTCGCCGCCCTTGGGGGCACTGGGGTTTACATAGTCGAAATGCGTAAAGCCGGGCGCGTACTTGAGGTCGCCCCACAGCGCATAGCCATAAGCCGCCCAAGCTGGCGCTGCGGGCAGTGCAGTCAAGACGGCCAGCAAGGCGCTGATCAAAGGGCGGTAAAACCTCATGCGACAATTCTGCACCAATGCACAGGCCCCACGTGCGGACCTGATTTGTCTCGCATCTAGAAGGAAAAAACATGGGATTTCTGACAGGCAAGAAACTGCTGATCACGGGCGTGCTGTCCAACCGCTCGATTGCCTACGGCATTGCCAAGGCCTGCCATGCCCAAGGCGCTGAACTGGCCTTCAGCTATGTCGGCGAGCGCTTCAAGGAGCGCATCACGGAGTTCGCGGCGGACTTCGGCTCCAAGCTGATTTTTGATTGCGATGTCGGCGACGACGCGCAGATCGAGCGCCTGTTCACAGACCTGTCGGCCCACTGGCCCACCTTTGACGGCTTCGTGCACGCCATTGGCTACGCGCCGCGTGAAGCCATTGCGGGCGACTTCCTCGAAGGTCTGTCGCGCGAGGGCTTCAAGATCGCCCACGACATCAGCGCCTACAGCTTCCCGGCCATGGCAAAGGCCGCCCTGCCCTACCTGAACCCCAAATCGTCCTTGCTGACCTTGACCTACCTGGGCGCCATCCGCACCGTGCCCAACTACAACACCATGGGCCTGGCCAAGGCCAGCCTGGAGGCCTCGGTGCGCTACTTGGCCGAGTCCCTGGGACCGCGCGGCATGCGCGTCAACGGCATCAGTGCCGGCCCCATCAAGACCCTGGCTGCCAGCGGCATTAAAGGCTTTGGCAAGATCTTGAGTGTGGTGGCCGAAAGTTCGCCGATTCGACGCAACGTCACGTCAGAAGACGTGGGCAATGTCGCTGCGTTTTTGCTGAGCGACCTGGCTGGCGGCGTCAGCGCTGAGATCACTTATGTGGACGGCGGCTTCAGCCAAGTGGTAGGCGGCATTGCCGAGCCTGCTGAGGCGAGCTAAGCCGGCTTTAACCGGGCTTTAAACCCGTTTTGGAATGTTCTGCTGCGGCTAAAGTCGCGGCAGGCCTGGGACGCGCTGCATAGACTGACTTGCATGCGCCTTCTCCCCAAACTCTGTCTAAGCCCAGCCTCTGCGCTGGGTTTTTTGATGTGCGCTTGCCTGGGCTCGCCGGCCTGGGCAGCGGAGCCGTCTACCAATTCACCCACCGCCAAAGCCCCGGCGCTCATGCTGGCCAAGGTGTACCACCCCGGCATCGCGCTGGCCGACTATTGGGTGAGTGAAAAATACGACGGCGTTCGGGGATTTTGGGATGGCGAAAAACTGCTGACGCGCGGTGGCGAACACATCGCGGCGCCCGCCTGGTTCACAGCGGGCTGGCCAGCCGTGCCGATGGACGGCGAGTTATGGGCGGGGCGTGGCAGGTTTCAGCAAGCCGTGTCCACGGTGCGCCAGCAATCGCCTGATGACGCAGCTTGGCGCAGCATTCGCTTCATGGTGTTTGATTTGCCGCGCCACGGCGGCACCTTCAGCGAGCGAATTCCGGCCATAGCGGCGCAAGTGCAGTTGCTCAATCAAAGCCAGGTGCGTGCCGTCGCCCAGTTCAAGCTGCCTAACCATCAAGCCCTGAAAGCCTTTCTAACCAAAACCGTGCAAGGCGGCGGCGAAGGCTTGATGCTGCACCGCGGCAGCTCGCTCTATGCGGGTGTGCGCAGCGACGACCTGCTCAAGCTCAAGACCCACGAAGACACGGAGGCCCGGGTGGTGGGCTACCTGCCCGGAAAAGGCAGGCACCTGGGAGTCTTGGGCGCGCTGCTGGTTGAAATGCCGGCGCTGGATGGCCAGGCAACCCAGCGCTTCAAGCTAGGCGCGGGCCTGTCCGACGCGGAACGCGCCTCACCACCGCCCATAGGCAGCACCGTCACCTACCGCTACCGCGGCTTCAATGAAAGCGGCCTGCCGCGCTTTGCGACCTTTGTTCGGGTGCGCGATGCCATAGAAGGCAGCGGGAGCGTGTCCCGCTGAGGCCGCAGTTCGAGCGCTTTAGTCCTTACTTCTTGACGCAGTCCGCGTAATAACGCTTCTTGCCCTTCGCGTCTTCCATTTCCACCAGGCCGTGGATGTCGGTTTCAAAACCCGGGCACTGGGCATTGAATTCACGCGCGAACTTCAGGTATTCAACGATCTTGCGGTTGAACACTTCACCCGGCACCAGGAGCGGAATGCCCGGTGGGTATGGCGTAACCAAGCCCACGGTGATGCGCCCTTCGAGGTGGTCGATCTCGACCCGCTCCGTGGTGCGGTGCGCAATGTGCGCGTAAGCGTCGCTCGGCTTCATGGCCGGGGCCAGATCGCTCAGGTAGACCTCGGTCGTCAGGCGGGCAATGTCGTATTTGGCGTACAGGGCGTGGATGTACTGGCACAAGTCGGCCAAGCCCATGCGCTCGTACTTGGGGTACTTCTGGCAGAACTCCGGAAGGATGCGCCACATCGGCTGGTTCTTGTCGTAGTCGTCCTTGAACTGCTGCAGCGCCGTCAACAGCGTGTTCCAGCGGCCCTTGGTGATGCCGATGGTGAACATGATGAAGAAGCTGTACAGGCCCGTTTTCTCGACGATCACACCGTGCTCAGCCAGGAACTTGGTCACGATGCTGGCCGGAATACCCGTCTTGGCGAACTTGCCGTTGAGGTCCAGGCCCGGCGTGACGATGGTGGACTTGATCGGGTCCAGCATATTGAAGCCCGTGGCCATCTGGCCAAAGCCGTGCCAGTTGGTGGCCCCGTTCTTGGCGGTCTTGGCGCTGCGTGACTCGCCCTTGATGATCCAGTCCTTCGGCTCGCCGATGCCCTCGTCCACCAGCTTGTCCGGTCCCCAGACCTTGAACCACCAGTCGTCGCCGTACTCCTGGTCGATCTTGCGCATGGCGCGGCGAAAGTCCAGCGCTTCGGCAATGCTTTCTTCCACCAAGGCGGTACCACCGGGCGGCTCCATCATGGCGGCCGCCACGTCGCAGCTGGCAATGATGCTGTATTGCGGCGAAGTGGAGGTGTGCATCAGATAGGCCTCATTAAAGAGGTGCCTGTCGAGCTTGGTGTTCTGCGAGTCCTGCACCAGCACGTGGCTGGCCTGGCTGATACCGGCGAGCAGCTTGTGGATGGACTGCGTGGAGTACACCACTGCCTCCTTGGGCCGGACGCGGTTTTTGCCCATGGCGTGGTAAGTGCCGTAAAACGGATGGAAAGCCGCGTGCGGCAACCAAGCCTCGTCAAAGTGCAGGTTGTCGATGAAGCCATCGAGCATGCCCTTGATGGTCTCGGTGTTGTAGAGCACGCCGTCGTAGGTGGACTGCGTGAGCGTCAGCACCCGCGGTCTGGCTTTGGCGGAGTCCACACCCTTGAGCAGCGGATTGGCTGCAATCTTGGCCCGAATCGCGTCGGGCTCGAACTCGCTTTGCGGAATGGGGCCGATGATGCCGAAGTGATTGCGCGTGGGCTTCAAAAACACCGGAATCGCACCCGTCATGATGATGGCGTGCAATATGGACTTGTGGCAGTTGCGGTCCACCACCACGATGTCACCCGGAGCCACTGTGTAGTGCCAGACCATCTTGTTGCTGGTCGAGGTGCCATTGGTCACGAAAAAGCAGTGGTCGGCGTTGAAGATCCGAGCCGCATTGCGCTCACTCGCGCCAATGGCGCCGTCGTGGTCGAGCAATTGGCCGAGTTCTTCCACCGCGTTGCAGACGTCGGCGCGCAGCATGTTCTCGCCAAAGAACTGGTGGAACATCTGGCCCACGGGGCTCTTCAAAAACGCCACGCCGCCTGAGTGACCGGGGCAGTGCCAGCTGTAGGAGCCGTCTTCAGCGTAGTCCAGCAAGGCCTTGAAAAACGGCGGTTGCACGCCTTCGAGGTAGCTCTTGGCCTCGCGAATGATGTGGCGCGCCACAAACTCCGGCGTGTCTTCAAACATGTGAATGAAGCCATGCAACTCGCGCAGGATGTCGTTGGGAATGTGGCGCGAGGTCTTGGTTTCGCCGTACACATAAATCGGCACGTCCAGGTTCTTGCGGCGCACCTCGGCAATGAAGTGGCGCAGGTTCAGCACGGCCGGGTCCAGGTCGGGGCCAGGGGTGAACTCTTCGTCATCAATCGACAAAATAAAGGCGCTGGCCCGGCTTTGCTGTTGGGCAAACTGCGTCAAATCCCCGTAGCTGGTGACGCCCAGCACCTCAAAGCCCTCGACCTCAATGGCCTGCGCCAAGGCACGAATTCCCAGACCCGACGTGTTTTCGGAGCGGAAGTCTTCGTCAATGATGACAATGGGGAAGCGAAATTTCATGGTGTGCAGGGCCGGAAAGCTGAGGCAAAAAAAAGACGCGGCCCCACGAGGGGCCGTTGCGATTTAAGACTGCGAAGTGTACGGAATTAATGACCGGCTACCGAGGGGCTGAACATTTGGCCCAAAATGAAGCCTTACTCCGAAAGATCGCCTGAGATGACCCAAGCAACACTTTGGTGGCTATTGGCCGGTGGCGTCATCGTTGCCGAGCTGCTGACCGGCACTTTTTACCTCTTGATGTTGAGCCTGGGTTTGGCCGCAGCCGCTTTGAGCGCACATGCGGGCCTGCGGCTCGAATTCCAAATCCTGACAGCGGCTGCCGTCGGAGGCGGTGCCGTGGTGGCGTGGTACTTCGTCAAGCAGCGGGGCAATGGCTTTGAATCGGACAACGCCGCCGACAACCTGGACGTGGGTGAAACCGTGATGGTCGAG
Source organism: Polaromonas sp. (assembly GCA_040400945.1). GTDB lineage: Bacteria > Pseudomonadota > Gammaproteobacteria > Burkholderiales > Burkholderiaceae_C > Polaromonas. Next base: position 56,365 of record JBBAPG010000012.1, on the reverse strand, counting down.
CGCTGGGCGCCTGATGGAACGGCCCGCATCAAGTACCGCGGCGCTGACTGGACAGCCCTGCACCGCCCTGGCGAGATTCCCGTCGCCGGGCCGCATCGCGTGGCCGAAGTCACGGGCAACCGCCTTGTGATCGAGCCCCTGCCCTGACGCCTGACCCTCCCTCCGCATTCAAACCCGTTCGCTATCAAGAAAGCAGCCATGGAAATCGCCGTCCTCATCCTCATCATCGCGGTCATCTTTGTGACCCGATCCGTCAAGGTGGTGCCCCAGCAAAACGCCTGGGTCATTGAGCGCCTGGGCAAGTACCACGGCGCCCTCACGCCCGGCCTGAGTTTTGTGGTGCCCTTTGTGGACCGCGTGGCCTACAAACACAGCCTCAAGGAAATTCCGCTGGACGTGCCCAGCCAGGTCTGCATCACCCGCGACAACACCCAGCTCCAGGTCGACGGCATCTTGTACTTCCAGGTCACTGACCCGATGCGCGCCAGCTACGGCTCGTCCAACTACATCGTCGCCGTCACGCAACTGGCGCAAACCTCGCTGCGCAGCGTGATCGGCAAGCTCGAGCTGGACAAGACCTTTGAAGAGCGCGACATCATCAACGCCCAGGTGGTGGCCGCCATTGACGAAGCCGCGCTGAACTGGGGCGTCAAGGTGCTGCGCTACGAGATCAAGGACCTCACACCACCCAAAGAAATCCTGCACGCCATGCAGTCGCAAATCACGGCCGAGCGCGAAAAACGCGCCTTGATCGCCGCCTCTGAAGGGCGGCGCCAGGAACAAATCAACATCGCCACCGGCGAGCGTGAGGCCTTCATTGCCCGCTCTGAAGGTGAAAAACTCGCCGCCATCAACAAAGCCCAAGGCGAAGCCGCGGCCATCACCGCCGTGGCTGACGCCACCGCTGGCGCTATTGCCTTGGTGGCCGCCGCCATTCGCCAGCCCGGCGGCGACATGGCGGTGCAGCTCAAGGTGGCGGAAAAAGCCGTTGACGCCTACTCCCGCGTGGCTGCCGACGCGACCACCACCCTCATCGTGCCCAGCAACATGAGCGAAGTCGCCGCATTGGTCGGCTCCGCCATGAAAATGCTGCAAGCCAACAAGATTTAAAGCCTACTGTTCAACATGACGACTCTCAACGTTCTCGGCACGCCGCTGCAGGCCTGCTCTTATGACCCGCTCACCGGTTACTTCCGGGATGGCTGCTGCGAAACCGATGAAAGCGACAGCGGCTCGCACCTGGTGTGCGCCAAGGTGACGCAAGCCTTTCTCGACTTTTCAGTGGCCCGCGGCAACGACCTCGTGACGCCGCGCCCGCAGTGGCGCTTTGCCGGTTTGAAAGCCGGCGACCGCTGGTGCCTGTGCGTGCTGCGCTGGAAAGAAGCGCTTGAAGCAGGCGTCGCACCGCCCGTGGTGTTGGAGTGCACGAATCACAAGGCGCTCAGCGTGGTTCGCCTTGAAGACCTGCAAGCGCATGCCTACCAAGGCAAGGATGCCACGCAGTGATGAGCCCGGTTTGCGTAAACGACGCCCCGAAAGCGCCTTGCCGCACTGCTACAATCAGAGGCTTCGCGGAAAGGTGGATGAGCGGTTTAAGTCACACGCCTGGAAAGCGTGCGTGGGGTTATACCCACCGCGGGTTCGAATCCCGCCCTTTCCGCCAAAATTGAGTGCACCAATTTCCAACTGGGGCCAAGTAAAGCAAAGAGCCCGGCCTGTCCGGGCTTTTTTGTTTTCAGAGGCGCTTTCAACTAGAAGGATCAGCCATGACAGAAGACGAACGTTGCTGCGGCACAGGAACCTGCATCATTGACCCGCAAGGCAATTGCTGGTGCGGCCAGCGCTGGGACGGCGAAAAGATGTGTCGTCCGCCCTTGGACGAGATCCAAGCCGAAGCCCCAGACGCCGGGCCCAAAACAGATGGGCGCTAGAGCCAGTGGTCGACGCTTTGCCTGGGCGCTAGGCTTGCTGTTGGCTGTGAGCACTGCCATGGCTGTGGAAGAACCCCCGTACCAAAGCCTCGCCAAAGACGGCGCTTTTGAGCTGCGCCGTTATCCCGCCCTGGTCGTGGCTGAGACTGTGGTCAAGGGCGACATGGACGCGGCGTCCAACCAGGGTTTTAGGCGCATCGCCGACTACATCTTCGGCAACAACGCGGCCACCACGGCAGACAAGAAGACCACCATCGCCATGACGGCGCCGGTGGCTGTCGAGCCCTTGGGCGCGTCGAGCGGCGCTGACTTCAAGACGGCGCCTGAGTGGCGTGTGCAGTTTGTGATGCCGGGGCAATACAGCCTGGGCACGCTGCCCCAGCCGAACAACCCGGCAGTTGAGTTGCGCCAGGCACCGGCGCGCACGACGGCGGTCATCACGTATTCCGGCCTCAATGGTGAAGCCAAGGTGCAAGCCAAGACCGAAGAACTGAAGGCCTGGATTACCGCACGCCAATGGGTACCGCTGGGCCCTCCTCAGCTGGCTCGCTACGACCCACCCTGGACGTTGCCGCCCTGGCGGCGCAACGAAATCCATATCGAGATTCGCCAACCCTGACCGAGCCCCAAAGAAAAAGCCACCCGAAGGTGGCTTTTTCATGAGTCGTCAGAACTTAGTTCAGAGCCGACTTCTTGCCGTCCTTGTACACGTACAAGGTAATGGCTGGGTTCTTCAACTCACCGTTTGGCTCGAAAGCGATGGTGGTGGTGACACCTTTGAAGTTGGTCTTGATCAGCTCAGGCGTGTAGACCTTTGGATCGGTCGACTTGGCGCGCTGCATGGCGTCAACCAGAACGAAGGTTGCGTCGTAGGTGTACGGGCTGTAGACCTGGAACTGGTTCGGGTACTTGGCGTCGTAACGCTTTTTCCAGGCATCGCCGCCGGGCATTTTGGCCAGCGAGGCGCCGCCTTCAGCGCAGATCACGTTGCCCAGGGTCTTCGCGCCAGCGGCCAGCTTGGCGATCTCGGAGGTGCAGATGCCGTCGCCGCCGAAGTACTTGACGTTACCCATGCCAAGCTGCTCCATCTGGCGCAGCATTGGGCCGGCTTGTGGGTCCATGCCGCCGTAAAACACAGCGTCAGGTGCCTTGGCCTTGATGGCGGTCAGGATGGCCATGAAGTCGGTGGCTTTGTCGGTCGTGAACTGCTCGTCAACGATCTGCATGCCTTTGGCTTGCGCAGTGCGCTTGAACACTTCAGCCACGCCTTGGCCGTAAGCTGTGCGGTCGTCAATGATGGCGACTTTCTTCAGCTTCAGGGTGTCAGCCGCGTAGAAAGCCAAGCCAGCGCCCAGGGCGTTGTCATTGGCGATGATGCGGTAGGTGGTGTTGTAGCCTGGCTTGGTCAGGTTGGGGTTGGTGGCAGCGCCCGTCACGTGAGGGATACCGCAGTCGTTGTAGACCTTGGACGCGGGGATGGTGGTGCCGGAGTTCAGGTGACCGACCACGCCAGCGACTTTGGAGTCGCACAGTTTTTGTGCAGCTGCCGTGCCCTGTTTTGGATCAGCGGCGTCGTCTTCAGCCACGATTTCGAACTTGATCTTCTTGCCACCGATGACGATGTTCTTGGCATTGAGGTCTTCAATGGCCATACGCACGCCGTTTTCGTTGTCCTTGCCGTAGTGGGCTTGGGCGCCTGACACAGGGGCAACGTGGCCGATTTTCACGACTTGCGTGTCTTGCGCTGCTGCAATCCCGGCAACCATCGCGATGGATGCTGCCACTGTCAGTTTCATTTTCAAGTTCATATTTACTCCGTTTGATACTCTGTAAAAGGTTGAGAAAGACTAAATGGCTCAACCCTCCGAAGATATCGCAATTTTCGAGCCCGGACTACTGGGAATGCCCCTTAGCCCTTTTTTTCATCGTTTGGAGTGATTTCAGCCATTGCGTCGCGAACCGCGCTTGAAATCAGGCCGGCCATCAAAGCAGGCAGCCGCTGCATGACCAGAGCCTCGGCACGAAGGGCGACGCGCTCGGCATGTGTATCTCGTTCATCTGACTCTTCAGGCTGATCCGCCGGGGCCGGACCATCCGCCTTTGACTCGCCCAACACGGGCCAACCTTTCAAGAGGTCGACAAACGCAGCGGGTACAGGAGGTGGGGCCATTTGAGGTGAAGGCGCAGACTCGGCAGCGCCCACCATGTCCGTGAGGGTCGGCACAAGGCGGGGTGGCAGGCGGGGCAACGGATCCTTGTCTTGGCTCATGTCGGTCCCGAAGGCGCGGCACGGTCGTGCGATGTGAGGACGTAACCACGGCGCTTGTAGTGGCCCCATCGGGTGCGCGCCGCCTGTCGATCAAGGTCGTCGCTGCCCACCACCTCAATAAAACGTTCAAAACGTTCAAATCCGGCGGGCACTTCGCCGCCCAGGTTGACCAACACGCCATGCCCCAGACCTTGTACAGCCGGGTCGTCCAGCGCCGACGTCAAAAGCACCGGGCTGGCAGCACGCACAGCATCGTCGGCTTGAGCCAGGCAATGCGGCACGAACGCCGTGGGGGAAAAGGTCCAAAGCAAGGCATCCAGTTCAGTCAATTGCGCAGGCTCACCAGTGACCAGCAAACGCGAGCCAGCATTGACGGCCTTTCGCAGCAAGCGGCAGCTGTAGCCCAGCTTTTCACCCACGTTGAAATGAAACTCAACTTCGGTCATGTTCAGTTTTTTTCAGCGGGTCAGGTGGCGGCTTTAGCGCCAGTTTTTGCGCTGGTTTTGCGAGCCACTTTTTTAACAGCCACGACCGCCGACTTGGCAACTTTCGGCGCCTTCTTGCCCACTTGGCCCAGCACATACTCCAGCAGCAGCCCAACAGGGCGGCCCGTAGAGCCCTTGGCTGCGCCGCCCTTCCAGGCTGTTCCCGCAATGTCCAGGTGCGCCCAGTTGAATTTGCCGGCGAAGCGCTGCAAGAACTTGGCCGCGGTCACCGCGCCGCCTGCGCGGCCGCCCACGTTGGCCACGTCAGCAAAATTGGTCTTCAGGCCTTCGGCGTAATCGTCGTCCAGCGGCAGGCGCCAGCACAGGTCTTGCGCCGCGTCGCCAGCGGCCATCAACTCCTGGGCCAAAGTGTCGTCAGTGGCAAACATGCCGCTGCGCACGCTGCCCAGTGCCACCACGCAAGCACCGGTCAAGGTGGCAATGTCCACCACCGCGCGGGGCTTGAATCGCTCGGCATACGTCAATGCGTCGCACAGCACCAGCCGGCCTTCGGCGTCAGTGTTCAATATCTCGATGGTCTGCCCGCTCATGCTGGTCACCACGTCGCCCGGCTTGATTGCGCGGCCGTCCGGCATGTTTTCACAAGCGGGGATCAAGCCCACCACATTGATCTTGGGTTGCAACTCGGCCAAGGCGCGGAAGGTGCCCAGCACGCTGGCCGCGCCGCACATGTCGAACTTCATTTCGTCCATTTCGCCAGAGGGTTTGATGGAAATCCCGCCCGTGTCAAATGTGATGCCCTTGCCGATCAACACCACCGGTGCCTCGTCTTTGGCGCCTCCGTCATGGCGCAACACGATGAAGCGCAGCGGTTCTTCAGATCCTTGAGCCACCGCAGCAAACGAGCCCATGCCCAGCTTGGCAACTTCCTTGGGACCCAGCACTTCGACCTTGATGCCGGGACGCTTGGCCAATTCTTTGGCCGCCGCCGCCAGCATGACGGGCGTGGCGTGGTTGGCCGGGCGATTGCCCCATTCCTTGGCCAGTGCAATGCCTTGCGCGAGGGCGCTGGCTTTCTTGAAGGCCGGCTGCAGCGCCGGCGCATGGGTCACGCCGATGACAAAGCGAGCCGGACGCGCCTCGGGCGCCTTCGACTTGGTGGCGCTGTACACATAGGCAGCGTCAGCGCAGGCCAGCAAGGCGGCTTGCAATTGCGCCTCTGCCTGCGCTGCATCGTCAGCGGCCAAAAGGCTCAGGCTGACCAACACCTGAGGCGTCTTGTGGCCTTTGAGCGCGCCAAGAGCTGCCGCCACGGCCGTGCGCACTTGGCGGGCATGGCCCTCACCCACACCCACCAGCAGCACGCGGGTGGCCGCAATGCCTGTGGCGCGATAGGTTTGCAGCAGCTTGCCAGGCTTGGCCTCAAAGTCGCCCGCCTTCTGGGAAGCTGCAACCAGCCGGGACAAGGCGTCGTCGCCCAGCGCCGCTACTTGCGGCACGAGCACGACCAAGGCGTCAGATTTATCGGTGCAGGCGCGTGCCAGAGGCAATGTCTTGAGTTGAAAGTCCATAATTGATGTCCAGCGCTAAAGCCGTTTTAATGCCGTTTAAAGGCCGTTGTAAAAGCAGTCAAAGCGGCAAGCCGCAAAGCCAAGATCGTCTTCCCATGTTATTCCAATCCTCCTTGCGAAAAGAGCTGGCGCGCAGCTTCGGCGCCACCTTGGTCGTGCTTTTGACTATCGTCATGACCATCGTGCTGATTCGCACCTTGGGTCAGGCCGCCAAAGGCTCCGTCAGCCCCAAGGACGTGATGCTGGTCATGGCTTATTCGGCACTGGGCCGCTTGCCCACCATCTTGTCGCTGTCCCTTTTCATTGCCATCGTCAGCACGCTGTCTCGCATGTACCGCGACAGCGAAATGGTGGTTTGGTTTGCCTCCGGGCGGGGCCTGGCGACATTCATCAAGCCGCTCTTTCGCTTTTCGTGGCCGGTCTTGCTGGTGGTGGTCTTGTCTTCGCTTTTCGTATGGCCCTGGTCCAACAAGCAAACCCTGGAAATGCGCGACCGCTACGAGCAGCGCGGCGACCTGGACCGCATTGAGCCCGGCCAATTCCAGGAGTCCAACAACGGCACGCGCGTGTTTTTCATTGACAAGGCGTCCGAAGGCCGCACGGCCAGCAACAATATATTCATTGCGTCGAATGAGAATGGAAAAACAGCCGTCACCACGGCGCGCACCGGCCACGTGAGCACAATCAATGACAGCCAGATGCTGATTCTTGAAAATGGCCAACGGCTGGAAAGCACAGACAAAGGCTCTGCGCTGAAAGTCAGCGAATTTGGTGAGTACGGCGTGCGCACTGGCGACAAAGCCATCCAAGGCTCGGGCGCGCTGGACACAAAAGGCACCTCCACACGCAACCTGATCAAGAACCCAAGCAAAAAAAATCTGGGGGAGCTGAGCTTTCGCGCCGGCATGGCCTTGGCAGCCGTTAATCTCGTCGTGCTGGCTCTGGCCTTGGCCGCCGTCAACCCACGTGCCGGCCGCAGCAGCAACATGATTTTTGTGCTCCTGACTTTCGTTTTTTACAACAACCTGATGGGCATGGGCCAGAGCTGGGTGGCGGGCGGGAAATTGAGCTTTTCCACGGTCATGCTGGTCTTGCACGGCGGCGTGTTTGCAGCGGGCATGCTGTGGCTCATCAAGCGCCACCTGAATTGGCAATTCAAGGACATGCTGCCAGGCAAGCGGGCCGACACAACAGCCGGCGCGCACCCATGAAAACCATCCGCCGCCTCGTCCACAAGGAAGCCGTGAGTTCCGTCGCCCTGGTGGCGGTGGGCTTTTTGTCGCTGTTCTTCTTTTTTGACTTGATGGACGAACTCCAGCACATCGGCAAAGGCAGCGGCTTGCCGGGCGCAGGCGTTTACGAACTGCGCCACGCCTTGCTGTTTTCAGTCTTGCTGTTGCCCAACCATCTTTATGAACTCCTGCCGATTTCGGTGTTGATCGGCACGATCTTCGTGATGGCACGGCTGGCGCAAAGCTCTGAATACACCATCTTGCGTACCAGTGGGCTCAGCCCGTGGCGTGCGCTGACCTTGCTGCTCTCGCTGGGTGCCGTGTTTGTGGCGCTCAGCTTTGTGGTGGGCGACTACGTGACACCCGCCGCCGATCGCGGCGCGCAGTTGCTCAAGGCCAAGTACCGGGGCCGCATCACACTGGGCCAGACAGGCGCCTGGCTCAAGGAAAAGCAGGCCTACACCAACTACGTGGTCAACGTCGCGGCGCTCGGCTCAGACAACGAAATGCAGGGCATTCGCATCTACGAGTTTGACAATCAGGGACTGGTCGTTTCCCTGACCGAAGCCGCCTCGGCCAGCTTTGCCGCGGACGATGCCTGGACGCTGCGAAAGACAGAACGCACCGAATTCATGCTGCGCCCTGCCACCCCAGCCCAGGCCAGTCAATTGGCAGCCGCAGCGCCAGCCCAAGGCGCCACGGATTTGGCTCGCGTCTTGCGTAGCCGCACCGAGGAGCAACGTTGGCCCACCGTCATCAGCGCTGAAATGGTGTCGGCAGCACTTCTCAAGCCCGACCGGATGGCCACCCTCGACCTCTTTGCCTACATCCGCCACCTGGAAGCCAATGGCCAGACGGCGCAGCGTTACGAAATCGAGTTTTGGCGCAAGGTGTTCTACCCCTTGAGTTGCCTGGTCATGGTCATGCTGGCCCTGCCCTTTGCCTACCTGCATTTCCGTGGCGGCAGCATCGCCACGTATGTCTTTGGCGGCGTCATGAGTGGCATCAGTTTTTTTCTACTCAACAATGTGTTTGGCTACGTCGGCAATCTGCAAAACTGGCAACCGTGGCTAGCGGCCGCCACGCCTGGCCTGATCTACACCGCTGTCTCGCTGGCTGCCTTTGGCTGGCTTGTACTCAAGCGCTAGTTTCAAATCTCTCAAGCGCCCGACGCTCCACACCCGCTATGAAAACCGCCATCATTCTTTTCGCCCATGGCTCGCGAGACCCCCTCTGGCGTCTGCCCATTGAAGCCGTCGCCACCGAGATCCGCGCGCGTGACGCCAAGGTGCAAGTCACCTGCGCCTACCTTGAACTTTGTGAGCCCAGCCTGCCCCAGGCTGCCGCTGACTTTGTGGCGGCTGGCGCCGAGCGGCTGCGGGTGTTTCCGCTGTTTTTGGGGGTGGGCAAGCACGCCCGCGAAGACTTGCCCGAGATCTTGAACGGAATTCGCGCCGCACATCCGCATATCACGCTGGACTGCTTGCCAACCGCTGGTGAATCGCCCCAACTCACCGCATTAATGGCTGACCTCGCGCTGGGTTGAGCTTTGCCTCAAATCGGGCTTGAACAGGCTTTGCTTAGCCTTAAAATGGCATAATAAAAACAAAAGCTATACCCAACCGATATGAATCTTCATCAGTTCCGCTTTGTCCAAGAAGCCGTGCGTCGCAACCTCAACCTGACGGAAACGGCCAAGGCGCTGCACACCTCGCAACCCGGCGTGTCCAAGGCCATCATTGAGCTGGAAGAAGAACTCGGCGTCGAGATCTTTGCCCGCCACGGCAAGCGCCTCAAGCGCGTGACCGAGCCGGGCCAGCATGTCCTCAAAAGCATCGAACTCATCTTGCGCGAAGTCGGCAACCTCAAGCGCATCGGCGAGCAATTTTCAGCCCAAGACAGCGGCACGCTTTCAATCGCCACCACGCACACACAAGCGCGCTACGTGCTGCCCCAGCCTGTCGCCCGCCTTCGTGAAGCCTTCCCCAAGGTCAATGTCAGCCTGCACCAAGGCTCGCCTGACCAGGTGGCCCGCATGGTGATTGATGAAATCGCGGAGATCGGCATTGCCACGGAATCGTTGGCGCAGTACGAAGAACTCGTCACCCTGCCCTGCTACGACTGGCAGCACATGCTGGTCATGCCGGTTGAACATCCGCTGGCAAAAGAAACAAATATCACGTTGGCCATGCTGGCTGAGCAGCCGCTGATCACCTATCACCCGTCTTTTACCGGCCGCACCCGCATTGACGGCGCCTTTGCTGCCGAGCATCTGCGCCCGCGTATCGCGCTTGAAGCCATCGACTCTGACGTCATCAAGACCTACGTGCGCCTGGGCCTGGGCGTGGGCATCGTGGCTGAAATGGCCTTGCAAGACGACGGCAGCAACAGCGACTTGGTGGCCATCCCCGCCGGGCATTTGTTTGGCCGCAACATTGCGCGCGTGGCCTTCAAGCGCAGCGCCTACCTGCGCAACTTTGTCTACAAGTTCGCCGAACTGGTGAGCGACAAACTCAGCCGTGACCTGATTATCAAAGCCATGAGCGGCCGCCCCAACGATTTTGAGGTTTAAAGAAATGAACGCCAGCCCTGCCACCGTGCGCGAACACACCCCCACTCTGCAAAGCCGCCTGCCCAACGTGGGCACGACCATCTTCACGGTCATGTCGGCCCTGGCCAGTGAAAAGAACGCCGTCAACCTAGGCCAAGGCTTTCCAGACTTTGCCTGCGACCCTAGCCTAGTGGACGCCGTGACCGAAGCCATGCAGCAAGGCCTGAACCAGTACCCGCCCATGACGGGCGTGCCGGTATTGCGTGAAGCCATCGCCGCCAAAATTCAAACCCTGCACGGCCGCAGCTACAACCCGACGACGGAAGTCACCGTCACAGCTGGCGCCACGCAAGCCATCATCACCATCATCCTGGGCATCGTGCATCCCGGCGATGAAGTCATTGTTCTGGAGCCTTGCTACGACAGCTACGTGCCCAACATCGAGCTGGCCGGCGGCAAGGTGGTGCGGGTGCCGCTGGTGCCAGGCACCTTCCGGCCTGACTTTGACAAGATCACCGCCGCCATGTCGCCGCGCACCCGCGCGATCTTGATCAACTCGCCGCACAACCCCAGCGCCACCGTATGGACGGACGCTGAAATGAAGCAGTTGCAAGAGCTGCTCGCCCCCACTGACGTTCTGCTCATCAGCGACGAGGTGTACGAACACATGGTGTTTGACGCCGCCAACGGCCGCCAGCACTTGAGCGCTGCGCGCTACCCTGGCTTGGCCGCCCGCGCCTTCATCGTCAGCAGCTTTGGCAAGACCTACCACGTCACCGGCTGGAAAGTCGGCTACGTCGCCGCGCCTGCCGCGCTGTCGGCCGAGTTCCGCAAGGTGCACCAGTTCAATGTGTTCACCGTCAACACGCCCGTGCAGCACGCCCTGGCCCGCTACATGGCCAAGCCCGCCGCCTACCTGGACTTGCCAGCCTTCTATCAAAAGAAACGCGACCTCTTTCGCGAAGGCTTGGCGCACACCCGCTTCAAGCTGCTGCCCAGCGAAGGCAGTTACTTCCAGTGCGTGGACATTTCTGAAGTCAGCGACTTGAACGAAGCTGAGTTTTGCAAGTGGCTCACCACCGAAATCGGCGTCGCCGCCATTCCGCTTTCAGCCTTCTACGGCAACGGCTTTGACCAGCGCGTGGTGCGCTTTTGCTTTGCCAAGAAAGACGAGACGCTGAAGACCGCGCTGGAGCGATTGGCCAAGCTATGAGCGACGACATCCGCTGGAAACAGCGTTTCGACAATTTCAACCGGGCCTTGGCCCAACTGACGCTGGCGGTCGATTTATCCAAGCAGCGCGACTACACCGACCTTGAAAAACAAGGTGTGATTCAAGGCTTTGAATTCACGCATGAACTGGCCTGGAACGTGCTGAAAGACTTTCTGGAATTCGAAGGTATCCAAGGCATCGTGGGCTCACGCGGCTCGGTGCGCGAGGCCTTCAAGCGCGGCGTCATCACAGACGGCGAGGTCTGGATGGACATGATCGAAAAGCGCAATCTCAGCTCGCACACCTACAACGCAGCGATAGCGCAGCAGCTGGTGGACAGCATCGTCAACACCTATTACCCCGCCTTTGTGGCCATGCAGCAAGGCATGCGCGCACGCGACTAACGCCGTGTCTGAATTCGGTCTGTCTGACGCCACACTAGCTGCCCTGCGCGGCTATTTGGCGGCCTGCGCGGCCGTTGATAGCGCTGTTATTTACGGCTCAAGAGCCAAGGGCAACTACAAACCCGGCTCTGACATTGACCTGACCCTCACCGGCCCACGCCTGACGCAAAATGTGCTCGCCCAACTTGCCGGGCAGTTGGCTGAATCAGGTCTGCCTTACACCGTGGATTTGTCTATTCAAAGCGACATTGACAACCCGCGCCTGCTTGAGCACATCGCACGGATAGGTAAGGTTCTCTACCAACGGGCGTAAAAAGCTGTACTTACCCCCGCTTTCAAAAATCTCACCACGCCCCGGGCCCTCTGTGCTTCACTTAGCTTATGGCGCGCCGTGAAGGCATCTTCCCGACCTTCTTTCTGTCGGGCTTTGAATGCTCCACCTTCCTGTGGAACGACGGGCAGCGGCGCGACCTGATTGCGCAGACGCAGCACCGCGAACACGCGCTGGAAGACTACCGTTTGCTCCAACAACTGGGCATCGCTGTGTCGCGTGAAGGCGTGCCCTGGCCACAGGTCGCTCAACGCTACGGTGGCTACGACTTCAGTCCCATCGCGCCCATGGTTGACGCCATGCGCCAGACGCGCATCACGCCCATTTGGGACTTGTGCCACTACGGCTACCCCGACGGTCTGGACCCGTTCTCACCCGACTTCAAGCAGCAGTTCAGCGCCTACTGCCGCGCCACGGCCGAGCATGTGGCGCGCCTCTTGCCCGGCCCCTACTTTTTTACGCCCATCAACGAGATCACCTTCTTTTCTTTTTGCGGAGGCGAATGGGGCTGGGTCGCACCCTTTTGCAAGACGCGCGACCAACGCGAAAAGTTGCGCGAAGCGCTGTGCGGCGCGGCCATCGCCGGCGTCAAAGCGCTGCGCGAAGTGCTGCCCGACGCGCGCATGGTGCATGTGGACCCGATCGTGCAAGTCATCGCCCCGCCAGAACGGCCTGACCTGATTGAAGCCGCCGCCAACGAAACCATGGTGGACACCTTCCGCGCCTGGGACATCTTGTTCGGCAAAGAATGCCCAGAGCTAGGGGGCAGCCCCGAGGTGCTGGACATCGTGGGCGCCAACAACTACTCCTTCGGGCAAATGGAATACCGCGAGCACGGCCCGCACCAAGCCCTGCCGCCCGGCCACCCAGGCATCCAGCCGCTGTGCGTGCTGCTGCACCGCATCTGGGACCGCTATCGCCGCCCCATGGTGATTGCGGAGACCAGCGGCATGGGCACTGGCCGCGCCGACTGGCTGCGCGACGTGGTGAATGAAGCCATGGCCGCTGTGAACCAAGGCATGGACTTGCACGGCATTTGCCTTTACCCAGCGGTGGACATGCCCGACTGGCACACAAGCGAATGGCTGCACAACGGCCTGTACGACTTGGTGGAAGACAAACAAGACAACGGCCGTCTCAAGCGCGTGCCCGACCAGCCCTACATCGACGAGCTGCGCCATTGGCAAAAAGAGTTCAATCGCGTCACAGCGCTAGACGAAGACCCTCTGAGCGACCCCGTCGATTTGCAAGATGTGGTGGACGCCGCCAAGCGACTGAACCCGAAGCCGGATCAGGATTGGCGTTAAGCCATCAAAGCGCTAAAGCGCTGACACCACAGGCAACACCAACTCGCACGAGCCTAGGTGAATCTGCTTGGGGCCTTCACGCGTGGCGTCCAGGCAGCCGCCTTCGGCGTACACGCCTTGCGCATCACGCATGCGCATGACTCGGTCAAGTACCTGCTTGAGCTGCGCCGGTTTGCTGAGCGTGTCCGCTACGCAAGCGTCGACGACAGCCTCATCAATCCACGGTTTGCCATGGTCGCTTTTGAGGCCGTCGCGCCAGTGGTAAATCTCCACGCACTTGGCTTCCAGGGTAAAAGGTTGGTCGCGCTTCCAGAAGTTGCTGAACAAACCGCCACCCATGTAAATCACCCAGGAGCCTTCGTAGCCGGTCACATCGGCCGAGACTTCGTCCGGATTGCGGAACCACAACCGATCACCCGGCACAAAAAAATGGCTGGGCAAAGGCTCGCTTAGGCTGCCGTATTCCAGCAGATACACCTCATGGAACTGCCTTGAGCGCACCGCGTGCACCTCATTCAAGGCTTGCAATCGCTGCAGCAAGTCGGGGTGGTGCGCGGCGGCCTCTTGCGCCAGGCCCAGCAATACCACGTATTCACTGGCGCGGTAGCAAGAAAAGTCATACAGCTTGCCGGTGGCCTCAGGCTGCGTGGCGCTGACCAAGGCATCGATCAAAGACGTGCCTGGCTGCAAGATAAAGCCAGCTTCTTCGCCGTAACGCCAAAACTGGCCAGGCCTTTCAGCCGCCTCAGTCTTGAAGGCCAGCGCCGTCTTGCGCGCCGCCAGCGCAATGTTTTCTCGAACCCGAATGGCACTGGCCAAAGCCGCGAGGTCTTGAAACTCAAAGCGATGCGGCGACGCCAGCATGGCCCACAAGATTTCTTGCTTCAAGTCGGCCGCGTAGGTATGCAAAGAAAGCGTGTCGCCATCAGGCGCAAAAGCCGCCAGCCAGGCCGGGCTCATCTGGCAGTCAACACCACCCGGACCAGCAAGGCAGTCCAGGTGGGCATGAATGCCCAGCGCCTTGAAAAACGAAGAGCAAGCAGCAGGGTCGCTCTCGGCCAAGCGGATGCCCAAGGTCAAGACCTGGCCTGGACAGGGATGAGAAGGCGCTTGCATGCTGCAGTGTTCAGCAAACCTCGCAAGCTGAACATTAGGAGAAACACCGCACTCCGAGCGGTGATCTCACCTCAACATCAAGAGATCGGGTTTAACCTTTGGTCCACCGCACGCTTGTACTTGTGCCGCAAGTCTTGGAGCATGCCATGCAGCTCCTCATGCCGTCCTGCCCCAATCACATTCTCCTCATGGGCTTCAAAGGCTTCAAACAGCTCGTCCAGCTTTTCCGCGCTGAGCGTTTTGTCAGCCAAGGGGAAAAGGATGTCGTTTTCTTTCTGGATGTGACTGCGCAGCACTTCGGCGTAGCGGCGCGCCGCGCTTGAGAACCTGGCTGCGTCCAGCGTGGGGCGCAGGCTGGCCTCCATTTGCCTGATGCGTTCACGGCCTTGCTCGTGTTCCTTGAGCAAGTCGCCAACCGAGACGCCTTGGCCCGGTGTGCCAGCGGCCGTCAAGGCCGGGAACAAGAAGCCTTCTTCTTTGCCGTGGTGGCATTTGTCTGCGAACTCTTTCAAGAAGCCGATAAAGGCTTGGAGGTCGGCACTCAGTTCGGCCGTGGCGGCGCTTCCGGTTGTTTGGCCTGCGTTGAGTTGCTGGTCCATGTTTTGAAGAATGTCCAGCGCGGCCAGGATGGCGTCGTGTTCATGCCTCAAGTCGTCAGTGGCTCGGCTCATGCGGTGGCTCCTGAAAGTGTGTTCTTTGAGCCTATTCTGTTTGCACCGCTGGGCTTGCCAGCGTTTGCCGAGTGGGCCTGTGGGCTTCCATTGCTGGCTGTGGGCGGTCGCGTGATCTTATGTCAGGACACATCAAAAAGTCGGCCAATGGCCTACACTTGGGCATGAACTTCGAATGGGACGAGGCGAAAAGTGAAGCTTGCTTTGATGAGCGAGGTTTTGACTTCGCCTAGGCAGCTCAAGCGTTCTTTGACGTGAATCGACTGGTCCGCGCGGATCAGCGGCGGTCTACACACGAAGGCCCCATGCCACCCGAATCATCTCTGCCCGAAAAGCAAATTCACGCGAGGTCAAGCACTATGAAAACCGTACGAATGAAGATTAAGCCACTCACCAGCCTTGGCCGCATTGATGTAGCCAGGCTGGACGCCACGACTGATGCGGAAATCTCAGTGCAGTCGGCTCAAGACGAGGCTCTAGCAATGCAGGACGCCGCCAAGTTTGCGCGCCGCGTGCGTCGCCGGCTTGGATTTAGTCAGGCTGAATTTGCCTTGCGCATAGACGTGTCGCTGGAGACCATCCGCAACTGGGAGCAAGGCAAGCGCAGCCCCACGGGTGCGGCCAAGGCATTGCTGAAGGTTCTGGACAAAGCGCCAGAGGCTGCGCTTGCAGCTTTGCATTGAATTGAATTGAATTGAGCATGCAACGTTGCCCCTGGTGCGAAGGCTTTGACCTCTACCGCCAATACCATGACACCGAATGGGGCGTACCCCTGCGCGACGACCGCGCATTGTTTGAACTGCTCAACCTGGAGGGCGCACAGGCTGGGCTGTCGTGGTCCACGGTCTTGAAAAAGCGCGAGAGCTACCGGGCGGCGTTTGACGGATTCGACCCCGCCAAAATCGCGCTTTACGACGAGCATAAAGTGGCCGAGCTGTTGGCCAACCCGGGCATTGTGCGCAACCGCTTGAAGGTGGCCGCCACGATCACCAACGCCCAGGCTTTTTTGGTGCTGCAAGTCAGCGGGCAAAGCTTTGGCAACTTTGTTTGGCAGTTTGTGGGCGGCCAGCCGATGCAACACCAGCGGGCAAACATGAGCGAAGTGCCTGCTCAAACCGCAGAGTCTGACGCCATGAGTCGTGCCTTGAAAAAGGCGGGCTTCAAGTTTGTCGGCTCCACCATTTGCTACGCCTTCATGCAGGCGTCGGGCATGGTCAACGACCACTTGGTGAGTTGCCATCGACATGCGGTCTTAGCCAAGCCTTAACTCTGAAGTTCGTCAGGCCTTCTCGGCGGCTGAGTCGGCATGCCCATGCCGATGATGCAAGTCCGGCACATGCGCATGCGTGTGCGTCAGCGGCTCATGGGTGTGGGGGTGGCTGTGTGGGCCTTGGGGCATGGGGTCGTGGGAATGCGCGTGATGGCCGTCGCTGCCTTGGTCATGCCGGTGCGCGTGTTCGTGGTGCAGTGCTTCGTGCGTGTGCGGGTGGGCGTGGCTTTCAATCAGATGCAGCAGCACGCCGGCCAGCATGAGGGCGCCGGCGAGCAGCATGAGCGCGCTGCCTGAGCGGTCGCCCAGCGCAAAGGCGCCGAGCGCGCCGATGAAGGGCGCGAACGCGAAAACCGAGCCGGTGCGGGCGGCGCCAAAGCTGCGCTGCGCCAGCAAATAAAACCGCAGGCTGAGCCCGTAGCCGGTGGCGCCTACGGCCAGCAGCGCGGCGGCTTGGCTGGCTTGGGGCAAGGGCTCGTTAAACGCTACAGCCAGCACAGTGGTGGCCAGCACGCCCAGCACGGCTTTGACCACAATCACCTGCCCCGGATCACGCTCGGCCACGCCGCGCGACAAAGTGTTGTCCCCCCCCCAGGCGGCGGTGGCCAGCAGCACGGCCAGCAAACCCCACAGTTGCACTTGGCCCACAGCGCCCTGCTCTGCCACCAGCACCAGGCCGCCGGCCAGCAAGAGCAACACCGCGCCAATGACGCGCTTGTCCAGCGTTTCCCCGTACCAGCGCCAGGCCAGCACCGCCGTAAAAACGGCTTCAAGCGTGAGCATCAAAGACGCGCTGGCGCCGCTGGTGCGCTGCAGGCCCCAAGCCAGCGCCACCGGGCCGACCACCGCACCCATAAAAGCCATGGCGATGAGCCGGGGCGCGTCACTGCGTTTGACTTGTGCTTCGCGGCTGGCGGGCTGGCGCAGCAGCCAAGCCACCATGGCTGCGCCGGCATACAGCAGGCCCGCCGTGCTGAAAGCGCCTACGCCCTGCCCCCAGCTTTGCACCAGCGGCGTGCTCAGCCCAAACAAGGCGGCCGCCAGCAAAGCCAGCAGGCCACCGCGCAAGGCTGGGCGATGGGTACGCTGCACCATGATTTGTTGGTGGACGAATAAAAGCTCAGTGATTCAGCTGCGCCCAAGCTTTGTCCAGCCGCTTGACGCTCACCGGCTGGGGCGTGCGCAGCTCTTGTGCGAAGAAGCTGACGCGCAGCTCTTCCAGCAGCCAGCGGTATTCCTGCATACGCGCGTCGGTGGCGCCTTTGCGCTCGGCCACCAAACGCCAGTAGCGTTGGTCTTGTTGCTTAAGTTCGGTCATGCGGGCCGCGTCTCTAGCCGGGTCGGCGCGCCATTTGTCTAGGCGTAGCGTGATGGCCTTTAGATACCGGGCGAAGTGCTGCAGCTGCGGGTACGGCGTGACCGTCAAAAAGCGCTTGGGCATGAGGCGGGCCAGTTGCTGGGCGCAGTCGGCTACAGCCTCGGCGGCGTTCTTGGTGTCTTTGATCTTGCGTTGGGCGGCGACGAATTCGATCAAGATGCCGCCGGCCAAGCGGGCGACTTCGCTGGCGATCAGCGTCAGGCGGCCACGGCCTTCGTCCACGCGCTTTTTGAATTCTGCTTCGCCAGTGGGCAGCGGTTCAATCAAGAAGGCGCGGTCCAGCGCGACTTCGAGGATTTGATCGCGCAATTCTTCCATCGTGCCGCCGCCTGAGTTGTCTGCGGCGCGGCCGACCATCATGTAGCTGGTCGCCATTTTTTGCAGGTCGGGCAGGTTCTTTTCGAGGTACTTGAGCGCGTCTTTGATTTGCAGGGCAAACAGGCGGCGAAGGCCCGCTCGGTGCTTGGCGGCGGCCAGGTCAGGCTCGTCGAAGACTTCGATGGTGACGGCGTCGTTCAGGTCAACCAAGGCGGGGAAGCCGATCAGGGTTTGCTTGCCTTTGCTGATTTCCATCAGCTCGGGAAGCTCGCCGAAGGACCAGGTGGTGTAGCGTTGGTTGGCGGGGTTGGGCTGGCTTGGCGCTGTGGGGGATGCCCCTTTTTGGGTTCCGGGGGGCTTGGGGTCAGAGCCGGAGTTTGGCTTTGCCAAATCCGGGTCTGACCCCAATCTGCCGCCCTCGCCCGCTGGGGCTGCTCGCGTCTTCAGCCCGGCGAGTGCCTGAAACGCACCACGCGCTTGGCTGCCCAGCTCACCTTTCAGCGCGCCCAGGTTGCGGCCGTGGCCGAGTTGTCGGCCGTGTTCGTCCACCACCCTGAAGTTCATGAACAGGTGCGGCGGCAGCATGTCGAGCTTGAAGTCGTTGCGCTTGATATCCAGGCTGGTGGCGTCGCGCACCCATTTCAGAACAGCATCTGTCAGCGGGCCGACGCCGTGTTTTTCAGCTTGCAGCAAATCAGCGGCGATGCGTGCAGCGGTGTCAGGCAGCGGCACCAAACGCGACCTCGGGCGCTGATGCAGGGTCTTGATGAGCGCCTGAATTTTGTCTTTGAGCATGCCGGGCACCAGCCATTCGCATTGCTCTTCGTTCACCTGGTTCAAGGCAAACAAGGGCAGCTCCACCGTCACGCCGTCTTTGGCGTCGCCCGGCTCGTGCAGGTAGGTCGCGCGGCAGTCCACGCCGCCCAGGCGCAGCGTCTTGGGAAAGGCTTGGGTGGTGATGCCGGCGGCTTCGTGCCGCATGAGTTCTTCACGGCTGAGCAGCAGCAACTGCGGCTGCTTTTTGATTTCGTCCTTGTACCAACGCTCGCACGTTGCGCCAGTGCAAATATCGGCTGGCAACTGTTGGTCGTAAAAAGCGTAGATGAGTTCCTCGTCCACCAGCACGTCTTGGCGGCGGGCTTTGTGCTCCAGGTCCTGCACCTGCTGGATCAACTTCAGGTTGGCGGCAAGAAAGGGCAAGGGGGTGTCCCAGTTGCCAGCCACCATGGCTTCTCTGATGAAAATTTCACGCGCGCCCACAGGGTCCACCCGGCCAAAGTTGCTGCGTCGGCCGCTGTAGATCACGAGGCCATGCAAGGTGGCCCGTTCCAGCGCGGTGACCTGCGCGGCTTTCTTTTCCCAGTGCGGGTCTAGCAGCTGCTTCTTTAAAAGGTGCCCGCCGACTTGCTCCACCCACTGCGGCTCGATGTTGGCAATGCCCCGGCCAAAGAGGCGCGTGGTTTCGACCAATTCAGCGGCAACGATCCAGCGGCCAGGCTTTTTGCTCAGCTTGGCGCCGGGGTGTTTGAAGAACTTGATGCCCCGCGCGCCCAGATATTCACCCGCCTGGCCGGAGCCGGCAGCGCCGTCTTCAGGACGGTAGCCCAGGTTGCCCAGCAGACCACAGAGCATGGACAAATGCAGTTGCTCGTAGCTGGCGGGCTTGTCGTTGAGCTGCCAGTGCTGCTCGCCGATGACGCTGTGCAGCTGCGAATGAATGTCACGCCATTCGCGCACGCGGCGGATGTTGACGAAGTTTTCGCGCAGCAGGTTTTCGTACTGGCGGTTACTGAGTTTGTGCGTGCTGTCATGCCCGCCACGCGCATCGCCCAGCCACTTCCACAACTTCAAGTAGCCGCTGAACTCACTTTTTTCATCATCAAACTTGGCATGCGCCTGGTCGGCCTGGGCCTGCTTGTCCATGGGCCGGTCGCGCACGTCTTGCACGCTGAGCGCACTGGCGATCACCAGCACTTCGTCCAGTGCGCCACGGTCTTTGGCTTCCAGGATCATGCGGCCCACGCGGGGGTCCAGCGGCAGCTTGGCCAGGGTGTGGCCGACTTGCGTGAGTTCGTTGTCGTCGTCCACCGCGCCAAGTTCGGACAGCAACTGGTAGCCGTCGGTGATGGCGCGGCGCTGTGGCGGCTCAATAAAGGCAAAGTCTTCCACTGCGCCCAGGCGGAGCGCCTTCATGCGCAAGATCACCGCCGCCAAAGAGCTACGCAAGATTTCAGGGTCGGTAAAGCGTGGGCGGCTGTTGAAGTCCGCCTCGTCATAAAGGCGTATGCAAATGCCGTCAGCCACACGGCCGCAGCGGCCGGCGCGCTGGTTGGCTGCCGCTTGCGACACGGGCTCGACCATCAACTGCTCGACCTTGCTCCTGAAGCTGTAACGCTTGACGCGTGCGGTGCCAGCGTCAATCACGTAGCGAATGCCGGGCACGGTGAGCGAGGTCTCGGCCACGTTGGTGGCCAGCACGATGCGCCGGCCGGTGTGGCCTTCAAAAATACGGTCTTGCTCGGCCTGGGAAAGTCGCGCAAAGAGCGGCAGCACTTCGGCGTTACGCATCAAAGGGCTGTGGCTCAGGTGCTTGCGCAGGTGGTCGGCCGCTTCGCGGATTTCGCGCTCGCCGGGCAGAAAAATCAGGATGTCGCCCGCGCTGTGAGGGCTTTGCCAGAGTTCATCGACGCCATCGGCAATCGCGTCGTTCAGGTCGTAGTCGCGCGATTCTTCAAAGGGGCGATACCTTTGTTCGACTGGAAACATCCGCCCCGAAACCATGATCACAGGCGCCGGCCCTTTGCCTGATGCAAAGTAATCCGCAAAGCGCTGCGCATCAATCGTGGCCGAGGTGATGATGACTTTGAGGTCGGGCCGGCGCGGCAGCAACTGGCGCAGGTAGCCGAGCAAAAAGTCGATGTTCAGGCTGCGTTCATGCGCCTCGTCAATGATGATGGTGTCGTAGCCCTTGAGCAGCGGATCGGTCTGCGTTTCGGCCAGCAAGATGCCGTCCGTCATCAGCTTCACAGACGCATCGCGGCTCAGGCGGTCTTGAAATCGCACCTTGTAGCCAACCACGTCGCCCAGCGGGGTCTTGAGTTCTTCAGCGATGCGCTTGGCCACGCTGGACGCGGCGATACGCCGGGGCTGCGTGTGGCCAATCAGCGGCCCGCGCCCGCCGGGGTAATTGAGCTTGCCGCGGCCCAGGGCCAGGGCGATCTTGGGGAGTTGGGTTGTCTTGCCGGAGCCGGTTTCGCCGCAGACGATGACGACCTGGTGCGCTGAAATAGCGGCGGCGATTTCGTCGCGCTTGCCCGAGACAGGCAGCGATTCGGGAAACTCAATAACCAGCGCGGGGGGAGAAATAGCAGACAAGCAGAAAACTTAGGTGAAAATCAACACAAACACAAGAACACCTCATGTCCGCCGTCTTCAATTTTACCTTTGTGCCCTGGTTTCGCTCCGTGGCGCCTTACATCCACCTGCACCGGGGTAAAACCTTTGTGGTGGGCATGGCGGGCGAAGCCATTGCCGCTGGCAAGCTGGCCCACATTGCGCAAGATCTGGCGCTGATCCAAAGCATGGGTGTGAAGATCGTGCTGGTGCACGGCTTTCGGCCGCAGGTCAACGAACAACTCGAAGCCAAGGGCCATGCCGCCCAGTACTCGCACGGCATGCGCATCACCGACAGCGTGGCGCTGGACTGCGCGCAAGAGGCTGCCGGCCAACTGCGCTATGAGATTGAAGCCGCCTTCAGCCAGGGCCTGCCCAACACGCCCATGGCCGGCTCCACGGTGCGGGTGATTTCGGGCAACTTCATCACCGCGCGGCCGGTCGGCATTGTGGACGGCGTGGACTTCAAGCATTCGGGCCTGGTGCGCAAGGTGGACACCGCCGGCATCAAGCAAACGCTGGACTTTGGCGCGATGGTGCTGCTGTCACCGTTTGGTTTTTCGCCCACGGGCGAGGCTTTCAATTTGACGATGGAAGAAGTCGCCACCAGCGTGGCCATTGAGTTGCAGGCCGACAAGCTGATTTTCTTGACGGAGATCCCGGGCATCCGCATCAACCCGACCGAGCCTGAGAGCGACGACAACCCGATTGACACCGAGTTGCCGCTAGCCGCCGCTGTCAACCTGCTGGCCGCCCTGCCCGACGCCAAACAGCCGACCGACACCGCGTTTTATTTGCAGCATTGCGTCAAGGCCTGTCGGCAAGGCGTGGAGCGCAGCCACATCCTGCCCTTTGCACAAGACGGCTCTTTGCTGCTCGAGGTTTATGTGCACGACGGCATCGGCACCATGGTGGTGGACGAAAAGCTCGAAGAGTTGCGCGAAGCAACGGTAGACGACGTGGGCGGCATCTTGCAGCTGATCGAGCCCTTTGAAAAAGACGGCACGCTCGTCAAACGCGACCGCACCGAGATTGAACGCGACGCCGGGCAGTACACGGTCATTGAGCATGACGGCGTGATTTTTGGCTGCGCCGCGCTCTACCCCTACCCAGAAGCCAAGACCGGCGAGATGGCCGCACTCACGGTGTCGCCGCACACGCAAAGCCAGGGCGACGGCGAGCGCATTTTGAAACGCGTCGAGCAACGCGCCCGCGCCATGGGCCTGCAAA
This sequence comes from Polaromonas sp., assembly GCA_040400945.1. Taxonomy (GTDB): domain Bacteria; phylum Pseudomonadota; class Gammaproteobacteria; order Burkholderiales; family Burkholderiaceae_C; genus Polaromonas. The sequence goes on along the minus strand of JBBAPG010000012.1, from coordinate 33,734 downwards.
GCATTTTTGTGCTGACCACGCGCACCATGCACTGGTTCATCAAGCGCGGCTTCAAGCCGGTCGAACTGGACTGGCTACCCGAAGCCCGCAAGCGCAAATACAACCTGAACCGCAAGAGCCAGGTGCTGGTCAAGCACTTGCAGGCTTGAGCCTGCTCGGCTGATAAATCGGTCGCTTCAAAAATCGTCGTAGCGGCTGCGTGAGCCGGTCAGGCGCCCCAGCAAGAAACCAATCACCAACGACGCGGCAATCGCCTGCATCGGGTGGTCTTGCACTTGGGTGCGCGACGTTTCCCAGGCGCGCATGGGTGCATCGGTGAGCTTGCGGGTTTTCTCGTCGAGTCGGTCTGCCCAGCGGCTGGCACCGCTGGCGAGCCGGTCTACGGTTTCATGCGCGGTGGTCGATGCTCGCTCGACGGCATGGCGGGCTTGTTCGCCAGACATTCCGGATGTGCCCATGCTGCCAGAGCCCGTGGTGTAGGTGCTTCCCAGCCCGGACGTCCCGGCTCCACTCGGGTCCATTCCAGGTGACGTACCCGATGACATCCCTGAAGTTGATGAGCTACCGGTCAGGTCAGACTGACGTGGGAAAGGTGTGTTGTCCATGTGGCATCTCCAGGCAAGTTTGAATGAAAAATTCACTCTAGAGCAGGTCGAGGGGGCGGCTGTGAGGCGCGGCAGGCGTCAACCGTAGGACAAGGGAGACTGTCGCCAGTGCCTTGCTGCGGCTTTTCATTGACCCTACGCGATCTTGGGCCTGGGCTGACGCGCGCTGCCAGCCGCTGGCTTGAGACTGCGGAAATGAGTCTGTACCGCGACCGACAAGACGCAGGCCGCCAACTCGCGCGCCAGCTTGAACACTACGCCGATCAGCCCAACACGCTGGTGCTGGGTTTGCCACGCGGTGGCGTGGTGCCGGCCGCTGAGGTGGCCCGCGCCCTGCGCGCCCCGCTGGACATCGTGGTGGTGCGCAAGCTGGGCCTGCCCGGCCATGAGGAATACGCGATGGGCGCCATTGCGGCTGTGGCCGGAACCGCCAGCCGGGCCGGCCAAGCTGGGACACACGCAGGCAGCCCGGCCGGCACCGTGCGCGTGATGAACCCCCTGCCCGGCTTGCGTATTGCGCCCGAGGCGCTGGCCGCCGTGCTGCAACGTGAGCAGACCGAGCTCGCGCGGCGCGAGCAGCTGTACCGCGCGGGCTTGCCGCCTCTGGCGGTGGCTGGGCGAACGGTACTGCTGATCGACGATGGCCTGGCCACCGGCTCTACCTTGCACGCCGCCGTGCAAGCACTGCGCCAGCAACACGTGGCGCGGCTCGTGGTGGCGGTGCCCGTGGGGGCGTGCGACAGTTGTGCGCGCCTGGCGCGTGAGGTGGACGAACTTGTCTGCCCCGCCATGCCCGAGCCCTTTCATGCGCTCAGCCTGTATTACCGCCACTTTGACCAAACACCCGACGAACAAGTGGTCACGCTGCTGCAGCGCGCCTGGCACGAACACGCGGCAAGGCCGCCCCACCCCACCCAAAAACTCACATGAAAAGCAACAGCTCGTCCGCGCCAGCGCAAGCCGACATGCATTCGCCAAGCGCTCTGGTCCAGGCGGTCCAGCGGCACTTGCACCCTTGCACGGCGACGCCGACGACTATGACGCCCTGCTGCAGCGCATAGGCAGGGCACGCTTTGTGTTGCTCGGCGAAGCCTCTCATGGCAGCCGCGAGTTCTACCGCGAACGCATCCGCATCACGCAGCGGCTGATCCTGGAAAAAGATTTCAAGGCTGTGATGGTGGAAGCCGACTGGCCCGACGCCTGGCGCGTGAACCGCTACGTGCGCGGCGGCACGGAAGACGCTAATGTGCAAGAGGCCCTGGCGGGCTTTGAACGCTTTCCGTCCTGGATGTGGCGCAACACCGAAGTCTGCAGCTTTGTTCAATGGCTGCGCCAGCACAACGCCGGCTTGCCGCCCGCGCAGCAAGTCGGCTTTTACGGCATGGACTTGTACAGCCTGTTCAGCTCCATTGAGCGCGTGCTGTCCTACCTGGACGCCACCGACCCAACCGCTGCCCAGCGTGCCCGTGCCCGCTATGCCTGCTTTGACCACGCCCATGAAAACAGCCAGGCCTACGGCTATGCAGCGACCTTCGGCCTGGGGCGCCACTGCGAAGACGAGGTGGTGCAGCAACTGGGTGGAACATGGATAAACCAATCGACGCGGAAATGGATCAGTTTCAAAAAGATTTGCTGGAGTCAGTCCGGCAAATGAAGGCCGGCAAGGCAGCGCGAACCACCGTTGTCGCTTTGACGCCCGCAGCTGATGCGCGAGCAAAGGTGGGCGTTTCGCAATCCGAATTTGCAGCCCTGCTGGGCGTGTCGGTGCGCACCTTGCAAGACTGGGAGCAAGGCCGGCGTGAACCCTCGGGCGCGGCCAAAACACTGCTTCGCGTGGCAGCCCGCACGCCAGACGCGATTCGCCTTGCGCTTTAAAAACCACGTCTTAATGAAAATCCCGGCTCTGCGACGTGAGTCGGCCTAAGAGCGGGCTCAGGTCTTCCAGCTGGTGCGCCACCAGATTGCGCACCGCCCCATGCCCCGGCTTGGCGGCATCGTCTTCGCTGCGCTGCCATTCGCCCCACACGGCCAGCAGCTTGGCGTGCATGAGCGGTTCGCGTTGTTCTTCACGCACGGACTTCCAGACGATCACGTTGACCGGGCCGGTTTCGTCTTCCAGCGTGACGAAGACCGTGCCTTTGGCGGTGGACGGTTGCTGGCGCACGGTGACGATGCCGCAGGCGGCCACTCGCCGGCCGCTGGGCAAGGCATTGAGTTGCCTGGCGCTGAGCAAACCCTTTTTGGCCAGGCGCGGACGCAACAGCGCCAGCGGGTGCCGGCGCAGCGTAAGGCCGGTGGACTCGTAGTCAAACACGATGTTTTCGCCTTCGGGTGTGGCGGGCAGCTCTAGCGGCGCTTCGAAGGTGGGCACGGCTTCGAGCAAAGCCGGCGCGGGTTTGAGGGCAGCAGCCTCCCACACTTGCTGGCGCCTGTGGCCTGCGAGCGAGGCCAATGCGTCAGCGGCGGCCAGTGCATTGAGATCGCGGGTGTCGAGGGCGGCACGCAGGGCCAGGTCTTCAGTGCTGGTGAAGGGCTGCCGCGTGCGCGCCGCTTCAATGCGCAGGGCCGTGCTTTCGGGCAGACCGGACACCAGGCGCAGACCCAGGCGTACGGCGGGCTGACCGGCGTGAATGCCGCGATGGTCCCTCTGAAGATCGCGCTCACGCGTGGATAGGCTCGCCGGTTCCAGCGAACAATCCCAAGTGCTGTGCATCACATCCACCGCGCGCACCTCAATGCCGTGCCGCCGCGCATCTTGCACCAGTTGCGACGGCCCGTAAAAACCCATGGGCAAGGAGTTGAGCATGGCCGCCAAAAAGCAAGCCGGCTCATGGCACTTGAGCCAGGCACTGACGTAGACCAGCTTGGCAAAACTCGCGGCATGGCTCTCCGGAAAGCCGTACTCCCCAAAGCCCTGAATCTGCGTGAAGATGCGCTCGGCAAAGTCAGGCGCGTAGCCTTTTTCGATCATGCGGCCGACCAACCGTTCTTGAAATCGCATGACACCGCCCTTGCGCTTCCAGGCGGCCATGGCGCGGCGCAAATCGTCGGCCTCGCCCGGGGTGAAGTCCGCCGCGATCATGGCGATCTGCATCACCTGTTCCTGAAAAATCGGCACGCCCAGCGTGCGACCGAGTGCGGGTTCAAGCGCAGGGTAATCGACCTGCACGTGCCCGCCTTGGCGCAGCAACTCGCGCCGCTGCAAGTACGGATGCACCATGCCGCCTTGAATCGGCCCTGGCCGCACGATGGCCACTTGCACCACGAGGTCGTAATAGTTGCGGGGCCTCAGACGCGGCAGCATGGACATTTGCGCGCGACTCTCGATCTGGAACACGCCCACCGTGTCGGCCGCGCAAGCCATGTCGTAAGTGGCCGCGTCGCCGGACGGAATCTGGTGCATCTGCAACTGACCGCCGCGCGTTTGATCCACCAGTTGCAGGCAGCGCCGAATGGCCGACAGCATGCCCAGCGCCAGCACATCGACCTTGAGCAAACCCATGGCATCCAGATCGTCTTTGTCCCACTGAATGATGCGCCGCGCCTCCATGCTGGCGGGCTGCACGGGAACCAGGCGCGTGAGCTTGCCTTGGGTGAGCACGAAGCCGCCCACGTGCTGGCCCAGGTGGCGCGGCGAGCCGACCAAGAGCGCCGCCAGCGTCAGCCACTGCCGCACGGGCCCGGCCAGGGCGCCGGTGGCGGTGCCGGTTTCTTCCAGCTTTTTATTCAGGGCATCGCGGCCGTCAAACCAGTAATGGTCTTTGGCGAACAGCTCGACCAACTCGGGCGCTACGCCCAGCGCTTTGCCCGCGTCGCGCAGCGCGCTGCGCGGTCGGTAACTGATGACGGTAGCGGCAATGGCGGCGCGGTCATGGCCGTATTTTTCATACAGGTATTGGATGACTTCTTCACGCCGCTGGTGTTCAAAGTCCACGTCAATGTCGGGCGGCTCACGCCGCTCGCGGCTGATGAATCGCTCGAACAACAAGTTGCTTTCCGCCGGGTTGATGGCCGTGATTCCCAGGCAAAAGCACACGGCCGAATTGGCTGCCGAACCGCGCCCCTGGCACAAGATGCTGCGGTTGTTGGCAAAGCGCACGATGTCATACACCGTGATGAAGTACATCTCGTAATGCAGCTCTTCGATCAAGGCCAGTTCATGCGCGATCTGCGTGGCAATTTTGTCGGGAACGCCTGCCGGGTAACGCTGGCGCGCACCCTCTTCGCTCAGCCTTTTCAAGCACTGCGCGGGCGTTTCCCCGTCGGCCAAAAAGTCGGGGCTGGGGTAGCGGTACAGCGCGGCGATTTCGTCCAAGTTGAAGCGGCAGCGCGCAGCCACCGTGAGCGTGGCGGCCAGCAGCTCAGCCGGGTAGATGTCAGCCAGCCGCATGCGCGGGCGCAGGTGCGCCTCGGCATTGGGCTCCAGCGCAAAGCCGCAGTCTTGCACCGGCCGGCCCTGCCCAATGGCGGTGATCAGGTCTTGCAGCGGCTTGCGCGAGCGCACGTGCATGAGCACGCAACCCGCAGCCACCAGCGGCAGGCCAGTGGCTTCAGATGCTTGCTGTAACTGCGACAGACGCAGCGCATCGTCGCGCTCTTGCAGCAGTTCCACGGCCAGCCAGGCGCGACCTTTGAAACTGGCTTGTGCCCAGCTTGCAGCGGCCAGCAATGCATCAGGGTCCAGCGGCGCGTGAGCCAGCGGGCACACCAGCACTTCGCAATGCGCCAGCGCCGCAAAGTCACTCTCGCCCCAGGCCACGCGGTAGCTGCCTTTGTCGATCACGTCGCCGGCGTGGCGGGCGGCGGTGATGAACTCGCACAAATTGCCCCAGCCTTCGGCGTCATGCGGCAACACGACGATGCGAAAAAGATCAGGCGCGCCTTGCACCAAAAACTCGGCACCCGGCACCAGCTTGAGCCCGTGCTTTTTGGCCGCCACTTGGGCGCGCACCACGCCGGCCACCGTGCATTCGTCCGTAATGGCCAGCGCTTGGTAGCCGAGCGCTGCGGCGCGCTCGGCCAGTTCTTCAGCGTGCGATGCGCCGCGTTGAAAACTGAAGTTGCTCAGCGCATGCAGCTCGGCATACGGCGCGATGGGGGACCACATGGCGGAGGCCTTCGATCAGTCGATCAAGCAAAGATGCCGTGCAAGTACCAGCCTGCACCACCACCACCACCACCTTGACCGTCTGAAGCGCCCTGCCCCAGCCGCTGCCTGAAGATCCAGAGCAAGCCCGCATGTTCGCTGCGGGCTACAAAGTAGTCGCGCATGACGGGGGCTTCAGATTCATTGGCATCATCAACGGTCACATCACCGGCAGCACCCAGCCAGCCCGCAGCCTCCAAACGCTGCGGGCCGACCAGCAAGGTGAGCGGGCCTTCATGCCAGGGCCGCTCGCCGTGCAGGCTGAGAGGCATGGGCTCGGGCAGCAGCCAGGTGGGCAGCAAGGGGTCGGGCTGGCAGATTTGCCCACCCGTCGGCTTGGGAGGAGCATTGGGCATAGAGGTAATTTGCGCGGCTTGCCAATGCTGCATGCGCTCAGGCACATGGCTGGCCTCGGCTTGCCAGCGCTGTACCTGCGCTGGCCCCAGGCGTGCGCTCAGCCGCTCGACAAGTTGCGCCAGGCTGCTGCCTTCGCGCCGCTCGTCAGGCAGCAGGCTGTGCATGCGATTTTCAAGTGGCGCGGTTTCCAGCGACTGCAACTGCAAGGTGTGCGCCGGGGCCGACAAGCGCACACGCGCCAGATGCTCGGCGACCAGCCGCGCCACGTGACTGAGGTCTTGCGACGCTTCGGTCAGGCGAAGCACCAACTCGCCCCGCGTGGCCTGGTCGCGCCGCGGGTCCAGCAGCCACACCAGCTTGAGCCCAAGCAAACCGCAGCCGCGCGCCACCAGCCAGGCCTTGAGTTGCAGCAACAAGCGGTTCACGCCAAACATCAGGGCGTTGGCGTTTTCGACCAGCGCGGGTAGCTCCAGGGATTCTTCAAACACCTCTGGCAGCAGCAACCAGGTGTGGCTTTCAGGCTGCTCGCCAAAGGCTTGGTCCAGTGCCGTCAGGAGCGGCTGACCAAAACGCCGGGCCGAGCCACCGCGCGGCAAGGCGCGCAAGTCACCCCAGGCGCGGCAGCCAATGCGTTCGAGCACTGGCAAGTGTGGGCGTGCCGCGTTCAAAAATTCCATGGGTAAGTCTTCAGGCCGCAAACGCGCTGAAGCCCGCCAAGGCAAGCCAGTGCGCAAGCGTCCCAGCGCCGCCGCAGCGGTGACGCCGGGGGCGCAGCGCAAGCAGCCTTCGGCCGGGCCCCAGAAGGAATGGGCCAGTTTTTTAAGCAGCTTGGACAGACCGCCGAACAAACGCAGGCTGGCCGAGACTTCCATCAGCACGGCTTCGTCCACCAGCGTCACGCGCGGCGTGAAAGCCAGCGCATGCCAGCCCAAGGCTTGCTGGGTGCGTGCGTCGGCAGGCTTGAGATCGGGCGGCTCAAGAATGGCTTGCAAGGCGACCCACAGCATGGGCGGACTCCTTTGGCCGAAGGTTGGCTCGGCGAATCACGCTACTTACCGGTGCGCTCACCTGACGCGGTGCCGACACCGGAATCGGCAAAACAGTCCCTGCCCCTTGCCGTCGCCTGCGCGCCTGCGCGCCTGCGCCCGGCTGGCGGCCAGCAGCGCTTCCAGCCGCAGGGGCAAGGTGGGCAGCAGCAAAGGCTGGGCCAGCGGCGGGCCACGCCGTTTGAAAACATCGACCACCAAGCCAGGCGGATGGCCCTGCCCGGCTTCTTCAAGCCCGCTGCGCATCAAGCGCAGCCGCAGCGGCGCGGGCGAAGACTCAGCCTGCACCGTTTCTGGCCTGAAAACAAAGAGCAGCTTGCCGTGCGACTGCGCCGCCATTTGCAGGCGGCGCAAATGCGGCATGGGCACCTTGGGCAGCCAGGCCAACACGGCCGACACATCGGCGCAGCGCAAGGCTTGCTCGGCCGCCCACAAGCGAGCGGGGGCTGCGTCGGCCTGCACGCGCAGCAAGCGGCCGGGGTTAATTTGCCGTGCGGCCAAGGCGGGGCCACAGGGCACAAAAGGCGCGCCGACCAGCACAACGGCGCTGCGCGCGCCTCGACTCTGACTTGGCCAAGGCAGCAAAGCGGCCAGCGCGGGCGCCAGCAAACCCCATTCACCGCAGCCCGGCTGCGATTGCAGCAACTCGGTCATGGCGCCCACGGGCCAGCCACCGCCGGGCAAGGCGGCGTTCAGCGCCGGGTAGCCCGTGTCCAGCGTGTGCTGCACGGCGGCCGCCATCTCACCCGCGCGCCAGACCGGCGCGGCCAGGAAGGCTGAAGAAGGAAAAACGTCGGCCGCGTCAATAGGATCGTTAACAGGATCGTCAACAGGATCAGTAGCCGAAGGCGGGCGAACAACAGACAAGGCAGGCATGAAGAAAGCAGGAAAACTGCGCAAAACAACTGTATGGATATACAGTATGTCAGCTTTCGGCCCTTGCAAAAATGAATTTTTGAAAAGGCTCTGCCACTGGCCTGACGGCCACATTCAACGAGGGCTGTAGGCGCTTGGCCTAGGGAGTTAAATCAGCGGCTGCGCAGCAGCCGGGCCAGCACAACAAGCGCAGCCAGCGAAAAGGCCACAAAAGCCAGGAAAGACCAGTTGGCGATCGACAGGCCTAAAAAGGTCCAGTCGATCTTGGTGCAGTCGCCGCTGCCTTTGAAGATCATCGGAATCACGCGCTGCAGCGGGAAGGTCTCGATCATTCCGTAAAAGTCACGGCCGCAGGAAGCAATTTCGGGCGGGTACCACTGCAGCCAGCTTTGGCGCGCCGCCACGAAAGCGCCAAAACCTGCGCTCAAAAGCATGAGCGCGCTACCACCCATGAGCACGCTTTTTGTGCGGCTGAGTGAACTTAAACCGGCCATAAGGGCCACACTGATCAGGGCGTAGCGCTGCACGATGCACATGGGGCACGGCTCCAGACCCACAACGTGCTGCAAGTACAGACCAAAGACCAGCATGCCAATCGACACCAGCGCGATCAGGCCCAGCCATTGACGCGGTATGCGGCTGGGGTTTCTGAAGAACATATTCATCGGGCTGACCTTTGAGTCGGGAATTGGGGGGCGCGTCGAAAGGCTGTTTTTAGCATGCTCGCCGGGCCGCTGGCTCAGCGCCCTTTCAAGTGCTCCGGTGTTTCCAGCCGCTTGGCAAGCAAGCTCAGTGTGAGCGTGAGCACCAAGTACACAGCCGAGATGGCCAGGTAAGGCTCCCAATAGCGCGAATAAGCGCCGGCCACGGTGCGAGCTGCCAGGGCCAGCTCGGCCAGACCAATCGCCGACACCAGCGACGAATCCTTGATGAGCGTGACGCCTTCATTGACCAGGGCCGGCACCATGCGCCTGAAAGCCTGCGGCAGCACCACGTAACGCATGGCCTTGCTGTGCGTCAGGCCCAGGCTATAGGCGGCTTGGCTTTGGCCACGGTGAATGCTCTGGATACCAGCCCGAAAAATCTCGGAAATGTAGGCGCTGGCGTTGAGCGTGAGCGCCAGTGCGCCTGAGAAAAAGGCACCGTATTCCTGACGGAAAGTACGTGCGGCTTCACCTGAAATCAAAAAGCCGTTGTCCGGGTGCACCAGCATGGGCATGAGCGCGAAATGCACCAGCAGGATCTGCACAAACAAAGGGGTGCCCCGAAAAAAGGACACATACAGCGTAGTGATGCCGCGCGCAGTCTTAAGCAGCGCAGCCAGCAAGGCCGAGCGCGGCGCCGGGCCGTCGGCCGACGTAGCCACCAGACCGAGCATGACGCCGAGCACCAGACCGGCACCGACAGCGATCACAGCCAATTGAATGGTGGTCAGCAGAGCTGACGCGAAGAGTGGCCCGTAGCCAGCCAGTATTTCCCAGCGCAAATCCATGGGCGAAGGCCTTGAATGAAAAGCTCAGCGATTCAGCGAGCCACAACAAAAAGCCCTGGCGAGCCAAGCGGGCAGCACGAAGCTGCCGATGGCAAGCCAGGGCACTGGGCGTTTACTTGGCAGCGGACGCAGCGGCAGCTGGGGCTGCAGGCGCAGCGGCTGGGGCGGCACCAAAGTAGCTGGCGAAGATCTTGTCGTAAGTGCCGTCGGCCTTGATGGCGGTCAGGGCTGCGTTGATCTTGTCCTGCAATTCAGCGTTGCCTTTCTTGATGGCGATGCCGTACTGCTCAGGCGTGAAGCTGGAGTCATCGACCACGCGGAACTTGCTGCCGGCGTTGTTGGCGACGTAATGAATCACCACACCGTTGTCAGCCACCACGGCGTCAACGCCACCGGCTTCGAGTTCTTTCAGGGCCAGCGGTGTGGACTCAAAGCGCTTGATGTTGGCGCTGTTTTTGCCAATCAGCTTGGTCACGACTTCGTCACCGGTGGTGCCGGTCTGCACACCCACCTTGAGTTTCTTCAGGTCAGCCAGGGTCTTGATCTTCGAGTTTTCCTTGACGGCGATCAGTTGCTTGGCGTCAAAGTAAGGCGCGCTGAAGTCCATGGTCTGCTTGCGCTCGTCGGTGACGGTGATGGCCGACACCAGCAGGTCGCGGTCGCCCTGGGCCAAGGTGTTGAAGATGCCTTCCCACGGGGTGTTGACAAACTTGACTTCAATACCGGCCTTGGCAGCCACGGCCTTGACCACGTCGATGTCAAAGCCAACGATCTCGCCCTTTTCGTTCTGGGACTCAAACGGTGCATAGGCGGCGTCTGTGCCCACCACATAAACCTTGGCTGGGGCGGGTGCGGGAGCAGCCACCGGTGCGGGCTCCTCTTTTTTGCCGCAAGCAGCAAGGATCAGAGCCACGGCCACAAGGCCAGCGGACTGCAGGAAGGTACGGGTGTTCAGTTTGTTCATGAGGATGGATGAGTGACGTTGCACAAAGAAAAGCAAACCTGAGGAGTGCAAGAACAAGGCCCGAAAGTCCCATTCTTGCAAACCAAGGCGCTATTCTAAGGAGTCAGCTCATCCACCGCCACCCCCTTATTTCTCTTATTTATTGGGCTGTGGCGTCATGCGCAGATAAGGGCGCACCGCCTTGAAACCCTTGGGGAAACGCTGCGCCAACTCGGCTGGGTCTTGCAGGCTGGGCACGATCACCACGTCGTCGCCGTCTTTCCAGTTGGCAGGTGTGGCCACCTTGTGGCTGTCGGTCAACTGCAGCGAGTCGATGACGCGCAGGATTTCGTCAAAGTTGCGGCCCGTGCTGGCCGGGTAAGTGAAGGTGGTGCGAATCACCTTTTTCGGGTCAATGATGAACACGCTGCGCACCGTGGCCGTGGTCGAGGCGTTCGGGTGAATCATGTCGTAGAGGTTCGCCACCGTCTTGTCGGCATCCGCCAGGATGGGAAAGTTCACCGTGGTGTTTTGCGTTTCGTTGATGTCCTTGACCCACTCGCCATGCGAGTCCAACGGATCAACGCTGACTGCAATCGGCTTGACGTTGCGCTTGGCAAACTCGGTGGCCAGCGCCGCCGTTTTGCCCAGCTCAGTGGTGCACACCGGCGTGAAGTCAGCGGGGTGCGAAAACAGCACCACCCAGCTGTTGCCAGCCCACTCGTGAAAAGAAATCTTGCCGGCGGTGGAGTCTTGCGTGAAATCGGGGGCGGTGTCGCCCAAGCGAAGTGTGGTCATCTAGAAAGGCTCCTTTGTGGTTAATCGGCTATTGTGCAGAGGCGCAAGGACAGGGGCAAAGATTTAATTTTTTTGACCTTATGCGCTCGGCTCGGTTAGAGAACCTCTGCACGGTCGCCGTTGACAATAGTTGTTAACGCCACTAGCCTACCGCCTATGAGCAACACGACCATGAGCATCGCCATTCCGGATTCCATGCGCCAGTACGTTTGTGAGCGAGTCGAATCCGGCGCCTACGGGAACATGAGCGAATACTTCCGTGAGCTGGTACGCAAGGATCAGCAGGAACAAGGCAAAGCGCGTTTGCGAGCCCTCATTGAAGAGGGTCTGGCTTCCGGTGCAGCGCAGCCATCCACCGACTCGGACGACCAAGAACTGTTGGCCATTGCACGAGGTGATATTGCGTGAAGGCGGCGCTGCTGCGCCCCTTGGCCAAGGAAGACCGGAAGTCTGAAGTCCGGTATTACCGAGAAAAGGCCGGGCACGATATCGCTGTCCGCCTTGTGACCCAAATGTCACTGTCTTTAAAACAGATCCAAACCAACCCCGGCCTGAGCTCTCCAAGGTGGGGGCAGCTTGCCGAAATCGATGGGCTGCGCACATGGCGCATCAATGACTTCCCCTTGACCTGGCTGTACGTAGAGCGAGCGGATCACCTGGATGTGATTCGCCTATTGGGTGAACGGCAGGACATCTTGTCGATCCTTGGAGCTGAGCATTAAGGACCCATCGACTCGAATCCATCAGCCCCGAAGCTTGTCGCCCTCCAACTGGCTGCCCATGTAATCCAGAAAGCTGCGCACCGCCGGCACTTGCCCCCGGCGCGACGCAAAGACCGCGTGCACCATGCCGGGCAGCGGGTCCCAGCCCGGCAGCACGGGCACCAGCAGCTGCGCTTGCAGCTCGGCTTGCACCAGCATGTCTGGCAGCACGCACATGCCGGTGCCAGCCAGCACGGCGAGTTTCAAGGTCTGCAAATCGTCGGCCACGTAGCGCGGCTGGTGTTGCAGCACGAAGGACTGGCCTTGCGGGCCCATCAGCGTCCAGGTGCTTTTGCCGTCCGGCGCTTGCGACATGGCCAGGCTGTCCAGTTGGGCCAGGGCCTCGGGTGAGTCAGGCACGCCTTGCCGGCGCAGCAGCGCCGGGCTGGCCAGCAGCTTGCCGCGCGTGGCGCCGAGCTGCTTGACGACCAGACTGCCGCTGTCGTCCAGAGTGGGGCGCACCCGCAGAGCCACGTCAACACCCTCCTCCACCACGTCAATAACGCGGTTGGTCACGCGCATGTCGACCCGCACTTGGGGATGCAGGGCCATGAACTGCGGAATCAAATAGCCCAGCGTGCTCTGGGCCAGTGTGACGGGGCAGGCAATGCGCAGCGTGCCGCGCGGCTCGGTCTGCATGTGTGCCACGGCTTCAGCGCCGGCAAGCGCCTCGTCGCGCATGGCGCGGCAGTGACGCAGGTAAATGTCACCGACCTCTGTCAAAGACAGCTTGCGCGTGGTGCGCTGCAAGAGCCGCACGCCCAGCCGGGCTTCGAGCTCGGCCAGCCGGCGCGACAAGCGGGATTTGGGCAAACCCAGGCTGCGGCCGGCCGCCGCAAAGCCGCCACGGTCCACCACTTCGGCGAAATAAAGCATGTCATTCAGGTCTTGCATGGGGCTGATTGTCTCACCAGCAGAACAATGAAGTGCCAAATTGCCCACTTATCGCCGACTCGACTCACCGGCAGAATTCAGTCACTCAGCAATTTCTGCTCAAGTCAACAAAAAGGATTTCTCATGGCCAAGCTCCTGCACATCGACTCCAGCATCCTCGGCGGCAATTCCGTGTCGCGCCAACTGACCGCGCAAATCGTCGCGTCCTGGCAAGCCGGCCACCCCGGCACCGAAGTCAGCTACCTTGACTTGGCCGTGGACACCCCCAGCCACCTGTCGGCTGAATCGCTGGGCTTTCGCATGCCTGCTGGCTCGGCCATGACTGAAGTGCAAGCCCGCGAAAACGCGATTTCCGAAGCCCTGGTCAGCCAGTTCCTGGCTTCTGACGTGATCGTGATCGGCGCGCCTTTGTACAACTTCGCCATCCCCACGCAGCTCAAGTCGTGGATCGACCGCATTGCACAAGTTGGCCGCACTTTCCACTACACCGACAAAGGCCCCGTGGGCCTGGCCACCGGCAAGACCGTGGTGGTGGCATCGACCCGCGGCGGCGTTTACTCAACCAGCGAAGCTGCTCGCGCCATGGAACACCAGGAAAGCTACCTGACCACGGTGTTCGGTTTCCTGGGCATCACGGACGTGCGCTTTGTGCGCGCTGAAGGCCTGGCCATGGGTGACGCCAAGAAGGCTGAAGCCTTGGCTGAAGCCGGCCAGCACATCCTCAAACTCAAGGACGCTGTCGCAGCCTGAACCAAGTGAACTGGCTTGCCTTCAAAAAAGGCAGGCTCGAACTCAAAGCCCGCCTGACGTGATCACGTCAGCGCGGGTTTTTTTCATGCGTCCACAGGCGAACCCAGGCCACATATTTATCAACCCAGCCCTGCATGAACTGCTGGCTGGCTTCGCCGAAGTCGCCTTCTGGCGTGAATAAGCCATCCTTGGCATGGATAAAGCCTTCGGGCTGACCCATCACGGGTACGTCCAGATAAGCCAGCACATTGCGCAAATGCTGTTGCGCCATGGCCGTGCCGATGGGGCCGACCGACGCGCCAATGACCGCCGCCGGCTTGCCGCCCCACACGCTCTGGCCGTAGGGGCGTGATGCATGGTCGATGGCGTTTTTAAGCACGCCGGGGATGGATCGGTTGTACTCCGGCGTCACGAAAAGCAGGGCCTGCGCGCCGCTCACATGGGTCTTGAGGCGGCGCACCTCTTCGGACGGTTTGGCATCGTCGTCCTGGTTGTATTGAGGCAAGTCGTCAATGCGGACATGCTCAAACAAGAAGTCGGACGGCGCCAGCTTGGCCAAGGCCAAGGCCAACTTTTTATTGAAAGAGTCCTGGCGCAAACTGCCCACGACGACGGCGACGCGAATCTGGCTCATGGCTGTTCCTCAAGTGATGGCATGGCTTTTAACGATAGGCCAAAAGTCCGAACCCCCGACAGCTGATCAGCCGAGAATTTTGGTGGCGGAGGCGTTCAGCCGAGGCGGCTGCTCGAAGGTATGAAATGGCGCGGGCGATGGCAACTCCCACTCCAAGCCTTCAGCCCCGTCCCACGGCCGTGCAGGCGCTGGCCGGCCGCGCTTGCGCAAGGCCGGCAGCACGATGAAGAGCAAGAAATACGCTTGCGCCAAACCAAAGGCAAAACCGCCCACGCTGGCAATCATGTTGAAGTCGGCAAACTGCATGGGGTAGTCCGCGTAGCGGCGCGGCATGCCGGCCAAGCCTAAAAAGTGCAGCGGGAAAAAGCCGATATTGAAAGAAATCAGCGACCACCAAAAATGAATCTGCCCACGGGTTTCGCTGTACATCACGCCCGTCCATTTGGGGCTCCAGTAGTAGTAACCGGCAAAGAGCGCATACAGCGAGCCGGCCACCAGCACGTAGTGAAAATGCGCCACCACGTAGTGCGTGTCTTGCAATTGAATGTCCACCGGCGACACGGCCAGGATGAGCCCGCTGAAGCCGCCGATGGTGAAGACAAAAATAAAGCCGACCGCAAACAGCATGGGCGTCTCAAAACTCAACTCGCCCTTCCACATGGTGGCCGTCCAGTTGAAGATCTTCACGCCCGTAGGCACGGCCACCAGCATGGTGGTGTACATAAAAAACAGCTGCCCCGTCACCGGCATGCCGGTCGTGAACATGTGGTGCGCCCAGACGATGAAGCTCAAGATCGCAATGGCGCCGGTGGCGTAGACCATGGACGCATAGCCAAAGAGGCGCTTGCGTGAAAACGCCGGGATCACCTGGCTCAAGATGCCAAAGGCCGGCAAGATCATGATGTAGACCTCCGGATGACCAAAGAACCAGAAGATGTGCTGATACATGACCGGGTCGCCGCCACCCGCCGGGTTGAAAAAGCTGGTGCCAAAGTGGCGGTCTGTGAGCGTCATGGTCACTGCGCCGGCCAGCACGGGCATCACGGCAATGAGCAGGTAGGCCGTGATCAGCCAGGTCCAGCAGAACATGGGCATCTTCATGAGCGACATGCCGGGCGCGCGCAGGTTCAAGATGGTGACGATGATGTTGATCGCGCCCATGATGGACGACACGCCGAGCAGATGAATGGCAAAGATGCCCGCATCCATACCTGGGCCCATCTGCAGGCTGAGCGGCGGGTACAGCGTCCAGCCCGCAGCGGTGGCACCGCCCGTCATGAAAAAGGAGCCCGCCAGCAAGGCGGCCGCCGGGATCAACAGCCAGAAGCTGAAGTTGTTCATGCGCGCAAAAGCCATGTCAGACGCGCCGATCTGCATGGGGATCATCCAGTTACCAAAGCCCACAAAGGCCGGCATGATGGCGCCGAACACCATGACCAGCCCATGCAAAGTGACCAGCTGGTTGTATGTCTCGGGTTGCAAAATTTGCAAGCCCGGCTGAAACAGCTCAGCCCGGATCAGCAGCGCAAACACACCGCCCAGCATCAGCATGGCCAGGCTGAACAGCAGGTACATCGTCCCGATGTCCTTGTGATTGGTGGCATACAGCCAGCGGCGCCAGCCGCGCGGCATGGCGTGCTGCTCATCGTGCGAGGGCGCCGTAGGGGAATGCGTCTGGGGTGGCGTGTGGTGTGGGTGGGCCAAGCTGCTCATGAGTCACCGTCCTTGCACAAGGAGATGCAGATAGCTGTTAGCCTAAGCCCGGGGCCAAGTCCAGTCGTAGGAAATAGGCGCTTGGTCGTGCAAGCGCCTTAAAAAAGAGGCGAAGCATGCCTAGACGGCAAGCTTCAGTCGATCAAAAGATCAGGCCTTGTCTGTCGGTGTGGGGGTGCTGGCTGGGGCGACGCCGCCAGGGTTGGCCAGCATTTCGTCGAGCCCCTTGCACGACGGTGCACACACGGCCTGGGCCTTGCCCAGCACCTTTCGGGTGCCCATCATGGAGCGCGGACGGTGTTTGCCGCACATGAAACAGGACATGGTGGCGCTGCCAAAAGACGTGGTGGCCACAAAGGGCGAACCGGAGACTTTGGATTTGTAGCGCAGGCCGTCTGGAAGCACGGCGGTTTTGGTTTCGGATCTTGCCACTGGCGATGCCTTCTTTCAGTTTCGCTGTGCCGAAAACTTCGACAACAGCTGAAGCATTGATTTTACCGCTGATTGCCGCAAGCCTTTAGCGCCCCTTCTCACGGTGATGGTTTGACAAGCCGAATGGCTTGGTTCATGCCAGATAATCAAAGGCAAAGATTCCCTCAGAACCCCATCGAAAGACACGACATGGCACGCATGGTCAACTGCATCAAACTCGGACGCGAAGCCGAAGGCCTGGACTTTCCGCCCTACCCCGGCCCCCTGGGCAAACGCCTCTGGGAAGAGGTCAGCAAAGAGGCCTGGGCCGAATGGATGAAGCAGCAAACCATGCTTGTCAATGAAAACCGTCTGAACCTGGCCGACGCGCGGGCCCGCCAGTACCTGGCTCGGCAGATGGAAAAGCATTTCTTCGGCGACGGTGCGGATGCGGTGGCAGGCTACGTGCCTCCAGCGGCTTAATCACGCCCAACCTGCAAGCTGCGGCATATGGCTGAGCCCGCTGAGTGGCTGGCCGCTTGCGACTTACCCGCCGCATGGGCGGGCCAAGCCCAATGGCGGGTGCTTGAAACCGGCTTTGGCCTGGGGCTGAACTTTCTGGCGACCTGGCAGGCTTGGCGCGACGATCCGGCCCGGCCGGGCATGCTGCACTTCGCCGCTACGGAGGTGCATGCGGCGCCAGCAGCCGACCTGTTGCACGCTGCCGGTGCTCACCCTTCGCTGCAAGCCTTGGCCGACGAGCTTGCGGCCCAATGGCAGGGCCTGCTGCCCGGCACGCATCGACTGGTTTTTGAAGGTGGCCGCGTTTTGCTCACCTTGGGCGTCGGCGATGCCCAGACCTGGTTGAAGACGCAACACCTGTGCGTGGACAGCGTGTACCTGGGCGGTTTTAGACCGCCTCTGGATGGACATTGGCTCAAAGCCGTGGCCCGCTGTTGCCACCGCGGGACCCGACTGGCGAGCTGGACTGTGGCCACAAGCGTGGTGGACGGCTTGCAGCAAGTCGGCTTCAAGGTGAGCACAAGCCCTGACGCAGCGCTGGGCGACAAGCTGCAGGCCGTGTTTAACCCCGCATGGGAACCCCGCAAAAAACCCGACCTCGCGTGGCCCCAAGCTCGCTCGCCCCAGCGCTGCCTGGTGATTGGTGCAGGCTTGGCGGGTGCGGCGGCTGCGGCCAGTCTGGCGCGACGTGGCTGGGCCGTCACGGTGCTGGATGCCAACGCGGCCCCGGCAAGCGGCGCATCTGGCCTTCCCGCTGGCTTTTTAGCGCCCCATGTTTCGGCGGACGACGGTGTCTTGTCGCGCCTGTCGCGCAGTGGCTTGCGCGCTACCTGGCAGGCGGTGACTTCGCTTTTAAAGCCGGAGGACGGGCGGGCCACGGGCGTTTTGCAAAGGCGTTTCGACGCCAGTGCCCAACTTCCGTCGGACTGGCCTGAAGCAGGAGCGCACTGGAGTCATGCGGCCTTGGGCGCTTCAGGCGATGCACAGGCGCCGCTCCAGCATCCGGCTGGTGGCTGGGTCAAACCCGCGCGCCTGGTTGAAGCTTTGCTTCAAAGTCCGGGGGTGAAGTGGCATGGCGGGCAGGACGTTGCGTCACTGAAGCGCGTTGTAAATCAGCCAGATGGCGCGGTTCCGGCCGCAGCCGTTTGGCGGGCCCTGAACGCGTCTGGAGTTTGCCTTGCTGAAGCCGAGTTGGTCGTGGTGGCTGCGGGGCCGCACAGCGCGCCTTTGTTGCGCGCCTCAAGGGGCGATGCGCCGCCACTTCAGCCGGTACGCGGCCAAGTCGTGTGGGGCACTTGGCCCGCTCAATCGGGCGAATCCAGCGCGGCCTCGGCCCTGCCAGCGACGCCGGTCAACGGGCTGGGCGGCTTGATTCCGAAGTTTCCAGCCTTGAAAGGAAAAGGAACGGCAGAAAGTAGCTCGACTGAAGCCATGCAATCGCATTGGCTGATGAGCGCCACCTATGAACGGGACGAGGAGCGGCCTTTGGTGCGACCAGAAGACACCGCACTGCTTTTAGAAAGGCTGATGCGCCTGTGGCCCACGGCCGGCAAGGCGCTGGCGCCGATGATCAAAGCCGGCCAGGCACAGACATGGGCAGGGGTGCGATGTGCCTCGCCCGACCGCTTGCCACTGGTCGGGCCCGTGGACGAGAGCACTGCGCCGGGCTTGTGGCTGTGCACGGCCATGGGCTCAAGAGGGCTGACCTTTGCCGTGCTGTCCGGCGAACTGATGGCGGCCTGGCTGCACGCTGAACCCCTGCCCCTGGAAAAACGGCTGGCGCAGCATCTGCTGGCCAGCCGTTTCAAGACCGTCTAGGTTTGACAGGCAGACGTGCTGCCTTGCTGTGCCGTCACTTCATCGCAGCAGCAGGTCGCCGGGCCTTCACATAGGCGTCGCTGGGCAAGTAGGCCTTGCCATCGGCATAACGCCAGTTGGCCATGCTGCCCTTGCCGCCGCGCAACTCCAGCTTGCCCACGTAGGCGCCCATGGTGGACTGGTGGTCAATGGCGCGGAATTCGGCGGGGCCAAAAGGCGTGGAGAACTTCAGGCCACGCAGGGCCGTCACGAGTTTTTCGTTGTCCGTCGATTTGGCCTTGTTGATGGCCGCAAAAATGGCCTGCATGGTGGCGTAGCCCACCACCGAGCCGACCTTCGGATATTCCTGGAAGCGGCGGTAGTAGTTGGCGGCAAAACTCGCGTGCTCGCGCGAGTCAATCTGGTCCCAGGGGTAACCGGTCACGATCCAGTTTTTTGGTGTCTCGTCCTTGAGCACTTCCAGGTACTCGGGCTCGCCAGACAGCAGGGACACCACCGGCACCCGCGGGAAGATGCCGCGCTGGTTGCCTTCGCGCACCAGCTTGGCCAGATCGGCGCCGAAGGTGACGTTGAAAATCGCGTCAGGCTTGTTTTGCATCACAGCTTGCAGCGTGGTGCCGGCGTCCAGCTTGCCCAACGCCGGCCACTGCTCACCCACAAACTCCACGTCAGGTCGCTTGGCTTTGAGCAGCTCTTTAAAACTGGCCACAGCGCTTTGGCCGTATTCGTAGTTGGGCGCAATCACGGCCCAGCGCTTAGCGGGCAACTTGGCAGCTTCTTCCACCAGCATGGCCGACTGCATATAGGTGCTGGGCCGCAGGCGGAAGGTGTAGCGGTTACCTTTGTCCCACACGATGGCGTCTGTCAGCGGCTCACTGGCGATGAACACGCGCTTGTTTTTGTCGGCGTGGTCAGCCAGCGCCAGGCCCACGTTGGACAAAAAGCCGCCGGCCAGCACATCGACTTTTTCCTTGGCGGTGAGTTCTACCGCGTGGCGCAACGCTTCCTCAGGCCGGCCCGCATCGTCGCGTGCAATCACTTCCACGCGCCGACCCAGCAAGCCACCGGCCGCATTGACTTCTTCAACCGCCAACTGCCAGCCCTGGCGGTAAGGCGTGGTGAACTGGGTCATGGTCGAGTAGCTGTTGATCTCGCCGATCTTGATCGGATTGCCAGCGCCCTGCGCCAAAGCCAGTGTTGAGACAGGCAAAAGCGTGGCCCAAAGCGTCAAGCCCAATAAGCTGCGTTTGGATCGTGTCAAAGAAATTCTCCCAAGTGAACACGGCGTGACGCCGCTTTTGAAGCACGGACTGTACCAGCGCGAAGTGCAAAAAGTTCGCTCGGCAAAGGGACGGAACCTCCGATTTATCGGTGAATATGCTTATGCGAATAAGCCCAGAAGAAATCTGTCCTTGGGTTTGACCAGCTGGGCTTTTACAGTAGCGGCCCATGCATGATTTCGCCTTTGTTTTTGCCGGCTTTGCCGTGGGTCTGGTAGTTGGGCTCACGGGCGTAGGTGGGGGCTCTTTGATGACGCCCCTGCTGATCTTCGGCTTCGGCATCAAGCCCTACCTGGCCATCGGAACCGACCTGCTGTTTGCCGCCTTCACCAAACTCGGCGGTACCGTCAGCCTGGCACGTCAGCGTATCGTGCCATGGCGCCTGGTGGGCGCGCTCAGCATGGGCAGCATTCCAGCGTCACTGCTCACGCTTTACGCGTTGCACTCGATCGGCCCGGCCAATCCCGCCGTCCAGAAAGTCATGACCACGACTTTGGGCGCTGCCTTGCTGCTGACGGCTCTCGCCACCTTTTACAAAGCCGTTCGCGGCAAGCAACTGCCACGTCACCTTGACGCCAGCCAGCTGAATGCTGCCACCCGGCCGCGGCACTGGAGCTTGCCGCTGCTGTTCGGCGCTGTCATCGGCACGCTGGTCACCCTGACGTCTGTGGGTGCTGGTGCCATTGGCGTGACCGTGCTGATGATCCTTTACCCCTTGCTGCCGCTGCCCCGCATCGTGGCCGCAGACATCGCTTACGCCGTGCCCCTGACGCTGGTGGCCGGGCTGGGTCATGCGTCCCTGGGCTCGGTGGACTGGCTGCTGCTGGGCAAACTTCTGGCGGGCTCATTGCCCGGTATCTGGCTGGGCTCGCAACTGGTGAACAAGACGCCCGACCGTATCATTCGGTCCCTGCTTTCCGTGCTGCTGGCGTATGCAGGCGTCAAGCTGATCGCCCTCTGAATCTTTTCAAAAAATGTACCAATACACCGACTTTGACCGTGAGTTCGTTCAGGCCCGCGCCGACCAATACCGTGACCAGCTGACCCGCTGGCAAGCCGGGCAACTGCCCGAAGACGAATTTCGCCCGCTGCGTTTGCAAAACGGCTGGTACGTCCAGCGCTACGCCCCCATGCTGCGCGTAGCCGTGCCTTATGGCGAGCTGTCGAGCGCGCAAGTGCGCGTGCTGGCTCGCATCGCCCGCGAATACGACCAGCCCAACGCCGCGCTGTTTGAAGCTGCGCAAGCCAAGCAAGACACGCTGGGCCCTGTGAAGTTGCCTGACGGCCGCTCGGTTAAGTCGAACTTGACGGCGGGCTACGCGCACTTCACCACGCGCCAGAACGTGCAATACAACTGGATCCCGCTGGACAAGTCGGCCGACGTGATGGACCTCTTGGCCACGGTCAGCATGCACGGCATTCAGACCAGCGGCAACTGCATCCGCAACATCACCAGCGACGAGCGCGCCGGCATTGCGGTGGACGAAATCGCTGACCCGCGCCCCTTTGGCGAGATCCTGCGTCAGTGGAGCACGCTGCACCCCGAGTTTTCGTTCTTGCCGCGCAAGTTCAAGATCGCCATCAGCGGCGCCACCGAAGACCGCGCTGCCACGGCCTGGCATGACGTGGGCCTGCACTTGCTGCGCAACGCTGAAGGCGAGCTGGGCTTCAAAGTGTTGGTGGGCGGTGGCATGGGCCGCACGCCGGTCATTGGCAGCGTGATCCGCGAATTCCTGCCTTGGCACCAGATCATGAATTACCTGGAAGCTGTGGTGCGTGTTTACAACCGCTACGGCCGGCGCGACAATATTTACAAGGCGCGCATCAAGATTTTGGTCAAGGCCGAAGGCCAGCGCTATATCGACGATGTGGAAGCCGAGTACCAGCAGATCATCACGCACGACGGCGCGCCGCACACCATCACGCAAGCCGAACTGGACCGCGTGACCGCCTGCTTTGTGCCACCGTCCTTGGCTGGCCGCGCAGCACCCGCTGCGCAGCGCATCGGTGCTGACGACGAAATTGAATACAAGCGCTGGCTCAAGCAAAACGTGGCCAGCCACCGCAACCCGCAGCTGCGTGCAGTCACGCTGTCCTTCAAGCGCCTGGGCCAAGCGCCTGGCGACGCCACGGCCGACCAACTGGAATCAGCCGCCGACCTGGCCGACACCTTCAGCGCCGGTGAAGTGCGCGTGACGCACGACCAGAACCTGCTGCTCCCTTGGGTGGACCAAGACGCCCTGCCCGCGCTGTGGCATGCCGCGCGTAAAGCTGGCTTTGCCCGCTCCAACATCCGTTTGCTCAGCGACATGATTGCCTGCCCCGGCGGCGACTTCTGCTCGCTGGCCAATGCCCGCTCGATCCCGATTGCCGAAGCGATTACCGAGCGCTACCAGGACATGGACGAGCTGCATGACCTGGGCGAGATCGACCTGCACATCAGCGGTTGCATCAACTCCTGCGGCCATCACCACAGTGGCCACATCGGCATCCTGGGTGTCGACAAAGACGGCCTGGAGTGGTACCAGGTGTCGCTGGGCGGCTCGGATGGCTCGACCCTCAGCGGTGACTCCGTGCCCGGCAAGGTGGTCGGCCCGTCCTTCTCGGCCTCTGAAGTGCCAGAAGTGATTGAAGCCGTGCTGGAAACCTACCGCGCCGAGCGTGCGCCTGGCGAGACCTTCATTGCCACGCTGCGCCGCGTGGGCATGGACCCTTACAAAGCCGCCGCCAAGGCCGCGCGTCTGCCAGCAGCTGACGTTGCCACTGAAGCGGCTTGAAGGAATTGAACACCATGAAACTGATCTCCGCTTCTAACTTGTCCGCCGACGCGGCGTTGCCCACAGGCGCCGTGCAATTGAGCAACGATGCCGACCCGATGGAACTGCCTTTGGATGGCGTGAACCGCATCGATCTGCACTTCCCCAAGTTCACAGACGGCCGCGCCTTCAGCCAGGCTTTCTTGCTGCGTCGCCGCCGTGAGTTCAAAGGCGAAATTCGGGCCACCGGCGACGTGCTGGCCGACCAACTCGCGCAAATGCAGCGCAGCGGTTTTGACGTGGCCGTGCTGCGCGCCGACCAGTCGCTGGCCACAGCCGAGCGCGTGCTGGCTGCCTACCCCGGCTTTGGCGTGGGCCGTTACCAGGGCGACGCCGTGCAAGTGGCGCCGCACTTTGCGCGAGCCCAAGAAGCCGACGCTGAAATTGCCAAGGCCTGAAGGAGCTGTGAACGCATGAGCGCTGTTGCCCTTTACGCCAAGGCTTCGCCTGACTTCGCCGAGAAACTGGCAGAAACCACCGAGCTGCTGCGCCGCGCCGCGAGTGAGTTTTCACCGCTGACCCAGGCATCCAGCCTGGGCGCGGAAGACATGGTCATTACCCACCTGCTAACGCAGCTCGGTCTGGATTGCAGCGTGTTTGTGCTGGACACGGGCGTGTTGCATGCCCAGACCGTGGATTTGATTGGTCGCATCGAATCACACTACAGCCGCAAGGTTGAAGTTTTCAAGCCGGCTCCTGGCAGCGCAGAGGCCTTTGTGACCGCCAACGGTGCCGAAGCGATGTACCAGAGCGTCGAGCTGCGCAAGGCCTGCTGCGGCATTCGCAAGCTCGAACCGCTGGGCCGCGCCTTGGCTGGTAAAAAAGGCTGGCTGACCGGCTTGCGCCGCGAGCAATCCCAAGCGCGCGCTGAAGTGGAATTCATCGAGATTGAAAACGCAGGCAAAACCACAGAGCGCGCCAAGATCAACCCACTGGCCCGCTGGACGGCCGGCGACGTGTGGCATTTCATTGGCCTCAACGCCGTGCCCTACAACCCACTGCATGACGCATTTTTCCCCAGCATTGGCTGCGCGCCTTGCACCCGCGCCGTGACGCTAGGCGAAGACATTCGCTCAGGCCGCTGGTGGTGGGAACAAGCCAGCGCCAAGGAATGCGGCTTGCATGTGGCCAGCGACCTGGCTTCGGTCAACCCTAATGTGTCTTCAGTCATCCCATCGAAAGCGCCCGCATGAACGCCCGAACCCACGCCGATTTGCTGGTGCCACCGCCGCAATTGACGCAACTCAGTAATGCCCATTTAGACGCGCTGGAAGAAGAGGCCATCTTCATCCTGCGTGAGGTGGCCGCAGCTTTTGAGCGCCCCACCCTGCTGTTTTCAGGCGGTAAAGATTCGCTGGTGCTTTTGAAATGCGCTGAAAAAGCCTTCATGGACAGCACCCGCGGCGGCAGCATTCCCTACCCGCTGCTGATGATCGACACCGGTCACAACTTTGAAGAAGTCACGCAGTTCCGCGACTACCGCGCCAAGCAATTGGGCGCAGAGCTTGTGGTGCGCAGTGTTGAAGATTCCATGGCTCGCGGTACGGTGCGCTTGGCGCATCCCGGTGAGTCGCGCAATGTGCATCAGTCGGTCACGCTGCTTGAAGCGATTGAAGAATTCCGTTTTGACGCGCTGATTGGCGGCGCCCGCCGCGACGAGGAAAAAGCACGCGCCAAAGAGCGTATTTTTTCGCACCGCGACGCTTTCGGCCAATGGCAGCCCAAGGCCCAGCGCCCCGAGCTGTGGACGCTGTTCAACACCCGCATCCAGCCCGGCGAGCACTTCCGTGTGTTCCCCATTTCCAACTGGACCGAGCTGGACGTGTGGCAATACATCGAGCGCGAAAACATCGAGCTGCCTTCCCTGTACTACGCACACCAGCGCAGTGTGGTCGAACGCAAAGGCCTCTTGGTGCCCGTGACTGACCTCACGCCCCTCAAAGCCGGCGAGACCGCCATCGACAAGACCGTGCGCTTTCGTACCGTGGGCGACATCACTTGCACCTGCCCGGTTGAAAGTGATGCGGCCAATGCCGCTGACGTGGTGATTGAAACGCTGTCAGCCGACGTGAGTGAGCGCGGTGCCACGCGCATGGACGACAAGACGTCCGACGCGTCCATGGAAAAGCGCAAGAAAGAAGGTTATTTCTGATGAGCACCGTTTTGCAAGCACCCGCCCCACAAGCCACCGCTGATTCTGCGGACACCCGCACCGCCCTGCGCTTCGTCACCTGCGGCAGCGTCGATGACGGCAAGAGCACGCTGATTGGCCGCCTGCTGGTAGACAGCCGCGCAGTGCTGCAAGACCAGCTGGCCAGCGTGGAGCGCAGCGGCAAGGTGGACCTGGCTCTGCTTACCGACGGCTTGCAGGCCGAGCGCGAGCAAGGCATCACGATTGATGTGGCCTATCGCTACTTCAACACCGCCGCGCGCAAGTTCATCATTGCCGATGCCCCTGGCCACGAGCAGTACACCCGCAACATGGTCACCGCCGCCTCCAGCGCAGACGCAGCCGTCGTGCTGGTCGACGCGACCAAGCTCGACTGGGAAAATGCCCTGCCCACCTTGCTGCCGCAAACCCGCCGCCACAGCCTGCTTTTGCAACTGCTGCGCGTGCCGGCCGTCGTCTTTGCTGTCAACAAGCTGGACGCCGTCAAAGACCCGGCGCTGGCTTTCAAGCACATCAGTGATTCGCTCAAGGCCTTTGCGGGTGAAGCCGGCATCACGGCCAACGCCATCGTGCCCATCTCTGCCCTTGAAGGCCACAACGTGGTGGACGCCCAGCCCGGCTGGTGCGGCTACACCGGCCCGGCCTTGCTGGCGCTGCTGGAACAGTTGTCAGCCACGCCGGCTGACGCTGCCCAGCCCTTTGCCTTTCCCGTGCAGTGGGTGGAAAAGTTTTCCTCGAGCTCTGACACATCCCAAGGTCGTCGAATTTTCTGGGGCCGAGTCGCCAGTGGCGAGATCAAGCCAGGCCAAACCATCACCGTGTTCCCAGGCGGAAAGACTGCCGTGGTCGCCGAAGTGCTGGACCACGCACGCCGCTCGCTGCCAGTGCGCCCTGGCCACAGCGCCGGTTTGATCCTGGACCGGGAACTGGACGTGTCGCGTGGCGACATGCTCTTGGCAAGTGACGGCGTTGAGGCATCACAACAGCAAGGCCTGCGCGAAATCACCGCCACCGTGGCCTGGATGGACGACGAACCCCTGCTGCCCGGTCGCCTGTACTGGGCTTTGCAAGGCCACCGCTGGGTCAAGGCCAAGGTCAAGCGCATCGTGCACCAGGTCAACATCAACACCCTGGAGTCGCAGCCTGCAACCCAGCTGGACGCCAACGCCATCGGCCTGGTGGAGTTAAGCCTACAGGCGCCACTGGCCGCCCTGCCCTTTGCCCAATCGCGTCTGCTCGGCTCGCTGGTGCTGGTCGACACCGCCTCGCACGCCACGTCTGGCGCGGCACTGATCCAGCACTGAAGACCTTGCCCCGCGCCAAAGCTTGACCCCCCTCAGGGGCGCAGCGCATGAAAGCTCTTAAAATCAACGGTTTCCAACGTCCAGCCCAAAACAACATGACCCACGTCGTTTCTGAATCCTGCATCCGCTGCAAATACACCGATTGCGTGGACGTCTGCCCCGTGGACTGCTTCCGCGAAGGCCCGAACATGCTGGTGATCGACCCGGACGAGTGCATCGACTGCGCCGTTTGCATTCCTGAATGCCCGGTCAACGCCATTTACGCCGAAGAAGACGTGCCTGCCGATCAACTGGCCTTCATCAAGCTCAACGTTGAACTCTCCAAGCAACCCGGCTGGAAGAGCATCACCAAGCGCAAGCCCGCGCTGCCTGATGCCGACGACTGGAAAGACAAAACCGACAAGCTGAGCGAACTGGTGCGCTGAACGCGGCCCTGACACGTAGAAATATGGAACCCCAACTGAACCAAGAAGTCATCAACACCGCAGCCCAGCATGACGGCCCCATCGAGACCGACGCGGTCATCATCGGTGCCGGCCCTGTCGGCCTGTTCCAGGTGTTTGAACTCGGTCTCCTCGAGATCAAGGCCCACGTCATCGACTCGCTCGCCTACCCCGGCGGCCAGCCCATCGAGCTTTACCCCGACAAGCCGATCTATGACATTCCGGCCATTCCGGTGTGCACCGGCAAGGAACTGACCGACGCGCTGCTCAAGCAGATCGAGCCTTTTGGCGCCACTTTTCACCTGGGCCAGACGGTCAACACGGTGCAAAAGCAAGACGATGGCCGCTTCTTTGTCGAGACGTCCAAGGGCACGCGCTTTTTGACCAAGACCATCTTCATCGCCGCCGGTGTGGGCGCCTTTGAGCCGCGCACGCTCAAGGTTGATGGACTGGAGCAGTTTCAAGAATCTCAGGTCTTTTACCGCGTCAAGAACCCAGCTGACTTCGCCGGCAAAAACCTCGTCATCGTGGGTGGGGGCGACTCGGCCCTTGACTGGGCACTGAACTTTGTGAACGAAGGCCCGAACAAGGCCGAGAGCGTGATCTTGATCCACCGCCGCGACGGCTTCAAAGCCGCACCCGCCAACGTGGCCAAGATGAAGGAACTCTGCGACGCCTATGAGATGCAGTTCATCGTCGGCCAGGTCACTGGCTACGACGAAAAAGACGGCAAGCTGACCGGCGCCAAAGTGACCGGTGCTGACGGCGTGACCCGCGTGGTGCCGCTGGACGTGATGCTGGTGTTCTTTGGTCTGTCCCCCAAGCTCGGGCCGATTGCCGACTGGCAATTGCAGATCGAGCGCAAGCAGTTGGTGGTGGACACAGAGAAATTCTCGACCAGCATCCCTGGCATTTTTGCGGTGGGCGACATCAACACCTATCCAGGCAAGAAAAAGCTCATCCTCTCGGGCTTTCATGAATGCGCGCTGGCCGCCTTTGGCGCCGCGGCCATCGTCTTCCCGAACAAAGGCAAGATCCATCTGCAGTACACCACCACCAGCCCGAAGCTGCACAAGGTGCTGGGCGTGGAGTCGCCGGTTTTTGACTAAACCGGTCCGTTAGAATCGACACCGGTTCTGAAAAGAACCATTCGCTAGGGGTGTTGGCCGTTGCTAAAACAGCGGCCGACTGAGAAAGTCCCTTTGAACCTGATTGAGGTAATCCTCGCGCAGGGAAGCAGCTCACCACCGGCTACGCAGGCAACACGGCTTGCACTTCAGGCCGTCGGTGCGCCAAGCCCACCTGCCGACAACTCGCGTCCCACACGCAGGAGCTTTAAGTTGACGGCCAATTCATCCACTTCCCCATCCGATACCCCATCTAGCGCCCCGACCACGGGTCAGCCGGCTTCCGGTAACCAGGCACTCATGCCCGTTGCAGCGGGTGACCGCGTCTTCGGCACCTTTGACCACGCGTCGCTTTGGTTCAGCCTCGGTGTGGGCCTGCTGGTCATGCAGGTCGGCGCTTATTTGATGCCCGCCATGGGTACGCGCGAGGCCGTGCTGGCCATCGTGGCCGGCTCCATTTTGGGAGCGGGCTTGCTGGCCTGGGTGGCCAAGCTCGGTTGCGACAGCGGCTTGGCAAGCGCAGGCTTGATGCACGCTGTTTATGGATCATCGTTTGCACGCCTGCCCATTCTGCTGAACATCGTGCAATTGATTGGCTGGGGCACGTTTGAGCTGGTCGTGATGCGTGACGCCACCGTGGCCATCGGCCAGCAAGCTGGTGGCATGGCTGCGGCTTGGTGGCCTTACGTTGCGACCTTGCTGTGGGGCGCCTTGATCACGCTGCTCATCAGCGGCTCTATGGTGCAGTTGGTGCGCAAGCTGATCGCGCGCGTGGCACTGCCGCTGGTGATGCTGTCCTTGCTGTGGCTGAGCTGGCAGTTCATCGGCATGGCTCAGGCCAAGGGTCTGGCCGCGTTGTGGAACCGCCCCGGTGAAGGCGGCATGGGCGTGATGCCCGCGCTCGACTTGGTGATTGCCATGCCGATTTCGTGGTTGCCGCTGGTGGCTGACTATGCGCGCCACGGCAAGAGCGGCAATGCCGCACTGCGCGGCACCTGGCTGGGTTATGCGCTGGCCAACATCTGGTGCTACAGCCTGGGTGTCTTGGTCGCTTTGACGTTGCCGAGCACCGATCTGGTCACAGCGCTGCTGCTAGCCCAAGGCGGCTTGATCGCCTTGTCGCTGGTCTTGATTGACGAAGTGGACAACGCTTATGGCGACACCTACTCGGGCGCCGTGTCCACACACAGCCTCGCGCCGCAGTGGAGCATTCGCCAGTGGGGCGTGGTGTTGGCGGTGGCTTGCACGGGCTTGGCCATGGTGCTGCCCATGCACAGCCTCGAGCCCTTCTTGCTGATGCTCAGCTCGGTCTTTGTGCCGCTGTTTGGCGTGATCCTGGGCCGCCTGGCCTTTGGCGTGTCGGCGCCGGCCCTGCTCAACAACGCGCCGCGCGTGAATGCCGTACCGGTGCTGATCTGGGCAGCGGGCATTGCTGTGTATCACCTGTCAGCCCTGTACACGCCAGACTTGGGGTCAGCCCTGCCGGTGTTGCTGCTGACCTTTGCGGCGGCTTATTTCACCCGGCCGGCAGCGGTGGCACAGGCCGCCAAAAACCCCGCTTAAGGTAGCGGAATCAGAACCATCGGCTGCGGGGCGTGGCCGTGGTTCAGCGGGCCGTGGCCTTGGCCGACTTGCCCGGTTTGCACATGGGCCCCCGCCGCAATGGCAGCCAAGATGTAGCGGCGCGCCTGCTGCACGGCTTCACGCAGCGGCAGACCCAGGGCGAGATAAGCAGCGATGGCCGACGACAGCGTGCAACCCGTGCCGTGCACATTGCCGCTGGCAATGCGCTCCGAGCGCAAATGCAGCAAGGCGTGGCCTTCTTCGGCCAGCACGTCCACCACCGCTTCACCGCTCAAGTGCCCGCCCTTGAGCAGCACCGCGCGAGCACCTTGGGCGCGCAAGTCCTCGGCAGCTCGGTCCAGCGCCGCAGCGTCCGGCAAGGCACGGCCCAGCAACAAGGCGGCTTCGTCCAGGTTGGGTGTGATGACGTCGACCCAGGGGAACAGCTCCGTGCGCAATACCTCGACCGTCTCGGCCTCGATCAATCGGTCGCCACTGGTGGCCACCATCACTGGGTCCAGCACCACGCATTTCAGGCCGTACTCACGAATCGCCCCGGCCACCACGCGCACGGTGTCAGGCGAATGCAGCATGCCGATCTTCACCGCGTCGACGCCGATGTCTTCGATCACGGCCTTGAGCTGCGCCTTCAGAAATTCGGGCGGCACCGGATGAATGCCCGTGACGCCCTGCGTGTTTTGCGCAGTCAAAGCGGTGATGGCCGTCATGCCGTAGCAACCCAGCGCCGAGAACGTTTTGAGGTCGGCCTGGATGCCGGCGCCGCCACCGCTGTCAGAGCCTGCAATGGTCAAGACGCGGGCGTAGCGATGGGTCAGGCTGGGGGTAGTCATTCCAAAATTATCGGCCATGTCCTGCCACACGACTGCCCTTAAAAGGTGCTGCGATAATTGAGGCTACGGATGAAACAGGGGTGTCTTGCGAAGGCAGGACTGAGAGAAAACCCTCACAACCCGATCCAGGTCATGCTGGCGTGGGAAGCTTTCAGACAGTGGTCAATTGGGTCACGCACCCATTCACCGCGGCGCCTGCTGAGTCCGCTGACCTTATTGACGGACCGACCAATGACAAGCGCTGACCGCAACTCCATGATGATTCTGGGCGCTGGCCTGATGGGCCGGCTGCTTGCGCTCGCGTTGGCACGTGCCGGCCACCGCGTGACCCTGCATGACGCGGGTGCGGCGGACGCCACATCGTCTGCCGCACGTGCTGCCGCCGCCATGCTGGCGCCACTGGCCGAGTCGGCCGTGACGGAAGCCAGCGTGGTGCGCATGGGCAGCCACGGTCTCAAGCGCTGGCCCGAGTTGATTGCCCAGCTGGACCAACACACCTTTTTCCAGCAAAACGGCACGCTCATCGTCTGGCACAGGCAAGACGCTGCCGAGGCGGCGCGCTTCACAAGGCAAATGCAGGCCACCGTGCAGGCCATGCCCACGCTTGAGCCCGCGCAGTCGCTGGACGGCGCCGCACTCGCAGACCTGGAGCCGGCACTGGCCGCCCGCTTTTCTCAAGGCCTGTATTTGCCCGGCGAAGGCCAACTGGACAACCGGCAATTACTCAGCGCCCTTCTCGACCAGCTGACCAAGCTCGGCGTGGAGATGCACTGGAACAGCCCACGCGCACCCGAAGAATTCAGCCCCGGCGAGCCTGGCCAGCCTGACTGGGTTTTCGATTGCCGCGGCCTGGGTGCCAAGCCGCAATGGACAGGCCTGCGCGGCGTGCGCGGCGAGGTGGTACGTGTACAAGCGCCAGAAGTCACGCTGCTGCGCCCTGTGCGCTTGGTGCATCCGCGCTACCCGCTGTACATCGCGCCCAAGGAAGACCATGTTTTCGTGATCGGCGCGACCGAGATCGAATCTGAAGACATGTCTGCGGCCAGCGTACGCTCGGCCCTTGAATTGCTCAGCGCAGCCTACTCCGTGCATTCCGGGTTTGCTGAGGCACGTTTGCTTGAAATCTCCACTCAATGCCGCCCGGCTTTGATCGATAACCTGCCCGCCATTCGCTTTACCGCGCCGCGTTGCATGCAAGTCAACGGCTTGTACCGCCACGGATTTTTGATTTCGCCCGCCTTGCTTGATGTGGTGATGGAGCTGGTCCACACCGGCGAAAGCCCATTGGCCAGCCTCTTTGACTTGAATGTGAACGCGCCTTGCGCCGTGTGACGACAGACCCATGCAAATCTTCGTGAATCGCCAAGCCATCGATATCGCAGACGGCGCCACGCTGGCCGACGCTCTGGCCCAGGTGGGCGCCAAGCCGCCTTTTGCTGCGGCCGTGAACCTGCAGTTTGTTCCCAAGCAACGATATGACGCAACGCTGCTCAAGGCCGGCGACCAGCTTGAAGTCATAGCACCCATCACCGGCGGCTGACCCTTCTTCATCTCTTTTTGATTGTCGAGTTACCCATGCAAACGCCCTCCTCCACCCCGCTCGTTCTGTACGGCGAAACCTTTCAAAGCCGACTGATGCTGGGCACCGCGCGCTATCCCTCACCCAGCGTGATGGAAGCGGCGCTGCTGCGCGCCAAGCCGGCCATGGTCACGGCATCGCTGCGCCGGCAAGGCGCGGTGTCGCCCGAAGCGAGCAATGGCTTTTGGGAGTTGCTCAAAAAGCTCGCCATTCCCGTGCTGCCCAACACGGCCGGTTGCCACAGCGTGCAAGAAGTCATCACCACGGCGCAGATGGCTCGCGAGGTGTTTGCCACCGAATGGATCAAGCTCGAATTGATTGGCGACGACTACACGCTGCAGCCCGACACCTTGCAGTTGCCTGAAGTGGCGGCGTATTTGATCAAGGACGGCTTCAAGGTTTTGCCTTACTGCACGGAAGACCTGGTGCTGTGCCGCAAACTGGTGGACGTGGGCTGCCAGGCTGTGATGCCCTGGGCCGCGCCCATTGGCACAGGCAAAGGGCCGATCAATCCCTACGCCATGCAGTCACTGCGCGAAAGGCTGGACGTGCCCATGATCGTTGACGCCGGCTTAGGCCTGCCCTCGCACGCTTGCCAGGTGATGGAATGGGGCTTTGACGGCGTGCTGCTCAACACCGCCGTGGCACTGGCGCAGGACCCGGTGCGCATGGCCGGCGCTTTTGCTGACGCAGTACAAGCCGGCCGCAGCGCACGCGAAGCTGGCGTGATGACCGCGCAAGAAGCCGCGCAGCCGAGCACGCCCGTGATGGGTACGCCGTTCTGGCATCAGGAGCATTGAATGAATTTTCCTTTGCAAGGCTTTGACCAAGCCGAGGCGCTCACTGCCATCGTGCTGGCGCACCAAAGCACCTTCGGTGTGGATGCACCTGGGGTGCACGACGAAAGCAGTGGCCACGCTTCGCCCGTTTTCAGCGCCGTGCGCGAAGCCTGTTTAAAGATGAATTTTTTGCCACACGACGCCGACGTCGTTGGCAATGCCTGGCAAATACAAAGCGAGCGCAGCGGCAACTTTGACACGGCGCAGTGGCCCGTGACGCCAGCAGACTTTGGCGTGCAGCCATTGCCCAGGGCAGAAGGCTTTGCACCCTGCCCCAAGGACCTTGGGCTGTATGCCGTGCTGCCCGACGCCGCCTGGGTCGGCCGCATGGCCCGCGCTGGTGTGCCTACGGTGCAACTGCGTTTCAAGTCTGACGAAGCGAAGGCCATACAAAGCGAAGTCATTTCAGCCGTCAAAGCAGTTGAAGGCACAGGCGCCCTGCTCTTCATCAACGACCACTGGCAAGCGGCGATTGCCGCTGGCGCTTATGGGGTTCACCTCGGCCAGGAAGACCTGGACACTGCGGACCTCAAGGCCATTCGCGCCGCCGGCCTGCGCTTGGGCCTGAGCACGCACGGTTATGCCGAAATGCTGCGCGCCGACCAGCACGCTCCCAGCTATATAGCCATGGGCGCCGTCTACCCCACCACCTTGAAGCGCATGGCCACAGCAGCCCAAGGCCCGGGCCGCCTGCGCGCCTACAGCGCGGTGCTGCGCGACTATCCGCTGGTCGCCATCGGCGGCATTGACGCTGCGCGTCTGCCAGAGGTCATGGCCAGCGGCGTCGGCTCAGTGGCCGTTGTGCGCGCACTGGTGGCTGCCGCCAAGCCCGAGCAAGAGGCCCGGCAACTGCAAGATGAAATTTTGAGGCTGTCGAAGCGGAACAGCAAAAAAGTCGCGCTATAATCTGAGGCTTCATTCCTCAATAGCTCAGTTGGTAGAGCGCCGGACTGTTAATCCGTAGGTCCCTGGTTCGAGCCCAGGTTGAGGAGCCAG
>JBBAPG010000011.1:0-101715 GCA_040400945.1 Polaromonas sp. | reverse complement strand
CCACGGCCAAGGCTTTTCAGCTGATGACGCTGCTGCGCGGCCTGGGGGTGGAAGAGTTGTCACGCGCCGACTTGACCGGCGAATGGGAACACAAGCTGGCCCGCATGGAGCAAGGCGAGCTGAGCCGCGAGACCTTCATGGCCGAGATTGCCGACATGACCGGCCGCATGGTGAGCAAGGCCAAGGGTTACGACAAAGACACCATTCCCGGCGACTACGCCACCCTGGCGGCGCCTTGCCCCAACTGCGGCGGCGTGATGAAAGAAAACTACCGCCGCTACACCTGCACCGGCAAGGCTGGCGCTGCCGCTTCGGGTGAAGGCTGCGGCTTTTCATTCGGCAAGACGCCGGCCGGTCGCACCTTCGAGGTGGCCGAGGTCGAGCAGTTCCTGCGCGACAAAAAAATTGGCCCGCTGGACGGCTTCCGCTCCAAGGCCGGCTGGCCGTTTACCGCCGAGATGGTTATCAAGTTCGACGAAGAAACCAAGAATTACAAACTGGAGTTCGACTTTGGCGAAGACAAGAACGCCGAGTCGGGCGAGATTGTGGAGTTTGCCGACGCGCCCAGCCTCGGCCCTTGCCCCAAGTGCGGCAGCGCGGTGCATGAGCACGGCAAGAACTATGTGTGCGTGAAGTCCGTGCCGACGCACGAGCAGCCCACGCCGAGCTGCGACTTCAAGACGGGCACCATGATCTTGCAGCAGCCGGTGGACGCCGAGCAGATGGGCAAGCTGCTGGCCACCGGCAAGACCGATTTGCTCGACAAGTTTGTCTCCATGCGCACGCGCCGCCCCTTCAAGGCCATGCTGGCCTGGGACGCGGAGGCGGGCAAAGTGAATTTTGAATTTGCGCCGTCGAAGTTCCCGCCGCGCAAGACCGCTGGCCCGCCGCGCGCTGTGAAGACGCCGTTCGGCAAGACGGTGGCCGCCAAGGACGCCAAGGCCCCGGCTGCCAAGAAGGCCGTCGCAAAGAAAGTCGCGGCCAAGAAGGCACCGGCCGAAGCCAAACCCAAGGCCCCACGCAAGACCACAGCCGCCAGCAGCCTCAAGCCGAGCGAGGCCCTGGCCGCGGTGATCGGCGCCGAGCCGGTGGCGCGCACCCAGGTGATCAAAAAGCTGTGGGACTACATCAAGGCCGAGGGCCTGCAAGACGCGACCAACAAGCGCGCCATCAATGCCGACGCCAAGTTATTGGCTGTGTTCGGCAAGCCGCAGGTCACGATGTTCGAGCTGGCCGGTATCGTCGGCAAGCACCTGGGCTGATCGGCTCAGGTGGTGAGCTTGTCGCGCTGGGGCGCAGGTGCGCTCTTGGCGGCCAGCACCGCGTCCAGAAAGTCGTCCAGCATGGCCGTGTCGTCGATGGTGTCTGCCCCGGGCGCGTGGAACTCGGGGTGCCACTGCGTGGCGGCGATATAGCTTTTGGCCGGGTCTTTGCGGCGAATCGCTTCAATCAGGCCGTCATGCGTGCTGCGTGCCTCGGCCACGAATTCGGGTGCCAGGTCCTTGATGGCCTGGTGATGAATGCTGTTGACCCGCGCCTTTTCGACGCCGGGGTAAAGCCCGGCCAGCCGCGTGCCGGCCACCAGTTCGATGCTGTGAAAGTTGTGGTCGTACACCTCGGCGCAGCGGTGCCGTCCGGCTTCGGGCAACTGGGTATTGATGTCCTGGTACAGCGTGCCGCCAAAGGCTACGTTGAGCAATTGCAGGCCACGGCACACGCCAAAGATAGGCTTGCCCACGGCCGTGAAGGCCTCGACTAAAGCTTTGTCGTAAGCGTCGCGCACCGGGTCGCCGCCCCAGGTTTCATGCAGCGGCGTTTCACCGTAATTGCCGGGCCACACATCGGAGCCGCCATGCAGTACCAGGCCGTCCAGCCACTCGGCGTAATGCGCAAAGCTCACGTCGCCGCGCTGGGTGCTGCCCGTCGGGCAAGGCACCATCACCACCATGGCGCCAGAAGACATCAGCCAATGCGCAATCGACTGCTCCACGTATTGCAGGGTTTTCCCCGTGAAGAGCGAGCGCTCGTTGTCGGCGTGGGAAAAGCAGGCAGAAAGCCCGATCTTCAGGCGGTTGGCAGCAGCGGTCATGATGAAAAAAGTCTTGAAAACCAGAAGCGCTGATTAGGCACCAGACAGCCCCGCGCGACAAGCGCCTGTGGCCAACGCACCACGAGGCCGCGCGTGCTGATGCGAGGGCTCATGCCGTCGGCCCCATGCCGTCGAAGCGCACCGTCACCCGTGTGCCCGGCCCTTGGGTGCCGACCGCGCCCGCTGCGCTGCCGCTGCCAGAGATGCCGCTGGCAGATACACCGGGCCGGCTGTTGTCCTCGACGCTGATGGAAGCGCCATGCTGCTGCGCGATTTCATGGACGATGGCCAGGCCCAGACCTGAGCCGTCCACGTTGGTGCCCAGTGCCCGGTAAAAGGGCTGGAACACCAGCTCACGCTCGGCCTCTGGAATGCCAGGGCCGGTGTCTTCCACCAGCAGCACGACCACGCCGCTGAAGCGGTCGGTCAGCAGCCGCGCCGTCACTTGCCCATGGGCCGGCGTGTAGTTGATCGCGTTGTCCAGCAGGTTGCGCACCAGTTCCTTGAGCAGCGTCGGATTGCCCTGCACACGGCTGGCGGCCTCGCCTTCGGGAGGGCCTTCATAGCCCAGGTCAATGTGCTTTTCGAGGGCGCGCGGTACCGAATCCTGAATAGCCTCTGACACCACGTTCACCAGGTCCACCGGCAGCTGCGCCAAGCTGCGGCCCGTGGTTTCGGCGCGTGCCAGTGCCAGCAATTGATTGACGGTGTGGGTGGCGCGAATGCTGGCCCGGCCGATTTGTTTGAGCGACTTTTTCAGCTCGGCCGTGTCGGTTTCACGCTGAGCCAGGTCCGCCTGCATGCGCAGGCCTGCCAGCGGGGTTTTGAGCTGGTGCGCTGCATCGGCCAAGAACCGTTTTTGGGTGGTGAGCGACACCGTCAGCCGGCTCAGCAAGTCGTTGATGGACGAGACCAGCGGTGCCACTTCCTCGGGCACGGCGCTTTCGTCCAGCGGGCTCATGTCGTCGGGTTTGCGCGCGCGAATTCGGCGCTCGAGTTGCGCCAGCGGCTTGATGCCGCGCACCAGCGCCAGCCAGACCAGCAGCACCGCCAGCGGGAGCGTGACGAACTGCGGCACCATCACGCCCTTGACGATCTCGGTGGCCAGTGTCTTGCGCTTTTCGCGGGTCTCCGCCACTTGCACCAGCAGCAATCCCGTGTCGGGCAGGTCAAGGTCAAGCCAGGTGTAGGCCACATGCACGTCCTCGCCGCGCATCACGTCTTCACGCAGCCGTACTTCACCATAGACGGGCTTGTCTTCCGGTGGCGGCATGGGCAGGTCTTGCTCGCCGCTTAAGAACTCGCCGCGCGGTCCCAGCACTTGGTAATACACGAGGTCCGAGTCGTCGGCGCGCAAGATCTCGCGGGCTGGCCCCGGCAATGAAAACGTGATGTGGCCGTTGCGCACCACCACCAGTTTGGCCAGCGCCTGCACGTTGTATTCGAGGGCGCGGTCGAAGGGCTTGCCCGCAATGCTTTGCGCGATCAGCCAGGTCAGCGCCAGGCTGATCGGCCACATCAGCAGCAGCGGCGTGAGCATCCAGTCCAGGATCTCACCGAAGAGGCTGCGCTTGCCGCGCTGAAAAATTTTCAAGGGATTTTTTCGAGGCAGTAGCCCAGGCCGCGCACGGTGGCAATGCGGATCGGGCCTTTTTCAATTTTCTTGCGCAGGCGGTGAATGTAGACCTCGATGGCGTTGTTGCTCACCTCTTCGCCCCACTCGCACAGGCGCTCGACCAGCTGGTCCTTGCTCACCAGGCGGCCAGCGCGCTGCAACAGGACTTCAAGCAGGCCCAGCTCGCGCGCAGACAGTTCCACCATGTGGCCGTCAATCGTGGCCACGCGACCGGACTGGTCATAAATCAGCGGCCCGTGCTTGATGGTGCTGGAGGCGCCGCCCATGCCGCGCCGGCTGAGTGCCCGCACGCGGGCTTCGAGCTCTTGCAAGGAAAAGGGTTTGGCCATGTAGTCGTCCGCGCCGTAGTCCAGGCCCTTGACGCGTTCTTCCACGCTGTCAGCAGCCGTCAGGATCAGCACCGGCAAGACCGAGCCGCGCGCGCGCAGACGCTTGAGTACTTCCAGGCCGTGCATGCGCGGCAAGCCCAGGTCCAGGATCAAGAGGTCGAACTCGGTGTTGGTCATCAAGGCGGCATCGCATTCGCTGCCGCTGGCCACGTGGTCTACGGCGGCGCCCGAGGCCCGCAAGGTGCGGAGCAGTCCGTCAGCCAGCACTTGATCGTCTTCGGCAATCAGTATCCGCATGCTTTGTCTCCTCCTTTGAGGCCCTGGGTCGCGGCCGGTTGTTGTTCTTCACGTTCGTCACAGCTGTTTCAAATTCTAGGCTTGTGCCGCCGTGCTTTGAGCCGTCAAATGCGCGGGTTTGTGCTCAGCCGTCGTAGCCGCCAGCGTAAGCCTCCAGGCCCAAGGCCACCACGGTGGCCACGTCGGTCCCCACCGCCTCTGCAAACTCGGCTTCAGCCCGCGCCACGGCTTGCCGAAAAGCCTCTAGCCACAGCAGGCCCGTCGCCGTGAACACGACCTGCCGCGCGCGCTTGTCCAGCGGGTCAGGCTCTCGCGTGACCAAGCCCCAAGCCTCGCACTGGTCCACCAGGTCGCCCATGGCTTGCTTGCTCATGCCTGCGCTCTGCGCAAGGTCTGTCAGGCGTGAGCCGCCGGGTGCCAAGTGCCGCGTGATGTGGATGTGCGCCGCGCCCACTTGCGCGCGGGCGGCCAGGTTGGACAGCGCCAATGGCACCTGCACGTCGCTGGCCATCAGCGCCAGCACGCGCGCGTCAAAGCGCCGCAGCGCATGGCCCAGCCGGCGGCCCAGGTGCGTCTGGCGCCAGCTGGCGTCGTCCATGGGCGCGGGCGAATGGGTCGATCCCGGGGCTGTACCGGGCTCTGAAAGAGGGGTTTCAGGCATGGCGTAAATAGTAAGGCAAACTGACCATAAAAAGGCTGTTCAGCTTTCAATCGCCTGCTAAAGTACTGTTCATGCATCCAGCTAACGGTCTTTCAGGTCGTAGCAGATGCCCCCGGCAAATTCAGCCAAGTCATTGATCCTCAAGGAGTTTTTCATGGACGCCCTCAACCGCAGCACCCCCGCCCTCAACACCGAAAAAGCCAAGGCCTTGCAGGCCGCGCTGGCGCAAATCGAAAAGCAGTTCGGCAAAGGCACCATCATGAAGCTGGGCGCCGGCGAGGTGATTGAAGACATCCAGGTCGTCTCCACCGGCTCCCTGGGTCTGGACATTGCGCTGGGCGTCGGCGGCATTCCACGCGGCCGCGTGGTTGAGATTTACGGCCCTGAGTCGTCGGGCAAAACCACGCTGACGCTGCAAGTCATTGCTGAAATGCAAAAGCTGGGCGGCACCTGCGCCTTTGTGGATGCCGAGCATGCGCTGGACATTCAGTACGCCCAAAAGCTGGGTGTGAATTTGCAAGAGCTGCTGATCTCGCAGCCCGACACCGGCGAGCAAGCCCTTGAGATCGTGGATTCGCTCACCCGCTCCGGCGCGGTGGATTTGATCGTGATCGACTCGGTGGCGGCGCTGACGCCCAAGGCTGAGCTCGAAGGCGAAATGGGCGATTCATTGCCCGGCCTGCAAGCGCGTTTGATGAGCCAGGCCCTGCGCAAGCTGACTGCCACCATCAAAAAAGCCAATTGCACAGTCATCTTCATTAACCAGATCCGCATGAAGATCGGCGTGATGTTCGGCAGCCCCGAAACCACCACCGGCGGCAATGCGCTCAAGTTCTATGCCTCGGTGCGCCTGGACATTCGCCGCATTGGTTCGATCAAGAAGGGCGAAGAAGTCATTGGCAATGAAACCCGCGTCAAGGTCGTGAAAAACAAAGTCGCCTCGCCTTTCAAGACGGCGGAGTTCGACATCTTGTACGGCGAAGGCATCAGCCGTCTGGGCGAGGTGCTGGACTTGGCAGTGGCCGGCAACATCATTGAAAAGTCGGGCGCCTGGTACGCCTTCAAGGGCGAAAAAATCGGCCAAGGCCGAGACAACTCGCGTGAGTTCTTGAAAGAAAACCCGGACCTGGCCATCGAGATTGAAAACCTGGTGCGTGAATCCCTGGGCATCCCGCTGGTGCAAGCGGCCGTGGGCAGCGCCAAGCCTGAAAAAGCCGAGAAGCCTGAAAAGGCGGAGAAAGCCGAAAAGGCCGAGAAAGTTGCCAAGGCCTGAGGCCCAGCGACCCATCGCAGCCCTCACCTGATCTGAGCTCACCATGCCACACGCTTATCCCAACCGTCCTGAATCCGCGCACCGCCTCCCTGCGGTTCACAGCGCCAGCACCTGGGTGCTGGGTGCGATCAAGAAAGCAGCCGTCGCGCTGTGGCGGGCGGCCTGAGCACGTGGCCACCCGCCGATCCGAGCAGGCCGCCGCTGCCGCAGAGTTTGCCGCTGCAGCCAAGCCGTCGCGCCGTGGCCTGCAGGTCTCGCTGAAGGGCCGGGCCTTGCGGCTTTTGACGGGGCGTGAGCATTCACGGCTTGAGTTGGAGCGCAAGCTAAGCCCC
The DNA here is from genome assembly GCA_040400945.1 of Polaromonas sp. GTDB lineage: Bacteria > Pseudomonadota > Gammaproteobacteria > Burkholderiales > Burkholderiaceae_C > Polaromonas. Next base: position 95,098 of record JBBAPG010000011.1, on the reverse strand, counting down.
CATGAAGAAGCGCCGGGTGAGTTGGCGCGCATCCTGGACGATTTGCAGGCCAAGGGTTTCATCAGCGAGGCGCGGGTGATTGATTCGGTGGTGAACCGGCGTGCCGAGCGCTTTGGCGCGGCGCGGATTCGCCATGAGTTGCAGGGCAAGGGGCTGGCGCCAGAGGCGGTGGCTGCTGCGGTGCAATCGCTCAAAGGCACTGAGCTGGAGCGGGCACGGGAGGTGTGGCGCAAGAAGTTTGACGCGCCGCCTCGGGATGCGCTGGAGCGGGGCAAGCAGATGCGGTTTTTGGCGGCTCGTGGGTTTGGGGGGGATGTGATTCGGCGGGTGGTGGCTGGGGCTGAGGAAGACTGAGCTACTTCTCCGCGTTTGCTGGGTTAGCTTTTATGCGAGCGGCCTGCGGCCGGGCGGGGGCAGGCGTCCTCATACTGGGGTACCAGAAATCGGTCGCCCGCCCCCGCCCGGCCACAGGCCTTGGGCGTGCACGATGTCACCGCTTTTCGCCAAGGCTGCTTCTTTGCTTCCCATCAAGCGGCTTTTTTGGCTGCTTGGCCCGAATCCCTGAACGCTTGCATCGCTGCTGCCCACTTCGGCCTTGCGGCTTTCAGGTGCCGCTCTTTCACGTGGCCATAGCCTTTGATCTGTTCGGCGATCAGCGCCACTTCAATCGCGGCGGCGTGATTGGCTTCGTTCAGCGAAGCAATGACTTCTTCAATGCTGGCGCGGTATTCGCCAATCAGCGCGCGTTCTGTGCGGCGTTCTTCGGTGTAACCAAAGACATCCAGCGCGGTACCGCGCAAGCCCTTGAAGCGGGTGAGCACTTTGAAAGCGCTGCCCATCCACGCGCCGAACTTTTGCTTTTGCAGCTCGCCCTTGTCATTGGTCTTGGACAGCATGGGCGGGGCCAAGTGGTAGTTCAGCTTGTAGTCGCCTTCAAACATGGCTTTGATTTTTTCTTCAAAGCCCGTCTGCGTATGGAGGCGCGCGACTTCGTATTCGTCTTTGTAGGCCATGAGCTTGAAGAGCCCGCGCGCAACGGCTTGGCTGAGCGGGTGCTTGGAGCGCATGGCTTCGGGTAACTTGTCTTCAGCCGCCTGCACGCGGGCGATGAAGTCGGCGTAGGCCGTGGCGTAAGCTGCGTTTTGGTAGTCGCTCAAAAACTCGACGCGGCGATTCAGCAAGCTTTCAAGTCCTGGGCGCGGTGTGGGCATGGCAATGACTTGTGCCGGCGCAAACAGCTTTTGCAGCGCAGGCAAGTCATGCGCGGCGCGGCGGCCCCAGGTGAAGGAGGCTTTGTTGTTGTCCACCGCCACGGCGTTGAGTTCAACCGCCCGCATCAGGGCTTCAAGCCCGAGTGGCACCCAGCCGCGTTGCCAGGCGTAGCCGAGCAGCATGGGGTTGGCGTAAATGCTGTCGCCCATCAGTTTGGTCGCAGCGGTGTCGGCGTCGAACACGCCGACTGCTTCGGCGCCCACCGCCTGGGCCACTTCATGCTGGCAAGCGCTGCCCGGGTTTTGCCAGGCGGCGTTGTGCACAAATGCGGCTGTCGGCGCGCTGTGCGCGTTCAGTGCCACATGGGTTTTGCCGGCGCGCATGCGCAGCATGGTTTCCTTGTGCGCGGCGACGATGGGGTCGCAGCCAATCACCAAATCAGCACTGCCCATGCCCACGCGCGTGGTGCAGATGTCGGACGGCTGCGCGCTGATGAGCACGTGGCTCCAGGTGCTGCCGCCTTTTTGCGCCAAGCCCGCCGCGTCTTGCGTGACGATGCCTTTGCCTTCAATGTGCGCGGCCATGCCCATCAGCTGGCCGATGGTGATGACGCCCGTGCCGCCCACGCCGGCCACCACGGTGCCCCACACACGCTCGCTGGCGGTGGCGCCTTCGAGTGTCGGAATCTTCGGCAGAGGCAGCGCGCCCAGTGCCGCGTCGTCAAACGGGCTCAGCTTCGCATCGCTTTTGGCTTTCTTTTTCAGCTGCCCGCCTTCGACGGTCACGAAGCTCGGGCAGAAACCTTTGACGCAAGAAAAGTCTTTGTTGCAAGTGCTTTGGTTGATCTGCCGCTTGCGGCCAAACTCAGTTTCCAGCGGCTCGACCGACAAATAGTTGGACTGCTCCGAGCAGTCGCCGCAGCCTTCGCACACCAGCTCGTTGATCACAACGCGCGCCGCTGGGTCCACCATCGTGCCCCGCTTGCGGCGGCGGCGCTTTTCGGTCGCGCAGGTTTGGTCGTACACGATCACGCTGCAGCCCTTGATCTCGCGGAACTCGCGCTGCACAGCATCCAGCTCGTCGCGGTGATGCACCGTGACACCTGCGGGCAAAGTCACGTCGTCGTACTTCTCGGGCTCGTCCGTCACCACCACCACTTTGGCCGCACCTTCAGCCTGCATGGACTGCAAAATTTGCAGCACCGAATGGCCTTCAGGCCGCTCGCCGACTTGCTGGCCGCCGGTCATGGCGACGGCGTCGTTGTAGAGAATTTTGTAGGTGATGTTCACGCCCGCCGCGATGCTCTGGCGAATCGCGAGAAGGCCGCTGTGAAAGTAAGTGCCGTCGCCCAGGTTCGCAAAAATATGCGTGTCTGTGGTGAAGGGTTGCTGGCCCACCCAAGGCACGCCCTCGCCGCCCATCTGCGTGAAACCCATGGTGCTGCGGTCCATCCACAGCGTCATGTAGTGGCAGCCAATACCGGCCATGGCGCGCGAGCCTTCGGGCACGCGGGTAGAAGTGTTGTGCGGGCAGCCCGAGCAAAACCAGGGCGTGCGTTCGGTATTGACCACCGTGACTTGCATAGCCCGTTCTTTGGCTTCGATCAGCGCCAATCGGCTGTCAATGCGCGCCAGCAAGTCGCTGCTCACGCCCAGCTTTTTCACGCGTGCGGCAATCGCCTTTGCAATCAGTGCGGGCGACAGATCAGCGTTGGCACGCAACAGGGTGTTGGCAGTCGGGTTGGACATGCTCCACTCGCCGCCAGAAAAGTCGCCTTCGACTTCATTGAACTTGCCCAGAATGTTGGGCCGCACGTCAGCGCGCCAGTTGTAGAGCTCTTCCTTGAGTTGGTATTCAATGACTTGGCGCTTTTCTTCGACCACCAAGATCTCTTGCAGGCCGGTCGCAAATTCGCGCGTCAATTGCGCTTCGAGTGGCCACACCACACCGACCTTGTGCAGGCGAATGCCGATCTGCCGGCAGGTCGCGTCGTCCAGCCCCAGGTCCAGCAAAGCCTGGCGCGTGTCGTTGTAGGCCTTGCCGCTGGCGATCAAACCGAAGCGGTCTACCTTACCACCATTCGGCCCTTCAATCGCGTTGTAGTTCAGCCGGTTCGCCCGGATGTATGCCAGCGCCGCGTACCACTTGTAGTCAAAAAGGCGTTGCTCTTGTTCCAGCGCCGTGTCGGGCCAGCGAATGTGCACACCGCCCGGCGGCATCACAAAGTCAGGCAGCTTGATTTGCACGCGCTCGGGGTCGATCAAGGCGCTGGCCGAGGACTCCACGATTTCCTGAATCGTCTTCATGCCGGCCCACACGCCGGCGTAACGGCTCATGGCCAGCGCATGCAAGCCTAGGTCCAGAATTTCTTGCACGCTGGCCGGAAAGAACACAGGCAGCCCGCAGGCCTTGAAGATGTGGTCGCTCTGGTGCGCAGCGGTTGAACTCTTGGCCACGTGGTCATCGCCGGCCACCGCCAGCACGCCGCCCCAGGGCGTGGTGCCAGCCATGTTGGCGTGTTTGAACACGTCCGAGGTGCGGTCCACGCCCGGCCCCTTGCCGTACCAGATGCTGAAGACGCCGTCGTACTTGTTGGTGCCCGGCGGCGCAAAGCCCAGTTGCTGCGTGCCCCAGCAAGCCGTGGCCGCCAGTTCCTCGTTCACGCCGGGCTGAAAAACAATGTGCCGCTCTTTGAGGTACTTGGCCGCCTTCCATAAAGCTTGGTCGTAGCCGCCCAGTGGCGAGCCGCGGTAGCCCGAAATAAAACCCGCCGTGTTCTTGCCGAGCTGCTGGTCGCGCAGGCGCTGCAGCATGGGCAGCTTGACCAGCGCCTGCACCCCGCTCATGAAAGCATGGCCGTAGTCCAGGCTGTACTTGTCGTCCAGCGTGACGGTGTCTATCGCGCGGCGGATGTGCTCGGGCAGGGGTGCGTTCATGGCGGTGTCTCCGTAATCGTTATGCCGCCAAAGTGTAGGTCGCAGGTTCTGACAGGTGTTTGCTTTTTGCACCTCATTTCAAGGCACCTGCGCAAGATTCTTTCTTAAACTGTGCGCGATGAACACACTCGACAAGTTTGACCTCGCCATTTTGAAAGAGCTGCAAACTGAAGCGCGCCTCACCAACGCCGAGCTGGCCAGCCGCGTGGGCCTGTCAGCTGCGCCTTGCTGGCGCCGCGTCAGAGCGCTTGAAGAAGCCGGCTACATCACCGGTTACCGGGCCGAGATCAACCGCCAGAAAATTGGCCTGGGCGTGCTCGCCTTTGTGCGCCTGGACGCCGAACGCAACACCGCCGACGCCACCCGCCAGCTTGAAGACGCCATCCGCCAGCTGCCCGAGGTCATCAGCTGCCACTACATCAGCGGCACCGGCACCTTCGAGCTGCAAGTCGTGGCGCAAGACCTCGACAGCTTCAGCCGCCTGGCGCGGCACCAGTTGATGAGCCTGCCGAATGTGAAGGACTTGCACACCAGCTTTTCCTTGGGCGAGGTGAAGGCTAGCGGGGCGCTGCCGCTGGGGCATTTGGGTTCTTGAATAAAGCCCGCCCGGGCCCTGCCTAGCTGGCGCTTTACCTGCTCTTAACTCCCCAGCCGCACCAGCCCCGGCCTCGCCTTGTAAAGTCGAGGTCATGCTCATGCCCGTTTCCCCTTCCCTGTCTGCCAAACCTGCGCCGCGCGCCAGGCGCTGGACTTCCCGGTTCGCCAAGTTCCTCAACTGGCCCGCTGCCCTTGGCCTGGTGGTGTTGATCGCCGCTGCCTTCGGAGTCAAGCTTTACTTTTTCCCCGCTGAGACGCCGCCCGCCTTCGTTACCGCCACCGCCGCCTTGGGCGACATCGAGCAGTCGGTGCTGGCCACCGGCACGGTGCAAGCGTCCAAGCAGATCAGCGTGGGTGCGCAGGCTTCGGGGCAGATTCGCAGCTTGAACGTGGCGCTGGGCGATGTGGTCAAAAAAGGCCAGCTGATCGCCGAAATTGATGCACTGAAGCAGCAAAACGATTTGCGCAATGCCGATGCGGCGCTGCTCAGCGCCGAGGCTTTGCTGGGCTCGCGTCAGGCCGCGCTCAAGCAGGCTGAACTGAACTTTGCGCGCCAGCGTGACTTGCTGGCGGCCGATGCGATTGCGCGCCAAGTCTTCGAGCAGGCCGAAGCCACGCTGGGCAGTGCGCGGGCCGACGTCAAAACTTCCGAGGCGCAAATCGCCCAGTCGCGCATTGCAGCAGACACCGCGCGGGTGAACCTGGGTTACACCCGCATCGTTGCGCCCATGGACGGCGTGGTCGTGGCCATCGTCGCGCAGCAGGGGCAGACCGTGAATGCCAATCAGAGCGCGCCCACGCTCATCAAGCTGGCGACCCTGGACACCGTGACCATCAAGGCACAGATTTCCGAGGCAGACGTGGTGCGCGTCAAAGCCGGACAAAAGGTGAGCTTCAGCATCCTGGGCTCGCCGCAGCGCTACAGCACCACGCTGCGCACGGTCGAGCCCGCGCCCGAGTCGATCGCCACGGAGACCACCGCCGCCGCCAGCAGCACTGCCAACGCCGCGATTTATTACAACGGCCTCATGGACGTGCCCAACCCGGAAGGGCGCTTGCGCATCGCCATGACGGCGCAAGTCACCATCATTCAAAGCGAAGCCAAAGGCGTGCTGCTCATTCCTTCAGCCGCCATTGAAGGCGGCAGGCGTGGCCCCGCCAGCGTGCGCGTGCTGGACGCTGAAGGCCAACCGCAAAAGCGCGAAGTCAAGGTGGGCCTGAACAACAACGTGAACGCGCAAATCCTCGAAGGTCTGGTTGAAGGCGATAAGGTGGTGCTGAGCGAAGCGCCGTCACCTGAAGGTAAAGGTGGCCGTCAGCCGCCGCGTCTGCGCTTGTGATGCCTCTGCTCGAAATCCGCGGCCTGCAGCGCGACTTCCCTGCAGGCGAGGGCACGATCACTGTCCTGGCCGACGTGAACCTGGACATTCACGCTGGCGAGATGGTGGCCATCATCGGTGCCTCGGGTTCGGGCAAGTCCACGCTCATGAACATCCTCGGCTGCCTGGACCAGCCCAGCGCGGGCAGTTACCGCGTGGCCGGCCGCAGCACGGCAGACCTGGGGCCAGACCAGCTGGCTGAACTCAGGCGCGAGCATTTCGGTTTCATCTTTCAGCGCTACCACTTGCTGGGTGATTTGAGCGCGCTGGGCAATGTGGAAGTGCCCGCTGTGTACGCCGGCACGGCCAGCGGCCCGCGGCGCGAGCGTGCTATTTCCTTGCTCGGGCGGCTGGGGCTGGCCGACAGGCTGCGCCACAAACCCGGGCAGCTCTCGGGCGGGCAGCAGCAGCGCGTGAGCATTGCGCGCGCGCTGATGAACGGCGGGCGCATCATCCTGGCTGACGAGCCCACCGGCGCACTCGACACACACAGTGGCGCGGAGGTCATGAAGATCCTGCGCGAGCTGCATGCCGAGGGCCACACCATCGTGCTGATCACGCACGACGCCGACGTAGCCGCGCACGCTGACCGCGTGATCGAATTGCGTGATGGCCGTGTGGTGTCTGACAGGCCTTCGCCGAATGCGCAAGCCGCCAAAGCGCCGGCTGAACTCAAGCCGCCCCCGCCCAAGCGCAGCGGCTGGTTCGCGCTGCGTGACCGCTTCACGGAAGCGTTTCAGATGGCGCTGCTGGCCATGAACGCGCACCGCCTGCGCACCTTTCTCACCATGCTGGGCATCATCATCGGCATCGCGTCCGTGGTGTCGGTGGTGGCCCTGGGCGAAGGCTCGCGTCAGGCGATTCTGAAAAACATCAGCGCCATGGGCACCAACACCATCGAGGTGTTTTCGGGCAACAGCTTTGGCGACTTGCGTGCCGGCCGCGTGCGCACGCTCATGCCCAGCGACGCGGACGCGCTGGCAGGCCAGACCTATGTGGACAGCGTCACGCCCACGGTCAGGACTTCTGCCACGCTGCGCTTTGACAACATCGCGGTGTCCGGCACCATCAACGGCGTGGGCGAGCAGCACTTCCGGGTGCGCGGCGTGAAGATGGCGCAAGGCCGCACCTTTGATGCGGCCAGCGTGGCCAATCGCACGCAAGAGGTGGTGATTGACGAGAACACGGCCAAGCAACTCTTTCCAGACACGCCCAACCCTGTTGGTCAGACCATCTTGCTAGGCCAGGTACCCAGCCAGGTGATTGGCGTGACCCGGCCCATTGAAGGCGCTGGCAGCAGCGATTCGCTCAATGTGTGGGTGCCCTACACGGCGGCCATGGCGCGCATGACGGGGCAAAGCTGGTTGCGCAGTGTCACGGTGCGCATCAGCGACGACGTGACGCCCGCCACCGCCGAGCAGGGCATCACCAAACTGTTGACGCAGCGCCACGGGCGGCAAGACTTTTTCTTGCTAAATACCGACAGCGTGCGCCAGACCGCGCAGGCCACCACGCAAACCATGACGCTGCTGATTTCTGCCATCGCGATGATCTCGCTTGTCGTCGGCGGTATTGGCGTGATGAACATCATGCTGGTGTCGGTGACCGAGCGCACACGCGAGATTGGTGTGCGCATGGCCGTGGGTGCACGGCGCAGCGATATTCGCCAACAGTTTTTGATTGAGGCGGTGCTGGTCTGTTTGCTGGGCGGTCTGCTGGGCATTGGCCTGTCACTCGTGGTGGGCTGGGGCGTTGAAAAGTCGGGCAGCGAATTTGTCTTTGTGTATTCAACGCTGTCGATGGTGGCGGCCTTTGCGTCGGCCAGCGTCATTGGCGTGGCGTTTGGTTTCCTGCCGGCCAACAGCGCGGCCAAGCTCAATCCGGTGGAGGCGCTGTCGCGTGAATAAAAACAAATTGATGAACGATTCGAAGAAGTGGGGCGCAGTCAGCTTGAGCGTTATGTCGCTGGCAGGTTGCGCAGCGCCGCAGGCTTTTCAAACGCCAGCCGTGACTTTGCCGGCGGCATACAGCCAGGCAGCAAGTGCTGGTGTGGCTGCCGCAGCCCGATCCCAAGACGCGTCGGCCGACCGCTGGTGGCTCGCCTTCAACGACCCAGGGCTGGATGCGCTGGTGGCCGACGTGCTGGCCCGCAACAACAACCTGGCTGCCGCCAGCGTGCGCGTGCGGCGTGCGCAGTTGCAGGCCGGCCTGGCCGCTGAGCAAGGCGGGCCGCAGTTCACGGGTTCCGTGAGCACGGGCAGCAGCCGCGCGCTTGAGACGGGCGCCACCAAGGTCGGCGTCAACAGCGTGCGCCTGGGCGTGAGTTACGAAGTCGATTTATGGAGCCGCCTGGCCCGACAGCAAGATGCCGCCCGCTGGGAGGCGTTGGCCACGGCCCAAGATGTGCAAAGCACGCGTCTGGCGCTGGTCGCTACCACCGCGCGCCTGTATTGGCAGCAGGCCTTTGTGCAGCAGCGCCTGGCCGCCAACGCCGACAGCATTGCCTATGCGCAAACCACGCTGCGCCTGATTGAAGCGCAGTACCGCGCCGGTGCCGTGTCGGGGCTGGAGCTGGCCGAGGCACGCCAAGCTTTGGCCGCGCAACAAGCCAGCCAGCCGGTCTTGCAACAGCAACTCAGCGCAGCGCGCACGGCGCTGGCACTGCTGCTGAACGCAGCGCCTGGCACGGCCGAGGTGAGCACGCGCGCCGCGGGTCTACCGCAATCCCTGCCCACCGCCCCGCTACCGCAAGTGCAAGCCGGCTTGCCCGCTTCATTGCTCAGCCAACGGCCCGACTTGCGCGCCGCTGAACTCCGCTTGCGCCAAGCCCTGGCCAGCACCGACGCCGCCCGCGCCAGTGCCTACCCGGCCTTGAGCCTGACCGGCAGCCTGGGTAGCACCAGCACCGCGCTGGCCAGCGTTTTGCAAAACCCAGTGGCCGCGCTTGGCCTGGGTGTGTCGCTGCCCTTTTTGCAGCGGCAAACGGTGCAGCTCAACATCAAGGTGTCTGAAGCGCAGTACGAAGAAGCGGTGGTGCTGTTCAGGCAAACGCTCTACACCGCGCTCGGCGAAGTGGACGACGCGTTGGGCAACCGAGGCCAGCTCGCGCTGCAAGCCGAGCGCCTGCAAGAAGCCCTGCAAGCCGCGCAGACCGCCGAGCGTCTGTACGAAGTGCGTTACCGCGCGGGTGCTGCGCCACTCAAGGCCTGGCTGGACGTGCAGGAAAAGCGGCGCAATGCCGACATTGCGCTGGCCGACAACCGGCTGGCGCGGCTGAACAACCATCTGGCGCTGTTCCAGGCGCTGGGGGGTGGTGTGGGTGGCGCCTCAGACTGATACGTAATCACGGCCCTAAGTAGAAATCCTAGGGCTTGCTTGAAACTGCGTACCAATAAGGCCGCTTTCAGTACCAACAGCGCAAGAGGCGATGCGTATCGTTCGGGGTCTCAGTGCCAGACCGCGACGTGGGTCAGCCGCATTGAAACCAAGCTGCGTAACTTTATTCAAGACAGAACGAGGAGACATCGGATGAAATTCAAGAACCGCATCGCCATGGCCGTGGCCCTGGCTTTCTCGATGGGCGCTGTGCACGCGGCCACCGAGCTGGTCGTGGCCACCGTCAACAACGGCCACATGATCGAGATGCAAAAGCTCGGCAAGAACTTTGAAGCCGCCAACCCGGACATCAAGCTCAAGTGGGTCACGCTCGAAGAAGGCGTGCTGCGCCAGCGCGTCACCACCGACATCGCCACCAAAGGCGGTCAGTTCGACGTCATGACCATCGGCATGTACGAGACCCCGATCTGGGGCAAAAAAGGCTGGCTGCAAGAACTGAAAACCGACGCGGCCTATGACGTGGACGACCTGCTGCCCGCCATGCGCAACGGCCTGTCCGTGGGTGGCAAGCTTTACGCGGCTCCCTTCTACGGCGAAAGCTCGATGCTGATGTACCGCAAGGATCTGGCTGACAAAGCCGGCATCACCGTGGCCGACAAGCCCACCTGGGCCGACATCAAGACCCTGGCCAGCAAGATCCATGACCCGAAAAATGGCGTGTATGGCATCTGCCTGCGCGGCAAGCCGGGCTGGGGCGACAACATGGCTTTCCTGTCCACCCTGGTCAACACCTCCGGTGGTCAGTGGTTCGACATGAACTGGAAACCGCAGCTCGAGTCCAAGCCCTGGAAAGACGCGATCAACTTCTACGTGGATCTGTTGAAAAACTACGGCCCTCCTGGCTCGGCCAACAACAGCTTCAACGAAATCCTGGCGCTGTACAACGAAGGCAAGTGCGGCATGTGGATTGACGCCACGATTGCTGCGTCCTTCATCACCGACCCGAAACAGTCCAAAGTGGCTGACAAGGTGGCTTTTGCCCAAGCACCGACCATGGTCACGCCTAAAGGCGCGAACTGGTTGTGGGCCTGGTCGCTGGCCATTCCGGCCGGCTCCAAAAAGGTCGATGCCGCACAGAAATTTGTGAGCTGGGCCACGTCCAAGGAATACATCCAGCTGGTCGCCAAGACCAATGGCTGGGCGGCTGTTCCGACCGGCACTCGCAAGAGCACGTATGCCAGCCCTGAGTTCCAGAAGGCCGCGAAATTCGCAGCCGCTGAAAAAGCGGCCATCGACTCGGCCAACCCGAACGACAGCACGCTGCCCAAGTCTCCGTACGTGGGTGTGCAGTTCGCCGCGATTCCTGAGTTCCAGTCCATCGGCATCGCCGTGGGCCAGCAAATGAGCGCCGCCCTGGCCGGCAAGTCCACCGTGGACGCCGCCCTCAAGGCATCGCAAATTGCTGCTGAACGCGAGATGAAGAAAGCCGGCTACTACAAGTAAGCCCTGGCAAGCCTGGGCGCTGTGCAACGCAGCGTCCAGGCATTTCGTGTTTTCAAGTCTTTCCTTTCCTTCTCATGAACCGCCCATGACCCGCTTATTGCCCCGGTTGTTGCTCACCCCTGCCGTCAGCACCTTGCTGCTGTGGATGCTGGTGCCTTTGCTGATGACGATTTATTTCTCCGTCATCCGCTACAACCTGATGCAGCCTGAGCAAGTCGGTTTTGTGGGCCTGGAAAATTTCGAATACTTCATCACTGACCCGTCGTTTTCGGTCGCGGTGGTCAACACCTTGCTCTTGCTGGGCAGTGTGGTCCTCATCACCGTGGTGCTGGGCATCGTGATGGCCTTGCTGATTAACGACCCCTTCCCCGGCCGCGGCCTGGTGCGCGTGCTTTTGATATCGCCCTTTTTTGTCATGCCCACAGTCAATGCGCTGCTGTGGAAGAACATGATGATGAACCCGATTTACGGTGTGCTGGCCCAGGTCTGGATGTTCTTTGGCGCCACCCCGGTGGACTGGTTGACTGATTTGCCACTGACCTCGGTGATCATCATGGTGGCCTGGCAGTGGCTGCCTTTTGCAGCGCTGATTTTCATGACCTCGCTGCAAAGCATGAACCGCGAGCAACTCGAAGCCGCGCGCATGGACGGCGCCACTTTTGCGCAGCAAGTGCGCTACCTGTATCTGCCCCATCTGGGCCGACCCGTCGCGGTCGTCGTGATGATCGAGATGATCTTTTTGCTCAGCGTGTTTGCCGAGATCTACACCACCACCGGTGGCGGCCCGGGCGACGCCAGCACCAACGTGGCCTTTCTCATCTTCAAGCAGGCCCTGCTGAACTTTGACGCCGGCGTGGCTTCGGCCGGTGCGCTCTTTGCGGTGCTGCTGGCCAATATCGCCGCCATCTTTTTGATTCGCCTTGTCGGCAAGAACCTGGACAAGTGAGCCCGCCCATGTCTGCACTTTCCGCGCTATCTGCTTCAGCTGCCTTGCCGTCTCAGCAAGCGCCCGCGCCCTTGCGCCGCCGTCGATCGACCCTGACCCCCGCGTTGGTCCTGCGCAGCGGGCTGGCCTGGGGCCTGACGCTGCTGCTGTTCTTTCCATTGGGTTGGTTATTGCTCACGGCCTTCAAGACAGAGCTGCAAGCCATCTCGGTGCCGCCGCTCTTCTGGTTCGAGCCCACGCTGGCCAACTTTCATGAAGTGCAAGAGCGCAGCGACTACCTGCTCTATGCCAAGAACTCGGTCATCACCAGCGTGGTGTCTACCCTGCTGGGGCTGGCGATTGCCGCGCCGGCCGCGTACTCGATGGCCTTTTTCAAAAGCCCCCGCACCAAAGACATCCTGATGTGGATGCTCTCGACCAAGATGATGCCGGCCGTGGGCGCGCTGGTGCCGATTTACGTGCTGGCCCAGAAGGCTGAATTGCTGGACACGCAGCTCGCGCTCATCATCGTGTTCACGCTGTCCAACCTGCCCATCATGGTGTGGATGCTGTATTCGCACTTCAAGGACATTCCGCACGAGATCCTGGAAGCCGCACGCATGGACGGCGCCACGCTCTGGCAAGAGTTCACCCGCGTGCTGCTGCCGCTGGCCGTGGGCGGCTTGGCGTCCACCGGCCTTTTGTGCCTGGTGCTGAGCTGGAACGAAGCCTTCTGGAGCCTGAACCTCAGCTCAGCCAAAGCCGGCACGCTGGCCACCCTGATCGCCAGCTATTCCAGCCCCGAAGGCCTGTTCTGGGCCAAGTTGTCCGCCGCGTCCTTGATGGCGATTGCGCCCATCGTCGTGTTTGGCTGGTTCAGCCAAAAGCAGCTCGTTCAAGGCCTCACCTTTGGTGCGGTCAAGTAACCCATTCTTGAGAATTTTTTATGGCATATCTGCAACTCAAAGGCATCGAAAAATACTTCGGTGAGCACCGCGCCATCAAGGGCATAGATCTCGCCATCGAGCAAGGCGAGTTTGTGGTGTTTGTCGGGCCGTCGGGCTGCGGCAAGTCCACGCTGCTGCGCTTGATTGCCGGGCTGGAGCAGACCGATGGCGGCCAGCTGCTGCTGCAAGACCGCGACATCACCGAGTTGCCTTCAAGCCAGCGTGATCTGGCCATGGTGTTTCAGAGTTACGCGCTGTACCCGCACATGAGCGTGTTTGAAAACATGAGCTTTGCGCTCAAGCTGGCCAAGGCGAGTCCTGCGGTGATCAAAGAAAAAGTCGAGCGCGCTGCCAAGATTCTGGACCTGACGCCCTACCTGCAGCGCACGCCCAAAGAGCTGTCTGGCGGGCAGCGCCAGCGCGTGGCCATTGGCCGGGCCATCGTGCGGGCGCCCAAGGTGTTTTTGTTTGACGAGCCGCTGTCCAACCTGGACGCCGCGTTGCGCGGCCAGACCCGCATCGAGATTGCCAAGCTGCACCGCGACCTGGGCGCGACCACCATTTATGTGACGCATGATCAGGTCGAAGCCATGACCCTGGCCGACCGCGTGGTGGTGCTGCGTGACGGGCAGATCGAGCAGGTCGGCACGCCGCTGGAGCTTTATGACAAGCCGGCCAACCAGTTCGTGGCGCAGTTCATCGGCACGCCGCAAATGAACGTGTTGCCGTTGACGCAGCTGGCCGCTGGCCTGCAACTGGCTGATGCACCGGCTGGCGGCTTCATCGGTCTGCGGCCTGAAAACGTGAGCCTGCAGCAGCCCGGCCAGGGCAGCAGCTTGCAAGGCACGGTGGACTTGGTCGAGGCCCTGGGCGCCGAGACCTTGATTTATGTGCGTACCGACAGCGGTGCGGCTTTGGTGTCGCGCCAGCACACGCGCAGCGCCTTGCGCGCGGGCGACGCGGTGGGCATCCAGATTGACCAGGCCTCGGCGCATTTGTTTGACGCGCAAGGCCGCGTCAGCCGCGCCGCTGTAGCCAAAGCTGCTTGAAGCGTTGCCTGCTGCCCGCCCTATCAAGACCGAACACGTTTTTCAAACCATGCCTGCTGACGCCACCTCCACTTCGCCACTCGTCATGCTCCATCTGGGGCTGGGTTCCTTTCATCGCGCGCACCAGGCGCTGTACATGCACCAGCTGCAGCAAAGCGGCGACCGCCGCTGGGCGCTGGCTGGCGGCAACCTGCGGCCCGACATGGCCGAGACGGTGCAAGCCCTGATCGATCAGGGCGGCGCCTACACGCTGGAGACCGTCACGCCGCAAGGCCAGAGCACTTACACCCGCGTGCAGTCGCTGGGCACGCTGGTGCCTTACGCGCCGGGCATCGCGGGCCTCATCCGCATAGGCGCTGATGCGGCCACGCGCATCATTTCCTTTACCGTTACCGAAGCGGGTTACTACCTCAATGCCGCACACCAGCTGGACATGAACTTCGCCGACCTGCAGGCTGACTTGCAAGCCGCCCGCGCCGGCCAGCCTGGCAGCACGATTTATGGCGCGCTGACGGCCATCTTGCGGGCGCGCCGCGCAGCAGGCGCTGGCCCCGTCACGCTGCTCAATTGCGACAACCTGCGCCACAACGGCGAGCGCTCGCGCGGCGGCCTCTTGCAGTTCATCGGCCTGCTGGGCGACGCGGACTTGCTGGCCTGGGTCGAGGCCAATACCCGCAGCCCCAACGCCATGGTGGACCGCATCACACCGCGCCCCACACCCGCTGTGCGCGCCCGCGTGCTGGCCACCACCGGCGTGGACGACCCAGCCGCGCTCATGGGCGAAAGCTTTATTCAGTGGGTCATTGAAGACGACTTCATTGCTGGCCGTCCCGCCTGGGAAAGCGTGGGCGTAGAGATGGTGCAGTCCGTGCAGGCCTATGAAGAAGCCAAGATTCGCCTGCTCAACGCCACGCACAGCTGCATCGCTTGGGCCGGCACGCTGGCGGGCTACCAGTTCATTCATGAAGGCACGCTGGACGCCGAGATTCGCCGCTTCGCTTTTGACTACGTGACCGACGACGTGATGCCCGTGTTGGACACGCCCGAGCGCCCCTGCCCGCTCGACCTCGCCGCTTACCGCGACGTGGTGCTGGACCGCTTCGCCAACCCGGCCATCGAAGACACCAACCAACGCGTGGCGATGGACGGCTTTTCAAAAATCCCCGGCTTCATCGCACCCACGGTGCAAGAGCGACTCGCCCGCGGTGAGTCGATAGACAGCGTGGCCATGCTGCCGGCGCTGTTCCTGGCTTACCTGCAGCGCTGGCATGCCGGGCAGATTCCGTACACCTACCAGGACCAGGCCATGGACCCGGCGGTTGCGCACGCCATCTGCGCCTCGGACGACCCGGTGGCTGCCTTGGCCGCTAACGCCACGCTTTGGGGTGCGCTGGCCAGTGACGCACGCTTGCTTGCGGCGCTGCGCAAAGCCAGCGCCCGCGTGCACAGCTTTGTGGCGGCGCGTGCCGCTGTGGCCTGAGCTTTCAACATCCAAAACACTCTGCCCACTTAAACGCCAAGCTCACCAACATGACCCAAGCCAACACGACTTCTCCCATAGCCCAACGCCTGCAAGGCAAACACGCCATCCTCACGGGCGCTGCCGGTGGCATCGGCCTGGCCGTGGCCGAGGCCTTCTTGGCCCACGGCGCCAAGTGCAGCGTGGCCGACATCGGCCCGGCCCCCACGCCTGAGTTGGCCGACCTCATCGCCCGCCACCCTGACGCGCTGCAGTACATCCCCACCGACGTGACGCAGACCGCGCAGATCGATGCGCTGGTGACCTCTGCTGCCGCACGCTTTGGCGCTGTCACCACGCTTTTTAACAACGCCGCGATTTTTGACATGGCGCCGCTGCTTGAAAGTCATGAAGCCATGTTCGACCGCATGTTCGCGGTCAACGTCAAAGGCGCTTTCTTTGCCATGCAAAAAGTGCTGGCGCACATGGTGGCTGCAGGCGTGCAGGGCGGCGCAGTCATCAACATGGCGTCGCAAGCTGGCCGTCGCGGCGAGGCTTTGGTTTCGCATTACTGCGCCACCAAAGCGGCCATCGTCAGCTACACCCAAAGCGCAGCGCTGGCCATGGCGCCGCACCGTATCCGCGTCAACGGTATCTCGCCCGGCGTCATTGACACGCCCATGTGGAAGCATGTGGACTCGCTCTTTGCCAAGTACGAGAACCTGCCCCTGGGCGAAAAGAAAAAGCGCGTCGGCCTGGCTGTGCCGCTGGGCTACATGGGCGCGCCGGCTGACATCTGCGGCGCGGCTGTGTTTCTGGCCAGCGACGAGGCGTCTTACATCACTGCGCAAACCCTGAACGTGGACGGCGGCAGCGTGATGTCCTGAAGTGTTAAAAAGCCAGCATGTCCAGCATCGTCCGCGCCCCCCAACGTCAGTTCAAGCCCGAGCTTGAGCGCGACTTCACGCGCCGGCCCGAGCTGGGCTATGAACGGCCCGACGAGGTGGGCTTCATTCGCTGCCTGGCGCATGGCTTTCCCACGCCGCTGGCGCGCTGGCACTACCACGACGAGTACGAGCTGCACCTGATCACCGCCACCTCGGGCAAGGTGTTTGTGGGTGACTGGATCGGGCAGTTTCAGCCCGGCCAACTGGTACTGACAGGGCCGCGCTTGCCGCACAACTGGGTCAGCATGGACCTGACCGAGCCCGTGCCCGAACGCGACCTGGTGATCCAGTTCGCGCACGAGCCGATAGAGGCCGGCAGCAAGCACATTCCGGAGTTGCGCGAGGTGATGCCGCTGCTGGAGCGGGCCAAGCACGGCATCGAATTTTTTGGTTTGTATCCGCAGGCCCTCGCCCACTGGAAAGCCGTGAAAGCCTCGCACGGCCTGAACCGCTTTGCAGCTTTTTGCCTGTTTCTTGGCGAGCTGGCGCGCTGCACCGACTACCGGCTGCTTTCCAATGCGCAATTGCAAAGTGTGGACAACGACGCGCAGCTTGACCAGATCAACGCCATCGTCAGCCGCATCACCGAAAAGCTGACCGAGCCTCTGTCAGCCGCCGACATGGCGGTGGAACTGGGCATGACCGAAAGCCGCTTCTCGCGCTTTTTCAAACGCGCCACGGGCAATACCTTCACAGACTTCGTGAACCTGGTGCGCATCAATCGCGCCTGCCAGCTGCTGCTGGACACCGACCGGCCGATTGCCTTGGTGGCCTATGAAGTGGGCTTCAACAACCTGGCCAATTTCAATCGGCGCTTTCAAGACATCAAGGCCATGACGCCCAGCGAATACCGCCGTCAGGGCGCCAAACGCTTTGGCCTGCGGCCGGTTTAATTTTTCCTTTTTATGTACCTCGGCATTGATCTAGGCACCTCGGGTGTCAAGCTGCTGCTGCTTGACGACGCGCATCGCGTACACGCCAGCGCAGACGCCGCTTTGACGCAGCAACAAGCTCAACCCAATTGGAGCGAGCAGCACCCGGCCGACTGGTGGCAAGCGCTGCAAGCCGCCGCTGCGCAATTGCGCGCCGAGGCACCCGCCGCCTGGGCAAGCGTGCGCGCCATCGGCCTGTCAGGTCAGATGCACGGCGCGGTGGTGCTGGACGCGCAAGACCAGGTGCTGCGCCCCGCCATCTTGTGGAACGACGGCCGCGCCAGCGCTGAATGCGCCGAGCTTGAGCGTGCGGTGCCCGCGCTGCAACAGATCACCGGCAACCTGGCCATGCCCGGCTTCACCGCGCCCAAGCTGCTGTGGCTGCGCCAACACGAGCCAGCCTTGTTTGCCCAAATCAAACGCGTGCTGCTGCCCAAGGACTGGCTGCGCCTGCAACTCACCGGAGATGCCGTGAGCGAGATGTCGGACGCCTCAGGCACGCTGTGGCTGGACGTGGCCAAGCGCTGCTGGAGCGCGCCCTTGCTGGCCGCTTGCGGCCTGAGTGATGCGCACATGCCGCGCCTCGTGGAAGGCAGCCAGGCCAGCGGCACGCTGCGCCCCGCGCTGGCCGCCGCCTGGGGATTGAGCCCGGCCTGCGTGGTGGCCGGCGGTGCAGGCGACAACGCCGCCAGCGCCGTGGGCGTGGGGGCCGTGCGGCCCGGCCAGGGCTTTGTGTCGCTGGGCACCTCGGGCGTGGTGTTTTTAGTCAGCCCCGGTTTCAGCCCTGCGCCGGCCCAGGCGGTGCATGCCTTTGCTCACGCGTTGCCCGGCACTTGGCACCAGATGTCCGTGATGCTCAGCGCAGCCAGCGCCCTGACTTGGGTCACGCGCCTCACAGGCCGCGCCAGTGAGGCTGCACTTGCCGAAGAAGTGGCCGCGCTGCCCGCATCAGCGCGCGCCCACGCGCCTCTCTTTTTGCCCTACCTCAGCGGTGAGCGCACGCCCCACAACAACGCCCATGCCAGCGCCAGCTTCGTAGGCCTGCGCAGCCAGCACGGCCCGGTGGATTTGGCCTACGCCGTCATGGAAGGCGTGGGCTTTGGCTTGATGGACGGCCTGCAGGCGATGGAACGCGCCAGCGCGCAGACGGGAGCGCCTGCCCGCGAAGCACTGGCCTTGGTGGGCGGCGGTGCGCGCAGCGACGCCTGGGCCGCCTTGCTTAGCAGCGGCTTGCAGCGCTCCTTGGTGCGCCCAGAAGGCGCGCACGCCGCAGCGGCCCTGGGCGCCGCGCGCCTGGCCTGGCTGGCTGATGGTGGAACGCTTGCTGAGGTGTGTCGTCCACTGCCCAGCGCGCAGCAGTTCGAGCCGGACACGGCGCAAACCAGTTTGCTGGTCGAGCGGCATGCGCGTTTTCAAGCGCTGTATCCGGCCTTGCATCCGGGCTGATTCGCTTCACTCCTGCCGGCAAGTCAGGTGCATGGGCACCCGCGTGGTGTCCAGACCGGTCAACTCATGCAACTCAGCGCTGCGCCCATCCAGGCCCAGGCCAAGCTCGGCGCGCAAGTTGCGGTTGCTGTACACGCGCACCCGGCCTCCACCTCCGGCATCGCGCAGCAGCGTGGCCTTGCCCCAGTCGCCGTCGAGCAGGGCTGAGTCGTCATTGACCGATGCCGTGAAGCTCACGCCCTCGCCGCAGCGGTAAAGCTGGGTGTCGGCCGAAATGCCTGCCGTGCTGCGGCTGATCTCGGGCGGATTCCAGCCGCCTTGCTGCACGCAACCGCCGGCGCCCAGCAGGGCGGACAAAAGTAAAAAGCCATAGCGGCCAAACTGGCGGGGTCGGTTTACGGGCTGATTCATGCCGACAAGCTAGGCCTGTGCCCGGCGCCGCTTTGCAGGCCATCAGGCTGCAGACCTATCGGACAGGTATGACCTTGCTACTCATCCGCCAGTCGCTCCATCTGACGAACCTCAGACGCAAGCATGGCAGCCATAGGCGCACGACGCCTATCAAAGATTTCGGACAGCGACGCGTAGTACCAAAGAGTCCCCTCGCGACCGGCGCTGAAGCGCTTGAATACGTCACTGACCGGAAGCGTCTGGCACCCCATCAGTGCACCCGTCGACGATGGCCAAGACGCGCTCGCCAAACTGTGCCTTGATGACAGGCCCGTAATGCGGCCCGCCATCTTCGAGAACATCGTGCAGCAGCGCAGCGATAGCTTGGTCTTCGTCCGCTCCAAACTCCAGGGCGATGGAGGCGACGCCCATCGGGTGCGCTACATAGGGAACTGATGTCCCCTTGCGCACTTGGTGTTCGTGGGCTTGAACGGCAAGCGCGAGGGCTTCAGAGATTCGCTGGGTCAGCATGGGCTTTAAGTGGAGTTATCTCAAGACGATGAGTCGTGGCACGCATTGAGTGCCACACCAGATGATTGCGTTTTGTTCGAATTGCTTACCCAGCGCCTTCGCTGACCTCTCGGCTGAACGGGTTGCAGCTTGTGAGAAATGCGGAGCACTCCACTTTGTGGCGCCCGTGCAGCGACAACAGGCCAGGACTGACTTGTCCTACTTGCAGGATGACTGGGTCCTCGCCATGCACGCAATAGTGCGTTTCCAGATACGCCTGGATGGTGGCTGGAGCAATGACTGAAGAGGAAAAAAGACGCATCGTGCTCTTAATTTTTAGGCCACAACACCCACAGCCGCAGCGGCTGGTTCACCTTGCTGGCCAGCGCGCCAGCCTGCACGCCCGTACCGGCAAAGTAGTCCGCCCGCACCGCGCCGACGATGGCGCTGCCTGTGTCTTGCGCCAGCACCAGCTTTTGCAGCTGGGCGCTCGGCCCGTTCGAAGCCAGCCACACCGGCGTGCCGTAGGGAATGCTTTCCTTGTCCACCGCAATCGAGCGGCCGGCTGTCAGCGGCACGCCTTGCGCGCCGCGCGGGCCGTAGCCTTCGTCTTGCGGCGTCAAGGATTCTTCCCTGAAAAAGATGTAGCGCGGGTTGCTCCACAGCAACTGCGGCACGCGCTGTGGGTTCTGCGCGGCCCAGGCCTTGGTGGCGTCGGGCCAGGGGTTGATGCGCGTCACGCCCTGCTCCAGCAGCCACTGGTTGATGCTGCGGTAAGGCTGCTCGTTCGAGCCGGCAAAGGCCACGCGCACGGTGCGTTGGCGGCCATCGGCTTCGGTCAGCAGCAAGCGGCCCGAGCCCTGAATGTGCAGCACCATCGCGTCGATGGGGTCTTCCATCCAGGCGATCTCGCGGCCGCGCAGGGCCGCTTGCGCCTCGGGCAGGCTGTCGATGTCTTGCCGGCTGAACCACGGCCTGCGGTTGGCCAGACCAGCGGGTGGCTGGTACAGCGGCACCTCAAAGCCAGCGCCGGGCACGCGGCTGGCGCGAAACACCGGCTCATAGTAACTGGTGAGCAGGCCGTCGGCGCCGCCCTGCAAACCTTCCACGCGGTAAGGCTGCAGCCGCGACTGCAGCCAGGCGCGTTGCGCGCCTGCATCGGCAATGCTCAACTGCCGCACTTCGGGGCACAGCGGTGCAAACACAGGGCCGGGCCGTTCGCAGCTTTTGATCCAGGCGTTCCAGGCCTCGTGCAGCGCATCGGCATCAAATCCCGGCAACTCAGCCCAAGCCACCGGCACCCAGCGGCTCTTGGCTTGCTGCAACACGCGGGTGCCAGCGGGCAGCGGTTCGGCGGGTGCGTCTGCTGGTGCGCTCAGCACCGGCCAGCTGCTGTAGGTTCCCGCAGTACCGGAAGTCCCCGAAGCGCGCCGGGGACTCTGCGTGGCGCAACCCGCCAACACCAGAGCGACGCTGATAATCGCGAGCTTCATAAGGTTCCCGCAAAGAGGCGTTGGCATGTTGTTGTTGTTGCTCGAAGCCCTTGGGGCTTTGTTGATCTTGGTGTTCATCGTGTGGTGGACCATGTTTTCAGGCCGCGAAGGGGGCGAGCTGAAGAAGGACGCGACCGAGGCCCCTAAAAATCCGCAAGACCCGTCGGCCTGAGTCTGCACGTCAGGCTCACGCATGGCGCATCAGGTTGGCCAGCTCCACCGCTGACTTCACGCCCATCTTGTCAAACACGCGTGCGCGGTGCACTTCCACCGTGCGCACGCTGATATCCAGTTGGTCGGCCACCAATTTGTTGGGCAGGCCGCCCACCACCAGCCGCATCACATCGCGTTCGCGCTCGGTCAGGCCTTCAAGCCGGGCTTGCAAACCCGTGGCCTGGTTTTGCAGCGCAAGTTTTTCGGCGGACTGCGCCAGCGCCTGCTCGATGCGGTCGACCAGCACGTTGTCCGAAAACGGCTTTTCGCAAAAATCAAAAGCCCCGCGCTTGACGGCGTCCACCGCCGTCGGCACGTCGGCATGGCCGGTTAAGAAGATCACGGGCAGCGTGGGCAGCAGGCCGTAGCCAATCAATTTTTCAAACATGGCCAGGCCGCTCAGGCCGGCCATGCGCACGTCCAGCAGCACGCACGACGGCTCGCGCACGCGGCTGATGGTGGTGATGCGTTCATCAAAGGCTTCGGCGCTGTCAAAAGTCTCGCTGGCCAGGCGGCGCGAACGCAGCAGCCAGGCCAGCGCCTCACGCACGCTGGCGTCGTCGTCAACGATGTACACGGTGGCGTTCACGCTGGGTTTCATGGCTGCGTCTCCCTGGCTGTCAAAGAAGGCTCGGTGGACTCAAGCCGGGGTTCGCGGTTGCCTTGCGCCATCGTTGGCGCAGGCCCCGGTACACGCCCGGTGGGCAAGGTGAACATGAAAACGGTACCGCGTGGCTGGGCCGCCTCAAAACCCAGGTAGCCGCCGTGCTGCTCGATCACGGTGCGGCACAGGCTCAGGCCCAGGCCCATGCCTTCGACCTTGGTCGTGAAGAAGGGCGTGAAAAGTTTTTCAGCCACTTCAGGCGCAATGCCCGCGCCCAGGTCGGTCACGCTGAAGGCCACCCAGCCCTTGGCTTGGCCGGCTTCGGCCGGACGCACGTTCAGCGTCAGCACGCGCTGGCTGATGGGCAGCGTCTCGTCTTCCTGCATGGCCTGCATGCCGTTGCGCGAGAGGTTCAGCAACACCTGTTCAACCATGGTGCGGTCGCACAGCACGTCGGGGCAGGCAGCATCGATCTGGATCACCACGCGCACCGACAACTTGCGTGCCTGCAAGCTGACCAGCGGCATGATGGCTTCCAGGAGCGCGGCGGGCTGCACCTGCTCGCGCACCTGGTCGCGCCTGCGCACAAAGTCATGCACGCTCTTGATCACTCGGCCTGCGCGCTCAGCTTGTTCGGCAATGCGCTTGAGCGCCAGACGCAAGTCTGCGTGCAAGGGCGGCGCGCTGGCATGGGCTGCCGCGTCATCGAGCAAATTCAGTGAACCGGTGGCGTAGCTGGACACGGCCGCCAGTGGCTGGTTCAGCTCGTGGCTGAGCAGCGATGCCATCTCACCCACCATGGCCAGACGCGCCGTCGCTTGCAGGCGGTCCTGGCTGGTGCGCGACATTTCTTCAATGCGCTTTTGCTCGCTGATGTCCAGGATCGCGCTCATCCAGCCGGTGTGCTTGCCGGCAGCGTTGATCAAAGGCGCTTCAATGATCAGCACCGGAAAGCGCGTGCCGTCGCGCCGCATGAAGACCGACTCATGCCCACTGCGCGGCAGGCTACCGCCAGCCAGTCGCAGCGTTTGCCGGTCCTGGTACATGCCGGCCAGCTCGGGTGGCCAGTAGGGGCTGGGAAAGCTGTGGTTCAGCAGCTCTTTGGCTTCCACGCCCACCATCTGGCAGAAGGCCGGGTTGACATAGGTGATGCGGCCTTGCAGGTCGCGCGCACGCAAGCCTGTGACGAGCGAGTCTTCCATGGCTTTGCGAAACGCCAGCGCCTCGGCCAGGTCGTTTTCAACCTTCAGGCGGCGGCGCATGTCGCGGCCCAGCAGCAGCAGCACCGCAATCAAGGCCAGAGACATCGCGCTGACCAAGGCCGTCAGCATGTTGGGGAAAAAGTCGGGCGTGCCTTTCCAGCTGTCCAGGCGCAAGACCAGCGTGACGCCAGGCAGGTCCAGCAGTTGCTGCGCGGTATACACGCGGCTGCCGCGCATGGAGGTGCCGGTGATGGCCAGGCGCGTGCCGTCGGCCTCAGTGAAGGACAGGCCTTGCCCACGCGCCACCTGGCTGGCGGCCAGCTCAGACAGGATTTCTTGCAGCGAATACGTGGCCACCGTGTAGCCGGCCAGCTCGCCGTTCACTATCTCGGGTATGCACAGCTCAAGGAGCTCGATGCCCAAACCGTCGCGCTGCGGTATGAAGTAACTGCCCGCATAGGCCGGGCGGCTCAGGCGCAGGCCGTTGCTGCAGGCCAGGTTCACTTCGAGCTGCGCGCTGGCGCGGCCCATGCGTTCAAAGACGGGCGGACGGAACGGCGTCTCACTGACCTGTAGCGGCGTCATGTTCGAGTCACGCCATTCGATGCGGATCAACTCGCGGCGGCGGCGCATCAACTCACCGGCCTGGACTTGCCAGAAGCTGCTGCTGGGCTCACTGACGGTCAGCGCTTGCAATGACTGGATGTTGCGCGTCAGGCCCAGGCGGATGTCGCTGCCGATGTCACCCACGTCGCGCTCCAGCCGGCTTTGCACCAGGCTGGCCTCGTAACGGCCGGCCAGCCAGACCAGGGTACCCAACATGGCCACGACCAAGGCCACCAGCGAAATCCAGAGCGACCAGCGGCGGTTCCAGCGCAGCAGCTTGCGCCAACGTCGCAGTGTGCCTGTGGTGTCAGCGGCCTCGGGGGCGGCAGAAAAGGGTTTCCAGGTCTTCAAGGGCGGTGGCTCGGTGTCTTGCAGATGTCGATGTTTCAAAGCACGCGGTGGCTCAGCGCAGGCAGTTGGGCGCGCACACGAGCCAGGCGCGCAGCATCCAGCTCGCCCATCACCAGGCCAGCGTCTTCCGGGCGTTCACCCAGTGTCAGGCCCCACGGGTCTAGCAGCAGGCTGTGGCCCCAGGTACGACGGCCATTTTCATGCACGCCGCCTTGCGCGGCCGCCAGCACGTAGGCCAGGTTTTCGATGGCGCGGGCGCGCAGCAGCACGTCCCAGTGCGCCTGGCCTGTGGTGTAAGTGAAGGCGCTGGGCACCAGCAGCAAGTCAGCGCCAAGTGCGCGGTACAACTCCGGAAAGCGCAGGTCGTAGCAAACACTCATGCCCACGCGCCAGGTGTGGCCGTCGCACGAAGGCACATCAAAAGTCACCGGCGTGTTGCCAGCACTGAGGGTGCGGGTTTCGTCGTGCTCCTGGCTGCCGTCGGCAAAGCGAAAAAGGTGCATCTTGTCGTAGCGGGCCACGCAGCGGCCTTGCGGGTCAAAGGCCAGGGACGTATTGCGGGCGTGCGCCGGATCGCTGGTTGCCAAGGGCAGGGTGCCGCCCACCAGCCAGAGCTTGAAGTCACTGGCGGCTTGCGCCAGAAAGTCTTGTATGGGGCCGTGGCCAGGCGCTTCTTGCACGGCCAGTTTGCTGCGCTCATGGGGCCCCAGCAGACAGAAATATTCGGGAAGCAGCGCCAGCTCGGCGCCATCGCCTGCGGCTTGGGCCAGCAAGTTGCGCGCGGTGCGCAGGTTGGCCGGCAAGTCCATGCCCGAGACCATTTGCAGTGCGGCAACTTTCATGCGGTGAGCATCGGGTGTTCAGGGCTTGGTGGGTTTGACCGGCTTGTCCGGCTTGTCTGCCTGGGTTTTGTCACGGGCGGGCTCCGGTCGGCGCTCCAGGCGCGTGATGCGCGGCTCTGTCCATGCGCCGTCGATGGTAAAGGCCTGCGTGGCCGCGCTGTTGAGTGAGCCGCGCAAAAACATTTGCGCCAGGAAAGTTCCGACGCCGACTACCGGGTTGGCTATCGACGCCAGCAAGGACACGGTGCCAGCGTTCACCTCGGGGATCACCAGCACTTGCAGTTGCTGTGTTTCGCGCGCGATGTCGGCGCTGCCTTCCATCATCACGGCGGCGTTCACGCCCTTCATTTGCAGATTGCGCGTGCTGGCAATGCCTTGGTCGATGCGCACATCGCCGCTCAGCAAATCAAAGGCGAAACCCTCTGAAAACACATCCCTGAAGTCCAGCGCCAGGCGGCGCGGCAAGGACTGCAGGCTGAGCACGCCCAGCAGCTTGGCAATGCCGGGGTCGGCTTTCAGGAACTGTCCGCGCTCGATATTCACATTGAGCTGCCCGCTCAAGCTGGGGTAGTCCAGCGCCAGCGGCGAGCCGGCCCAATGCAGCTCGCCGGCCAGCTTGCCTGCGCCGCGGCCCACCAGGCCGTCCATGCCCAGGCGCTTGAGCAGGCCGCCGGCGTCCGCCACGTCAAGCCTAAAGTCCAGGGCCATGCGCCGGGGCTCGCGCCCGTTTGCAGCCACGCTTGGCGCTGCGGGCACCGCCACAGCCCAGCTGCCGTTGGCCGTCAGTACACCTTCGGGCGAGCTGATTAGCAGGCGGTTGAGCCGCCATTCACGCGGGTTGCCGTCGCGCGCCGGCAGTGGGCGGTTGACGGCGTCCACCTCCAGCCGGCCCAACTTGCGCCCCCGCAATTCGAAGTCGTCCACCACGATATCCAGCGCGGGCACGGCTTGCCGGCCGGGGTTGCCTTGGCGTCCGGATGCGGCTTTGACGCTGCTGCCGCTGGGGTCCAGCAGCGCCTCAACGTCGCGCGCCATGCTGGCTGCCAGGTTCAGGCGTGTCAGCCGGGCGTAGAGGCGGTCGCCCCGGGCGGTGCTGCCCTGCCCGAATTCGGCGTAGCCGCTGAGCTCGCGCGCCTCGATGTCTGTGTGCCAGAGCATGCCGTCGCGCGTGGCGATCAGCGCCAGGTCGTTCAATTGATAGCCTTGGTAGCTCAGGCTTTGAGCGCGCAGGTTCAGCTGCGTTGGCAGGTAGGGCTGCAGGGGAAAGGCCGGCGCGGGGGTAGCAGCTGAAGCTGCTGAACTTGCAGATGCTGAGGCAGCCAAAGGCAAGCCCAGCAAGTTTTGCCAAGCATCCAGGTCGGCCTGCGCGAGTTGCAGCTTGGCCGCTACGCCTTGCGCCGGCAGTGTCACGCTCTCGCCGGGCGGCAGGCCCAGCGCCAGGCTGCCACGCAGCACGCGCGGCGTCGTCACGCGGCCGGCCTGCGTGGCGCTTGTTTCCAGGGCGCGTTCATAACGCACGCTGGCCTTGTCGCCCAGGGTCAGTGAGAGCTGATCTTGCAAGCCGTTGCGGCTATCAAGGCCGCTGAGACCGGCTGTCCGCACGCTGCGTTCGATTTGCAGCGGCAGGGTTTCCGTCAAGGACTTCTTCAATGGCGCCGGCAAGTCCAGCGCCAGGCCGGTCAAGGGGCTGTTGAGTTTGAACTCGATCTCGCCGCGCCGCACGCCCAGCACGACGGTGTAGGCTGCGCTGCCGCTGGCCACCTGGCCGATCTGGGCAATTTGTGCCAGCGGTGCCAAGTGCGCCGATGCCCCCGCCTCGCCTGCCTGCCGCAGCCCTTCGGCGGTCAGCGTGCCCTGGCCGCGAAACTGCAGCAGTGGCTCGCTGTCCGTGCGGCCGGCGGTGGGCGCGCTTTGGCCGCCTTCAAACTGAAGGTCTCCGCCCAGCACGCGCGCTTGGGCATTGGCCAGACGCAAGCTGTCTTCTGTGAAGTTCAGCGTGCCGCGCGCCCGGGCCAGCAGCGGCAGCTCGGGTGCCAGGCGCAGGTCATTGCCCGGCAGCACCAAGCTGGCCTGCAAGCGCATCTTGTCGTTACCGGTCAGGGGCAGGGTCAGCCGCATGCTGTAGTCGGCCGGGCCGGTGGCGCTGGCTTGACGCAATGCGTCGCCCAGCATGGCCGAGACGGGTGAGCGGTTGACGTACTGCAGGCCTTGGGCCAGCGCGCCCTTGGCCTGAAAGCTGATGTCCAGCAGCGGCGCCCCGAGGTCGGCAATCAAGACCTTGCCATGCAGCAGTTGCAAGCCCGGCAGTCCCGTCGCGCGACCTTGCAGCTGACGCACCTCCAGCCTGCTGCGCTGAATCACCAGCTCGCCGTCCAGCGCTTCGAGTTCGGGCCAGGGCAAGGTCGATGGCGGGGCCATGGTCGCCCCATAAGCCAGTCGCACTTGGCGCAGGCGCGCCGAGAGTTCCAGGTCGCCTTGGCGCGGATCAGCAAAAGGGAAATGCTGCAAATCACCCTTGAGCGTGAGCTTCACGTCGGCCAATTCACCGTCCCGCAGTGCACCTTCCAGGTACTGCCTCACGGGCAGCGGCAGTATTTGCGGCAGGTAGCGGTGCACCGCAGTGGCGCGGCCCCGGCTCAGGCTCGCTTGCAGGTCCAGCAGGCCCGGCCCGCTCTGGCCTGCGGCTGGTGGCTGCCAGGCCAACTCGGCGCGGCCGGCCAAGTCGGCATTGGCAAAGCGAAGACCTGTCAAGCGCAGCTGGCTGATGCGGTTCAGATAGCCGCCGCTTGGGGCGGTCTCGTCGGCTTGGGCAAGCGCTTCGGGCTTTGTTGCCGCATTCGGCGTCAGGGTCCACGCCATCTGGCCTGACAGTTGGGTCACGGGCAGACGCGGCTGAGCCAATACACCGGGCAGGCTGATCGCGCCATCCGCCATGGCCAGCTTGGCTTGTCCGCCTTGGGGGGTCAGCTCGAAGTCCAGGTCCAGCTGCGCCACGCCGGGCCGGCCCGGTGGCACTGATTGGCCAGGTTGGGCTGTGTCGTCCGCAGTGCCGGGGGCCAAGCTCAGGCCTCGCACCCGGCCGCGTGCGCTCAGCGCCTGCGGCTGCGCGGCGGGCCCCTGCCAGCGCGCGGTCAGTTGCTCCACCCGGCCTCGCGGTGCCAGGCTCAACAGCTCGCTGTGCAGCGCCGCCGACAGCGGCAGCCGCGCCGACAGCGCCGCCAATGTGGCCAGGTCCAGCGTGTCGGCATTCAGCTCGGTGCGGCTGGCTTGCTGGCCCTCGGCCTGGGTGTGCACCAGGCTCAGCTTGCCGCCGGGCCAGGCCAGCTTGTCCTCGGTTTCAAAGCGAAGGTCCTCGCTGCGCACTTCAAAGCCCGTGGCCAGCCGCTGCCCGCTGATGCGGCCCGACAGGCTGGCCAAGGCCAGGGGCTGCAAATGGCTGGCCAGCCGTGCCCGCACGCCCTCGAGGGCCAGGTCGGCCGTGGCCGCGCTGAACTGCCCGTCTTTGATGTCCGTCCACAGCCGCAGCGCGCCCCTTCCGCTGGCCAGGTCTGCCCCCACCGTCAGCTGGTCGAGCAAGCCCAGGAAAGGCCGCAGTTCGGCAATGTCGATGCGGCTGAACTCTGCAAACAACTCGCCGGAACCGTTTTGCCAGGGCATCTGGCGCGGCTTGAAAAAGCCAAGTGAAAAAGGCTCGCGCAAGGACGCGCGCAACGAAAAGCGATCGCCCCAGGCCGCTGGCGGCGTGGCGTCTATGCGCAAGCGGTGGTGCTGGCCGCCGTTGCGCAGCACGGCCTCTACGTCGCTCAGCACCAGCGGTGGCGCGGCGCGCATGTCGTCAGTCCAGCGCAGCTGGCCGCCGCGCAGCACCAGCTCTTTCTGGCTCAGCGCCCAGTCGGCCAGCGCGCTCGGGCCTTGGCTGGGATCCTGCGCCAGATCGAGCCCGGCAATTTCCAGTCGGCCATCGGCGTTGCGCCGTATGTCCAGCTCAGCGCCTTCGACCACCAGCTGGGCAATGCCCCAGCCCGACACTGCCAGCGGCGACAGGCCGACCACCACATGCGGCAGGCGCAGCGCGGGGCGACCGGCGCCATCCAGCAGGGTGACCTCGTTGAATTCGAAAGAAGGGTTCAGACCGACGGACGAAGCGCTGAGTTGCCCGATCCGCACGGGCACGCCCAAGGCTTGACTCGCGGCGGCCTCCAGCCGCGGGCGAAATTCGCTGATACGCGGCACAATCCAGCCATGGAGCAGGGCCCAGCTGATGCCCACCAACACCCAAAATGCCAGCAGCAGCCACAGCAAGGCGCGCGCCATTCGCGCAAACAAGCGCAGGCGGCCGGAGGGCGATGGGAGGATGGCGGCGGTGGGTGAAAGCATGGGTTCTCGGACTCGTGGAATTATGACGGCCGGTCTCGGGGCGCCCCGGCAGAACAAGCCACAACAATTCAGAAGAAGTGATCAGCGTGATGTCGTCTAGCTTTGTCAGCGCCGAGTTGCCCGAATCGAAAGCCCAGGATCTTGCAGATCGCTGTGGCCCTTGCGCAGATAAACCCGCCACGGCTGAACACGCCGAACACTCGCGTTTCGTTCAGCGCATTCGCCGGCGCTACCCCGATGCCTTGCCTCTGTTGGCTGCCGGCGCACCCACACGCGCGACGATGCAGCAGACCCTGGCCGTGCTGCGCGCACAGGGGCTGGCGCTGGGCGCGGCGTTGCGCGTGCTGCGCCAAGCAGTGATGGAGCGCCTGGTGGTGCTGGACTGCAATGCCTCCACCCCGGCTGTGCTCAGCGTGGTCACCAGCGCCATGACGGAGCTGGCCGAACTGGCCCTGGACGAAGCCCTGCGCCACACCCAACCTGAACTCGACGAGCGCTTTGGCGCACCCATGCTGCCGCCCGCCGCCGAAGGCCAGCCTTCGCCCGGTCGCGCCACGCTGTGGGTCATCGGCATGGGCAAGCTGGGCGCGCGCGAGCTCAATGTCTCCAGCGACATCGACTTGATCTATGTCTATGACCAGGACGGCCAGACCGCCGGCCGCGCCGACGGGCGCGGCATCATTTCGAATCACGAATATTTCGCGCACCAGGTCAAGGCCATCTACGCCCTGATTGGCGACGTGACCGAGCACGGCTTTGTGTTCCGCGTGGACCTGGCGCTGCGGCCCAATGGCAACTCCGGCCCGGCGGCGGTCTCGCTCAGCGCACTCGAAGAATATTTTCAGGTGCAAGGCCGTGAATGGGAGCGCTTTGCCTGGCTCAAGAGCCGCGTGGTGGCGCCGCTGTCTTGCCTGAATGGCCAACGTGAAAACGCCAAACGTGACGAGAACTTGCCGCATGGCTCGGCGCAAGCGCTGCGCAACGTTGTGTTGCCCTTTGTGTTTCGCCGCTACCTGGACTACAACGTTTTCGATTCGCTGCGCAACCTGCATCACCAGATTCGGGAGCAAGCGCATCGCCGTGCGGCCGGTCACCCCGAGCGCGCCAATGACGTCAAGCTGTCACGCGGCGGCATTCGCGAGATCGAGTTCACCGTGCAACTGCTGCAAGTGGTGCGCGGCGGCCAGTTCCCCGAGTTGCGATGCCGCCCCACGGTGGAGGCCTTGCAACGCGTGGCTAACGCGGGCCTGATGCCGCAAGACACCGCCGACGCGCTGGCGCGCGCCTATGAATTCTTGCGCCAGGTCGAGCACCGCATCCAGTACCTGGACGACCAGCAAACCCATGTGCTGCCCACCAACGACGAAGACCTGTGCTGGATCGCGGCCACCATGGGGTTTGAAAATTGCGGGCCGTTTTTATGCGCGCTGGACGCACACCGCGAACTGGTGGCCGGCGAGTTTGACAAGCTGCTGGGCGGTGGCCAGGCGTGCAAGACCTGCAACAAGGCCAGCGCCACGCCGCAAGGTTTGAACGAGTTGCTGGAGCAACTCACCGAGCCGTGGCCAGCGTCTTTCAGGGACCGCATCACGGCCTGGGCCGAGCATCCCCGCGTGCTGGGCCTGCGTGATGAATCGCGTGCGCGCCTGGTCAGGCTGGTGCAGCGCACAGGAGGCTGGTTGGTCGAAGGGCGCGTGTCTGAAACCGCCGCACTGCGCCTGATGGATTGGGTCGAACCGCTGCTGCGCCGCGAAAGTTATATGGCCATGCTGCTTGAGCGGCCGTCGGTGCACGAGCGGCTGCTGCGCCTCCTGGGCGCGGCGCGATGGCCAGCACGCTACTTGTTGCAACACCCCGGCGTGATCGACGAACTCGCCAGCCCGGACATGCTGCAGCAGCGCTTTGATTCGGCCGCCTTCAGCGCTGAATTGACGCAGCGCCTGATGGCCTTGAAGCGCACCGGTGAAGACGACGAAGAAGCCTGTCTGAACCTGCTTCGCCGCGCACACCACGCTGAAGTTTTCCGCACGCTGGCGCGCGACGTGGAAGGCGTGCTGAGCGTCGAGCAGGTGGCTGACGACTTGAGCGCACTGGCCGAGGCCGTGCTACAACTGACCACCGACTGGTGCTGGCAGCGCCTGAAAAACCGCCATCAAGAGGTGCCGAACATCGCCATCATTGCCTACGGCAAGCTGGGCGGCAAAGAGCTGGGCTACGGCAGCGACCTGGACATTGTTTTTGTGTACGACGACGCTAACGAACAAGCTGGCGAAATTTATGCGGGGCTGGTGCGCAAGCTCATCAACTGGCTGACCGTCAAAACCAGCGAAGGCGATTTGTTCGAGATCGACACCGCGCTGCGCCCCAACGGCAGCGCCGGCATGCTGGTCACCAGCTTTGAGGCCTATGCCAACTACCAGCAGCAGCGCGGCAGCAACACCGCCTGGACCTGGGAACACCAGGCCATGACGCGCGCCCGCTGCGTGCTGGGCAGCCCGGCCTTGCGCGAGCGCTTTGACGCGGTGCGCCGCGCCGTCATCACCACCCCGCGCGATGCCGACGCCCTGCGCCAGGAGATCGCCGCCATGCGCGCCAAGGTGCGCAGCGCCCACCCGCCGCGCCGCAGCCAGGGCGCGCGCTCCATGTTTGAAGGCGAGCAGTTTGACGTCAAGCACGCCTCGGGCGGCATGGTCGATGCCGAGTTTGCCGTGCAGTATCTGGTGCTGGCCGAGTCCGCCCGTCACCTCGAGCTGGTGGACAACGTGGGCAATATCGCACTCTTGCAGCGGACCGAGCAGGTCGGGCTGTTGCCAGCCGGCGTGGGCCAGCATGCGGCCGACGCCTACCGCGAGCTGCGCCGGGTGCAGCATCAGGCCCGGCTGAACGAAGAGCCCACTGAGGTCAGTCCTGAACAGCTGCAGGTCGAGCGCGATGCTGTGCAGACGCTGGTGGCCAAGGTGTTTGGGTCGGCCTGAATGTGGCCCAGCCCACAGGGCACTGGGCCAAGCAGATCGACGCCGCCGACTTCCCGCTTTCCGCTTTCCCAAGAAAAAACCGAGCCTCTATGCCCCTTGAGTCATCACCAACATCCTGGGTTCACGAGCGTTTTCGCGCTCGACCATTCGCCGCCTTCGCCTGCGCTTTGCCGGCCTTGCTGGCGCTGACCGCCTGCGCCGTCAGTGGGCCGCCGACCACGGCGCCGTCCCAGGTGGCGGCCGCATGGCAGGTGCCTTTGCAAGCCGCCGGTGCCCAGTTGCCGCACCCACTGCCGCACCCACTGCCGCACCCACTGCCGCATCAGGGCAGCCTGGGCGACCTCAGCCGCTGGTGGGCCGCGCAAGGCGACCCGCTGCTGGCCGAGCTGATTCGCCAGGCGCAGGCCGTCAGCCCCAGCGTGGCCTCGGCGCGTGCGCGCATCAGCACGGCGCAGGCCGCGCGCACGGCGGCCGGCGCCGCCAGCTTGCCGTCGCTGGACGCGGCCGTCATCGCCAACCGCGGCCCGGCCACCCAGACGGCTGGCAATCCGCTCACCACCACCGCCCAGGCCGGCTTGCAGGCCAGCTGGGAAATTGATCTGTTTGGTGGCAACCGCGCCAGCGCCAACGCGGCCGCCCAGCGGCTGGCGGGCGCCGAGGCCGGCTGGCACGAAGCCCGGGTGTCGGTCGCCGCCGAAGTGGCGACGCAGTACATCGCGCTGCGCAGCTGCCAGCAACTTGAAGCCGTGACCCGCGCCGACGCGCAATCGCGCGCCGAAACCGCACGCCTGAGCCGGCTCAGCGGCGACGCCGGATTCACGCCGCCGGCCACCGTGGCGCTGGCCAGCGCCAGTGCTGCCGAGGCGAATGCGCGCGCGGTGCAGCAACGCGCCCAATGCGCGCTAGGCACCAAGGCCTTGGTCGCGCTGACCGGCATGGCCGAAGCTGATTTGCTGCAAGCCCTGCAGACGCCTGCTGCAGCCCTGAACCTGGCCTCGGCCCTGCCGGTGGCCAGCGTGCCGGCCCAGGCGCTGGCGCAGCGGCCTGATGTGTTTGCGGCCGAGCGCGACGTGGCTGCTGCCAGCGCCGACACCGGCGCCGCGCAAGCCCAGCGCTTTCCTCGCCTGAGCCTGAATGGCTCGGTCGGCAAGGTCAGTGTGAGTTCTGGCGGCGACACCAGTACCCAGGGCGCCTGGTCCATCGGCCCGCTGACGCTGAGCTTGCCGCTCTTCGATGGCGGCCGGCGCGCAGCCAATGTGCAGGCCGCCGAGGCCAGGTACACCGAGTCCGTGGCCGTGTACCGCGCCAAGGTGCGGCAAGCCGTGCGGGAAGTCGAAGACGCGCTGGTGAACTTGCAAGCCACGGCTGAACGCAGCACCGATGTGCAAACGGCGGTGGCCGGCTACCGCGCTTCCTTTGCCGGTACCGAGGCGCGCTACAAGGCGGGCCTGGCCAGTCTGGTCGAACTCGAAGACGCGAGGCGCGCACTGCTGGCGGCGCAACTCACTGAAACCAGCTTGCTGCAAGAACGCCAGAGCGCCTGGGTGGCGCTGTACCGCGCCGTGGGCGGTGGCTGGACGCGCGACGCCGCAACTTCCGCTGCCGCTTCAACTGCCGCCCCTTGATCTCGCTTGCTGACCCACTGACATCGCCTCAACAGACATCGCTTTATCCGACATCGCCATGAAAAACTCTTTGCTCAAACCCATTCCGCTGGCCATCGCGGCCGTCTTGCTGGTGGCCCTTGGCGTCGGCGTGTGGTCGCTGCGTGGCAAGCAGACCGCTCCGGCTGCTGGCGCGGGCACCACGGCCACGGCGCCCACCGCGGGCACTGCACCGGCTGCGGGCGCACGCCCTGCACTCACTGTCTCTGTGGCCAAGCCTGAGCGCGCCACGGTGCCCATCAAGCTCGCCGCCAACGGCAACATTGCGGCCTGGCAAGAAGCCATCATTGGCAGCGAAGCCAGCGGCTTGCGCCTGACGCAGGTGCAAGCCGGCGTGGGCGACCGCGTGCAGGCCGGCCAGGTGCTGGCCAGCTTTGCGCCTGAGTCTGTGCAGGCCGATGTGGCCCAGGCGCGTGCCGGGCTGCTGGAAGCCAAGGCCACAGCGGCCGACGCTGCGGCCAACGCCGAGCGCGCGCGCAGCCTGCAAAGCTCGGGCGCCTTGAGCACGCAGCAGATCAACCAATTGCTGACGGCCGCGCAAACCGCGCAGGCCCGCGTGGAAGCGGCCCAGGCCATGCTGGAGGCCCAGCAGTTGCGCGGCAAACACACCCAGGTGCTGGCGCCAGACAGTGGCGTGATCTCGGCGCGCACGGCCACCGTGGGCTCGGTGGTAGCTGGCGGCACGGAGTTGTTTCGCCTGATCCGCCAGGGCCGGCTCGAGTGGCGGGCTGAAGTGACTTCAGCCGAAATCGCGCGGCTCAAGCCGGGCACGCCCGTCAATGTGCAAGCGGCGGGCGGCGCTGAGTTGACAGGCCGCGTGCGCATGATCGCGCCCACGGTGGACCCGCAAACCCGCAACGCGCTGGTGTACGTGGATTTACCGGCCATGACGGCCAACAGCACCTCGGCCGGCGGCGCGCGCCCCGGCATGTTTGCACGCGGTGAATTCGAGATCGGCCAGTCGCAGGCCCTGCTGGTGCCGCAGCGTGCGCTGGTGGTGCGTGACGGTTTCAATTTCGTGTTCGAGTTGCAAGCTGACCAGCGCGTGCGTCAGGTCAAGGTGCAGACCGGCCGTCTGGTGGGCGAGCGCGTCGAGCTGCTGTCGGGGCTGGCGCCCGAGGCTTCAGTCGTCGTCAATGGCGCAGGCTTTTTGAATGACGGTGATCTGGTGCGCGTGGTGGATGCGACGGCTGCAGCTGCAGAGGGCGCCAAGCCATGAACGTCTCCACCTGGTCGATCAAGAACCCCATTCCGGCGGTGATGCTGTTTGTGCTGCTGAGCTTTGGCGGCCTGCTGTCCTTCAAGGCCATGAAGGTGCAGAACTTTCCGGACATTGATTTGCCCACGGTGAGCGTGTCCACCTCGCTGCCGGGTGCCGCGCCCGCGCAGCTTGAAACTGAAGTCGCCCGCAAGTTAGAGAACTCGATTGCCACGGTGCAAGGCCTCAAGCACATCTACACCAAGGTGCAAGACGGCGGCGTGACCATCACGGCCGAGTTCCGCCTGGAAAAGCCAGTGCAAGAAGCGGTGGACGACGTGCGCTCCGCCGTGGCCCGCGTGCGGTCCGATTTGCCCGGTGACGTACGCGACCCCATCGTGAGCAAGGTGGACTTGGCGGGCCAGCCGGTGCTGGCTTTCACCATCGCCTCGCCGCGCATGGACGCCGCGGCCCTGTCCTGGTTTGTGGACAACGAAGTCTCGCGCAAGCTGCTGGCTGTGCGCGGCGTGGGCGCGGTCAACCGCGTGGGCGGCGTGGACCGCGAAGTGCGCGTCGCCATCGACCCGGCCAAGCTGCAGGCGCTGGGCGCCACAGCCGCTGACATCTCGCGCCAGTTGCGCCAGGTGCAGGCCGAAAGCGCAGGCGGCCGCGCCGACCTGGGCGGCGGCGAGCAACCCGTGCGCACGCTGGCCACCGTCAAGTCAGCGCAAGAGCTGGCGCAGCTTGAACTCTCACTCGGCGACGGCCGCCGCATCCGGCTGGACCAAGTGGCCAGCGTCAGCGACACCACAGCCGAGGCACGATCCGCTGCGCTTTTTGACGGCAAGCCCGTGGTTGGCTTTGAAGTGGCGCGCAGCCGCGGCGAAAGCGAAGTGGTGGTGGGCGACGCGGTGCAAGTGGCGCTCAAAGAATTGCAAGCGCAGCACCCCGACTTGGTGCTCAAGGAGTCCTTCAACTTTGTCGAACCGGTGCGCGAGGAATACGACGGCTCGCTCAAGCTGCTGTACGAAGGTGCCATCCTGGCGGTGATCGTGGTGTGGATTTTCTTGCGCGACTGGCGGGCGACTTTGGTCTCGGCCGTGGCGCTGCCGCTGTCGGTCATTCCGGCTTTCATTGGTATGTACTCGCTGGGCTTTTCCATCAACGTGGTCACGCTCTTGGCGCTGTCGCTGGTCATCGGTATCTTGGTGGACGACGCGATTGTCGAGGTCGAAAACATCGTGCGGCACTTGCGCATGGGCAAGACGCCCTATCAAGCCGCGATGGAAGCGGCCGACGAAATCGGCCTGGCCGTGGTGGCCACCACCTTCACGTTGATTGCGGTGTTTTTGCCCACGGCTTTCATGAGTGGCGTGGCCGGCAAGTTCTTCAAGCAATTTGGCTGGACGGCGTCACTCGCCGTGTTCGCCTCGCTCATCGTGGCACGCGCGCTCACGCCCATGATGGCGGCGTACATCCTGAAGCCCATCGTCACCGCGCATGAAGACCCGAGCTGGATGAAGCGCTACCTGCGCATGGCCACCTGGTGCCTCAAGCATCGCGTGCTGACCATGGTGGGCGCGACGCTCTTCTTCTTTGGCTCCATCGCCTTGATTCCACTTTTGCCCACCGGTTTTATTCCGCCTGACGACAACTCGCAAACGCAGGTTTATCTGGAACTGCCACCCGGCTCCACGCTGGCCCAAAGCCTGGTGGCGGCTGAGCAAGCGCGCGTGCTGGTCAGCCGGGTGGCGCATGTGCGCAACGTGTACACCACCATTGGCGGCGGCAGCGCCGGCACCGACCCCTTTGCCATGAGCGGCGCGGCTGAGGCGCGCAAGGCCACGCTCACGGTGTTGCTGGCGCCGCGCAGTGAACGCCCGCGCAAACAAGGCATTGAAAACCTCATGCGCAAAGAGCTGGAGCAGTTGCCCGGCGTGCGCAGCAAGGTGGGCCTGGGTGGCTCGGGCGAAAAATACGTGCTGGTGCTCACGGGTGAAGACCCGCTGGCCTTGCAAAGCGCCGCGCGCGCGGTGGAGCGCGACATTCGCACCATTCCCGGCCTGGGCAATGTGGCGTCAAGCGCCAGCCTCACGCGGCCCGAGATTGCGGTTCGCCCCAACTTTGCGCGCGCCGCTGACCTGGGCGTGACCAGCGCCGTCATTGGCGAGACGCTGCGCATCGCCACGCTGGGTGACTACGACATTGGGCTGGCCAAGCTCAACCTGCCCGAGCGGCAAGTCCCCATCGTCGTCAGGCTGGCCGATGCCGCGCGCCAAGACCTGAGCGTGCTGGAACGCTTGGCAGTGCCCAGCCTCAAAGGTGCGCCCGTCATGCTGGGTCAAGTCGCCACGCTGGAAGTGGCCGCCGGCCCGGCGCTGATTGACCGTTATGACCGCTCGCGCAACGTCAACTTCGAGATCGAACTTTCAGGCATGCCGCTGGGCGACGTGACGCGCCTGGTGCAAGACCTGCCTGCCATCAAGAACCTGCCACCGGGCGTGAAGGTGGTGGAGATTGGCGACGCGGAAGTGATGGGCGAGCTCTTTGCCAGCTTTGGCCTGGCCATGCTCACGGGCGTGCTGTGCATCTACATCGTGCTGGTGCTGCTGTTCAAAGACTTCCTGCACCCGGTCACGATTTTGGCGGCGCTGCCGCTGTCGCTGGGCGGCGCTTTCGTCGGCCTCTTGATTGCGCAAAAGAGCTTTTCCATGCCGTCCTTGATCGGCTTGATCATGCTCATGGGCATTGCGACCAAGAACTCGATCTTGCTGGTGGAGTACGCCATCGTGGCGCGGCGTGACCATGGCCTGAGCCGACGCGACGCCCTGCTGGACGCCTGCCACAAGCGCGCCCGCCCCATCATCATGACCACGCTGGCCATGGGCGCAGGCATGCTGCCCATTGCCATCGGCTTTGGCGCGGCAGACCCCAGCTTTCGCTCGCCCATGGCGGTGGCGGTGATCGGCGGTTTGATCACGTCCACCGTGCTCAGCCTTTTGGTGGTGCCCGCGGTGTTCACTTACATCGACGACCTGGAGCACTTTTTCGGGCGCATCAAGAGCAAGCTGGGCGGAAGCGGGAAACGTCCTGCGGCCGAGCCTTCAGTGCCTCCGGTTTAAGACCCCAGAGCGATGTCGCGAGCGCTTGTCGCGCGGGTCACCTTCCGCCGCCGCTGCTGCCAGCGGTGGCCCAGCGCGATCATGGGCTGTTCAATGAATCGGTAGCTCAGGGCTGCGCAGGCCAGCAAGGCCAGCCAGTTCCAGGGCATGTGTTGCAGCCCGGCCAGCGCCGGCACATGCTTGCCGTCCCACACCAAAAAGAGTTGCTGCCACAGGTACAGGCTGTACGACAGCCGCCCCACAACGACGAAGGCACGGCTTTCAAGCAGCCGGCCCACGCGACCTTGCGACTGCAGTTGCGTGGCCAGCAAGGCCAGCGGAATCAGCACAGCCTTGAGCGTGATGAGCGGCAGGGCCAGCTTCCAGTCCAGGGTGGGCAGGCACTGCAAGCCGGCGAGCGTCAGCAGCAGCAAAGGCACTGCGGCGCTGTGCGTGAGCAGGCCGCGTAAAAAGTGGCGCATGCCCGGCGCGTCCCAGGCCAGCGCCAGCAACACACCCCACAGCAAGGCGTCAGCCTGAATATCCGTGCGGCCCCAGAACTGCGCGGGCGAATCGCTGGTCAGTTGAAACTTGAAGGCCAGTACGCGCCACAGCGTCACGGCAAGTGCGGCCGCCAGCACCAGCAGGCAGCGCCTGCGCAGCGCCGGCAAAGCGAGGAACACGGCGGGCCACACCAGGTAGAAATGTTCTTCGACCGCCAAGGACCAAAAATGCGCCAGGTACCAACTGGGCTCAGCATGGCTGTAGTTGGCCGTGAACAGCAGCGTAGCCAGCCAGCGCTCGGCGCTCACGGGCACCATGCCCAGTGTGGCCAACACGCCCACCACAGACAGAAACACCAAAGCCGCAGGCAAGATACGAAAACTGCGCCGCCAGTAAAAGCCCGGCAAACTGATGCGGCCGTGCCGAGCTTCTTCGGCCAGCAGGCGGTTTGTGATGAGAAAGCCGCTCAAGCCAAAAAAGATCTGCACGCCCAAAAGGCCCAGCAGCTTGAGCGCAGGCCACGTGTGCGTCAGGCCAGTCGTGAAACCGTCCAGCCCATGCGAAAAAAGCACCAAGCCAATCGCAATGGCGCGCCAGCCGTCCAGCGTGGGCAAATGATTCGCGCCTGGCTGAGCAAAGGGCGCGATGGTGGGCGTGGGATGGGTGGTCATAGTAGGAGGGCTGCTCAGGTCAGGAGCCGCTGAAAAGCTTGGCGCGGCACCTGCACGGGCGCAGCG
The DNA here is from genome assembly GCA_040400945.1 of Polaromonas sp. Classification (GTDB taxonomy): domain Bacteria; phylum Pseudomonadota; class Gammaproteobacteria; order Burkholderiales; family Burkholderiaceae_C; genus Polaromonas. The sequence goes on along the minus strand of JBBAPG010000011.1, from coordinate 55,663 downwards.
CCTGCGGTCGTGACGGTGCGTTCTTGCCTGCGCTTGATGCTCTCGCCCCAGCCCAGCAGTAAAAAGATCAAGGGCTCCGTCTGCGAGCCCATGTAGACGGTGGTGAAGGCCACCAGACACACCAGGTAAATGCCCGCAAAGGTAAAGCTGATGGGCGGCTCCCCCGGCGGCGCCTGCAGGCCGAACTTGAGCTGCGAGACGATGGCGTAAATAAAGATCAAACCAAAGATGACCGGCGCAATCACGCCGTGTTGCAGCGCCATCAAAAAGAAGGCGTTGTCCACCGATTCCATGCCCTCGACCTTGGGCACCGTCGTCAGGCCCCAGCCTTCCCAGAGCTTTTCTTGCAGGTAGTTGTCATAGCGTTCGAGCATGACCTTGCGGTACAGCATGGTGTTCGCTTCTTCGCTCAGTTCCTGGCCCTCGTTGGGGGTGATGTAGGCGTCCAGCGCAGCCTTGCCGCCCAGGCCGCCCAGCACCAGCGCCAGCGCCAGCACAGCCAGCCACTTGCGGCGGTTCTTGACGTTGCCAACCATCACCAGCGCCGCCCCCGTGAAGCCGCCTATCCACGGCCCGCGTGACATGGTCATGGCCGCCATCAATATCAAAACGAGGCTGATCTGGTGCTTGAAGGCGAAGGGAAAGCGCTTGCCTTGCCTTTCGATCCAGCCCAGCAAGCCGGTCTGCGGCTGGTCCCACGCGCCCATCCAGCTCAGCCAGCGATGCAGCCTGTACACCGCGATGATGATCAGGCACGCCAGGATGGGATGCTCAAACGTGCCAAAGGTGCGCGCCATGCCCCAGCGCACCGATATCGCGCTGAAGGTGCCCGGAAAAAACGGCGAAAACAGCTGATAGATCGGGCTGACCCACATCTTGATTTCATAGATGAACGGCGGGAAAAAGATCAGGAACATCAGCACAAACATGCGCGATGTCTCGATGTCCATGCGCCGGCTGGTGATGACGTAGCGGCCCAGCAAGTAGGGGCCGATCAGCGCCGACAGCATGAAGAAGGCGTAGTTCTGGGCGTCTGAATAGCCGCGCCCCAGAAAGTCGCAAAACACCCGCCAGACCACGTAGCAGACCAGCAAAAATTCCATGCGGCCAAAGTGCAGCTGGCCCAGCTTGTCACGCAGCAGCACAAAGAGGATCGGCAAGATCGCCGCCTGCATGAAGTTCGGGTCAGGCAGGCCCGGAATGTTGACCCAGAACTTGAAGGGCATGCCCAAGAAGAAGGGAATCCATACCCACAAGAAAGCCTTCTCCAGCCCGCGGGTGGACAGGACCCACATGCAGATCAAAGAAGCAGAAAAGACGATGTACGCCAACATCCCAAAAGTCTAGGAGTCGCGCTTTCAAAAAGTGTGGCGTGACCGTGTGAGTTCACACAGTCAACACAGTCTGATGCAGAGGCGGTTACAGGCCTGATTTACCTTGCGATGCCGCGCGCTTTGAGGTCCGCAATGGCCGCGTCGTCAAAGCCCAGGCTTTGCAAAATGCCCGCCGTGTGCTCGCCCAGTTGCGGCGCCGACATGCGCACCCCCGGCCGCGCGCCACCCAGCGTGAAGGGCAACAGCACCGTCTTGCCCGGCCGGCCATCAGGCAGCGTGATGGGCGCCAGGCCCCCCGTGGCCAGCAAGTGCGGGTCGTCCAGCAATGCGTCAGGTGCGGTGATGGGCGCGTAAGGCAGCGCGTTCTTTTCAAACAGGTCTGAAAGCTCCTTGGCGCTGCGTGTGGCCAGCCGCTCGCGCAGCAGCGGGATCAACCAGTCCCGCGCACGCACGCGGTCGTTGTTGCTTTGCAAGCGTGCGTCGGCTTTGAGGTCAGCAAAGCCAAACACCTCACAAAAAATCGCCCAGGCCGTGTCGGTCACCACCGCCAAAAAGATCTGCTCGTCGCCTTTGACCTTGAACACGTCGTACACGCCCCAGGCCGAGATGCGCGTCGGCATGGGCGCGGCGGCCTTGCCAGTGACTTCGAACTGCATCATGTGCTGCGCGACGAGGAAGACATTGTTTTCAAACAGCGCGCTTTGCACCTCTTGGCCCAGGCCGGTGCCGTGCGTGGGGTGGTCGCGCTGGGCCAATGCGGCCATCACGCCGATGGCGCCAAACATGCCGCCCATGATGTCGTTCACGCTGGTGCCCGCGCGCAGCGGGTCGCCGGGCCGGCCCGTCATGTAGGCCAAGCCACCCATCATCTGCACCACTTCGTCGAGCGCGGTGCGGTGGTCGTACGGCCCCGGCAAAAAGCCCTTGTGGCTCACGTACACCATGCGCGGGTTGTCGGCTTTGAGGCTGGCGTAGTCCAGGCCGAGCTTGGCCATGGTGCCGGGCTTGAAGTTCTCGCTCACCACGTCAGCGGTGGCGATCAAGGCTTTGACGGCGGCCAGGCCTTCGGGCGTTTGCAAGTCCAGCGCCAGGCTTTTCTTGTTGCGGTTGAACAGCGGGTAAAAGCCCGCGCCCGAGCCAATCAGCTTGCGCGTGCCATCGCCCTCACGGCCATGGCCGATGGGCTCGACCTTGATGACTTCAGCGCCCAGGTCGGCCAGCACCAGGCCGCAGGTCGGGCCCATGACCATGTGCGTGAACTCGACCACGCGCAGGCCTTCGTAGGGGAGGCGGCGTGGCGTGGCGGGGGATTTGGTTGCAGTGCTTTGCGGCGCAGATTGCCCGCCGTCGTTTGCTTGCGCGCTTGTCGCCCAGCCCTTGGGCAATCCCGCCTCCGCCGTCATGCCGTACAGCGGCTCGCCCGGCAAGCCAGCGGCCAGCGGCGCGCGTGCGGCCAACAGCTTTTCCAGGTCAACGCCCGTGCGCACGCCCATGGCCTCGAACATGAACACCAAGTCTTCCGTCACCACATTGCCCGACGCACCCGGCGCATAAGGGCAGCCGCCCAGCCCGGCCAGCGACGCATCAAAAGTGCGCACGCCTTCTTCATAAGCGGCCAGGCAATTGGCCAGGCCCAGGCCGCGCGTGTTGTGCATGTGCGCGGCACCCGCCTTGTTGCCCAGTGCAGCCATCAGCCGCTTAAAGAGCCGCCGCACCTGCGCCGGATTGGCATGGCCCGCCGTGTCAGACAAACCGACTTCGTCAACGCCCGCCTGGGCGCATTGCACAGCGAGCGCGATCACCTCGTCTTCAGGCACCAAGCCCTGCAGCGTGCAGCCAAAGGCGGTGGACAAACCGACTTCCACCGCCAAGCCCGGCGCCACACTCGCCCGCCAGTCCATCACGCTACGCAGCTCAGCCACCATCTGCTCACGCGTCTTGCGCACATTCGCCAGCGAATGCGCCGCGCTGGCAGACACCGGCAGCGTGATCTTGTGCACCCCCGCCGCCCAAGCAGCCTGCGCACCGCGCAAGTTAGGCACCAGCGCCATCACCCGCAAGCCAGGCAGCGTGCGCGCATGCGCCACCACAGCAGCCGTGTCAGCCAACTGCGGCAGCAGGTGTGCAGGGACAAAAGAGCCGACCTCAATCTCACGCAGGCCAGCCGCATGCAGCGCGCTGATCCAGCGCAGCTTGTCGGCGGTGGGCATGGTGGCTTTGACGGATTGCAAGCCGTCGCGGGGGCCTACTTCGCTGATGAGGATGTGGGGGACGAGGGCTTTGAATGGCTGGGGCATGGTGTTCATTGTTCCATTGGACAAAACGCGCACCATCAAAGCCGGCCCGTCCGTATTGATGTTCATATAAATCCAAAGTACTATTTCATGGCACTTTGAGAGATCAACTTGGAACAATACACGACGCGAACCCTAGATTTCATGCGCTATTGGGGCAAGGCTAGGCCAAGTAACGGTGGACCTGAATTTCATTGCTTGGCTTTTCATGCGCTGGATGTCGCCGCAGTTGGAAAGTTGTACCTTGAAAAGTCTCCCGCGCTGACTGGCTGGCTCTGCGAGGCCACGGGTATTCCAGACCGGGAAGAACTCATCGCGTGGGTCACTTTTTGGTTGTCGATTCACGACCTTGGCAAGTTCTCCTTTAGCTTTCAGGGTCAACTGCCAGAATTGGCGGCGTCACTGCAAGGCCCGCCTCATGGCTCGCCGCTGACAGGGGTGCGGCACGACACCTTGGGTTACGCGCTGTGGTGCGATGTGTTTGAACCCACGCTCAGCAGCGAAGCTTGGTTTGGAGCGGATGAGGATGTTCACTACGGACTGCGCTGCTGGGCGAAAGCGGTCACCGGTCACCACGGCCAGCCGCCGAGCAATGGGCCTATTACTCAAGTCGTTCCAAGCAGAAGCAGCAGAGGACTGACTCACTTTAGGCAGCAAGACGTGGAAGCTGCGATGAGCTTCACGCGATTGATGCGCGACTGGCTGCTTCCGGACACCGTTTGTCAGCGCATTGCCAAGCTAGACCCTGCCGATTTCTTGGCATCGAGCGAGGTAGTCTCATGGTGGGTGGCCGGCATCGCGGTGTTGGCCGATTGGATCGGTTCGAACACGGAGGTTTTCAACTACCTGAACGACCCCGAAGCCGACATTGCGACCTATTGGTTGGAGGCGCAGGCCAAGGCACATCGGGCACTGGCGTTGACGGGGGTGGTGATGCCAGCCCGGCAGAAGTTGCTTTCATCCAGCGATCTCTTTCCTGGGATTGCAAAGCTCTCGCCATTGCAGTTATGGACGGATCAACAGGCGCTGGAGACTGGGCCGCAGCTCCACATTCTTGAGGATGTGACCGGCGCCGGGAAAACCGAAGCCGCCATGATCCTGACCCATCGACTGATGGCGAATGGCTCTGCTGACGGATTCTTTCTTGGCCTGCCAAGCATGGCCACCGCCAACGCGATGTATGGGCGCTTGGCGGAGTTCTATCAAGTCTTGTTCGGCAGTGACGCGAGTTTGGCTCTTATGCACGGTCAAAGAACTTTGGTTGAGGCTTTTGCCAACTCCATCATCCGAACGGGTCCTGCGGAGCACGACAAGCGACAAGGCGACGAGAGCGCGACCCAGCGTTGCCTGAGCTGGCTGGCAGACCATAACAAGCGCTCGCTTTTGTGTCCGGCTGGCGTCGGTACCATTGACCAAGCATTGCTCGCGGTACTCCAAAGCAAACACCAATCCCTGCGCTTACTCGGGCTGGCGCGCAAGGTACTGGTGGTTGACGAGGTACACGCCTGCGACAGCTACATGCAGGGCACACTTGAAAACCTGCTGACGTTTCATGCCCGCGCGGGCGGCAGCGCCATTCTCATGTCGGCCACCTTGCCGATGGCGAGTCGCACTGCGCTGCTGAACGCCTTCGCAAAGGGGGCACAAGCGCAGACACAAGCCCCAACTAAAACGCGAGCGCCAGAGCCGGCGTTAGACGCCTTCCCGTTGGCCACGACTTGGGCGGCGTCCCAGCCCCAGCGCCTGGTGGAGCAAGCCATCGCCACACGCGAGTCGGTTCGGCGTACTTTGGGCCTCCGCTATTTTTCAGACCGTTCATTGCTTGTGCAGGAGATCGTTGCAGCGCTCAAGCGCGGGCAGTGCGTAGCCTGGATTCGCAACACCGTGGCCGATGCGCTTGATGCACAAGCTGAGCTTTCGACCTATGTTGACCTTGAAACCATCACCTTGTTTCACGCGCGCTTTGCCTTGGGTGACCGGCTTGATATTGAAGACGAAGTACTAAAGAAATTTGGCAATGAAAGCACACCCGCCTTGCGGCGAGGGCAACTGTTGATTGCTACTCAGGTTGTCGAGCAATCGCTCGATATCGATGTCGATTGGCTGGTCTCCGACATAGCCCCAATTGACCGGGTTCTCCAGCGGGCAGGGCGGCTGCGCCGGCACGTCCGTACTGCTGCGGGTGAACGCCTGACGTACCCGGGCGCGACCGACGAACGCGGGCCTGCTTGTCTCTGGGTTTACGGCCCCGTGTGGACCGAGCAGCCGAGCGTATCGTGGCTGAAAGATGCGCTGCCAAAAGCCTCTTTTGTGTACCCCAACCATGCCCAAGTGTGGCTGTCGGCCAAAGCGCTTCAAGCCTCAGAAATCTCCATGCCTGACGATGCGCGCAAGCTCATCGAGGGTGTCTTCGGCAGCGACATCGACGAGCCAGAAGGCTTGACCTTGAGTTCAACAAAAGCGCTGGGCAAGCATTACAGCGACGTCAGCCAGGCCCGTATGAATGGCATCAAGCAGGGCAGTGGCTACACCCGGACCAATTTCGACTGGACGGCCGACAGCGTGGCGCCGTCCCGGTTGGGTGAAGAAAGCGTTGAGGTGTTGCTGGGTGTGTGGCATGGCGACGAGCTTCAGCCTTTGCGCCAAGACAAAGTGGCCCACCCCTGGGCTTACAGCACGCTCCGCGTGGCGCGACGGCTGATTAATGAAGCCGATCCAGAAGTGCGTCCTGCGCGTAGCGCCGCGATTGAGGCGATCAAGGCAGGGCTCCCGTCAGGCGGCAAATGGCTGGTGCTCCTCCCGATGGAGCCAACGCCGTCCGGATTCTCTGCAAGCGCCATTGGCGCACCCAGCACAAATGGGCAGCCGACCAAATCGGCCGTCCTCTGGCACTACAGCCGCACCACGGGATTGCTACTTGCCAAGCAAGTGACTTGATTTCTTGCGCCCGTCGCTTGCATCCCCACCGCGTGAGGAACTTTTTTTGCACCGCTTAGCGGTTCATCTCCACTGCGTAGAGAACCCAATGGACTGTAGTTGAAATTTATTAGCACCACTTAGCTTTGTGATGATAAAGTAGTAAATAAAAGTAGGTTTTTGGCGGAATAACTTTCAATCGGGCTGAAAAATGAACCTTATTACTGATAACTGGATGCCGGTTCGACTCCGTGATGGAAGCAGAGCCTGGGTAGCGCCAACAGAGCTGACCCGGCCGGACATCCTCGCGTTTGACGCGGACCGTGCCGACTTCAACGGCGCCTTGGCCCAGTTTGTCATCGGCTTGTTTCAGACGACTTTTGCACCCAACAACCCCATCGAAAGCCGCAAGCGCTGGACCCAGCCGCCAAGTGCGGATGAGCTCAAAGCTTTGTTTGCCCCTGTGCAAGCTTTTTTTGAATGCGAAGGTGATGGCCCACGGTTCATGCAGGACTTGGAACTGGCCTTGGCGCCGGACGAGCTTCTCGACATCGGCTCTCTCCTGATTGAGCGGCCCGGTGGTAACGCCCTCAAGAACAACACCGACCATTTTGTAAAGCGCGGTGGCATCGAAGCGTTGTGCATGCACTGCGCAGTAACGGCGCTGTTCACCCTTCAAATCAATGCGCCTAGCGGTGGCGTGGGCTACCGCACGAGTGTGCGCGGCGGCGGACCCTTGACCACGCTCCTGCTGTCATCCTCAAGTGATCCGAACGAAAACAGCCTCTGGCATTCGCTCTGGCTCAATGTGATGGATACCGCCCACTTTGAAGCCGGCGGTGGCTCACCAGAGCGAACCGCACCTTGGGAAACTTTTCCGTGGCTGGCCTCGCAGCAGACTCTTCAGGCTGAAGGAGGGACGGTAGCCCCCGAGCAGGTGCATCCAACGCATGTGTTTTGGGCCATGCCGCGCCGCATCCGCTTTGCGGAGGCCGAAGCGCATGTGGGCACCTGTGACTTATGCGCAAGACCGACTGACCAAGTGGTCCGCAGTTACATGACTCGCAACCAGGGCCTCAACTACAAAGGGCCGTGGCGCCACCCTTTGTCGCCCTACTACCAGACCAAAGAAGCGCTGTTGCCGATGCATCCGCAGCCCGGCGGTTTTGGTTACAGGCATTGGGCCGAGTGGGCGGTGGGCTTGAGGACGGAAAACCGTCAAGTAGAAGCCGCCACAACGGTGAGTCACTTTTTGGAAAGCGGCATGGGTCGTCGCACGGGTCTACGCCTTCGCATCTGGGCCTTTGGATTCGATATGGATTCGGCTAAGGCACGCTGCTGGTACGAGTCAACGGTGCCCTTGTACGCGCTTGCTGATTGTGAGCCCCATGTGTACGCGGAGGTAAGCCAAGAGGTTGCAGGCTGGGTGGCCGGTGCAGAGACGGCCATGCGATTGCTTCGGGATGCCGTGAAAGCGTGTTGGTTCTCAAAAGACGCGCGAGGTGACTTCAGCTTTGTTGATGCAACCTTTTGGAGCGCGACCGAGGCTCCGTTCTACCGCCTTCTGGAAGAACGTATCCACGCCGCGCAAGCGGGCGTTGTGGTGGACCGCACAGAAGCGTCGGAGCGCTGGTGCGCTTATCTCTACAAAGCCATCCAAAACCTGTTCGACAAAGAGTTCATCGGGGCTGGCGCTATCGAGCGCGAAAACCCTGCACGCATTGCTCAGGCCAAAAAACGGCTGATGGCAAGCACACCCAAGCTGCGTGCCGCCTTGGGCTTGCCTGCTGAAGAACGTACTGCCAAGGCGGCGGCGCCCAAGAAAGCTGTGAATTGAAAACCCGACTTACCCCGCCTTCCAATCCCCTAACCGTCGCACAAGGAATAGCCACATGACTTCAGCAGCAGGTAACTCATACCGCCTTTCGTCCGGTGCCAAAGGCGAGCTCTTGAGGTGGTTTGAGGCACTTCAGAGTCCTTCGGTTTCAGGCACCCTGAAAGCCGACCGTGCAGTGCTCAGGCGCGCCCATGACCTGCAGGCGGTCGTCGAGAGTTCAGCCTATCAACGCCTTTATAAAAAAATGGCGGACGCGCATGAGGGGGACCCCTGGCGGCCATTCCAGCAAGAGCGCATTGCTCTGTTGGTCGCTTTGCTTGTGCATGTGGTGGGCTCGGCTAAAGACAGTCTGCCAGCCGTCATGGGTCGGTCTGGCGCCAGCGACAAGGCGGCCGTGAGCGAGTTGCGCTTTCGCCGCATCTTGGAGTCGCCTGACATGGATTCGCTTTTTTATGGCTTACGTCGCGTGCTTCCCCTCGTCAGCGCCCCAGCCAATGTTCCCGAATTGATGGACGACGTTTTTGGTTGGGGCGACAGCGTCAAGCGGCGCTGGGCCTACGCCTATTACGGCGCCAGTCTCTGAACTCCCCTTTTTCAACCCGTCCTTTCCACCAGGAGCTCCTTATGTCCCGCTTCGTTCAACTGCATGTGCTCACCAGCTACCCACCTTCCAACTTGAACCGTGATGACACGGGTCGCCCGAAAACCGCGTTGATGGGCAATGCGGCGCGTTTACGCGTCTCATCGCAAAGCAACAAACGCGCTTGGCGAACCTCTGACATTTTTGAGTCTGCATTGGCTGGCAATATCGGCACCCGAACAAAGCGCCTGGGCTGCGATGTTTACAAGGACTTGATCGCTCGCAAGGTTGACGAAAAGTCCGCTCGGGAATGGGCCAAAGCTATTGCCGGTCAGTTCGGCAAGTTGAAATCGGACAAGAAGCCTGTCAATGACTCGGACCTGGAAATTGAGCAACTGGCGCACGTCAGTCCTGAAGAGCTGGCGGCTGTAACCGCCCTGGTGGCCAAGCTAGCCAAGGACAAAGTTGCGCCCAGCGCAGAAGACCTCAAACTGCTTTGCAACCCTCGCGGTGCGGTAGATATTGCGATGTTCGGCCGCATGCTGGCTGATACGCCTGAGTTCAATATGGAAGCCGCCGTCCAAGTTGCCCATGCCATCACAGTCCACAAAGCCTCTGTCGAAGATGACTACTTCAGCGCGGTGGATGACCTTCAGAAACCGGGTGAAAGTGGCGCCTCCCATATCGGTGAACGCGGCTATGGTGCCGGCCTTTTTTACATCTATGTTTGTATCGACCGCGCGCTGCTGAAAAGCAACTTGGGCGGCGACGACGCACTGACAACGCGCGCGCTCAATGGCTTGGTTCATGCCATCACCAAAGTGTCGCCAACCGGCATGCAGAACAGCTTCGCATCGAGAGCCTATGCCTCGTTCGCGCTGGCAGAAAAAGGCGACCAGCAACCTCGCTCCTTGGCGCAGGCATTCCTCAAACCCGTGAGGCCCTTCGACGACCAAGACATGCTGGACGAAGCCGTCAAAGCCCTTGTTTTGCGGCGCGACAGTTTTGACAAGGTCTATGGCGCCTGCGCAGACAGCCATTACGTGATGAACGTGCAGACGCCTGAAGGGAGCTTGAGCGAGCTCACTTCTTTTGTAGCCGGCTGAGCCTCATGGACTATCTGGTCATTCAACTCCAGGCCCAGCTGAGCTCTTGGGGTGATCCCGCCGTGGGCGGGCATCGAGGCACTGCGGAATTTCCTGGGCAATCCGCCTTGCTTGGCTTGCTTGGCGCAGCGCTGGGGCTTGACCGCGCAGACGAGCAAGCCCATGCCAGCTTGCAGGGCAGCCTCGGGTTTGCGGTGGCTGTGCTGGACACGGGCAGTCTTTTGCGTGATTACCAGACGGCGCAAGTGCCCCCTGAGAACAAGCTGAAAGGTCGACCCCATGTCACCCGGCGGCATGAACTTTCTGTGCCTAAGCACGATTTGTCCACGATCTTGTCGACCCGCGATTACCGGCAAAACAGCGCATACCTCGTCGCCATGTGCATCCGCCAGGGTGTTGCCTCCGCCTATTCCCTGCAAGCGTTGGCCGATGCTCTCAAAAAGCCGAAATATGTTCTTTATCTGGGGCGCAAGTCATGCGCACCTAGCGCACCCTTGTGGCCACAAGTGCTTGCTGCTGAAACAGCAACGGAAGCGTTCGCCAAGTTCAAGACGGCGCACGAGCAGGCTCGGCAACTTAACGGGAAAGCCGTTATCGAGCCCTTGCCCGCCATTCAACGCGTAGCGTTTGACGAGCACATTGAGGCGGGCGTGAGCAGTGACTTGGTGGTGCGCCGGCAAGACAGGCTTATCAGGCGAGGCGGCTGGCTGTTTGGCGACAGAACGGAACACATCCATCTCTGCAAAAAAGAGGACGACCATGTACCTGAGTGAAATCAAGCCAAAGGAAGGCGAAAGCCGACTTGCGTTTCAAGCGCTGAATGCTGACGAACTCTATGACGACCATCAGTGGCTTTGGCATTGGTTTCCTTCAGAGCCAGGGACGCAGCGGGACTATTTGTTCAGGCGGCATTCAGTTGATGGTGCCGTGCGGTTTTATGTGGTCTCTGAACGCATGCCCGTCCCGCATTTGGGTCATTGGCGTTCCGAAACCAAGCACTATGCCCCCAAATTGGCGATGGGTGATGTTCTGCAATTCGAGCTGCGCGCTAACCCCACAGTGCGCCATGGCCGTGATGGCAAGTCCAAGCGCCACGATGTAGTGATGGAGGCCAAAAAGCAGCTCTTGCACCAACGCGGTTTGAAGCGATGGTCAGACTGGACCGGTGACGACAAGCCAGACACGTATGCTTTGGTGCAGAAGGCAACCGAGCACTGGTTAGCTCGCCGAGGCGAAAGGCTGGGGTTCGAGTTAGTGCCTGAAAAGTTGGTCGTGAACAGCTACGAGCAGCACCAAGAACGCAAAGACCGGTCACTCACCATGAGCACCATTGACTTGGCTGGCCAACTCTTGATTACGGATGTTGATGCTTTCATGCCCGCTCTGTTTAAGGGCATCGGCAGCGCGAAAGGCATGGGCTGCGGCTTGCTCCTGGTTCAACGGGCTTTATGAGCCTATTGCCGCCGCTCAAGCCCATCCCCATCAAAGACCGGCTCTCCGTTATTTTTGTGGAGCGCGGGGAAGTGGACGTGCTTGACGGGGCGTTTGTTGTGGTGGATTCGGGCGGCATCCGGACGCAAATTCCAGTGGGTGGTGTGGCTTGCATCATGCTGGAGCCGGGCACCCGGCTGTCGCATGGCGCCGCAGCGCTGGCCGCGCGGGTAGGCACCCTGCTGGTCTGGGTGGGCGAGGCGGGCGTCCGGCTTTATTCGTCAGGGCAGCCGGGTGGAGCCCGGTCTGACAGGCTGCTTTACCAAGCCCGCCTGGCGCTCGATGAAGACCTCCGGCTCAAAGTTGTGCGCAAGATGTATGCGTTGCGCTTTGGCGAAGAGCCGCCGAGCAGGCGTAGCGTCGAGCAACTACGCGGCATTGAAGGCGCACGGGTTCGCAGAACCTACCAGCTGTTGGCGCAGCGCTATGGCGTGGTGTGGAAGGGGCGAGATTACGACGCTCAATCTTGGGACGTCTCAGACCTGCCCAACCGCTGCCTCTCGGCAGCAACCTCTTGCTTATACGGAGTAACCGAGGCAGCCGTATTGGCGGCCGGCTACGCACCAGCTGTCGGCTTCATCCATACCGGAAAGCCGCTTTCTTTCGTCTATGACATTGCAGATATCTACAAGTTCGACACGGTTGTCCATGTCGCGTTCAAGGTGGCCGCAAGCCAGCCGTCGGGCAACCCCGAACGGGCTGTGCGCTTGGGTTGCCGAGACATCTTCAGGCAGACACGCCTTTTGGACCGCATCATTCCGGACATAGAAGACATCTTGGCTGCTGGGGAGATCCCGCTTCCGGAGGCGGCTCCAAACACGGTGGGGCCTGCCTTGCCTAATCCCGAAGGCATCGGCAATGCTGGTCATCGTTCTTGAGAATGCACCGCCCCGACTTCGAGGCCGCTTGGCCGTTTGGCTGCTGGAGATACGCGCCGGCTGCTATGTGGGGAACTATTCCAAACGAGTCCGCGAGCATATTTGGGCTCAGGTCGAAGACGGCATAGAAGATGGCAATGCCGTGATGGCATGGCGAAGCAACAGCGAGGCTGGATTTGACTTCCTGACCTTGGGGCGAAACCGGCGAACTTCGGCCGATTTTGACGGCGTCCAACTTGTCCAGTTTTTGCCCGAATCAGTCGGTGGCAAGGCCTAACTAGGCTTGGTTCCAGACCGCGCGAAAACTCGGTGAGTTTTTTCCTGTTCGAATAATCCTTTAAATTCAAAGAGTTAGATTTGGTGTGTTCCCCACGTGCGTGGGGATGAACCGTGCCACAGCAGCGGAGCCCGCCGCCGCCGTGAGTGTTCCCCACGTGCGTGGGGATGAACCGACGACGCCCCCGACCAACTGCCTGACGCCATCGTGTTCCCCACGTGCGTGGGGATGAACCGCATTCGCCGCAGACCAGCTGCAGGCCACGCAAGTGTTCCCCACGTGCGTGGGGATGAACCGGCCTATCTGAGCTTCTTCGTCTCAGCCAAGTGGTGTTCCCCACGTGCGTGGGGATGAACCGCGCCACTGCCAGCCTGCACCGCATTCATACCGCGTGTTCCCCACGTGCGTGGGGATGAACCGCGGACCTTCTTGATGCCGAAGATCGCAGAGGTGTGTTCCCCACGTGCGTGGGGATGAACCGTGCGCCCTTGCAATTGACCGTCCTGGACAGGAGTGTTCCCCACGTGCGTGGGGATGAACCGTACGGTCAGATCATCGCTATCACGTGGGAGGCGTGTTCCCCACGTGCGTGGGGATGAACCGCGCCACTGGCCTGACACTGCCGCTTACGTGTGGTGTTCCCCACGTGCGTGGGGATGAACCGTGCTTGGTGGCACATCTCCATCGTTCACCCGCTCGTGTTCCCCACGTGCGTGGGGATGAACCGTACTTGTCACCGCCGCGCCGTCCACCACCACCGTGTTCCCCACGTGCGTGGGGATGAACCGACGTGGTGACCGTGCCTCTCGACAATCGCCGCAGTGTTCCCCACGTGCGTGGGGATGAACCGAACGACAGCTTGCCCGACTTGTCGGACGCGGTGTGTTCCCCACGTGCGTGGGGATGAACCGCCTCCGGGCGATTCGCGGCCGTGTGGGAGCGGTGTTCCCCACGTGCGTGGGGATGAACCGTCAGTCAGACCATCGGGGGAGACGCTTCGATAGTGTTCCCCACGTGCGTGGGGATGAACCGGCCCTGGTGTCTTCGGTGGTCATGGCGCCGCGGTGTTCCCCACGTGCGTGGGGATGAACCGTCCTTTGTGTAGCCGCCGGTGGTGGGCAGGACGTGTTCCCCACGTGCGTGGGGATGAACCGCCTGAAAGCCACGTACACGCCGGAGGTGACAGGTGTTCCCCACGTGCGTGGGGATGAACCGCTCTGAGGGATGGCGTGCAGCGCGCCGGTTGGGCGTGTTCCCCACGTGCGTGGGGATGAACCGATCGCAGACTTCAGGGCTTTTATCCAATCAGTGTGTTCCCCACGTGCGTGGGGATGAACCGCCACTGGCGACACGACCCCGATTTTGTATCTGGTGTTCCCCACGTGCGTGGGGATGAACCGTAAATCGCGCCTTCCACCGCTGGCTTGCACTGGTGTTCCCCACGTGCGTGGGGATGAACCGTCGCGGTTTATCTCCGTGATGACGGCATGTTTGTGTTCCCCACGTGCGTGGGGATGAACCGGCATCTTTGACGCGCTCGCCCTCATCCACCACGTGTTCCCCACGTGCGTGGGGATGAACCGTCGTGGGGCTTTGCCAGAGCATTGATCCTGCGGTGTTCCCCACGTGCGTGGGGATGAACCGCGGCCCAGGATGTTGATGCTTGGGTAACCTAGGTGTTCCCCACGTGCGTGGGGATGAACCGGTCTCGCAGTCGTTCGCGTTCTAGCTTTGCCGGTGTTCCCCACGTGCGTGGGGATGAACCGTAGACAACGCCTTGCGCGTGATTCGCCACGGAGTGTTCCCCACGTGCGTGGGGATGAACCGTGATAACGCGGCCTTGGGCAGTTCCTCCCCAGCGTGTTCCCCACGTGCGTGGGGATGAACCGGCTCTCAGACATCCGCCAGATCGAGGCCAACCGTGTTCCCCACGTGCGTGGGGATGAACCGCTGGTAGCCCGGAGTGCCCTCGGCTTCGGCATCGTGTTCCCCACGTGCGTGGGGATGAACCGTCATTGAGGGCCTCAATCTCGAATCAGGCCAAGTGTTCCCCACGTGCGTGGGGATGAACCGCAAGTAGACCGCGCCGTCAAGGCTGGGGTCACCGTGTTCCCCACGTGCGTGGGGATGAACCGGCTATGGCGGAGCATTGGATAGGCAGTCGCAAGTGTTCCCCACGTGCGTGGGGATGAACCGCCATGAGCAGCGTACTTGAGTCAGCGTCAGGAGTGTTCCCCACGTGCGTGGGGATGAACCGGAATTTCAGACCACCGAGAACAGCCGCCAGCTGTGTTCCCCACGTGCGTGGGGATGAACCGCGGATAGCGTTGCGGTGGCTGTGCAAGATCACGTGTTCCCCACGTGCGTGGGGATGAACCGTCTCCACGCTCGTAAAACTCCAGGCGCTGACCGTGTTCCCCACGTGCGTGGGGATGAACCGGATGGGTTGGATATTGCCGTTGGAATTTTCAAGTGTTCCCCACGTGCGTGGGGATGAACCGTATCGACCGCCGGTCGCAAGTCTGAGATTCGTGTGTTCCCCACGTGCGTGGGGATGAACCGTCGGCTTCGATGTTGGCGCCGCGGCTTTCGGTGTGTTCCCCACGTGCGTGGGGATGAACCGTAGCACCAATCGAACCAGCACCACGCAGAACGGTGTTCCCCACGTGCGTGGGGATGAACCGCTGATCGAGAACGGCACCCAGGCATTTGCCCGCGTGTTCCCCACGTGCGTGGGGATGAACCGACGGTGATCGCGATGACTTACTTGGACATCCTGTGTTCCCCACGTGCGTGGGGATGAACCGGCGCAAAGCGAAAGCCCAAGCGCAGCCGGGGAGTGTTCCCCACGTGCGTGGGGATGAACCGAAACCCAACGTAAAGCCGACTGTTGCTGTCATGTGTTCCCCACGTGCGTGGGGATGAACCGGAACCCGGGCCCTGGCGCCCGCCTTTGTTAAGGTGTTCCCCACGTGCGTGGGGATGAACCGAAACCCAACGTAAAGCCGACTGTTGCTGTCATGTGTTCCCCACGTGCGTGGGGATGAACCGCACGATCCGGCGCTTGAAGGCCTGGGCAAGCCGTGTTCCCCACGTGCGTGGGGATGAACCGGAACCCGGGCCCTGGCGCCCGCCTTTGTTAAGGTGTTCCCCACGTGCGTGGGGATGAACCGAAACCCAACGTAAAGCCGACTGTTGCTGTCATGTGTTCCCCACGTGCGTGGGGATGAACCGCACGATCCGGCGCTTGAAGGCCTGGGCAAGCCGTGTTCCCCACGTGCGTGGGGATGAACCGGAACCCGGGCCCTGGCGCCCGCCTTTGTTAAGGTGTTCCCCACGTGCGTGGGGATGAACCGGCGACAGGCAGCTTTGCAGACGTGGCCACAGCGTGTTCCCCACGTGCGTGGGGATGAACCGCCATACCCACGGGATCACCGACCCTGGACATGGTGTTCCCCACGTGCGTGGGGATGAACCGCGATTGAAGGGCTCAGCGGCCTGCGCCTGGTCGTGTTCCCCACGTGCGTGGGGATGAACCGCAGACCCAGCGGCTACCGCGCGTGTTCGCTTGGTGTTCCCCACGTGCGTGGGGATGAACCGGCGCTTACCTTTTTCCCGGGTGGGACATTCACGTGTTCCCCACGTGCGTGGGGATGAACCGGGAAACGTTCGGTCTAGAGGCCGAAGGCGCCTGTGTTCCCCACGTGCGTGGGGATGAACCGCCATGAGCATCCTCGACGAACTCTTTGACATTGTGTTCCCCACGTGCGTGGGGATGAACCGTTTGCGGGCAACGCCAACGCAACTTTAGGCCAGTGTTCCCCACGTGCGTGGGGATGAACCGGATCCAAGCCATGAGTAAACCAAAACAGCAGTGTGTTCCCCACGTGCGTGGGGATGAACCGACGGCCTCTACTACGCCCACCGCGCGGCATGGGTGTTCCCCACGTGCGTGGGGATGAACCGGCGGTGGATGCCCCGGCGAAGTCGCCCGTCATGTGTTCCCCACGTGCGTGGGGATGAACCGGCTTTGATAATTGTGGGTAGTTCAGCCTCTGTGTGTTCCCCACGTGCGTGGGGATGAACCGAACTGGGCGCACACGATCATTGCCCGGCATGAGTGTTCCCCACGTGCGTGGGGATGAACCGTATCAGCAGATCAGCATGACGGCTGAAGACCAGTGTTCCCCACGTGCGTGGGGATGAACCGCGCCCTGACTGGCGCGGAGCGCAGCCCGGAGCGTGTTCCCCACGTGCGTGGGGATGAACCGCGTGGTTTGACAGCGCAGCCGGCGCGGGTGGCGTGTTCCCCACGTGCGTGGGGATGAACCGGTGCGCAGCGCTCAGCTCTTCCTCGATCCGCAGTGTTCCCCACGTGCGTGGGGATGAACCGGACCACGGCGCGGGCCTAGTCGGCATCGCGGGCGTGTTCCCCATGTGCGTGGGGATGAACCGTCCCGGCTTTCGGCGGCGGTGATCCGATCCCTCGTGTTCCCCACGTGTGTGGGGATGAACCGGAGCCCGTCATGGGTATCAACGTTCTCAAGGGGTGTTCCCTACGTGCGTGGGGATGAACCGGACTGAATTTATGCCGCTCCCCTTGCGTCAAGGTGTTCCCCACCTGCGTGGGGATGAACCGAGGACGGAGCGGGCGTTGGCGGCCATGACTGCGTGTTCCCCACGTGCGTGGGGATGAACCGGGCGACGTCTATCGTCCTGACCGCGATGGCAGGTGTTCCCTACGTGCGCGGGATGAACCGTCTTCGGACTGCGGCTTGCCTTCCTCTATCGCGTGTTCCCCACGCGCGTTGGGATGAACCGCAAGTCAAAAGCGGCCGTGCGTATGTGCTGCTGTGTTCCCCACGCGCGTGGGGATGAAGCGCCTCCAGCTTGACGCACTCCACCGTGCTGGTGGTGTTCCCCACGTGCGTGGGGATGAACCGTCCGGCCGCAACTCGACAAAGGCCAGGCGCTGGTGTTCCCCAAAGCTGTGTGCCCGATAGCAGCAGGAAAAGGACTAGAAATATGAAAATATTGGAAGCGGATCTAGAATTAAAGCTTGTCAGTGGACTGGAAATGCACCAGCCAGACGCAATGCTCATGGCACCGTTATTACGAAGGCGTCGCGCCCTTCCTGACTCAAGCCCACATCTCGTGGGTTTTTTTTGCCGAGCTTTCCTCGTTTTGCGTGGGGTTATGCCCACCCCAAGTCAATTTCCCCCACCCCAATGAAGCCCCTGCGGTAAAAAGCCGACCCCATTACCGCAGGACCCCTCATGCAAATAGCACTCTACAAAGGCCCGGCAACAGAACCCATGGATCGCCTGATCCACTGGGCGGTCTGCGTCCGCACTTTCAGTCCTTACAGCCACGTCGAGATTGTCATTGGCGGTGTGGGGCCAGATGGTTTGTCTACCTGCTACAGCAGCAGCGGCCGAGATGGCGGTGTGCGCGTCAAGCGCATTGATCTTGCAAATGGCCACTGGGACATGTTGCCTTGGCGCGCTGACGAAGCGGCGGTAACGGACTGGTTTGCGAAGCACGACAGCGCTGGCTATGACTATGTGGGTCTGCTGACTTTTGTGTTGCCCTGGAAGCTGGGCAGCGCCCGCAAGTACTTTTGCAGCGAGGCCTTGGCCGCCGCCAGTGGCTTGTCTAGGCCGTGGGCCTGGACGCCGGGCCGGATGGCGCGGTATGCCAAGCGGCAACTGGCGACGGCGCGCGATGGCTTGGGGCGGCAAGTGCCCTGATGTACTAAATCTCAAAATTACTGCAAAATCAACCTGGAAACCATTTTTCAGATTGATATTTCAGTAATTTATGAGCTCAGTCCCTTTCCCTCTACTCCCCTCCAATGCGCTGGAAGCGCTAGGCCGCCGCGTGGCGACGGCTCGGCGTGCGCGTGGCTTGAACCAGCGGGACTTGGCGCATTGGGCGGGCGTGGGCGCAAGCTCTATCGTGGCGCTTGAAAAGGGGCATCCGGGCGTGGCGCTGGGCACTTTGGCCCGGGTGCTGGACGCGATGCAAATGCTGCGTGAACTCGATGAAGTCCTGGCGCCAGAGCGCGACCCGGCGCTCACGCAGTACGCGCTGGCCAAGCTCCAAAGGGGCAACACATGAGCACGCCGGTGTGGTCTTCACCTGCAGCCTAGACGGCGGGGACGCGGATGAAGTCCGCTTAAAGGGGCCGCTCCCAGGGGTTCACAAATTTCAGCCTCGCTGCCTCGAAAGGGTTGATGTCGCGCGTCGCCACCATGAGGCCGCGTGCGCAGGCGGTGGCGGCGATGTAGCCGTCGGCCTTGCCAATGGCTTTGCCCGCTAACCTCGCCCCGGCCATCAAGTCGGCATAGGCCTGCGAAGCGGCCAGATCGAAGGGCAGCACGCGGTCTGTGAACGTCGGCAAGACTTCGTTTTCCAAGCGATCTTGGTAGAGGGTGCGGCGCTTGCCTTCCGGCATGGCGGCCAGCCCAAAGCGCAGCTCTGCCACCGTGACGGCAGACAAATACAGCGTCTCAATGGCCTGCGCATCGATCCAGCTCAATACGTCGGGATTCGGCTCGGCTTTCCACAACTCAGAAATGACGTTGGTGTCGATGAGGATCATTCGAACCTCATCGGCTCGGCCGGGGTTGTGTCGCGGAGCTGGTTGAAGTGTTCTGCTTCAGCCTCGGTAAGCGGTCCTGCGTCGCGGGCGATGGACGCCAGTAAAGAGCCAAGCTTGACGCGCTCAACCGGCAAGGCGGCCTTTTCCAGAATGTCTCGGATTTCGGCCTCGGTGCTGCGCCCGTGATGCGCCGCCCGCAGGCGAAGCGCACGGTGAACCGCGTCGGGCAGATTTCTAACGGTGAGGACTGCCATGACTTCATCTCCCCAAAAATACATCAATGACTGCACTATATACAAATGCTGGCATTTGGTGCTGGGAGGCGATCTCCGCATAAAAGTCACAGATAAACCTCATCCGCCCACATTAATCCCCGTCCAAGTTGGCAATACAGTTCATACCATGGACACTTCCCGCCCTCGGCCAGCCCCTGCGCCTTCCACCACGCCCCCTCGCGCGGTGCTGTTTGACGCCTACGGCACCCTGTTTGACGTGTACAGCGTCGGCCTGCTGGCGGAGCAGTTGTTCCCCGGTCAGGGTCAGGCCCTTGGCGTGCTGTGGCGTGACAAGCAGATTGAATACACCCGACTGGTGACCACCAGCAAGCGCGGGCCGCAGCGTGAGTCTGTATATGTGCCGTTTTGGGACTTGACGCTGGCCGGCTTGCGCTACGCCTGCAAGCGACTGAACTTGACGCTGACCACCGAGGCCGAGCAGCGGCTGATGAACCAGTACCGGCACCTGTCGGCCTTTCCGGAAAACCGCGAGGTCTTGCAGGCCTTGAAAGATCGCGGCATTGCCACCGGCATCTTGAGCAATGGCGACCCGGAAATGCTGGGCATTGCGGTGCGCAGCGCGGGCTTTGACGGCTTGTTGGACCACGTCATCAGCGTGGACAGCATTCGCCAGTACAAGACGCACCCTGACGCTTACGCGCTGGGCACCGGCACGCTCAAGCTGCCGGCCGCGCAGGTGCTGTTTGTCAGTAGCAACGGCTGGGACGCGCTGGGCGCGACCTGGTTTGGCTACCAGACGCTGTGGGTCAACCGCTATCAATTGCCTTTTGAAGAACTCGGCACGCAGCCCACGCGCACGGGCAGCACGCTGCGCGATGTGCTGGGCTTCTTTCCGTTTTGAGTAAGCTTCGCCCCTTACGCTTCCACGCTTTTCCGCTTTCGTCTTTTTAGTTTTTAGTTTTTGACCCTGCCAGGAGAAATCTGTGTCCACTGCCCGTACCACTTGCCACCGCCTTCAAGTCGCCACTTCGCTGCACCAGTTCATTGAAGACAAAGTGCTGCCCGGCACGGGCATCAAGAGCGCCGCCTTCTGGAAAGGCTTTGACGCCATCGTGGCCGACCTGGCGCCCAAGAACATCTTGCTGCTGGCCGAGCGTGACCGCTTGCAGACCGAGCTGGACGCCTGGCACAAAGCCAACCCCGGCCCGATTGCCGACATGCCCGCTTACCAAGCCTTCTTGACCAAGATTGGCTACCTCGTTGAGCAGCCCAAAAAAGTGCGCATCACCACCGCCAACGTGGACGCCGAACTGGCCGTGCAAGCCGGCCCGCAGCTGGTGGTGCCCGTGCTCAACGCACGCTACGCGCTCAACGCCGCCAACGCGCGCTGGGGCTCGCTGTATGACGCGCTGTATGGCACTGACGTGATCTCTGAAGAAAATGGCTGCGACAAAGCCAATGGAGGCAAAGGCTACAACGCCAAGCGCGGCGCCAAGGTCATCGAATACGCACGCCACGTGCTGGACCGCACTGCGCCGCTGCGCAAGGGCTCGCATGTGGACTCGGTGGGCTACCGCATCAAAGACGGCAAGCTCGCCGTCAAACTCAAAGACGGCAGCAACACCAGCCTGGCCGACGCCAAGCAGTTCGTCGGCTACCAAGGCGATGCCAAAGACCCGAGCAGCGTGCTCTTGCAGCACAACGGCTTGCACCTCGACATCCAAATCAACCGCGCAACCGCCATCGGCAAGACCGACCCGGCCGGCGTGAGCGACCTGGTGCTGGAATCTGCGCTGTCCACGATCTTGGACCTCGAAGATTCCGTGGCCGTGGTGGACGCTGACGACAAAGTGCTGGCCTACAGCAACTGGCTGGGCATCTTGCAAGGCACGCTGACCGAGAGCTTTGAAAAAGGCGGCCAGACCCTGACGCGCGGCCTGAACGCTGACCGCGTTTACACCCCACCCGCTGGCAAGGGCAAGCCCGTCAAGCTGCACGGCCGCTCGCTCATGTTCCTGCGCAATGTCGGCCACTTGATGACCAACCCGGCCGTGCTGTACACCGACAAAAAAGGTGAAGTGCGCGAAATCCCTGAAGGCATCTTGGACGCCGTGGTCACCACCACCATCGCCCTGCATGACCTCAAGCGCAGCAAAGACGACGCCATCCGCAACTCGCGCAAGGGCTCGGTCTACATCGTCAAGCCCAAGATGCACGGCCCGGCTGAAGTCGGTTTTGCGGCAGAACTTTTCACCCGCGTTGAAAAGATGCTGGGCCTGCCCGCCAGCACCGTCAAGCTCGGCATCATGGACGAAGAGCGCCGCACCAGCGTCAACCTGAAGGCCTGCATTGCCGCCGCTGAAAGCCGCGTGGCTTTCATCAACACCGGCTTCCTGGACCGCACCGGCGACGAGATGCACACCGCCATGCAGGCCGGCCCGATGATCCGCAAGGGCGACATGAAGTCCAGCGCCTGGATCCAGTCTTACGAGCGTAACAACGTGCTGGTCGGTTTGAGCTGCGGCCTGCGCGGCAAGGCGCAAATCGGCAAGGGCATGTGGGCCATGCCTGACCTGATGAAGGCCATGCTGCAGCAAAAAATTGCGCACCCCATGGCGGGCGCCAACACCGCCTGGGTGCCCAGCCCCACGGGCGCCACGTTGCACGCGTTGCATTACCACCAGGTACTGGTCAGCGCGATTCAGAAGGACATGGAAAAGATCAACGTCAACAAAGAGCGCGCTGCACTGCTGAATGGCTTGCTGACCGTGCCCGTGACCACCACGCCCAACTGGAGCGCCGCTGAAAAGCAGCAAGAACTCGACAACAACGCGCAAGGCATCTTGGGCTACGTGGTGCGCTGGATCGACCAAGGCGTGGGTTGCTCCAAAGTGCCCGACATCCACAACGTCGGCCTGATGGAAGACCGCGCCACGCTGCGCATCTCCAGCCAGCACATCGCCAACTGGCTGCTGCACGGTGTCGTCACGCAGGCACAAGTCAAGGAAACCTTCGAGCGCATGGCCGCCGTGGTGGACAAGCAAAACGCGGGCGACAAGCTCTACAAGCCGATGGCCGGCAACTTTGCCAAGAGCGCTGCGTACAAGGCGGCTTGCGATTTGGTGTTCAAAGGCCTGGAGCAGCCGAGCGGCTACACCGAGCCGCTGCTGCACGCCTGGCGTTTGAAAGTCAAAGCCGGTACAGCTTGATCCAGCGGTAAGCAAAGCTGTAGGACAAGGCCTGCCAGGCCCGTCAGACATGAAGCAGTGTGTAACGCTGAGTCGGGTCTGACGCTTGCAGCCTTAGTGTTAAGTCGGCCTCGCAGGCCCCAGTTTGCCAAGGCCGGGCGCTCCTTAAACGGGAGCGTCCGGCCTTTTGCATGAGCTTGCCCGGATTAGGTGGCTCAGCCGTTCGTTCGTAACATCCGTCCAGCTTTTGGCTGAGCTCTCGCTTGGCCTGTGAAGGACGCTTTGACGGACGGATGAATGCGACATACAGAACGAAAAATCAGCGGGTGGATGGCGGCGACAGTGCAGGCTGTGTTGTGGGCCAGCGCGGCTGTGAGCACCGGCGCAATGGCTCAGCCGCAAGCAGTTTTGCCCCTCAGCGCCGAAACGCGCGAAACCCTGGCTTGGGTGCTGGCCTCGCGGGACCACGGCGGCAAGCCTTTCATGGTGGTGGACAAGCGCGCCGCGCAAGTCAGCGTGTTCAATGCGCGGGGTCAATTGCTGGGCGCAGCGCCCGCGCTCTTGGGCATGGCCGCGGGCGACGTGGACGTGCCGGGCAACGGGCTCAAGCCGGTGTCGCAAATCAGGCCTGATGAGCGCATCACACCTGCGGGTCGCTTCGCCACCGAGCCGGGTCGTGGCCTGCACGGCGATGCCATCGTATGGTTTGACTATGCCGCGGGGCTGGCGATTCACCGCGTGCGACCCGGCGCTGCACAAGAAGGGCGCATGCAGCGTCTGGCCGGTGCTGCACAGCTTGGCAATGCGCAGCGCGTGTCTTTCGGTTGCGTCGTGCTGAACCCCGCGTTTTTTGACGCCGTGGTGCAGCCCTCGCTCGGCCAGCAGCCCGGTGTTATTTACGTACTACCTGAGACACGGCCGTTGAAGACCTTGCTCGCTTCGCTGACCGCGCCCGCGCCGGTGATGGCGGTGGCCAAGTAAGGCTGGCCTGCATTTGACAGGCCGACGGCCGTGCTCTACGGTACGGCCCCATGAATGAAGCTACCCGCACCACCATCGAATCCACCTTTGATGCCTCCAACCAAGGCACCATCCACTTCGGCCAAGTGATTGGCCAACTGGTGAGCGCCGGGGTGGAGTCCTACCATGTGGACTACCGCTCTGGCCGAACCACCTATTACTTCCCCGATGGCGAGGTGATCGATTTCAATTTCGAGCGACCTCTTCATGGCATCGCCGATGCCTTTGATCGCGACGCTGTTCGAGCCGCCATTTTGGGTGCGCAGCAGGGCCGGGTGATGTACCCGGAGTTCAAGCAGCTGACACAGCGCGCAGGTTGTGTGGGCTATACGGTCTGGATTGCAGGCCGTCATGTGGTTTACCTGGGCCGCCGGGGCGATACGCACCTTGAGCGCTTCCCCGACTGACTCCCATCACCGCCCGATCGCGAATCCGTTTTACTTCGCCGTCGGCATCACAAACTCAGCACCCTTGCCGATGCTCTCGGGCCAGCGCTGCATGATGGATTTTTGCTTGGTGTAAAAGCGCACGCCTTCTTCGCCGTAGGCGTGCATGTCGCCGAAGAGGCTCTTCTTCCAGCCACCAAAGCCGTGCCAGGCCATGGGCACGGGAATCGGCACGTTGATGCCGACCATGCCGACCTGAATGCGGCGCGCGAATTCTCTAGCCACGTTGCCGTCGCGGGTGAAACAGCTCACGCCGTTGCCAAATTCGTGCGCGTTGATGAGATTCACCGCTTCTGCAAAGTCTTTGACGCGCACGCAGCCCAGCACGGGGCCGAAGATTTCTTCTTTGTAAATGCGCATGTCGGGCGTGACGTTGTCAAACAGCGTGCCACCCATCCAGAAGCCTTGCTCGCAACCGTCGCCAGCGTGGGCGCCGGTAAATTTGCGGCCGTCCACCAAGAGCTTGGCGCCTTCTTTGACGCCCTGGTCGATGTAGCCTGTGATGCGCTGATGCGCTGCGGCCGTGACGATGGGGCCCATCTCCGCGTCGAGGTTGACACCGTTTTTGATGACCAGTTGCTCAGCGCGTGCCTGCAACTTGGGCAGCAGGCGCTCGGCCACGTCACCCACCAGCACCGCGACAGAAATCGCCATGCAGCGCTCGCCGGCCGAACCGTAGCCGGCGCCAATCAGCGCGTCAACGGCTTGGTCCAGGTCGGCGTCAGGCATCACGACCATGTGGTTCTTGGCGCCGCCCAGGGCTTGCACGCGCTTGCCGTGGTGCGCGCCGGTTTCGTAGATGTAATTGGCAATCGGGGTGGAGCCGACGAAGGAAATCGCGTGCACGTCGGGGTGCACCAGCAGCGCGTCAACGGCTTCCTTGTCGCCCTGCACCACGCTGAATACGCCGTCAGGCAAACCGGCTTGCTTGAGCAAGCTGGCCATGAAGAGGCTGGGGCTTGGGTCAATCGGGCTGGGCTTCAAGACGAAGCAGTTGCCGGCGGCGATCGCGACCGGGAACATCCACATCGGCACCATGACCGGGAAGTTGAAAGGCGTGATGCCTGCGACCACGCCCAGGGGCTGGCGAAGCGTCCAGTTGTCGATGCCGGTGGACACCTGGTCGGTGAAGTCGCCCTTGAGCAACTGCGGAATGCCGCAAGCGAACTCGACGATGTCGATGCCACGCGAGACCTCGCCCTGCGCGTCAGTGAACACCTTGCCGTGCTCGGCGGTGATCATGTGCGCCAGCGTGTCTTTGTGTTGGTTGAGCAGTTCCAAGAACTTGAACATGACGCGCGCGCGGCGGATGGGTGGTGTGTCTGCCCAGGCGGGGAAGGCGGCTTTGGCCGCGGCCACTGCGGCGGAAACATCTGCGCTGTTGGCCAGCGCGACCTGGCCGGTCACGGCGCCGGTGGCTGGGTTGAAGACATCTTGCTGGCGCTTGGACGTGCCTGGCACGACCTGGCCGCCGATGAAGTGAGCGATGTGCGCCTGGCCGGCGGCGGGGGTGGGTTGTTGGGTCATGAAAGCCTCCTTGGATAACGCACGTCATTCCGGCGAAGGCCAGAATCCATGCCGCGACTCTAGGCCTCGCCCCTGTCTTTGATAAGCCGCCCTCAATTGACTTCATTGTTCAATAATATGAACAATGGCCACCGATCAACTCTCCCCTCTCCTCGCCGACCTGCACCTGCTCACGGTGCTGGCCGCCACCCGCAGCTTTACCGAAGCAGCGCGGCGGCTGGGCGTGTCCAAAGCTTCGGCCAGCATGCGCATCAGTGAGTTGGAGCGGCAAGCTGGCGTGCTGCTGGTGCGGCGCAGCACGCGCTCGGTGGGGCTGACCGAAGCCGGGCAGCAGTTGGTGAACGACATGCTGCCCGCCTTCGGCCGCATTGGCGAGAGTTTTACGGCCGTGAAAGATTTGGTGGGCACGCCGCGCGGCTTGGTGCGCGTCACGGCGCCGGTGGCGCTGGGGCGGCAGCATCTCGGCCCCGCTGTCGCGGCGTTTTTGCAGCGCTTTCCAGAGATTCACATTGAGCTGGAATTGACCGACCGCTTTGTGAATCTGGCCAACGAAGGATTTGACCTGGCGATTCGGCACACCAACAACCCGCCGGACACGCACGTGGCCTGGGTGCTGTGCGAAACGCAGTCGGTGTTGCTGGCCAGCCCTGCTTATTTGGCGCGGCGCGGCGCGCCGGCGAATCCTTCTGAGTTGGCGGCGCATGACTGCCTGTTGTATTTGCGCGGCGCTGGCAGCGCCGGGGGCAATGCGGGCGGCAACGCGGCGAACTGGACTTTTGTGCGACAGGCCGCGAACGGGAAGTCGCGGCGCAAGGCAGCAGGCTCGGCTGCAGTCGGCAACACGGCTAGCAGCTCAGCCGAGCAAGTCGGCGTCCAAGTCAGCGGCTCGCTCAAGGTCAACAACAGCGAGGTCTTGCGTGAGGCTTTGCTGGCCGGCCTGGGCATCGGCCTCTTGCCCGACTTCAGCCTGCCGCCCGCTGATGCCCAAGGCCAGGCGCCGCTGGTGCGCGTGTTGCCCGACTGGCAGGCGCAAGGCTTTTTTGGTGAGCGCATTTACGCGCTGCGGCCCTGGTCAGCGCAAGTGCCCAAAGCGGTGGAGTGTTTGGTGGACTTTTTGCGCGGGCATTTTGCGCAGGGGCTGGCGGCCAAGTTGCCGCCGACTTGAAGGCCTCTTAGACCAGCTGCACGACTTCAACGCCCTGCACGCGCTGCGCCACATCTGCTGCCGTGGGCGGCACGCAGCCGCGCTGCATGACGCAGTAGCTGGCGCTGGCAATGGCGCTGGCCAGGCAAGCGCTGGCGTCTTGCGTCTGCAGGTCGCGCAGCAAGGCGCCGGGCGCCACGGCACGTGCCTCGGCCGCAGCCAAGAGCCCGGCCAAAAAGCCCGCAAAAAAGCAGTCCCCCGCCCCCACGGTGTCCACCACCGTCACGGGCGCGGCGTCGCGCCCGCGCCATTGGCGGCCGTCTTTTAACAACAGCATGGCGCCTTCTGAGCCCAGCGTCAGCACCAACGCTTGCGCGCCGCTGCTTGAGAGCAAATGCTGCGCTTGCGCCAGCGGCGTGGCGCCGGGCATTTGCAAGCCGGCCAGGTCTTCGTCACTGGCTTTCACCAGATCAGCTGCGGCCAGCGAGGCCAGCACTTGCGCGCGGTAAGCGGCGAGGTCAGGCATGACGGACAGGCGCAAGTTGGCGTCAACTGCCACCAGTCGGCCGGCTTTGCGCTGCGCTTGCAGCCAAGGCAAATACACCGCACCGTCGTCGGGCGACAGCGCCAGGCAGCCCGTGGCCACCACTTGCAGTGCCGGCGCAGCGGCGCTGTCGCATGCGGCCATGAAGCCGGGCAAGGTGATGGCGCGGTCGGCCACGCCTTGGCGGTAAAAGGCGTAGTCAGGCACGCCGCGCGCGTCCAGCGCCACCACGGCCAGTGACGTGACTTCAGCCACCGGCTCGGGCCGGGCCAGCTGCACGCCGTCGGCCGTGAGGCTGGCGGCCAGTTGCCGGCCAAAGCGGTCTTGCGACAGGGGGTTGAGGTAGCGTGTGGGCACGGCCTGGCGGGCCAGCGCGCGGCTGAAATTAAAAACTGCACCGCCCAGGCAAGGCGACAGGTTGCCGTCGGGCTGGGCGATCAGGTCAATCAGCGCCTCGCCGGCGGTAACGACCGTGAAGGGAGCGCCAGCAGTTAAGGCAGCGGTGGACTGGGCAGAATCAGGGTTATCCATAACTAAAGCAGTTTGATTTAATAAGGTCGCGTCACTATAGTTCAGGGCGTGCCCGGCGTGAAGCCGGGTTGCCCCTTCCATTGCCTGATCCTTGTCGCCGTCCCCTCCGAGCATGCTGAAAAACATCAACCCCCTGCTGACCCCTGAGCTCCTGAAACTGCTGGCCGAAATGGGCCATGACGACGCCCTGGTGCTGGCTGACGCCAACTTCACCGCCCACAAATTGGCCCAGGGCAAGCCCGTGCTGCGCCTGCCTGGCGTGTCCATGCTGCGCGCCATCGAAGCCGTAGATTCGCTGTTTCCCCTGGCTGTTGACGTGCCGCACCCAGTGGCCTTCATGGAAGTCAGCGACCGCCCGCGCGGCTATTTGTCAGCCCTGCAACGTGAAGTGCTGGCGCAAATCGCCCCCAGCCTCCAGCCGGGCCAAAGTGCCGAGCCGGTGGAGCGCTTTGCCTTTTATGAGCGCACCCGCGCGGCTTACGCCATCGTGGTCACGGGCGAGCTGCAACCTTTTGGTAACTTCATCTTGCGCAAAGGCGCACTCGGCGACACGCTGCGCCCATGAACGATGTGACTGCGCCTGTTGCCGAAACCTTGATCCCTGCCGATGAGGCCCAAGCCAACGATGGCCCGGCCCCGTTGCGACCGCGCGGCTCCAACCATGTCGGCATGCGCCAATTCAACGAGCGCGTGGTGTTGCAAGCGATTCGTCTCAACGGCAGCCTGCCCAAGGCCGAACTGGCGCGCGTCACGGGCCTGACCGCGCAGACGATTGGCCTCATCACGACCCGGCTGGAGGAAGACGGCTTGCTGCTGCGCCATGCGCCGGTGCGCGGCCGCATTGGCCAGCCTTCGGTGCCGCTGGCGCTGAATCCGGACGGTGCGTTTTCCATCGGCATCAAGGTCGGCCGGCGTAGCGCCGATTGGCTGCTGGTGGACTTCACGGGTCGGGTGCGGCAGCGCGAAAGTATCAACTACCTGTTCCCCGATGCAGAGACGCTGTTGCCCACCTTGGCCCAGCGTCTGGCCCACATGATCGACGGCCTTGGCGGGCTGGCGCCGCGCTTGGTGGGTGTGGGCGTGGCCACCCCGCTGCGGCTGGGTGGCTGGCACCGGTTGCTGGGTTTGTCAGCCGGGCAGTCCGAGCGCTGGAACGCGCTGAACCTGGGCGCGGCCTTGCAGCAGCACGCGCCTGTGCCCGTGAGCATGGCCAAAGACACCTCGGCCGCTTGCGTGGCCGAGCTGGTGGCGGGCCGCGGCAAAGACCTCAAGAGCTTTTTGTATGTGTTCGTCGACACCTTTGTGGGCGGCGGCTTGGTGATCAATTCGCAGCCGCATTGGGGCTTGCATGGCAATGCCGGTGCGGTGGCATCCCTGCCGCTGGGGCTGCCTGAGGCACAGGCACCATCGTCAGGGAGCGTGCGCGGCCTGCCTGAGCAACTCATCACCCGTGCATCGCTCTGGGAGCTGGAGCAGCGTTTTGTAGCGGGCGGCCTGGAAGCCAGCGCCGCCTACGATGCGCGAGCCTTGAGCCCGCCTTTTGCCGCCGCGACTGAAGAATGGTTGTCCAACGCCGCCACGGCGCTGGCGCATTGCGTGGTCACAAGCAGCGCCCTGCTGGACATCGAGGCCGTGGTCATTGACGGCTCCTTGCATGGCCCACTTTTGCAGCGTTTGATTGAGCGCACCCGCAGCGCCATGGATTCCTACGATTGGGAAGGCTTGTGGCGCACGCCGGTGGTAGAAGGCAGCATCGGCTCGGACGCCCGTGCCCTGGGCGGCGCGCTGCTGCCCTTGCATGCCAATTTCGCGCCTGACCGCGATCTATTTCTCAAGGTGGGGGTCTGAGCCACGAGAACCACCTCCAGGCCGGCCACAGGTGGCTGCGGGCAATTCTGCCGTCGGCGGCGGCTGCGCTGCTCACTGCAGCCAGCGCCTTGGCAAGCGCCCAGCCTGCGCCGCCAGTGATTGCCCATCCTCGCCTCATCGCCACTCAAGCGGACTGGCAGCAACTGGCTGAAAGGCGCAAGAGCGATGCCGACCTGAACCTGCTGGCCGAGCTGCTGCTCGACCGCGCTCGCCGCGACCTCAAGCTAATGCCGCTTGAGCGAAAACCTGAAGGCCGGCGCTTGTTGGGCGTGTCGCGCGAGTTCATCCGGCGCGTACTGCTTTGGAGCTTTGCCTTCAAGACCACGGGCGAGCGCGAATTCTTTGAGCGGGCCCGCAGTGAAATGCTGGCGGTAGCCGCCTTTTCTGACTGGAACCCCGCGCATTATCTGGACGTGGCCGAGATGACCACCGGCATGGCTTTGGCGTACAACTGGCTCTACCCAGAGATGTCACCCGCCGACCGCACGACGCTTCGCCAAGCCATCGTCAAGCACGGCATCGGTCAGGCCCGCCGTGGGCACCCCACCTTCAAGCGCACCAACAACTGGGGTCAGGTCACCATTGGCGGCATGGTGCTCGGTGCGCTGGCGGTACACGATGACGAGCCCGAACTGGCTGCCAGTTTGCTCAAGGCGGCACAAAAAGATGTCTCGGTGTCGCTGGACGTTTACCAACCCGATGGCGTTTATCCCGAAGGCCCCGGCTACTGGGCTTACGGCACCACCTATTCGGTTTTGCTGGCCGCTGCATTGCGCAGCACCCAGGGCACTGATTGGGGCGTTCTCGACTCGCCGGGATTCAAGCGAAGCGCGGAATTTTTCGTTCATGCGGTCGGCCCGACGGGCAAGTCTTTTAACTTTGCCGACGGCGGCGAAGGTCAGGACTTAGGCGTGCCGCTTTTTTACTTGGCCAAAGAACTCAGGCAGCCGGCCCTGCTTCTGGCCAAGCGCGAAATGATTCGCAAAAAGCAGGGACTGAGCGAGCGCTTTGCGCCGCTGGCAGCCCTGTGGTGGCCCGCCGCAGAGGCGCAGCAAGCGCTGCCGCTTTCTTTTACCGGTCAAGGGCCGCAGCCGGTAGCCATCTGGCGCAGTTCCTGGACCGACGCGAATGCGCTTTACCTCGCCATCAAGGCGGGCGGTGCCAACCACAACCATGGGCACATGGACGGCGGCAGTTTTGTACTGGATCTTGATGGTGTGCGCTGGGCCAAAGATCTCGGCATGCAGGCCTATGAGTCACTGGAGTCCCGCGGAATTGACCTGTGGAACATGAAGCAGAACTCTCCACGCTGGAAAGTTTTCCGGCTCGCGAGCGACGCGCACAACACCTTGAGCGTGGACGGCAAGCCGCACAGCGCCACCGGCATGGCCACGCTGCTCCAGCCTGCCGAAAAAGAGGCAGTGATCAATCTCGCGCCCGTGCTCGACCTGAAGCAAGCGACGCGGCGCGTGCGCTTTGACGGCGACGCCGTCCAGATGGACGACGAGGTGCAGGGCGCGCCGCCTGGTCGTGCCTTGCGCTGGGCGATGACAACCGAAGCGGACGTGCGCATCGAAGGTGCCCATGCCAACTTGACCCAGCAAGGAAAAACCCTGCATGTGCGTTTCGAGGGGCCAGGCATCCGACTGGAGGTGGCCGATATCGCGGCTCCGCGCAATGACTACGACAGTCCCAACCCGAACACCCGACAGCTGATTGCCCGGGCGCCGGCAGGGTCTGACGGCAGCTGGCAACTCAAAGTACGTTTCTCGCGCGAATAGCCAGCGCGGGACGGGCGGCGGGGCAGGGGATAATTACCAAGATGAGTACTACCCGATGGAAACCCAGCGCCACGGTCGCCGCCGTGATCGCCCGGGAAGTTGCTGGCACGACGGAGTTCTTGCTGGTCGAAGAGCACACCCAGGACGGCCTGCGCCTGAACAACCCGGCCGGCCATCTGGACCCAGGCGAAAGCCCGATCGAAGGCTGCGCTCGCGAAGCGCTGGAAGAAACCGCCTTTCACTTCAAGCCCACAGCCCTCGTGGGTGTGTACCTCTCGCGCTTTGAAAAGCTGGTCAACGGCGAGATGGAAGACATCACCTACTTGCGCTTCGCCTTTTGCGGCGACTTAGGCGCCTTTGTGCCCGGCCAGGCGCTGGACGAAGGCATTGAGCGCGCGATCTGGATGAGCGAAGCCGACATTCGCGCCTGCCCTGAGCGGCACCGCAGCCCGCTGCTGCTCAAGTGCATGGACGACTATTTGGCCGGCAAACGCTACCCGCTGGCGCTCATCACCACAGATGCCAGCGTGTACGAACATGGCCAGTTGCTGCAGACCTGAGGCGCTAAAAACCTCGGGTTGATTTAGAGTGGTGTCATGACTCTGAGCTTGCACTACCACCCGCTGTCCTCATGTTGCTGGAAGGTGCTCATCGCCCTGTACGAGATGGACATCGCCTTCGAGCCCCGGCTGCTGAATCTGGGCGCAGCTGACGAGCGCGAGAAATTCAAGGCGCTCTGGCCCACGGGCAAGATGCCCCTGCTCATCGACGGCACGCGTGCCGTGCCAGAGACGAGCATCATCATTGAGTACCTTTCGCAGCGCCACGCGCCAGCCGGACGCTCGATGCTGCCTGCGGATGCAGACGCGGCCTTGGACGCCCTGGAAGTGCGCCTGATGGACCGGCTGCTGGACTTGTATGTGATGACGCCCATGCAGGCCATCGTGGCCGACCGGCTGCGTGCGGAACAGGACCGCGACTCCCTGGCGGTGGCCAAGGCGCGCGAGACGCTGACGATGGCTTATGACTTGCTCGACAACAAGCTGGCTGACCGCCACTGGATGGCAGGGGATGAGTTCAGTTTGGCGGACTGCGCGGCGGCGCCTGCGCTGTTTTACGCCATGACGCTGCTGCCTTTGATGCCTGCGCAGCAGCGGCTGGCTGCCTACGCCGTGCGGGTGATGCAGCGGCCTTCAGTGGCTCGGGTATTGAACGAGGCAAGGCCTTTCTTTCAGTACTACCCGTTTCACGAGGCGCTGCCGCCTGAGTTCCAGACGCCGGCGGCTGGCTAAGCCTGCGCTGGGACGCTGGGATAATCCAGCCCATGTCAGCCGTCAAAAAAATGCGTGTGGTCGTGGGCCTGAGTGGCGGGGTGGACTCGGCCGTGACCGCGCACCTTCTAAAACAGCAGGGCCATGAGGTCGTCGGCATCTTCATGAAGAACTGGGAAGACGATGACGACAGCGAATTCTGCTCGTCCAACATCGACTTTGTGGACGCCGCCGCCGTGGCCGACGTGCTGGGCATCGAGATCGAGCACGTCAACTTTGCGGCCGACTACAAGGACCGCGTGTTCGCCGAGTTCTTGCGTGAATACCAGGCCGGCCGCACGCCCAACCCTGACATCTTGTGCAATGCCGAGATCAAGTTCAAGGCATTTTTGGACCACGCGATGCGCCTGGGCGCCGAAAAAATCGCGACTGGCCATTACTGCCGCGTGCGGCGCAATGAGGCGACCGGCCTGCACGAGCTGCTCAAGGGCCTGGACCCTGGCAAAGACCAGAGCTACTTTTTGCACCGCCTGAACCAGGCGCAGCTGTCCAAGACGCTGTTCCCTGTGGGCGAGTTGCACAAGACTGAAGTGCGCCGCATCGCCGACGAGATCGGCCTGCCGAATGCGCGCAAGAAAGACTCGACCGGCATCTGCTTCATTGGCGAGCGGCCCTTCCGCGAGTTCCTCAACCGCTACATCGCCAAGGCGCCCGGCCCCATCAGGAACGACCAGGGCCGCGTACTGGGCGAGCATGTGGGCCTGAGCTTTTACACACTCGGCCAGCGGCAGGGTTTAGGCATTGGCGGCGTCAAGGCCAAGGGCGCCGAGCTCAAGGCCATTGAAGCCCAAGGCCAGCGCGGCGCCAGCGCGCACGAGCCTTGGTTTGTGGCGCGCAAAGATATGCAGAGCAACACGCTATGGGTGGTGCAAGGCCACGACCACCCCTGGCTGCTGGCCACCAAACTCACTGCGCAAGACTGCAGCTGGGTCGCAGGCCACGCGCCTGCGCTCGGGCCTATTGCGGCCAAGACGCGCTACCGCCAGCTTGATGCGCCTTGTGAAGTGACCAGCGCGACGGCCAGCGACGTTGAACTGAGTTTTGCTGACCCGCAATGGGCCGTCACGCCGGGGCAATCTGCGGTGCTGTACGACGGCGACGTGTGCCTGGGCGGTGGTGTGATTGGCAGCAGCAACGTGCCGGCCTTGCCCGAACTGCTGGCGACGCTGCCTGCCTCCAGCCCGCGCGCGGCCCGACCGCCAAGAACGCCTAAGACGCCTAAAACACCGCAGCCCCGAAAGGTCACGCCATGAATCCATTCAACGCCTCTGCCGAGTTCGATCCCGCCCTCGACCTGCAACTGGTGCGCGAAGTGCCCATCACGCCCGAGCAAGCCTTCGAAGGCTGGACGGTGCCTGACGTGCTCATGCAATGGTTCTGCCCCAAGCCCTGGCTAGTGGTGGACTGCGACATTGATTTGCAACCCGGCGGCGTGTTCGCCAACGTCATGCAGGGGCCCGACGGCACGCGCATGCCGCGCAACGAAGGCAGCTTCTTGCTGGTCGAGGCACCGCACCGCCTCATCTGGACCAACCTCCTCGGCCCCGGCTTCAGGCCCCACGCGCCCATCCCCATGGGCCAAGGCTTCGGCTTTTTGTGCGAGCTGCGCTTTGACCCGCTGCCGAATGGCGGTACCCGCTACCAAGCCGTGGTGCGCCACACCGACGCAGCCGGAAAAATCGCGCACGAGATGATGGGGTTTGAGGCGGGGTGGGGCGCGGCGTTGGCGCAGCTGGTGGAGTTGATGCAGCAGCGCGACTGAACGGAGCGGCGATTGGTTTGATCAGCCGGAGCTAACAGGTTGGACTTGCCCGATGCGTTGGGGCCCAGCACATAGGACACATCGCGCAAGGGAACGTCTAGCGCTTGAAAATTGCGCCAGTTTTTCAATCGGATGTTGGTAAGCAACATGAGCGTGCCTTTAGCGATTAGCAGTAATACGCCGCATTTTCCATCACGCCATTGAGGCGTAGTCCTGACTACTTAACAAGAGCACGAACCCGCCCATGAAAAAAACCCACCGAGCCGAAGCTAGGTGGGTTTGACTGATGGCCGGTAATTGGTGCTTACGTTGGCTTAACGGGGCTGTCCCGGTCATGGTTTCCGTAGCGCCCGGCATCGATAACTGAACGAAGGTCCAAATCGGCTCCAGCGCCTGCTTCTTGTTGCGACTGCATGAAGGCGCGCATCTTTTGAACGGCTAAGGAGCTCCGCGATAACTCCAACTGTTGCTTAGGAAGGTCCATTTCAGAAGGGAATATCGTCATCCATGTCATCGAAACCGCTGGCGGCCTTGGTTTGCGCCGGCGCTGGGCGTTGCTGCATGGGGGCCGCTGCCGGGCGTGCGGCCGGGGCGCGCTGGGGCTGGCTGTAGCCGCCGTCATCGTCGCCTGCATTGCGGTTGCCCATGCCTTCGCGGCTGCCGAGCATTTGCATTTGGTCAGCGCGGATCTCGGTGGTGAATTTCTCGATGCCGTCTTTGTCGGTCCACTTGCGGGTGCGCAAGCTGCCTTCAACGTAAATTTGCGAGCCTTTGCGCAGGTACTGGCCCACGATTTCGGCCAGGCGGCCGTTGAAGACGACGCGGTGCCACTCGGTGGCTTCTTTCATCTCGCCGGACTGCTTGTCTTTCCACTTGTCGGTGGTGGCGATGGTGACGTTGGCGACCTGGTCGCCGCTCGGGAAGGCGCGCATTTCGGGGTCACGGCCCAAGTTGCCGACGATGATGACCTTGTTGACTGAAGCCATGTGTTTTCTCCTGAATTGGGGGCAGTTTAACTGGCGGCTGCCTGGGCGGGCACAGCGCCTGCGGGGGCTGGCGCGTCGTAGCGGCCGGGCGCGCGCATGGGCCAGGCCAGCCCCAGCCAGACCAGCATGAGGCCGGCGCAGGCGCCAAACAGCGCGGTGGGTCCGGCGGTCTTCGCCAGCCAGCCGCCGGCCGCGCCGCCGACGAAAAAGCCCAGCGACTGCAGTGTGTTGTAAACGCCGAGCGCCGCCCCACGCGCATGCCGGGGCGCCAGGCGGGAGGCTAGGCTGGGCTGGCAAGACTCCAGGATGTTGAAGCCGCAAAAGAAGGCAAACAGCAGCCAGGAAAGCAGAGTCAAGCTGGGGCTGCCTGTGCCTGCCTGGTGCGCGACCCAGGCAAAGCCCAGTTGCACCAGTGCGATGACGCCAACCGAGGCCAAAAACACCGCACGCAGGTAGCCGCGCCGCTCCAGCGGATACAGCGTGGCCCGCAGCACGAAGAAGGAGGCCACGACGGCGGGCGCGTAGACCTGCCAATGCACGTCTTTGGGCAGCCCGGCTTGAACCAGCAGCGCCGGAATGGCCACCCACATGGCCAGTTGCACCGCATGCAGCACAAACACACCCAGG
The DNA here is from genome assembly GCA_040400945.1 of Polaromonas sp. Classification (GTDB taxonomy): domain Bacteria; phylum Pseudomonadota; class Gammaproteobacteria; order Burkholderiales; family Burkholderiaceae_C; genus Polaromonas. Next base: position 19,354 of record JBBAPG010000011.1, on the reverse strand, counting down.
TCCAGTCGGAGCAGGGCCGGGTCGTGCAGCACCAGGGCCAGACTGCCGCGCGGGCGATGCTCGGACTGGGCGGCCTCGGCCGGCACCCACCAAATAACCACGGCCATGCCACCCAGCGCAAAAAGGCCGGTCAGCGCAAAAAGCCCCGCCAGATGAATATGCGCAGCCAGCAGCGGCGCCACGATGAGCGAGAGGGCAAACATGAGCCCGATGCTCACGCCCACCAAGGTCATGGCCTTGGTGCGGACTTCGTCGCGCGTCTGGTCGGCCAGCAAAGCCGAGACGGCCGCCGAAATAGCGCCCGCGCCCTGAAGCGCCCGGCCGATGATGAGCCAAGTCAGGTCTTGGGCCGTCATGGCCACCATGCTGCCAAGCGCAAATACCACCAGGCCAAACAAGATCACGCGTTTGCGGCCCAGCCGGTCCGAGGCCATGCCAAAAGGAATTTGCAACAAGCCTTGCGTGAGGCCGTAAATGCCCATCGCCAGCCCGACGCGGGCCGGATCGTCCCCGCCCGGGTAGCGCGCGGCTTCCAGCGCGAACACCGGCAGCACCAAAAACAAGCCCAGCATGCGCAATGCAAAGACGCTCGACAGCGAAAAGCTGGACCGGCGCTCGGCGGCGGTCATGGGAATGTCGGCGGGGACGGGGGCCGGGTTTGGAGGGGAGGAGGTGCGCACGGTACGGGTTCAGAACTCAGGGTTCAGGGCTCGAAGGGTCTATTGTCCGCCACGGCGGCCGCCGCTGAGCTGACCAAAAAGGCCCGGCCGTCTATGATGTTCTGTTTTGCCGGCGCCGCCTCCGCCCGTCCCCGAATTGAACTCTCCGTCTGACAGCAAATACCTCGGCAATGTGCTGGCCGCCCAGCGCATCAGCATCCGCGGCGCGCGCACGCACAACCTCAAGAACATCGACCTGGACATTCCGCGCAATCAGCTGGTGGTCATCACGGGCTTGAGCGGTTCGGGCAAGTCGTCCCTGGCGTTTGATACGCTGTACGCCGAAGGCCAGCGACGCTACGTGGAGAGTTTGTCCACCTACGCGCGGCAGTTCTTGCAGCTCATGGACAAGCCCGATGTGGACATGATCGAGGGCCTATCGCCCGCGATTTCCATTGAGCAAAAGGCCACCTCGCACAACCCGCGCTCGACCGTGGGCACCGTGACAGAGATCTACGACTACCTGCGCCTGCTGTTTGCCCGCGCCGGCACGCCGTATTGCCCTGAACATGACCTGCCGCTGCAAGCCCAAAGCGTGGGCGAGATGGTGGACGCCGTGCTGGCCCTGCCCGAAGGCACCAAGCTCATGATCCTGGCGCCCGTGGCGCGCGAGCGCAAAGGCGAATTTGTGGATGTGTTTGCCGCCATGCAGGCGCAGGGCTATGTGCGCTTTCGGGTGGACGGCCAGACCTACGAATTCGACGACCTGCCCAAGCTGAAAAAAGCTGAGAAGCACAACATCGACGTGGTGATTGACCGCGTGAAGGTGCGCCGGCCTGTTGAGCCGGCGATGGATGCAGAAGGTGAGCTGAACGAAGCCCGCAAGGACTACGACAACCTCAAGCAGCGCATTGCCGAAAGCTTTGAAGCCGCGCTGCGACTGGCCGACGGCAAGGCCGTGGCGCTGGACATGGATGCCGAAACGAAGCCCGCGGGTAACGGCGCGCCCGTCGCCCCCGGCGAGCATCTCTTCAGCGCCAAGTTCTCCTGCCCCGTGTGCAGCTACTCGCTCAGCGAGATGGAGCCGCGCCTTTTCTCCTTCAACTCGCCCATAGGCGCATGCCCCGGTTGCGACGGCTTGGGCCACATGGAGTTCTTTGACCCAGCACGCGTGGTCGCCTTTCCCACGCTGAGCCTGGCCAGCGGCGCCATCAAAGGCTGGGACCGCCGCAACGGCTACTACTTCGCGCTGCTCGAAAGCCTGGCCAAGCATTACGGCTTCAACATCGACACCGCCTTTGAAGAGTTGCCTGAAAAAGTCCAGCAAGTCGTGCTGCACGGCTCGGGCGAAGAAGAAATCAAGTTCAGCTACATCATGGAGTCGGGCGCGTCGGCAGGCCGCAAGGTGAGCAAGAAGCACCCCTTCGAAGGCATCATCACCAACTTCGAGCGGCGCTACCGCGAGACGGATTCAGCCGCCGTGCGAGAAGAGCTCTCGCGCTACCGCGCCATTCAACCCTGCCCGCAATGCGAAGGCACGCGCCTGCGCACCGAGGCGCGGCATGTGTTTTTGGTGGGCACAGGCAGTGAAGGCCAAGTCAGCCGCCGCGCGATTTACGACATCAGCCGAGTGACGCTGCGCGAAAGCCACGCCTACTTCAGTGACTTGAAGATGCAGGGCAGCAAGGCCGAAATTGCTGAAAAAGTGGTGCGCGAGATTGGCCTGCGCCTGAAGTTCCTGAACGACGTGGGCCTGAACTACCTGAGCCTGGACCGCAGCGCTGAAACGCTGTCCGGCGGGGAGTCGCAGCGCATTCGCCTGGCCTCGCAAATCGGCTCGGGCCTGACGGGTGTGATGTACGTGCTCGACGAGCCCAGCATCGGCCTGCATCAGCGCGACAACGACCGGCTGATTGGCACGCTCAAACACCTGCGCGACATTGGCAACAGCGTGCTGGTGGTCGAGCATGACGAAGACATGATTCGCGCGGCTGACCACGTGATCGATATGGGGCCGGGCGCAGGCGTGCATGGCGGGCGCGTGATGGCGCAAGGCACGTTTGAAGAAGTGCAGGCCAATCCGAACTCGCTCACGGGCAAGTACCTGTCGCAGGTGCTGAAGATTGCCGTGCCCGCCAAGCGCACGGCCTGGCTGCCCACCGTGGACAAGCCCGCGTACGAGGCCAAGCCTTCGCGCTTTGCACCCAGCCCGGCGGCTGTCAAACGCGCCGCACGCGAGGCCGAGCATTTGCGCACGCAAGGCAACATGCAGTGCCTCAAAGTCATCAAGGCCAGCGGCCACAACCTCAAAGACGTGAGTGTTGAATTTCCGGTGGGCTTGCTGACCTGCGTCACCGGTGTGTCGGGCTCAGGCAAGTCCACGCTGGTGAACGACACGCTCTACGCCGCTGTGGCGCGCACGCTCTACCGCTCGCATGAAGAGCCAGCGCCGCACGAGGCGATTGAAGGCATTGAGCACTTCGACAAAGTCATCAACGTGGACCAGTCGCCGATTGGCCGCACACCGCGCAGCAACCCGGCGACTTACACCGGCCTCTTCACGCCCATTCGCGAACTGATGGCCGAGATGAACAGCGCGAAGGAGCGCGGCTACGAGCCGGGGCGCTTCAGCTTCAACGTGGCCGGTGGCCGCTGCGAGGCGTGCCAGGGCGACGGCATGGTGAAAGTGGAGATGCACTTTTTGCCCGACGTGTACGTGCCCTGCGACATCTGCCACGGCCAGCGCTACAACCGCGAGACGCTGGAAGTGCAATACAAGGGCAAGAACATTGCCCAGATTCTGGAGCTGACGGTGGAAGTGGCCGCCGAGTTCTTCAAGGCTGTGCCGGTGATTGCACGCAAGCTGCAAACCTTGCTGGACGTGGGCCTGAGTTACATCAAGCTCGGCCAAGCTGCGACCACGCTGTCAGGCGGTGAGGCGCAACGCGTCAAGCTCGCGCTGGAACTTTCCAAACGCGACACCGGCCGCACGCTCTACATCCTGGACGAGCCAACGACTGGACTGCACTTTGCCGACATTGATTTGCTGCTCAAGGTACTGCACCAGCTGCGCGACGCGGGCAACACCATCGTCATCATCGAGCACAACCTCGACGTCATCAAGACGGCCGACTGGCTCATCGACATCGGCCCTGAAGGCGGGGCGGGAGGCGGCACGGTAGTGGGTGTTGGCACGCCTGAAGACCTGGCGGCCAACCCTGACAGTCATACCGGGCGTTATTTGAAGCCCTTGCTCTCCATCTGAATATCGCTATTTCCAGAAGTCCCCATGTCCGCCATCACCCTGCGCTTTCTCGCTGAACCCAACACTGTCAACTTCGGCGGCAAAGTGCATGGCGGCACCGTCATGAAATGGATCGACGAAGCCGGCTACGCCTGCGCCACCAGCTGGTCCAAGCGCTACTGCGTCACGGTTTACGTGGGCGGCATTCGCTTCCACAGGCCCATCATGATCGGTGATCTGGTCGAGGTTGAAGCCAAGATGGCGTACACCGGCAGCACCAGCATGAACATCGCTGTCGAGGTGCGCAGCGGCGACATGAAGGGCGGCGAAATGGCCAAGACCACCGAATGCCTGATCGTCTTTGTGTCGGTCGATTCGCACGGCCGGCCTATGCCCGCACCCGCCTGGATGCCGGACACGCCTGAGGCTAAAGCGTTGGCCGCCTCCGCGCGAAGGCAACTCGACGCATCTCGCGCGACCTACACGGTTTAGCGCGCCGAGAAGCCGGTCAGCTTTTCGCAGCCTGCAACAGGTCGCGCGTCTTGATCGCCTCCCGACGCGCGGCCTGTGCAAAGTCGTCCGCCGCCGACGCGTAAAGCACCGCGCGCGACGAGTTCACGATGATGGGTGCGCCTGCCTTGTAGCCCGCGCGCACCGTGGCCACCGCGTCACCGCCTTGGGCGCCCACGCCCGGAATCAGCAGCGGCAGTGTGGGCGCGACTTGGCGCACGCGCTCGATTTCTGCCGGGTAGGTCGCGCCCACCACCAGGCCCAGTTGGCCGTTCAGGTTCCACGGGCCTTGCGCCAGGCGCGCGATGTGTTCGTACATCAGGGGCTGACCTTCGACGGACGCGAGGCGCTGGCTTTGCAGATCGTCACCACCCGGATTGGAGGTGCGGCACAGCAAGAACGCACCTTTGCCGTGGTGCTTCAGATACGGCGCCACCGAATCAAAACCCATGAAGGGCGAGAGCGTGACTGCGTCGGCGCCGTAGCGCTCAAAGGCTTCTATCGCGTATTGCTCGGCGGTGCTGCCTATGTCACCACGCTTGGCGTCCAGGATGATGGGCACATGCGGCGCGGCTCGGCGCATGTGGGCCATCAGCTTTTCAAGCTGGGTTTCAGCGCGGTGCGCGGCGAAGTAAGCAATTTGCGGTTTGAATGAGCTGACCAGATCCGCCGTTGCGTCCACGATGGCGGCGCAGAAGTCATAAATCTTGCTCGCGTCGCCCTTTATGCCGCCCGGAAAGCGGCTGGGCTCCGGGTCCAGGCCCACGCAGAGCATTGATTGGTTCTGGCCTTCGGCCGCGGCGAGCATGTCGAGAAAAGTCATCCTTGGATTGTAAGAAGCCGGGCGTTACGATCTGACTCTTATGCAACTGACCCGCCAACAACTGATCCTTCTGGTGCTGCTCACTCTGGTGTGGGGCTTGAACTGGCCTGTGATGAAGCTGGGCGTGACGGGCTATCCGCCACTCACATTTCGCGCGCTGTCGATGCTGCTTGGCTTGCCCGTGTTGGGGCTGGCGCTGGTGGTGATGAGAGTGCCTTTTGTCGTGCCGCGTGCGCACTGGCGGGAGTTGTTCTGGCTGGCCTTTGCCAATATGTTTGTCTGGCATGCACTCATCATTTTGGCGGTGCAGAGCTTGACCAGTGGCCGCTCGGCCATCCTGGGCTACACCATGCCGATCTTCTCGGCGCTGATTGGCGCGTGGTTCTTTGGCAATCGCCTGCGTGCGCGACATGGCATGGGTGTGGCGGCGGCGGCGCTGGGCGTGTCGCTGTTGCTGTGGCATGAGCTGACTAATTTGTCGGGCCGGCCGCTGGGTGTGGTCATGGCCCTGGTGGCGGCGGCTGTCTGGGCGCTGGGCACGCAGATGCTGCGCAACACGCGCATGCCGGTGGCCACGCTGACCATTTCTTTTTGGATGACGGCGCTCACCACGCTCGTACTCAGCGGATTGAGCTTCGTTTTTGAACGCGCGCAGTGGCAGATGCCCACGCCCACGGTGTGGGGCGCGATTGGCTACAACGCGGTGCTGATCTTCGGCTTTGCCCACGCCGCCTGGTTCTTTTTGGCGCGCAGCTTGCCGCCGGTGGCGTCCACGCTGAGCGTGATGTTGATTCCCATTCTGGGTGTGTTCACCGGGGCGCTTTGGCTGGGCGAAGTGCTGCACTGGCAGGACTGGGCGGCAGTGGGCTTGATGGTCACGGCCATCGCCTCGGTTCTGGCGCCGGGTGGCAAGGCTGCACAGGGCTCGCCTGTGCGCTGAGTCTGCGGCGAGCCCCGCGTTTTTAGCGCGAGATCAGTGCGTCGTCGCCTGGACGGCCATGGTGCGCGCCAGGCACAGGTCTTCCCAGGCCTTGGCTTTTTCTGGCAGGTTGCGCAGCAGGTAAGCGGCGTCATTGCTTAGCAGCAAGGGGCGGCCATTCAGCACCAAGGCTTGGCCGCGCCGCTTGGCAAAGGGTTCGGGTGAGGGCAGCAGGGCTTGCGCTGCCAGGCGGCCCATCACCAGCACCACACTGGCTTGCTCTGCGTCAATGAGCGAGGCCAATTGGTCTTGCAAGTCATTGCCTTCAGATCCTGGCTCGGCGCCGCGCCCGCGTTGAACCGCCACAAATTTCAAACCTGCGTCGAGGTGCATGCCGGCGGCGCGCAGCATGTTGTCAAGCAGTTGCCCGGCTTCGCCTTCCAGTGGCTGCGTAGCGCCGTGGGGGAGTTCAGCCAGCAACAGCCAGCGAATGGATGTGCTGGGATCGGGGCTGGTTGCCGCAGGGTAGATGGGCTGCGGACTGCCCAGTTGCCAAACCGGCCCGGTTTGGCGTTCGGCCTCTTCTGTAGCCGGGGCGGTGCTTGCGCTGGCGCCCGTGCTTTGACTCGATCTGGCAACGGGTGCTGGGGCGGGCGCCGTGGCTGGGGCGGCGACGACAGGCGACGACTGGGATGGGCGCTGGGCCTCCACGCGTGCTGGCGCAGCCGATGTCGCTTCAGGCGCAGCCGCGTAGTCGCTGGGCGCTTGCCACAGGCGGATGCCCATTTCACGCAGCATGGCGCGTTGGCGGTTGTCGAGGTCAAGGCTCATGCGAATAGTTGGGCGAAGGTCATGGGGCGCGTCAGAGTGCCAGGCTCATCACCACCGCGTCTTCGCGGCGAAAAGCCGACAGCGGATAGTAGTTGCGCCGCGTGCCGACTTCCTTGAAACCGTAGTGCTTGTAAATGTCGCGGGCGTGCGTGTTGCTGATGCGCACTTCCAGCCACAGCCATTCGGCAACCGCTTGTCGCGACCACAGCACAAGGGCATCAAGCATTAGCCGGGCCAGACCCTGGCCCTGGTGCTCGGGCGCGACGGTGATGTTGAGCAGATGCACCTCGTCCACCCCCTTCATGGCCACGAAGTAAGCCAGCAAACTGGGCTCCGCATCACCCACCACCAGCATTTGCGCGTGATAGCCGGCGCGCAGCGAATCCGCAAAATTGCCTTCGTGCCACGGGTGTGCGTAAGCCAGCTTTTCAATGCGCGCCACCTGGGACAGCCACGGCTCGGTCATGGTCTCCAGCCGGACTTCCTGGGGTTGCAGTACGGCATTCACGGCGCTGCATCCATGGCCTGTGACGCTTGCAAGGCCAGCACCGCCTGGGCTTGGTCTTCCTTGACCTGCGCGCGCTCGGCGGTGGTCAGCGCTACTTTGTTGCGTATGTACAAGGGCAGGGCTTGCGCTGCAGGCACCGCGTGGCCTGCCTCCAGCAGCGTCGGCGCCAGACGCACCATGGCGGCGGCAGTGGGCAGGGCTCGCAGGCTTAGCTCGTCTGGCCACACAGGCAGGCGCCCCGCGTAGACGTCGAATACATTGCCGGCCAAGAAGTGCGCGCCAGCATTTCCTGCAGCAGCTGCGCTTGCCAGCTCGGCGGCCATGGCCTCGGGCCGCAGCAATCGGCCCGGTGCCAGCGCGGTCAGCACGCCGGCTTGCAGATTAAATTCCTGCACATACATCTCGTCCATGCGCGCATCCAGCAAGGCGGTGATGACGGCGTCCGGGCTTTCGCCATGGTGACCAGGCAGTTGCACGCGAGCCTCCTCGGCCACGGCCAGCAAGGTGTCCACCGGCAACACCGGGACGCGCGCGCCCACAGCCAAGCCCTGGGCCACGGCGCAAGCGGTGCGCAAGCCCGTGAAGGAGCCCGGCCCACGTCCGAAGGCAATCGCGTCGAGCTGACTCAGTTGCAGTCCGGCGTCGGCCAGCAGCTGCAGGATCACCGGAATCAGCGTGGTCGATGCCTGAGCGCCGCCCACGCCTTCGCGCAGCCACAGGCGCGCGCCATCAGCCACCGCGACCGACATCCTGTCGGTGCTGGTGTCAAACGCGAGAAGTCGCAGGGGGCGGTGACTGCCTGCGTTCATGCAAAAAAGGGCGAGAAAAGCATGGCGTTGATTATCCGGGCAAGCGGTGCCAGCTGCGTTGCCACGCTCCAGCCGTGATAATCGACGAATGGTTTGTTGCCCCGCTTTGCGTACGCCGCCCGCCTGGAAGGGCCACGGCGGCCGCGCAGCACGCCTGCCGACGCAGTGCACGGTGTTTGTCGGCTGGCTGCTGGCCCTGGTGCTGGCCGTGTGCGGGGGCATGGCCCCCATGCAAGCTCAGGCGGCGGCGTTCAAGCCCGTCAGGGCGGTCAAGTCCGCGCCCACAGCCAAAGTCCCAGCCGCCCTGCAAAAAATCCTAGCCCACGCGCAAATTCCACCCGAGGCCGTGAGCCTGCTGGTGATAGACGCCAACGGCCAGCAGCCGCCAAGGCTGAACCACCGTGCGGACGCGCAGATGAGTCCGGCCTCCGTCATGAAGCTGGTGACGACCTACGCCGCGCTGGACACGCTGGGCCCAGACTTCACCTGGAAAACCCAAATTATTCTGGACGGCCAAATCAAAGGCGGACTGCTGACTGGCGACATGGTGCTGCGCGGCGGCGGCGACCCCAAGCTGGTGGTCGAGCGCTTGCAGGCCATGTTGATGCAAGTGCAAAACAGCGGCGTGCGCGCCATCCGCGGCGATATCGTGCTGGACCGCAGTGCCTTCAGCGTGAGCGCACAAGGCGCGGCTGATTTTGACGGCGAACCGCTGCGGCCCTACAACGCGCGCCCTGATGCGCTGCTCATCAACTTCAAGTCCTTGGTGATGACTTTCACCCCCGACCCTGCCAGTGGCCGCGCTCTGGTGCGCAGCGAGCCACCTTTGGCCGGCGTGCAGGTGGACCAGAGCGTGCCGCTTTTGAACAGCCCACGCTGCGGCGACTGGCGAGGTGATTTGCGCGCCAGTCTGGACCGGCCCGACCGCGTGCAGTTTGCCGGCAGCTATTCAGCCGGCTGTGGCGAGCGGGTATGGCCCAGTGCGTATGTCGAGCCCGACAGCCATGCGGCTCGCGCCATTGAGGGCAGCTGGAAGCTGCTGGGCGGTCTGCTCAGCGGCCGTGTGCGTGACGCGACGCCGGCCGAGCTGGCCTTGCTGCGCCAGCGCGGCAGCCTGTCTGGACAGGCCGCGCCGATCCGGCTGGATGTGCCATCGCTGCCGCTGCTGGACGTGGTGCGCGACGTCAATAAATTTTCAAACAATGTGATGGCGCAGCATGTGTTTTTGAGCCTGGCGCGTCCAGGCGGGCCGACGCCGGACAGCGTGTCCACCTACGAGGACAGCCGCAGCGCCGTGCAAGCCTGGTGGCATAAGACGCTGCCGCAGGTGGCAGCTCCTGTGCTGGACAACGGCTCGGGCCTGAGCCGCACCGAGCGCATCAGTGCTAGCGCCCTGGCCGCCTTGCTCAGGCATGCCAGCGCCAGCCCGTTGGGCCCAGCCTATGCAGATTCCTTGGTGCAGCTCGGCAGCGACGCCGCCATGCGCGACCGCGCCCCGGCGGCTGCCGGCCGCGCGCAAGTCAAGACGGGCACCTTGCGCGACGTCAGCGCCATCGCAGGCTACGCCCAAGGCCTGAGCGGGCGGCGTTACATCGTCGTCGGCATGATCAATCACCCGAATGCCAGCGCCGGCCGCGCCGCGCTGGACCAACTTCTCGAATGGACTGTTTTGGAAAGCCCATGAATTTTTCTGCACTTGCTTCGTCTTCAGAGTTGATCGGCTACGTGGCCGCAACACTCACCACCATCAGCTTTGCGCCGCAGGCCTGGCTGACTTACCGCACCAAGGACGCCAGCGGCGTCTCGCTGGGCATGTATACCGTGTTCACGGTCGGCGTGTCGCTGTGGCTGCTCTACGGCTTGAGCCTGGGTGCCTTGCCCATCGTGATTGCCAACGGCGTGACGCTGATCTTTGCGTTTTTGATCCTGGGCATGAAGCTCAACTACAAGCCGCAACCATGATTCCTTTGTCCGTCCTTGACCTGGCGCCCATCACTGAAGGCGCGACCGCCGCTCAATCATTCGCCAACTCCTTAAGCCTGGCGCAGCATGCCGAGCGCTGGGGCTTCAATCGTTTTTGGCTGGCTGAACATCACGGCATGCCTGGCATCGCCAGCGCAGCCACGGCCGTGCTGATGGCGCACGTGGCCGGCGGCACGCAGCACATACGCGTGGGCGCGGGCGGCATCATGCTGCCCAACCATTCGCCGCTCTTGATCGCCGAGCAGTTCGGCACGCTTGAATCCTTGTTCCCCGGCCGCATCGACCTGGGCCTGGGTCGCGCGCCCGGCTCTGACCAAGTAACCGCCCGCGCGCTGCGTCGCAATTTGACGAGCGACGCCGACGAGTTTCCGCAAGATGTGTTGGAGCTGATGGACTTGTTTTCAGACGCGCCACGCCAAGCGGTGCGTGCGGTGCCGGGCACGGGCTTGCAGGTGCCGATGTGGATTTTGGGTTCCAGCTTGTTTGGCGCGCAGCTGGCAGCGGCCTTGGGTTTGCCCTTTGCGTTTGCCTCGCATTTCGCGCCCGCGCAAATGATGCAGGCCATCGAGATTTACCGCGCCCGCTTCAAGCCCTCCGCCCGCCTGGCCAAGCCGTATGTGATGCTGGGCTTTAACGTGTTTGCCGCTGACACCGATGAAGAGGCGCAGTTCCTCGTCACGTCGCAGCAGCAGGCCTTCATTAATCTGCGCAGCGGACTGCCCAATAAATTGCCAGCGCCGCGGGCAGATTATTTGCAGACGCTGGGGCCACAGGAGCATGCCCTGCTGGCGAGTGTGCGTCAGAGTTACGCCATCGGCTCGCCGGACACGGTGCGCGCAGAGATGCAGGCTTTCATTGAACGCACGGGCGCTGACGAGTTGATGGTGGCCGGGCAGATTTTTGAGCATGCGGCGCGGCTGCGGTCTTATGAGATTGCGGCTGAGGTGGCGGGACTTGTGGAATGTGCCTCTGCTTGATGTCGCTGTCATAGTTCGACCGCTGTTTGGTGATGCCATGCGCCGCTGACTGGCATGCCGGCGGCGGCCTCATGGTGGGTACCACAAATCGGCCACCACCGGCATGCCAATCAGCGTCCCAGCGCCGTGTTGTGCGTTGATTTAATTCGGGGATGTGGCGCTGCCTACCTAAGGACCGCACTGTCCCCGATCCCGGTATTCAAACCGCAAAAACCGTCGCGCATGTTGGGGAATGGGCTGGGGGCCGGTGGCCGATTTGTGGTACCCACCATGAGGACGCCGGCCCCCAGCCCATTCCCCAACCCAGCACCCAAAGAAAGCAGCGGTAGAACTAAGCCGCCGCCCGAAGTGAAGAACTCAGGCAGCCGCCCGAGAGAGCCGATCCCGAACCCCATCCCACTCCGCAGCCCCAGGCACAGCCTCCACCAGAATCTGCACAAGCCCAGGCCGGTCCAACTCCCGCAACACCGCAAAAAGTTCATGCGCCGCACCAACCGCATCCAGCGGCATGCGACGAAAAACCACACCCGCTGGCACACGCAAAACAGCACGCGCATACACCGCAGTCTCCGCGCCAGCACCCGAGTTCAGTAAAGCCTGCAAATCCGCAGCCTCCAGCAAACGCACCCGCGCTGTCGGCGCGTAATGCGACTCCAGCGTGCCCGAGGCCCGTGGCGCGGCCTTTGAAATCACGGCATCCTTGTCCAGCACCCGCTCCCCACACGCCGCCTCCAGTTGCGCCCGCGTCAACACGCCAGGGCGCAACAACACAGGCTGTCCGCGCGTGCAATCAACGATGGTCGATTCAATCCCCACCTCGCACGGCCCACCGTCCAGCACCAGCAATTCAAGACCCAATTCATCAGCCACATGCTGCGCTGTCGTCGGGCTCACCCGGCCAAAGCGATTCGCGCTGGGTGCGGCCACGCCCGTGCCGCAGGCCTGCAACAGCGCTTGCGCCACCGGATGCGCGGGGCAGCGCAGGCCAATCGAGTCTTGGCCACCAGCGGCCGCAGTCGCCACGCCGGGCTTGCGCGGCAAGATCAGCGTCAAGGGGCCGGGCCAGAAAGCCGCCATCAACCGCTCGGCAAAAGCGGGCACGGTCGCCGCGTAATCATTGACTTGCTGGCGGCTGGCGATGTGCACGATCAACGGGTGATCAGCAGGCCGGCCCTTCGCTGCAAAGATCTTGGCCACGGCCGCATCGTTGGAAGCGTCGGCGCCCAGGCCGTAAACGGTTTCCGTCGGCAGGCCGACCAACTCGCCCGCGCGCAAGCGCAGCACAGCCTCAGCCAAGGCCGCTGGGTCCTTGCCAAGGCGAATCATTCAGCGGCTCCTGAAAGTGATGCGCGCAAGATGCTCAATCGTCGAGTCCAGGCAGGTTCAGCAAGTCTGCGGCTTGCCGCGCACGGGCCTGCACTTCAGCCACGCTGGCACCGGTAATGTTCAGGTGACCCATCTTGCGGCCGCGCCGCGCTTCGGTCTTGCCGTACAGGTGCAAATGCATGCCGGGCAGCGCGAGCAGCGCGGCCCAGTCGGGCGTGCGCGCGGTGCTTTCGCCGCTGGCAAACCAGCTGTCGCCCAGCAGGTTGAGCATGATGCTGGGTGAATGCTGGCGCGGCGCAGGCAGCGGCAGGCCCGCCATGGCGTGCACCTGCAAGTCAAACTGCGAGTGGTCGCAGGCGTTCATCGTGTAGTGGCCGCTGTTGTGCGGGCGGGGCGCCATTTCGTTGACGACCAAGGTATCCACACCGTCAGCGCCGGTGACCACAAAAAATTCAATGCACAGTACGCCCACATAGCCAATCTGCGCGGCAATGGTTTCCGTTGCGCGGCGTGCGCGTTCGGCCAGGGCGGCCGGCAAGCAAGCTTCATAAGCGTGCGTCACGGCCAGGATACCGTCCACATGCACGTTGCGCTGCGGGGCGTAGCTCACCACCGCGCCATCGGCGCCACGCGCCACGAGGACGGACAACTCGGCTTTCAGCGCCAGGCGTTTTTCGAGCACGCAAGGCACTTGCTTCAGGTCGGCCCAGGCAGCCAACAGCTCGGCCTGCGTGTTCACGCGCACTTGGCCCTTGCCGTCATAACCCATGCGCGCGGTTTTCAAGATGCCGGGCAGCAGATCAGTCGGCACTGCCTGCAGTTGCGCTTCGGTTTCAATCACGGCGTAAGGCGCGCAGGCCACGCCAGAGCTGGCGGCGCAGGCATTGAAATGCGCTTTTTCTTCCACGCGGTTTTGCGCAATCGCCACGCTGGCCGCAGCGGGCGCGACGGGGCGCGTTGCGGCCAAGGTTTGCAGCGCGGCGGCGGGCACGTTTTCAAACTCGGTGGTCACGGCGGCGCTGACGGCCGCCAGTTGCGCCAGACCCGCCGGGTCTTGGTAGCCGGTTTGAATATGGTGATGGCTGACGCGTCCTGCGGGGCTTTGCGGATCCGCGTCGAGCACGGCGGTGAAGTAACCCAGGCGCTGCGCTGAATGCACAAACATGCGGCCCAGCTGGCCGCCGCCCATCACGCCCAAGGTGGCGCCCGGCAAGATGGGCTTCAAGCCTGCGCTCATGCCGCCACCGGCGGCAGCGTCATGGCGGTGGCGGCTGCTGTCTGCTCGGCACGAAAGGCTTGCAGTCGATTGGCCAGCTCCGCGTCATGCAGGGCCAGCATGGCGACCGCGAACAGCGCGGCATTGGCCGCGCCGGCGGTGCCAATCGCAAAGGTCGCCACCGGAATGCCCTTGGGCATTTGAACGATGCTGTGCAGCGAGTCCACGCCTTGCAAATGCTTGCTGGCGACCGGCACACCCAGCACGGGCACGGCCGTCTTGGCGGCCAGCATTCCCGGCAAGTGCGCCGCCCCACCGGCGCCGGCAATGATGGCTTGCAGGCCGCGCGTGCCTGCGCTTTCGGCGTAGGCAAAGAGCGCGTCAGGCATGCGGTGAGCGGAGACCACGCGGGCTTCGTAAGCGACGCCGAAGGACTCCAGAATCTGCACCGCATGCTGCATGGTGTCCCAGTCGCTGCTGGAGCCCATCACCACGCCGATCGTGACGCGGTCGGAGTTGGCCGTGGGGCTGGACGAAGCGGGGGGCGTGGAGGTCATGGTGGCGGCGCAGGGCGGACTGCTTCAGGGGGAAAGTGCTGGATTTTAAGCGTTGGGCTTTGCCGCTGAGTCTCGCGGCCGGGCTGCGGTCTGGCTAAAACGCGCTGGCCGCGCATGCTATCGTTTTGCTCTCGACTTTCAAGCCCTCCGGCCCCTCCTTCACTATCCCAACGCTCCCATGATCGACGTCACCCTCGCCAACTTTGAACAAGAAGTCATCGCCGCCTCCATGAGCACGCCGGTGCTGATCGATTTTTGGGCGCCCTGGTGCGGGCCCTGCAAGTCGCTCGGCCCCATCCTTGAGAAGGTGGAAATTGCTTATGAAGGCCGCTTCAAGCTGGTGAAGATCGACTCCGATCAGGAGCAGCAGCTCGGCGCCGCTTTCGGCATCAAAAGCATCCCGACCTGCATCTTGATGATCGGCGGCCGGCCGGCCGATGGCTTTGCCGGCGCACTGCCCGAAGGAAAGGTCAAGGAGTTCCTGGACAAGCACCTGCCCAGCGCAGACGAGTTGCAGGCCCTGGCTGAAGCCGACGAAGCCCAGGCCTTGCTGGCAGAAGGCGATGTGCAAAGCGCACAAGACAAGCTGGCGGAGGCCTTGGCCGTCAATCCCGCCAATGACGAGGCCCGTTTTGACTACGTCAAGCTGCTCATCGGCACGGGCCAGTTGCCCGAAGCCAAATCAGCTTTGGCGCCGGCGCTGGTGCAGATTCCGGTGCAGCTGAGATTTGAGGCGCTCAAACAATGGCTGGCAGCGCTCGAGTTCGTCAGCACAGACGCGCGCGGTCAATGGCCGTATGAGCAATTTGATGAGCTGATTGCCAAGGACAAGCGCGATTTTGAGACGCGACTGGCCAAAGCGCGGGTACTGATGAGCGAAGGCGAGTGGACCGCCGCCATGGACGAGCTGCTCGAAATCATCATGCGGGACAAAAAGTGGGGCGACGAGGTGCCGCGCAAGACCTTCATCGCGATTTTGGAATTGCTGTCGCCGCCCAAGCCCAAGGCTGGCGCAGAAGCGTCCGGCAAGACGCCCGCTGGCATTGAGGTGGTCGGCAAGACGGCCGTTCAAGAAGACCCGCAGGCCGCGCTGGTCTCAGGCTATCGGCGCAAGCTCAGCATGATGCTGAACTGAATTTAGCTGAGCTAGGGCCGTTGAGCGGCTTGCAGCTGTGCTGGCCCGCTTATTGCTGGTCCATGAGGCGTTGAAATCGCTTAAGTGACCAGGGTGTGACAAAAAACAACTCTTTTGGGGATTTTGTTGACCTCGGTTCTCAGGGTTTCTACGATTGCGTCCGAAGCTCAAGTTGCCATGCTTTTTTGCGCACTTTTTTGGTGCAGCCCAAATCCTCATTTTGGTGACTGAACCCATTTCAGGCGGCGCGAAGCAGAGCAGTGCTGGGCTGAACCATCTCAAACTCACTGAAAGAAACACCTGATGTTCAAAAAGCTGATCCCTGCCGCCGCCCTGCTCGCCCTGGCTGGCGCCGCCCAAGCTGAAGTCACCCCTTATGGCTTGCTTGACGTCGCTTTTTCCAAAGGCTTCGATGCCAAGCCTGATCTGATCTCTGGCGGCAATTCCGGCACCAGGCTCGGCCTGAAGGGCGATCAAGATCTGACCGCTGGCCTGAAGGCCACGTTCCAGTTCGAAGCCGGCGTGAACAGCAAGTTGCAAAAGCAAGATGTCTTCTTTGACCGTCAAGCCTGGGCGGGTCTTGCTGGCGCCTTCGGCGAAGTGCGTGTCGGTACGCAAGATTCCGTGCCATTCCAGACCATGGTTCCGTTCAACCTGAATGGCGACGCCAATGTGGCCAGCGCCTTCCGCGTCCCGCCCGTTGCATTGACCGAGGGTCGCGGCAAGCGTTCTGTCCAGTACATCGCCCCTGCCGTCAGCGGTTTCGTCGTGCAAGTGGGCCATCAGTTGGAATACTACGGCGCCAAGGCCACCAGCTCGGTCGGCGTGACCTACACCCTCGACAAGCTGGCATTGGCAGCCACTGCAGAGTCCAAAGCTTACGACGGTGGCAAGGACACTTCTGCCGTTGCGGCCTCCTATGACTTCGGCGTGGCCAAAGTTGCTGGCTCATTCACAGGCGGCAAGATGGTTGACGGCTCTGCTGGCAAGGGCTACATGGTCGGTGTGGTTGTGCCCGTCGCCGGCTTCAACATTGGTACCCAGTTCGCCAAGAACACGGCAACCCAACTTACCGCCACTGAAGTGTTTGTGAACAAGGAAATCATGAAGAACACCTTCGCTTACGCTGACTTCTTGTCCAAGAAGGGCTCCAACACGGACGCCTACGCTATCGGTGTGATCTTCACGTTCTGATAAGCCCCATGGCAAGGTCCTGAAGAGGGCCGAAACCTTGAAAAAGCCCGCTGTGTGAAGACGCAGCGGGCTTTTTTCATGGCTTGGCTGTCAAGGTTGGAGTCTCGGTCGAGGTTGCCAGTGTGTTAACTTTAGATTAAATTTTTCGTGACATAAGCAACATAAGTCTATATATATGTTGACCTTAGTTTGCATAATTTTTACCATTGGTCTCAAAGCTCATGTACAGGCTACTGCTTTGAGATCCTTGTGGATTCGAATCTTCCGGGAATCGGTCTGTGGTTTTCAGCTGTCAGTCTGCAGGGCTTGGAAAGAAGCGTCCCTCTGAGGAAGCCTGTCTTAACTTACGGAAAGAACCCTATGCTGAAAAAAATCATCCCTGCAGCCGCTCTGCTGGCATTTGGCAGCGCTGCCCAAGCCCAATTGACGATTTATGGTCTTGTTGATGCCGGTCTTGCGAACCAACTGACATCCACCAAAACGAGCATTGACTTCAATGGCAACTCCACCACCCGCCTTGGTTTTAAGGGGACAACAGACCTTGGCGCAGGTGTCAAAGGAAATTTCCAGCTTGAAGGCGGCATCAATATCGACGGTGGGTCTACGGGTAACAAGCTGTTCGGTCGCCAAGCGTGGGTCGGCTTCGCCGGTGATTTTGGTGAAGTCCGCGTGGGTAAGCAGGACTCCGTACCGTTCCAGACCATGATTGGCTTTGACTTCAACGGCGGTGCCAACGTGGCTTCCGCTTCGACTGTGGGTGCTAATCTGGGTTTGCTCCAGGCTGGCCGCGGTGATCGTTCGGTCCAATACATCGCGCCCGAACTGATCCCCGGCCTCAAGGCTCAAGCCGGTTACCAAGGCATCCTCCGTGATGGCAATGGCGACAGCGTCGTCGCAAATGCGCTGGCTACCGCGTCACTTGGCTTGACCTACACCTTGGGCGCCCTGAGTGTGGCGGGCACGGCTGAAACCAAACCCTTTACTGACGGCGCAGCATCTACTGCCGTAGCCGCTTCCTACGACTTCGGCTTGGCTAAAGTTGCGGTGAGTTACTCCGGAGCCAAAAAGCTCGTGCGCACTGTGGACACCACCGGTGCCGTCAGCTTTGGCAGCGGCAGAGGCGCGATGATTGGCCTGGTAGCACCCGTTGCCGGGTTCAATGTCGGTTTGCAATACGCCAAGAACCAAGACACCAAGACGCCTGGTCTGGAGTTCTTCGTGAACCGGCAAATTCTCAAGAACACTTATGCCTACGCCGACTTCCTGATGGGTGAAGCTACCGACACTTCCAGGGTCTACGGTTATGCAATCGGCGTGATCCATTCCTTCTGACCCCAGGCTTGCCTGAGCCATAAAAAAGCCCGTTGAATTCAGGTTCAACGGGCTTTTTTCATGGTCGTCGGCGGACTCGCCAGCGATTCAGGCTGAGTTGGTCAAGCGGTCAACCGTGCCAGCGCTTCCTTGTATTTTTCAGCTGTCTTGCGCGCTACTTCAGGCGGCAGCGCGGGTGCCGGCGGGGTCTTGTCCCAAGGTTTGCCATTGATGCGTACAGCCTCGAGCCAGTCGCGCACGAACTGCTTGTCGTAGCTTGGCGGATTCTGGCCCTCGCTAAAAGCCTGCTCGTAGCCCTCGATGGGCCAGTAGCGTGAGGAGTCGGGGGTCAATACTTCATCCATCAAAGTCAACGTGCCGGCTTCGTCCAGGCCAAACTCAAACTTCGTGTCGGCAATGATGATGCCCTTTGTCAGCGCGAAGGCCGCTGCAGTTTTGTAGATTTCGATGCTGATGCGTTTGATCTCTGCGGCCAGGGCTGGCCCGACGATTTTTTCGACCTGCTCGTAGCTGATGTTTTCGTCATGCTCGCCGGCCTCAGCCTTGGCGGCAGGCGTGAAGATGGGCTCAGTCAACTTGCTGGCATTTTTCAGCCCGGCTGGCAGCGCTACCCCGCAAACTGACTGCGTGGCTTGGTATTCCTGCCAACCGCTGCCGGCGAGGTAGCCGCGGACCACGGCCTCGACGGGAATGGGTTTGAGGCGCTTGACCAGCATGGCCCGGCCCTGCACTTGGGGCAACTCACCTGCGGTCACGACGCTTTCTGGTGCCTCGCCGGTCAAGTGGTTGGGGCAGATATGGCCGAGCTTGCCAAACCAGAACAGCGCCATTTGCGTAAGTAGCGCGCCCTTTCCGGGAATCGGCTCGCCCAGAATCACGTCAAACGCGCTGAGCCTGTCACTGGCCACCATCAGCAGGCGGTCACTGCCGACTGCATAGTTGTCGCGCACCTTGCCGCGCGCCAGGAGAGGCAGCGAGGTGATGTTGGAGGTATGGAGCGCAGGCGTCGCGTGGGTCATGGCAGTCGGTCAGAAAAATGCCCGCGGCTGCGGGCAAGTTGGGTGATGTGTCAACGGATTATCCCCGTTCCCGCCGTCGTCAAGCAGCCGGGCCGCACCACGGCGGCCCCAGCCTCAATGCACGAGCTGCGCCAGTTCGCCCTTGGCGTACCTGCCGGCCATGACGCTCAGGCCATGGCCCTTGATCTTGGCGCCTTGGCCTTCGCAGCCAAACTGCAGGTAGCGCTGCTTGCAAATGGCCTGGGCGGCGGCGCGGGCGGGCTTGAGCCATTCGCGGGCGTCAAATTTGTCAGGGTTCTCGGCCAGGAACTG
>JBBAPG010000010.1:0-127479 GCA_040400945.1 Polaromonas sp. | reverse complement strand
CCAGCGACTGGTTGCCCACGCCCAGGCGGGCGGCGTTCATCATCACGAACATCGCGGCCAAGCCCTTGTTGGGCGCGCCCACCATGGTGCCCACGGCGCCATCGAGCACCATCTGGCAGGTCGAATTGCCGTGGATGCCCATCTTGTGCTCCAGGCCACCGCAGTAGATGCCGTTGCGTGAACCCAGGGTTCCATCGGGCTTGATGTTGAATTTGGGCACGGCAAAAAGGCTGATGCCTTTGCTGCCGGCTGGTGCATCGGGCAAGCGCGCCAACACCAAGTGCACGATGTTCTCAGCCATGTCGTGTTCACCGGCGCTGATAAAAATCTTGTTGCCGGTAAGCGCGTAGCTGCCGTCAGGCTGCGGCTCGGCCTTGGTGCGCAAGAGCCCTAAGTCCGTGCCGCAATGCGGCTCGGTCAGGCACATGGTGCCGGTCCATTCGCCGCTGGTGAGCTTGGGCAAATACAGCTTTTTCTGCTCGTCAGTGCCGTGCGCGTGCAGGGCCTCGTAAGCGCCGTGCGAGAGGCCCGGGTACATGGTCCAGGCCTGGTTGGCCGAGTTCAGCATTTCATACAGACACTGGTTCATGGCAAAGGGCAAGCCTTGGCCGCCGTAAGCCGGGTCGCAAGACAGCGCCGCCCAGCCGCCTTCCACGTACTGCTGATACGCAGCCTTGAAGCCGTCTGGCGTTTTCACTTCATGCGTGACCTTGTCCAGCTTGCAGCCTTGCTCGTCGCCCGAGATGTTCAGCGGGAACGCGACTTCAGCCGCGAACTTGCCCGCTTCTTCCAGCACCGCGTTGATGGTGTCTTCGTCCACGTCGGCATGCTTGGGCATGGCCTTGAATTCGTCGGTGACCTTGAGCACTTCGTGCATCACAAACTGCATGTCGCGCAGGGGTGGGCTGTACTGGGGCATGTTGACTCCTGAAAGGTTGTTGTTGCTTGAAAACCAGAAAACTAAAACTTGGGCTTGGCTGTCTTTTTGGCCGAGGGCTGGGGGCTGGCTAGCTCTGTGCCGTGTCGCTGCAAGATGCCCTCAAACGCCGTCACGGCGCGGGCCAATGAGCCGGGGTTCTTGAGAAAGCGGGCCTCGTAATGCAAAGCCAGGATGAGTGCATGAATTTCAAAAGCGATTTGCTGCGCATCCGCCTCGGGCTTCAGTTGGCCTTCATCACGTGCGAGCACCACGGCGCGGCACATGGCGTCCAGCCAGGTCTGGACTGAGCTGGCCAGCGCGTCACGCACGGGGCCGGGCCGGTCGTCAAACTCCACCGCGCCGCTGATGAAGATGCAGCCGGACTGCAATTCAACAGCGACTTGCTTCATCCAGTTGTCGAACATGGCGCGCAGGCGCGGCAGGCCGCGCGGCTCGCTCAGTGCGGGGTAAAAAACATCGCCCTCAAAGCGGCGAAAGTATTCGCGCACCACCGAAATTTGCAGTTCTTCGCGCGAGCCAAAGTGCGCAAACACACCCGATTTGCTCATGTGCATGACCTCGGCCACTGCGCCGATGCTCAGGCCTTCCAGGCCGATTTGCGAGGCCAGACCCAGGGCGGCTTCAATGATGGCGACTTTAGTCTGCTGGCCTTTTTGCTGGCTTTTGTGGGAAATCGCGGTGACGGCGGAAGGGGACATAGGCGCGGATCTTGGCACAAAAAAGAACGACCGTGCTATTTTTGCCCAAAAAAAGACCCGACAAGCGTCGGGCCTTCTCATCAAGAGCGCGGTGTTCAGCTTTTCAGCTTGAAGGGCACCACGGTTTGCTCTTGCTCACCCAGGCCCTCAATGCCGAGCTTCATCACGTCGCCCTTTTTCAAGTACAGCGGCGGCTTCATGCCCATGCCCACGCCCGGTGGGGTGCCGGTGGTGATCACGTCGCCGGGTTCGAGTGTCATGAACTGGCTGACGTAGCTGATGATCTTGGCCACGCCAAAAATCATGGTCTTGGTCGAGCCGGTCTGCACGCGCTTGCCGTTGACTTCCAGCCACATGCCGAGCTTTTGCGGGTTGGGCACTTCGTCGCGCGTGACCAGCCAGGGGCCGATCGGGCCGAAGGTGTCGCAACCCTTGCCCTTGTCCCAGGTACCGCCGCGCTCGATCTGGTATTCACGCTCGCTCACGTCGTTGATGGTGCAGTAGCCGGCCACGTAGTTGAGAGCGTCTTTTTGCGACACGTAGCGCGCCGTGGTGCCAATCACGATGCCCAGTTCAACTTCCCAGTCGGTCTTGACCGAGCCCTTGGGCAGCATGACCGGATCGTTCGGGCCCTGAATGCACGAAGTCGCCTTCATGAAAACAATCGGCTCTTTCGGGATCGGCAGATTCGACTCGGCCGCGTGGTCGGCATAGTTCAGGCCGATGGCGATGAACTTGCGCACGCCATTGACGGGGCTGCCCATACGCGGCTTGCCGCGCACCAGCGGCAGGTTGGCGGTTTTCAGGCGGCGCAGCTTGGCAATCGCGGCATCACCGAGCTGGCTCGGGTCGATGTCGCCAATGACGCCGCTCAAATCGCGCAGCTTGCCGTCGGCATCGATCAGGCCCGGCTTTTCCTTGCCCGGGTTGCCATAGCGAACGAGTTTCATGTGTCTTCCTTCTTCTCTTCTGTTGATAAAACTTCAATACGTCTTCAGTAAGTCTTCAATACGTTGCCCGGCCGCCCGACAAATCAAACACCGCGCCGGTTGAAAACGAGCAGTCCTCGGTGCACAGCCAAGCCACCATGGCTGCGACTTCTTCGGGCGTGCCAAAGCGGCCCATCGGAATCTTCGAGAGCATAAAGGCAACATGCTCCGGCGACATCTGGTCAAAGATCGCGGTCTTGACAGCGGCGGGCGTGACGCAGTTCACGCGCACACCGGTGTCAGCCAATTCTTTGCCGAGAGATTTGGTCAGCGCCATCACAGCAGCCTTGCTGGCGCTGTAGGCGCTGGCGTTGGGGTTGCCGTCTTTGCCAGCCACCGACGCGATGTTGACGATGCGCCCGTAACCATGGGTGCGCATGTGCGGCGCCACTTCACGGCAGCAGTAAAAAAGGCCGTTCAAGTTGACCTGCATGACTTGCAGCCAATCGTCCACCGGGTAGTCCCACACCTTGGCGTTGGGCCCGGTGATGCCGGCGGAGTTGACCAGGATGTCAATGACCGGCCGCGCGGCAATCGTTTGCTGCACGGCGCTGACCACGCTTGGGTGCTGACCCACATCCACCTGCACGGTGTGGATGCGGCTGGCCAGTGCCCCCAGCTTGGCTTTGGACGCGGCCAGCAAACCCGCATCGCGGTCCCACCAGGTCACGTCTGCGCCTGATGCCAGCAGCCGCTCGGTGATGGCAAAGCCCAGACCGGACGCGCCGCCCGTGACCACCGCGTGGCGGCCCTTCAAATCAAGCTGGTTCATCGCTGGGCTGCCTGTTTAGATCGTGATACCGCCGTCAATGCTGTAGGCCTGGCCAGTGACAAAGGCCGCCTCGTCGCTGGCCAAAAACACCACCAGCGGCGCGATCTCATGCGCCTGCGCCAAGCGACCCAGCGGCTGGCGTGCGACAAAGGCCGCGCGGGCCTGCACAGGATCGGTGTTGGCATTGATGCGGTCTTGCAGCGAAGGCGTGTCCACTGTGCCTGGGCAAATGGCATTGCAGCGCACGCCGTCGGCCACAAAGTCGGCCGCGATGCTCTTGGTCAGGCCGATGACGGCCGCTTTGCTGGTGCCGTAGATAAAACGGTTGGGCAAGCCCTTGATGCTGCTGCAAACGCTGGCCATGTTGACGATGCTGCCGCGCTTGGCCACCTGCATGCCCGGCAGCACGGCCTGAATCATCCACCACTGCGAGCGCACGTTCAGGTTGAAGGCGAAGTCCCAGTCGGCTTCGCTGGCTTGCAGCGCGTTGCCACCGTGCACAAAGCCCGCGCAATTGAACAAGATGTCCAGCGTTGGCAGGCCCGCCACCAGCTCGGTAATGGCCGCCTTGTCCAGCACGTCCAGCCGCAGGGCCTTGATGTTGGGCATGCCGTCAAAGCTCTTGAGCAGATCGGCGTTGATGTCGGTGGCCCAGACCTGTGCGCCTTCAGCGGCCATTGCCAGCGCGGTGGCTTTGCCAATGCCTTGGCCGGCAGCGGTGACGAGAGCGGTTTTTGCTTGGAGTCGCATGAATTTTTCCTTTGTGTTTTCTGGGAGATGAAGCAGATAGTCGAAGGCGTCTTGAACCTCGGCGGGCGCCTCAGGCCTTGACCCATTGGTCCAGCAGTTGCCGCTGGCCTATGACAGGCCAGTCCCATTCAATGCCCAGGCCAGGCGTGAGTGGCGCGTAGGCGCGGCCCGCCTCGACGCGCAAGCGACTGGTGGTGATGTCGTCGAGCTGGGGAATGTATTCGACCCAGGCGGCATTGGGCACCGCAGCGCAGAGGCTGACGTGAAGCTCCATCAAGAAGTGTGGACACACCGGCACATTGAAGCCTTCGGCCAGATGCGCCACCTTGATCCACGGCGTGATGCCGCCTATGCGCGCCACATCAGGCTGGACGATGGAGCAGGCGCCCTGCTCCAGGTATTCACGGAACTGGCTTAAGTGGTACATGGACTCGCCGACCGCCACGGGCACGCTGGTCTGGGCACGCAGTTGGCGATGACCGGACACATCTTCGGCGGCCATGGGTTCTTCAAGCCAGGCGAGGTCCAGGGCCTCGAAGGCGGCCGCCCGTCGCAAGGCCTCGGGCCGGTTCAGGCCCTGGTTGGCATCGGTCATGATTTCAAAGCCAGGCCCGACTGCACGGCGCACGGCGCTCAAGCGCGCCATGTCTTCGCTCACATGCGGGCGGCCAACCTTGATCTTGGCACCCTTGAAACCCTGCGCCTGCGCGGCCAGGGTCTGGTCCACCAGCTCGTCGGCGCTCAGGTGCAGCCAGCCGCCTTCGGTGGTGTAGACCGGCAAGCTGGCCTGCGCGCCGCCCAGCAATTGCCACAGCGGCAAGCCGAGCTGCCGCGCCCGCCAGTCCCACAAAGCTGTGTCCACGCAAGCCAGCGCCAGGCTGGTGATGGCGCCCACGGCCGTGGCGTGCGTCGCAAAAAACAAGTCCTTCCAGATCGCCTCGACCATGACCGGGTCACGGCCCAGCAGGCGCGGCGCGAGATGGTCACGCAGCAAGGCCACCACCGACGAGCCACCTGTGCCAATGGTGTACGCATAGCCCGTGCCTTCCGACCCGTCGCTGCAGTAGACCGTGAGCAGAACGGTTTCCTGGGTGACAAAGGACTGGATCGCATCGGTGCGCACCACCTTGGGCGGCAAATCCACCTGGCGCAGACGGACGGACTCGATGCGAACGGCGGGTCTGAAATCGGAGGTCATGGCCTGTCCCCGGGTTTTGCCTGATGGATGTGAAGCATTCTTGTGGGATTATCAATTGGCCTGACCACTTGTCCAATTCTGACTTACCCTTAAGTTTCACTCGGCACCTCCGGCCTCTTCAAGACATCCTCCATGCCATTGCAAACCGTCGAACCCACGCGCCTGTACCGGCAAATCGCCGAGCAGTTGCGCGCGCTCATGGCCAGTGGCGAGTTTGAAGCTGGCGCCCGCCTGCCCGCCGAGCGTGACCTGGCCAAGCAACTGGGCGTCAGCCGACCCTCGGTGCGCGAGGCCTTGATTGCGCTTGAAGTTGAAGGCTGGGTGGAAGTGCGTACCGGCTCCGGCGTGTATGTGCTGGACCGCAGCGAGCGGGATCGCCTGGCCAAGCAGGCCAAAAAGGAAGCGCCTGCCGTCATGAACGAATGGGGCCCGCTCGAACTGATTCGTGCTCGCCGCATGGTCGAAGGCGAGACCGCTGCCATGGCCGCCGTGCAGGCCAAACGCAAGGACGTGTCAGCCATGAAAGTTGCCATCGAGTCCATGCAGACCGATGCCGACAAGGGCGTGATGCCACTCGACGGCGACCGCGCCTTTCACACGGCCATCGTGCAGGCCTGCGACAACGCGGTGCTGATCGAGACGGTGCAGGGCTTTTGGGATTCGCGCCGCGGCCCACTCTTCGAACGCCTGGGCAACCACTTTGAAACCTTGACGTCCTGGCAGTCGGCGATTGCCGAGCACCAGGCTGTGCTGGTCGCCATCAAAGCGCATGACGCCGCAGCGGCACGCAGCGCCATGCACGCCCACATGGACAACTCACACACCCGATTCAGCGCGAGCTGGCGCCGCGCGAAGAAGACCTGACACCTACGCGCCAGCACATCAGATTAAAACGACTTCAACCCACTGAGGAGACAAAAGCATGAGCAAACGATTGACCATCAAGACCTTGGCCTGCGCCGCGCTGGCCGCCAGTCTGTTTGGCGCCTTGGGCACAGCCCAGGCTCAAACCCCCGCACCCATCAAACTCAAGTGGGCCCACGCCTACGAGACCTCGGAGCCCTACCACCGCTGGTCGGTCTGGGCAGCTGACGAGATCAAAAAGCGCACCAACGGCCGCTATGAAATTCAAGTGTTCCCAGCCTCCACGCTCGGCAAGGAGAGCGATATCAACCAAGGCCTGCAACTGGGCACGGTGGACATCATCATTTCCGGCGCTTCGTTCGCCGCACGCAGCTTCCCACGCATCGGCGTGGCTTACTACCCCTACACCTTCCGCGACGCAGACCACGTGCTGAAGTACGCCAAGAGCGATGTGTTCAAAGAATTGACCGACGGCTACAAAGCCAAGACCGGCATCCAGACCACCGCCGTGACTTACTACGGTGCGCGCCACTCCACCAGCAACAAGCCCTTCAAGAATTGCGACGAGATGAAGGGCCTGAAGATGCGCGTGCCTGACGTTCCGGCCTACATGGCCCTGCCACGCGCTTGCGGCGCCAACCCCACACCGATTGCCTTTGCCGAGGTTTACCTGGCCCTGCAAAACGGTACCGTGGACGCGCAGGAAAACCCACTGCCGACCATCGAAGCCAAGAAGTTCTATGAAGTTCAAAAGAACATCATCCTGACCGGCCACATTCTGGATTCATTGGTCACGCAAGTCGGCCCTCACGTGTGGAACAAGCTGAGCGACGCTGACAAGAAGATCTTCAGCGACGCGATGCAAGAAGCTGCCGCCAAGGCCACCGACGAGATCAAAAAGCGCGAAGGCGAGCTGGTCGATGAATTCAAGAAAAAGGGCATCAACATCATCACCGTCAACAAGGACGAGTTCCGTGACCGCGTGGTCAAGGCTGTTGACATGAGCACCATGGGCTACGACAAGAAGGACTGGGACCGCATCCAGGCCATCAAGTAAGCCTTAGCCAGTTTCCGGGGCTGCGCAGCCGCGCGGCCCCGGCCTTCTCTTTTACAAGTTCAGGCCTCTCATGACCTCCATTGTTGATATTGATTCACTGCCCAAAGTGATGGGCGACGACGGCGAGTTCCACGCCACTGATGATGAGGTAGACCTGTCGGGTACACCCGTCGAGGCCTGGGCTGCACTCCTGTTTTTTTGGGCCTTGGGCCTGACGGTCTTTTACCAATTTTTCACACGCTACGTGATGAACGACTCGGCCGCATGGACCGAAGAAATCGCGCGCTACCTTTTGATCGCCACCGTCTTTGTGGGCGCCGCCATTGGCGTGGCCAAGAACAACCATATTCAGGTGGACTTTTTCTACCGCTTCATGCCGCCCTGGCTAGGCCGTGCAATGGGGCTGCTGGCTGATGTGATGCGCATCGCCTTTTTGGGCGCCGCCACGGTGCTGACCTGGCAAATGATGGCGCGCATGGAAAACTACAAGATGACCATCATCGACCTGCCCATGAACATCGTTTACGGCGTGTGCATGCTGGGCTTTGCCGCCATGTTTATCCGTTCTCTGTGGGTCATGCGCCTGCACATCCAGCGCGGCTACACCGTGCTTGAACGCCCCGAATCCACCATGGACGATCGCTAAAAAATGCTCAAAATTCTGTTTCTCTTTTTGATGAGCGGCGGCCTGCCCGTGGCCATGGCCATGGCCGGCGCTTCGCTCATTTACATCTTCATCACGCAAAGTTCGCCTCCGTTTGTGGTGATCCACCGCATGATCAGCGGCATCGACAGCTTTCCGCTGCTGGCGGTGCCCTTCTTCATCCTGGCCGGCAACTTGATGAACAACGCCGGCATCACCAACCGCATCTACAACTACGCCTTGGCGCTGGTTGGCTGGCTCAAGGGCGGCCTGGGCCACGTGAACATCGTCGGCTCGGTGGTGTTTGCAGGCATGAGCGGCACGGCCATTGCCGACGCCGCCGGCCTGGGTACGATTGAAATCAAGGCCATGAAGGACCACGGCTACAGCTCGGAATTCGCGGTCGGCGTCACGGCGGCATCAGCCACGCTCGGCCCCATCATTCCGCCCAGCCTGCCCTTCGTCATCTACGGCATGATGGCCAACGTCAGCGTCGGCGCCCTGTTCCTGGCTGGCATCTTGCCGGGCGTTCTGATGGCTGTCCTGATGATGCTGACGGTCGCGTACTTTGCGCACAAGAACAACTGGGGCGGCGACATCAAATTTGACTGGGGCCGTCTGAACAAGGCCTTGGTTGAAACCGCTGTCGTCATTGCCTGGCCGCTGCTCTTGTGGCTGCTGATCGGCAAGCTGGGAACGCCGCCGCAACTGACGGTGGCCGTGGCTTTGGTCGCACTGTTCGCGGCCGACAAAGCTTTTAACTTTCAGGCTGTGCTGCCCATCCTCACGCCCGTGCTGCTGATCGGCGGCATGACGACCGGCATCTTCACACCGACCGAAGGTGCGATTGCCGCTTGTGTGTGGTCCTTGATCCTGGGCTTCTTCTGGTACCGCACCATCAACTTCAAGATGTTCGTCAAGGTCTGCCTGGACACGGTGGAAACCACCGCCACGGTGCTCTTCATCGTCGCGGCAGCCTCCATCTTTGGCTGGATGCTGACCGCCACAGGTGTGACCACCGACATCGCCAAATGGGTTCTGGGCTTTACCCAGGAAGCCTGGGTTTTCCTGATTCTGGCCAACTTGCTGATGCTGTTTGTTGGTTGCTTTTTGGAGCCGACAGCCGCCATCACCATCCTCGTGCCCATCCTGGTGCCGATTGCGCAGCAACTGGGCATCGACCTGATTCACTTCGGTCTGGTGATGGTGCTCAACCTCATGATTGGCCTGCTGCACCCGCCCATGGGCATGGTGCTGTTTGTGCTGGCGCGGGTGGCCAAGCTGTCGGTGGAGCGCACGACCATGGCCATCTTGCCGTGGCTGGTGCCTTTGCTTGGCAGCTTGATCATCATTACGTATGTGCCCGCCGTGGTGCTGTGGCTGCCCAAGATGTTTTATTGATTCCCGACACTTTTACCTTTGATTGACTTTGCTGACATGACTCCTTTTATTCGCCTTCATCCGGCTGACGATGTGCTGATTGCCCGGGCCCAGCTCGTGGGCGGCACGCAGGTTGAAAACATCGCCGTACGCGGTTTGATCCCGGCCGGCCACAAAGTCGCCACCCGTGCCCTGGCCGCGGGTGACCCGGTGCGCCGTTACAACCAGATCATTGGCTTTGCCAGCAAGGCGATTGCGCCGGGCGAGCATGTGCACACGCACAACCTGGACATGGGGCCGGACAAAGGCGACTTTGCGCGCGACTACGCTTTTGGTGCGGATGTAAAGCCCGCGCCAGCCAAGCGCGAAGCTACTTTCATGGGCATCAAGCGCGCTGACGGCCGCGTGGCCACGCGCAATTACATCGGCATCTTGTCCAGCGTCAATTGCTCGGCCACGGCCGCGCGCGCGATTGCAGACCATTTCTCGCGCCAGACGAATCCGGATGCCTTGAAGGACTTTCCCAACGTGGACGGCGTGGTGGCACTGACGCACGGCACGGGCTGCGGCATGGACAGCGAAGGCATTGGCCTGAAGATTTTGGAGCGCACGCTGGCCGGCTACGCCACGCACGCCAACTTTGCGGGCGTGCTGGTGGTGGGCCTGGGCTGCGAGGCCAACCAGATCAACGCCTGGCTGGCGCACAGCGCCTTGAACGAAGGCGAGAACTTTCGCGTCTTCAATATTCAAGACGCAGGCGGCACGCGTAAGACGGTGGACAAAGGCATTGGCATCATCAAGGACATGCTGCCGCGAGCGAACGCTGTGAAGCGTGAGCCCTGCAGCGCGGCGCACATCACGGTCGGCTTGCAGTGCGGCGGCTCTGACGGCTACTCGGGCATCAGCGCCAACCCGGCGCTGGGCGCGGCGGTGGACTTGCTGGTGGCCCACGGCGGCACGGCCATCTTGAGCGAGACGCCGGAGATTTATGGCGCCGAGCATTTGCTCACCCGCCGCGCGGTGCGTCCTGAAGTTGCTGAAAAGCTGATCTCGCGCATCAAGTGGTGGGAGAACTACACCGAGATCAACGGTGGCGAAATGAACAACAACCCGTCTCCCGGCAACAAGGCGGGCGGCCTCACGACCATTCTTGAAAAATCATTGGGCGCGGTGGCCAAGGGCGGCACCAGCAATCTGGAAGCTGTGTACGAATACGCCGAGCCGGTAGACAAAAACGGCTTTGTGTACATGGACACACCGGGCTACGACCCGGTCAGCGCCACGGGCCAGGTAGCAGGCGGCGCCAACCTGATTTGCTTTACAACAGGGCGCGGCTCGGCCTACGGCTGCGCGCCTTCGCCTTCGCTCAAGCTCGCCACCAACTCGGCACTGTGGAAGCGGCAAGAAGAAGACATGGACATCAACTGCGGCGCCATCATTGACGGCGGCGTGAGCGTGCAGGAGATGGGTCAACAAATTTTTGAAATGATCCTGGCCACAGCCTCGGGCACGCAGAGCAAGAGCGAGCAGCATGGTTACGGCCAAAACGAGTTCGTGCCTTGGCAAGTCGGCGCGGTGATGTAAGAACAAGGCTAGACATGACAAAAATGCATCAAGCCGCCGCCCTGACCGAACATTGCGCTGCCGTTCTGCGTGGCGCTGGCAGCTCAGCCCAAGAGGCCGAGCAAGTCGCCGCCAATTTGGTGATGGCGAATTTGAGTGGACACGATTCGCACGGCGTGGGCATGCTACCGCGCTATGTGGACGCTGTGCTCGAAGGCGGGCTGACACCGAACGCCAGCGTGCGCACCGTGCTGGACGCCGGCTCGCTGCTCTCGCTCAATGGCCAGCGCGGCTATGGTCAGGTGGTGGGCGTGCAGGCCATGCGCATGGGCATTGAACGTGCCAAGGCGCAAGGCAGTTGCATCATGGCGCTGGCGGACTCGCATCACTTGGGGCGCATCGGCCACTTTGCTGAAATGGCGGTGGCTGAGGGCCTGGTGTCCATGCATTTCGTCAACGTGATTTCACGGCCGGTGGTCGCGCCCTGGGGCGGGGCTGACGGTCGCTTTGGCACCAACCCTTGCTGCATTGGCGTGCCGCTGCAAGGTCGTGCGCCCTTTGTGCTGGACTTTGCGACCAGCCGCGTGGCCCAGGGCAAGATGCGCGTGGCGCACAACGAAGGCCGCAAGGTTCCAGAGGGCTATTTGATTGACGAGCAAGGCCTGCCCACCACCGACCCAGGCGTGGTGGTGGTACCTCAGGCGGGCGGACTCTTTGGCGCGCTCATGACCTTCGGCGAGCACAAGGGCTACGGCATGGCAGTGGCTTGCGAATTGCTGGGCGGCGCGCTCACGGGCGGTGCCACCTGGCACCAGCCCACCGCGCACGCACGCGCGGTCATCAACAGCATGCTCACCATCTTGATTGACCCGAAAAAGCTGGGCACGCAAACCAGCTTTGATACAGAAGCCCTGGCCTTTGTGGACTGGCTGCGCGCCGGGCCTGTGGCCCCGGGCTTTGAGGCCGTGCAAATTGCCGGTGACGCAGAGCGTGCCGCACGCACCCAGCGGCAAGCCGAAGGCTTTGCCGTAGACCGTGAAACCTGGCAAGAGATTCGCCAGGCTGGCCTCAAGGTCGGCGTGACGATTCCTGAATAAAGAAAATAAACATGACTGACTTTGCAAAGCCGGCGCGAATCGTCCCCGGCAGTGACCTTGCACGCCTGCTCGCACCCGCACCACCGCTGTCCGAACAAGTGGCGCTGGTCACGGGCGCCAACGCAGGCATGGGCCTGGCCACTTGCCGCGCCTTGCTGCAGGCAGGCTACCGAGTGGCCGCGACCGACTTGAACACGGCGCAGGTGGCCACAGAGTTGGCGGAGTACGGCGAGCGCTTGGCCTGCTTCATCATGGACGTCAGCGACCACGCGGCTGTGAATGCAGCCTGTACGCAGATCGAAGCGCACTTCGGTCGCATTGATGTGTGCGTGAACAACGCTGGCTTTTTGCAGTACGCCAACTGCGAAGAAACCACGCCCGAGCTGTGGCACAAAACCATGCGCGTGAACCTGGACGGCGTGTTCTTTGTCAGCCAGCGCGTGGCCCCGGGCATGAAGGCGCGCGGCTTCGGTCGCATCGTCAATGTGTCGTCCTTTGGCGCCAAGACGGGCGGCTTGTCACCCCTGCCTGCGTATGCGGCCAGCAAGGGCGGCGTGAGCTCGCTCACCTTCAGCTTTGCACGCCAGTACGCGCCCTTTGGCGTGACCTGCAATGCACTGGCACCGACCTTTGTGAAAACGCAAATGTTGACTGGTCAAGTCAGCGCCGAGCGGCAAGCTGAGCTCAAGCAAAAGATCCCCGTCAACCGCTTTTGCGAGTTGGAAGAGTTCGCGCATTGCGTGCTTTTTTTGGCGCACCCCATGAGCGGCTTTATCACCGGCGAAGTGCTGGACCTGAATGGCGGACTGCAGTTTGACTGAAGCGGAGACATCGATGACCCCAACAAGTAACTCCCTGGGCACAGCCGCCCTGCCCCTTCTTGCCGCACGCGGCATCCAGGTGCCGACGTATGCGCGCGACGGACAAATACCTGGCGTGGTTCACCTCGGCCTGGGCGCCTTTCACCGCGCTCACCAAGCCTTGGTATTTGACCGATTGCTCGGGCAGGGCGATGCCCGCTGGGGTGTGCTGGGCGTTTCCATGCGCAACCCCGAGGTCGCGGACACGCTGGCGGCGCAGCAAGGCCTTTATGCCGTGCAAGTGGCCAGCCATGCCGGTATCCAGTGGCAAGTGGCGGGCGCGGTGCTGCAGACCGCGGTGGCTGCGCGCGAGCGCGACAAGGTGGTGGCCGCCATGGCTGCTCCCAGCACCCGCTGGATCACGCTCACGGTGACCGAAAAAGGCTACGGCCCCGAACTGGCGCAGTTGCTGGTCGATGGCCTGGCCCGGCGCCATGCGAACGGCCTGCCCGGCGTGACCGTCGCGTCTTGCGACAACCTGAGCAACAACGGCCGCCAGCTGCAAGCCCTGTGCGTGGCTGACGCCGAAAAACGAAACGCTGGCCTGGCTGCATGGCTCAAGACCGCCTGCGCTTTTCCCAACAGCATGGTGGACCGCATCGTCCCGGCCGCCACGCCAGAGCGCCGCGCTGCCGCGCGAGAGGCACTGGGCGTGACCGATGCCGCGGCCCTGGGCACCGAAGCCTTTTGGGAATGGGTGCTGGAGGACCAACTGGCCGACCCTGCCGACGCCGCCGTCCTGCGCAGCGCCGGCGTGAACGTGGTGAAAGATGTCCAGCCCTTCGAAGAAGCCAAGCTGCGCATGCTCAACAGCAGCCACACGGCCATTGCATGCATCGGCGCCGTGGCGCGCCTGGGGACAGTCGCGGGCACCGTGGGTCAGCCGGGCGTGCGCGCCCTGGTGCACGGCCATATGACGCACGAGGTAATGCCCCATTTGCAGCGCACAGACGGCGCGGCCTACCGAGACGCCCTGTTGGCGCGCTTCGTGAACCCCGAGCTCAAGCACAGCGTGCACCAGATTGCGAGTGACAACTCCAAGAAAATCCCCATGCGATGGCCACCGACACTGCTGGCGCAGCAACAAGCCGGCCGTTCCAGCCCACGCCTGGCTTTTGCCGCTGCCGCCTGGATGCGCTACTGCCGCGGCGTGGACGAGCAAGGCGAGGCTTACACGCTGACCGACCCGATGGGCGAAGCCTTGCAGGCGCTTGCAAAAAAACACGCGGGCAACGCAGCGGACACTGTGCAAGGGCTGGGCACGCTGCCCGCCATCTGGGGCGCTGACTTGCCCCTGAACACGGCTTGGCTGGCCGAAGTCAGCACTCATCTGCAAGCCATTGAGCAGCTAGGTATCTTGAAAGCCATTGAAAACGTCACCCCATGAAGATTACCAACGCCCGCGTCATCGTTTGCAGCCCCGGCCGCAACTTCGTCACGCTCAAGATCGAGACAGACGAAGGCCTCACGGGCATCGGTGACGCGACCCTCAACGGCCGCGAGTTGGCCGTGGCCAGTTACCTGACTGACCACGTCATCCCCTGCCTGATCGGCCGTGACGCGCACCAGATTGAAGATATCTGGCAGTACCTGTACAAAGGTGCGTACTGGCGGCGTGGCCCTGTGACCATGAGTGCGATTGCGGCGGTGGACACGGCGCTCTGGGACATCAAGGCCAAGGCCTGCAACATGCCGCTGTACCAGTTGCTGGGCGGTCGCAGCCGCAGTGGCGTGATGGTGTACGCACACGCCAACGGCCGCGACATCGCAGAAACAGTGGACGAGGTGCTGCGCCACAAAGAACTGGGCTACCTCGCGATTCGTGCGCAAAGCGGCGTGCCCGGTCTGAACAAGGTGTATGGCGTGGGCAAGACAGTCAATGGCAAGCGCTTTTATGAGCCGGCCGACGGTGACCTGCCCAGCGAGCAGGACTGGAGCACTGAAAAGTATTTGCTGCATGCGCCGCAACTCTTCAAGGCGGTGCGCGAAGCCGTGGGGCCCGACATTCATTTGCTGCACGACGTGCACCACCGGCTCACACCCATCGAGGCTGCGCGCCTTGGAAAGTCGCTTGAGCCCTATCACCTGTTCTGGATAGAAGACCCCACGCCCGCCGAAAACCAGGAAGCCTTCAAGCTGATTCGCCAGCACACCACCACGCCGCTGGCGGTGGGCGAAATTTTCAACAGCTTGTGGGACTGCAAAGACCTGATCCAAAACCAGCTGATCGACTACATCCGCGCCACCGTTGTGCATGCGGGCGGCATCACGCACTTGCGCCGCATTGCAGACTTTGCTGCCATCCACGGTGTGCGCACAGGCTGCCACGGCGCCACGGACCTGTCACCCATCTGCATGGGCGCGGCGCTGCACTTTGACACCTGGGTGCCCAACTTCGGCGTGCAAGAACACATGCCCCACAGCGAAGAAACCGATGCCGTGTTCCCGCACGCTTACAGCTACAAAGACGGCCTCATGCACTGCGGTGAAGCCAGCGGCCACGGCGTTGAGATTGACGAAAAGCTGGCCGCCAAGTATCCGTACCGCCGGGCGTATTTGCCCGTGAACCGGCTGGCGGTGGATGGGACCTTGACGAACTGGTGAGGCCTTTTTAGCCGAGCACCAGGGCCAAGCTGGCTTCAAGCTGATCGGTCGGCATCAGTTTGAAGCCGGAGCGTGCATAGCGCTGCAGCCGGCCTTGCACAAAAGCGATGGCCACGGAGGCGCGCAACTTGGCGTTTGAATCTGCGGCTTCCTTCAGCCCCTGCCGCAGGCTGGCTTCAAGCTTGTCGAGCAGCTGATTCATGCGCTCTTGCAAGCGCTGATGTTCAAACACCAGTGCGTCGCCCGCCATCACACGGGTCATGCCCGGGTTCTTTTCAGCGAACTGCAAGACCATCGCGACGATGCGCTTGGCTTGGGCCTGGCCGCTTTCTTCTCGCGTCTGTATCTGGTTGACCAGCGTCAGCAGCGACTGTTCGATGAACTCAATCAGCCCTTCAAACATTTGCGCCTTGCTGGCGAAATGCCGGTACAGCGCCGCCTCGCTCACGCCAATGCGTGCGGCCAGCAGCGCGGTGGTCACGCGCTCGGTACCCGGCGCCTCCAGCATGGAAGCCAGCGCCTGCAGGATCTGGATGCGCCGCTCACCGGGCTTGGGCCGCTTGCGGGCCTCTTTAGCTTCCGGATTTTGGGTGACTTCAGGCGCGACCATCTAGCTGGCTCAATGCGAGCGGATCATGGTCCCGTAGGCCTGATCGGTCAGGATCTCCAGCAGCATGGCGTGCGGCACGCGGCCATCGACCACGTGGACGGCATTCACACCGCTCTTGGCCGCGTCAATCGCGCCGGCCAGCTTGGGCAACATGCCGCCGCTGATGGTGCCGTCAGCAATCAGCTCGTCAATTTGACGCGGCGTCAGCTCGGTGATCAACTCGCCAGCCTTGTTGAGTACGCCCTTGATGTTGGTCAGCATGACCAGTTTTTCAGCCTTGAGCACCGTGGCCAGCTTGGCGGCCACCACGTCGGCGTTGATGTTGTAGCTCTCGTTGTCGGCGCCAAATCCGATGGGGCTGATGACAGGGATGAACTGGTCGTCTTGCAATGCTTTGACCACGCTGGGGTCAATGGACACGATGTCGCCGACAAAGCCGAGGTCGTGTTCTTTATCTGGGTCTTGCGAATCGCTCATGCGCAGCTTTTGCGCGCGGATCATGCCACCGTCGCGCCCTGTCAGGCCCACGGCTTTGCCACCGGCCTGGTTGATCAGGCCCACGATGTCTTGCTGCACCTGCCCGGCCAGCACCCACTCCACCACTTCCATGGTTTCGTCGTCAGTCACGCGCATGCCTTGCACAAACTCGCCTTTTTTGCCCAGGCGGTTCAGCGCCGTTTCAATTTGGGGGCCGCCGCCATGCACCACCACCGGGTTCATGCCCACCAGCTTCAAGAGCACCACGTCTTCGGCAAAGTCGGCCTGCAACGCTGGGTCCGTCATGGCGTTGCCGCCGTACTTGATGACCAGCGTCTTGCCGTGGAACTTGCGGATGTAAGGCAGCGCCTGCGCCAGGATTTCAGCTTTATCGCGCGGGCCCACGTGGGAGAGATCGGGTTCGGTCATAAGGGTCAGGTCTGGGGATGAGGATGAGGAGACGACTGACCGGAATTGTGCCGTATCCCTCTCGTGCCACACCTGATAGAGCTAAGTAACGACAGGCTCAGCCGCGACGGAGGCAGTCGCTGGGGCTACCTCGTCAGGACTCTGTGCTTGCGGCACTTTTGCGCCACCGTGCTGGAACCCCTGCACACAGTCTTCCAACACGCTCGTGATGGCCACCACGTCACTCGACGCGGCGGCAGCGCTCAAGGCCTCCAGTTGTCGGCTCAAGACCGCCCATGACAAAAAGTCTTCGCGCGCCTTCATGATGCGCGGGTGCTGCGTCGCTGTGGGGTTGTCGCCTATCAGGAGCTCCTCGTAGAGCTTTTCACCGGGGCGCAAGCCGACGACTTTGATCTCAATGTCGCCGTCAGGCTGGGCTGCGCTGCGCAGGCGCAAGCCTGAAAGTTCGATCATGCGTTGCGCCAGATCGATGATGCGCACTGGCTCGCCCATGTCCAGCACAAACACCTCGCCGCCTCGGGCCATGGCACCAGCTTGCAGCACCAATTGCGCAGCTTCGGGGATGGTCATGAAATAGCGGGTCACTTCGCCGTGGGTGACGGTCAGCGGACCGCCTTCGGCCAATTGCCGACGAAACAAAGGCACCACGCTACCGCTGGAGCCCAGCACGTTGCCAAAGCGCACCATGCTGAAGGTGGTGGCAGACACACCCTCGGCCTGCGCACTTTCATCCTCGGCCAGCGCCTGCAAGACAAGCTCAGCCATGCGCTTGGTCGCACCCATGATATTGGTCGGACGCACAGCCTTGTCGGTGGAGATCAAGACGAAGTGCGACGCGCCGCAGTGCCGCGCGGCCAAGGCCATATTCAAGGTGCCGAACACGTTGTTGAGCACGCCCTCGGCGGGGTTGCTTTCAACCAGCGGTACATGCTTGTAGGCAGCTGCGTGATACACCACTTCGGGCCTGTAGAGGCCGCACACCTCAGCCAGACGGACGGGGTTGCGCACACTGCCCAACAGGGGCACCAGTTCCGTCACCACACCGGTGGCTGCGCCCAGAGCTTCGAGTTGCTGGTGAATGGTGTACAGGCCAAACTCGTTATGGTCCAGCAAGAGCAGCTGCCGCGGGTTTTCAGCCACGATTTGCCGGCACAGCTCACTGCCAATGCTGCCCCCCGCGCCGCTCACCATCACCACCTTGCCGGTCAGGTTACGTGTCAGCACGCCAGGGCTGGGCGGCACCGGCTCGCGGCCCAAAAGGTCTTCGATCTCCAGCGCCTTGAAGTCCTGCACCGTGATCTTGCCGCTGGCGAGGTCGGCCATGCTGGGCAAGGTGCGGATATGCACAGGCAAGGGACGCAGGGCTTCGATGATGACGTTGCGCCTGTCCCGTGACACGCTGGGCAGGGCCAGCAAGATGTCCGAGATGGCGAACTTGTTCACCACAAGTGCAACTTCGCCCGGTGCATAGACTTTGACACCGTTGATGCTGCGGCCCACCTTGTAGCGGTCATCATCAATAAAGCCGACGAGCTTGTACTGCCCAGAGATCCCCATCGCCGCCGCTGTTTGCACGCCGGCGGTCCCCGCGCCGTAAATCAACAACCGGCCATGCGGTCGCGCGCGCTGGGCGCGGTCGGCCAACCAGAAACGGGCGGTGGCGCGGCTGGCGCCCACCAAGAGCAAAAACAACACCGGCTGAATAATGCCCAGGCTGCGCGGCACGCCCCACCAAGCCAGCGACACCAACACCGCGAACAGCAGCGCACCGTACACCACGGCAGCGCGCGCCGTCGCCATCAGGGCGGCTTGGCCGGTGTATCTAAAGATCGCACGGTACAAGCCAAACCGTATAAAGACCGGAATAGCCAGCATCGGCGCGAGCAAATACACGCGCCACTGCAAGCCCTGCGGCCAATGCAAGACGTCCAGCCGCAAGCTGAACGCCAGCCAAGTGGCAACCACGGACAAGATCACGTCCAGCCCCATGACCGTCAGGCCTTTGGCTGTACGTGGCCAAGCAAGAATTCGGGCGTGCATCGGGGACAACCTTTCCGTCGGGCTTAGGCGCAGGCCTGGGTCATCACACGACGAATGGCATCGCAGGTCTTGTCGATTTCCGCCTGCATCAAGGTGGGATGCACCAAAAACATGATGGATGTTTCACCCAAGGATTGGGCAACAGGCAGCCGATCTTGGGGTCGCCAACCTGTGCCGTCAAAAGCCTTTTCAAGGTACACCTCTGAGCATGAGCCCTGGTAGCAAGGCACGCTTTCAGCATGAATCGCTTCGATAATTTTGTCGCGGGTCCAGCCCGGTGCCAAGCGGTCGGGCCGGACATACACATAGCATTTGTAGTGGGCATGCTCACACCCCTGAACTGCACATGTACCCGAGCAGGCTTCACACTTGAGGGTAGGGACCCGCAAAGCTTCTGACTCGCCGCAAGCAGCACGGATAGCCTGGGCAGCGCGCTTTCGGGCAGCGGTCCAGGCAGGCATGCGGCGCAGCTGGATACGACCCAACACAGCCTGCATCTCAAGCATTCGCCAGTTGGTACCGAAGCCTTCATGCAACCACCGAAAGCCAGGGGCATGCTCTTTTTCATAGACGGCGGCATAACTCTTACCGTGGTCCTTGAACGCCCACATCGCTCGCCACAAGGATTCGTCATTGGTTGTGACCATGCCGCCCTCGCCGCCGGTTGTCATGATCTTGTCCTGACAAAAGCTCCAGGCACCCACATGGCCGATGCTGCCGACGCTGCGCCCCTTGTACCGTGCGCCGTGCGCCTGGGCGCAGTCTTCGATGACTTGAAACCCGTGCACGTCAGACAAGGCCATGATCGGGTCCATGTCGCACGGCCAACCCGCCAGGTGAACACAGATCACGGCCTTGGTCTTGGGCGTCAGCACGGCCGAAATCGTGCGCGCGGACATGTTGCCCGAGTCCTCCTCGACATCAGCAAACACAGGGGTGGCACCGGCATTCACTACGCATGACACGGAGGCAATGAAGGTTCGCGGGGTAACGACCACTTCATCCCCTGGCCCAATGTCCAAGGCCTTCAGGGCCAGATCCAGGGCCAAGGTTCCATTGGCGAGTGCCACCGCACGCGTCGTGCCACACCACGCGGCAAACTCTTTTTCAAACTCACGTGTCTCTGTGCCCGTCCAATAGTTCACTTTGTTGGACAGCACCACGCGGCTCACTGCGTCAGCCTCTTCGGCGGTGAAGCTGGGCCAGGGGGAAAAGGGAGTGTTCAGCATTTATAAACTTCAGTTTTTGACCATGACCCGCGCCGGATTACCCACCACCGTCACGCCTGGGGGCACGCTCTTGGTCACCACGGCACCCATGCCCACCACCGCGCCGCGGCCAATGACCAAAGGCGCTCCGGGACTCCCCTGCTTGAGGATTGCGCCAGCCCCTATATAGGCGTGGTCCTCAATATGCACATTGCCGTTGCACATCACGCCGGGCGCAAAGGTAACGAAATCACCAATGACGCAGTCGTGCTCCACATAGCTGTAAATGTTGGCGTGGAACTGCTGGCCGATGCGGATGTTGCTGGTCAGGGTGACGAACGGACATAGCACCGCACCTTCGCCCACCTGAACGTCATCAAGCTGAACCACATTCGCGGCACGCGCCTCAAAAAACTGCACGCCATCGTCCCTGCAGCGCTCAGCCAATCGCTCACGCACCTGGCTATTGGCAATGGCCAAGTTGACGTGGCGGCTGGTGGCCGGTTTGTCCAACCACTGCCCATAACTCAGCACGCGATGACCATTGACTTCAAGCGCAGACGGCTTGTCGTCAACAAATACCAAATCCACCTCGCCAGCCTCCGGGCGCAGCCGCAATTGCTGGCGCACCAAGGGCAGAACGCCACGACCACAACCACTGGCCCCAAAAATGGCAAAGCGTTTCATGACTTATCCCCTTCAAACCTTGCCATGGTCGCCTCGCCCGCAGCACTGATCCCATCGCGGATCAGGACTTTACGCACGGTCAGCCACAAAATGCGAAGGTCCAGCCACAGGCTTCGGTTGTCCACATACCAAATATCCAAGGCAAACTTCTCTTGCCAACTGATGGCGTTGCGACCATTGACCTGTGCCCAGCCGGTAATGCCCGGACGCACCTCATGGCGGCGCGACTGCTCAGCGCTGTAGAGCGGTAGGTACTCCATTAACAAGGGCCGGGGCCCGACCAAGCTCATCTCACCCTTGAGCACGTTCCACAACTCCGGTAATTCGTCCAGACTGCTGGCTCGCAAGAAGCGGCCAAACTGGGTAAGGCGCTGTGCGTCGGGCAGCAATTCCCCGTTAATGTCGCGGCCATCCGTCATGGACCGGAACTTGACCATCTCAAAAGGATGCCCGCCCAGCCCGGGACGAACTTGCCGGAACAGCACAGGTTTACCCAGCTTGAGGCGGATTAATCCAGCCAAAAACAGAAGTGGAAGCATCAACAGGGACAGCACCCCTAGCGAAACAAAGAAATCCATTGCGCGCTTCATGTCTTATCGCTCGAAGTATCCATAAATAGCGCTGTCAACCGCTGGTTTACTTTAATCACATCATAATTTTCTACGGCCATCCGGGCGCTCTCCTTGCCCATCACTGAAATTAACTCTGGATTCTCCAGAAAACGGCACATAGCGCCGGCCAATGCATCAGAATTCTGTGCCGGAACCAAATACCCATTAACCCCATCGATTACTGTTTGCCTGCAGCCTGGTCTGTCGGTCGTAATGATGGCTCGCCCAGTGGCCATCGCCTCCTGAGTACTCACAGGCACGCCCTCCCGATACGAGGGCAGAACAAAAACGCTGCACTGAGCCATCCAAGGCTGAACCTCAACGTGACCGCGCCAGTCCAAAATTCCCTCAGCAAGCCACGTCTGCAACTGCTCTTTTTTTATACCACCTGGATTTATCTCATCCAAGCCTCCGAGCAAAACAAATTTAGCTTCCGGATATTTAATTTTTACCATTCGCGCAGCCTCTGCGTATTCCGAAATACCTTTCTCACGCAACAGACGTGCAACAAGAAGAAATGTGACGGGCTTCACAAGAGGTGGAACATGAGGCCATTCGCGCAAATTAACGCCAATCCCCCCCAGAAGGAACGTTTTTGGCGACGGAACCACACCCTCGGCAATCAGTTCATCCCGGTCGTCGGGGTTCAAGAAAATCAGGCGATTGACGCCTGACGAAGCCATCTTCAGAAGAAAAAGGACCACTCGCTTTAGCAACTTTCTTCTGAGCGAAAGACGCTCACTGTCTTGTGTAAAAACGAACCCGAGTCCCTCCACCATCGCATACCGAATGGGTATACCAGCCAGACGCGCGGCGATGCTTCCGAATATGACGGGCTTCAGGAAATAACTCACGACGATGTCAGGGCTCAACATCCGCAACAACCGCATCAACCTCCAGGTATTGAAGATGTCCACCACTGGATTCATTCCGGCGCGGGCCATGGGACAGTCAACAGGCAAAGCACCCAGATCAGAGACGGCTTGACGCGTCGCCTCGTCAAAATTAGGCGCCAAAGCCATTACTTGAACGCCTCTGGACTGTAAATCTCTGATTAATGGCGACCTAAAACCCACCAACGAAGGTGCATGTGAGGTGATTAAAGCCAACCTGCGAGGCCCAGTTAAATGACAAAACATGTCATGGGCCTCAAGATTGCTTCTGAATTTCAACATATCTCAACCGACCCGCTCCTCTAAAGATCAAGGCACCTAACAGGGAGTAAAGCAGCACATACACCGGTAGTCTGAGTCTTACCGCAGTTCCAAAGTTATCATTACCCATGACCCAAATTGCACAGTAAATCACCGTGAACAGGATGACGAAGGCTCCGCAGCGACCCAGGGCCGGAATTTCAGACCGATAGAGCCAGAATCCTAAAATCAAAGGCAGACTCTCGAGCACAAAGAATATCAAGGACAAGAATCCATCTGACAGGTAAAAACCGAAGAACTGATAGATCCAATTCAACAAGTAAAGAAAGTAAAACTCCACAAATCCCTTACCCACGAAGCCAATTCCAAAGGAGCTTCCACCCAACTCAAAGCCTTCTACGCCTCTATAGTTGATTATTGAGTCCAACAAGCCAAAATATTTTAAAAAATACAAACCCAACACAGACAAAGAAAACCAACCAAGCACTCCAACCCGAAAATGACCGCCCGAGAGGACTACGGCAATGTATGCCAATATGAGCGAAACGCCAAAATACGGGCGAAACAAATACCCGACATACGCCAGCGCCATCAACATCAAAGCTTCCGGAACAAGGCCCATCTTACGGGCATCCCCTGCAAGCAACAGCGAGGCCACCAAGGCAAGTAGAATGAATATGTTGTCTCTGTATATATCCATAGAGATCAAAAAATTGGCCGGCATTATCTGAACAAACAAGGCCGCAATCATTGAATAAACAACGCCAGCACCGAGGCGCCGAGACAAGACATAAGATAGATACGGAATAAGTACCGTATTTGCAAAAACAAGCGCCTTAACTACGACAGATCTGTCATAAAGATTTATGGCATCAAGAAGCCTAAGCAATACAGGCCAGTAGCTGGTAGGATCCGAATTTATCAATCCCAGCGCAAAATCGTTGTAGTAATCCCCATCACTTGACCACCCCACAAGAGAGGCCGCACCGGATGAAACCAGGCAATAAATAAGAAGCAGCTTCACTCCAAGCACAAGCAAGTGCGCCGAGACTAGTATTTTAGGCACGATAGATAAATCCGCCGACAAAAATCGCAGCTGCCACAATGATATACGAATACGCTCGTGCCAACAAATAGGACTGCATTCCCTCAACTGCAGTAATTGATCCACCGTCGATATCTCTTGCGAGGTTTGCCTCGACCATGACAAGAGATATCCAGGTGAATACCATCCCCAAGACTGGAGCCAATGCCATTATTGTCAGCCTATACTCATAGTACAAGATTCCGAATCCGAGAGCGACAACCATGGCCAGGAACTGAACGCCCGAGACCAAACTGATCAACATAGGGTTTGCGCGGCCAAGCTTGTTCTCCTGCCTGATCCACCTTGATTTGATTTTCAGAACGTTTTTCAAGGAAAAGCCATAGTCCGCCTCGCCCCCCTTGATCTCATATCTCGATATGACCGCCGTAATTGCAGCGGAAATCACCAGCGCGATAAAAACAACGCTCGCGTAGTCATTGAACTCCAAAGAATATCGTTCGAGCATCAATGAAACCGCCATCATATAAACTGCAGCAAAACCCCTTGAAATGATGGCATAAAAGTTTGAAAAGTTGAGCCCTTGCATAGGCCTCTTGAGAGAAACGAACGTGTACTTGTAAAAAACAACCAGCGTTTCTAGAGTCAGATGAGTCACTAAGGAAATAACCAAAAGCATCAAAAGTAAAATATGCAAAAGCATTTTAGTTATCCGCCTCGAAGTAATCTGTTATTTTCGACTTTACTAGAGCCCCTCCGATAGCCCCACCATCCAAAGCCTCGATCATCGCTCTGGCAAATGCCTCTGGCGTCAATTGGTCAGAAAAATAAACACGTCCCGTGTACTCAGCCTGCTCCTTGAGACCACTCAAAGGGGTAGATACACATATCCGCCCAAAATCATTCGCTGCGGTCATCACGCCTGATTGCGTCGCGGTCAGGTAAGGCAGTACAACCACCTTTCCGCCTTGAATGGTGGCAGGGACTTCTCTATCTGGTATATACCGTTCATCGATCTGAACACCAGGCCTTTCGATATCTTCTCGAATAAATCCTTTTCCCGGCCTACCGACAACCAATAAACTCGCATTCGATCTTTTCTGCCTCACCAACTCAAACGCCTCTATCAAAAAGTTAAGTCCTTTGTATGGCTCCAATCGGCCAAAAAAGATGAAGTCAACGCTGTTGGGTTTAGTGGCTGAGTGATCTGAAGTATGGTCAAAATAGTGCGAAAATGAAGGGTGCCTTATCATTCCTGTCTTGATTTTTCCGCAGAACGCTTGCGACAACTGATGTTGACGCTGACTTTCCGACATAAACAATGTTGCTGCAGAATATTTACATATTACAAAATTTGTCAGCGCCACCAACATCTTTGGATCGCCCTCATGTGGGATTGCATCATGAATGACAGAAACTAATTTCATCCGTCGAGGCAGCAGCGCCAGTGCAGCAACCATCCAAGGGTGATGCATGGGCACCAGGACATGGGACGCCTCAGTCTGCCTGAATATTTGTAAAAGTTTTCTGTAAAACTTTAAAAAATTCAAGGCATTAACAGCCTCCCCCGTACGGCTAGGGACCTTGAGGCCGAAGAGCATTGTTGTGAATTTAGTCTGGTAAAGATCAGCCAGCTCTTGCTGATCTGATATCACAACCCCTGCGAGCATATTCTCTCGCGCCAATTCATCGGCCAGAGAGTAAGAAAATCCAGGGCCTGCGCCTTTACTCCCGATATAAACGACTAGAACTTTCGCCGATTTCATACTTTTCTTTTGAATTAAGCAGATAACAAATGTGTGCA
The DNA here is from genome assembly GCA_040400945.1 of Polaromonas sp. GTDB lineage: Bacteria > Pseudomonadota > Gammaproteobacteria > Burkholderiales > Burkholderiaceae_C > Polaromonas. The sequence continues at coordinate 101,999 of JBBAPG010000010.1, read as the reverse complement.
GCACGTGCGCAGCGTTATCTGCCGTCGACTTCTTCGCGAAGCCTTTTCGGCATCCGTCCGGACTTACACGGCCAATCACACAGTCGCCCCCGGGAAGGCACTGATGAGGCCTATCTGGGGCTCAAGCCAAGTGAACGGCGAATGCGGCTCAATTTAACCAGACGTTCGGAGTCTTTGATGCTTCGCATTCCGCTGCGGAAAAAGACGAAGACAAGCAATAGAAGTCCTGAGCCCAGCACAGCCATGGCCACAATTTTTCTCTTGTCGGGACGCGCAGGGTTCTCGGGCAATGTGGGCGCTTGCACCAGTTGGGAATCCGTCAAGCCTTCGAGTTGTATCTCCAGCTCGACGATCTGCTTTTGGGCAGCGGCGGATGCCTCCAGAAGGCCGGCCGAGCCGACGGCAAGCATGTCAAGACACTCTGTATGCTGCATCCTAGACGCCCGGGAAGGACCAGCCAGCGCAGCCCCCATTGATCGCGCCAATTGGGCAGAGGTGGTTTGCGCCGTATTTAGTCGTGTTTGTGCTTCCAATAACTGCTTTTCCAGCTTAGCCTTTTGGCTGCCTCGGGGCTTGCTTTGTACGTAAATTGCATCAAGAAGGGCGCTGGCCGTGGCCCGGGCTTTAGCAGGCGTTTCGCCAGACACGGACAAGGTGAGCAATTTGTCGTTGCGCCCCACACTGGTCTTGATGCGGCTGCGCAGCTCTTCCCGAGACTCTTCTAGAGTGATATCTTTTCGCAGGCTCAGACTTTGAACTGCGGTATCAAGGACCGCAACTGTCGTCATGAAGCTGGCAATGGCTGGATCTGCCTGCAGAACAGCGACGCTTTCAAAGGTCTTCGGCCATACAAAGCAGAGACCCAAAGCCAGAAGTCCCGCCGCCAAGGGGCCAAGAATCAGGAGTTTGAGGTTTTCTGCGAGGGTGTCGAGGATGTCTAGAAGCCCGATACCGTCCGGTTGAGGCATTGGCAGGGGAAGTTCATTCATTTTAACTTTGAGGATCGCATTAAAACCCTATATTTTAACATAAATAATTCTTTTTGACTAATTTTGGGCAGATTATTCTGGTTTGATACCTATTGCGCAATTTGCGCCATTCTGGAAATTCGCATCAAAAGGGCCGTGCATACACCAGCGCCGTGGTTTCCCCTCGCCGATATAGCATCCAGCGTCCAGCCTGGGCGCCAAGAAATGCACCGGCTGCGTCTGCGGCAAGGTCACGCATGTTCGCATCGCCGCTTTGACGGCGATGGTCGATCAGCTCCTTGGTCAAGCCCACGGCGAAGGCCGACCAAAAGCCGATCACTGGGCTTTCACTGGCCACGGTGACGACAGCTGCCAAGGTCGCCGAGCCCACCAAGTGCAAAGCCTTGTCTTCGCTTTGAGCCAAAGCATTGCCAGACCATGAAGCAGACCATGCGGTCAAACAGTACAAAAGTATTTTGAGCATTTCCCAATGCTCGGCCCGCGCGTTAATTCGGAGTAGCCCGCCGACACGCCGTCTGACGTAGGACGCTGCCGATTCTTAGGCGAGGACCTTCATGCCCAGGTCTGTCTGCAGCCAGAACTTCTACGGGTGGGTGCCTGCGGTACGCAGCCTGCCGTAGTTGTCTTCAAAGCGCACGATGTCGTCCTCACCCAGGTAGCTGCCGGACTGCACTTCAATGAGCTCGAGCGGAATACTGCCCGGGTTGGCAAGGCGGTGGGTTTCACCTAGCGGGATGTAGGTGGACTGATTTTCGGTCAGCAGCAAGGTCTTGCTGCCACAGGTCACCTCAGCCGTGCCCTGGACGACGATCCAGTGTTCCGCGCGGTGGTGATGCATTTGCAGACTCAAGGAGGCACCAGGGTTGACGGTGATGCGCTTGACCTGAAAGCGCTCACCTGCGTCAACGCTGTCGTACGAACCCCAGGGCCGGGCGACTTTGCGGTGGTCAGCTGCCTGGCTGATGTTTCGGGCTTCAAGCTGACTGACCACGTCTTTGACTTGCTCGGCATGGTCGCGGTGGGCCACCAGCACGGCGTCTGGGGTGTCGATGATGAGCAGGTCTTGTGTGCCGAGTGCCACGACGGGGCGGTGCGGTGCGTGGATGTAGGTGTTGCGGCTGGCATGGGCCAGGCCTTGTCCTTCAATGCGGTTGTCGTCGCCGTCTGGCACCGACAAGTCGGCCACGGCGTTCCAACTGCCGACGTCACTCCATTGACCAGCAAATGGGACAACGGCGACGTGCGGAGCGACCAGGTGCTCCATTACGGCGTAGTCAATACTTTGCGAGCGGCAGGCCTTGAAGGCTTGTGCTTCAGGCCTGATGAATCGAAAGCCCCCCTCAAGACCGCTTTGCGTCAACTCTTCACCAGCGTTTGCCATGGCAGCTTGACAACTGACCAGAATGTCTGGTGCGTACTGGTGCAGGGCTTTGAGCAAGATGCTGGTGCGGGTCAAGAAGATACCGGCGTTCCAGAGCACATCGCCTTGCAGCAGCAGGGCCTGGGCAGCGGCGAAAGCAGGTTTTTCAATGAACCGCGCCACCGCGTAGCTGCCGTTGGGTTGTGCCGCGCCTTGTTCGATGTAGCCATATGCCGTGCTGGGAAAGCTGGGCACAACGCCAAAGGTGACGACGGCACCTGCCTGCGCCGCCGTGACGCCTTGGTGCACGGTGCGCGCAAAGCTGGCAATGTCGGGAATATGGTGGTCGGCGGGACAAAAGAGCAGCAGTGGGTCCTCCGCTGCGGCGTTGGGCTCACCACAAGCGTTCGCACGTCTGGCCTCGTCCTGCGTCACTTGCAGCGCGGCCAGCGCCATCGCTGCAGCCGTGTTGCGGGCTGCGGGCTCCAGAATGACGCTGCCTTTGGCCTGCGCGGCGCGCAGCGCATCAGCGGCCATGAAACGATGTTCTTCAGCCGCGACCAGCATCACACCCTGACGGGCGGAGCACAGCGGCGCGAGCCGCTCCAGCGTGAGCTGGAGCAGGCTCTTGCCTGCGATCAAGGGCACGAACTGTTTTGGAAAGCTCTTGCGAGACAGCGGCCAGAGCCGCGTCCCGGAGCCGCCACACAGGACGATGGGATGCAGGTTCATGGTGCCCTGGTGGATGCAAAGTTCAAGGTGCTCACACACATTTCGGCCAGGCTGCGGCTGGCTTGCCAGCCCAGCAAGGCTTTGGCTTTGCCGGCCGACGCATAGGAACTGGCGGCGTCCCCTGGGCGGCGAGGAACCACTTCATAGGGGATGGCGCGACCATAAGCTTGCTCGACCGCCTGGACCATTTGCAGCACGCTATAGCCTTGCCCGGAGCCTAGATTGATGGCCTGCCAGCCGGCGTTCTCCACCAGGAAATTCAAGGCCGCCACGTGACCATCCACAAGGTCAAGCACATGAATGTAGTCCCGCACCCCTGTCCCGTCAGGCGTTGGGTAGTCGTTGCCAAAGACCCGCAGACAGGCCCGCTGCCCGCTGGCCACCTGGGCGACAAAAGGCATCAGATTGTTGGGCACGCCTTGCGGATCTTCGCCAATGAGCCCCGAGGCATGCGCGCCAACCGGGTTGAAATACCGCAGACAGACGGCGCGCCATGCGGGGTCGGCTTGGCAGAGGTCGGCCAGCATTTCTTCGATGTGCAGCTTGGACCGGCCGTAAGGATTGGTCGCTCCCGTGGGGTGCGCCTCGTCGATAGGCAAATATTGCGGCTCGCCATAGACCGTGGCGCTGCTGCTGAAGATGAGTTGCTTGATGCCTTGGGCCTGCATGGCTTGCAAGAGGCTGATGGTGCCTTGCACGTTGTGGGCGTAGTAAGTCACCGGATCTGCCACCGAATCACCCACGGCTTTGAGACCCGCGAAGTGAACCACGGCTTCGATCGCGTGCGCTTGGAGGCTCTGCGTGAGCAACGCGGTATCGCGCAAGTCGCCTTCGATGAACACCATGGTCTGGCCTGTGATCCGGGCCAAACGCTCCACCACGCTGGCCTGGCTGTTGGACAGGTTGTCGTACAGAACGACCTCATGACCGGCCTGGGCAAAAGCTACGGCGGCATGCGAGCCGATGTAGCCGGTGCCGCCTGTAAGCAGTAGTCTCATCGGGCAACTCCAGACGGGTTCAGCGCGGCAGCGTAGTCCGCGAAAGATTGGCCCACGCGGTCTTTGGCTGACAGTTGCACCGACGCGCCCTGCAGCCGGTCCAAAGGCCAGGGGATGCCCAGCGCCGGGTCGTCCCAAGCAATGCAAGCCTCAAAGGCAGGGGCGTAGTAGTCAGTGGTCTTGTACAAGAAGTCAGCGCTCTCGCTCAAGACCATGAAGCCATGCGCCAGCCCCGGCGGCACCCACAATTGTTTATGGTTGTCCTCGCTTAATTCCACGCCGGCCCAGCGCCCGAAAGTGGCCGAACCAGGTCGGATGTCAACCGCCACGTCAAACACCGAACCGTGCGTGACGCGTACCAGCTTGCCCTGCGCCTGCTGCGTTTGAAAATGCAGGCCCCGCAGCACACCTCTTGCGCTGCGGCTGTGGTTGTCTTGGACAAAGTGCAGGTCCAGGCCGGTGACCTGATTGAAGTCTTGCTGGTTGAAGCTCTCAAAAAAGAAGCCTCGCGCATCACCAAAAACCTTGGGTTCAAGAATCAGGACATCAGAAACAGGGGTGGGGGTTGCGGTGTAGGGCATGGGATTCGAATCACTTCAACAGATTCAGCAAATACTGGCCATAGCCATTTTTTGCCAACGGCTGAGCCAGCTTTTGCAGGTCCTCCGTGCTGATCCATTTTTGATAAAAGGCAATCTCTTCAGGGCAGGCGACCATGAGGCCCTGGCGCTTTTGCAAGGTGGCGATGAAGCCAGCCGCTTCCAGCAAGCTGTCGTGGGTACCGGTGTCCAGCCACGCATAGCCACGCCCCATGATTTCGACCTTGAGTTCGTTCTGGGCCAGGTAGCGCTTGTTGACGTCTGTGATCTCCAGCTCGCCGCGAGGTGAAGGCTTGATATCAGCCGCGATATCGCAGACCTGGTTGTCATAAAAGTACAACCCCGTGACCGCATAGTTGCTCTTGGGCTGCTTGGGCTTTTCTTCGATGCTCATGGCGCGCTGCTGGTGGTCAAAGTCCACCACGCCGTAACGCTCCGGGTCATGCACATGGTAGGCAAACACGGTGGCACCGCTGGTGCGCTCGCTCGCGTTGTTCAGCAACTTGACCAGGTCGTGACCATAAAAAATGTTGTCACCCAAAACCAGTGCACTGGGGCTATTGCCCACAAAGTCCTTGCCCAGAATAAAGGCTTGGGCCAGACCATCAGGGCTGGGCTGCACCGCGTACTGGATGTTCATGCCCCATTGGCTGCCGTCACCCAGCAGCTCCGTAAAGCGCGGCGTGTCTTGCGGCGTGCTGATGAGCAGCACGTCCTTGATGCCAGCGAGCATGAGTGTGGTCAGCGGGTAATAGACCATGGGCTTGTCATACACCGGCATGAGTTGCTTGCTGACAGCCTGCGTGACGGGGTAAAGCCGCGTTCCCGAGCCACCAGCCAGGATGATGCCTTTGCGCTTATTGGTCATTTTTTTCCTTCTAGGATCTCGGTCAGCATGGCGTTCACACCTGGCTGCCAGGCGGGCAATTCAATGCCCAGAGCCTGTTGCAGTTTGCCGCAGTCCAGCCGGGAGTTCAGTGGACGGCGCGCGGCGGTTACGAAGGTGCTGGTTGGCACAGGCGCGACGTCCTGCACCGTCCAAGGCAGATCGGGCCGCAAGGCGCGGGCTTGGGCAATGACGTGGCTGGCATAGGCGTGCCAAGTCGTCTGCCCCGCCGCTGTGAGGTGATAAACGCCCGGAGCGACTTGTTGTTGCATCGCCTGCACGGTGACGCTGGCAATCAAGTCAGCGCCAGTGGGCGCGCCGCATTGGTCGTCAATCACCGTCAGGCGGTCTTTTTCTTGCGCCAGGCGCAGCATGGTCTTGGCAAAGTTATTGCCTTGCGCCGCATACACCCAGCTGGTGCGAAAAATCAGGTGCCGGTCGCAGGCCGCTTGCACGCGCAATTCGCCCTCGAGTTTGGTTTGGCCGTACACATTCAGCGGGCCCGTCGGATCGCTTTCTTGCCAGGGCGTTTGACCGCTGCCGTTAAAGACATAGTCGGTGCTGTAGTGAATCAGCCAGGCGCCAAGGGCTTGCGCTTCACGCGCCAGCACCCCTGGCGCTTCGGAATTGATCAGGCGGGCGAGCTCGGGCTCGGCCTCGGCTTTGTCTACGGCGGTGTAGGCCGCTGCGTTGACGATGTGCGTGGGGCGGTGCGCACGCACGGTGGCAGCCAAGACTTCAGGCTCAGTGAGATCGCCGCCGTTGTAGCGGTCCAGGGCAACGACTTGGCCCAGTTCAGGCAAGGCCCGAGCCAGCGCTTGCCCGACCTGGCCGTTTTTGCCCAGGAGAAGAATCTTCATGCGGCCGCAGCGTATTGCTTTTCCAGCCACTGGCGGTAGGCACCGGTTTGCACATGCTCGACCCACTCAGGGTTGGCCAGGTACCAGGCGATGGTTTTGCGGATGCCGGACTCAAAAGTCTCGGCCGGTTTCCAGCCCAGTTCCCGTTCGAGCTTGCGGGCATCGATCGCGTAGCGGCGGTCGTGGCCACGGCGATCCTGAACGTAGGTGATTTGACGGTTGTAGCTTTGACCGTCGGCTTGGGGCCGCATCTCGTCAAGCAGGCGACAAACCGTGTGGACGATCTCGATGTTGGGCTTTTCGTTCCAGCCACCGACGTTGTAAACCTCGCCCACTTGGCCTGCCGCCAATACGCGGCGGATGGCACTGCAATGGTCTTTGACGTAGAGCCAGTCGCGCACCTGCAGGCCGTCGCCGTACACAGGCAGCGGCTTGCCCGCCAAAGCGTTGACGATCATGAGCGGTATCAGCTTTTCAGGGAAGTGATACGGGCCGTAGTTGTTGGAGCAGTTGGTGGTGAGGACCGGCAGGCCGTAAGTGTGGTGCCAGGCGCGCGCGAGGTGGTCACTGGCGGCTTTACTGGCACTGTACGGGCTGTTGGGCTCATAGCGGTGAGACTCTGTGAAAGCCGCATCACCCGTGGCCAGCGAGCCATAAACCTCATCGGTGGAAACATGCAAAAAGCGAAAGGCCGCTTTGTCTGTCTCGGGCAAAGTGTCCCAGTAGGCCCGAACGGCTTCCAGCAAGTGAAAGGTGCCGACGATGTTGGTCTGAACGAAGTCTTCGGGGCCGTGGATGGAGCGGTCTACATGAGACTCGGCCGCAAAATTGAGCACGGCGCGCGGCCGGTGCTTGGCAAGCAGCTCAGCCACCAAAGTGCTGTTCCCAATGTCGCCTTGCACCAAGACATGGCGCGAATCACTGGCCAGGCTGGCCAAGGTTTCGGGATTGCCGGCGTAGGTGAGCTTGTCGAGGTTGATGACACGCTCATCAGACTGGGCGAGCCAGTCGAGCGCGAAATTGCCACCGATGAAGCCGGCGCCGCCAGTGATGAGAATGGTCATGGTGCGATTCTAAGAAGCCGCCCCACCCAAGCTTGGCGGAAAAGTGAATCCAGGGGGCGCCGGCGACCATCGGCCGGCAAGCCCATCAATTATGACGAATTACGCAACCGTTATAGATTGCGCATTCATTGGGCGCTCAGGCTGTCTGCGCCTCGTCCAGGCATTGCCCGAGCTGAGCAAAGTACTGGTTGGCCATCGCCGTAGGCATGACGTACTTGATGCGGTTATCGTTGTCGTCAGACACGAGGGCAATGACGCCTTTTTTACGCAGCGACTTCAAGCGCCGATGCGCGGTGGTGGAGGAAACGTCGTCAGACAAACCCATGGCTTGCAAGACGGTGATCTTGCGATCAGCATGCCAAACGGTAGCAAAAAGATTGAGCAAGCGCTCTTCAACCGGATCCAACGCCGGAAACTCGGGCAAGCTGCGCACGGCTTGGACCAGCTTCAGGAAGCGCAGATAAATCTCTAAGTGTTGGCTAGTTTGTGACATTGAATAATGATATGCCAGCAGGACAGCTTAGAGACCTGTGTTTCTACGTACGGTCCAGTTATTACATTTGCAACAAGTAGCGAATTGACATGAAAAAATCCAAGCCTTCGACCCCCCCGCCGACCACCGCACCCTTAGCCGCACAAGACCTCTGGTTGGCGGGCCTGGACGCTTTTTCACAGGCGACCAAAGCGGCGACCGAGGCAGCGAGCCAAGCCGCGACCCAGGCGGCCGGCCGGGTGGCTACGCTGGCGGCCAGCGCCGCGGCGCCGCCCAGCCTGGAGGGCTTGTTTGAGGCGCGCGTGGCCAAGGCCATGACACGGCTGGGTACGCCCACCCGCGCCGAGTTGGACGCACTGACTGCGCAGGTGGCCCATCTGCAGGCTTCGCTGAAAGCTGCCTTGCAAACCTCGAAAGCCGCGCAAGGCAAGCCACCCGCGAAAGCGCCCAAAGTGCCGAAGACCGCAAGCGCCCCCGCCCCAACCACAACCCAAGCAGGCGAGGTCGGCGCGAAGCGGTCGCGTGCACGGCGGACCTGAGAGGGGCCCCGCGATCCAGGCTGCCCTGGGGCTTTCCTGGGTCAAGCCAACGCGGCCATGGGTTAGAGTCAGTCAGCAAGCGCGTGCCAAAGTAAGCAACAACGAATAACAAGACTGGGGACTGTGTATGGCGAAAAAAGCGCCACGCCGCACCGCAGAGCGCATCCTGGAGGTGACGCTGGCCCTGTTCAACCGCTTTGGCGAGCCCAATGTCTCGACGACCTTGATCTCAGCCGAGCTTGGCATCAGCCCCGGTAATCTGTACTACCACTACCCGGCCAAAGAAGAGCTGATCAACTCGCTGCTGGACCGCTACGAGAAGAGCCTGAACGAGTTGCTAACGAATGCCGGCGAAGTGCGCGACCTGGAAGACGCCTGGTTTTTCATGCACAGCTTGTTCGAGCTGATCTGGGCGTATCGGTTTTTATACAGAGACCTGAATGATTTGCTGAGCAAGAACCGGCACCTGGAAACCCATATCAAACGCATGCTGGAGCGCAAGACCGGTGCCGTGCGCCAGTTGCTTGAAGGTCTGCGCCGCTCGGGCGACCTGGACATGCCGACCGCCGAAACCGAATCGACGGCCACTGCCATGGTGGTGCTGCTCACGTATTGGCTGAGTTTTGAATATGCGCGCAACCCACGTCAGGCCTTGGAGCCCGAACACGCTCAGGCCGCTCTGTTGCGCGGCGCCCGGCACACACTGGGCCTGCTGGCACCCTACCTGGCCAGCGCACCTCGCGCACACCTGCAAAGCCTGACCGGCGCCTACGCCGAGGCAGCCTGAGTCGAGCGAAAACGACTCAAGCGATCCAAGCCACTGCATGCCAGTTCAAGCCTGCACAGGCTCCCAGCCACCGCTGGCGCTGGACGCGAACAGCGCGTCGATGATGCGCATATTGCAGATCGCATCGTCAATGCCATAAGGCAAGGCGATCTCGCCACGCACCGCGCGCGAAAACGCGTCGCCCTGCAAGGTGTACATATTGCAAGCCGGCACAGTCTCCACCTGCGCTTGCAAGTTGCCGTGCACTTTGCCTTCGTCCAGCAACCAGTCCGTGGCGCCACCCAAGGGCGCGTTGAAAGGGATCATCAACTCCAGCCGGCGCTGCGTGCCAATCGCGTTCACGCGCTGATACGGCGTGAGCTGCGTGGACACCGTGAAGTCCAGCCGGCGGCCACCGCCGAAGTCCAGCAAGGCGCTGAAGGTGCGGTCGGTCTTGAAGTCCGGGTCTTGCTCCATGAGCGAGATGACGCGCAAGGGCTCAGCTCCAAACAAGAAGCGTCCCGCGACGATGGCGTAGCAGCCGATGTCGTACAGCGCGCCGCCGCCGGTCTCGGGCCGGTTGCGGATGTTTTCGCTGCTGCGATTGAAGTATGAAAAGAAGGCCTGCACCACGCGCAAGTCACCCAAGGCGCCGCTTTGCACCATCTCGCGCGCTTTGAGCCACTGCGGATGAAAGCGCACCATGAAGGCTTCCATGATGTGCACCTGGCCGGCGACCTCGCGCAGTTGCGCCGCCTCACGGGCGTTCATGGCAAAGGGCTTTTCGCACAGCACATGCTTGCCCGCGCGGGCGGCGGCCAGCGTCAGCGACACGTGCTGGTCGTTGGGCAGCGGGTTGTAAATCGCTTCAATGCTGGGGTCAGCCAGCAGCTCTTCATAAGAGCCGTAGGCCTGCGCCATGCCCATGGCGTCGGCTGCCGCTTGGGCCTTGGGGAGCGAACGCGAGGCGATGGCGTGCATGTCACACCAGGCACTTTGCTGCATGGCGGGAATGACTTTTTCAAGGCCGATCTTGGCGGTGCTGAGTACGCCCCAGCGGACTTTGCGGGGAGCCGCAGCGGGATGGCTGGAATTGCTGGACGCGGGAGTGGACGGCAGGCTCATGGGGTTTCTTTTTGAAGGGGGTCAATGGATCGGGCGGAAGCATTAAATGCAAGTGACTTGGCTTCATACCGCCCCCGGTACCAAGCATGATCGGCCAGATGCAGCATAGGCCGGTCGCCCGTGGTGTCGCCATAGGCGTACAAAGTCAGGCCTTCGCGCTCGGCGGGGCTGAAGCGATCCGCCAGCCAAGCTTTGAGCCGCAGCACTTTTTGCTCGCCATGGCAGTTGGGCGTGTGCATCGCACCAGTCAAGCGGCCGCCTTCCGCGTCAAGCTCAGTACAGACCAAGCCATCCAGCCCCAGGCGGTCGGCGGCGGCTTGCAAATAAATGCTGGGCGAAGCGCTGACGATGACGCAGCAATGGCCTGCCGCCTGATGCCAGGCCAGGCGCCGCAGCGTCCAGTCTTGCAGCAGACGGGGGAGTTTGTGCTCCGCCCAAGTTGCGGCCCAGCCTTGGGCAGTGGCCACTGGTACGCCCGTCCACACGGCTTTGAAAAGCTTGCCCTTGGCCACATCATTGCGCACCAGGCCCAGCGCATGGCCCGCCAACCAAGGCAGGCTTTTGAGCAGCGCGGCCGCAAAGCGCGGCCAGCCCAGGGCACCGGCCAAAAAAGGCAGCAGGCTGTCGCCGTGGGTCAAGGTGCCGTCGAAGTCAAACGCAGCCACATGCAGGCCGGGGCGCAGCAGCATGGCCGCGTCCAGCCCGGCGTCGTCCAGTGGCGTGCCCATAGGTGTGCTCAGTGTCCTCACGGGCGCGCTCATAGCGGGCATCGCACCTGGCCACACAGGCGCTCGGCAAAGGGCGAGCCTGTCATGGGTAGCCACTGCGGCACCTTGTAGTAGCGCTGGTAAATGGTGGTCAGCACGCCAGCTTTGTAGGCTTCGTAATTAAAACCACGGCCTTCGACCACATAAAAATCGACGCCGCTTTGCTGGATCGTTTCCACTGTGACAGATGCAAAGTACGGCCGGTAGATGGCCAAGTCGGGCGGGCTGCCTTGCAAAACGCGAATGGTTTTGCCTGCGTAAACCGAGAAGTCCACCAGCATGTCGTCTTGCCGCGCATGAAAGCGTCCCGGCCCGAACACGGGCACATAGACGCGCCGCTCAAAACCATACACGGAAGCCGGTGTGTAGGCGTCAGCCATCAGCACAGTGCCGGGCCGCTCAGCCTTGGCAAGAAGGGCCTTGGCCTCGTAAGCGCGCACGATGCTGGGGTAGAGCTTTTGCGTGAGCTTGTACTGGCCCCAGTCAGCGGGTTGGGTCATGGCGATGCCGGCCACTGCCAGCACGTGAAGCGCCGTGAAAAGCGCCATGCCCACGGCGCAGGCCTTGAGCCGCTCGGCTGGCAAAGCCAGCCCAAGCAAGGCGAAACCGAAGGGGTAAAACGACAGCACCCAATGCAGGCCAATGATTTTCTTGAACGACAGCAGCGCGAAGAAAGCGAGCGGCACCAGCACAAGACAAATGAGCAGGCGCCGGGCCTGCAAGCCGTTTGCAAAACTTGAGCCCTGCGGGCGAGCCAGCCCCGCCAACAGGGTGCGGTAACGCCAGCTCATCCACAGCGCGGCAGGCGTGATGAGGTAAGCCATCATGCCCAGGTAGGCGAACGGCTTGCGCCATTCAAAGAACTCGTCTTCGTTGCGATTGAAGACGTTGAACATGATGTTGGACCAGCCGTGGTCCATGTTCCAGGCGATGTTGATGGCCGGGCCCGGCAAGGCGCACAGTATCAAGAGCAAGAGGCCACGCCAGCGGTCGCGGCGAAACAGGCCGAAGTAGACCAAGTAACTCAGGCCCAGCACCACAGAAAAGTATTTGGACAAAAAGGCGCAGCCTATGAACACGCCCGCCAAGGCATACAGCGCTGTGGCCACTGCATCCATGCGCGGTCGAAACTCGGCGCGCAGCAGCATGGCGACTGACAACATGGACCAAAAAATCAGCGGCGTGTCAGTGGTCACCAGCATGTTCAGCCAGTTGATGGGTGCCAGCCAGAAGAAGAGCACGGCCCAGCCGGCCCGCGCGCCAGCCCAAGGCTTGAGCGCCCAGCCCAGCGCCGCACCCAGCGCCAGCGGCAGCAACACGGCGGGCAGGCGAATGGCCCAGAGCGTGTCACCCAGCAACGCGCGCATGGCTGAGATCAACCAGCCCACCATGGGCGGGTGGTCGTAATAGCCCCAGTCCGGGAATACGCCCCACCAGTAAAAAAAGGCCTCGTCACCCGTGACGGGAAAGGCCACCGACAGCCACAGCCGCAGCACAAGCGAGCCGGCACCGGCGGCCAGCAGCCAAGCCATGAGGCCACCGTCCGCGTTGAAAGGCCGGGAGTTTGAGCTTGGGATAGCAGTCATTGGAATAAAAAAAGCAGGTCAGCCCAGGCGGATGTCTTTGCGAATGGCTGCACTGTAAAACAAGGCCGCCAGCCCCAGGCCAACGGCCAGCCAGAGCGTGAGCAAGCGAGTCAGCAGCGTGACGGCCACCGCCGCAGCGGCACTGGCGCCCTGCCCGCCCAGCAAGGCGGCAAGCAAGACTTCAGTGCCGCCCAGCCCGGCCGGCAGGGCCGACAGCGCGCCGCCCACCATGGCCAGCGCATACAAGCCTGCTGCCAGCCAGGCGGGCACATCCAGACCGGCTTGCGCGCACAGCAAGGCCACCGCCAGGCCTTGCATGGCCCAGGCCGGAAGCGTCAGCGCCAGCCAGGCGGCCGGCCGATGCGCAAGGCTTTGCCAGGCCGGCTTGAGCAGTTTGGCCTGCAAGTTCCGCCAGGGTTTGAAACCTCGCAAAGCCCGGCCGAGGCCGGTGCCCAGAATCAGCCAGATAAGTACAGCACCGAGCAGCGCCGCCACGGCGACCGCCGCGATCACACCGGGCGTCAGGAGCTTCGCGCCCAGCCAGAGGGCAGCAGGCAACGCGATCAGCACCAGCCCCAGCAAGTCAGCCAGGCGTTCAGCCGCAAAAATGGCCAAGCTGGCTGCTGTGCTCAGCGGCTGGCGCGCCAGCCACAGGCCGCGAGCCGCTTCACCCACATTACCTGGCGTGGGCGTGAGCGCGTAGCCGGCCACGTACAGGCGCAAGCCTTCGGCCACGTCCATCGGACGGCCGGCGTGCGCCATCCAAAGCCGCCAGCGCCAACCGCGCAGTGCATAGCTGCCCAGGCACAAAGCCGCCGCCAACAAGCCGGTGCGCGAAAAGAGTTGCGCGCCGAGTTGCTGCCAAGCCGAAGCCGCCGCGTTGCCGCTGCCCCAGGCCAGCGCCACGGCATAGGCGGTGGCGACCAAGCCCATCACCAGCAAGAGCCGGCGCAAAGACAAGCGCGAAAAGCCGGGCAGGCCCGTGCTCGAACCAGATGGCCGTGGCTCGGGCATCAGGTCAGGCGGCTGAAAAACACCAACAGCCAAAGCGCGCCGGCCGCCAGAATCCAGCGGTCGCGCAAGATGTCGCGCGCCACGTCTTCACCCACACCGCGGTGCACCTGGTAGGTGTAGCGCAGCAGACCAAAAATCACCATGGGCACGGTGTAAATCAAGCGCTGGCCGTGCTGGCCCTGCGCTTCGGAGCTGGTGGCAAACAGGCTGTAGGTGGTCATCGCCGCCGTCATGGTCACGGCCATATAGGTGTCCAGCAAGGCCGACGGGTAATGCGCCATGACGGCGCGCTGGCTGCTCACCGCATGAAAGCTCTCGGCCTTGCGTTTTGAAAAGCCCAGGAACAGCGCCACGAACATACCCGTGAGCAACAGCCAGCGCGACGGCGCAATGCCCAGCGCCCAGGTACCCGCCAAGAGACGCAACATAAAGCCCGAAGCAATCAGGCTCACATCCACCACCGGCACGCGCTTGAGCCCGCCCGAATACAGCAAATTGAGCAGCACATACAGACACAACAAGAACAGCAGCGGCGCATTGCCAGTGGCCAACCACAGGCCTGCAGTCAGCAAGACAAATGACAGCACGCCCGCCTGCAAAGCACTCACGCGGCCGCTGGCCAGGGGGCGGTGGCGCTTGTGCGGATGCGCGGCGTCGGCCTTGCGGTCAACCCAGTCGTTGAGCACGTAAACAAGGCTGGCCACGCAGCAAAAAGCAGCAAACACGATCAGCGCGTTGCGGCTGAGCGCGGGGTCTTGCCAGGAGCCGCTGAAAAGCAGGCCGGCAAAAACGAAGACGTTCTTGAGCCATTGATGCGGACGCATCAACTTCAAGAGGCCGAAGAAAGAAGACATGAGGTGGCGGTCGAATGAGGCCTGCCGAAGCGGCTGGGGTCGTCAAGAGCGGACAAGCATACCCGAGGGGAATCTCCGTTGGCCCAGGCTTTGCGCCAAAATCGGCGCATGTCCTCACTGACCACCGCAGCGTCCGCCCTGCCCGCCCGGCCATCGGCCAACTCAAGCCAGGTACTGGGCGCCTGCCCGCACGACTGCCCCGACACCTGCTCGCTCGTGACGACGGTTGAAGACGGCGTGGCCGTGCGCGTGCAGGGCAATCCGGCGCACCCGCAAACCGGCGGCGTGCTGTGCACCAAGGTCTCGCGCTACACCGAGCGCAGCTACCACGCCGAACGCGTGCTGACACCGCTCAAGCGTGTGGGGCCCAAGGGCCTGGGCCGCTTTGAGACGGTGAGCTGGGACCAAGCGCTGACCGACATTGCTGCGCGCCTGAAAGCCATTGCCGCACGCAACCCTGAAGCCATCGTGCCCTACAGCTACGCCGGCACCATGGGCCTGGTGCAGTCTGAAAGCATGGCCGCGCGGTTTTTCAACAAGCTGGGCGCGTCATTTCTCGATCGCACGATTTGCGCTGCTGCTGGCGGCGAAGGCATGGTGCAGACGCTGGGCGGCAAGGTCGGTATGAAGGTCGAGCACTTCGCCCAGGCCAAGCTGATCCTGATCTGGGGTAGCAATTCTGTCGGCAGCAACCTGCATTTTTGGCGTTACGCACAGCAAGCCAAACGTGACGGTGCGCGCCTGGTGTGCATTGACCCGCGCCGCACCGAGACGGCCGAGAAATGCCACGCCCACATTGCACTCATGCCCGGCACCGACGCTGCGCTGGCCCTGGGCCTGATGCACGAGTTGATCGTCAACGACTGGCTGGACCACGACTATTTGCAGCGCTACACCCTGGGCTGGGAAGGGCTCAAAGAGCGCGCGCTCGAATGGCCGCCGGCCCGCGTGGCGGCTGTGTGCGGCATCACTGAAGCTGAAGTGAAAGACCTCGCTCGCGACTACGGCACAACCCAGCCAGCCGCCATTCGCCTGAACTACGGAATGCAGCGCGTGCGCGGCGGTGGCAATGCCGTGCGTGCCGTGGCTTGCCTGCCCGCGCTCACAGGCGCCTGGCGCTTTGCTGCCGGCGGCATGCTGCTGAGCAGCTCAGGCATGTTCCCTGTTGACCGCCAAGCGCTGCAACGGCCAGAGCTTTTGGCCGGCCGCACTCCGCGCACCATCAACATGAGCACGATTGGCAATGACTTGCTGCGACCTGCATCGCCCGAGTTCGGCCCGCAAATCGAAGCGCTGATTGTTTACAACAGCAACCCGGTGGCCGTCGCCCCCGAGTCGGGTCAAGTCGTCAAAGGCTTTGCGCGTGAGGACTTGTTCACGGTCGTGCTGGAACATTTCTTGACCGACACCGCTGACCACGCCGACTACGTGTTGCCCGCCACCACGCAGCTTGAACATTGGGACGTGCACAGCACCTACGGCCACACGGACGTGCTGCTGAACCGCCCGGCCATTGCGCCGCTGGGTCAAGCCAAGCCCAACACACAGGTGTTCAGGGAGCTGGCTGCCCGCATGGGCTTTGACGAGCCTTGCTTCAAGGAAGACGACGAGAGCCTGTGCCGCGCCGCCTTTGGCGAGCGCGTGAATTTTGAGCAGTTGCTCGAACACGGCTTTGCCAGCCTGCCGATTGCCGAGGCGCCCTTTGCCCAAGGCGGCTTTCCCACGGCGTCGGGTCGCGTCGAGTTTTTCAGTGAGCGCTTGGCAGCACTGGGCCAGGACGGCTTGCCTGATCACCTGCCCAATTTCGAATCGGCCGGCAGCGTACTGGCGCAAGACTTTCCGCTGGCCATGATCTCCCCGCCCGCCCGCAACTTCATGAACTCGACTTTCGTGAACGTGAAAAGCCTGCGCGACATCGAGGCCGAGCCGGTGCTGGAGATCAGTGCGGCCGATGCTCTAGCGCGCAGCATCACCGACGGCGCGGTGGTGGCCGTGTTCAATGCGCGCGGCCGGCATCACTGCACGGCGCGTGTGAGCGCCCGCGCCCGGCCGGGCGTGGTGCATGGCCTGGGCATTTGGTGGCGCAAGCTGGGCCTGGATGGCACCAATGTGAACCAACTCACCAGCCAAAACTTGACGGACCTGGGCCGCGGCCCGGTATTTTATGACTGCCTGGTGCAGGTGGCACTGCGCGACTGACATGACGCGCCAGGCATGGCTTTGGCCTCTGCTGGCCCTGCCTTTGCTCAGTGGCTGCAGCACGCTCGGCTACTACTGGCAGTCCGTCAGCGGCCATGTGGCGCTGATGCAGGCCGCCCGGCCGGTGGCCGAACTGCTGGCGGACCCGGCCACGAACGCACGCCTTAAAGAACGCCTTGCACTGGCCCAGCAAATCCGGCGCTTTGCCGCGCATGAACTTGCGCTACCCGACAACGCCAGTTACCAGCGCTACGCGGACCTGCATCGCCCTGCTGCAGTATGGAACGTGAGCGCCGCGCCCGAGCTTTCGCTAAAGCCCGTGCGCTGGTGCTTTCCGGTGGCGGGCTGCGTGAACTACAAGGGGTTTTTTGACGAGGACGAGGCCCAGGCTGAAGCCAGCCGACTGCGCGCGCAGGGCCTGGAAGTCAGCGTCTACCCCGTGCCGGCCTATTCCACCCTGGGCTGGCTCAATTGGGCCGGCGGCGATCCGCTGCTGAACACCTTCATCGGCGGGCCGGACGCCGAGTTGGCCCGGCTGATTTTTCATGAACTCGCGCATCAGGTCGTCTACGCCTCGGGCGACACGGCTTTCAACGAATCCTTTGCTACGGCGGTGGAAAATCTGGGGCTGCGCCGCTGGCTAGCCGCCGAGGGCAGCCCCGAAGCCCGCCAGCAATATGCCTTGCGCCACCCACGCAGGCAGCAGTTCCGGGCACTTGTGCAGGGCTTGCGGCAAGATTTGCAGCAGGCCTATGGCGAGTCCGAGACCGAGCCAGACCGGGACGACGAAGAAGGCACCCCGGGCCACACCCTTCGCCCAAGCCCGAGCGAAGACCCTGATACCGCCAAGACCGCTGGTCATGCGAGGGCCGCCAAAGCCGCCGCCCTTGCCCGCTTTGCCCTGCGCTACGAGGCGCTCAAGGCCAGTTGGGGCGGTTATGCGGCTTATGACGTGACGGCTGGCCGACTGAACAACGCATCTCTGAGCGCTGGCGCCAACTACGAGCGCTGGGTGCCCGCTTTTGAAGCCCTGTTTGAAGCTTGTGGGCAAGACTGGCCAAGGTTCTATGCAGAAGTTCACCGTATGGCGGCCCTTCCAATAAAGACGCGACGCGAGCAATTGACAGCCATGGGCGAAAAAGCCAGGCCAAGCACATCGGCATTAACATCTCGACCATAAACATTTAAATGTCGGGAATCACGCGTGACAACCATTCTTATCGTCGAAGACGAGCATCTCTTGCGCGAAGGTGTGCAAGAGGTGCTGGAGATCCATGGCTACCAGGTCATTGGCGCTGGCGACGGGATCGAAGCCCTGCAATGGCTTGCCGAAGCCGAGGTGGATTTGGTCATCACCGATATCGTGATGCCGCGCATGGATGGCGTGGACTTCGTGGCCAAGCTGCGTGAAATTCAACCGAATCTCCCGGTCTTGGTGATTTCCGGCAGCGGTGTAGCGGTGACCCAGCGTTACGGCTTAGCCTCCATTGAGCTGCCGGGCGCTAACGACAGCCTGTACAAGCCCTTTAAAAATGCCGATTTGCTGGCCAAAGTGCAGCGCTTGGTGGGCGCATGAACCTGACCGCCACCCTTTTCGTGTTTGTACTGGTCGTCGCCGGTGTGGCCCTGCTTTATGTACTGATTCAACAGCGACTGAACGATATTTCGGATCGCCTGAGCAAATTGCAGACCCCGGCAGCGCCCAAAAAGGCCCGCCCCGTCGACGACGTGCGGCGCGAGTTGGCCGCCGCACGCGACCAGTTGGCGGTACTCGAAGCACGGCTTGTCAAAGACGCCACTGAGGAACTCAGCGAGGAAGATATCAAGAGCTTTGAACTCGCACGAAAAATGGCGAAGACCTGCATCGACAGGCTCAAGCAATCGGGCGACTGGATAGGCGTGCCTTTTGATCTTGAATGGCCAGAGCTACAAGCCCGGCTGCCGAAACTGGACGCCTTGTACCGCCGGGCTGTGGAAGCCGAAGTGGCGCGCATCAACAATGGTGAGACACCCGCGCCCTGATCTATCCTTGGCACCCATGGCACATATTCATATCGAACGAAAACACCAGCTGGGGCTGGCCCAAGCCCGCGAAACCGCCGCCCAATGGGTGGCAGACGCCGAGTCGAAGTTTGACATGCGCTGCAGCTACGAAGCCGGCGAGCAGGCCGATCAGGTGCTGTTCAGCCGCTTGGGCGTGAATGGCGTGTTCACAGTCGACGCCGAGTGCTTTGCGATTGAAGCCAAGCTGGGCTTTTTGCTGGCCGCCTTCAAGGACCGCATCGAACAAGAGATCCAGAAAAACCTGGACAGCTTGCTCGGGCAGGCGGGCAGCAAACCGGCGACCTGAAGCCTATTCCAAGCTGCCAATCAAGTCGATGTACTGCTGCATGGCATCGTCTTGCGCGACACCCTTGAGCTTGGTCCAGGCGTCCCATTTGGCGCGCGCCACCATGTCACTGAAGCTGGGCTTGGGCTCGGCGTTGTCGCCGCTGCTGCCCTGTTTATAGAGCGCGTACAGCTTGAGCAGCGTGGCGTTGTCTGGACGTTCTGTGAGATTTTTGGAATCGGCAACAGCTTGCTCGAAGATGGCTTTGAGGTCGGGCATGAAATCCTTAAAAGATCGAGAGTTAACGTTTTTGGTCAGGCGTTCACGAAGCGGCGCGACGCGATCTCAAGCAGACCGTCAAAGATGAGGCTGTCCACCAGATGCACTTCGCCCGCCATGCTGGGCGCCATTTTCCAGCCGGCGCCACCGGTCATGAAGCACAGCGGCTGCTCGCCACAGTGGCGGGCCAGGTTCTCGACCATGCGCTGCACTGCACCGGCGATGGCGAAGGTACCGCCACTGGTCAGTGCGTCGCTGGTGTTGGTGGGAAATTCCTTGACGTCGCCGGTGGGCACATGCAGCCCGGCTGTGCCGGACTCCAAGGCGCGCAGCATGATGCCGTGACCCGGCAAGATAAGGCCGCCCAAAAAACGACCCGAAGCGTCCAGCGCCTCGACGGTGACGGCGGTGCCCACCATGACGACCACGCAAGGCCGGGCCGGGCCTTGGGCCAACAGGCGCTGCCGCGCGCCGATCATGGCGACCCAACGGTCAGCGCCCAGACGCGCGGGGTGGTCGTAGCCGTTGATGACACCAGCTTCTTGCGCGCTTGGCACGACCCAGCGGGGCGAGGCCTCCCAGTGTTCCATCTGCTCAGTGACGCGGCGTTTGACAGCGTCGCCCGCGACGATGCAGCCGAGAATGCGGGTAGGTGCGGGCAGTTGGCTGAAATCTTCGTCAGCGAGCTTGTCGATGTTTTCAAGGAACACAGCCCCTTGTGACAACAAGGGTGAGCCCGGTACGGGCGATTCGTACTGCGCCCACTTCAGCCGGGTGTTGCCTACATCAAGCGCAAGGAAAGTCATGGCCCGGATTATGAACACCTCGGCCGGGCTGCCCCGCCCTGAGCAAGGCTCAGTTTTGCCGCCAAGGTAAGCCGCGCGCTCGCCAGCCCGCCAGACTGTTGCGATGGCCTTGGCTGTCCGGGTCACCCTCAAAGCCTTCAAGGATGTTGTACGACTCACGGCCCAACTCTGTGGCGCGACGCGCGGCTGCAATTGAACGCACCCCGCTGCGGCACAACAACACGGCCTTCAGGCCCTGGGGAACCGCCGCAACCAGACCTTCATCAAAGTCCTGATTCAAGGCCATGCCTGGCCACTGCTTCCAGGCCAGCGCTACGGCATTGGGCACAAAACCCACCCATTCACGCTCGGCATCGGTGCGCACGTCGATCAGCACCGCCTCCCGCGCCTGAACCCATTGCCACGCCAAGGCGGGCGAAATGTCGCCAGCGTAGCCTTCGGCAGGAAGGATGGAAGCGGTGCCGCCAAGTGCGAAATCAGGAATTTGAGGGTCTTTCACAGCAGGTCCAGGTTGGCAGGCTTGCAGGACTTTGTGCTCAGTGTCCGCCGCCAAGGTAAGCGGCTTTTACGGCAGGGTCGTCGCGCAAGCTGCTGGCCTCGCCGTGCACAGAAATACGGCCGTTTTCCAGCACATAACCGTAGTCGGCGACCTTGAGCGCGGCGGCAGCGAACTGCTCAACCAGCAGCATCGTCACGCCACGCGCCTTCAGGTCGCTGATGATACGAAACACCTCTTCAACCAATATCGGTGCCAGACCCATCGAGGGCTCGTCGAGCAAGATGATCTCCGGGTTCAGCATCACGGCACGCGCCATGGCCAGCATCTGCTGCTCACCGCCGGATAGCGTACCAGCGAGCTGGTTGCGGCGCTCTTTCAAGCGCGGAAACAGCTCCATTGCCCGCTCGAGGTCGCCCTGAACGTCGCCCTTGGGGCGACTGCCAGTCAAGCGTGGAAACGCGCCCAAGATCAGATTGTCCGTGACAGACATGGTGGAGAAGACGCGCCGGCCCTCGGGTGAATGGGCCAGTCCCTGCTTGGCGATGGTGTAGGACTCCAGACCGTCAACGCGCTTGCCATGCAAGGAGATCTCGCCCGAGGTCGGGCGGATCATGCCGGAGATGGCGCGCATGGTGGTGGTCTTGCCTGCGCCGTTGGAGCCGATCAGGGTGACCACCTTGCCCTTGGGCACTTCAATGGAAATGCCGTGCAGAACTTGCACCTTGCCGTAGCCGGCTTCCAGGTTCTTGATACTCAACATGGGCTAGTTCTTTCTTATACGACCGAGCCACCGAGGTAAGCCTCGATCACTTTTTCATCAGCCTGGACGGCGGCGGGCTTGCCTTCGGCAATCTTCTGGCCAAAGTCGAGGACGGACACGGAATCACAGATGCTCATGACGACATCCATGTGGTGTTCGATCAGGATGACCGTGATGCCGTGGTCGCGGATCTTGCGGATGATGGTGACCAACTCCTTGATGTCAGGCGCGGTCAAGCCGGCTGCAGGCTCGTCTAGCAGCAACAGTTGGGGATCGAGCGCCAGCGCGCGGGCGATTTCGAGCAGCCGCTGCTTGCCGTAAGGCAGGTTGCGCGCCTCCTCGGTGGCCAGATTGCCGAGCCCGACAAAGCGCAGCAACCCCATACCGCGGGCGTGGGCGGCCGCATCCTCGCGCAGGTAGCGCGGCGTGTGCAGCGAGACGTCAACAATGTTGCTCTCAAAGGTGTGGTGCAAGCCGACCTGGATATTTTGCAGAGCGGTCATCTCACCGAAGAGCTGGACGTTCTGGAAGGTGCGGGCAATGCCCGACAAGGCGATGTCGGACGAGGTGCGACCGACCACGGCGCGACCGGCAAACTCAATGCTGCCCGCCGTCGGCACGTAGATGCCGGTCAGCACGTTCATCATGGTGCTTTTGCCGGAGCCATTCGGGCCGATGAGGCCGTGGATGGTTCCTCGCTTGACGCGCAGATCGACCTGATTGATTGCCTTGAGGCCACCAAACTGCATGAGCACACCCTGGGCCACCAGCAGATCGGTGCCGGCTTCGCCGGCACCGGCGCTGGCCGCGACCATCACTGCGTCCTTGTGGTTATCTTCGGCCAGCACCGCTGGCAACTCGGTGCTGCGACGGCCCTGGAACAAGCCACGCACAAAGCCGACGATACCGTCTTGCAGGTAGTACACGACAAACAGAATCATCAAACCAAAGATGCTCAGACGCCAATCAGTGATGGACTCGAGCCAGAAAGAAAACGCCGCCAGGGCGAGCGTACCGACCACCGGAATCGCCACGGCCTTGAGCGTGGTGACCTTCTTGACCAGGCCGACGATCGCACCGATGGCGATGACCACCGCCAAGGTGAGCGCGACCATGCGGAACATGTCCAGGTCGTCGAGCAGCTTGGGCAATATCACGATGATGGCAGCGCCCAGCAAGGCGCCAGAGCGGGTCTTGCGACCGCCCATGATGACAGCTAGCAGGAACAGCACCGTCAACTCGAAGTTGTACGTGTTTGGCGAGATGTACTGCTCTGAATAGGCATACAGACAGCCGGACAGACCAGCAAAGCCTGCGCTGATCACGAAAGCATAGACCTTGTACCGGTAAACCGAGACGCCCATGCAGTCAGATGCCACCGGGCTGCCACGCAAGGCCTCGAAAGCGCGACCTAGCTGAGAATTAAGAATCCGGTGCACCACCACCAGTGACAGCACCATCAGCGCGAACACCAGCCAGTAAAACTCATGCTCGTCGAGCTTGTGGCCACCAATCGATGGCTTGGGAATCTTGATGCCGAGCGGACCTTCGGTGAGGAAGGTCATCTCGTTGATCAGGATCTGAATGATGGTGCCAAAAGCCAGCGTCACCATTGCCAGATAGGGGCCAGTCACACGCAGCGCTGGCAGAGCCAGCAGCGCGCCAAAGCCGGCGGTCACGAGTACGCTGGCCGGCACGATCAGCCATAGCGGCGCGCCCAGCTTCATGAAGAGCACACCGGCGGTGTATGAGCCGATCCCGAACAGACCGGAATGGCCCAGCGAGACCTGGCCGGTGTAGCCCACCACGATATCGAGGCCGAACAATAGGATGGCGTAGATCATGATCGTGCCGACCATGTGAACGTAATACGGGTTGCTGGTGAACAGCGGCACGAAGGCCAGCAGGCCCAGGCTGATTACCGCCGCGATAAGCGTCTTGCGATTCATCTTCAAACTTTCTTGATGGCGGTTTTGCCGAACAAGCCGGCTGGCTTGAAGGCCAGCACCAGCAGCAACAGCACCAGACCGGGTACATCCTTGTAGCCGGTGGAGAGGTAAAAGCCGGTGGTCGTCTCCGCCACGCCCAAAATGATGCCGCCCACGATGATGCCCATCCCGCTGGTCAATCCGCCAATGATGGCGACCGCGAAGGCTTTCAAGCCGAGCACCGCGCCCATGGTGGCGCCGGTCAGCGTCAGGGGTGCAATCAGCACGCCGGCAAAGCCCGCGGTGGCCGAGGACAGCGCGTACGAGAACGTGATGACCAGGCCGGTATTGATGCCCATCAGCTTGGCCGCATCGCGGTCATTGAAGGTGGCAACAACGGCCTTGCCGTAAATCGTCTTGCGGTTGAAGAACTCGACGGCCAACATCATCAGCACGGCTCCGACCACCACCAAGATTTCCATGGGCAGCACGTTGGCGCCAAGGATCTTGATCGGCGACTCCGGCAGCGGTGAAGGGAACTTCAGGTCGTCACGGCCCCACACGTTCTCGGCGACGTTCTTGAAAATGATGCCTAGCGCGATGGTGGACATGATCCAGCCGAACTCGCTCTTGATCTTGATAGCCGGACGTACTCCGATACGCTCGACCAGTCCACCCTGGAGAAGACCAAAGGCGATCACCAATGGAATCGCCAGCCAGTAATTCACGCCCATATTGACCAGCGTCAGGCCCACCATGGCACCCAGCATGAGTGCGTCGCCCTGACCAAAGTTCAGGGTGTCCGAGGTTTGAAAGGTCAACTGATAACCGAAAGCAATGACCGCGTAGATCATGCCCAGCGCAATGCCGCTGTAGACAAGTTGAAGCAGGATTTCCATAAGAGAGTCTTCTCGGTAAGGTGTCAGCGCATCAGGGAACGGGAAAGATTTAACGCCTTCGGAGCCGGCGGCCTGGCACGCCAGCGTTCGACAAAAAAAAGCACCGCGATGGACCTATCGAGCCGTCGCGGTGCCTGACCTCCGGGGTCAGGGGAATCGATTACTTCTTGGCAGCCGGTGCGCCGACCTTGGCCTTGGTGTCTTTCAAACGCAGGTCAGACGCCTTTTTCATGTCTTCAGCGTAGGCAAAGACAACGCGACCATCCTTGACTTCGCCGAACACCGGAATATTGGCGGTGATGGCTTCGTGATCGTCCTTGGTGAAAGGCTTGTCATACGTCGTCACCACACCCTCGACCTTGGTGCCGAGGTTTTCCAGCGCTTCGCGGATTTTCGGGCCGTCTGTGCTGTTGGCTTGTTTGATCGCGGCGGCCAGCAGGAACACCGAGTCGTAGCCTTGGGCAGCGGACACCGGCGAGTCGATGCGGTTGTTCTTAGGCTTGAAGGCCTTCAGGTACGCGTCGATAAAAGCCTTGCGCTTTGGCGTGTCGGGCTGTTGGATGAAGGTTTGGGGCATGCGCGCGCCTTCACCACCAGGGCCGGCGTTGTCGATGAAGTTGGCCATGGACAGAGTCCAGCTGCCGACCATAGGTACTTTCCAGCCCAGCTTGGTCATGCCGTTGGCGATTTGCGCCAATTCAGGGCCAATCGCGTAGGTCAGGATGACTTCAGCACCGGCTTCCTTGGCCTTGAGCAACTGCGCCGTCATGTCCACATCCTTGATGTTGAACTTCTCGACCGCAACGGCCTTGACGCCTTTGGCCGCCAGGGCCTTTTCAAGGTCGTCACGACCGAGCTGGCCGTAGTTGGTCGAGTCGGCCAGGATGGCGACTTTCTTGAAACCGCGGCGGGTGATGGCTTCTTCCACAATCATGGGCGCCTGAATGGAGTCATGCGCTGCGTTGCGGAAAATGTAGTTTTCGGGCTGGTCTTTGAACTGCTGCGTCACGATACTGCCCGTGGCCACGTTGTTCATCACCGGAATCTTGGCTTCCTGGAAAAAGCGCTGCGAGGCCAAGGCCACGCCGGTGTTGATGTAACCGACTGTCGCCGTGACTTTTTCCTTGTTGATGAGCTCCTGGGCGATTTGGACGCCGCGCTCGTTCTTGGCCTCGTCATCGCGCTCGACCACTTGCAACTTGCGACCCAGCACGCCGCCGGACTTGTTGATCTCTTCCACAGCCAGCTTGACGCCATCGCGCATGCTCACACCCATGGACGAAGAGCCGCCCGTGAACGGACCGGCAACGCCGATCTTGATTGGGTCGGCCGCGACTGCCAGACCAGCGACGCTGAGCACAGCGGTTGCAACCGCGAGTTTTACGAAACGGATATTCATGGGATGTTTCCAATGGATGAAAAAGCACGCGCGCGCGATTTTGCGACGCGACCAACTCAAGCGACGCTGAGCCCTTCTCTAATTTAGCTGAGCGGCACTGGGTCACCCTTAGGGGTTTTCCAGCAATTTGCACGTTTAGACCGTTTCCAAACAACACAGAATAGTCG
This sequence comes from Polaromonas sp., assembly GCA_040400945.1. Taxonomy (GTDB): domain Bacteria; phylum Pseudomonadota; class Gammaproteobacteria; order Burkholderiales; family Burkholderiaceae_C; genus Polaromonas. Next base: position 76,102 of record JBBAPG010000010.1, on the reverse strand, counting down.
AGTTGACGATAGAAAAATCCAGTTGACGTTTACGTAAACGGAATATGATTTCAGAGTGACCGGCGCTCCTGACTGGAAAACTCCCGCGCCAATCGCTCGAACCGCCACTTCAGCTGAGATTAACCATGACCGATTTGTCCGCCGACTACAAAGCTCTGGCCAACTACAAGCCCACGCACAAAGTGCGCTTTGTCACCGCCGCCTCGCTCTTTGACGGGCATGACGCCGCCATCAACATCATGCGGCGCATCTTGCAAGGCATGGGCGCGGAAGTCATTCACTTGGGTCACAACCGCAGCGTGGACGAAGTCGTCACAGCCGCCTTGCAAGAAGACGTGCAAGGCATCGCCATCAGCTCCTACCAGGGCGGCCACGTCGAATACTTCAAGTACATGGTGGACCTGCTCAAAAGCCGGGGCGGCGAGCACATTCAGGTCTTTGGCGGCGGTGGCGGCGTGATCGTGCCGCCCGAAATTCGTGAATTGCAAGCCTACGGCGTCACGCGCATCTACAGCCCTGAAGACGGCCAGAAAATGGGTCTGGCCGGCATGATTGGCGAGATGGTGATGCGCTGCGACAAAGACCTGACCGGTCTGGCGCCCAAGGCGCTAGACGCCATTGAAGGCCATGGCGAATTGAACTGGCGGGCGCTGGCTCAGCTCATCACCGCGCTGGAGAACGACAGCGCCGACGGTAAGTTGGTGGATGCGATTCGCAGCAAGGCGGCTGGCTGCAAAGTGCCTGTGTTAGGCATCACGGGCACGGGCGGTGCGGGCAAGTCATCGCTCACCGACGAATTGATTCGCCGCATTCGCCTGGACCAAGGTGACGCGCTACGCATGGCGGTCATCAGCATTGATCCGTCGCGCCGCAAGAGTGGTGGCGCCCTGCTAGGCGACCGCATTCGGATGAATGCCATCAACCCATGGAGCGCGGGTTCACGCGTATTCATGCGTTCATTGGCCACACGCGACTTTGGTTCAGAAATCTCCAAAGCCCTGCCCGACGTGATCGCCGCCTGCAAGGTCGCGGGCTTTGACCTCATCGTGGTCGAGACCTCGGGCATCGGCCAAGGCGACGCGGCCATCGTGCCGCATGTGGACGTGCCGCTGTACGTGATGACGCCGGAGTTTGGCGCGGCCAGCCAGCTTGAAAAAATCGACATGCTGGACTTTGCCGAGTTCATCGCCATCAACAAGTTTGACCGCAAAGGCTCGCTCGACGCCTTGCGCGACGTGGCCAAGCAAGTGCAGCGCAACAAGGAAGCCTGGACGGTGCCCACCGAGCAGATGCCCGTGTTTGGCACCATGGCCGCGCGCTTTAACGATGACGGCGTGACGGCGCTGTATCAATCGCTCAAAACACGCTTGGGCGAGCTGGGCCTGAAGTTGCGAACGGGCAACCTGCCCCACGTGGACGTGCGCCACAGCACCAACCAGACACCTGTGGTGCCCGCCGCACGCACCCGCTACCTGGCCGAGATTTCAGACACCGTGCGCGGCTACAAGAAAAAGGCGCGCGAGCAAGCCAAGCTGGCCCGCGAAATCCAGCAACTGCGCGCTGCCGCCGACATGCTCACCATCGGCAAGCCCGACAAGGCCCGCGCAGCTGAAGCTGCGATTGACCTGGCCGTGCAGCGTGAACAAGTACAAGACCCGGCCGCCAAGAAGCTCTTGGCCCAATGGCCGCAAATGCAAACGGCCTACGCCGGCGACGAGTACGTGGTGAAGATCCGCGACAAGGAAATCCGCACCGCGCTCACCACCAAGTCCCTCTCAGGCACCACCATTCGCAAGGTCGCGCTGCCGCAATATGAAGACCACGGCGAAGTGCTCAAGTGGCTGATGCTCGACAACGTGCCCGGCAGCTACCCCTACACCGCCGGCACCTTTGCCTTCAAGCGCGAAGGCGAAGACCCCACGCGCATGTTTGCCGGCGAGGGGGATGCGTTTCGCACCAACACGCGCTTCAAGCTGCTCAGCCAGGGCATGCCCGCCAAGCGCCTGTCCACCGCGTTTGACTCGGTCACGCTCTACGGCAACGACCCGGCGCGGCGACCTGACATTTACGGCAAGGTCGGCAATTCCGGCGTGAGCATTGCCACGCTGGACGACATGAAGGTGCTCTACAGCGGCTTTGACTTGTGCAGCCCCAGCACCAGCGTAAGCATGACCATCAACGGCCCAGCGCCGACGATTTTGGCCATGTTCATGAACACGGCGATTGACCAGAACATCGACAAGTTCAAGGCAGGCAACGGCCGCGAACCCACCGACACAGAGATCGAAAAAATCCGCGAGTGGGTGCAAGAAAACGTGCGCGGCACGGTGCAAGCCGACATCTTGAAAGAAGACCAGGGCCAGAACACCTGCATCTTTTCTACCGAGTTCTCGCTCAAGGTAATGGGCGACATTGCCGAGTACTTTGTGCACCACAAGGTGCGCAATTTCTACAGCGTGTCCATCAGCGGTTATCACATCGCCGAAGCCGGCGCCAACCCGATTTCGCAGCTGGCTTTCACGCTGTCCAACGGCTTTACTTTCGTTGAAGCGTATTTGGCGCGCGGCATGCACATTGACGATTTCGCGCCGAATCTGAGCTTTTTCTTTTCCAACGGCATGGACCCGGAATACACCGTCATGGGCCGCGTAGCGCGGCGCATCTGGGCGGTGGCCATGAAAGAAAAGTACGGCGCCAACGAACGGTCCCAAAAGCTGAAGTACCACATCCAGACCAGCGGCCGCAGCCTGCACGCGCAAGAGATTCAGTTCAACGATATCCGCACCACACTGCAAGCGCTGATTGCGATTTACGACAACTGCAACAGCCTGCACACCAACGCTTTTGACGAAGCCATCACCACGCCGACCGAAGAAAGCGTGCGCCGCGCCATGGCGATTCAACTCATCATCAACCGCGAATGGGGCCTGGCCAAGAACGAAAACCCTTCACAGGGCGCCTTCATCATTGAAGAGTTGACGGAACTGTTGGAAGAAGCGGTGCTGGCCGAGTTTGAGCGCATCGCCGAGCGCGGGGGTGTGCTGGGCGCCATGGAAACCGGCTACCAGCGCGGCAAGATTCAAGACGAATCCATGCACTACGAAATGCTCAAGCACACCGGCGAGCTGCCCATCATCGGCGTCAACACCTTCCGCAATCCGCACGGCGAAAAAGTGCAAGACCAGCTGGAACTGGCCCGCTCGACCGAAGAAGAAAAGCAAAGCCAGTTGCAGCGGCTCGACGCCTTTCATGCGCAGCACGCCAAAGAAGCGCCAGCCATGCTCAAGCGCCTGCAGCAAGCTGTCATCGACAACGGCAACGTGTTCGACGTGCTGATGGACGCGGTACGCGTGTGCTCGCTGGGGCAGATCACGAATGCTTTGTTTGAAGTCGGCGGGCAGTACCGGCGGAATATGTAAATGGCGTTTGGCTCAGCTGACTTGCGGTGAATAGCACCTGCATTCGCCGCACAAAATGCGGTGAATATGACGCACAATCGCCGCATGTTCCCCGATAAGCCCCAACGCCGTCGCACCTACATCTGGCAGCGAACCGACTGGCCGCAGTGGCGCTTTGACGCCGCTGCCCTCGCCCCGGCCTTGGCCCAGGTGCACCGTGCACAAGGCCACCTGGCTGGCCGTATGGCCGAACTGGCCATGGCTGAGCGCGACCAAGCCACCTTGCAAGCCCTCACGCAAGAAGTCATCAACACCAGCGCCATTGAAGGCGAGGCGCTCGACCTCGACGCTGTGCGCTCATCCGTCGCCCGGCGGCTGGGCGTGGACATTGGCGCGCTGGCACCGGCCGACCGCCGGGTGGATGGCGTCGTGGACATGGTGCTGGACGCCACCCAGCACCACGCCCAGCCCCTCAGCGCAGAGCGTTTGTTTGGCTGGCACGCGGCTCTGTTTCCCACCGGCTACAGCGGGCACTTGCGCGTCCGCGTCGGCACCTGGCGCGACGACGCCGCCGGCGCCATGCAAGTCGTGTCTGGCCCAATAGGCCGCGAAAAGGTGCATTTTCAAGCGCCGCCCGCTGCCACGCTTCCGGCAGAAACCGCCGCTTTCTTGCAGTGGTTCAATGCGCCATCGGCGGGTGATGCCCTCATCTACGCCGGACTGGCCCATCTCTGGCTCGTCACCCTGCACCCCTTTGACGACGGCAACGGCCGCATCAGCCGCGCCGTGGGCGACATGGCGCTGGCGCGTGCAGAAGGCACGGCGCAAAGGTTCTACAGCCTCAGCGCCCAGATACAGCGCGAGCGCAAACCGTATTACGACCAACTCGAAACCACCCAGCGAGGCACGCTGGACGTGACACCGTGGCTCGCTTGGTTTCTGGCTTGCCTGCTGCGCGCCGTGCAGGGCGCCGACGGCCTGCTTGAAGGCGTGCTGGACAAAGCCCAGTTCTGGCAGCGCTGGGCAGGCACGCCCATGAGCGCACGGCAAACCCTGGTGCTGAACCATGTGCTGGACGGCATGCAGGGCAAGCTCACCAACGCCAAATGGGCAAGCCTGGGGAAATGCTCAGCCGACACCGCGCTGCGCGACATCAATGCCTTGCTGGCGCAAGGCGTGCTGCGCCAGCTGGAAGGCGGGGGGCGAAGCACGGGGTATGGGTTGAGCAGGTGACGCGCTCAAAGTGCGGATGAACGAAAAAAAGCGACCCGCGGGTCGCTTTTTTTGTGGCCAAGCGCCTAAGCGCTGGCTGAGGGCTTAACCCTGGTGTGGGCGCTTGCCTGGGTTCTTCTTGCTGCGGGTCCACGAGCCGCGCTCGAGGCTGATCTTCTGGCCGCGGCTGGCGGTGCGGGTCATGCCGGGCGCGAGGGTGGGCTTGGGTGCGCAGCGGTCGGCTTCGACGCGGATTTTCTTGGGCATGAACGACTCCAGTTGAATTAGGAAAGAAAAAATAAGAGGAAAGCCGAAAAGACGTAAAGGGCTTAACCGCGGATTTTAAGCCACGGCCGCGGCCAGGGGCAGATTGAGCAGCAGGTTTTGCGGTTTGAGCCGCAACTCGCCGGCCTCATTCATCATCAAGCCCAGGTACACCGGCTTGCCGGCCACGTCGGCACGCATTTCTTTGGGCTGGGCAAACTCCAGCTTGAAGAGGCTGAGCAGTCGCTTCATGCGGGCCTCGTCCACCGGCTTGTCTTCATACAAATCATTGAGCAGCGCGGTGGATTGCACGTCCAGCCCCACATGCCAGCGCCAGCCGCTGTCTTCGACCTTTTGCAGGGCCTGAATGCGCACCTGCGTACCCAGCAGGTGCAGCACCCACTTTTCCAGCACCCGCGCCAATGCGTTCAGGCCCGAGCGAGCGCGCGTCATGGTCAGCACCAGGCCGTGGCTCAGGTCGTTTTGCACCGAATGCGTGAGGTCCAGCAAAAAGTTGTGCCGCGCGCCGGACTGCGCGTACACGCTGGCGTTCTCGTCGCTCAGGACTTGCACCTGCACCTCGCGCACAGGCGCCTTGGCTTCAGCCAGCAGGCGGCCAATGTCGCCCAGGCCGCTGGTTTCTTTGAGCATGTCGAGCACGGCAAGGTCGCCGGCCAGGATTTGCCCGTCTTCAATGGAAATCCGCTGCGGCCTGAACAGCATTTCGGCGGCGCGCAGCTCGTACATGTCTGTAGTGTCGTGCAAGACGTTCTGCACGATGGCCTGGGCCAGCAAGTCCAGAAAAAGCGGCGGCACGCCCATCACGCCACGCCTGAAGAGGCCGAGATAGCAGGCTTCCAGACTGCCAGCAGCCAGCAACTCGTCGCGGAAGTTGATGAAGAGCGTGTAGCTCTCGCGGGCATCAGCATCTTTAAGTGCAGCCAGCTCAACCAAGGCCACGGCGCGCTGCGGCTGGGCCTCTAGGGCTGCGTGCAGCTTGTGCTCGTTGGGGCAGGACTCTTCGACCAGCGCGAGTTCAGGCCGGGCCAGAAAGAGCCGCAAATAGTCGTCAGTCGGCACCAGCCAGCCGCGGGCGTTGCGCTGCAGGCTGTCAAAGCCGCTGGCGGGCCAGAAGCTGCGGGCGTTAGAAATTGCGTGCATGTCGAACTCAGAGCAGGAAAAAGTAAGGGATCACCAAGGCAAGACTTGCCCTTGGTAGTCGATCAAGTGGCCGCTGTGGCTGGCGTCCAGGCCGGCCAGTGCAGACAACAACTCGTTCGCCGCCACTTCGGGGGGCCGCACGTTCAAGCCGGTTTTGGAAAACGGCGCAGACAGGGCCGTTGCCACCGTGCCAGGGTGCAAAGCCACGCACAGCGCTTGGGGGTTGCGGCGCTTGAGTTCAATCGAGGCGGTTTTGACGAGCTGGTTGAGCGCTGCCTTGGAGGCGCGGTAACCGTACCAGCCGCCCAGCGCGTTGTCACCAATGCTGCCGACCTTGGCTGACACAAAGCCCGCCACGCAGCGGCCGGTCTTGGGCAGCAGCGGCAAAAAGTGCTTCATCACCAGCGCGGGGCCGATGGTGTTGACTTCGAGCACCTGGCGCAAATACGCGGGGTCAAGCTGCGACCAGCTGCGCTCGGGCTGGCCCGACTCGCCGTGCAGAAAACCGGTGGCGACGATCAGCAGCCGCAGCGGCGCTTGTTGTGCCTCGCATTGAGCGGCCACCCAGGCGGCGGATTCGGCCAGGCTGGCTTCGTTGGCGTAATCAATGCCGGGTTGAGTGGAGCGGGACAAGCCCAGCACTTGGCTGAAAGGACCGAGCGATTGAAAATGCGCGCCCGAAGACAGCGCGGCCACAAGCGCGGCACCCAAGCCGCCGCTCGCGCCAATCACCAAGGCCGTGGCATTGGCGACCACCGTCGCTTCAGAACTCATCGCGTCCATTCTCGTCTTGGGTTCCGTCCAGCAAACGCACCCGCACGCTCTTTCCTTTGACGCGTCCGTCACTGAGCTTGCGCACCGCTTCATGCGCAATGCGCCTGTCCACCGCCACATAGGTCGAGAACTCGTTCACGTTGATCTTGCCCACCTGCTCGCGCGTGTAGCCGGCCTCACCCGTGAGTGCGCCCAGCACGTCACCGGCGCGGATTTTTTCTTTGCGGCCGCCGACGATTTGCAGCGTCATCATGGGTGGCACCAAGGCGGCATTACTGGCCGGCGTGAGTTCGGCCAGCGGATGCCAGTCGGACTCTGCGTTTTGCAACTGCTCGATCTTGCCGACCGCGCCCATCTCGTCCAGGCTGGCCAGGCTGATGGCCATGCCTTCAGCGTCGGCCCGGCCGGTGCGGCCGATGCGGTGAATATGCACCTCGGAGTCCGGCGTTACATCGACGTTGATCACCATCTCGAGCTGCGCGATGTCCAAGCCACGTGCGGCCACATCAGTCGCCACCAGCACCGAGCAACTGCGGTTGGAAAACTGCACCAGCACCTGGTCGCGCTCACGCTGCTCCAGCTCGCCATACAAAGCCAGCGCGCTGAAGCCTTGCGACGACAGCGTTTGCACCAGCGCACGGCACTGCGCCTTGGTGTTGCAAAACGCCAGCGTACTCACCGGCCGAAAGTGCATCAAGACTTTGGCGACTGCCGCCAAGCGCTCACGTGGCTCGACCTCGTACCAGCGCTGCACGATCTTGCTGCCTGCATGCTGCGCCTGGACTGTGATGGTCTGCGGTTGACGCATGAACTGCTGGCTGAGCTTGGCAATGCCTTCGGGGTAAGTAGCGGAAAACAGCAGGGTCTGCCGATCTGGCGGGCATTGGCGCGCAACCACAGCGATGTCGTCAAAAAAGCCCATGTCCAGCATGCGATCGGCTTCATCGAGCACCAGGGTGTTCAGCGCTTGCAAGTCGAGGTAGCCACGCGTCAAGTGGTCCATCACCCGGCCGGGCGTGCCGACTACGATGTGCGCGCCGTGCGCCAGGCTCGCAATTTGCCCGCGCAGGGCCACACCACCGCAGAGCGTGACGATCTTGATATTGTCTTCAGCCCGCGCCAGGCGTCGCAGCTCTTGCGTCACCTGGTCGGCGAGTTCGCGCGTGGGGCAGAGCACCAGCGTTTGCACTGCAAAGCGCCGGGCGTTCAAGCGGGCCAGCAGGGCCAAGCCAAAGGCTGCCGTCTTGCCGCTGCCGGTCTTGGCCTGGGCAATCAGGTCCTTGCCCAGCAAGGCGGGCGGCAGGCTGGCCGCCTGGATGGGGGTCATCTGCGTGTAACCGAGAGCCTGTAAATTGGAAAGCACGTGCGCGGGCAGGCCCAGCGCGGCAAAGTCGGTCGTTGTCATCGACGGATTATCGGGCTTGGCTCATGCGGGGAATGCTGGCCAAGCCGCAGCAGTTATGGGCATGAACGCTAAACTGAATCGATCAAACCAGGCCTTGCGGCCTTATTCATGCTTTAGTTCCCGCTTTCATAGGTTCCAGTTTTCATGCATTCATTCGATTTCGATCTCTTGGTCATTGGCGGCGGCAGCGCCGGTGTGCGCGCCGGCCGCATGGCAGCACAGCGCGGCGCACGCGTGGGCCTGGTGGAGGCCCAGGCCATGGGTGGCACCTGCGTCAACGTGGGCTGTATCCCCAAAAAGCTTTACAGCTACGCCGCCCACTTTGCCGAGTCTTTTGAAGAGTCGCACGGCTTTGGCTGGGTGGGCGAGGCGCCCAAGCTGGACTGGGCCCTGCTCAAGCGCAACCGCGCCAAAGAGATTTCGCGGCTCAACGGGGTCTATCTGCAATTGCTCAAGAACTCGGGCGCACAGGTCATCGAAGGCTGGGGCACCTTGATTGACGCGCACACGGTGGAGGTGGCCGGCAAACGCTACACGGCCATGAACCTTTTGGTGGCCACTGGTGGCCAGCCGACGGTGCCTGACATCGCGGGCCGCGACCATGTCATCACGTCTGACGACATCTTCGATTTGGAGCCCTTCCCGCAGCGCTTGCTGGTGGTGGGCGGCGGCTATATCGCGTGTGAATTCGCCTCCATCTTCAACGGCCTGGGCTCCAACGTCACGCAGCTGTACCGCGGTTCGCAAGTGCTGCGCGGCTTTGACGAAGAAATCCGCAACTTCATCTCCGCCGAAATGAAAAAAACCGGCGTTGACTTGCGCCTGGGCGCTGACGTGGCCGAGATCAAGAAGCAAGCCGACGGCAGCCTCAACGTGCGCCTGGTCGATGGCAGCCACTTGGACGTGGACGCCGTGCTGTATGCCACTGGCCGCGCGCCTAATGTGAGGGGGCTCGGCCTTGAAGCTTTGGAGGTCAAGCAAGGCCCCCAAGGCGCCATTGAAGTCGATGCGCACTACGAAACCAACGTGCCTCATGTGTACGCCGTGGGCGACGTGACAGCGCGCATCCAGCTCACGCCGGTGGCCTTGGGCGAGGCCATGGTCGTGGTGGACCGTCTGCTCGGCCCCGCGCCCGGCAAGGCCGCGCGCACCATGGACTACGACTTCATCCCCACGGCAGTTTTCACGCATCCGAACATCGGCACCGTCGGCTTTACCGAAGCCGGCGCACGCGCGGCCTTTGGCGAAGTGCGGGTGTTCAAGAGTGACTTCAAGGCGCTCAAGCACACGCTCAGCGGCAGCAGCGAGCGAACCTTCATGAAGCTGCTGGTGGACGTGGCCACCGACCGCGTGGTGGGCCTGCACATGGTCGGCGCCGAGGCCGGTGAGATCGTGCAGGGCTTTGCGGTGGCCATGAAGGCCGGCGCCACCAAGGCCGTGTTCGACAGCACCATCGGCATTCACCCCACGGCGGCGGAAGAGTTCGTCACCATGCGCGAGCCCGCCAAGTCTTAAAAAACCAAGGTCACTCATGCCCTATCTGCCACCCTACATCGCGCCCACCCGCTACACCGACCCCGTCGCCGCGCTGGCGCAGGTGCGGCTGATTTATGAGCAGCAGATCGCGCACCTGCGCGACTGCATGAAACGCTATGTGCATGGCGAGACCTTGCCAGGCCGCGCGCGCGCCTGCTACCCCTTTATTCGCGTGCAGACTGAAACCGTGGCGCGTGCAATTTTGGAAACACCAGACATATCGCAGCTGAGCTACGGCTTTGTGGCCGGGCCAGGCACTTATGACACCACGCTCACGCGGCCCGACCTCTACGGCAGCTATTACCTGGAACAGTTCAAGTTGCTGCTGCAAAACCATTCAGTCGAGCTGGAGGTAGGCACCAGCACGCAGCCGATTCCGGTGCACTTTTCATTTGCCGAGCATGACCACATTGAAGGCAATCTGAGCGCCGAGCGCCGCATGCTGATGCGCGACGCCTTTGACCTGCCCGACCTGGCTGCCATGGACGACGGCATTGCCAACGGCACTTACGAGCCGCGCCCGGGCGAGCCACAACCGCTGGCGCTGTTCACCGCCGCGCGCGTGGACTATTCCTTGCAGCGCCTGCGCCACTACACCGGTACCTCGCCAGACTGGTTTCAGAACTTCGTTCTCTTCACCAACTACCAGTTCTACATTGACGAGTTTGTGCGCCTGGGCCACGAAGAAATGGCCAAGCCCGACAGCCCGTACGTGGCGTTTGTGGAGCCGGGCAATGTGGTCACGCGCCGCTGTAATTTGCCCCCCCAAGCCGGATACGCAATAGGGGCCGCGCCGCCGCGCCTGCCGCAAATGCCGGGCTACCACCTGCTGCGCGAAGACCGCAGTGGCATCAGCATGGTCAACATCGGCGTGGGCCCGGCCAACGCCAAGAACATCACCGATCACATTGCTGTGCTGCGCCCGCATGCGTGGATCATGCTGGGGCATTGCGCCGGCCTGCGCAGCAGCCAGCAACTGGGCGACTACGTGCTGGCCCACGGCTATGTGCGCGAAGACCATGTGCTGGACGAGGAACTCCCGCTGTGGGTGCCCATCCCGGCCCTGGCCGAGATTCAAAAAGCACTGCAGCAAGCAGTCGAAGAAGTCACCCACCTGCAAGGCCCGGACCTCAAACGCATCATGCGCACCGGCACCGTGGCCTCTACAGACAACCGCAACTGGGAACTGCTGCCGGGCAACCAGCCGCAGCGGCGCTTTTCACAGAGCCGAGCCGTCGCGCTCGACATGGAAAGCGCCACGATTGCAGCCAACGGTTTCAGGTTTCGGGTGCCCTATGGCACCTTGCTCTGCGTGAGCGACAAGCCGTTGCACGGCGAGATCAAGCTGCCCGGCATGGCCAATCACTTTTACCGCGAGCGAGTCGATCAGCACTTGCGCATCGGCATTCGCGCGGTGGAGTTGCTGCGCGCTGAAGGCAGCAGCCAGTTGCACAGCCGCAAACTGCGCAGCTTTTCTGAAGTGGCTTTTCAGTAAGGCACTGAGCAATCAGGAAAAGCCGCGCCGAGGCGGCGGGCACAATGGCGGGATGCAACGCGACCTGGCTCCACCCATCTTTTCCGTTCACAAGCTGAACAAGCACTTCGGCAGCGCTCAGGTTGTCAGCGACCTGTCTTTTTCGATTGCGCCTGGCGAATGCCTGGGGGTGATCGGCCCTAACGGCGCCGGCAAAACCACCACCATCCGCATGTGCCTGGGCATGACTGCGCCCGACAGCGGCGCGGTGTCTTTTCACCCACCTAGCGAGCCCGGCACAACCTTGCAAATGCCACGCGACGCGCTGGCCATCAAGCGGCAACTCGGCATCGTCAGCCAGTTCGACAGCCTGGACCCGGACTTTTCTTGCAGCGAAAACTTGTTGGTCTTTGGCCGTTACTTTGGCCTGCCGGATGCGGTGATCAAGGCGCGCATTCCGCAACTGCTGGAGTTCGCCGCCCTAACGCACAAGGCGGATGCCAAGCTCAGTGAGCTTTCAGGCGGCATGAAGCGGCGGCTCTCACTGGCGCGAGCGCTGGTCAACGACCCACAACTGCTGCTGCTTGACGAACCCACCACCGGCCTGGACCCGCAAGCGCGGCATTTGATGTGGGAGCGACTGCAACGCCTGCTGCAGCAAGGCAAATCGATCTTGTTGACGACGCACTTCATGGACGAAGCTGAGCGCCTGTGCAACCGCCTGCTGGTACTGGACCACGGCAAGAAAATGACCGAAGGCCGGCCACGTGATTTGATTGCGCAGAACCTGGAGCCCGATGTGGTCGAGGTCTACGGACAAGGCGCCTTGTCGCTCATGGACTCGCCCCTCAAAGTCCTGGCCGCCCGCACCGAAGTCAGCGGCGAGACGGTGTTTTTCTACACCCAGGACGCCAAGGCCTTGCTGGCCGCCATGGCCGAGCAGCATCCGCAACTGCGCACGCTTCACCGCCCTGCCAACCTCGAAGATCTGTTCCTCAAACTCACCGGACGCCAGATCCGGGAAAGCGCTTGAATACCATGTCTGCTCTTTCTACTTCCAATGCGCCTGACGGCAGCGCGCCCGCCTCGATATGGAGCGCACCGCGCCTGAGCCTGCGCTGGCTGCCCGTCTTCCGCCGCAATCTGCTGGTCTGGCGCAAGCTTTTCATTCCCAGTCTGGTCGGCAACATCGCCGAGCCGCTGATCACGCTGGTCGCCTTTGGTTACGGCTTGGGCGCGCTGGTCGGACAGGTGCAACTCAGCGGCACTGCCGTGCCTTACATCTTGTTCCTGGCGAGCGGCTCGATCTGCATGAGCGCCATGAACGCAGCGTCTTTCGAGTCGCTGTACTCAGCCTTCTCGCGCATGCACGTGCAGCGCACCTGGGACGGCATCATGAACGCGCCCGTCAACCTGGACGACGTGCTGATGGCCGAGATGATCTGGTCGGCCTTCAAGTCGCTCTTCACCAGCACGGTCATCTTGCTGGTCATGCTGGCGCTCAACATCAGCCACAGTCCGATGCTGCTGCTCGCCTGGCCGCTGCTGGGTCTGGTCGGCATCGTGTTTGCCAGCATCGCGCTCATCTTCAACGCGCTGGCCAAGAGCTACGACTTCTTCACCTACTACTTCACGCTGTTCCTCACGCCCACCATGTTCTTGAGCGGCGTGTTCTTTCCGCGTGATCAGTTGCCAGGATTCATGCGCGCTCTGTCTGAGTTTTTGCCGCTGACTGCAGCGGTGGAACTGATCCGCCCGCTGTTCATGGGCGAGTGGCCGGTCAATGGCTGGCTGCATCTGGCCGTGCTGGCCGCGTACGCCGTCGGGGCCTTTTGGATCGCGCTGGCGCTCACTCGCAAGCGCTTTAAAAGCTAAAGATGACTCATCCTTACTTCATTCGAACGTGCTTTGCTCTGGTGGCGAGTCTTTGCCTTTCCATGGCCGCCTTGGCGCAACCCTGCTCTGAGTTACCCCTAGGCAGAACTGTGTCGGACCAAAAGGGCGGCTGCCTGGCCTTGGTTCCCGTGGGGGAGACTGCGCCAAGCAGTAAAACACTGGTCGTGATGCTGCACGGTGATGGCGAAGGGCGCATCAACCAAAATCAGATCACCCGCTGGACCAACCTGGGGCGGACCCTGCAAGCACCAGGGCGAAACGTGTTCTTCATGCTCCGCCCGGGTTACCAGTCGCCGGTTGGCAACTCCAGTGGCTGGGCCAACCCAAGGGATGACGACTACACCGCGGAAAACATGGAACGGGTGGCGGGAGCCTTAAGAGCCCTTCGCGAGACCTTCAAATCCGAAAAGCTCATCCTTGTCGGCCATTCGGGTGGCGCGGCCACATCATCCCTCGTCTTGGGTAAACATCCCGGCGTAGCTGACGCAGCCTTGCTTCTGGGCTGCCCTTGTGACGTTCCGACATGGCGGGAACACCGCAATGCCCAGCGAGGCGTAGCGGGGAGCTGGCCGCGCAGCCTGAGCCCCCTTGCTTTCGTCTCCGGCATTCCTGCAGGCACGCCTGTCTTGGCCGCTACTGGCGCTCAAGATGAAAACACCCTGTCCACTTTCGCCAAGCACTGGGTCAGTGATGCCAGCGCCCAAGGCGTCAATGCCCGCTTTGAAGAAGTACCCGGACTCACGCATGCGACGATTCTTCAATGGCCTGAGATCGCCAATAAAGTGCGGGAGCTTATCGAGGCGGCGAACCACTGATCACAGGTCAAAGAACACCGTCTCGCGCCCCTTGTCGCTGTCTTGCATATAAATGTCAAAGCGATAAACCGGGCCGGCGTTGCTCATCTCCCGCTGGGCGACCAAGCTGGCTCGACGCTCGGCCGGGGCGCTGTTCAGCACTTCGTCAGCCGCATTGGCTGACGCTTCATCTGAGAAATAAATCCGCGTGAAGGTGTGCACCAGCAGGCCGCGCATGGTCACGCAGACATCGATGAAGGGTGCTTGACCCGCTGACAGGGCGCCGGGCTTGACCGTGTCAAAAACGAAGTGGTTGCCCGCAAACGTACCGGTGCCGCAGCGACCGAAGCCGGCAAAACCTTTAGCGGCTGCGTCTTCAACTGATGCGATGTGCTGACCCTGCGCGTCAGGCTGGTTGATCTCGACGATGGCGTCGCCCACGACCTGGCCTGCGCCGTCAAATACCCGGCCGGTGATGCGGATGTGTTCGCCTTCAGCGTGCGCTTGCGTGAGCACGGGTGTGAAGAGGCTCTTGAAGTCGTAGCCGTACTGCGTGGGCGTGAGGCCATAGGCGAAGTACGGGCCGACGGTTTGCGATGGGGTTTGCAACAGGCGCTGGCCGGTGGCGTCAGGCATCGTAGTGCTCAGGTCGGTGCTGATGTTGGGCATGTTGTTCATGGCAGGTGCTCTCAACTTATTCAAAACGCGTGGCTTTGGCGCCGCGCAACACGATGTCAAACACATAGCCCAGCGCGTAGTCGGGCTGGGTCACGTCGAGGCTGAACTTGGACACCATGGTGCTGCGCAAGTGCTCGGGCGCGCCCATGTACATCGGGTCCAGCGTCAAGAGCGGGTCACCCGGAAAGTACATCTGCGTGACCAAGCGGCTGGCAAAGTAGTCGCCAAACAAGGAGAAGTGAATGTGGTTGGGCCGCCAGGCGTTCGGGTGGTTGCCCCAGGGGTAGGCGCCGGGCTTGATGGTCTTGAAGGTGTAGCGGCCCTGATCGTCCGTCATGCAGCGGCCGGCGCCCAGAAAGTTCGGGTCCAGTGGTGCGTCATGCTGGTCTTGCTTGTGCACGTAGCGGCCGGCGGCATTGGCCTGCCAGACTTCAACCAGCGTGTTGCGCACAGGACGGCCGTCTTCGTCCAGCACGCGGCCGGTGACGATGATGCGTTCACCCAGCGGCGCGCCGTTCATCACGGCGTTGAGCGTCATGTCGTTGTCCAGCGCGCCCATCTGCGCGGCGCTGTAGACCGGCGCATTGCGCTGGGCCAGGGCGTGCTTCAGGGGAATCAGCGCCTGTTTCGGTCCGCGCAGCAGCGTGGACTTGTAGCGCGGGTCGATGTGCGCAGGGTGGCAAGCCCAGTCTCGCGGGCTCAGTGGGGCGCTTGAGCCCAGCGCTGCGCTGTCGATTGCGGGGGTGTTGAGGGCTTTCATGGGATGCGGTTCCTTGGGTAGCAGATGGCAAACTTTAGGCCCGAAGTCTGGTTATGTATAGTGAGTTTTTTGGCGAATTTACATAATCAAATGGACATGAAAAGAAGGACCTGACTCAGTGATCGACAGCCGCATCAAATTCCGCCACCTGCAGTGCTTCCTGGCCACGGCCCAGCTGGGCAGCGTGCAAAAAGCCGCTGACCGCATGGCCATCACGCAACCTGCAGCGTCCAAGACCTTGCAAGAGCTCGAGAGTTTGGTCGGTGCACGACTCCTGGAGCGCGGCCGCCGAGGCGCGCAACTCACGCCCCAAGGCGAAGCTTTCATGCGCCACGCCGAAGCCAGTGTGAACGCCCTGCGCGAAGCCGTGGCCAGTGTGTCGCCGGCCCGTCAGGCAGCGACGAGTCGCATCCACATCGGCGTCTTGCCCACTGTCGCGCCGTGGCTGCTGCCGCGCTTGCTGCGCGTGCTTGACGCGAGCGCTTCAGCCCCGCATGTGAACCTTCAATTGCACACCGGCCCCAACCCCGAGTTGCTCAAGCAACTGCGATCAGGCAGCCTGGACCTGGTCATCGGCCGCTTCGCCGAACCCGCCCACATGCTGGGCTTGAGCTTTGAACACCTGTACGCCGACCCGCTGGTCATGGTGGTGCGCGCGGGCCATCCCCTGCAGTCGGCAACGAACAGGAAAAAGCCAAAGCCGGTCGCCATGGCCGAACTCAGCGCCTACCCCTGGGTTCTGCCCCTGCCGGGCACAGCGATTCGGCATACGGCCGACAGCTTTTTGAGCAAGCACGGCTTAGGCAACACCTGCCATCTGGAGACACTGGATGTGTGCGTGGGCCGCAGTTACACCAGCCAAAGCGACGCCATATGGCTCACGCCCCAAGGCGCGGTAGAAGATGAATTTAAAGCCGGCAATTTGGCAGCGCTCCAAGCCGACATGCGAGGCACCGAAGAAATGGTCGGCCTGACCCTGCGCGCCGACATGCAAGCCAGCCCCGCCCAACAAGAAGTGATCACAGCGATTCACGCGCTGGCAGCAGCGCGAAGATCAACGAGCGCTTAAGTCCCCACCTTCAGGCAGCAGCCGAAACCTTCACGCCGAGAGGCGAATTGGCTGGGGGCGCGGCGGTGCCGGGCAGGCGCTGCAAAGCGAAGTGAAGGAGGAGGAGGCCGTAGGCCGACGGGGGACATGAGCGGCGCAGCGCCTGCCCGGCGCCGCCGCGCCCCCAGCCAATTCGCCGCCGAGCTCAGCCAGCCACCCCAAACCGCGCAGCCAGCCCACCAAGCCCCAACTCCCCCAGCACCTGCAGCAAACGCTCCCGCGCAGCCGCAGCCTTAGCCGCATTCACCCGCTCCGGCCGGCTGGCCAGGATCAACTCGTTCTTCATCGAGTGCTCCCAGCCCACCAGTTCGGTCACCGTCACTTCATAGCCCTGCGCTTCCAGTTGCAAGCAGCGTAGGACATTCGTGATCTGGCTGCCGAACTCTCGCGTGTGCAGCGGATGCCGCCACAGCTCAGCCAAAGGCGTGCGCTTGAGTGACAGTGCCCTGCCCTGCTTGAGCACACCGGCGACTTCGGCCTGACAACACGGCACCAGCACCATGTGCCGGGCTCCCCGCGCCAAGCCAAAGGCAATCGCGTCGTCAGTGGCTGTGTCGCAGGCATGCAGGGCCGTGACGATATCCACCACTGCCGGCAAGGCGTTCGAGGCCGTGGCCTCTTGCACCGACAGGTTCAAGAAATGCATGCGCGCAAAGCCCAGGCGCTGGGCCAGCTCGCTGGACTTGGCCACCAACTCGGCCCGCGTCTCGATGCCGAATATCTGGCCCGTGGCTTTTTGCCCGGCATGCGCGACATTGAAAAACAAGTCGTAAAGAATGAAACCCAGATACGACTTGCCAGCCCCGTGGTCCGCCAGCGTGGGCGCGGGGTTGTGCGCAAAGGCGTCATTGAGCAGCGGCTCAATGAACTGGTACAGGTGATAGACCTGCTTGAGCTTGCGCCGCGTGTCCTGATTGAGCTTGCCCTCGCGCGTCAAGATGTGCAACTCCTTGAGCAGCTCGATCGACTGCCCCGGCCGCAGCTCTTCAATGACTTGGTCGGGCTTGGGGCTGGCCTTGCGGGCGGCGGGAGATCGGGTGAGTGCTCGGGACATGGCGGGCAAGTCTAACGCTGGCACCCGACTCTTAAAATTAGATTGCACACAATTTAATTGCTCGCTATACTTTAGACCATGAACGCCAAAGCCCTGCTACTGGAAAACCAACTTTGCTTTGCGCTGTATTCCAGTTCCCTGGCCATGACCAAGCTGTACAAGCCCTTGTTGGCCGAACTGGGCCTGACCTACCCGCAGTACCTCGTGATGCTGGTGCTGTGGGAAGACAAGGCCCTGACCGTGTCCGCACTGGGAGAGCGCCTATTTCTGGACTCCGGCACACTCACGCCGCTACTCAAGCGCTTGGAGACCGCCGGCCTGCTAATGCGCGAACGTGATGCTGAAGACGAACGCCGCGTGCAAGTCAGGCTCACCCCTGCCGGCTTGCGCCTGAAAACCCGTGCAGCACGCATCCCCGCCTGTGTGCTTGAAGCCAGCCAGTGCGGCGTGCCCGAAATTTTGGCGCTGACCGCCCAGGTCAAGGCACTGAGAGACCACCTGAGCCAACACCTCCAACACCTCGAGCAGGCCTGAAGCCGCCTGCCCAGCCACCGTTTTTTTAACCGCAACCCGAAGGAAAACCATGACCACCAAACTCGACAAAGTTCTCTACACCGCCCACGCCACCGCCAATGGTGGCCGTGACGGCCGCGCCGTGAGCTCCGACCAACTGCTGGACGTCAAGCTGGCACCTCCGAAAGAACTCGGCGGCATGGGTGGCGCGACCAATCCTGAGCAACTGTTTGCAGCCGGCTATGCCGCATGCTTTCTGGGCGCGCTCAAGCACGTGGCCGGTCTGCAAAAAGTAACTGTGCCCGCTGACGCATCGATTGACGCCAGCGTCGGCATCGGCCCCATCCCCGCAGGCTTTGGCATTGAAGCCAAGCTGGTGGTGAGCTTGCCGGGCATGGACCGCGTCATTGGCCAGCAACTGGTGGACGCTGCGCACCAGGTGTGCCCGTACTCCAACGCAACACGCGGCAACATTGAAGTGGCTGTTTCACTGGCCTGATCACTGCTTTCCCTGATGGAATGAAAGCGGCCGGCTCCTGGCGAGTCGGCCGCTTTTTTTGCATCAAGCCCCACAATCGGCCGCATGAATCAAAGCTTTGACGAAGACGACCAACTCGATCCCTTCAACACCGCCCCCATCGCACAGGCTGGCCAAGCCAGCGCACACCCTTATGAGTTGCTGACACCTGACGTGGTGCTGGACGCGCTGGCCAGCGTGGGTTTGTACGGCGACGGCCGGCTGACTGCGCTGTCCAGCTATGAAAACCGCGTCTACCAAGTGGCGCTGGAGGCCGAGGCTTCTGCAGGCGCGGCAGGCGCGGCAGGCGAATTTGTCGTCGCCAAGTTCTACCGGCCTGAGCGCTGGAGCGATGCGCAGATTTTGGAAGAGCACGCTTTTGCTGCGGAGTTGATGGCAGC
The DNA here is from genome assembly GCA_040400945.1 of Polaromonas sp. Lineage (GTDB taxonomy): Bacteria > Pseudomonadota > Gammaproteobacteria > Burkholderiales > Burkholderiaceae_C > Polaromonas. Next base: position 57,157 of record JBBAPG010000010.1, on the reverse strand, counting down.
GGAAATCCCCGTCATCGGCCCTCTGGTCCTGAACGGGGAGACCTTGCATCACTTCAACGGTTTTGCGTTCAGCGTGTCGCCCCGCCGCGGTGGCCGCCGGCCTGAGCTGGAAGACTCGGCCGTGCTGGAATGGATTGGCCGCTTTCTAGGACGCATTCACGGGGTGGGTTCGGCTCGGCCATTTGCGCTGCGGCCTGAACTCAACATCCAGACTTTTGGCCATGCCAGCCGGGACGTATTGCTGAGCGGGAACCATCTGCCCTTGGACATGGCTTCACGCTGGCGCGCAGCCTTTGACGAAGCCATGCAGGTGGCCGAGGGCGTGATGAAAGATGCGGGCGAAGTGCGCAAGCTGCGCCTGCACGGCGACTGCCACCCCGGCAACATTTTGTGGACACCCGAAGGCCAGAGCGGCGCCGGCCCGCACTTTGTCGATTTGGACGACGCACGCACCGGCCCCGCAGTGCAAGACTTCTGGATGCTGCTGGCCGGCGACCGCGCGCAATGCACGCGGCAGCTGGGCGCCCTGGTAGACGGCTACGAGGAGTTTCGAGAATTCGACCGGCGCGAACTGGCCTTGATTGAGCCGCTGCGCACGCTGCGCCTGGTTCATTACAGCGCCTGGCTGGCACAGCGCTTTACCGACCCGATCTTCCCGATCAACTTCCCGTGGTTCGGCTCCAGCGATTACTGGAAAGGGCAGATCGACATGCTGGTCGAGCAGACTGAGGCGATGCAGGAGCGCCCTCTCATCGTCTGAGTCAAACCAGGAAAATGGCTTTGAAAGTTCAGCAGCCCAGCAAGTCAGCCAGCGCCGTGATGCTGGACGCATGCAAGTCATTGCCCGCCTGCGGCGACACGTCTTTGGGCTGCGCCGCACCAAACTCCAAAGGCCGCTCGATGTACGCGGTCTGCAGGCCGCAAGCCCGCGCCGCCGCCAAGTCATCGTGGTGCGCGGCGCACAGCATCACGTCTTGCGGCGCCACATCAAACACATCGGCCACGCCCAGGTAAGTGGCTGGGTCAGGCTTATAGGCTTTGAAAACTTCAGCCGACAAGATGCAGTCCCAGGGCAGACCGGCGCGCTTGGCCATGGCGGTAAGCAGGCCCAGATTGCCGTTGGACAAGCTGCAGATCGTGAAGCGTTTTTTGAGGCGCTGCAGACCTTCAACGCTGTCAGGCCAGGCGTCGAGCCGGTGCCACACGCGGTTCAGGTGTTGGCGCTCGGCTTCGCTCAAGTGGCTCAAACCGAAGGCAGGCAGCAAGTCGTCCAGGATCATGCGGTGCAAGGTATCAATACGCACCCAGCCCAGCTCGCCCGAGCGCACGCGCTGCATGGCAGGCTGGTAACCCGCACGCCAGGCCAGCGCAAAAGCATTGCCATCGACTTGCGGGTAAAGGCTGTGCATCTCGCGCACGATGGAGCCGTGCCAATCGACCACGGTGCCAAAGATGTCGAAGGCCAGAACTTTCGCGGTGGTCTTGGCCGTGTTCGCAGTCGTCATCTCTGGCACCGCCGCACTCATACCAAGAGCGCGTTAATGCGGCGCACGTAAGCGGCCGGGTCGTCAGGCAAGCCGCCTTCAGACAGCAGCGCCTGGTCAAACAAGATGTGCGCCAAGTCTTCAAAGGCCGCGCCTTCTTGTGCTTCCAGTTTTTTCACCAGCGCGTGTTGTGCGTTGACTTCGAGGATAGGCTTGACTTCAGGCACGGGCTGACCCGCTTGCTTGAGCATGCGGGCGAGCTGGGTAGACATGTCGCCGTCTTGCACCACCAGGCAGGCTGCGGAATCCACCAGGCGGGTGGTGGCGCGCACGTCTTTGGCCTTGTCTTTGAGCGCGTCTTTCAAGCGGTCCAGGATGGGCTTGAACTGCGTCTGCGCTTCTTTGGCGGCTTTCTTTTCGCCCTCGTCTTGCAGCTTGCCCAGGTCCACCGCGCCTTTGGCCACCGACTGCAGCGGCGTGCCGTCGAACTCATGCAGGTAGTTCAGCGCCCATTCGTCCACGCGGTCCGTCATGAGCAAGACTTCAATGCCTTTTTTGCGGAAGATTTCAAGTTGCGGGCTGTTCTTGCCGGCCGCTTGCGTGTCGGCCGTGATGTAGTAAATCGCCTCCTGGCCTTCCTTCATGCGGGCTTTGTAGTCGGCCAGGCTGACGGTGAGGGTGTCGGTCGTCGACGATGCAAAGCGAAGCAGCTTGGCCAGGCGGTCGCGGTTGGCAAAGTCTTCGCCCAAGCCTTCTTTGAGCACCGCACCAAACTCGCGGTAAAACGTCGCAAATTTTTCGGCGTCATTCGCCGCCAGGTCTTCGATCATGGACAGCACGCGGCGCGTGTTACCTTCGCGAATGGCTTTGACCGCCCTGCTTTCTTGCAGCAGTTCGCGCGACACATTCAGCGGCAAGTCGGATGAATCGACCACGCCTTTGACGAAGCGCAGGTAGCTGGGCAAGAGCGCCTGCGCGTCGTCCATGATGAAGACGCGCTTGACGTACAACTTGACTCCTGCCGCCTTGTCGCGGTTGAACAAGTCCATCGGCGCCTTGGCCGGGATGAACAGAAGCTGCGTGTACTCGGTGCTGCCTTCCACGCGGTTGTGCGTGGTGGCCAGCGGCGCTTCGCTGTCGTAGCTGATTTGCTTGTAGAACTCGTCGTACTGCTCTTGCGTGACGTCTTTCTTGGCGCGACTCCACAGCGCGGCAGCCTGGTTCACGGTTTCCCATTCGCCAGTTTTCACCATGTCGCCGGGCTGGCCGTCTTCGCCCTCTTTCCACTCTTCCTTTTCCATCTCGATGGGCAAGGAAATATGGTCCGAGTATTTGTTGATGATGCCCTTGAGCTTCCAGGCGTTGAGGTAGTCGAGTGCGTCGTCTTTGAGGTGCAAGATGATGCTGCTGCCGCGCTCAGTGCGCTCAATCTCATCGACCTCAAAGTCGCCCGTGCCGGCACTGGCCCAGCGAACGCCTTGGGCTGCAGGCAAGCCAGCGCGGCGGCTTTCGACCGTGATGCGGTCGGCCACGATGAAGCCGGAATAAAAACCGACGCCGAACTGGCCGATGAGCTGCGAATCACTCTTTTGGTCGCCCGACAGCTTGGACACGAACTCGCGCGTGCCGCTTTTGGCGATCGTGCCCAGGTGCTCAATGGCTTCTTGCTCAGACATGCCGATGCCGTTGTCGCTGATGGTCAGCGTCTTGGCGGCCTTGTCAAAGCTCACGCGGACCTTGAGTTCGGGGGCGCTTTCATAAAGGCCGGCGTCATTCAGCGCCTCAAAACGCAGCTTGTCGCAGGCGTCAGACGCGTTGGATATGAGCTCGCGCAAGAAAATATCTGGATTGGAATAAAGAGAGTGCGTCACCAGTTGCAGGAGCTGGGCGACTTCGGCTTGGAAGGCAAGGGTCTGTTTTTTCATGAGGCCATAGTTGGGTTGGCTGCCGGGGATTTCAAGAGGGGCCTGAGAACGAGAGTGTTACTGTTGGGTCATGAACGGTTCTGAATTCATCGCCTTGCTGATCCTTGCCACGGCCATGAGCTTTACGCCCGGCCCCAACACCACCTTATCTACGGCCATGGCCGCCAACCACGGTTTGAAGCGGGCCATGCCTTTTGTGATGGCTGTGCCGGTGGGCTGGGGCCTGCTGCTGGCCGCCTGCGCGCTGGGCCTGGGCGCGCTGGTGCTGGCCTTGCCCTGGCTGGGCTGGGCGGTCAAAGCGGTGGGCGTGGGCTATTTGCTGTGGCTGGCCAGCCGGCTGGCGCGCACCCGCGCGATGGCGCAAACCAGCACGGTCACGGTCGGCTTTGCCCAGGGCGTGGCGCTGCAGTTCGTCAACATCAAGGCCTGGATGCTGGCGCTGACCATCGTCAGCGGCTGGGTGGCAGGGCATGGCGACGCGCTGGCGCGCTTTGCGGTGGTGCTGCCGGTGATGCTGTTTTATGCGTTCACGAGCAATCTGGCTTATGCGCTGGTCGGCTCGCTGCTGCGCGCCTGGCTGGCCGGGCCTGACGGCAGCCATGCGCGGCTGGTGTGGTTCAACCGGGCCATGGCGGCGGTGCTGCTCCTGACCGCTTTGTGGATGCTGCGACTGTGAGCGCCGGCCTGAACGCCAGGAGCGCGCAGAAAGCGCAGAGTTCGCCCGCACGCCGCGGCCTTTGGTTGGGTCTGCTAGGCGTGACCATTTTTGCCATGACCTTGCCCATGACGCGCCTGGCCGTGGGCACCCCGGAGGCGCCACTGATGTCCGGCGTTTTCATTGCGCTGGGCCGGGCGGTGGTGGCGGCCAGCCTTTCGGTCTTGTTTTTGCTGGCCACGCGGGCGCCCTGGCCGCGCCGTGAGGACTGGTGGCAGTTGGGGCTGGTGACGGGCGGCGTGGTCTTTGGCTTTCCGCTGCTCACATCGTTGGCCATGCGACATGTGGACGCGGTGCACGCCAGCGTCATCGTCGGCGTATTGCCGTTGGCCACGGCGGCGGTGGGGGCGCTGCTGCACCAGCAGCGGCCGTCCATCGGCTTTTGGCTGTGCGCTGTGCTGGGCAGCGCACTGGTAGTGGGCTTTGCCCTGCTGCGCTCGGGCTCCTCTGGGTCCGGTGGTCTGCAACTGCACTTTGCCGACGCACTTTTGCTAGGCGCCATGCTCTGCGCGTCCATCGGTTATGGCTACGGTGCGCGCCTGTCCCAGCGCATGCGGGCCGAGCACGTGATTTGCTGGGCGCTGGTGATGGCATTGCCGCTCACGCTGCCGCTGGCCTGGGCCAGTCGCCCGCAGGCCGCTCTCCCCGCCAGCGCCTGGGGAGGCTTTGCTTATGTGGCGGTTTTTTCTATGTGGCTGGGCTTTTTTGCCTGGTACCGCGGCCTGGCCTTAGGCGGCACGGTGCGTGTGAGCCAAATGCAGTTGCTACAGCCCGTGCTGGGCATGCTGTTTGCCACCGCGCTCCTGGGCGAGCGGCTGGATGCAGTGAGCGTCAGCTTTGCGCTGGCCGTGATTGCAACCGTGTTCATTGGCAAAAAGATGCCTGTCAATGCAAGGTGACGACATTACACCTTGCCCCACAGTTTGAATGGAACATAGGGAGTTGCGTTGGCAAAGTCTTTGTCCGCCGACAGCAAGGTGAGCTCGTAGCGACCGCACAGCTGGATCAGGAGGGCGTCAATGGTGCCGACCTGCACCCCATTTCTACGACAGATGTTTCGCACCTCGGCAGCACCGATGTGATCCTGCCTGTCAGGTTGAATCAGCGCCAAAGCGCCGAAGCGTTCGATGATGGCCTCCTTCGCTTTGGGGCCGCTGAAGCCTTGCAAAAGCTCCTGCAAGACCAGGCCCGTGGTGACGACCGAGTCAGCACCATGCAGCGCTGCGCGCAGCGCGATAACTTCTCTGGATTCGGCGGACCCGTCGCGCCTGAGCGCAAGAGACCAGACACTGGTGTCAACGAGCAAAGTCACGACCGTGACCGCTCCGCCTTGTAGTCATAGCTGGCATCCCACTCAAGCTTTCCGAAGAGCTCTCCAACGCGCCTTTGCTCACGACGCGCAACGAACTCCTTGAGAGCGAGCGTGACGGCCGCCTTCTTTGTGGTCTCCCCACTGACGGCGACGACACGGTCTAGCAAGTCTGGATCCAAAGCGAGATTGGTGGCCATGTGTAGCACTCCTTGTGTGGAAGTCTACACATCGGGGCCTGGATCTGCAAATTGAACCGCGCTAAGCTGTACGGCTACCAAAGAATTTTCAGGACAACTCTATGCCATGGACCCAAGCGCGCCGCGCCCACAAAATGAATCCCTCGGTGCTGCGCGAGATTCTCAAGGTCACCGAGCGGCCCGGCATCATCAGCCTGGCCGGCGGCCTGCCTTCAGCGCAGACGTTTCCCGTTGACGCCTTTCGCGCCGCCTGCGACAAGGTGCTGCGCGACGACGCGAGTGCCGCCCTACAGTACGCGGCCAGCGAAGGCTTTGCGCCCCTGCGTGAAGCCGTGGCTGCCGACCTGCCCTGGGACGTGGACCCGGCGCAAGTCCTGATCACTACCGGCTCGCAGCAAGCGCTTGATTTGGTGGCCAAGGTCCTGATTGACGACGGCAGCCGCGTGCTGGTGGAGACGCCCACTTACCTCGGCGCGTTGCAAGCCTTCACGCCCATGGAGCCGAATATCGTGGGCGTGGCGACGGACGCTGGCGGTATTGACTTGGCCGATCTGCGGGCCAAAGCAAATGCAGCGCGCGCAGAAGGCAATCCCGCCCGCTTTTTGTACGTGTTGCCCAACTTCCAGAACCCGACCGGCCGCAGCATGGACGAAGCCCGCCGCGCCGAACTCAGCCGCACGGCAACCGAGCTGGGCCTGCCGCTGGTTGAAGACAACCCCTACGGCGAGCTGTGGTTTGACACGCCACCCCCGCTGCCGCTGACGGCCCGCAACCCCGAAGGCAGCATCTACCTGGGCTCGTTTTCCAAAGTGCTGGCGCCGGGTTTTCGGCTCGGCTACTTGGTGGCGCCCAAGGCGCTGTACCCCAAGCTTTTGCAAGCCAAGCAAGCGGCCGACTTGCACAGCCCCGGCTTTAACCAGCGGGTGGTGGCCGAGGTGATGAAAGACGGATTTTTGGCGCGCCACGTGCCCACCATTCGCGCGCTCTACAAGGCGCAGTGCCAGGCCATGCTGACGGCGCTCGACGCGCACATGCCGGCGGGCGTGGAATGGAACCGCCCGAGCGGCGGCATGTTTTTATGGGTGCGTTTGCCTGAAGGCCTGGATGCCGCATCACTCTTGCCCAAGGCCGTGGACAAAGGCGTGGCCTTTGTGCCGGGCTCGGCTTTTTACGCGGGGGCCGCCGATTCACGCACGCTGCGCTTGTCCTTTGTGACTTCAAGCGAAGCGCAAATTACCAAGGGCATTGCCGCGCTGGCCGAGACGATTCGCGAGGCGCTGAGCCAGCGGGCTGGATCAGGTCAGTCTTTGCAATCCGTGGCAGCCTGAAGGCGATTTTCGAATGACCATGAGCCAATCAAAAAGCGTGCTGCGCCGCTTCAAGCAAATCGACGTCTTCACCGAGCAGCCCTGCCTGGGCAATGCGCTTGCGGTGGTGCTGGATGGCGAAGGTCTGGACGACGCGGCCATGCAGCGCTTTGCGCGCTGGACCAACTTGTCTGAAACGACCTTTTTGCTGCCGCCCACAGACCCGGCGGCAGACTACCGCGTGCGCATCTTCACACCCGGTGGCGAGCTGCCTTTTGCGGGTCATCCAACCTTGGGCAGCTGCCATGCCTGGCTGGAAGCCGGCGGCCAGCCTCAGCAAGCGGGCGTGGTGGTCCAGCAATGTGCCAAGGGCTTGATCCGTATTGAACGGCAGACGTCAGATGGCATAGAGCGCCTGGCCTTTGCCGCGCCCAGCATGACGCCCGCAGCGGCCGACCCCACGCAGGTAGCCGCCGTCGCCCAAGCTTTCGGTTTGCAGACCTCCCAGGTACTGGCCGCGCAGGCCAATGACAACGGCCCGGTCTGGTTCAGCTTGCTGCTGGAATCGGCTGAGGCGGTTTTGCAAGCCCGGCCCGACATGGCCGCGCTGAGCCGCCTGAACTTGAAAGTGGGTTTGGCTGGCCGCTATGCCGAAGAACCGAGCCCAGCCCTGATCGGCCGCGCCAATCGCGAGGCGGCAGCGTTCAAGTCAAGCTCGGCTGCCAAGACGGTTACCGGTGAGCGGCCAGCTGGCCCGGCGCCCTTGCTCGAAGTACGCGGCTTTGTGGCCGAAAGCAACGGCGTTTATGAAGACCCGGTCACCGGCAGCCTGAACGCCAGCCTGGCGCAGTGGCTGATCGCTGCCGGCCACCTTCCCGACAGCTACCTGGCTTCGCAAGGCGCTTGCCTGGGCCGTGCCGGCCAGGTGCACGTGCGGCGCGACGCGAATGGCCAGGTCTGGGTGGGTGGGCACTGCATCAGCTGTGTAGATGGCACGGTCACGCTGTAGCATGCAGCTGACCAGACGCACCGCGCCGCGAAACACCACAAGCCAAGCCACATGAACACTCCACCGCCCAGCCCCAGCCCGCACGACACCCAAGGCCACCCCACGCCGCGCCTGTTCAGCACGCTGGACCACTTGGTCGTGATGGCCAACACGCTCGAAGAGGGCGTGCGCTGGGTCGAGGCCTTGCTGGGTGTGACGCCAGGGCCTGGCGGTGCCCACCCGCTGATGGGCACGCACAACCGGCTCATCAATATTTCCGGCTTCAACTTTCCGGATTGCTATCTCGAAATCATTGCACTGGACCCCAACGCCACGCCGCAGCTGGCACCCGGCCTCAAGCGCTGGTTTGACATGGATGACGAGCATTTGCGCGAGCAAGTCAGGCGCTATGGCCCGCAGCTGATTGCCTACGTGGTGCGCAGCCCCGACATTGAAGTGACCGCCCAGGCACTGGCCGCGCAAGACATTGCCTGTGGCCGCCTGGTACCCGCGTCCCGGCAAACCGAAAAGACGATCTTGCGCTGGCGCATCAGCCTGCGTGACGACGGCCAACGCCTGATGGACGGCGCGCTGCCGACCTTGATTCAGTGGGGCTTGCGCGGTGAAAAAGAAGCCGCTCACCCCACCGACAGCTTGCCCGGCACAGGGGTGCAGCTGCAAGAGTTGCAGCTGATTCACCCTGACACTGAACCGCTGGAAGAAGCCTGCCAGGCCATCGGCCTGCGCTGCGCGCTGGTCAAAACGGGGCCGCCCGGCATCTGCGCGGTTCTGCAAACCCCGCGCGGACTGGTGCGCCTGAATTCACCGACGCGCCCTGAGCCAGCGCCTGTGCCAGGGCTTTGACAAGGCTTAAACAAGGCGTTGGTAGGGCGATACAAGGCCATCGGTCTCGCGAGCGACTGACGCCCCTGCCAGGCCCGCTAAGAATCGCCCGCCATGGGAACGCTTTACCTTGTGCGCCACGGCCAGGCCTCGTTTGGTGCCGACGACTATGACCAGCTCAGCGCTTTGGGCGAGCGCCAAAGCCAGCGCTTGGGCCATTACTTCAAGGCGCGCGGCCTGCAATTTGAAGCTGCGCTGACCGGCACACTGAAGCGGCAGCAGCAAACCCTGGCCGGCATTTGCGACGGGCTGGGCAGCGCGCCGCCCACGCTGGCCTGGCCAGGCCTGAATGAATACGACAGCCTGGCCGTGATTGCCACCTTGCACCCCGAGCCGCTGCCCAAAGCCATCAATCCCGAGATGGTGCAACAGCACTTCAGGTTGCTGCGCGATGGCCTGGCGCAGTGGATGGCCGGCACCGTGAGCCCCCAAGGCATGCCGAGCTACAAAGAGTTTGCTGCTGGGGTGGCCGCTGCGCTGGCCCATGTGCGCAAGGCCCATTCAGGCGACGTGCTGCTGGTCTCCAGCGGCGGGCCGATTGCCACTGCCGTGGCCCAGGTGCTGGGCGCTTCGCCCGAGGCCAGCATTGCGCTGAACCTGCGCATACGCAACAGCTCGGTGACGGAGTTCGACTTCAACCCCAAGCGGCATGCGCTGGTGAGCTACAACAGCTTGCCGCACTTGCAGTTGCCAGCCGATGCGGACTGGGTGACCTACGCCTGAGCCTGGGCGCTTGCCCTTGCCCTTGCCATTGCCCTTATTGGGCCGTCCGCACAGCACTCACCCGCCACACCGCATTGCCCACGTCATCGGCCACCAGCAGCGCGCCTTGCGCGTCCAGCGCCACGCCCACGGGGCGGCCCCAGGCTTTGCCCTCCGGGCTGACGAAGCCGCTCAGCACATCCACCGGCACGCCCTTGGGCTGGCCGTTTTCAAACGGCACAAAAACGACTTTGTAGCCGCTCAAGGGTTTGCGGTTCCAGGAGCCATGCAGGCCGATGAAAGCGCCTTCGGCCAAGCTGGCCAGCAGGCTGGCGGGTGCCTTGCTTTGTGCAGCTTGGGCAGACGCAGACGCAGACGCAAAAGCCAGCCCCAGCGGCGCCACATGCGCACCCAGCGCGTAGTCCGGCACCACGGCGCGGGCCACCTGCTCGGGCGCGGGCGGCACGCGGGTGTCCACGTGCTGGCCGTAGTAGCTGAAAGGCCAGCCGTAAAAGGCACCGTCCTTCACTGAGGTCAGGTAGTCGGGCACCAAGTCGCTGCCCAACTCGTCGCGCTCGTTCACGACGGTCCAAAGCGCGGGGGCGGCGGCGTTGGCACCTTGGACCCACGCCATGCCGTTCGGGTTGCGCAGGCCGCTGGCAAACAAGCGCTTGCTGCCGGTGGCCAGGTCCACCTGCCAGATGGCCGCGCGGCCGGCTTCAGCGGCCAGGCCGTTTTCGGCCACGTTGCTGTTGCTGCCCACGGTGGCGTAAAGGTGCTTGCCATCCGGGCTGGCAATGAGTGATTTGGTCCAGTGATGATTGATGGGGCCAGCGGGCAAGTCGGTGACTTTGACGCCTGGGCCTTGCAAACGTGTTTGCCCCGGTTGCCAGTCAAAGCGCAGGATGGCGTCGGTATTGGCTACGTAGAAATTGCGGCCCACCAGCGCCATGCCGAACGGCGAGTTCAGGCCTTCAGCAAACACCGTCTTCAGTTCGGCCACGCCGTCGCCGTCCGCGTCGCGCAGCAGCATGATGCGGTTGGCGCTGGGCACACCGGCACCCGCGCGGGCCATGACTTTCTGCGTTGCCCAGGCCTTGATGCGGCCCACCAAGGTGCTTGCGCCGTCTGCTGACTTGCCAGGCGTGGCTGGCTTATTGCTCTCGGCCACCAGCACGTCGCCGTTGGGCAGCACCTGCAGCCAACGCGGGTGGTCCAGCCCAGTGGCCAAAGCCGTCACGCGCAGACCCGTCATGGGCTGCGGCATCTGCCCGGCGGGCCAGCCTTGGGCGGGCGCGATGTGAACAGTTGGGATCATCTGGCGCACTGGCGGCGGTAAGGTCGGCGTGGGGCCGACATCGGCCATGGGCGGGAGCTTGGCCATATCGCCACAGCCGGCCAGGGTCAGCGCAGTGAGCAGCGTGAGGGCTGACAAAGAGGCCGGCTTATGCGGCATGAACAACGCAAATGACATGTCATCTCCTTCATGAAATCAGGCTCCACGATGAACGAGACCTCCGCTCGACCGAGTCAGCCGTGGGCTCTGGTGCTCGTCAGCGCTGGGTTACTCCAAGGCTTCAAAGGCCGTCAGCGCGTCAAATTCGGCCAGTAGCCGGGCCAGCGTGGCGGCACTGGCTTGCAACACAGCACGGCCTTTTGCGGCGGTGGCCGCCGCGGCGTTGCCTGCAGCGCCGCAGGCATTAAGGTCTTGCGCGGCCCAGGCCAGCTTGGCACTGCGGCCGTCGCCCAGCACCGTGAAGTTAACGGCGCGATGCTGGCTGCTTGAAGCAAAGTTTTGCGCGGCCGCCATGTCCACCCGCTCGGGGTGCAGGGCCAGCATCATGGAAGTTTCCATGTCGCCGCCGTGCACGCCGAAGCGATGCTCGTCAGCACTGAAGAGCGCATTGACCTCGGCCGGCAGCGCAAGGGCAAAGCTGTTAACCATCAGCACCGTCAGGCCATATCGCGCGCGCAGCTCGCGCCCGACGATGTCTATGGTCGACACATTGCCGCCGTGTGAATTGAGCAGCACCAGTTTCTTGAGGCCAGCCCGCGCCACGCATTCGCCTAGGTCCAGCCAGGTTTGAATCAGCGCGCCTGCACTGAGCGTGAGCGTGCCGGCAAACGCCGTGTGTTCGATGCTGCGGCCCACGGTTTGCGTCGGCAAAAAAAGCACGGGCAAGTTGGCAGGCAATAGCGGCAGCGTGTGCGCGATCAAGCCGTTGACCAAGTCCGTGTCTACAGACAGCGGCAAGTGCGGGCCATGCTGCTCGATGGCGGCCACGGGCAGCACGGCGATGCCGCGGGCGGCGTTGAGTTTGGCGAAGTCGGTGGTTTTGAGCTCGGCCCAAAAACGCAATGGGTGGAGTGGAGCTTGAGCGGTCATGGGCGGTCTTGGGAAATTCGAAAAGGTGATCAAGCCGCCGCAGCCGCTTGCTGAATCTCGGCGCGCTGCGCGGCAGCGGCTTGACGCACATGGCGTGCCTGCCGGTCGGCTTGGCCGGGTGCACTGCCGCTTGCTGCGGTTTGCGTGGCCGCTGCAGCCAGAGCGCCTGCCAGGCAGTGCGGCCGGGCGCGCGCGCCGCTGGCCAGGTAGTCCGCCAGCAAGGCATCGCGCACGGCGGCTTCTCCTAAACCGGCCGGCCCGTTCAAATAATCAAACAGCAAGTCCACCAGTTTTTCATGCGCAAAGGCATGGGTTTTGCCGGTGCTGGCCCAGAGCCAGTCGCTGAACTGGAGGAAAGCATGGAACGCTGATGCGGGCTGTGAATTTGCAAGCGGCGTCTGCAGCAACAGCGCCCTCGCCTGCGCAAACCGGCCCGAATTACCCACCAATTCCCAATACCTCGCAAAACGCTGGATGCGCTGCAGGGTGCTGAAGTCCACCGTCGAGTTTTGCAAGATGGTGTACGGCGTTTGCGGGTCATAGACCATCGCAAAGTCTTGCGTGTGGCGTGTGATCGGTGTGCCGCGCAGGCGCTTCAAGATGCCAAACTGAATCTCGTGGGGACCAAGCGCATGCAGCTTGTCAAAGCCTTGGGCGAAGCTTTCCAGCGTCTCACCTGGCAGGCCAAAAATCAGGTCAGCATGCACATGCGCCTGGCTGTGCTCGACCAGCCAACGCAGGTTGTCGGCCGTCTTGACGTTGTCTTGCTTGCGCGAGATGCGCTGCTGCACTTCGGGGTTGAAGCTCTGAATGCCGACCTCGAACTGCAAGGAGCCGGCCGGGAACTGCACGATGAGCTCTTTCAGGCGGTCGGGCAGGCTGTCGGGCACGACTTCGAAGTGCACAAAAATGTCGGGCTGGCCTTGCGCGTCCACGCTCATGCGGTCCAAGAAAAACTGCAGGATGCGCGCGGAGTTGTCGATCTTCAGATTGAAAGTGCGGTCGACGAATTTGAAGTGCCTCGCGCCGCGTTCATAGAGCGCCTGCAACTCAGCCATGAAAGCATCGAGCTCAAAAGCCCAGGCGGTTTTGTCCAGCGCTGACAGGCAGAACTCGCACTTGAAAGGGCAGCCGCGTGAGGCCTCCACATACAAAAGCCGCTCGGCAATGTCGGTGGCGCTGTACTCGGCATAGGGCATGGCCAGTGCGTCCAGCGGTGGCTGCTCACCCGCGATGACTTTCATCAGCGGCTGCGGGCCATCCAAGAGCGCGCGGCAGACTTTCGGAAAACTCACGTCGCCCCAACCCGTGATGACATGGTCGGCCAGCCGGCAGATTTCTTGCGCCTCGGTTTCGTGGCTGACTTCAGGGCCTCCTAGCACCAGTTTGATGTCAGGCCGTAGTGCTTTCAAGAGCCGCACGACTTGCGTGGTTTCAACCACGTTCCAGATGTAGATGCCCAGGCCGATGACCGCCGGATTGAGTGCCAGCAGGTCTTCAACAACTTGCTGCGGCCGCTGGGCAATGGTGAACTCGCGCAGCGCGGTTTTCGCGCGCAGGCCAGCCCCGCCGTGGCGGTCCATGTTGGCCAGAAGGCAACGCAGCCCCAGCGAAGCGTGGATGTACTTGGCGTTGAGCGTGGTCAGCACCACGCGGGACGTGTGCAGCGAAGGCGAGGACAGGTCGGGCAGCATCGCCCGGATTATGGAAGCAAGGACTCAAACCCCTGCGAAGACCGTGGCAAAGCCGCCAAGTCCCAGCCGCCAGCAACTTATCATCTGGGGATGAAGTTTGCGCGCCTTTGCCTCTTGAATTCCTGCCAGGCTCTCCTGACCGCAGCCTGCGTGGGGCTGCTCAGTCTGAGCTTGGGCACCTTGCTGAGTGCGGGTGCAGCCGAAGCGCAGGGCTCGGCTGGCAAGCTGAACCTGGCTTTGCAGCAGAGTCTGGGTAAGCCGTCGGCTGTGGTGACGACCGAGCAGGTTCGCGCCGAACTCATGGCACAGGCTCCCGAGGGCGTGCGTCCCGGCCAAACACTTTGGCTGGGCTTGCAGATCACGCACCAACCCGGCTGGCACACCTACTGGAAAAACCCCGGCGACTCCGGCTTGCCAACGCAGCTGAGCTGGACCCTGCCCGAAGCCTTCAAGGCCAGCGAAATTGCCTGGCCCGCCCCCCGCAAGCTGCCGCTGGGCAACTTGGCCAACTATGGTTACGAAGGCACCGTGTTGCTGCCCGTCCCCGTTACCGTGCCTGCCGGTTTTGCCGCGGATGAGTTGACGGTGCGGCTCAAGGCGTCGTGGCTGGTTTGCAAAAAGGAATGCATTCCGCAAGACGGTGACTTTGAGTTGAGCGTGCCGGCCCGGGCGTCTTACGCGCCGCAGGGCCGGGCTTTTGAAGCCGCCTGGGCGGCGGCACCGCGCGAGTTGCCCAAGGCCCGCGGTGAACTGCGACCCGGAGATGCTGCTGAGCAGGTCCTGCACATGCGCGTGGACGGCTTGCCCGTGACGCTGCAGGGCAAGACGCTGGCTTTTTTCCCCGAGACAGGCGGCGTTACCGAGCCGGCCGCGCCCCTGAAGCAGCGCTGGGAAGGTGCGACCTGGACCGCCGAGGCGCCACTGACGCCGTACCGAAGCGAGGGACCCGCGCAGATGCCGGTGGTGCTGACCTGGCCTGAGGCGGGGACCGCTCAAGCCGGACCGGGCGGGCCTGGCGCGGCCTGGCGGCTGGTGCTCCCCGTGCGCGGCGATTGGCCGGCCGCCCGTGCCCCCGTGGCTGTGCCCGCTGCGCTGGAAGCGGCGCTGCGCCAAAACGCGCAGAGCACAAAAGACCGACCCGGCAGCGCCCCGCCTGCTCCACCGCTTGCCACGTCCTTGTCCTGGCTTGCCGCACTCGCAGGCGCACTTTTGGGTGGGCTGATCTTGAACCTCATGCCCTGCGTATTCCCCGTGCTGGCCATCAAGGTGGTGGCCTTTGCGCAGCACGCTGACGACCGCCGCGGCCACCGCATCAACGGACTGGCCTACACGGCCGGTGTGCTGGTTTCCTTTGTCGCACTCGGCGCCTTGCTGCTGGGCTTGCGCGCAGCGGGCGAGCAACTCGGCTGGGGCTTTCAGCTGCAAAACCCGGCCGTGGTGGCGGGCTTGGCAGTGCTGTTCACGCTGATCGGTTTGAACCTGGCGGGCTTGTTTGAATTTGGCAGTGTGCTGCCCAGCAGCCTGGCCAGCCTGCAAGCACGCCGTCCGGCGGTGGACGCCTTCTTGACCGGCGTGCTGGCCACCGCCATTGCCTCGCCATGCACCGCGCCTTTCATGGGTGCTTCTTTGGGATTGGCGATTGCGCTGCCCACGGCGCAGGCCCTGGCCGTGTTCGCTGCGTTGGGCCTGGGCATGGCCCTGCCGTACCTGGCCGCCAGCTGGCTGCCCGCCGTGGCCCGTGCCCTGCCGCGCCCCGGCGCCTGGATGCAGACCTTCCGCCAGCTCATGGCCTTTCCCATGTTCGCCACCGTGGTCTGGCTGCTGTGGGTGCTGGGCCAGCAAAGCGGGATTGACGGCGTGGCTGCCTTGCTCATGCTCCTGGTCGCGATGGCTCTTCTGGTGTGGACGCTGGGCTTGAAAGGCCGCAGCGGCAAGGTGCTGGCGGCTCTTTCATTGGCTGGCTTGGTGTGGCTGGGCTGGACGGCTGGCCCGCAGGTCACCCGCCTGTCTGAGCCCAGCGTCGCCACGGGCGAAACGACCGCTACCAGCGGCCAGAGCTGGCAAGCCTGGAGCCCCGAACGCCAAGCCGAACTCTTGGCCCAGGGCCGCCCGGTGTTCATTGACTTCACCGCCGCCTGGTGCGTGACCTGCCAATACAACAAGCGCACTACGCTCGCCAACGCCGAGGTGCTGGCCGACATGGCCACCAAAAAAGTCGCCCTGCTGCGCGCCGACTGGACGCGCCGCGACCCGGCTGTCACGGCCGAGCTGGCCAAGCTGGGCCGCAATGGCGTGCCGGTGTACGTGCTGCTCAAGACCGGGCAGCCGGCCCAGGTGCTGTCAGAGGTGTTGGGGGTGGGGGAAGTCAGGGCGGCGCTGGCAGGGCTTTGAACTCAAGCTAGCCAGTCGCGCTTTAAAACCAAAGTTATAGTAAATGGTCGACTTCACCATTTACTTGCGATGGCACCACCCGAATACCGATTCACTTGGCTCGAAGCTGACGCGCTGACCAGGAAGGTCGCCGAGCACGTTCATAACGAGGCGTTTTATCCCGACCTGATTGTTGGCATTGCCCGAGGGGGTTGCGTGCCAGCAGTGCACCTTTCGCATCTGCTCGGCGTCAGGCGGTTTTCATCATTACCGGTGCAGACCACCACCTCAAACGAGGCCCACGCCTTGCGTCTACCGAAGCCGCTGATCGTGGACGTCCATGATTTGCAGAACCTGGCAGGCATGCGCATATTGTTGGTTGATGACGCAGCCAGCACCGGCGCCACGATCGCGGCGGCCAAAAAATTCGTGGAATCAAAAGGAAGCTCTCAAGTCCGCTGCGCGGTACTGGCTCAGGACACCACTGTCACTCAAGACGAGTTGAGGTATGCGCGGTCTCAAATCGACTACTTGGGCTGCGACGTAGATGGGTGGGCGATCCTGCCCTGGCATTACTAGATGGCCTTGATTTCCAAGCTCTGCTTCGCCTCGGGAAGCCCGTCCAAAGCCACTGAATTACGGCATGCATTGGCTCTGCCGAATCTGAAGTTTTCCAAAGTCAACACCCCCGATGTGGTTGACGTCAATCTTGAGACGCTCACCCGCAAGAAGATCTCTTACATCACAGAAATATTGCCGGACATACCCTTCTTCGTTGATCACACCGGCCTGCATTTCGACGCACTTAGCGGCCTACCCGGAGGGCAAACCGGCTACTTTATCGAAACCTTGGGCTGCCAGAAAATCTGCCAGATGCTCAACGGATTCAACACCCGCGCAGCAAGAGCAAGAACCGTGATTGGACTGTTCCACGATGGGAATATTCATACCTTCGAGGGAACAGTCTTCGGAACTATCGCCGCCCAACCGCAGGGAGACGGTGGTGGATTTGATTCGATCTTCATCCCACGAGACTTTACAAAAACATACGCCGAGCTAGGCAATGAGGTTGTGTATGAGATTTCGATGCGAAAGCTTGCCTGCGATCAGTTTTCCGATTACTTGGAACACAGCTTCACGCTTGACGACGGCAAGCCCTACCAAAAGGTACGCAAAAAGCCTGTGGTTTTGGGGAGTACACATGTGAAACCAAACTCGCACGTGGATATTTTTATTTCCCATGCATCAGAGGACAAGGCAGAAGTTGCTCGTCCTTTGGCCGCCATCCTTGCTGCACGCGGCTATTCAGTCTGGATTGACGAAGCCGAGATCACCCTGGGTGATAGTCTTCGTCGAAAAATCGACTTTGGACTCTCGCGGTGCCGGTTCGGAGTTGTCATATTAAGTCCTGCCTTCTTTGCAAAGCAGTGGCCTCAAATCGAACTGAACGGCTTGGTTGCCAGGGAAACGGCATCTGGCGAGAAAGCCATTCTTCCGGTTTGGCACGGCGTGGACCAGGCCTATGTTGTTGGCGTCTCGCCTCCCTTGGCAGATCGCCTGGGCGTGAGCACATCGACAGGTCTTCAGCATGTCGCCGAGCAAATTATTCGCGCCATCGGCACAGATACCGCGCGGGACTGATGGCGCTGCATCGCACTTCACCGGAACTTTGCATGACCCCCACGCCCATCGACCTCTCTCGGATCCTCACCCACTACCGCACCATCGCCGTGGTCGGCCTGTCGCCCAAGCCGCACCGCGCCAGCCATGGCGTGGCGCGCTACCTGCAAGCGCAGGGCTATCGGGTCATTCCCGTGAACCCGCAAGCCGGGGTGGATGAAATCCTGGGCGAAAAGGTCTATGCCAGCTTGAGCGAGGCAGCGCAGCACGCAAGCGTCGACGTGGTGGATTGCTTTCGCAACAGCGAAGACATTCCGCCTGTGGCCGAAGAAGCCATGGCCATAGGCGCCAAGGTGTTGTGGATGCAACTGGGCATTCAACATGAGGCAGCTGCGGCTCAGGCCCAAGCCGCAGGCTTGGCCGTGGTGCAAGACCTTTGCATCAAGATCGAGCATGCGCGACTGAAGGCGCAAGGCATTCTGGCCTGAGGGGTAAGCGCTACCGGGGAAAAACCCCGGCCGGAGCCACTGTCCAGTGCTGACACAATCACAGCCATGTTCGCACCCCTTCAAAACGACACATTCCTGCGCGCCTGCTGGCGCCAAGCTACTGACCACACCCCCGTCTGGCTGATGCGCCAGGCCGGCCGCTATTTGCCGGAGTACCGCGACACGCGGGCCAAGGCGGGCAGCTTCATGGGGCTGGCCACCAACACCGACTACGCCACCGAGGTCACCTTGCAGCCGCTGGAGCGCTATGCGCTGGACGCGGCCATCTTGTTTTCGGACATCCTCACGGTGCCTGACGCCATGGGCCTGGGCCTGTCGTTCGCACTCGGCGAAGGCCCCAAGTTCGCCACCGCCGTGCGCGACGAAGCGGCTGTCGCCAAGCTCGAAGTGCCGGACATGAACAAGCTGCGTTATGTGTTCGACGCGGTCACGTCCATTCGCAAGGCGCTCAATGGGCGCGTGCCTTTGATCGGCTTTTCCGGCAGTCCCTGGACGCTGGCTTGCTACATGGTCGAAGGCGCGGGCTCGGACGACTACCGCCAGGTCAAGACCATGCTGTACCAGCGGCCCGACCTGATGCACCGCATGCTGGCGGTCAACGCCGACTCGGTGGCCGCCTACCTGAACGCGCAAATTGAAGCCGGCGCCCAGGCCGTGATGATTTTTGACAGCTGGGGCGGCGTGTTGGCCGACGCGGCTTTCCAGACCTTCAGCCTGGCCTACACCGAGCGGGTGCTCAGCCAGCTCAAGCGCGAGCACGACGGTGTGAAGATTCCGCGCCTGGTGTTCACCAAGGGCGGCGGCCTGTGGCTCAAGCAGATGGCCAGCCTGGACTGCGAAGTGCTGGGACTGGACTGGACCGTCAACCTGGGCCAGGCGCGCGCGCTGGTCGGTGGCGATGTAGGCGGCCCGGGCAAGGCGCTGCAAGGCAACATCGACCCGAACGTGCTGTTTGCCCAGCCGCACCAGATCGAGGCCGAAGTGGCCAGCGTGCTGGACAGCTTTGGCAAACCGCACACCGACGCCAGCACCACCGGCCCCACACACATCTTCAACCTTGGCCATGGCATCAGCCAGTTCACGCCGCCTGAGCATGTGGCCGCGCTGGTCAATGCGGTGCACAGCCACTCGCGCCTTCAGCGGCAGGGCTAAAGTCCCGACTCCAAGCACGAACACGGTGCGTGGTCTGAGCCACGCAAACCTGGGCCTTGGTGTAAGCACTGAGGCGCTCCAGTAGGCATTTCGGTATGTTTTCGGCCTCATCTATGCCCCGTCTTTGACGAGCATGGCCACTTCGGTAACAGATCTGCCACATCCCTTAGCACGATTCCGGGTAACCCGCCAAGGGACTTATGCACAAAAATCGTGCTGCGGTGCGACAAGGTGCACGCCACCGCGACTTCGCCGCTACTGAAGCCATAGCTGAGCTAAGTCCTTGATTCATAAGGATCTAATCAGACTGCTTTTTTTGTGGGCAATCTGATCAAGTCCTTGATTTACAAGGCTTGCAGCCGTGCTGACCCAGACTATCAACAAAGTTATCCACAGAAAGCTTGGAGATCTCGAAAGGTGTTTTCAAATCAAGCACTTACGCTCTGATGCAGATGTGAAATCGTAACAATCCAAGACAAATATGAGCTTTTGGTTGAGCATTGTGGTGGCCGCGCCCGCACACAGCGGGATCGCCGGGCCGCTCACCTACCGCAGCAGCTTGGCACTGGCGCCCGGTCAGCTGGTGCGGGTGCCGCTGGGTAGGCGCGAGGTGCTGGGCGTCGTGTGGCAAACCCTGCCGGACGCTGGCGACATGCGGCCCGAGCAAGCCAAGGCCGTGCTGGGCGCGCTGGATGCCCTGCCGCCGCTGGACGCCGGCTGGCGGCAGCTGGTGGCCTTCACCGCCGCGTACTACCAGCGCTCGCTGGGTGAGGTGGCCCTGGCAGCCTTGCCGCCGCAGCTGCGGGAGCTCAGCAGCGAGCAACTGGCGCGAAGGCTCAAGCCCAAGGCAAGCAAAAAGGCCGCACCAAGCGCGCTGCAAACGACGGAACCTGATGGCGCGTCCAGTCAGGCCGACGCGGTCACCCTCAGCCCCGAACAATCCGATGCATTGGCACAACTGGCCATAGACCCGCGCCCGGCCTTGCTGTTTGGCAGCACCGGCAGCGGCAAGACCGAGGTCTACCTGCGCGAAGCCGCCCGCGTGCTGGACGCCGACCCGGCCGCGCAGGTGCTGGTGATGGTGCCCGAGATCAACCTCACGCCGCAGTTGCAAGAGCGCTTTACCGAACGCTTTGCGCACCTGGGCGCCGAGCGCGTGGTCGCCATGCACAGCGGCCTGACGCCCGCTCAGCGACTGAAAAGCTGGCTAGCCGCGCACAGCGGGCAGGCGCGGCTGATTCTGGGCACGCGCATGGCCGTGCTGGCTTCCATGCCGTGGCTGCAACTGATCGTGGTCGATGAAGAGCATGACCCCAGCTACAAGCAGCAAGAAGGCGCACGTTATTCCGCACGGGACTTGGCCGTGTACCGCGCCCGGCTCGAAAGCACCATTGCGGCCGGCGGCACGCCCACTGGGGCCCACCACGCCTGCCGAGTCATCCTGGGCTCGGCCACGCCCTCGCTGGAAAGCTGGCAGGCCACACGCGCGGGCCGCTACCAACGCCTGACGATGGAGCAGCGCATTGGCGCTTCAGCCGGGGGCGCTTCAGGTCTTCCAACCGTGCGGCTGGTCGACATGAATCACCAGCCCCGCCACTGCACGCTGGCGCCGCCGCTGCTGGCCGCGATTGCCGAGCGCATCGCCCGAGGTGAGCAGTCACTTATCTTTTTGAACCGGCGGGGCTACGCGCCCGTGCTGGCTTGTCACGACTGCGGCTGGAAAAGCGAGTGCCCGCATTGCAGCGCCTATCGCGTGTTTCACAAGCTGGACCGCACCCTGCGCTGCCACCACTGCGGCTTCACAGAGCGCGTGCCGCGCGCTTGCCCGAGCTGCGGCAACGTGGACATTGCGCCATTGGGCCGGGGTACCGAGCGGCTTGAAGAACACCTGGCCGAGCTGCTGGTCGGCATTACCAGGCCTGACGGCACGCCGCTGCGCATTGCACGCATTGACGCGGACACCACGCGTCTGAAGGGTGAGCTCCAGTCACAACTGGCCAGCGTGCATTCGGGCGAGGTTGATGTGCTGGTGGGCACGCAGATGATTGCCAAAGGCCACGACTTTCGGCACATCACCTTGGTGGCCGCCGTCAACCCGGACGGCGCACTGTTTTCGAGCGACTTCCGCGCACCCGAGCGTTTGTTTGGCCTTTTGATGCAAGCCACAGGCCGCGCCGGTCGCAACGCTGCGCAAGGCGCGCACAGCGAGATGTGGGTGCAGACTTTTTACCCACAGCACGCACTCTTTGCCGCGCTGAAAAAACACGACTATCCGGGCTTTGCCGCGCAAGAACTGGCCGAGCGCGAAGCTGCGGGTCTGTCGCCCTTTGGCTTTTCAGCGCTGCTGCGCGCCGAGGCGCGCACGCAGGAGTTAGCGCAAAACTTTTTGAACGCCGCCTCCAGCGCAGCCCAGGCAGCAGGCTTGCCCGGCGCCGAGCACGTCACGCCCTACCCAGCTGTACCGATGACCATCCAGCGCGTGGCCAATGTGGAACGCGCACAGATGCTGGTGGAGAGTCATTCGAGAACGGCCTTGCAGCGTTTTTTAGCAGCGTGGCAACCGGTACTCACTGCCACCCGCCAGCAAGCCGAATTCAAACCCCTGATCCGCTGGGCCATCGACGTAGACCCGTTGGCAATTTAAGAACCTCGCCTAAGTAAGGCGCGCATCAAGGTTTGGGGTCGGGCTGGGGTGGGCGGCCGATTTCTGGTACCCCAGTATGAGGACGCCCGCCCCAGCCCGACCCCAAACCTTCCCCGAACCCGAACCCTTACCCGCACCAAAGCACTAAAAAGCGAAGGCTCAGAAAAAAGCCGCGCCAGTCACCAAGGCCACGGCCGCAGAGAAGCTCACAAACGCCAGCACGGTCGACAGCAAAATAATCCGTGCAATCCGTCCGTTGTCGGCACCAAAGCGCTCCGCCAAGAGCGACACATTGCTCGCGCTCGGCAAGGCAGCCACCAACACCAGCACCGTGAGCGCAAAATGGTCGAGCGGTACGCCTAGCTGAATGGCGGCGAGGCCCGTGAGCCCGACAAGCAGCGGATGCATCACCAGCTTGATCATCACCACGGGCACAAACTCGCCGAGCGGCGTGGGCCGCGCGGCGGTCATTTGCGAACGGGCCAGCACGGCGCCGATGGTGAACAGCGCCACAGGTGAAGCCGCGTCCGCCAGCAGGCCCACCGTGGTGGCCACGGGTGCGGGCAATTTGAAGTCCAGTCCCGAGGCCAGTGCACCCAAGCCGATAGCCCAGGGCAAGGGATTGACGACCACGCCCCTGAGCGCGAGCTTGAAAGCGCGTGAGGCGCCATGTTCGTCCGCGCCGTCCAGCCGCGACATGGCGATACACAGCGAAGAGGTGATGATCATGTCCACCGTGATGGAAACAATCGCCGGGCCTGCCGCTTTGGCGCCCAGCAAGGCCACCAAGAGCGGCACGCCCATGAAGCCGGTGTTGGGAAAGGCCGCGACCAAGGCGCCGAGCGAGGCGTCATTCCAGCCGATGCGGCCGCGCCGGGTGACCAGGATGGTGAAGCTGACCATGATCAGCGCGCACAACAGATAAACGCCGATCACGCTGGCGTCCAGCAGCTGCGTGATCGGCGTGCTGGCACCAAAGCGGTACAGCATGCAGGGCAGCGCAAAGAACAGCACAAAACTGTTCAAACCCGGAATCGCCGCCTGCGGCAGCATGGCACGCCGGGCGGCGACATAGCCACACAACACCAGGACGAAGAAGGGAAAAGTAACGAGGAGGACGCTGATCACAACGCTATTGTCGCCGCTGGCGGTGCGCATTCGAGATGCCCGCAGGCCTGACTGGCTATGATCAGCGCCCTCATGTCCAACCCACCCCCAGGCACCCTCTCGACTGCCGGCCTGAACCTGGCGCAGCAAGAAGCCGTCAACTACATGCACGGGCCCTGCCTGGTGCTGGCTGGTGCGGGTTCGGGCAAGACGCGGGTGATCACGCAAAAGATCGGCCGCTTGATCCAGGCCGGGCTCAAGCCCGAGCAGATCGCGGCCATCACGTTTACCAACAAGGCCGCCGCCGAAATGCGCGAGCGCGCCAAGGCCTTGATCGGCAAGCCGGCGCGCGGCGTGCTGGTGTGCACCTTTCATGCGCTGGGCGTGCGCATGCTGCGCCAAGACGGCGGCGTGCTGGGCCTCAAGCCGCAGTTCAGCATCCTGGACAGCGACGACGTGACCGGCATCATCAAAGACGCAGGCGGCACCACGGATGCCGCCACTGCCCGCCAGTGGCAGTGGACCATCAGTGCCTGGAAGTCCGCCGGCCTGAACTCTGCTCAGGCCGAGGCGCAAGCCGCGAATGACGAGGAAGTGGCGCTGGCCCGAGTGATGGCGCGCTATGAAGAGCGACTGACCGCCTACCAGAGCGTGGACTTTGACGACTTGATCGGCCTGCCTTTAAAGCTGCTGCGAGAGCATGCCGAAGTGCGCGACAAATGGCAGGCCGCCCTGGGCCATGTGCTGGTGGACGAATACCAGGACACCAACGCCACGCAGTACGAGGTGCTCAAGCTTTTGGTGGGCGAACGCGGGCGCTTTACCGCCGTGGGAGATGACGACCAGTCGATCTACGGCTGGCGCGGCGCGACGCTGGACAACCTGAAAAGGCTGCCCGAGGACTACCCGACGCTCAAGGTCATCAAGCTGGAGCAAAACTACCGCTCCACCAGCGCCATCTTGCGGGCAGCCAACAACGTGATCGGCCCCAACCCCAAGCTCTATCCCAAGACCTTGTTCAGTGAACTGGGTGAAGGCGAGCCGGTGCGCGTGATGGACTGCGACAGCGAAGACCACGAGGCCGAGCGCATCGTGGCGCGCATTCAGGGCCTGAAAGCCGGTGCTGAATTGCAGGCCGTAGGCAGCCAGTTCAAGGACTGGAAAGACTTTGCCGTGCTGTACCGCGCCAACCACCAGGCCAAGGTATTCGAAAAAGCTTTCAGGCGTGCGCAGATTCCGTACAAAGTCTCAGGCGGCCAAAGCTTTTTTGACCGCGCCGAAATCAAGGACCTGTGCGGCTGGCTGCGGCTCTTGTCGAACAACGACGACGACCCGGCCTTCATGCGCGCCGTGACCACGCCCAAGCGCGGCATCGGCCACACCACTTTGCAAGGCCTGGGCACGTTTGCCAGCCAATACAAACTCAGTTTGTTTGAAGCGCTGTTCAGCAACTCGCTAGGCACGGCGCTGCCGGCCAAGGCCGTGGCCTCGCTCCATGAATTTGGCCGCGCCGTGAACGACCTGGAGTACCGCGCCAAGAACACCAGCGGCGCAGAAGACGCGCGCGCTTTCTTGAACGAATGGCTCAAGGACATTGACTACGAAAAGCACCTCTACGACGCCGAGGACAGCGAAAAGGTGGCGGCGGCGCGCTGGACCAATGTGATGGATTTTTGCGACTGGATGGCGCAGCGCTGCGGTGGCGAGGCGCAAGACGCGACAGGCACTGATGTGCGCGAGCGCAAGAGCCTGCTCGAAGTGATTCAGACCATCGCGCTCTTGTCCACCATCAGCGAGCGCGAAGGTGAGCGCGACGTGGTGACCCTGTCCACCCTGCACGCGGCCAAAGGTCTGGAGTGGCCACATGTGATGCTGGTTGGCTGCGTGGAAGGCCTGCTGCCTTTCAAGCTGGACGAAGAAAACGAGCTGGGCACCAACGCCGAAAGCATTGCGCAGCGCCTGCAGGAAGAGCGCCGCCTGATGTACGTGGGCATCACGCGCGCGCAGCGCACGCTGGCCGTGACCTGGCTGCGCCGGCGCAAAAAAGGCCGCGACATGATTGCCGGCACGCCCAGCCGCTTCATTGCCGAGATGGGCCTTGACAAGGCCACCGTGCGTGAAGACCCGCGCGAAAAGATGCGCGCCTTGCGTGCCGAATTTGCCAAGCGTGCAGCCGATGGGGCTGCAGCGCAGGCGGCGGCTGAAGCCAAAACGAGCCTGTGACCGCGCGCTGATTCAAAGCGGCCAGGGACCGCTGCAACAGCCGAGCTAACGGTTCAGATTCGGCGTGCTGTCCGGCATACAAGCGGCGTCGGCAAACTTAAGCTGGGGCATGTTTGCCCTCGACGACTTCACCCAGGCCAGCTTGGTGCTGGGCGTGTTGCTGATTGTCATGACGCTCAGCAGTTCTTTTATTGCCCGCTTACCGCTGAGCGCAGCCATGCTGTATCTGCTGGTGGGCATGGGACTGGGGCCAACGGGCATTGGGCTGCTGCAGCTGGACCCCATGCAAGACGCCGCGCTGCTGGAACGGCTGACCGAGGTGGCGGTCCTGATTTCGCTCTTTGTCGCGGGCATGAAGCTGGACCTGCCGCTGACGGACAGGCGCTGGCGCATTCCCTTTCGACTGGCCTCCGTCTCCATGGTGCTCACGGTAGGCGCCATCACGGCGGTGGGCTACTGGCTTTTGCATTTGCCGCTGGGCGCGGCTGTGCTCTTGGGCGGCGTACTGGCGCCTACCGATCCGGTGCTGGCCTCTGACGTGCAGATGGCCGACGCCAACGACCGCGACCGCCTTCGCTTTGGGCTCACGGGTGAAGGCGGCTTGAACGACGGCAGCGCCTTTCCCTTCGTCATGCTGGGGCTGGGTTTGCTGTCGCTGCACGACATAGGCGCCTGGGGTTGGCGTTGGTGGCTGGTCGATGTGCTGTGGGCCACGGCGGCCGGCCTGAGCCTGGGTTACGGCCTGGGCGCGCTGGTGGGGCGGGCTGTGCTGTACCTGCGGGTGCATCACCGCGAGGCGCTGGGCTCGGACGAGTTCATCGCCCTGGGATTGATCGCGCTGGCCTACGGCGTGGCGATGGCTTTTCATGCGTATGGATTCCTCGCAGTGTTTGCGGCCGGCTACGCCCTGCGGCAGATTGACCACGGCGGACCACCCGAGTCCAGCCAGGCGCCGCGCGGGCTGATGGAAGCGGTGCAACGATTCAATGCCCAACTCGAACACTTTGCCGAAGTCGGCGTGGTGCTGGCCGTGGGCGCGCTGCTGGCCACGGTGGACTTTCGCCCCGAGTCGCTGTGGTTCGTGCCGCTGCTGTTTCTGGTGATTCGCCCGCTGTCTGTCTATGCAGGGCTGGCTGGCGAGGGGATGCAAGCCCGGCAAAAACGGCTGATGGCCTGGTTCGGCATCCGCGGCATCGGCTCCATCTACTACCTGATGTACGCCATCAACCATGGCCTGGACGCCGACCAGGCACGCACACTGGTCTCGCTCACCATCGCGGTGGTCGTGGCGTCAGTGGTGGCGCATGGCGTGTCTGTGACGCCTTTGATGAAGCGCTATGAGCGGCTCAAAAAACGCGGTCGGCCTTGACTCGGTTCGACCTGCGATCAGGCCAGGCTGCACACTGTCTTGGAGCCTTCCCAGTTGCTCAGCGCCTGACTCAGATCGATGCCTCGGCGCATGGCCGTCATTTCGGCCACGATGCTCATCGCGATTTCAGGTGGCGTGAGCGCACCCAGGTTCAGGCCGACCGGGCCGCGCAGCTGCTCGGCTTCAGCGGCGGACACATCAAACTCAAGCAGGCGTTTGCGGCGCTGCGCGTTGTTGTGGCGAGAGCCCAGGGCGCCCACATAAAACGCGGGAGTGCGCAGCGCTTCCATCAGCGCGAGGTCGTCGAGCTTGGGGTCGTGCGTGACCGCCACCACGGCGCTGTTGTGGTCCAGATTCATGGCCAGCACCAGGTCATCCGGCATGAGGGTGGACAGGGTCACACCGGCCATCGCCTCCCAGCCTTCGTGGTACTCCGCACGCGGCTCGCACACCGTCACCTGATAGTCCAGCATGACGGCCATGGCCGCCAGGTAGCGTGAGAGCTGACCGCCACCGATGATGAGCAGGCGCAGGCGCGGGCCGTGTACGGTCGTGAGGCTCTGGCCGTCATACTGCAGCTTGTCGCCCTTGGCCGCGGCCATGCGCACCAGCCCGGTGGCCATGTCCAGCCGCCGCTCCACGCGCTGATGCTGCTCGATCTGTACCAGCAACTCGCGCAATTGCGACTGGGGCGACAAAGGCTCCAGCACCACCTGCACCGAGCCGCCGCAAGGCAGGCCAAAGCGGCGCACCTCTTCGGCCGTTTGGCCGTAGGTGGTGGACTCGGGCAAGCGCATGGCCAGCTCGCCCGCAGCCACACGGCGAATCAAATCGTCTTCAATGCAGCCGCCCGACACCGAGCCTGCCACCTGTCCATCATCGCGAATGATCATCAGCGAGCCCGGCGGGCGCGGGGCCGAACCCCAGGTGCGCACCACGGTGCCCAGCACCACGCGGTGGCCTCGGCCTTGCCAGTCCAAAGCAGTGCGGATCACGTCGATGTCAATGCTGTTCATGGTTTCAGTTTGTTTTTGAGAGGACTGCACGGGATTGAAATACCAAGGCCATCTGCGCCGCCCGCGCCACCGCCAGCACACCCAGCAAGGCCAGGGCTGACTTCACGGCCCAAGGGCCTTGCTGAGGCACGCAAACGCCCACCCAAACCAGCAAGGCCGGCCCGAGCGCAAGCGCCATGACGCGGCCTGCCCACGCGGACGCTGGCTTGGTCCCGCCAACCGGCGCACGCCATCGACTGCAATGCACGGCCCAGGCCAGCGAAGGCAGCAGCATGGCCAGCACGCCATGCGCTGGGCTGCTGCCAAAAAGCATGAGTGCGCCCAAAGCCAGAAGGCCCAAGCTGATGAAAGTCTGCACTTCTGAGGGCAACCGCGCAGGGCCCAGCGCGCGCAAGCCATAGGCCACCAGGGTGGGCAGGCAGGCCATCAAAGCCAAATGCACCATCACCATGTCTGCATTGCTCCAACCCAGACCCGCGCACCAGGCATTGCCCAGCCACAGGCTGCCCATCATCAAACCCATGGCCGAAGGAGCCAGCAACTGAGGCACCCCGGCTTGGCGACCCGAGCACATCAGCACGCGTGCAGTCGTGGCGCGCTCACGCGCAAACACAACTGCCGCGCAAGCAGCCAACAAAAAGCTCACGCACCATGCGGTCCATTCGGCGGTCGGCGCGCGCCAGGCCAGTGCCACCGCCGCGGCGGCCAGCACCGGATGCCAGGCCAACGGGCCTAGCTGAAAGGTACTGACGGGGTTGCGCGTTTCAATCAAAGCGCTCCACAGCCCCCACACCGCCGCTAGAAATCCCAAGGCCAGCAAGCTTGCAGGCGCGCCAAGACCCGTCGCGCCGGTAGCCATGAACGCCGCAAAGGCCGTTAACAAGCCGCAGCCGCCCACCAAAGCCGGGGCGGCGCGCAAAGCCCAGGCGCTGCCGCGGCACAAGAGCCGAACCGCCCACCACAGCGCCACCGCCAGCACACCGCTGGCCAGTGACCAGCCCAGGCGCATGCCCTGCTCCCCCAGCCAGATCCAGCCGAGCAGCAGCACCACCCATTGCGCCACCTCGCCTGCATGGACCAGCGCGCCACGCTGGCCATCCAGAGCTTGCGACTCAAACGGGCGCATAGCCGTGCAACTGGTCAGAGCCGCCTGCTGCATGAACGCTCACATTGAAGGACACGATGATCCTGTCAGCCGCGCCGTGGTACGGCATGGCCTGATGCGCCAGCCAGGAAGGAAACACCAGCAGCTGACCCGGGACGGGTTGCACATCCAGGTGCGCGCTTTGCAAGTAAGCGTTGCCAAAGTCCATGGCCGCGCCGCCCAGGCGGTTGAAGTGCGGACCATAAAAACGCGTCACGCCATTGGCCGCGCCCAGCACCGGATGTTCGCTTCGCTGCTCAATCGGATCGACCTGCACGCAATACACCCCCGACCATGAACAGTTGCCGTGCGTGTGAACGTCGTGATGGCTGCCCTGGCTGGAGATCTGAAACCAGATGCCGCGCAAGGCGATCTGAAAACCCGGCTTGCCATCGGGCCAAGCGCCTTGGTTGGCCAGCACCACGGTCTGGCGCACGCTGTCCACGATGAAGCGCACCAACTGCTCCCACTCGGCCAGGCGGATGCGCTGCAACAGGTCGTCGCGGCTGGCGTAAAAAGGCTTGGCCACGCCACCTGCAGTGGCTGCTGAGTCCGTGGCCCGCATGGTCTGAAAGACCCGTACCAGCACCGCGTTCACGGCCTCGGCCTCGGCCAAGCGGTGCACGCCAAAAGGCGTGTGCCAGAGCTGGTGCAGTGGGTCGGCCTTGATCATGGGCGAAGGCACAAAGCCATCATGCTGCAGCTTGCAAATCGAGCGGCCACTTAAGACGGTGCCCGGTGCGTTCCGCCAGCGCCTCAATGTCCTCAGGCGTGTCCACGTCGGTGCGGTAACGGTTATTGCTACTCAGCCAGGCATGTACTTGCGCGGGGTGAGCCGCCTGCCATTGGCGGCAACCCACGTTGGCATCGCCCAGCAAAATCTGGTCGCGCACCTCGGCACTGAACATGACCGGATTGCCCGGCAAGCCGTCCACCATGGGCTGCACCACCTGCGCACCCGCCGGGCGCTTTTTGTAAGCGCCAATCAGGTCGTTGATGTCTTGCGAATTAATCAAGGGCTGGTCGGCAAGGGCCACCAGCACGGCGTCGAGCTTGGGCGAGAGCGCCTGCAAACCTAGACGCAAGGACGAAATTTGTCCGGCATCCGGATCAGTGTTGCGCACCAGGGTCACAGGGAACTCCTTGACCGCTTCTTCAATGCGCTCGGCGTAATGGCCCAGCACCACCACCACCTCATCCACACCCGCGCCTGACAGCGCGATCAGCTGGCGGCGAATCAGGGGCACGCCACCCAGCTCCAGCAGGCTTTTGGGCTTGTGCCCCATGCGCGAGCCAGAGCCGGCTGCCAGCAACACAGCGCCCACCATCACGCGGCTGTACAAGCCGCCCCCACCTTTCATGATGCAGCCCATGTCAGCCTCCGCAGCAAGATTTTTTGGCAGCCGCAGGTGCGACAACCACAGCCTGGACCGGCGCTTCAATCGCTACCGACTCAGGCAAGGTGCTGGCTTTTTTTGCGCTCCCGCAGCAAGCACCGCCGGCACCGACCGATGCGGTCGCTGACTGCGTTGCGACTACCGGTAACGATGTCGTCGCGGTTGTAGCCGCGACCGGCGCAGCCATCTGACCGCGCCGCGCCGCCACCACTGAAGTCAATACCGACAAGGCGATTTCTTCAGGTGTCTGCGCAGCAATGAATTCACCCGCGGGTGCCACGATGCGGGCCACGGCCGCCGGGTCTTCACCACTGGCCACCAAGCTGCTGAGCAGGACGCCTGCTTTTTTGGCGCTGGCCACAAACCACAGCCCTTGCGGCTGCAAGGCCAAAGCCGCTTTCAGGCCCTGCAGATCGCGCCGGCCCTGCGTGGCCACCACCACAAAAGGCGATGACAGCTGGGCGCGAACGCCAGCCACATCGTCACTGTCCAACACCGTAGCGGCATCAGGAAAGTCTGCAGCCTGTGCACCTTGCGCCACCACCGCCACGCGCAAGCCGACGCGGGGCGCCAGGCCTACCAGGGCACGCGCCACGGGCGAGTCACCCACCACCGTCAAGGTGGCGGCCGGCATGATGGGATCGACGAACAACTCCAGCGTGCCACCCGAGTGGCAGGCCATGCCGAACTCCAGCACGTCGCCCAGCTCACGCTCGGCGCTTTCGTCTGAAGGCGCAATACGAATCTTGCGCGCCTGCCCATCGAGCAAGGCCCGGCGCACGGTCTTGATGACTGCGGGTTGAGCGCAGCCACCACCGATCCAGCCATGGATCTGGCCATCGGCCGTGACCACAGCCTTGTCGCCGGCCTTGCCTGATGTGGGCGCCTGCGCGCTGAGCACCGTGACCAAGGCAAAAGCTTGCCCGGTGGTCTGCAGACGCGCGGCCTCGGTGATCCATTCGTTGCGGTTCATGAGGTTCTCCTTGAATTCAATGAGCTTGAGCTGACGCCGGCTTAGTGCAGCACATGGCGGGCAGCCACCAAGTCGGCCAGGCTGGCCAGGGGCAGAAAGCGATCAATGCTGGCGCGGGCACGCTGCAAAGCCGCGGCGGCGGGCACTTGGCGCGTGGGGTGAAACCAGGTGATGCGGGCACCATGCGCCCGGACTTCTTGCAGCGCGGCGGCCAGCAAGTCTGGCGCATCGGTATCAAACCCGTCTGAAAACACCCAGACGCGCGAACCCCGATTGAGCTGGGCGCGCGCATGGTGGCGGGCAAAGTCCTGCAAGCTGGCGGCAATGCGCGTACCGCCGCCAAAGCCGGCGGTCACGGCGTTGACCTTTTCTTGAATCACCGGCGTGTCGCGGTGCATGAGCGGCGTGACTTCAGCCAATCGGGTATGGAACACAAACACACGGGCATCCGCCTCCAGCGCAAAGGCACGGGCCACGCGCAAAAACAGCGCGGCATGCGACTCCATGGAGCGGCTCACATCGGCCAATATGAAAAGGCGTGGCGGCTCCTCGCGCCGGACTTTCCAGGCGGGCTGCATCAACTCGCCACCCCAACCCACGCTGCGCCGCAGGGTCTGCCGCAAGTCCAGGCGCTGACCACGGGGGGCCACGCGCCAGCGGCGTGTAGGGCGGGCTTGCAGCTTGGCCGTGATCTGCTTGGCGAGTTGGCGCAGTGCACTCAACTCTTGCGGCATCCACATCTGGCCGTCGCGCTGGTGCAGGGCATCAGTGCGGCTGGCGCCGCCTTGCGCGCGGGGGCTGCCGGGGTCTTGCGCATCCGGCGCGCTTGAGGGCATGTCACCGGCCGTCTGAGGCTGCGTGCTGGCGCCAGGCAGGCTGGCACCTTGCTCGGCATTCATTTGCTCGTGCATCGCCTGCACGCTTTGGCGCAGGTTACGGCTGGGCCGCGTCTGCCCGCTGACTTTGACGCCACCACGCAGTTTTTCTGGATGCCAAAAGCGCTCGTACACATCGGGCCAGAGTTTCCATTCGCGCAGGTTGTGGCACGCAATGGCGCGCCAGGCGGCTTGCACCGGACGCTCTTTCAGGGGGCCGAAGTACAAAGCCGCTTGCAGCATGGCTTGCTGCTCGGCCACACCCACCGTCAAGCCATGCTCACGCAGCAGGGCGGCAAAGCCAGCCAGCCGCTCCGAGGCCGCGATGGCTGGCGTGGATGTCATGCTTTTTCAGCCACGCCCACCGAGCGGCGGCCTTCCACCAACTGACGCAGGCGGTCGGCGCCCATCAGGAAACGGTCTTCGCGGGTCTTGAGCAGGCAGCCCAGTGTGCCCAGCACCGCAGCCATGTCTTCGGGCAAGCTGTTGTGACCCAACTTGAACATCGCGCATACCCAGTCCAGGGTCTCGGCAATGCCAGGGATCTTGGCCAGGTCTTCGCGGCGCAGGCGCTGCACAAACTGCACCGCCTCTTCAACCAGGCGCGTATCAGCGTCGGGCAAGGCGGCTTTGACGATGGCGATCTCGCGCGCCAGCGTCGGGTAGTCAAGGTAGTGGTACAGGCAGCGGCGGCGCAGCGCGTCAGACAACTCGCGCGTGCCGTTGCTCGTCAAGATCACTTGCGGAATGTGGGTGGCGCGCAGCGTGCCGATCTCGGGCACGGTGATCTGGTAGTCGGCCAGCACCTCAAGCAAAAAGGCTTCAAAGGCTTCATCGGCACGGTCAATCTCATCGATCAACAGCACGCAGGGGCCGGTCTGGCTGATGGCCCGCAGCAAGGGGCGCTCGAGCAAATACTCTCGGCTGAACACGTCTGCTTCACGCACACGACCTTCGCCGTCCTTGGCCGCTTCATTCAAGCGGATGGCCATCAACTGGCGGCCGTAATTCCACTCGTAAGCCGCTTGCGCCAGGTCCAGGCCTTCAAAGCATTGCAGGCGCACCAGCGTCGCGCCTTGCTCGCCATGCCCGACATGGGAGCGCGCCAAGGCTGTGGCCATCGCGGTTTTACCCACGCCGGCGTCGCCTTCAAGCAGCAAGGGGCGCTGCAAGGCCGACGCCAGCCACACGGTGGTGGCCAGGTCGGGATCGGCCAAATAGCCCGCACGTTGCAGTCGCTCGCGCAGCAAGCGCTCTTCGGCTGCAGGCCGCCCGGACAAGTCTGGCGTCGTCATGCTCAGGCGCGCTTGCCGAACAAGCCGCCCACCCAGCTCTTGAGCAAGGCCCAGAAGATGGCCAGGCCGTTGATCTCGCGGGCCACGACCGGTGCGATGGCAGGCGCCGGCGTGCCAGCGGCGGTTGCCGTTGAGCTCGTCGAGGCTGTTGCGCCGGCCTGGGCTGAACCGGCAGGCGCTGGCAAGGTGAGCGCGGTCTGACGGAAGTTCTCGACGAACTGCGCGAGCAGCATGTCGGACACCTGAACCATCATGCGGCCACCGAACTGTGCGAACTTGCCGTTCACGATCACGGCGGCCTGCCCGTTGAGCACGCAATGCGCGGGGTTGGCTGGGTCGGCTGTGATGATCGCGGTCAGGTCCATGGAGGCGGACGAGCCGCCCTTGTCGGCACCCTTGCCGCGCAAGACCATCTTGCGCTCATCGGCCACGGCTTCGATCACGTCCACCGTGCCGCCGAACTGCGCCACGGCCGGGCCGACCTTGACCTTCACGCCGCCTTTGTAAGACGTCTCGGAGATTTGCTCCGTGATTTCAGCGCCAGGCATGCAGCCAGCCACCGCCTTGAGGTCGGTGAGCAGCGCCCAGGCGCGTGCCGCGTCCACATCGAGCGGATATTGCTTGTCGAGTTTGACTTCCATCTTTTGTCCTGATTAAAGAGCGGCGCCATGCTCGCGCAGTGCTTTCCAGGTGCGAAAAGCGTTGTGCGGCATGTCCAGGTGCGTGACACCCAGGTGAGAAAAAGCATCGACCACGGCCGAGGTGAAGGTCGGGATCGAGCCCACGTGCGGAGATTCAGCCACGCCCTTGGCACCCAGCGGGTGGTGCGGCGATGGCGTCACGGTGTGGTCGGTTTCCCAATGTGGCGTCTCCACGAAGGTGGGCAGGAAGTAGTCCATCAGCGTATTGCCCAGCAGGTTGCCTTGCGCATCGAATGGCATTTGCTGGCCCATGGCCACCGCAAAACCTTCGGTTAGGCCGCCGTGAATCTGGCCCTCGATGATCATCGGGTTGATGCGGGTGCCGCAGTCGTCCAGCGCATAAAAACGGCGGACCTTGGTTTCGCCCGTGGCGCGGTCAATGTCCACCACGCACAGGTAGATGCCGAAGGGGAAAGTGAAGTTCGGTGGGTCGTAGTAGTGCACGGCTTCCAGGCCGGGCTCCATGCCCTCGGGTGGCTGGTGGTAAGCCTGCCACGCCACGTCAGCCATGGTCTTGTATTTGCTGTCGTCACCTTTGACCTTGAAACGATCCACTTCCCAGTCGAGGTCGTTTTCATTGACTTCGAGCATGTGCGCAGCGATCTTGCGGGCCTTCGCGTGGATCTTGCGGGCGGCCAGTGCAATGGCGGCGCCGGCCACTGGCGTGGAGCGTGAACCGTAGGTGCCCAGACCATAAGGCGCGGTGTTGGTGTCGCCCTCTTCCACCTGAATCACTTCAGACGGAATACCCAGCTCGGTCGCAATGATCTGCGCGTAGGTGGTCTGGTGGCCCTGGCCTTGCGTGATGGTGCCCATGCGGGCGATGGCGCTGCCGGTGGGGTGAATGCGGATCTCGCAGGAATCAAACATGCCGACACCCAGGATGTCGCAGATCTTGGACGGGCCAGCCCCGACCACCTCGGTGAAGGTCACGAGGCCAATGCCCATCAGGGTCGGGCTGTTGGGGTCGGCGCGCTTGGTCGCTTGCTCAGCGCGCAGGC
Organism: Polaromonas sp.; assembly: GCA_040400945.1. GTDB lineage: Bacteria > Pseudomonadota > Gammaproteobacteria > Burkholderiales > Burkholderiaceae_C > Polaromonas. The sequence continues at coordinate 22,148 of JBBAPG010000010.1, read as the reverse complement.
CTTTGTAGTCCACCGCGTCCAGCACTTTGTCGAGCGCTGTCTGGTAGTCGCCGGAATCGAAGTCGAAGCCGAAGGCGCTGCGGTAGGGGAACTGTTCTTTTTTGATGAAGTTCTTGGCCCGGATCTCTGCCTTGTCCATGTTCAGCTTTTGGGCCAGCACATCGACCATGCGCTCGATCAGGTAGACCGCTTCGGTCACTCGGAAGGAGCAGCGATAAGCCACGCCACCGGGGGCCTTGTTGGTGTACACGCCCTTGACGCTGGCGTGCGCAGCCGGAATGTCGTAGCTCCCCGAAACAATGTGGAACATGCCAGCCGGAAACTTGGTGGGGTCGGCGCAGGCGTCAAAAGCGCCATGGTCGGCCACCACGTTCACGCGCAGGCCGGTGATCTTGCCGTCTGCCGTCGCTGCCAATTCACCATCCATGTGGTAGTCGCGGGCAAAGGCGGTGGACGAGATGTTTTCAATGCGGTCCTCGACCCACTTGACCGGGCGGCCCAGCACGATAGAGGCCACGATGGCGCACACATAGCCGGGGTAAATGCCGACCTTGTTGCCAAAGCCGCCGCCGATGTCGGGGCTGACGATGCGCACCTTGGATTCAGGAATGCCCGACAGCATGGACACCACGGTGCGCACCACGTGCGGTGCTTGCGATGTGATGTAGGTGGTCAGGTCGCCGCGGATCGGGTCGAAGGACGCGACGCAGCCGCAGGTCTCCAGCGGGCAGGGGTGCACGCGGGGGTAGTACATGTGCTGCGAGACCGTAACTTCGGCTTTGTCAAAAGCGGCATCGGCCGCGGCCTTGTCACCCGCATCCCAGGTGAAGATGTGGTTGTGGTGCTCGCGCTTGCCGTGGGCGCCTTCGGTCTTGCCAGCCAAGTCTTCCCGGATGACGGGAGCACCTGGTTGCAGGGCCGCGTAAGGGTCCAGCACCACGGGCAGCTCTTCGTATTCGATCTCGACGGCTTCCACCGCGTCAGCGGCGATGTAGCGGTCGTCCGCAATCACGATGGCCACTTCCTGCATCTGAAAGTGAACCTTGCCGTCGGCCAGCACCGCGGCCACATCGCCGGCCAGGGTCGGCATCCAGTGCAGCTTCAGGGGCTTGAGGTCTTCAGCCGTGAGCACGGCATGCACGCCTGGAATGGCCAGCGCCGCTTCTTTGTTGATCTTCAGAATGCGGCCGTGCGCAATCGGCGAGCGCACGATGTCCATGTGCAGCATGCCGGGCATCTTGATGTCGTCAACGTAATTGCCCTTGCCCTGAATGAAGCGAGCGTCTTCCTTGCGCAGGCGCGAAGCGCCCATTCCAGCCAACGCGAGTTCGCGTGCTTCTGCGGTTTGTACCGGTGCGTTCATGTGTGTCTCCGATCGAATGGGTGGCGCTTCAAGCCGCAACGGGCTCTTGCAATTTCTTGGCGGCGTACTGGACAGCTTTGACGATGTTCTGGTAGCCGGTGCAGCGGCACAGGTTGCCAGCCATGCCGTGGCGAATTTCGTCTTCGCTCGGATTGGGGTTTTCATGCAAGAAACGGTAGGCACGCATCAGCATGCCGGGGGTGCAAAAACCGCATTGCAGGCCGTGCTCTTTGTAAAAGCCCTCCTGGACGGCGTGCAAAACGCCTTTGTTGGCCAGGCCCTCCACAGTCAGCACTTCAGAGCCTTCGCACTGCACTGTCAGGTGGGTGCAGGCCTTGACCGAGCGACCATCGATATCGACCGTGCAAGCACCGCAGTGGCTAGTCTCGCAACCGATGTGAGCGCCAGTGAGATTGAGTTCTTCGCGCAGGAAGTGAATCAACAGGTTGCGCGGTTCAACCGCTTTTTCTTCCTTTTTGCCGTTGACGGAAAGGGTGACGAGTTTCTTGGACATGAGATATCTCCTTGATTTTTCTTAGGCGCACTGCGACCAGGCTTTTTTCAGAGCCCGCTTGACCATTTCGCCGGCCATGGCGGTCTTGTATTCGACGTCACCGCGCAAGTCTTCAGCGGGGTCGCAAATCGCAATCGCGGCATCGGCAGCGGCTTGCACATTGGCTGCGTTGAAGGGCTTGCCCAAGAGGGCCGCCTCGGCAGCTTCGGCACGCAAAGCCGTTGGCGCGACGTTGGTCAGGGCGATGCGCACGTGGCTGACCTGGTCGCCGCTTTTGCGGATGACCACCGCGCAGCCGGCAGTGGCCCAGTCACCCGTCTTGCGCTTGAGTTTTTCGTAGGCTGAGCCGGTGCCGGGGACAAAGGCGGGCACGCGGATCTCGCACATGACTTCGTTTTCTTCCAGCAGCGTCATATAGGTGCCGAGGAAAAAGCCGTCCGCCGCAACCGTGCGACGGCCTTTGGGGCCTTCAAGCACGAAGGAAGCTTCGATGGCAATTGAAAGCGCTGGGTGGTCATTGCCTGGGTCACCGTGGGCGATGTCGCCACCGATGGTGCCGCGGTTGCGCACCTGGGGGTCGGCAATCAGCTTGGCTGCCTCGCACAGCAAAGGCACCTTGGCTTGCAGGATGGGCGATGTGATCAAGTCGTTTTCCACGGTCATGGCACCGATTACCACGGTGCCACCTTCCTCGCGGATGCCCTTGAGCTCCGGAATGCGATTGATGTCGATCAGGTGCTCGGGCTGCGCAAAGCGCAGTTTCATCATCGGCAGCAGGCTGTGACCGCCGGCCAGCAACTTGGCATCAGGGCCGAGCTGGCCGAGCAAGGCAACCGCCTCGCCCACGGTTTTAGGCGCGTGGTATTCAAAACGCGGTGGAATCATCGGGGTCTCCTCTAGCTTTTGTTGGAAAACAGCTCGCTAGTATTACGGAGAGTCGTATTCCGACTGAACAGTTAGGCTTTACCCGGTTTGGTCACTTTTTGGTCGATATGCTGCACGAAATGCACTTAATCGTGCACGAAACGCACGGATCAGAATTTCGGATCCTCGCAATCAGGGAATATCCTAGGGCTTCAAAAGCCTCAGTGTTTACCCTTGAAAAAAGCCCGATTCGAGGAAATCAGCAATCACGTCAAGCCCAGCGCCTGGCGCAGGCGAGCCACCTCAGCGCGTGAAACGGGAATGGGCTGTGTATTTTTGCCTTTCAGCACCACATGGGTTTTGCTGCCTTCCCGGCCCAATTCCTGCACCCCGTGCAGGTTGACGATGAAGCTGCGGTGCACCCGAATGAACAGCGCCGGATCCAGGCGCAGGGCCAGATCCCCAATGCTCAAGTTGCAAAAGTGATAGCCCTCACGGGTCTGCACGCGGGTGTAATGCGCCTGCGACTCAAGGCAAAGCACATCGCGCGTGTCCAGAAACGACACCTTTTGGTTGGCCACCACCGGTATGCGCGACAAGCGCATGTTTCGGGCGGGCAACTCGGTTGCGGCGCTTTCCTGGCTGACCACCTGAGTGACATCGTAAAAAACCAGCGCAAAACCCGTGGTGTCGCCCTGTTGGTTAGCCAGCCGACTGACTTTGATCAACAGCACTTGTTCAGGGATGTTGATGATCATGGTCATCGGAGCAGCATTGGCCATGGGGCAGCCGGAGGCTTCGTCCAGCAAGAACTTGACCTTGGGCTGGGACCGCGCAGGGTGAAAGGACGTCACCAATTTGTCAAAAGGCTGCTTCTCATTGACCGGCAGCACGCGGCGTGCAAAGTCGTTCATGGCCAGCACTTTGCGCTGTGCATCCAAATGGATCACACCCACGTCAAATTTTTCAAAAAGGTAAAGGCTGGGATTGGCAGCGCTCGCGTGACTCATGCTGGTTTGTCTCTTGAATTGCCGGGGACCGGTCAGTTTTTAGTGCCTGAAATACCCCTGCACCTTTGTTCAAGATTAACTGATCCGAGCGATTCCCTGAACTTATCGCGCTCAGACTTAGAACCCGACCGTCCGGAAAGAACCACCCAAAAGAAAACGCCGCAGTCCTTGCGAACTGCGGCGTTAAATCTGGTGGCCTGGGGCGGAATCGAACCACCGACACAAGGATTTTCAATCCTCTGCTCTACCGACTGAGCTACCGGGCCAGAACCTCAAATTATATAGCAGCCAAGGCACTATTTTTAGCTTCCAGCTGAACGTTTTCCTCGGCTGAGGTCAACACCGAGTTGTTTGAGCTTGCGATAGAGGTGCGTGCGCTCCAGTCCCGTCTTTTCAGCGACGCGAGTCATGGAGCCACCTTCGCGAAACAGATGAAATTCAAAGTAGGCTTTTTCGAATTCATCCCGCGCGTCGCGCAGGGGTTTTTCGAGCAGGAAGCTTTGGGTTGCCTTGGGGCTGTCGTCCTCGGGAACCATGCCCATCACCTGCGCGGCGGAGCCTGGGTTCGCGCTCATGTCCCCTGGCTGTAAAGGCAGGTAGGCTGGCGTGACAGGCTTGCGCGGCATGGCCTTGGTCAGGCCGTTTTCGACCGCCTGCAGGAGTTTTTGCAGCGTGATCGGTTTCTCCAGGAATGCCATGGCGCCAATGCGCGTGGCTTCCACTGCGGTGTCGATGGTGGCGTGGCCACTCATCATGATGACCGGCATGGTCAGAAGGCCTGCGGAGGACCATTCCTTGAGCAGCGTCACGCCGTCGGTATCGGGCATCCAGATGTCGAGCAACACGAGGTCGGGGCGGGCTCGCTGGCGTGCGAGCCGCGCCTCTGCAGCGTTTTGTGCGAGGTCAACCTGATGTCCTTCGTCATTGAGGATTTCTGACAGCAGGTCACGAATGCCCAGCTCGTCGTCAACCACCAGAATATTTGCCATGGGATGCCTTGATTACCTTCGCTTGCCGCGAAACCGCGACCAAAGAGGCCAGCTGTTGTTAAGCCACAACTGCGAATGATAACGACACTTGGGCGCCCTGCAGCACACCCGCAAAGACGCGATTACTGATGTCAATGCGTGCCCCGTGTTCATCGGCAATTTTCTTGACCACCGCCAAGCCCAGCCCCGTGCCCTTGGTCTTGGTCGTGACGTAGGGCTCAAAAGCGCGCTTGAGGATGTTCTCGGGGAAGCCGCCACCGCTGTCGCGCACGATCAAGCGCACGCGTTGGCTGCTGGCCGAGTACTCGGTCTTCAAAACGACCGGGCCGGCTGCTACCCCGCCCGCAGCCTGCGTTGCCGAGGTTTCTTGTGCGTCCAGCGCGTTTTGCAGGAGGTTGTGAATGACTTGGCGCAACTGCTGCGCATCGCCCCGGATGAGAGGCGCATCAGGGTCCAGCTCCAGCAAGATGGGTGCTGAAGTGCCGTGGGCATAGAGCTGCATGACGTCTTGCACCAGGGCATTCAGGTCCAGCGACTCCAACTGCGCCGCGGGAAGGCGCGCGTAATCGCGGAACTCATTGACCAATCGCTTCATGGCATCAACCTGGTCCACGATGGTCTTGACGGACTTGCCCAGAAAGGCCTGCTCGGTCGGCTCCAGCTTGGGGGTGAGCTTCATTTCCAGCCGTTCCGCTGATAACTGAATGGGCGTGAGGGGATTTTTGATTTCGTGGGCCAGTCGCCGAGCCACTTCGCCCCAGGCCTGGGCGCGCTGGGCAGACACCATCTCGGACACGTCGTCAAAGACCAGCAGGCATTCCTGCGTACCGGGCATGCGGGCGCCGCGTGCAATCAAGGTCACGGCACGGTCTTGCACCTCGGCCAGGCCGCCGTGCAGCTCAAAGGTCTGCTGCCAAGGTGCCAGGTCATGCTCGGCCGCTTCGCGCAGATACGTTTCGAACCGGGCTTGCACACCTTGGCCAAACTCGGCAAGGTCTGGCAAGTCACTCAGGGCTTGACCCTGATGCTCTCCCAGGTTCAAGCGCAGGATGCGAGCGGCAGCCGGGTTGCTGGAGCGGATGCGCCCTTCAGTGTCCAGCACCAGCACACCAGCCGACAGGTTGTCCAGAATGGTTTGCAGGTCAGCGCGTGCAGCATCCACCTGGACCATGCTTTTTTGCACGGCAAAGCGGGCGTCGGCCAGTTGCTGGGTCATGTCGGCAAAGGAGCGGGTCAGCCCACCTAGCTCGTCCTTGCTCTGCAGCACAGCCTTGGGCCGGAGGTCGCCCAAGGCCACCTGCCGCACGCCTTCAGCCAAGAGCAGCAACGGCCGCGCCAACTGAGTCCCCAACAGCACTGCCAGAAGCACGGCACCAAAGACAGCAAGAAAAAGGCTTAGCGTGAGGGTGCCGATGTACATGCGACGCAAGCCACCGCGGGCCAGAGCGCGCTCCTGATATTCGCGGTGTGCCCCTTGCACGGCCAAGGCGTTGGCAACCAGATCGGCCGGCAGCGTTTCAGTGAACTGCAAAAACCGGTCGGTGCCAGCCAGACCAAAGCTGGACTCGCTGACCAGCGCCAGCGCTTTGATGCGTGCCGGTGCGCGTGGCGGCGCGCCTGCCCCGGCTTCGGAAGCTGACGTGGGCAAAGCATCGTCCAAGCCTTCAATTTGCGTGATCACGCGCTTGCTGCGTGCCTGTCGCAGTTGCTGGGTGCTGGGCCGCTCGGGCTGCTGCAGCGAGAGCGACTCACCCGAGCTGGCAAGCAGTTGCCCGCTGGCGCTCCAGAGCACCACATTGCGCTCGGGCAACTGGTCGCGCAGGCGTTCAACCGTGAGGCTGGGCGAAACGCTGCGGTCTTGCGAGAGTTGACTGGCGGCCTGCCGCGTCCGGTTGCCGAGGTCGGCAGCCAGGGTATCCAAGGTGACGCGGCCCAGGTTGAGACCGGCGTTCAGGGCCGTCTCCACCTCGACGTCGAACCAGCTTTCGATGGAGCGAGAAACGAACTGGTAAGACACCACGTAAATCATGAGACCAGGCAGGAGCCCGACCAAGCCGAAGATGGCGGCCAGCTTGACCAGCAGCCGGCTACCAAACTTGCGCTGGCGCAGCCGCAACAGAAGTCGCAGCACAATCCAGCCGATAAGGATCAGCAAGAGCGCGGCCACCCCGACATTCAGGCCGAACAGCAGTGCGTAGTTGCGCTCGTACAGCTCGCGGTTGCCGGTGGCTTGCGTCAATAAAAAGAGCAACACCAAAGCCAGGGCGGCGACCACGCCCAGCCCGACCCCCAGCGTCCAACGCACGGTGCGGCTCTGGCGATGCAGAGACGAGAGCAGCTCGCTTTGGCTGGGTGTGGACATTAAGACCCTGAGGCGTGAAGCATGAAACGAAAGAGACTCAGGGGGCAATCAGCGAGCGGCATCAGCCGCAGGCTCACGGGCCAACTCGACCACAGACCGTGGCTCGCGTCCGATCTGCTGCTCAGCCTCAATGAGGATGGTCCAGTCGCGCTGGCCAACCATGCCGATTTGAAAAGGCCGAGGCAACTGCGAGAGGTCCAGCCTGAAGCTGAATGCCAAGCGGTGATCCGCGCCACTCTTGATTTCATGAGGCTCGGCAACTTTCCAACGGGGTACCCGCTGCACCGCCGACAGCGCCTCATCAAGTGTGTCGTAGTTTTGATTGAAGGTGGCGCGCAGACCGTTGCCGACGTTCGCGCCAGATCCCGTGCCGATGTTGACGCGCCAGCGGCGTGTGAGGGGCTGAAAAGCCAGACGAACCGTTCGCGAAGCGCCGCCTACGCGCGGATCCGTCCAGTACCAACGTTCGCGGTACACATCGGCCTCGATCAGAAAGAACAGTGGTATGCCCTTGAGCAATGCGTCTTGAACGACCGCCGGCAAGTCAAAGTTCACCGCGGCAGTGACGAAAAGGCCTTCGTCGGTGCGCTCTGTGCGCAGCTGGCTCAGCTGGGCTGAAGGCGCTGTTGCCGCTTGGGCCAACCCGTTCGCGCACGCAACAGACGCGCCAAGAACGCCGGCCACCAGAAGGCTGAACAGGATCAGGCCGTGGACGCATGCGCGCCATGGCTGCCAGGCATTCACAGCAAAAGACCTAAGACAAAGCTCAGGCTGGGCGCTTTTCAAGCAGCGCGTAATAAAAACCGTCGTATTCACGTAACAAATTGTCGGGGATGACCGAGGCTCCGGCCCCCTTTTGGGGCAACAGGTGACCCGGCGAGGGCCTTAATTGGGCCTCAGTGTGGCGCGCAAGAAACGTTTGAATCTGCTGCTCGCCCTCAGCCAGGAACACCGAGCAGGTGCAGTAAAGCAATCTTCCCCCAGGCCGGACCAGTGGCCAGAGCGCCTCCAGCAGACGCGCTTGCTGCGCCGCCAACTGGGCGATGTCTGTGGGCCGGCGCAGCCAGCGCACATCCGGATGCCGACGCACGATACCCGAGGCCGTACACGGCGCATCCAGCAAGATGGCGTCGAAAAGCTGACCGTCCCACCACGTGTCTGGCAACGCGGCATCCACCGCCTGGACGCTCGCCTTGAGTTGCAGGCGCGCAAGATTTTGCTCAATGCGGTGACAGCGCTGGGCGTCGATGTCCAAGGCCAGTACTTGTGCCTCTGGGCCAGCAAGCTCCAACAAATGCGCCGTTTTTCCGCCTGGTGCGGCACAGGCATCAAGCAAGCGCAGGGCATGGCCACCGGTCGCATCTCGCAAGCCGGCAAGCAGGAGCGGTGCGGCCAGTTGCGCACCAGCGTCCTGTACTGAAAAGTGCCCCTCGGAAAAGCCTGGCAGCAGAGCCACCGCGGGCGCTTTGTGCAGCAGTACACCTTGCTCGCCGACGGGTGCGGCCACCCAACCGCTGGCCGCCAGAACCTGCAGGTAATCGCTCTGCGTGCTTTGTCTGGAGTTGACACGCAAGGTCAAGGGCGCCCGGCTGTTATTGGCTTCAAGAATAGTGGTCCACGCCTGCGGATGATCCTTGCGCACACGATCAATCCACCATTGGGGATGGTTCCACACCGCTTGCGGCTTACGCTGCGACAGTGCGAGCAATTCGTCGCGCTCGCGCAAGAAGCGGCGCAAGCAACCATTGATGAAACTGGCTTGATGCACGGTCGCTTCACTGCGCTTGGCGGCCTCGACCGCTTGGTCCACCAGCGTGAACTCCGTGTAGGGCGCATCGTCGGCGTCCAGTGCCAGGGCCAAAGCCACGCACAGCAGGGCGTCAGCCTCGGGAGGGGGGGCTCGGCTGGCCAGCAACTGGCGCACGGCCTCGGCTTGACCCAGCCAGCGCAGCACGTGCGAGCCCAAGGCTTGCACGCCCGCGCGCAGATGCGGCAGACACCGATCCAGCTCGGCCGTCATGGATCGGCCACTCCGCACAGCCTGCAGCAAGTCGGCTGTGCCTTGGAGCTGTTGCCACAACGGCACTTGGTGGGCCTGCGTCGGCAACGGCGTGACTTTGTCATTCATGGAAAAATTCATCAATCAATTTCGAGCGCAACGGCTCATACGGCATCGAGGCCCAAGTTCAAACTCACGGCCCGCGAGAGACGAAATGCGCGCGCAATCAACACCGTGGGGAACTGGGCCCTGGCCGCATTGAAGTCCGCCACTGACGCATTAAAACTCTGGCAAGAAAAGCCCAGCTTGCGCTGCGTGTTGTTGAGCTGCTCGGCTAGCTCACGGAATTTCGGATCGGCCTGCATGGCCAAGGTGTCTCCGGCGGCGCGCCACAACACGTCGAGTTGCGCCTGCAACTGACCCTCGGCTGCCAGCAGCTTGCGTGCCAGCGCTGCATTGCTGGGCTGGGCGCGCAGGGCATCATGGGCAGAGCCGACGCCGGTGCGCACTTGCAGCAGGGTCGGCAGCGTCAGCGGGTCGTGCTGCAGATAAGACGATGCCGCCTCCACCAGCTTGAGCAGCAAATCATGCCGATCCTTGAACTGGGTGTCGATACCCGCGAACGCGTCGGCAATCGCATTCTTCATGCGCACGAGCCGGTTGTAAGCGCCCACCACCCAAAAGAGTGTGAGCGCCAGCAGCGCCATGAAGACCATGTCGGTTGTTTGCATTTGCCCCTCTCTTCGCTTTTAACGCTTCTGCCCGCATAAAAAAACCCCACGGCCCGCGAAGGCGCGTGGGGTTGCCCGTTAGAGCGCCGCGTCAGGCATCAAGCCTGGCTATCGGCGCCTGCGCTGGACTCAGCGGGCAGGGCTTCCAACTCAGCGGCTTCAGCTTCGGCAATGGCGCGGCGCTCGGCGTCGTCCATCTGGTCCTTGGCTTTGCGTGCCTGGTGGTAAGCCATACCGGTACCGGCCGGGATCAGACGACCCACGATCACGTTTTCCTTCAAGCCGCGCAACTCGTCGCGCTTGCCCATGATGGCCGCTTCGGTCAACACGCGCGTAGTTTCCTGGAAGGAAGCCGCGGAGATGAACGAGTCGGTCGACAAGGACGCCTTGGTGATACCGAGCAGCAAGTTGCTGAAGGTCGCAGGGATCTTGCCGTCGGCGCGCAGCGCGTCGTTGGCGTCCAGCATGGCAGAACGCTCGACCTGCTCACCGGCGATGTAGGTCGAGTCACCCACGCTCTCGACAACCACGCGGCGCAGCATCTGACGAACAATCACTTCGATGTGCTTGTCGTTGATCTTCACGCCCTGCAGACGGTAAACGTCCTGCACTTCGTCGACGATGTAGCGGGCCAGCTCTTCCATGCCCAGCAAACGCAAGATGTCTTGTGGGTCGGCCGGGCCGTCCACAATGCTCTCGCCCTTGTTGACCACTTGGCCTTCGTGCACCAGGATGTTCTTTTCCTTCGGAACCAGGTCTTCCCAGACCTTGCCTTCAGGATCAGTGATCTGCAGGCGAATCTTGCCTTTGGTCTCTTTACCAAACGACACGGTACCGGTCATCTCAGCCAGCGTGCCCTTGTCTTTCGGCGTACGGGCTTCGAACAACTCGGCCACACGCGGCAAACCGCCGGTGATGTCTCGGGTCTTCTGACCTTCAACCGGGATACGGGCCAGCACTTCGCCGGGGCCCACTTCCTGGCCGTCGCGCACTTGCACCAGCGCGCCGACTGGGAAGCCAATCGTCACCGAGTGATCGGTGCCGGGGATCTTGACTTCCTTGCCGTTGGCGTCGATCAGCTTGACCTGAGGACGGATCACCTTGAGGGCACCGCGACGTTTTGGATCGATCACCACCAAGGTGGACAGACCGGTCACTTCGTCGAGCTGCTTGGCGACCGTGACGCCTTCTTCCACGTTCTCGAACAGCGTCTTGCCGGCGAATTCCGTGATGATGGGGCGGGTCAGCGGATCCCAGTTCGCCAGGATCGCGCCAGCCTTGATGGTCTGGTCGGCCTTGACGGTCAGGATCGCGCCGTACGGCACCTTGTGACGCTCGCGCTCGCGGCCGTGTTCGGTGATGACGATCTCGCCGGAGCGGGCAATCACCACCAACTCGCCTTTGGAGTTGGTCACATAGCGCATCGGCGCGTTGAAACCGATCGTTCCGTTGGACTTGGCTTCCACGCTCGAAGCGATGGCGGCGCGCGACGCGGCACCACCGATGTGGAAGGTACGCATCGTCAGCTGCGTGCCGGGCTCACCGATCGACTGGGCGGCGATGATACCGACCGCCTCGCCAATGTTGATGAGACCACCACGGCCCAGGTCGCGACCGTAGCACTTGGCGCACAGGCCAAAGCGGGTTTCGCAGGTCAGTGCGGTGCGGACCTTCACTTCGTCGACGCCAGCGGCTTCGAGTTCATCCAGCAGGTCCTCGTCCAGCAGCACGCCGGCCTTGACCACCACTGCACGGTTTTCAGGGTGCAGCACGTCGTCGATGACGGTACGACCCAGCACGCGGTCGCGCAGGGATTCGATGACCTCACCGCCCTCGACGATGGCGCGCATGACGGAGCCGTTTTGCGTACCGCAGTCGTCTTCGGTGACGACCAAGTCTTGCACCACGTCGCACAAGCGGCGGGTCAGGTAGCCGGAGTTGGCGGTTTTCAGCGCCGTGTCAGCCAGACCTTTACGCGCGCCGTGCGTGGAGATGAAGTACTGAAGCACGTTCAGACCTTCGCGGAAGTTCGCGGTGATCGGCGTTTCAATGATGGAGCCGTCAGGCTTGGCCATCAAACCGCGCATGCCGGCCAGCTGGCGAATCTGAGCGGCAGAACCGCGGGCGCCGGAGTCGGCCATCATGTAGATGGAGTTGAAAGACTCCTGGTCCACTTGCTTGCCGTGGCGGTCGATGGTGCGCTCTTTGGCGAGCTGGGCCATCATCACCTTGGAGACTTCGTCACCGGCTTTGCCCCAGATGTCCACGACCTTGTTGTAGCGCTCACCGGCCGTCACCAGACCGGAGACGTATTGCTGCTCGATCTCTTTGACTTCCTTTTCGGAACGCTCAATGATGGCCGGCTTTTCTTTAGGCACCAGCATGTCATCGATGCAGATCGAAATGCCGGACTTGGTGGCCAGACGGAAACCGTTTTGCAACAGCTTGTCGGCAAACACCACGGTCTCTTTCAAGCCGCACTTGCGGAAAGACACGTTGATCAGCTTGGAGATTTCCTTCTTCTTCAACGCCTTGTTGATGTTGGAGAAAGGCAAACCTTTAGGCAGGATTTCGGACAGCAGCGCACGGCCGGCCGTGGTTTCCACCAGGCTGGTCGATGGGATGAACTCGCCGGTTTCCTTGTTCTTGGTGTACTCGGTCAAGCGCACCGTGACCTTGGCGTTCAGCTCGACTTCGCCCGCGTCAAACGCGCGCTGGACTTCGCCGGTGTCCGAGAACACCAGGCCTTCGCCCTTGCCATTGATGCGGTCACGCGTCGTGTAGTACAGGCCCAGCACCACGTCTTGCGACGGAACGATGGACGGCTCACCGTTGGCAGGGAACAGGATGTTGTTTGAAGCCAGCATCAAGGTGCGGGCTTCCATCTGCGCTTCCACCGACAGCGGCACGTGAACAGCCATCTGGTCACCGTCGAAGTCGGCGTTGAATGCCGAGCAAACGAGCGGGTGCAGCTGAATGGCCTTGCCTTCGATCAGGATCGGCTCAAAAGCCTGGATGCCGAGGCGGTGCAGCGTGGGCGCACGGTTGAGCATCACGGGGTGCTCTTTGATCACCTCTTCCAGGATGTCCCACACGACTGGCGTGCCAGATTCGACTTCCTTCTTGGCGGCCTTGATCGTGGTCGCGATGCCCATGGCTTCGAGGCGCGAGAAGATGAAAGGCTTGAAGAGTTCCAACGCCATCAGCTTTGGCAAACCGCACTGGTGCAGCTTGAGCGTCGGGCCCACGGTAATGACGGAACGGCCGGAGTAGTCCACGCGCTTGCCCAGCAAGTTCTGGCGGAAACGACCCGACTTGCCTTTGATCATGTCGGCCAGCGACTTGAGCGCGCGCTTGTTGGCGCCCGTCATGGCCTTGCCACGGCGGCCGTTGTCCAGCAGCGAATCGACAGCTTCTTGCAGCATGCGCTTTTCGTTGCGGGCAATGATTTCCGGTGCCTTCAATTCCAGCAAGCGGCGCAGACGGCTGTTGCGGTTGATGACGCGGCGGTACAGGTCGTTCAGGTCGGAGGTCGCAAAGCGGCCGCCGTCCAGCGGCACCAGCGGACGCAGGTCCGGTGGCAGCACGGGCAGCACTTCCAACACCATCCACTCAGGCTTGATGCCAGACTTCTTGAAAGCCTCCATCAGCTTCAAGCGCTTGGCATTCTTCTTGATCTTGATCTCGGAGCCGGTCAGGTCATTGCGCAGCTTGTCGATCTCGATGTCGAGGTCCAGGCCTTCCAGCAAGTCCTTTATACCTTCAGCGCCCATCTTGGCGGTGAACTCGTCACCGTATTCCTTGCGCTTGGCATCAAAGTCGTCCTCGGACATGATGCCGAATTTCTTCAGCGGGGTCATGCCAGGGTCGGTGATGACGTATGCCTCGAAATACAACACGCGCTCAATGTCGCGCAGCGTCATGTCCAGCACCAGGCCCAGGCGCGAAGGCAGGGACTTGAGGAACCAGATGTGGGCGCACGGTGCAGCCAGGTCAATGTGACCCATGCGTTCACGGCGAACCTTGGTCTGCGTGACTTCAACGCCGCATTTTTCGCAAATGACGCCGCGGTGCTTTAAGCGCTTGTACTTGCCGCACAGGCATTCGTAGTCTTTGATGGGGCCAAAAATCTTGGCGCAAAAAAGACCATCGCGCTCAGGCTTGAAGGTGCGGTAGTTGATGGTTTCAGGCTTCTTCACTTCGCCGAAAGACCACGAGCGGATCTTTTCGGGGGAGGCCATGCCGATTTTGATGGCATCGAAATGCTCATCCGGCGTGAATTGCTTGAACAGGTCGAGTAGTGATTTCATGGTTGAACCTTTTCTTTCCTGCTAATTAGCTGCGCTCGAGCTCGATGTCGATACCCAACGAGCGGATCTCTTTGACCAGCACGTTGAACGACTCGGGCATGCCCGCCGTGATGGCGTGTTCGCCCTTGACGATGGACTCGTACACCTTGGTGCGGCCCTGCACGTCGTCGGACTTGACGGTGAGCATTTCCTGCAACACGTAGGCGGCGCCATAGGCTTCCAGCGCCCAGACCTCCATCTCGCCGAAACGCTGGCCACCGAACTGGGCCTTGCCGCCCAGCGGCTGCTGCGTGACCAAGCTGTAAGGGCCGGTGGAACGGGCGTGCATCTTGTCGTCCACCAAGTGGTGCAGTTTCAAGAAGTGCATGTAGCCCACGGTCGTGGTGCGCTCGAAAGCGTCACCCGTGCGGCCGTCATACAACTGCGCCTGGGTGCGGGTCTTGGTCAAGCCTTTGGTCTTGGCGATATCTTCTGGGTAGGCCAGTTGCAGCATGTTCATGATGTCTTCTTCCGAAGCACCGTCAAACACTGGCGTGGCAAACGGCACACCGCCGGTCAGGTTCTGCGCCATGGCCACCAGGTCGGCATCCGACAGGTTGCTCAGGTCTTCGGCGCGGCCCGACTTGTTGTACAGCGTTTCCATGAACTTGCGCAATTCGGCCGTCTTGGCTTGCTCTTGCAGCATGTCACCGATGCGCTGACCCAGGCCTTTGGCGGCCCAGCCCAGGTGAACTTCCAGCACCTGACCCACGTTCATGCGCGATGGCACGCCCAGCGGATTCAGCACGATGTCCACAGGTGTTCCGTCAGCCAGGTGAGGCATGTCTTCCACCGGCGTGATCTTGGAGACCACACCCTTGTTGCCGTGACGGCCGGCCATCTTGTCACCAGGCTGCAAGCGACGCTTGACGGCCAGGTAAACCTTGACCATTTTCAGCACGCCGGCTGGCAGCTCGTCGCCTTGCGTGAGCTTCTTGCGCTTTTCTTCAAAAGCCAGATCAAAGCTGTGGCGGGTTTGCTCCATCGAGTTCTTGATGGATTCGAGCTGCGAAGCCACGGTGTCGTCCGCAGGACGGATGTCGAACCAGTTGTACTTCTCGACGTCGGCCAAGTAAGCCTTGTCGATCTTCGTGCCCTTGGCCAGCTTCTTGGGGCCGCCGTTGGCAACTTTGCCGTCGAGCAGCTTTTCGATGCGGTCAAATGCGTCAGCTTCCACGATGCGCAGCTGGTCGTTCAGGTCCAGACGGAAGCGCTTGAGCTCGTCGTCAATGATCTGCTGGGCACGCTTGTCGCGCACGATGCCTTCACGGGTGAAGACCTGCACGTCGATCACGGTGCCTTGCGAGCCTTGGCTCACACGCAGCGAGGTGTCTTTCACGTCGGACGCTTTTTCGCCGAAGATAGCGCGCAGCAGTTTTTCTTCAGGCGTGAGCGTTGTCTCGCCTTTGGGCGTGACCTTGCCGACCAGCGTGTCGCCGGGCTGGACTTCAGCGCCGACGTAGATGATGCCGGACTCGTCCAGACGGTTCAGCTGCACTTCCGACAGGTTCGGAATGTCGCGGGTGATGTCTTCTGCGCCCAGCTTGGTGTCGCGCGCCATGACCACCAACTCTTCGATGTGGATCGAGGTGTAGCGGTCTTCAGACACGACGCGTTCGGAGATCAGGATCGAGTCTTCGAAGTTGTAGCCGTTCCAGGGCATGAAGGCGATCAGCATGTTCTGGCCGATGGCGATCTCGCCCAGGTCGGTCGACGCGCCGTCAGCAATCACGTCACCCTTGGCCAGCTTGTCGCCGATCTTGACGATAGGACGCTGATGGATGTTGGTGTTCTGGTTGGAACGCTGGTACTTGATCAGGTTGTAGATGTCCACACCCACTTCACCGGCCAAAGCCTCGGCGTCGTTCACACGCACCACGATGCGGGTGGCGTCGACATAGTCAACGATACCGCCGCGGTTGGCTGTGACAACGGTGCCCGAATCGACAGCGGCAACGCGCTCGATACCGGTGCCGACCAATGGCTTTTCAGGACGCAGCACAGGCACAGCTTGACGCGACATGTTGGCACCCATCAGCGCGCGGTTGGCGTCGTCGTGCTCCAGGAAAGGCACGAGCGAAGCCGCAACCGAGACGATCTGCGCAGGCGACACGTCCATGTACTGCACGCGCTCGGCGCCGCACAAGATCGACTCGCCGTTTTCACGGGCCGACACCAGGTCGCCCGTCAGCTTGCCTTCTTTGTCCAGGGCCGCATTGGCCTGGGCAATCACGTACTTGCCTTCTTCAATGGCCGACAGGTAGTCGATGTCCATCGTGACTTTGCTGTCCACCACGCGGCGGTAAGGCGTCTCAATGAAGCCGTATTCGTTCAAGCGAGCGTACAAGGCCAGCGAGTTGATCAGACCGATGTTCGGGCCTTCAGGCGTTTCAATCGGGCAGACGCGACCGTAATGGGTCACGTGCACGTCGCGCACTTCAAAGCCAGCGCGTTCACGGGTCAAACCACCGGGGCCAAGGGCCGATACACGGCGCTTGTGGGTGATCTCGGCCAGCGGGTTGGTCTGGTCCATGAACTGCGACAGCTGCGACGCACCAAAGAACTCTTTGAGCGCAGCCGAAATCGGCTTGGAGTTGATCAGGTCATGCGGCATCAAAGGCTCTTGCTCGGCTTGGCCGAGACGCTCTTTCACAGCCTTTTCGATACGGGCCAAACCAGTGCGGTACTGGTTTTCGGCCAGCTCGCCCACGCAACGCACGCGGCGGTTGCCCAGGTGGTCGATGTCGTCAACCTGGCCATTGCCGTTGCGCAAGTCCACCAGAATCTTGACCACGGCCAAGATGTCCTCGTTGGTCATGACCATCGGGCCGGTCGACTCTGCACGGCCCACGCGGGCGTTGAACTTCATGCGGCCGACCTTGGACAAGTCGTAGGTGTCCGGGTTGTAGAACAAGCGCTGGAACAGGGCCTGCACCGCGTCTTCCGTTGGCGGCTCGCCGGGGCGCATCATGCGGTAGATGGCGACACGGGCAGCGAACTCGTCAGCCGTTTCGTCAGCACGCAGGGTCTGCGAAATGTAGGCGCCTTGGTCGAGTTCGTTGGTGTACAGAACTTGCATGTCCTGCACGCCGGCCGAGCGCAGCTTTTTCAGCAGCACTTCTGTCAATTCCTCGTTGGCCTTTGCAATGATCTCGCCGGTGTCGGCGTCCACCATGTTCTTGGCGACCACACGGCCGATCAAGAAATCTTCAGGCACGCTGATGGATGTTGTCCCCGTCTGCTCGAGTTCACGGGTGTGGCGCACGGTGATGCGCTTGTCCTTGGCGACGATGACTTTGCCGGTCTTGTCGGTGATATCGAAACGCGCGACTTCGCCGCGCATGCGCTCAGCCACAAAGTCCATCTGCGCGCCGCTGTCCATCAGGCGGAAGTGGTCGAACACGAAGAAGTTCGCGAGGATGGATTCTGGGTTCAGGCCGATGGCCTTGAGCAAAATCGTGACCGGCATCTTGCGGCGACGGTCCACGCGGAAGTACAGGATGTCCTTCGGGTCAAACTCGAAGTCCAGCCAGGAGCCACGGTAAGGGATGATGCGGGCCGAGAAAAGCAATTTGCCCGAGCTGTGGGTCTTGCCCTTGTCGTGCTCAAAGAAAACGCCAGGCGAACGGTGCAACTGGGACACGATGACACGCTCGGTGCCATTGATCACGAAAGAGCCTTTGTCAGTCATCAGGGGCACTTCGCCCATGTAGACCTCTTGCTCCTTGACTTCCTTGACCACTTTGGACTGCGATGTCGAAGACTCGCGGTCGTAAATGATGAGCTGCACCTTGGCGCGCACGGCCGAGGCGAAAGTCAGGCCACGGGTCTGGCACTCGCGCACGTCAAACGCTGGCTTGGCCAGGTTGTACTCGAGGAACTTCATCTCGACAAAACCGTTGTGCGAGACGATGGGGAAAGCATTCTCGAAAGCCGCTTGCAGGCCTTCGACCTGGCGCTTGGAGGGAATGCGATCAGCCTGCAAAAACGCCGTGTAGGCGTCCTTTTGCATCTGCAACATGTAGGGAACAGCCAACACGCTTTCACGGTTGCCGAAGCTTTTGCGGATTCGCTTGCGTTCGGTATAGCTGTAGGTTGAAGTTGGGGCCATGAGTTCTCCGCTTGGATGGACACGAACGAATACTTGGCGGTTGGCCACTACCAACCATGGCGGACAGCGATGCGTTGCACATCACCCGAACCAAGGGGTTTTCTGCTGTCAGGTCAGAAAACACTGATAAAAAGACTGGCCAGAGTCTGCTTATCAGTGCTTTTTAAGCACACCCGGAGGTGCACGTTCAAAGCACGAAAGGCTGGAAGCCCGAATCCGGACTTCCAGCCTCTGCAAGCGCAAGAATTACTTGAGCTCGACTTTCGCGCCAGCTTCTTCCAGCTTCTTCTTGGCAGCTTCGGCGTCAGCTTTGGTGGCGCCTTCTTTGACTGCTTTTGGCGCGCCATCAACCACGTCCTTGGCTTCTTTGAGGCCCAGACCGGTCAACTCACGCACGGCCTTGATGACCGACACTTTGTTGGCGCCGGCTTCCACCAGCATGACCGTGAATTCGGTCTTTTCTTCAGCGGCAGCAGCGGCACCGCCACCAGCGGCAGCAGGTGCAGCCATGGCTGCAGCGCTCACGCCAAACTTCTCTTCGATGGCTTTCACCAGATCGTTGAGTTCGAGGACCGTCATGCTGTCAAGCGCGGTCAAAAATGCGTCTTTATCGAATGCCATTTTTTAGTTTCCTGATAAGTTGGTTGGTTACGCTGCAACAGCTTCTTCTGCTGCAGGCGCTTGAGCTTCAGATGGGCCGGCTTTTTTGGCCGCCAGGGCGCCCAGCACAACGGCTGTACGCGACATAGGCGACATGAGCAAGCCACACACCTGGGCCAGCAGCACTTCTTTCGAAGGGATGTTGGCCAATTGCTTGACGCTGTTGACGTCCATGGCCTTGCCACCGAATGCACCACCGCGAATCACCAACTTGTCGTTGGTCTTCGCGAAGTCGCTGATCACCTTGGCGGCGGCAACGGCATCGACGGAAAAGCCATAGATGAGGGGACCGGTCATCTGGTCGGCGACAACTTCGAACGCGCTACCTGCCACGGCACGGCGAGCCAGGGTGTTTTTCAACACGCTCAGGTTCACGCCTTTGTCGCGGGCTTGGCTGCGCAGACGGGTCATGTCAGCGACCGTGATGCCACGGTATTCCGCCATCACGAGCGTTTGAGCTTTAGCTGCGAGGCCAGTCACTTCATCAATGACGGCTTGTTTCTCACTGCGGTTGAGACTCAAGGTCTACTCCTTAAAAATGTGTCGTCGGCATGGTACTTTCACACCGGCCTTCAACACGCTCATATTCAGCGACCAACTGTTCTTCGGATTTCTTGCAAAACCTTCAAGCAGCGGGTGCGCCATCTGCGTTGGCTGTCTTTCGATTAAGCGCAAACTGGAAAAATCCGATCTGCGCGCCAACGGTCCTGGATGACCTGCCGAGGCCTAAACCCCGACAGCCCACCACTTCGAGCAACCCCTTGCGGAGTCGCTCAAATCTTTTTAGCCAGCCAGCGTCTGCGTGTCGACGCGAACGCCCACACCCATCGTGGAAGACACAGCCACCTTGCGCAGGTAAACACCCTTGCTGGAAGCTGGCTTGGCCTTGTTCAGTGCATCGATCAGCGCAGCCAGGTTGCCCTTGAGCTTGTCGGTGTCGAAAGAACGACGACCGATGGTGCCGTGCACGATGCCAGCCTTGTCAACGCGGAACTGGACTTGACCAGCCTTGGCATTGCGCACAGCGGTGGCAACGTCAGGGGTGACCGTACCGACCTTCGGGTTAGGCATCAGACCACGGGGGCCCAGGACTTGGCCGAGCGTACCGACAACGCGCATGGCGTCAGGCGATGCGATCACCACGTCGAAGTCCATCTTGCCGGCTTTGATCTCGGCAGCCAGATCGTCCATGCCAACGATGTCAGCACCAGCGGCGCGGGCTTCGTCAGCCTTGGCGCCTTGGGCGAACACAGCCACGCGGGCGGTCTTGCCAGTGCCGTTTGGCAGCACAACGGCGCCACGCACGACCTGGTCAGATTTCTTGGCATCCACGCCGAGCTGAACAGCCACGTCGATGGATTCGTCGAACTTGGCCGTGGCGTGTTCCTTGACGATGCCGATGGCATCCAGCAAGGGGTACAGCTTGAGGCTGTCAACTTTGCCCACGAGGGCTTTTTGGCGCTTGGTCAACTTGCTCATACAACACCTTCCACCGTGACGCCCATGGAACGGGCGGAACCGGCGATCGTGCGCACTGCGGCGTCCAGATCGGCTGCGGTCATGTCTTTCATCTTGGTCTTTGCGATCTCTTCGAGCTGAGCGCGGGTGATCTTGCCGACCTTGACGGTATGCGGCGTGGACGAACCCTTGTCGAGCTTGATGGCTTTCTTGATCAACGTGACAGCCGGAGGCGTCTTGATGATGAAGGTAAAGCTCTTGTCGGCATAAGCCGTGATCACCACAGGCAGTGGCAGACCTGGCTCAACACCTTGAGTCTGCGCATTGAATGCCTTGCAGAACTCCATGATGTTCAGACCGCGCTGACCCAGTGCGGGGCCGATCGGGGGGGACGGGTTGGCCTTACCAGCTGGTACTTGCAGCTTGACGAAGCCGACGATTTTTTTCGCCATACTTTTCTCCTTGCGGGTGATAACGCCGGCACTTGGTGCACCAGCTCCCCGGGGGTTATGCCACTCTGCTTATTGAGCGCTGAGTGGCAAAGCGCTTTGAAAGAGAAAACCTGAGATCAGGTTTTCTCAATTTGACTAAATTCCAGCTCGACCGGCGTGGCCCGACCAAAAATGGTCACAGACACGCGCACTTTGTTCTTGTCGTAATTGACTTCTTCGACCGTGCCGTTGAAGTCGGTGAACGGGCCGTCTTTCACGCGCACGTACTCGCCGGTTTCGAACTCGACCTTGTGACGCGGCTTTTCGGTGCCGACTTGCATCTGGTCGACGATCTTTTTCACGTCTTCTTCAGAAATGGGAGCCGGACGGTTCTTGGCACCGCCCACAAAGCCTGTGACTTTGTTGGTGTGCTTGACCAGGTGCCATGTCTCGTCGTCCATCACCATTTCAACCAGGACGTAGCCCGGGAAAAAGCGACGCTCGGTGGTCTTCTTCTGGCCGTTCTTGATCTCGACCACTTCCTCAGTGGGGACCAGGAAGCGACCGAATTTGGACTGCATGCCGGCGCGGTTGATGCGCTCGACGATGTTGCGTTCTACAGCTTTTTCCATGCCTGAATAGGCATGCACCACGTACCACTGCATGCCGGGCGTAGGCAAAAAAGATGCCGCGTCGACGGTCACGGGGGGGTTGAGATCGCTCATTATTTTTTCCACCCAAGAATCAGGTCATAAAACACCCACTCGAGTGTCTTGTCAGTCAGCCAGAGGAAAAGAGCCATCACCACCACGAAGCCAAAGACGTAAATCGTCATCTGCGTGGCCTCCTTGCGGGTGGGCCACACCACTTTTTTGACTTCGCGCGAGGCGTCGCGTGCGAAGGCGACCAGCTGCTTGCCCGGCTCGGAAATACCAAACACGAGCACTGCAGCGACCAGACCCACAATCAGCACACCCCACTGAGCGACTGAGCCGCGGCTCGCCATCAAATAAAAGCCCACCAGCGCAGCCACCACCAGGGCGACTGCTAGCGCCAACTTGGCCTTATCAGCACCTGTGCTGACAGTTTCAACTTGAGTAGACGCCATGTTTACGGGATATCCTGTTGTTTCACATGTGCCTTTTCAGACACTGAAGCCCGCCTGAGGTCCATGACCCGGCGGGCTTGCTTTGACTCACACTTCTCTTCACTTCGCTGCCACCTTCGATCCCGGCGGAGCCGGGGCAATCAGGTGGCAGGGGCAGTAGGAATCGAACCTACAACCTTCGGTTTTGGAGACCGACGCT
>JBBAPG010000009.1:0-128664 GCA_040400945.1 Polaromonas sp. | reverse complement strand
TCATTAGCTTGGAAGGCTAGGGTTCTACCATTGAACTACTCCCGCAGCTCTGCAATCACTCACCGATCAGCTTGCCACCACACCCGAAATCGACACCAAGTTAAGGATCAACATCAGGCTTGAATGGTGGATGAGGCTGGATTCGAACCAGCGTAGGCGTTAGCCAACAGATTTACAGTCTGCCCCCTTTAGCCACTCGGGCACCCATCCTTCAAGCGAACCACGGATTATGCCATGGTTTCTGCGGCCAAGCTACCAACTGATGGCTTTGATTCCGTTTTTGAGCAGCCAGGCGTTGGCTTGGCTGAAATGGCCGCATCCAAGAAAGGGCTTGGGCGGACGATTGGCCGAAAGCGGCGAGGGGTGATTGGCCGTCAGCACCAGATGGCGCAGGGAATCGATCAGGTTTTCTTTGGCCTGCGCATGGGCACCCCACAACATAAAAACCACCGGGTGCGCCTGGGCACTGATTTCCCGGATCAGGGCATCGGTGAAGCTTTCCCAGCCCTGGCCCGCATGGCTGGCCGGCTGGCCATCCTCCACGGTCAGGCAGGTGTTGAGCAAAAGCACGCCTTGCTCGGCCCAGGGACCCAGGCTAGGCCTTTCTAGCCCGAACGCTGCATTGGCAGCCTCAAGTTGCAAAACAGGGTCGCGCGCCAACTCCTTGAAGATATTGCGCAGGCTAGGCGGCGGGCGCTGACCTGGCGGCACGGAAAACGCCAATCCATGCGCCTGCCCGGGGCCGTGATAGGGGTCTTGCCCCAGGATCACCACCCGGACGGCAGGCCATGCAGTGAGCTTTAAGGCGTGAAACGGCTGGGGCGGATAAATCCTGGCCCCTGCGGCCAGACGACCCGACAAAAACTGGCTCAGTGACTGTCCAGCCGGGCTGGCCAGGAACCGAGCGCGCAAATGCGACCAGCTCGCGTCCAGCGGCCAGTCGGCCAAGTCGGCATCGGCCAGCACAGCCGGGCTCGCCTCAAAAAAAGTACCCTGCACCACCGCCTGGACCCTGACGCTGCGCTGCTGACTGCCTGGGGAATCAGCCAAACAGCGAAGCCAATGCTTCGCCCGGATCGTCTGCGCGCATGAAGGCCTCGCCCACCAAGAAGGCCTGAACGCCGGCGTCCCGCAAACGTTTCACATCGGCACCTGTGCTCACGCCAGACTCGGTGATGAGCAGCCTGTCAGCCGGCACATGGGCGCGCAAACTGAGCGTGGTGTCCAGGCTCACCTCAAAGGTCTTGAGGTTGCGGTTGTTGATGCCGACCAGCGGCGTACGCAGCTTGAGCGCGCGGTCCAGCTCGGCCCTGTCATGCACCTCGACCAGCACCGCCATGTCCAGCGACATCGCGAGGGCCTCCATGTCTTTCATTTGCGCGTCATCCAGGCAGGCGGCAATGAGCAAGATGCAGTCGGCACCCATCGCACGGGCCTCATAGACTTGATAAGCATCGACCATGAAGTCCTTGCGCAGAACGGGCAGGTCGCAAGACGCGCGGGCTTGCTTGAGGTAGTCCGTGCTGCCCTGGAAGAACTGCTGGTCCGTCAATACGGACAGGCAAGCGGCGCCCTGTTCGGCATAGCTTTGGGCAATGTCGGCCGGGATGAAGTCAGCACGCAACACACCTTTGGACGGGCTGGCTTTTTTCACCTCGGCAATCACTGCCGGCTGACCCGCCGCAATCTTGCCCCGTAGCGCGCCCACAAAGTCACGCGTGAGCACACGCGACTCGGCGTCGGCACGCATCACGTCCAGAGGTTTACGCTTGAGCGCAGCGGCCACTTCCTGGCGCTTGACCGCCATGATGTCGTCGAGGATGTCAGCCATTGATGTGTCCAGAAATAAGGTGAAGAGGATTGCTTTTAGACAGCTTAGGCAGCTTTGGGCGTCAGCGCTTGCGTGGTGGCGACCAGCGCAGCCAGCGTGCGCCGTGCTGCGCCGGAGTCCAGCGCTTCGCGCGCCAGGCCGATGCCGCTTTGGATTGAGTCCGCCACGTTGGCTGTGTACAAGGCCGCGCCCGCGTTGAGCAACACGATGTCGCGCGCAGCGCCGGGTACGCCGTCGAGCACGCCCTTGAGCATGGCCATGGATTGGGCCGGGTCTTCCACGCGCAGGGCGCGGCTGCTGGTCATGGCCAGACCAAAGTCTTCGGGGTGAATTTCGTATTCGCTGATCTCGCCATTGCGCAACTCGCCCACCACGGTGGCCGCGCCCAGACTAATTTCGTCCATGCCGTCTTTGCCGTACACCACCAGCGCATGCTCAGCGCCCAGGCGCTGCAACGCACGCACCTGAATGCCGACGAGGTCGGGATGGAACACGCCCATCAGGATGTTGGGCGCGTCAGCCGGATTGGTCAGCGGCCCCAGGATATTGAAGATGGTGCGCACGCCCAGTTCACGGCGAATGGGCGCGACGTTTTTCATGGCGGGGTGATGGTTAGGCGCGAACATAAAGCCCACGCCGACTTCTTCAATGCAGCGCGCAATCGCTGCAGGTGGCAAGTTGATCTGAACGCCCAAGGCTTCAAGCACGTCGGCGCTGCCCGACTTGCTGCTCACACTGCGCCCGCCGTGCTTGCTGACTTTGGCGCCCGCCGCAGCTGCCACAAACATCGAGCACGTCGAGATGTTGAAGGTGTGCGAACCATCGCCGCCCGTGCCCACGATGTCCACCAGATGCGTTTTGTCAGCCACCGGCACCTTGGTCGAAAACTCGCGCATCACCTGCGCAGCCGCCGTGATTTCGCCAATGGTTTCTTTCTTGACGCGCAAGCCCGTGATGAGCGCCGCCATCATCACGGTGGACATTTCGCCGCTCATGATGAGGCGCATCAAATGCAACATCTCGTCGTGAAAAATCTCACGGTGTTCGATGGTGCGTTGCAGGGCTTCTTGGGGCGTGATTTTGTGTGTCTCTGTCATGTCGTTCTTCTTTGATTTCTTGTGGCTCGTCGTCAATTAGCGCGTGACATTTTCAGCCAGCGCCAGGCGCAGGCCGAAGCCAATGAACAAGGCGCCTGCGGCCCGGTCCAGCCAGCGCAGGCTGCGCTGCACGGCTTTGACATGCCGGGCCAGGGTGGCCGCAGCCCAAGCCCAGCCGAGGTTGACGAACAAGCCGTTGACATTGAACACCAGCCCCAGCAGCAAAAAAAGCAGGGCCGGCTGCGCGGCGCCTGGCGAGATGAACTGCGGCACAAACGCAAGAAAAAAAAGCGCCACCTTGGGGTTCAGCACATTGGTCCAGAAGCCGCGCAGGAACACGGCGCGAGCCGCCGGCGGCAACTCCGCCGAGCTCTCGGAACTTTCAGCCAAGCCCGCCAAATCCCCCGGCTTGCGCAGCAGACTCCAGCCCATGTAAAGCAGATAAGCCGCGCCCACCCACTTGAGCAAGTTAAAGGCTGTGCTGGATGCTGCAAGCAAAGCCCCCACGCCAAGTGCAGCGGCGCCAATGTGGACAAAGCAACCTGCGGTGATACCCAGCGCCGCGACCATGCCGCAACGCGCGCCATGGCGCAGGCCGTGCGTGACGATGTACAGCACATCCGGCCCCGGCGTCAGGTTCAGCAGCAGGCCGGCCATGACAAAAAGACCGAGGTGCTCAACACCTGGCATCAGCGCTGCACCAGGAAGTTTTGCAGCATGGCATGGCCGTGCTCGGTGAGGATGGACTCCGGGTGAAACTGCACGCCCTGGATGGGCAAGCTGGTGTGGCGCACGCCCATGATTTCGCCGTCATCCGTCCAGGCCGTCACAGCCAGCTCGGCGGGGCAGCTGCTGCGCTCGATGGCCAGCGAGTGGTAGCGGTTGACCTCGAACTTGGCCGGCAAATCTGCAAACACGCCTTCTTGCGTGGTCGTGATCACGCTGGTCTTGCCGTGCATCAATTGCTGCGCACGAATGATGCGACCGCCAAAGGCCGCGCCAATCGCCTGGTGCCCCAGGCATACGCCCAAGATGGGCAACTTGCCGGCGAAGTATTGAATAGCTGCCACCGAGATGCCCGCCTCGGCTGGCGAGCAAGGGCCAGGGGAGACCACCAGGCGGTCAGGCGCGCGCGCAGCAATGTCAGCGATGCTGACCTCGTCGTTGCGCACCACCTCAACCTCTGCACCCAACTCGCCGAAGTACTGCACGATGTTGTAAGTGAAGCTGTCGTAGTTGTCGATCATCAAGACGCGTGTTTTCATGATGTTCACTCCAGCCCTTCTTCAACCAGTTCAGACGCCCGCAGCAAGGCACGCGCTTTCGCCTCGGTTTCTTTCCATTCCAGCTCGGGTACCGAGTCCGCCACCACGCCGGCTGCCGCCTGTACGTACAGCGTTTGGTCTTTGATGATGCCGGTGCGAATGGCAATCGCCACGTCCATGTCGCCCGCAAAACTCAGGTAGCCGCAGGCCCCGCCATAGAGGCCTCGTTTGGTTGGCTCGAGCTGGTCAATGAGTTCCATGGCGTGCACCTTGGGCGCGCCCGTCAGCGTGCCCGCCGGAAAGGTGGCTTTGAGCACGTCCATATTGCTCATGCCGTCCAGCAGCACGCCTTCGACGTTGCTCACGATGTGCATCACGTGGCTGTAACGCTCAACTGCAAAAGCCTCGGTCACCTTCACGCTGCCGGTCTTGGCGATGCGGCCGATGTCGTTGCGCGCCAGGTCGATCAGCATCACGTGTTCGGCACGCTCTTTGGGGTCATTGATGAGTTCATGCTCGACAGCCTTGTCAGCCTCGGGCGAGGACGCGCGCGGCCGGGTTCCGGCCAGCGGGCGGATCGTGATTTTCTGGCTCGGCACACCGTCGAGGTCGATCTTTTCTTGCCGTACCAAGATCTCTGGCGAAGCACCCACCACATGGAAATCCCCGAAGTTGTAGAAGTACATGTAGGGGCTGGGATTGAGCGCGCGCAAGGCGCGGTACAGCGACAGCGGCGACTCGGTGTAGCGCTTCTTGATGCGCTGACCGACCTGCACCTGCATGAAGTCGCCCGCGGCAATCAAGCCCTTGGCCCGCTCGACGGCGGCGATGTACTGCGCCTTGGGAAACTCGCGCTCGACCGGGTAACCCTGCGAGGCTTTGACCACGGGCGCGCTGACCGAATACTGCAGCTGATCCTTCAAACCGCGCAAGCGCTTCTTGGCATTGGCATACGCCTCGGGCGCGGCGGGGTCGGCGTAAACGATCAGATACAGCTTGCCCGACAGGTTGTCGATGACGGCGAGTTCTTCGCACTGCAGCAGCAAGATGTCGGGGCAACCCAAGGTGTCTGGCGGGCAGGTCGCAGCGAGTTTCTTCTCGATGTGCCGCACCGTGTCATAACCAAAGTAGCCGGCCAGACCTCCGCAAAAGCGCGGCAAACCCGGGCGCAGCGCGACCTTGAAACGCTTTTGATAAGCCTCGATGAAGTCCAGGGGATTGAGCTCAGAGGTCTCGACCACCTGGCCGTCAGTCACCACCTCAGTGACGGCATCGGCGCCAAAGCCACTGGCCCGCACCAGCGTGCGCGCAGGCAAACCGATGAAGCTGTAGCGGCCAAAGCGCTCGCCGCCCACCACGGATTCGAGCAGGAAGCTGTACTTGCCGCCGTCCTTGGAAAAGGCGAGTTTGAGATACAGCGAAAGCGGGGTTTCCAGGTCGGCGAAGGCCTCGACCATCAGGGGGATGCGGTTGAAACCTTGCTGCGCAAGGCTCTTGAATTCAAGTTCAGTGATCACGGGGCGTCCTTGGGGCTCATTCAGTTTGTCTCCTGCTGGGGAGATTCGAACTCCAGCGTGGCTGGAGGGCATCATGAAAAGCTACCGGATGCGCGGGCTGCGCAAAGCGGCAGGCAGGGCTGCCAAGGACGACGGCAGGGGAGCAGTCAGACTCGGCGGGCCGGAGCGGCGCAGGACCGCCAGGGCCAGGCTCCCCGGTCGCTACAACCTGTACGTGTGATGCGGTGAATGAACATACCCTGCAAAGTGTATCAAAGGGCCTGGGCGCCTTGATCTCTTCGGCGCGTCAGTGCCAGTTCTTGCAGCGAATCCACATGTGCATCAGCGTCCACGCCATCAATCGGCAGGCCGTGGTTGTAGCCGTACCTCACCAGCGCCACAGGGCAGCCGGCGGCGCGGGCAGCCCGGGCGTCGTTGATGGAGTCGCCCACCATGAGGCAGTGATCCGGCATGACGCCGAGTGCCGCGCAAGTGGACAGCAGCGGCAGCGGATCGGGCTTTTTGCGGGCAAAGGAATCGCCACCAAACACCTGCACAAAAAAGCCGTCCAGGCCTTTGGCTGCGAGCAATTGCTGTGCAAAGGCCAGCGGCTTGTTGGTCAGGCACGCCATCGGCAGCCCAGCGCCGTGCCACGCGGCCAAGGCTTCTTTGACGCCGGGGTAGACCGCAGAAAACTGGCCGTTGATGGCCAGGTAATGCTGCTGGTAGCTGGCCCACGCAGCCGGGTACATGGCTGCGGCCCGTGCGTCCACGTCAACGGGCTGCAATGCGAGGCTGGACATGCACACGAGGACATGCCGCAAGGCTGAATCGATCAGGTGCTCCGAGCCCTTGCCGACCATGGGCTCTACCTGGGCTGCCGTCAGATGCGGCGCAGGGCCTTCTGCGGCCGTGAAGGGCAAGTCGCGCAGCATGCGGTTCAAGGCCTCGACAAAGTCACCCAGCGTGTCCACCATCGTGCCGTCGAGATCGACCATGACCGCATCGATCGCCCAGACGGCGGGCGGTGCGCGGCGACCCGAGGCCTGCGCGTTCACTTGGCGAGTTCGACGCGCATGGCGTCGATGACGGCCTTGTAGTCGGGCTTGCCGAAAATCGCGCTGCCGGCCACAAAGCTGTCGGCACCGGCGGCCGCCACGCGGGCGATGTTGTCGGTCTTGATACCGCCGTCCACTTCGAGGCGAATGTCTTTGCCCGAAGCGTCGATGCGTTTGCGCACCGCCTCGATCTTGCGCAGCGCCGAGTCAATGAAACTCTGGCCGCCAAAGCCCGGGTTGACGCTCATGATCAAGATCAGGTCGATGTCATCGATCACCCAGTCCAGCACGTCCAGCGGCTCGGCAGGATTGAAGACCAGGCCGGCCTTGCAGCCTTTGGACTTGATGGCCTGCACGCTGCGGTGCAAATGGCCGGAGGCGTCAGGGTGAAAGCTGATGTAGTCGGCACCTGCCTCAGCAAAGGCGGCGGCCAGCGCGTCGACCGGCTGCACCATCAGGTGCACATCTATTGGTACGGCCTGGCCTGTGGCCGTAACGGCATGCGGCTTGAGCGCGCTGCAAATCATGGGGCCGAAGGTCAGATTGGGGACGTAATGGTTGTCCATCACGTCAAAGTGGATCCAGTCGGCACCGGCCGCGATGACGTTTTTCACTTCATCGCCGAGGCGGGCGAAGTCGGCGGAAAGAATGGACGGGGCGATGCGGAAGGTGGTGGAGGAAGGGGCGGAAGTCATCCGGGAATTGTCGCAGCACCGCGTTAACATCCCGACGTTAACTTTTGAATGCCATGCCCACCTACCAGATGACTTGTGAAGTGCTGCCGAAGTTCCTGCCGGACCAGTCCGAGCCGGGCGAGCAGCTGTTTGCCTTTGCCTACACCGTCACCGTGACCAACACGGGCGACGTGGCCGCGCAATTGATCTCGCGGCATTGGTTCATCAGCGACGCCAACGGCCACAACGAAGAAGTCAAAGGCCTGGGCCTGGTCGGCCAGCAGCCCCTGCTGCGTCCGGGTGAATCGTTTCAGTACACCAGCGGCGCGCGCTTGCGCACCCCCACCGGCGCCATGCATGGCAGCTATTTTTGCGTGGCTGATGACGGCACCCGCTTTGAAGCCGAGATCCCGATGTTCGTCCTGGCGCCTGAGCCGGGGACGGGCACACGCGTTCTGCACTGAAGACTCATTGAAGACTCATTGAAGACTCACTGAAGACTCATCCCCTGCCTTGCTCGCTCATCCAGAGCGTAAGCAAATGAAAGGCTAGCCCTCGAGCGCCGCTTAGACTGATTCGGCAGGGCGCATCCATTCGCGCGCCCATCCATCAAGGCCTGACGCGAGGACGATGACCGAACTCCTGACCATCTGGTCTGACCTCTCCAAACCTTCGGCGGGCTTGCCCATCGTGCAGTGGGCTTTGCTGCTCGCTTTGGCCGCTGCCAGCGGCTACCTGCTCCAGCGCCACACGGGCTTGCCCAAAGTGGTGGGTTATTCCGTCATCGGTGGCCTGGCTGGATTGCTGGGTTTCACGGGCGCGGCTTGGCCGCTGCAAGGCACAGGCCTCTTTTTGCTTGAACTCGGCGTGGCCGTGGTGTTGTTTGAAGCCGGCGGTCGCATTCCGCTGCGCTGGTTTCGCCACAACCCGATGCTCCTGGTGCAAAGCCTGGCGGAATCAGCGCTCACTTTCGGGGCCGTTTACAGCCTGCTGCGCTGGCTGGACCTCAGCGTGCCCGTGGCCGAAGCCCTGGCCTTGCTGGCCATGGCCGCGTCGCCGGCCGTGCTGGCCCGCGTCATCCTGGACACCCGGGGCGCCGGCCCTGTGACCGAGCGAGCCATGGTGCTGTCCACACTCAGTACGTTTTATGCGCTGGTGCTGTGCACGGCACGCGCAGGGCTCTTGGCCTTTGCCGAGCGGGGCGGCGCCCTGCCCGCCCAAAGCGCCTTTGTATATCCGCTGCTGGTGCTGTTGCTGTCGGTGGGTTTGGGCGCCGCCCTGGCCATGACGCTGCGGCTGGCCTTTCGCCTCATGAGCCCGAGCAGTGAAAACACCGCCATATTGCTGCTGGCCCTGATTGCAGCAGCGGCCACACTGGCCGCGCACTACGGCGGTTCAGCGCCTCTGGCTGCGCTTTTGGGCGGCATGCTGCTCAAGCATCTGCATGCCCGGCCGTGGTCATGGCCCAGGCAAATGGGCACCGCCTCGGCCATGCTGACCATGCTGATGTTTGTGCTGGTGTCCGTCGTGGCCGCGCAGGGGGACTGGTCGCTGGCGCTGTTTGGCTGGGTTCTGGCCTTGGTCGTGGCGCGGGCCGTCGCCAAGGTGGTGGGCGTTGGCCTGGGCAACATGGGCAGTGGCGCGAGTTGGAAGCAAGCCCTGTGGGTCGGCTTTGCCATGTCGCCCATGTCGTCGGTCACCTTGCTTTTGGTGTCTCAGTTCGCAGCGGCTTCGCGCACCCTGGGCGGCGAAATCGCCAGCATCGCCTTGCCCGCGATCTTGCTGATGGAAGTGCTGGGCGCGGTACTGGCCACGGTCGCGATTCACCGGGCCGGTGAAAGCGCGAGACCCTGGCGAATCGGCGCCTCAGGAAAGTCGGGAGACAACGATGACGCTTGAACCCTTCCAGACCTCGGCCGCGCTTTCGCTGGGCGTTGAGCTCGAACTGCAGTTGGTCAACACGCACGACTACGACCTGGCCCCGTATGCCGAAGACATGCTGCGCCTGATGCCGCACAAAACCCTGCCCGGCAGCGTGGTGCCAGAGATGACGTCCAGCATGATCGAGGTCTCCACTGGTATTTGTCACAGTGCGGCCGAAGTGCTGGGCCAGCTCACGCAAATTCGCGACGCTCTGGTCAAGAGTGCCGACAAACTCAACATCGCCATCGTGGGCGGCGGCACACACCCTTTTCAGCAGTGGCATGAGCAGCGCATTTATGACAAGCCGCGCTTTCGCGAGCTCTCCGCGCTCTACGGCTATCTGTCCAAACAGTTCACCATCTTTGGCCAACATGTGCACGTGGGCTGCCCCGACGCGGACACCGCCCTGCTCACGCTGCACCGCATGTCGCGTTACATCCCGCACTTCATTGCGCTGTCGGCGTCGTCCCCTTATGTGCAGGGGCAAGACACCGCTTTTGATTCAGCACGCCTGAACTCGGTCTTTGCCTTTCCGCTGTCCGGCCGGGCGCCCATGGCGCTGACCTGGGCCGACTTCACCACCTACTTTGACAAGATGACCCGCACGGGCGTGGTCAAAAGCATGAAGGATTTTTACTGGGACATCCGGCCCAAGCCGGAGTTCGGCACCATCGAGATTCGCGTGTTCGACACGCCGCTCACCATCGAGCGGGCGGCGGCGCTGTCGGGCTATGTGCAGGCGTTGGCCGCGTGGTTCATGCATGAAGCACCCTTCATGCCCGCTGAGGACGACTATTTGGTCTACACCTACAACCGCTTTCAGGCCTGCCGCTTTGGCCTGGACGCGGTGTATGTAGACCCCGGCACCGGCCTGCACATGCCCTTGCGCCAGCACATTCAGCAGACCATGGACGCGCTGCAAAGGCATGCGCACGCCGTAGGCGCTGGCCACAGCCTGGGTCTCTTGCGGGCCAGCGTGGACAGCGGCTACAACGACGCCCGCTGGCTGCGCGAAAAGCAAGGGCGAGAGGGACTGCTGGCCGAAGTGATCCGGCAGGCCTCCCTGCAATTTCGCGCCGCACCAAGCGCCTGAGCGCAAGCCCAGGTGCGGTCGGGCTATGCTTGGCCCATGGGTGAGTTTGATCTGATTGCGCGCTATTTCCGCCGGCCAGCGCGCCGCGCGGCTTTGGGTATTGGCGACGATTGCGCGCTGTTGCCGACGCTGCCTGGCCAGCAACTGGCCATCTCCAGCGACATGCTGGTCGAAGGCCGGCATTTCTTTGCCGACGTGGATCCAGTCGCACTCGGCCACAAGGCATTGGCCGTGAATTTGTCAGACCTCGCCGCCTGCGGTGCCGAACCTCTTGGCTTTACGCTCGCCTTGGCCTTGCCCCATGTTGACGAGACATGGCTGGCCGGCTTTTCCAAGGGCTTGCTAGCCTTGGCAGATAGCCACAACTGCGAATTGATGGGCGGCGACACCACGCGCGGCCCCCTGAACATCTGCATCACTGTGTTTGGCACGGTACCGGTGGCAAACGGTGCGGATGCCGGCCACACCCAGGCCTTGCTGCGCAGCGGCGCAAAGGCTGGCGACGACTTGTATGTGAGCGGCAGCCTGGGCGATGCCCGGCTGGCGCTGGACGCGATGCGCGGCCGCATCCACCTGCCGCCGGCTTTGATGGACGCCGCACGCCGCCGTCTGGAAGCACCCACGGCTCGCGTTGCGCTCGGCCTGGCCTTGCGCGGCCTGGCCAGCGCCGCCATTGACCTGAGCGACGGACTGGCTGGCGATCTAAAGCATCTTCTCGACGCGTCCGGCGTAGGCGCCAGCGTGAACCTTGAGCTAGCGCTGGGCTTGCTGGCGGCCCGCCGCCATGCCGACTGGGCCACGGCTGGGGTGAGCGAAGCCGACGCGCTGACCGCCGTGCTGTCGGGGGGCGACGACTACGAGCTAGCCTTCACCGCCCCCTTTGCACAACGGCACGCCGTCGAAGCAGCCGCCCAGGCCAGCAGCACCGTAGTGACCCGACTTGGCCAGATCGAGGCACACCCTGGCCTGCGCTGGCTGAACGCCGATGGCGCGCCGATGGCCAAAGCATTCACCTCCTTCGACCACTTCGCATAAACATGTCCACTGAACCGATCGCCGCGCCGCGCCGGCCAGACGCCCGCTTTTTGCTGGCGCACCCAGCCCACTTCATCGCCCTGGGTTTTGGCTCCGGGCTCAGCCCGGTCGCCCCCGGTACGGCCGGCACGCTCTGGGCCTGGCTGGCCTTCCTGGTGCTGCAAACCTGGCTGACTGAAGCGCAACTGGGCTGGCTGATCGCTGGCTCATTCGGCATTGGCTGGTGGGCCTGTACCGTGACCTCACGGCGCTTGGGTGTACCCGATTCAGGCCACATCGTCTGGGACGAAATCGTCTGCTTCTGGCTGGTCCTCTGGCTGTTCTTGCCAGCCGGGCTGCTGGCGCAGACGATAGCCTTTGCCCTGTTTCGCGCATTCGATGCACTCAAGCCCGGCCCCATGGCCTGGGCCGACAAGCACTTCAAGGGCTTTGGGCCCCGGGGCGGCTTTGGCATCATGTTCGACGACTTGCTGGCTGCGTTTTGTACCTTGCTGGTGTTGGCGTTCTGGAGGTTCTGGTGGCCATGAATAGGGTTTATGCAACCGTCGAGGCATTGGCTACTCGGCTGCAAGGATTGGGCTGGCAACTGGCCACGGCGGAAAGCTGCACGGGCGGCTTGATTGCCGCGGCCTGCACCGATCTTGCCGGCTCCAGCACCTGGTTTGAACGCGGCTTCGTGAGCTATTCCAACGCAGCCAAGACCGAACTCCTGGGCGTGCCGGCCGCGCTGATCGAAGCGCATGGCGCCGTCAGCCAGGAAGTTGCCAGAGCCATGGCTGCCGGGGCGCTGGCCCATGCCAAGGCCCAGGTGGCCGTAGCCGTGACGGGAGTGGCAGGCCCGGGTGGCGGCAGCGCGGCCAAGCCCGTCGGCACGGTCTGGCTGGCCTGGGCCACGCCGAGCGGCGTGTCAACCGAGCTGGCGCAGTTCCCGGGCGACCGGGCCGCGGTTCGCCAAGCCACCGTGCTGCGGGCTTTGCAAGGCTTGCTGGAGCGGCTCCCAGCGCACCTCAGCTAGGGTGTGGCGCCGGGTCCGTTTTTCCAATTTCGTCCTGTCCATGCGGGAGCTGCGCGCAAGGCCTGCAAGCTGCGTCAAAGCCCATGCCAGGAGACCCAAAACTGGGCTGAAAAAACGCGTCAAAAAGTAAGCATGAGCTGGGTAGGGCCCAAAAAAACTCATGTAAGCTTAGTGACAGATAAATACAAAGGCGGCAAAAGCCGACCTATAACCAGAGGAGCCACCCATGATGATTGGGGTACCTGCCGAAATACTGGCAGGCGAAACACGCGTCGCGGTTACACCCGAGACAGCCAAAAAACTCAAGTCCCAAGGGCACACGGTACGCATCCAGTCGGGCGCAGGCATTGCCGCCAGCATGCCTGACGCCGCCTACGAGGCCGTGGGCGCAGAGATTACCGATGCCGCAGGCGCCTACGCCGCCGACATCGTGCTCAAGGTGCGCTGCCCGCAAGACGCCGAGGTGCCGCACCTCAAACCCGGCAGCGTGCTCGCCGGCATGCTCAACCCCTTTGACGCCGCCGGCCTGCAACGCCTGGCCAGCGCAGGCGTGACCGCCTTCGCCATGGAAGCCGCGCCCCGCACCAGCCGCGCGCAAAGCATGGACGTGCTGTCTTCGCAAGCCAACATCGCCGGCTACAAGGCCGTGATGATGGCGGCCAACGCTTACCAGCGCTTTTTCCCCATGCTCATGACCGCCGCCGGCACCGTCAAGGCCGCGCGGGTTGTGATTCTGGGCGTGGGCGTGGCCGGCTTGCAAGCCATTGCCACCGCCAAGCGTTTGGGCGCCGTCATTGAAGCCTCCGACGTTCGCCCCAGCGTGAAAGAACAAGTCGAGTCCCTGGGTGCCAAGTTCATCGACGTGCCTTACGAGACCGACGAAGAACGCGAAGCCGCCGTCGGCGTGGGCGGTTACGCCAAGCCCATGCCGCCGTCCTGGCTGGCCCGGCAAAAGGCCGAAGTCGCCAAGCGCGTGGCCCAAGCCGATGTGGTGATCACCACC
Organism: Polaromonas sp.; assembly: GCA_040400945.1. Classification (GTDB taxonomy): domain Bacteria; phylum Pseudomonadota; class Gammaproteobacteria; order Burkholderiales; family Burkholderiaceae_C; genus Polaromonas. The sequence goes on along the minus strand of JBBAPG010000009.1, from coordinate 115,174 downwards.
GCGCTCATCCCCGGCCGCCCTGCCCCCGTGCTGGTGACCGAAGAAATGGTGCAAGCCATGAAGCCCGGCAGCGTGATTGTTGACCTGGCCGCGCCGCAAGGCGGCAACTGCCCGCTGACCGTGCCTGGCCAGACGGTGGTCAAGCACGGCGTGACGCTGATTGGCGAGACCAATGTGCCGGCCCTGGTGGCTGCTGACGCCAGCGCCTTGTATGCGCGCAACCTGCTGGACTTCCTCAAGCTCATCGTCGCCAAGGACGGCGCGCTGAACATTGACCTGGAAGACGACATCGTGGCCGCGTGCCTGATGACCCAGGGCGGCGAAGTCAAGAAGAAATAAGGAAAGAAGAACATGGACCTCGCTTCCCCCGGGATCATCAACCTCATCATCTTCGTGCTGGCCATCTACGTGGGTTACCACGTGGTCTGGACGGTCACGCCCGCGCTGCACACGCCGCTCATGGCCGTGACCAACGCCATCTCGGCCATCGTCATCGTGGGCGCCATGCTGGCGGCGGCCCTGACCGTCACCCCGCTGGGCAAGACCATGGGCGTGCTGGCCGTGGCGCTGGCAGCGGTCAACGTGTTTGGCGGCTTCCTGGTCACGCGCCGGATGCTCGAGATGTTCAAGAAGAAAGAAAAGAAGGCCGCCCCCGCAGCCGCTACTGACTCTGCTGCAGGAGCCGCCAAATGAGCATGAACCTCGTCACCTTGCTGTACCTGCTGGCCAGCGTCTGCTTCATCCAGGCGCTCAAAGGCCTGTCGCACCCCACCACCTCGATTCGCGGCAACGTGTTCGGCATGTCGGGCATGGGCATTGCCATCCTGACCACCGGCGCGCTGATTGTTGAGCTGTCCAGCGGCGCGGCCGAAGGCATGGTTTATGTGCTGGGCGCGCTCGTCGTGGGCGGCGCCGCTGGCACCCTCATGGCCAAGCGCGTCGAGATGACCAAGATGCCCGAGCTGGTCGCTTTCATGCACAGCATGATCGGCTTGGCGGCGGTGTTCATCGCCGTGGCCGCCATGGCAGAACCTGACGCTTTCGGCATCACGGCCAAAGGCCTGGGCACTGCTGCGATTCCGGCCGGTAACCGCTTGGAGCTCTTCCTGGGCGCGGCCATTGGCGCCATCACCTTCAGCGGCTCGGTGATCGCCTTTGGCAAGCTCAGCGGCAAGTACGAGTTCCGCCTGTTCCAGGGCGCACCGGTCACCTTCTCTGGCCAGCACATGCTCAACCTGGTGCTGGGCCTGGCCACGCTGGCTCTCGGCCTCGTGTTCATGTTCACGGGCAACTGGACGGCTTTCTTTGCCATGCTGGCGCTGTCCTTTGTGCTGGGCGTGCTCATCATCATCCCGATCGGCGGCGCAGACATGCCGGTGGTGGTGTCGATGCTCAACAGTTACTCGGGCTGGGCGGCAGCGGGCATTGGTTTCTCGCTGAACAACGCCATGCTGATCGTGGCCGGTTCCTTGGTGGGTTCCTCCGGCGCGATCCTGAGCTACATCATGTGCAAGGCCATGAACCGCTCGTTCTTCAACGTCATCCTGGGCGGCTTTGGCGGCGAGGCGGGCACCGCCGCTGCTGGCAGTGCCGTGCAGCGCAGCGTCAAGTCGGGTTCTGCCGATGACGCGGCCTTCATTCTGGGCAATGCCGAGTCGGTCATCATCGTGCCGGGCTATGGTCTCGCGGTGGCGCGTGCCCAGCACTCGGTCAAGGAGCTCGCGCAAAAGCTCACCGAAAAAGGCATCAAGGTCAAATACGCCATTCACCCGGTGGCGGGCCGCATGCCCGGCCACATGAACGTGCTGCTGGCCGAGGCCGAAGTGCCTTACGACCAGGTGCATGAAATGGAAGACATCAACGCCGAGTTCGGCCAAGCCGACGTCGCCATCATCCTGGGCGCCAACGACGTGGTCAACCCTGCGGCGCACGTCAAGGGCAGCGCCATCTACGGCATGCCGATTCTGGAAGCCTACAAAGCCAAGACCGTGATCGTGAACAAGCGAAGCATGGCCTCCGGTTACGCCGGCCTGGACAACGAGCTGTTCTACATGGACAAGACCATGATGGTGTTTGGCGACGCCAAGAAGGTGATTGAGGACATGGGTAAGGCGATTGAGTAAAGACGGCGAAGATGCGGCTCGGCGCCGGCTGGACGGCCGGGTGCCGCCGCAGGTGAATGACGACCAATAAAAACAGGAGACACGCATGGACAACACAGACGCTCGCCTCATCGAACGCCCTTGGCTCAAGGCCTACCCGCCGGGGGTGCCGGCAGACATTGACGCTTCGCAGTACCCATCGTTGGTAGCACTGCTGGAAGAAGGTTTTGCCAAGTACGGCGACCGCGTCGCTTACAGCTTCATGGGCAAGGAAGTCAGCTTTGCGCAGACCGATCGACTGTCGCAGTCCTTTGCTGCCTACCTCCAATCCCTGGGTCTGGCCAAGGGCGACCGCATCGCCATCATGATGCCCAACGTGCCGCAATATCCAGTGGCGGTTGCAGCCATCTTGCGTGCCGGTTATGTGGTGGTCAACGTCAATCCGCTGTACACCCCCCGCGAGTTGGAGCACCAACTCAAGGATTCGGGCGCCAAGGCCATCGTCATCATCGAGAACTTTGCCGCCACGCTGGAAGAATGCATCGCCAACACGCCGGTCAAGCATGTGGTGCTCTGCGCCATGGGTGACCAACTGGGCTTTTTGAAGGGCGCCATCGTCAACCACGTGGTGCGCAACGTCAAAAAGATGGTGCCGCCCTTTAACCTGCAGCAGGCTGTGCGCTTCAATGACGCGGTGGCCCAAGGTCAGCGGGCCAAGTTGGTGCGCCCGGACATCAAGCCCGACGACGTGGCCGTGTTGCAGTACACCGGCGGCACCACCGGCGTCTCCAAAGGCGCGGTACTGCTGCATAGCAACGTGATTGCCAACCTGCTTCAGTCCGAAGCCTGGAACGCACCGGCCATGGCCACGATGGAGTCGGGCGAGCAACCGGTTTATGTCTGCGCCTTGCCGCTGTATCACATCTTCGCTTTCACGGTGAACATGATGCTGGGCATGCGCACGGGCGCCAAGAACATCCTGATCCCGAACCCGCGCGACTTGCCTGCTGTGCTCAAAGAGCTCGCCAAGCACCGCATCCACAGCTTCCCGGCGGTCAACACGCTGTTCAACGGCTTGGCCAACCATCCAGACTTCAACAAGGTCGATTGGTCCCACCTGAGGGTGTCGCTGGGCGGCGGCATGGCCGTGCAAAGTGCGGTGGCGCAACTTTGGCTCGAGAAAACGGGGTGCCCCATCGTTGAAGGTTATGGCTTGTCTGAAACCTCGCCCTCGGCCAGTTGCAATCCGACCAATTCCAAGCAGTTCACGGGCACCATCGGCGTGCCGATTCCAGGCACCTGGTTCAAGCTGCTGGACGACGAAGGCCATGAAGTGCCGCAGGGCCAGGCCGGCGAGATCGCCATCAAGGGCCCGCAGGTCATGGCTGGCTACTGGCAGCGGCCTGATGAAACCGCCAAGGTCATGACGCCTGATGGCTATTTCAAATCAGGCGACATTGGCGTCGTCGATGCCAACGGCTTTTTCAAGATCATTGACCGCAAGAAGGACATGATCCTGGTCAGCGGTTTCAACGTCTATCCCAACGAGATTGAAGAAGTCGTCTCCAAGCTCGAAGGTGTGCTCGAGTGCGCCTGCGTGGGCATGCCGGACGACAAGACCGGCGAAGCGGTCAAGCTGGTCATCGTCAAGAAGAACCCGGCACTGACTGAAGCCCAGGTGCGTGAGCACTGCAAAGCCAACCTGACGGGCTACAAGCTCCCCAAGGTGATCGAGTTCCGCGCTGACTTGCCCAAGACGCCCGTCGGAAAGATCCTTCGCCGCGAACTGCGCGACAAAAAATAAAGCAGCAAGGATGCAGCCCACAGCCATCCTCAGCGCACTGGCCGAGGAACAGCAAGGGCTGCTCGCGCAACTGCAACACCCGCAGCTGCGCCGCATCGCCAGCCGTGATTTCTGGAGCGGACACCTGCATGGCCAGCCGGTCGTGCTGGCCTTGTCACGGGTCGGCAAGGTGTCGGCCAGCCTGACAGCTGCCACGCTCATCAGTCATCTGGATGTCGGACGTATCTTGTTCACGGGCGTGGCGGGCGGTTTGGCGGCTGGGGTGGCCGTAGGTGACGTCGTGGTAGCTGAAGATTTTGTCCAGCACGACCTGGACGCTTCGCCACTTTTCCCCCGCTACGAAGTGCCGCTGTATGGCCGCGCCCGCTTTGCCTGTGACCCCAACTTGACGGCACTGCTGCACGCCGCGGTGAGAAAGGCCTTGCAGGCCAGCCCCGGCAGTCGTGCTCATGCAGGCCTGATCGCCAGCGGCGACCGGTTCGTCAGCAGCCAAGCGGAATCCAGCGCCTTGCAGGCCGGGCTTCGCGGCGCCGGCCATGAAGCCCTGGCGGTGGAAATGGAAGGCGCAGCGGTGGCGCAGGTGTGCGCTGACTACGGCATTCCTTTTGCTGCGGTGCGCACCATCTCGGACCGGGCCGATGACCTGGCGCACCAGGACTTTCCAGTTTTTGTTCGCGAAGTGGCCAGTCTTTATGCCGAGCGCATCGTGCGCGCTTTCTTGCTGGCCCTGCCGCCGACTGCAGACTTTACAGCCCTTACTTCAGCCAGCCGCGCTTCCTGAAGTACCACATCGGCACCAGCGCGCTAGCCACCATCAGGACCAGCGCATAGGGGTAGCCCAGCGACCAGTCCAACTCGGGCATGAACTTGAAGTTCATGCCATACAGGCTGGCAATCAAGGTGGGTGGCAACAGCGCAACGCTGGCCACCGAGAAGATCTTGATGATCTTGTTCTGGTTGATGTTGATGAAACCGACCGTGGCGTCCATCAAGAAGTTGATCTTGTCGAACAAGAAGGCGGTGTGCGAATCCAGCGAATCGATGTCGCGCAGAATCTGCCGCGCTTCTTCGAACTGCTCGGCGTTCAGCATCTTGCTGCGCATCATGAAACTGACCGCGCGGCGCGTGTCCATCATGTTGCGGCGGATGCGCCCGCTCAAGTCCTCGTGCCGCGCAATCGAGCCCAGCACCTCACCGGCCATCACGTCGGTCACGTCGCCTGACAGCACCTTGGCGCTGACTTTTTCCAGGTCCACGTAAATGCCTTCGAGCGTGTCGGCCGAGTATTCGGCGTCCGCATCAAAGAGCTTGAGCAGGACTTCCTTGGCGTCTTCAATGAGGCCGTAAGCGCGGCGCGCGCGCATGCGCAGCAGCCGAAACACGGGCACGTCTTCGTCGTGAATGGAAAACAGCACGCCCTTGCTCTTGAGGTCATCGTTGACCGTGTTCAAGATGAAAGCCACGCGCACGGTGCGCGGCTCGTCGGCGTCGGCAATCAAAAAGTCCGAGCGGATATGCAACTCACCGTTGTCCTCTTCGTAAAAGCGCGCAGACTCCTCGATGTCCTCGGCCATCACGTCTTCAGGAATCGACAGGCCGTAGTACTGTTTGATCCAGCGCTTTTCTTCTGGCGTTGGCGATTCGAGGTCCACCCAGATGGGGCGAAAGCGTGAGAGCTCTTCCAGGGATTCGATCTCCTCCTGGAACAGCCGCCCGTTGACGAGCGTGAAAATATTGAGCATGCCGGACTCCCGTTAGGGCATTCAAGGACAGGCCTGGTCTAAAGCCAGGCGGCGGGGATTGGTGCATCGCTTTCAATCCCGCGCAGTCATTGAGCCTGCCGGACTGAAAGCTAGCGACTAGGGCTGCTTTCCAAGGATTTCTCCGTCATGAAACATGGTCCGGATTATGGCATCGGCCCTGAATGACTCTTCAGACGCCAGGGCAGCAAGCGTCGCTGAATCCAAAGGGCTGCCAAGCCCGCACGAGGGCCAGTGAAAAGTTTGCGCGAGCAGTGGAACTTTGGCGCCATGCTGCAGCGCGGGATTGCAATTGCTGGCCTCCAGGCGCATAGTGAAGCCAGAGCATGTTCGGTCAGCCGCCCGGCCCGCAAGCCAGGCGGTTTTTTTGCAAAAACCCTTCCTAATCAGGAAAAGGAAAAGGAGCACTTATGAACTTGACGATCAGCGGCCACCACCTTGAAGTCACCCCTGCGCTGCGCGGTTACGTGACCACGAAACTCGATCGGATCATCCGACACTTCGATCAGGTGGTCGATGTCAAAGTCCTCCTGACAGTCGACAACATGAAGGAAAAGGAGCTCAGGCAACGGGCCGAGTGCAATGTGCACGTCAAGGGCCGCGATATTTATGCAGAAAGCTCCAACGCCGACCTCTATGCCGCTGTGGACGAACTTGCCGACAAACTGGACCGTCAGGTCGTGCGCCACAAGGACAAGGCCCAGGATCACCACCATGTGGCAGCCAAACGCCAGGCGGCCTGAACTGGCCACATCGTGATCTGAACCCACCCTGACGCCGATCTTCGGCAATCCAGCCGCCTGAACCCTCAGGCGGCTTTTTCTTGGGTGCTCAGATTCACGCCTCAGCCAAGTGCATAATTCGCCGACTCAAGACCGCTATGAACCGCCTCTCGCAAATCCTTCCCCCTGCCCAAGTCCTGGTTGGCGTTGAAGCGACCAGCAAAAAGCGTGCGTTCGAGGAAGCCGGGCTGCTGTTTGAAAACCTGCACGGGCTCAACCGCGCACTGATCACCGACAGCCTTTTCGCACGCGAGCGGCTGGGCTCCACCGGGCTGGGCCATGGCGTTGCCATCCCACACGGCCGCATCAAAGGCCTGAAGGCGCCCATGGCGGCGGTCTTTCAGCTGCATGCGGCCATCGGCTTTGACGCCCCGGATGAGCAAGCCGTGCGCTTGCTGATCTTTTTGCTGGTGCCTGAAGCCGCCACGCAAAAGCACTTGGAAATCCTCTCGGAAATTGCCGAACTGCTGAGCGACAGCGGTCTGCGCGAGCAACTCAAGCTCAGCAGCGACGCCACTGCGCTGCACCAGCTCATCGCCACTTGGCAGTCCACGCACGTCAGCAACTGAGCCCCAGCGCTTAAACCAGCCGGATGAAGCCCACCGTTGTCAGCGCCGACGTTCTTTTTGAAGACCATCGCGCGTCGCTGAAATGGCAATGGGTCGCCGGCCTGGGCGCCTCAGAGCGCCGCTTTGACGAAGTCGCGGTCCGCGCGGCCCGCTCCGGCGCCGACCTGGTGGGCTACCTCAACTACATCCACCCCTACCGCGTGCAGATTCTGGGCGAGCGCGAAGTCGCTTACCTGACGCAGGGCAACACTGATGACTGCAGTCGCCGGGTGTCGCGCATCATCACGCTAGAGCCGCCTGTGTTGGTGGTGGCTGACGGCCAGACCGCACCCGACACCTTGATTGCGATGTGTGAGCGCGGGCAACTGCCCATGTTCCAGACGCCCGAATCGGCGGCCTTCGTGATCGATGTGCTGCGCGCTTATTTGTCCAAGCACTTCGCAGACCGCACCTCCATGCACGGCGTGTTCATGGACATCTTGGGCCTGGGCGTGATGATCACTGGCGAGTCCGGACTTGGCAAAAGCGAGCTGGGGTTGGAGTTGATTTCACGCGGCCACGGCCTGGTAGCGGATGACGCGGTCGATCTGTACCGCATCAACCAGACCACCATCGAGGGGCGCTGCCCCGACCTGCTGCAAAACCTGCTCGAAGTGCGCGGCATTGGCCTCTTGGACATCAAGGCGATCTTTGGCGAAACGGCGGTACGCCGCAAAATGCGTCTGAAATTAATCGTGCATCTGGTTCGCCGCGAAACCCTGGAGCGCGACTACGAGCGCATTCCCTACGAGCCGCTGACCCAAGACGTCTTGGGCATCCCGGTGCGCAAGGTGATCATCCAGGTGGAAGCCGGGCGCAATATCGCCGTACTGGTTGAAGCTGCTGTGCGCAATGCCATCTTGCAGCTGCGCGGCATCAACACTTATCAGGATTTCGTCGAGCGCCATCGCAAGGCGATGGAAAGCGGCAGCTGATTTAGCTGTGGCTTGCGCCCTGGTGTCGGCCAGGCGGCGGACGATGCGGACAGTCGGTTTTGGTGCAGTTGGCGTAAATCGACAGGGAATGGTCGGCAATGGCAAAGCCCTTGATTTCTGCCACCGCATGCTGACGCTTTTCAATCTCGGCGTCATAAAACTCTTCCACACGACCACAATCCAGGCACACCAGATGGTCGTGATGCTGACCTTCGTTGAGCTCGTAGACCGCTTTGCCCGATTCGAAATTGCTGCGATTGAGCAAGCCCGCCTGCTCAAACTGGGTCAGTACCCGGTACACGGTGGCCAAGCCAATGTCGGAACGCTCCTCAAGCAAGACGCGAAACACGTCCTCGGCGGTCATGTGGCGCTGCCGGCCGCCCTGGAAAATCTCGAGGATTTTCAGGCGCGGCAACGTGGCTTTGAGGCCCGTGCTTTTCAACTCGTCAATGTTGCTCATGGAATATTTCAAGGGCGTCTGCCCTCATGCCTTGCCTTGTTATCTTGACTTGCCGGCTGCGGGTGAGCCCCCAGTGAAAAAGCACCCTGCCGCTACAATGAACCATCATATCGTCAGCACACTAGCCATGCCCGCCCACACACGATTTTCACTGCCTGCCGCCCTGCTCACCATGGCGTGCGCGCTGCTCGCAGGCTGTGCCGGCCCAACGAGCCCAGCGGGCTCCGAGGGTATGGCCAGCCGCATCCTCAAGCCCACGCACTGGCTAACGTCTTTCAAGCCAGACGTCATCCAGGGCAACTTCATTTCGCGGGAACAGGTGCAGCAGCTGCGCCCCGGCATGAGCAGAACCGAGGTGCGGGGTGTGCTGGGCACGCCTTTGGTGGCCAGCATTTTTCACGCAGACCGATGGGATTACATCTTCACCATCAACCGTCAGGGAGTTCCTGCGCAAGCTTACCGTTACGCGGTGTTTTTCAAGGGCGACGCCTTGGAGCGATTTGAGGGCGACACCATGCCAGCGGAAGCCGATTTCATCGCCCGCCTGGACAGCGGGCGTGCCTTAGGGAAGATTCCTCCACTGGAGACTTCACCCGAACAACTCGAAGCAGCCCGAAAAAAAGCAGGTATGCCGGCAGCGCAAGCCCCAGCTTCGGGCGCGAGCTCGCCAGTGACAGACGGCTCGACGGCCATTCCCCCCAACTACCCGCCGCTGGAAAGCGTGCGTCCTTGAACGCCCCACAGCCACGACCGACATGAACGCCGTCACAGCCATTACCGCCTCCCCATTGAAAATCGCCATCGCTGGTGTCAGCGGCCGCATGGGCCAAATGTTGGTCGAGGCGGTGCAAGCCGCCGACGACTGCCAGCTGATCGGCGCGCTGGACCGCACTGAAAGCACGCTGATCGGCCAGGACGCCGCCGCTTTTACGGGCCAGCACTCAGGCGTTCAGGTCACCGCTGACCTGCGAGCCGGCCTGAACGGTGCGCAGGTGCTGATCGACTTCACACGTCCGGAGGGCACGCTCGCCCACCTGCGCGTCTGCCGTGAGCTCGGCGTGCATGCGGTCATCGGCACCACCGGTTTTACCGACGCGCAAAAATCCGAAATTGCCGAAGTCGCACGGGATATCGCCATCGTCATGGCGCCCAACATGAGTGTGGGCGTGAACGTCACACTCAAGCTGCTGGAAATGGCCGCCAAGGCCTTGTCCACCGGTTACGACATAGAGATCATCGAAGCGCACCACCGCCACAAGGTGGACGCGCCTTCAGGCACTGCTCTGAAAATGGGCGAGGTGATCGCAGGCGCCCTGGGGCGTGATCTCAAAGACTGCGCCGTGTACGCACGCGAAGGCGTGACCGGCGAGCGTGATCCGTCCAGCATCGGCTTTGCAACCATCCGTGGCGGCGATATCGTGGGCGACCACACCGTGCTGTTCGCTAGCACTGGTGAGCGCATCGAGATCACGCACAAATCATCGAGCCGCGCGACCTATGCGCAAGGCAGCTTGCGTGCGGCACGCTTTTTGGCAAATCATCAGCGCGGACTGTTCGACATGTTCGACGTTCTCAATCTCAAGTGAGCTGACGTGATACCTGGACTCCCCGCATGAATGGCCTTGCGACACTGCTGCAAGGCGATGCCATCAGCCGCAGCGTGGCGGTGCTGCTGCTGCTCATGTCGATAGCCAGCTGGGTGGTGATTCTCTGGAAAAGCTGGCTGCTCAGTCGCGCCTCGACCGACGTCGGGCGCAGCACTGCGGCCTTCTGGCAGTCAGCCAACCTTCCTGAGGCGGCCCAGCGCGTGGCGGCCTTTGACCGGGAGGCCTTGCTGCTGCCCATGCTGCAGGCCAGTCAGGCAGCCCGCGCCGGCACCTTGGGCTCGGCGGGCGACCGCAGTCAGCAACTCACGCGCGTGCTGCGGGGCGCTCTGCACAGTGCGCTTCGTAAATTGCAGTACGGCCAGGTTCTTTTGGCAACGGTCGGCTCCACCGCGCCCTTCGTCGGCTTGTTGGGTACCGTCTGGGGCATTTACCACGCACTGGAAGGCATGGCTAGCGCCGGCCAGATCACCATCGACCAGATAGCCGGCCCGGTGGGCGAGGCACTCGTCATGACGGCCGCTGGCTTGGCCGTGGCAATTCCAGCCGTGCTGGCCTACAACGTGATGGGCCGCCTCATTCATCGGATCGAGGCCGATCTGGAAGGTTTTGCCCGCGACTTGCGAGAGCTGCTGCTGCAAAAACCCGAGGCGAGCGGCTGATGGCATTCGGCCAGCTCGAAGATGGTCAGCGACCCGGCCGGCCGATCAGCGAAATCAACGTCACGCCGCTGGTGGACGTGATGCTGGTGCTGGTGGTGATCTTCATCCTGACGGCACCGATTTTGGCCAGCTCCATTCGTCTTGAGCTCCCCAAGGTTGACTCCGCCACGGTGACAGTGCCAGATCAGGCGCCCCATGTCGTGCTGGTCGTGGACCGCAGCGGTCAGGCGTTCATGGATGACCAGCCCGTCAGCCTCTCCGAGTTGGCTGGGCGTCTGACGCGAACCGCCGCCAGCCGTCCTGACACAGAACTGCATCTGCGGGCCGATGCAGCAGCGCCTTACGGCCGGGTTGCCGAGGTCTTGGGCGTTGCGCAAAAGGCCGGGCTGAACCGCATCGGCTTTGTCACGGGAACTTCGCCGGGCGGCAGCCAGGCCCCTGCGCGCTGAGCGAGCAGCCGCCCTCTAAAATCCTGATTTTCAGCGGTCCTCCTGCTGACTGCGACCCGTAGCGCCCAGGAGATGGCCAGACGCTTTTCTGTAGGCCGGCTTTCCCGGCTCCTTTTTCCGGCTTCCCTCATTTTTTGTTCCATGCAAGACCCAAAACAGCCCCAGCCCTACCAGCATCGCGACGTTGAACGCCAGGCCCAGGCCGACTGGCAGGCCATTGACGCTTACCGCGTGAGCGAAGACACGAGCGGGAAAAAGCCCAAAGGCAAGTACTACGCCTGCTCCATGCTGCCCTACCCCAGCGGCAAGCTGCACATGGGCCATGTGCGCAACTACACCATCAACGACATGCTCACGCGCTACTTGCGCATGAAGGGCTACAACGTCTTGATGCCCATGGGCTGGGACGCCTTTGGCCTGCCCGCTGAAAACGCCGCCCTCAAAAATGGCGTGCCGCCCGCGCAGTGGACCTACGACAACATCGCCTACATGAAAAAGCAGATGCAGGCCATGGGCCTAGCCATCGACTGGAGCCGCGAAATCGCCACCTGTGACCCCAGCTACTACAAGTGGAACCAGTGGCTCTTTCTGAAGATGCTGGACAAGGGCATTGCCTACCGCAAAACGCAAGTCGTCAACTGGGACCCGGTGGACCAGACCGTGCTGGCCAACGAGCAAGTCATTGACGGCAAGGGCTGGCGCACGGGCGCTGTGGTGGAAAAGCGCGAGATCCCCGGCTACTACCTCAAGATCACTGACTACGCGCAAGAACTGCTCGACCATGTGCAGGTCGGCAACGACAAAGCCACGCTCTCAGGCTGGCCCGAGCGCGTGCGCCTGATGCAGGAAAACTGGATCGGCAAGAGCGAAGGCGTGCGCTTTGCGTTCCCGCATGACATCAAAGATGCCAGCGGCGCGCTGATCGGCGACGGCCGCATGTATGTGTTCACCACCCGGGCCGACACCATCATGGGTGTGACCTTCTGCGCCGTGGCGCCAGAGCATCCGCTGGCCTTGCACGCAGCCGCCAGCAACCCGGCATTGACCGCCTTTTTGGCCGAATGCAAAGCCGGTGGCACGACCGAAGCCGAACTCGCCACGCAAGAGAAAAAAGGCATGCGCACGGGCCTCTTCGTCACGCATCCGCTGACGGGCGCGCAAGTCGAAGTCTGGGTCGGCAACTATGTGCTGATGAGCTACGGCGACGGCGCCGTCATGGGTGTTCCTGCGCATGACGAGCGCGACTTTAAGTTTGCACTGAAGTACGACTTGCCGATCAAGCAGGTGATTAGCCGTCCAAGTTTTGAAATTAGAGACTATCAGCCGGGTAAGTCGATTCCAGAAATGCCTATTGAGGCTAGCAGCGAATTCAATTCATCCAAATGGCAAGAGTGGTATGCCGATAAACACAACACTTTTTGCGTGAACTCTGGCGAACTCAACGGGCTGAGTCAAAAAGCGGCCGTCAGCAAGGTGGCCGAACTCCTCGCTGCCAAAGGTCTGGGCGACAAGAAAACCACCTGGCGCCTGCGCGACTGGGGCGTGAGCCGCCAGCGCTACTGGGGCACGCCGATCCCGATCATCCATTGCGACGAACACGGCGCCGTGCCTGTGCCCGAAAAAGACCTGCCCGTGGTGCTGCCGCAAGACTGCGTACCAGACGGCTCAGGCAACCCGCTCGTCAAGCATGAAGGCTTTCATGCCGGCGTGGTCTGCCCCGTGTGCGGCAAGGCCGCCCGCCGTGAGACCGACACCATGGACACCTTCGTGGACTCGTCCTGGTACTTCATGCGCTACTGCGACCCGACCAACACCGAGGCGATGGTGGCCGATGGCGCTGACTACTGGATGCGAGATCCGAGTGCCTCTGCCGGCGGCAGCGGCAGCGGCAGCGGCATGGACCAGTACATCGGCGGCATTGAGCATGCCATCTTGCATTTGCTCTACGCGCGTTTCTGGACCAAGGTCATGCGCGACATGGGCCTCGTCAAAATCGACGAGCCCTTCACCAAACTGCTGACGCAAGGCATGGTGCTCAACCACATCTACTCGCGCAAGGCCGACAAAGGCGGCATCGAGTACTTCTGGCCGCATGAAGTGGAAGACCTGCACGACGAAAACGGCAAGGTCACCGGCGCCAAACTCAAGGCCGCCAAAGGCGACTTGCCCGCCGGCACGCTGATTGCCTACGAAGGCGTGGGCACCATGAGCAAGAGCAAGAACAACGGTGTCGATCCGCAGGACCTGATTGAAAAATACGGTGCGGACACTGCGCGGCTGTACACGATGTTTACCGCCCCGCCCGAGGCCACGCTGGAGTGGAATGAAGCCGGCGTGGAAGGCTCGTATCGCTTTTTGCGCCGGGTGTGGAACTTCGGCATGAAGCTGGGCAGCCAAGGCGCGAGCAGCGTGCCGTCAGCCAGCCTGGACAAGGCCAGCAAAACGCTGCGGCGCGAAGTGCACACCGTGCTCAAGCAGGTGAACTACGACTATGAGCGGATGCAGTACAACACCGTGGTCTCGGGCGGCATGAAGATGCTCAATGCGCTGGAAGACTTCAAAGGTGAAATGAACGCCGGCGCTGTGTCCGTGCTGCATGAAGGCCTGGGTATCTTGCTGCGTTGCCTTTATCCGGCCACACCACACATCGCGCATGGCCTGTGGTCGGCGCTGGGCTATGCATCTGTCGGTGGCGACCTGCTTGACGCCGCCTGGCCTGAAGTCGACGAAGCAGCGTTGGTACAAGACGAGATCGAGCTGATGCTGCAGGTCAACGGCAAGCTCCGCGGTTCGGTCACGGTGCCGGCGTCGGCTGACAAGGCGGCGATTGAGGCTGCCGCGCTCGGGTCGGACGCTTTCGCCAAGGCGGCCGCCGGCGCACCGGCCAAAAAGGTCATCGTGGTGCCCGGACGCCTGGTCAACATCGTCATCTAAAAAAAAGAGACTGAGCCATGAAAAAGCGTCGGGCCTTTCTGCAAATCTCTTCGGCGCTGCTGGCCGGCGTGAGCCTGGCGGGCTGCGGTTTTCACCTGCGTGGAGCACCGCAGCTGGCCTTCAAAAGCATTTACCTGAACGTTCCGCCCGGTTCAGCCATCGGCAAAGACCTGGCGCGCTCGCTCAGCAGCACCGTGGAACTGATCACCGACGGCAAACGCATGAACGAAGCCGAAGTCATCCTGGACGCGCTGGGCGAGCGGCGGGAAAAGGCGGTGGTGGGCGTGACGAGTTCCGGCCAGGTGCGCGAGTTCCAGTTACGGTTGACCTTCTCCTTCCGGCTGCGCACGCCGCAGGGCCGTGAACTCTTGCCCAACGTCCAGTTGCAGCAGCAGCGTGAGGTCAGCTTCAACGAGTCGGCCGTGCTGGCCAAGGAAGCCGAAGAAAGCATGCTTTACCGCGACATGCAAGGTGACATCGTGCAGCAAATACTGCGACGACTGGGCGCGCTCAAGTCGCTGGACGGCACTGTGCCCATGCCGCCGGCTGTGGCACGCTGACTCAGCCCCGCTCGCCGATCAAAGGAGTCGGTCGGCGCAGCAGCGTGCTTTTGCCGAACAGGCTTTCCATCAAGTCCACCGCCACTTCCGCCGTCTGATTGCGCACATCCAGTGCTGGGTTGAGCTCCATCACGTCCAGCGAGGCCAGCCGGCCGGTGTCGGCAATCATTTCCATGCACAGCTGCGCCTCGCGGTAGGTCGGCCCGCCGCGAATGGTGGTGGCCACGCCGGGGGCCACGCTCGGGTCCAGAAAGTCCACGTCAAAGCTCACGTGCAAGTGGGTGTTGGCATCCATCCCCGCCAGCGCAGCGCTCATGGTGCTGCGCATGCCGTGCTCGTCGATATGCCGCATGTCGAACACCTCCAGCTGCATGTCGCTGAGCCGGATCTTTTCGCCCGGGTCCACACTGCGAATGCCGACCTGCCGCATCGTCGACGCCTCAATGGCTGGGCAGTGGCCGCCAATGTGCGTCAGCTCGTCAGGACCATGACCGCAGAGCACGGCCACCGGCATGCCGTGCACGTTGCCCGTCGGCGTGAGCAGGTGGGTATTGAAGTCGGCGTGCGCGTCTAGCCACAGCACGCGCAGGGTTTTGCCGCGCTCACGGCAATGCCGTGCCACCGCGCTGATGGAGCCTATGCCCAGGCAATGGTCGCCGCCCATCAGGAGTGGCAGCTGATCGGCTTGCAGCGCCTCGTAAACAGCGTCGTGCACGGCTTCGTTCCAGGCGCGCACCTCGTGCAGATGGCGGTAGCCCGCCACGGGCGCTTGCCAGGGGTTGCCGGGTCCGGCGAGGTTGCCGCTGTCGAACACCGCCAGGCCCTGCGACTGCAAATGGTCTTGCAGGCCGGCCACGCGCAGGGCTTCGGGCCCCATGGACGCGCCCCGGCTACCGGCGCCTACGTCCGTGGGCGCGCCGATCAGGCGCACAGTGGTGGTGGGGCTGCCGGGATTGGTGGGGGAGTTTGAGGAGGTCTTCATACCGCCGCATCGTAAGGCCAGGCCATGGGCCGGTCGGCTGACAGGCGCCGTGGCCGGACTTTGGCGGCTGTGCCAACGTTAAACTTTGCCCATGCAACTGGCGCCCGCGCAACTTTCCGACCACCTTCAGCGGGGCCTTAAAAGCCTGTACACGCTGCATGGCGACGAGCCCCTGCTGATCCAGGAGGCAGCGGACGCCTTGCGCGCCACCGCGCGGGCTCAGGGTTATTCGGAACGCACGGTGCACACTGTGGCCGGTGCACACTTTGACTGGAGCGAGGTGCTGGCCAGCGGCGGCTCGCTCAGCCTCTTTGCCGACAAGCAAATCGTCGAGGTCCGCGTGCCCAGCGGCAAGCCTGGCAAAGACGGCTCCCAGGCCCTGCAGCAAATCGCCGAGCGCGCCCAAGGTGACGACTCGACCCTGACCCTGGTGCTGCTGCCGCGCCTGGACAGCATGACCACCAAGGGTGCCTGGTTTGGGGCGCTGGAGAGTTTCGGCGTGACGCTGAAGTTCGATCCGATTGAACGCCGCAACCTGCCCAACTGGATTGCGCAGCGCCTGCAACACAACGGTCTGCAGGTCGCACCCGGCGAAGAAGGCCAGCGCACCCTGCAGTTTTTCGCTGATCGTGTCGAAGGCAATCTGCTGGCCGCACACCAGGAGATTCAAAAGCTCGCGCTGCTGCACCCGCAGCTCAACCCACGCCAGACCACCGTGCTGAGCTTTGAGCAAATCGAAAGCGCCGTGCTGAACGTGGCGCGCTACGACGTGTTCAAGCTGTCTGAATCGGTTCTGGCCGGCCAGGGCCTGCGCGTGGCGCGCATGCTCGACGGCCTGCAGGCCGAAGGCGAAGCCGAGGTGCTGGTGCACTGGGCGCTGGCCGAAGATATTCGCAGCCTCAAGCGGGTGAAAGACGCCATGGCCGCCGGCCGGCCCATGCCCATGGCGCTGCGCGAAAACCGCGTCTGGGGCGCCAAGGAAAAACTGTTTGAACGGGTGCTGCCGCAGCTGAGCGAATCGGCGCTGGCCAAGCTTTTGCAGGCTGCGCACCAGGTCGATGGCATCGTCAAAGGATTGAAGCAACCCGACTGGCCCAGCGACAGCTGGCAGGCCCTGCACCGCCTGGCCGCCATGCTCTGCGCGCAGTGCGCGCCAGCGGCAGAGCGCAGGGCCAGCCCGACAGCCCTGCATGCGAAAATGCGGCCATGAACGCACCTGAACTCGCCAGCCTGATGAACGGCCTGGGCCAGCGCGCCAAGGCCGCCTCGGCCGGCATGGCGCGTGCGCCGTCGGCCCTGAAAAACAAGGCCTTGCTGCACCTGGCCACACTGCTGCGCAGCCAGGGCACTGACTTGCTGGCCGCCAACCAGCGTGACCTGACGCGCGCCGCCCAAGGCGGCCTGGCTGGCCCCATGCTGGACCGCCTGGCCCTCAGCGAAAAAATCCTGGACACCGTGGCCACCGGCTGCGAGCAGCTCGCCGCCATGGCCGACGTCATTGGCGAAATCATCGGCATGAAGCAGCAGCCCAGCGGCATCCGCGTGGGCCAGATGCGCGTGCCCATCGGCGTGTTCGGCATGATTTACGAGAGCCGGCCGAACGTGACGATTGAAGCCGCATCGCTGGCCATCAAAAGCGGCAATGCCTGCATCTTGCGTGGCGGCTCCGAGGCGATTGAATCGAACAAGGCGCTGGCCGCGCTGGTGCAGCAAGCCTTGGTGCATGCTGGCCTGCCCGCCGATGCCGTGCAACTCGTACCCGTCACAGACCGCGCCGCAGTCGACCACCTGATTGCCATGCCCGCTTTTGTGGATGTGATCATTCCACGCGGCGGCAAGGGCTTGATCGAGCGCATCAGCGCCGGCGCCAAGGTGCCTGTCATCAAGCACCTGGATGGCAATTGCCATGTGTATGTGGATGCCGCCTTTGACCTGGCGATGGCCGTGAAGATCGCGGACAACGCCAAGACGCAAAAGTACAGCCCCTGCAACGCGGCCGAAGGGCTGGTGGTGGCGCGCGCCGCAGCGGCTGATTTCCTGCCAGCCATCGGCGCGGTGTACGCCGCCAAGGGCGTGGAAATGCGCGGTGATGCCGAGGCCCTGGCGCTGCTCAAAGCCGTGCCCGGCGCCAAGCTGCAAGCGGCCACCGAGCAGGACTGGTCTGAAGAATATCTGGCGCCTGTCATCAGCATCAAGGTGGTCGGTGGCCTGGACGAGGCGATTGCGCACATTAACCAGTATTCAAGCCATCACACCGACGCCATCGTCACGCGCGATCACGGCCATGCGCAGCGCTTTTTGCGCGAGGTCGATTCGGCGAGCGTCATGGTCAACACCAGCACGCGCTTTGCCGACGGCTTTGAGTTCGGCCTGGGCGCAGAGATCGGCATCAGCACCGACAAGTTCCACGCCCGTGGACCGGTCGGCATTGAAGGGCTGACCTCGCTCAAATACGTGGTGCTGGGCGAAGGCGAAGTGCGCCACTGAGCCGGCCAGTGGCATTGCAAGCCGGGCATCTGGCCCCATCTGCAGGGAAATAACATGAAAGTGGCTGCATGGTTCCGCATCTGATTACCGCACTGAACGGCCCCATCAACGAGCTGGAGCAGCGCATTCTGGACTCCATGCCGGCCATCGAGCGCTGGTTCCGCCTGGAGTGGATGGAACACACGCCGCCCTTCTACACCTCGGTGGACGTGCGCAACGCGGGCTTCAAGCTCGCCCCGGTGGACACCAACTTATTTCCCGGCGGCTGGAACAACCTCACGCCGCAAATGCTGCCGCTGGCGGTGCAGGCGGCCATGGCGGCGATTGAAAAGATCTGCCCCGAAGCGCGCAACCTGCTCATCGTTCCCGAGAACCACACGCGCAACACGTTTTACTTGTCTAACGTCCTGCAGCTCAAGCGTATCTTTCATCAGGCTGGCCTGAACGTGCGCTTTGGCTCGCTGAACCCCGAGATCAAAGAGCCGACCACGTACGACCTGCCCACTGGCGAGTCGCTGACCATCGAGCCCTTGATCCGCACCGACAAGCGGCTGGGCCTGAAAGACTTTGACCCCTGCACGATCTTGCTGAACAACGATCTGTCAGCGGGCACGCCGGGCATCCTGGAAGACCTGCATGAGCAGTTCTTGCTGCCGCCGCTGCATGCGGGCTGGTCAGTGCGCCGCAAGTCGCGGCACTTCCAGGCCTATGAAGAAGTGGCCAAGCGCTTTGCCAAGCTGCTGGGCATGGATCCTTGGCTGATCAACCCGATGTACGCCAAGTGCGGCCAGGTCAACTTTGCCGAGGGCGAAGGCCTGGACTGCCTGCGCACCAACGTGGACGCCTTGCTCACCAAAATCAAGCGAAAGTACAAGGAATACGGCATCAATGAAAAGCCCTTCGTGATCGTCAAGGCCGACAACGGCACTTACGGCATGGGCATCATGACGGTGCGCGACGTCAAGGACCTGGACGAGCTCAACCGCAAGACCAAGAACAAGATGAGCACCACCAAGGACGGGCAAAGCCTGTCGGAAGTGATCATTCAAGAAGGCGTGCTGACCAACGAACGCGTGAACGACGCGGTGGCCGAGCCGGTGGTCTACATGATGGACCGCTACGTGGTGGGCGGCTTTTACCGCGTGCATGCCGAGCGCGGCGTGGACGAAAACCTGAACGCCCCGGGCGCCAGCTTTGTGCCCCTGGCCTTTGCCGACAGCGGCCGCCTGCCGCAGCCGGGTGAAAAGCCAGGTTCGAGCAGCCCGAATCGTTTTTATATGTACGGCGTCATTGGCCGGCTCGCCATGCTGGCCGCCAGCTATGAACTCGAAGGCACGGATCCGGACGCCGAAGTCTACGATTAAGCTGTTTTTGGCAATGAATCGCGCCTTGGCGCCGGTACTTGTCTAAAGTTGCTGCATAGCAACATTGCAGAGCTTTTTGCCCAGCCAAAGCACTTGACGGCTTGCGGGCTGGCCGGCAGAGCGCAAAATAGCCAACCCAAAAGCAACCATTCCCAGCCGCTGACCGGAGTCTTTCCGGCTCATGCTGCGCCAGGGAAGTCTGTGTGACCCGTTCAAAATCCTCTCTCGCGGCGCTGACCCTAGGCGCCATCGGTGTCGTCTACGGCGATATCGGCACCAGTGTCCTGTATGCCGTCAAGGAAGTCTTTGGCTCCGGGCATGTAGCGTTCAATCCGGCCAACGTCTACGGCATCTTGTCTATCTTCTTCTGGACGCTGACGGTCATCGTCTCGCTGAAGTACGTGACACTGGTGCTGCGCGCCGACAACCATGGCGAGGGCGGTCTGGTGGCCATGCTCGCGCTGGCCTCGCAGGCCGTCAAAGGCCAGCCCGAATTGCGCAAGGTGCTTCTGGTGCTCGGCATTTTTGGCACATCGCTTTTTTATGGCGACGGGGTCATCACACCGGCCATTTCGGTGTTGTCTGCCGTCGAGGGCCTGGAGATCATCTCGCCCGCCTTCAAAAGCTTCGTGATCCCGGTCACACTGGTCATTCTTTTTGGACTGTTTGCCGTACAAAAACGCGGCACCGCGGGCATTGGCAAGTTTTTTGGCCCCATCACCCTGGTCTGGTTCGGCGTGCTGGCCGTGCTGGGGGTGGCGCAGATCATCACCAACCCCATCATCCTCAAGGCGCTCAGCCCGCATTACGCGCTGATGTTCATGTGGGAAAACCCAGGCACGACCTTCATCATCCTGGGCGCGGTGGTGCTGTGCGTCACAGGGGCAGAAGCGCTGTATGCCGACCTGGGCCACTTCGGCAAAAAGCCGATCCGCCTGGCCTGGTTTTCGGTGGTCATGCCCGCCTTGACCTTGAACTATTTTGGCCAGGGCGCCCTGCTCCTGAAAAACCCGGACGCGGTCAAAAACCCGTTTTATTTGATGGCGCCGGACTGGGCGCTGCTGCCTTTGGTGCTGCTGGCCACCATGGCCACGGTGATCGCCTCGCAAGCCCTGATCACCGGGGCTTTCAGTGTGACCAAGCAGGTCATCCAGTTGGGCTATCTGCCGCGCCTGAACATCCAGCACACCAGCGTGCGCGAGGCCGGGCAAATCTATATGCCTATGGTCAACTGGGGACTGTTTGTCACCATCGTGTTGGCCGTGGTCATGTTCCGCTCGTCGAGCAACCTGGCCTCAGCCTACGGCATTGCGGTCACGCTGGACATGCTGATCACGACGACGCTGACCTTCTTTGTGATTCGCCACGCCTGGAAGTACCCGCTGTGGCTGTGCATCGCGGCTACCGGCATGTTTTTCGTGGTGGACCTGGCTTTTTTCGCCTCCAACATGATGAAGCTGTTTGCCGGCGGCTGGTTCCCGCTGCTCATTGGCAGTGCGGTCTTCACCCTCATGATCACCTGGAAGGAAGGCCGCGAGCTGCTCAACTCCAAGCTGCGCGACGACGCCATTGACCTGCCGTCCTTTCTTGAAGCGGTCTTCGTCAGCCCGCCCGCCCGGGTCGAAGGCACGGCTGTCTTTTTGACGGCCGAGACCGGCAGCGTACCCAACGCGCTCTTGCACAACCTCAAGCACAACAAGGTGCTGCATGCGCAGAACCTGTTCGTCACCGTCAAGAACCATGAGGTGCCCTGGATCGGCATGGACAAGCGTCTCGAAATCGAGTCGCTGGGCCACCATTGCTGGCAGGTCGTGATCCATTACGGCTTCAAGAACGATCCGGACATTCCCAAAGCCTTGCAGCGCATCAAGAGCCGGGGTTGCGAAATGGACGCGATGACCACCAGTTATTTCCTGTCGCGCGACACCGTGATCCCGACCATCGGCAGCGGCATGAGCCCGTGGCGTGAAAAACTGTTTGCGCAGATGCACCACAACGCCAGCGGTGCGGCCGACTTCTTGAAGCTGCCCAACAACGCCGTGGTCGAACTCGGTTCGAAGATCGAGATTTGAAGGCGCGCCGCGCCGCTCGGCCCGGCAAACGCGCGACCTGACAAAATCGCGCCATGGGCCGCACTTCTTTTCGCTTCTTTCAAGATGTTCACGCCGCCGCTTTCACGGCTGGCTTTGTCGCGGTTCTCGTCGGCTTCACCAGCTCGGTCGCCATCGTTTTTCAGGCCGCGCAAGCCTTTAACGCCACACCCGCGCAGCTCGCCTCCTGGATCTGGGCGCTGGGCCTTGGCATGGGCCTGTGCACGCTGGGCCCTTCACTGTGGCTGAAAAAACCCGTGATGGTCGCCTGGTCCACGCCGGGCGCGGCCGTGCTGGCCACGGCTGGCGTGGCGGGCGGCTTTTCAATGCATGAAGCGGTAGGCGCCTTCATGGTCTGCGCGCTCCTGGTCACCCTGGTGGGCATCACGGGCTGGTTTGAAAAAACCATGAACCGCATTCCGGTGGCGTTGGCCTCGGCCCTGCTGGCCGGCGTGCTGGCGCGCTTTGGCTTGCAGGCCTTTGCGGCCGCGCAGACGGCGCTGCCGCTGGTGCTCGTGATGCTGGGGGCTTATTTGCTGGGCAAGCGCTTGCTACCGCGTTACGCGGTGGTGCTGACACTGGCCGCTGGCGTGCTCATGGCGGCAAGCCAAGGCCAGATGGGTTGGCAGGCGCTGCGCTTTTCGTTCACCGCGCCAGAGTTCGTGATGCCGCAGTTCACACTGGCTGCGGCCGTCAGCCTGGCACTGCCGCTTTTTGTGGTGACCATGGCTTCGCAAAACCTGCCGGGCGTGGCGGCTATTCGTGCGGCCGGCTACGGCAAGGACAGTGAAGGCGGCGGCATCCCGATTTCAAAAGTCATCACGCTCACGGGCCTGGCGACCCTGGTGCTGGCGCCTTTCGGAGCGTTTGCGCTCAACCTCAGTGCCATCACCGCTGCCATCTGCATGGGCCGTGAAGCGCACGAAGACCCGCACAAGCGCTACACCGCCGCCGTGTCTTGCGGCGCCATTTACATCGTCATCGGCCTGTGCGGTGCGGCCGTCATCAGTTTATTGACGGCTTTCCCCAAAGAGTTGGTGGTGGCGATTGCGGGCCTGGCGCTGCTGGGCACCATCGCCAGCGGCCTGGCCAGCGCGCTGCAGTCCGAGCAGCACCGCGAGGCCGCACTCATCACCTTTTTGGTCACGCTTTCTGGCCTCACGCTGGCGGGCATCGGCTCGGCCTTTTGGGGCGTGGTGGCCGGCGCGCTGGCCCTGTTCATTCAACACTTCCGTGCGCCGCGCAGCCAGAGTGCGCCGGCCCCTTCCACTTCACCTCAGGTCAAACCATGAACATCCTCTTTGTTGCCGATCCGCTGGAGTCCTTCAAGATCTACAAGGACACGACCTTTGTGATGATGCGGGAAGCCCAGCGCCGCGGCCACCGCTTGAGCGCTTGCGAGCCCAAGGACATCACTTGGCAAAAAGGCCAGCCAGTCACTGCCTATGTGCGCGACATCCGCCTGACGGGCCACGAGAGTGACTGGTTTGAGGCCGAACAGCAAGCGCCCGACGAGCGGCCGCAGGCGCTGAAAGATTTCGACTGCGTGGTGATGCGCAAGGACCCGCCGTTTGACAGCGAGTTTTTTTACAGCACGCATTTGCTCGAACAAGCGGAGCGCGAGGGCGCACGCGTCTTCAACAAGCCGGCCGCTTTGCGCGACCACCCTGAAAAGCTGGCCATCATGGAGTTCCAGCAGTTCATCGGTCCGACGCTGGTCACGCGGGACGCCAGTGATATTCGCCGCTTCCATGCCGAGCATCAGGACATCATCTTGAAGCCGCTGGACGGGATGGGCGGCATGGGCATCTACCGCGTCAAGGCCGACGGCATGAACCTGGGCAGCATCATTGAGACGCTGAATCAGGACGGCGCGCAAAGCGTGATGGTGCAGCGCTTCTTGCCAGAGATCGCAGAGGGCGACAAGCGCGTGCTGGTGATTGGCGGCAAGCCCGTGCCTTTTTGCCTCGCACGCATTCCGCAGGGCAATGAAGTACGCGGCAACCTCGCCGCTGGCGGCCTGGGCGTGGCGCGGGCGCTGAGCGTACGCGACCGCGAAATTGCCGAGGCCATCGGCCCGGTGCTGGCCGCGCGTGGTCTGCTCTTGATCGGCATTGACGTGATTGGTGACTGCGTGACCGAGATCAACGTCACCAGCCCGACCTGCTTTCAGGAAATCTTTGACCAGACTGGCTTTGATGTGGCCGCGATGTTCATCGATGCGCTAGAAGCGGCGATGGCCGCCTGAACGCGCGCGCTGTACGGCGCTGGAGCGTGGCAGCGCGGCTATGAGGCCAGCGCGCCGTCCACAAACACTTTCAAATCGCCGGGCGCAAACGCCGTCCAGTATTCATTCGTCGTGAGCGGGGAAGTCACCACCACCGCCACGCGATCGCTGGGCTGCGTGTGCTCGGCAAAATTAATCGCCAGGTCTTCGTCGCTCAATTGCGCGTGCGCAAACGGATAGCGCCGCTCCACGTAATACAGGTGCGTGGACGCATGCGCCCACAAGGCCTGGCCATTGCCCAGCATGAAGTTGAAGGTGCCATGCCGTGCAATCTCGCGAGCGAGTTCGCGCAGCGTCAAGGTGAGCTCGGCAATGCTGGGCACGCCCGCATGGGACTTGGCGAGTTCTTGCATGATCCAGCAAAAGGCACGTTCGCTGTCGGTGCTGCCCACGGGCCTGAAGCCGGCATGCAGCCGGGGATGAAAATCCTTCAAGTCCCCGTTGTGCGCAAACACCCAGTAGCGGCCCCACAACTCGCGCACAAAGGGGTGACAGTTTTCCAGGGCCACCACGCCTTGCGTGGCCTTGCGGATGTGCGCAATCACGTTGCGGCTTTTGATGGGGTAGCGGCGAATCAGCTCGGCCACTGGCGAGCTGGACGCCGGCTGGTGATCCACGAAATGCCGCAGGCCTTTGTCGTCCGTGCCACCACCGCCGCCTTCAAAAAAGGCAATGCCCCAGCCGTCCGCATGGTGGTCGGTGCGTCCGCCCCGCTGCGCAAAGCCGCTGAAGCTGAAGGTGACGTCGGTGGGGGCATTGCAATTCATGCCCAGCAGCTGACACATGCTGCGCCGTGCTTAGCTGCGCGGCTCTGACCAAAGACGCCCGCCTGTGGCCCAGTTCTCGCGCTTGATGTCGCTGATGATGATGTCCACCGACTCTGGCGAGCCGCCCAACACCTCGACCGTGACGCGGGTGATCTCGGCGACCAGTTTTTTCTTTTGCTCGGGCGTGCGACCTTCAAACATTTCGATGTGGTACGTGGGCATGGTGTCCTTCAGGCAGTGGGGCTAGGGGGCGGGGTCTGGAATCAGAATGAATCGGAACTAACAGGACACACATGATAAGCAAGCCCGGCATGCTGTCGGATCATGCTGACGGCGCTCCGGGCCTCTTGCGCATGGCAGGCGCGCACGCGACTGCCAGACTCAAGCATGCCCCAGCCAGCGCGCCCGACGCCGCCTTCCACACTGCCGACGCTGCCGACGCTGGCCGGCCGCGCTTATCGCTGCCGCTGCGGGCAAGCGGTGTTTTTCCCGAACAGCCAGTGCCTGGCCTGCGGTGCATCCCTGGGCTACGAGCCCGACCAGGCGGCGCTATTACCGCTGCAAGCCGGGCCGCAAGCCGGCACCTGGCGCCAATGGCCGGCCGAAGGTTGCAGCGGTCAGCGCAGCAAGGCGGAGGCGAAAGTTCAACCGCTGTACCAACGCTGCGCCAACTTCGCCGGGCCCGCTGCCTGCAACTGGCTGGTGCCCCTCACCCCATCCCTCATCAGCGCCTCGCCCCCCGCCAGCGCGCTGTGCAAAGCCTGCCGCCTCAACCGCACCATCCCCGACCTCAATGATCCGGCGCACCCTGACAACGGCTTGTTGTGGGGCCAGATCGAGCAAGCCAAACGGCGCCTGGTGTCGGCCCTGATCGTGCTGGGCTTGCCCGTGACATCGCGCCTGACCGAAGACCCCGAGCGCGGCCTGATGTTCGACTTCTTGCGCAACTCGGGCCCTATCGGCCATGTCAGCACAGGGCATGAAGCCGGCCTCATCACGCTCAATCTGGAGGAAGCAGACGACGCCACGCGTGAGGCCACCAGGAAAGCCATGGGCGAGCCTTACCGCACGCTGCTGGGCCATTTCCGCCATGAAGTGGGCCACTACTACTGGGAACGTCTGGTGCAGGGCAGCGACTGGCTCGCCGGCTTTCGCACGCTCTTTGGCGACGAGCGCGCCGACTACACCGCAGCCATGGCGCGCCATTACGCCCAAGGCCCACGCCCTGACTGGCCGCAGCATTACGTGAGCGCCTACGCCAGCGCCCACCCCTGGGAAGATTGGGCCGAGTGCTGGGCGCACTATCTGCACATGCGCGACACGGTGGACACGGCGCTGAGCCTGGGCCTGAGCACCGAGCGCATGCCACTGGCCTTTACCCCTTTCACCAGCGACGCACTGTGGCAACCCTCGCATGCGGATGCGGCGCGCTTTCTGGCCTTTTTGAACACCTGGACCCAGCTGACCACGCTGCTCAATGAAATGACGCGCGCGATGGGGCAAGCCGACTTTTATCCCTTCGTGCTGCCACGCGAGGTGGTGGCCAAGCTGCACTTCATTCACCTTCTGGTCAGCCACAATACCGGCTCCTTTTAAAACTGCCGGCCCATGCCGGGACACGTATGCCCCGTCTTCATTTCGTCAAACAAGGTCAAGGCCCTATGGTGGTGCTGAGCCATGCGCTGGGTTGCGACCTGAGCATGTGGGACGGCGTGGCCGACGTGCTGCAAGCCAACTACACCGTGCTGCGCTACGACCACCGGGGCCACGGCCACTCGGCTGCGGCGGGCAGCGTTGAAGCGCGCAACGCAGCCTTCAGCATCGACGACCTCGCCGACGACGCAGCCAAGCTGATTCAGGCGCACAGCGCAGGCTTGGTGCATTTCGTGGGCTTGTCGCTGGGCGGCATGACTGCTCAGGCTTTGGCCGCACGCCATCCGCACTTGCTGCGCAGCCTGGTCATTGCCAACTCGGCCAGCCACTACGACGCAGCGGCCCAGGCCATGTGGCAGGCGCGCATAGACACCGTCCAGGCCCAAGGCCTGTCGGCGATTGCCGAAGGTGCCATGCAGCGCTGGTTCACGCCGGAGTTCCGCGACCCGGCTCAGCCCGGCAGCGTGCGCGTCAGCGCCTTGCGCGCCGTGCTCGAAAGCACGCCCAAGCTTCCTTACGCTCGGGCCTGTGAGGCCGTCAAGAACATCGCGCTGGATGCCGGCAACCGCCACATCACCTGCCCCACGCTGGTGATTGCGGGCAGCCGCGACGAGGCCACGCCGCCGGCCATGTCGCAAGCCATTGCGCACAACATTCCGGGTGCGCAACTGCGCAGCCTCCCTGCTGCTCACCTGAGCGCGGTAGAGCAGCCGGAAGCGTTTGCAGCCTTGCTGACCGATTTCTGGCGCGGCCTTTAATCAAGCGCATCAAGCGCATCACGCGCCTTAGCCAACGCAGTGCTTCGCGCTGATTCAACGGGCTGTCCGAGACCCTCTTCATAACTCAGCAGGTCAGCCTGGTAACAGGCGCAGGCCAGGCGCTGCAGGGCGGGCTCGTCCAGCAGCATGAGGTAACCACGGCTGTAACTCACGAAGCCGCGCCGCTGCAAGGTACTGGCTGCTTGCGTCACGCTCTCGCGGCGTACGCCCAACATGTGCGCCAGCACGTCGTGCGTGAGGAAAAGTTCATTCGACTGCAGGCGATCACGCGCCATCAGCAGGCAGCGCACAAGACGTTGCTCGACCGTGTGGTAATTCATGCACAGGGCCTGCTGAGCCAACTGCCGCTGCCGTACGCCGACGTAACGATAAAGGCGTTCACGCAGGGCCTGCCGTGCTTGCAACATGTGCCGCAAGGGCTCGCACCCCAAGCGAAAGGCGCGACCTGCAGCTTGCACGCGGCAAACCAGGTGCGCGTGCGAAGCCCCCAGCAGCAGCGAGGTGTTGAACATGCCTTCGCTGCCAACCATGGCCACACCCATCTCGCCATGACTGGCAGCGCTGCCTCGACCGGCGTGGGTCACCGGCAGCATCAGCGAGACCCAGCCTTCCACCGGGAACCACGCGTGCGCACTGAGCTCGCCAGGCTGTACCAGCACCTCTTGCAAGGCCAGCTCGACCAGCTCGGCGTGCTCAAGCAAGAAGCCGCGCTCAAGCGGCGGCAGTTCCGCAATCAGGCGATTGGCCAGCGACAAGTTTCGTTGAGCCAACAAGGCATCTCCTGCATGTGACGACAGGCCATTGCAACCGCAGGCACGAGCGCCCGGTGCTCAAGTGCGTGCAAGCGGGTGTAGCTTGTGCATCATTCAGCAAGAACTTTGAGTTCTGGAGTTGCATCCCCGGCGCAGGCAACGGTAAGCGCTTGTGACCTCAAGGCTACGCGTCCTTACACCTGCGGGGCTGTGCTTACGATTTTGGCAATGGATCCGGCAGACACACGCTCGCATCGTCCCCCCAAGGTCAACCGGCACTGACGCACAGGCCAAAGCCGTCGCTATCAGCGCGGCATTCAGCCCTTGGGAATCCGACCTCAGCGCACCTTTGCTCCTACACCATGCGGGCGCCCTGAATCCACTTGCGTGCGCAAGCGCACGTACAGCCCGCCCCTTGGCGCCTTGCATGACAGTTGTTCTTTTTTGCCCGTCCTGAAACCTTCTCCAAGGCTAGGCCTCCATGAGCTGGCACGCATGAATTTTTCGCTGACTCATCTCTTGCCACGTCGCGGTGGCCGGCTGAACTGGGCCGCAAGCCTGCTGGCCTTGAGCAGCATGGCCTTGGCGCAAAACCCTGCTCCGAGCCCACCAAAGGCCCGCACGCCGAGCATCCGCAAGTCGGTCAGTGCCGAGCCAGTGACACTGAATTTTGTCAACGCCGACATTGACGCCGTGGCCCGCACCATGGCCACCATCACAGGCCGCAACGTGGTGGTGGATCCGCGCGTCAAAGGCGTGCTCACGCTGATCACCAACAAGCCCGTAGCCCCGCTGGCCGCCTTCGATCAGTTTGCCGCGCAGCTTCGCCTGCAGGGCTTGGCCGTGGTCGAAGCGGCGGGGCTCTACAAGGTCGTGCCTGAGGCCGACGCCAAGCTGCAAGGCGGTGTCGTGTCAACCCGACGCACGCCTGCAAGGGTTGGCGGCAACCAGATTGCCACGCAGATCTTTCGCCTGAACCATGAGTCGGCCAACAACGTGCTGCCCGTGCTGCGCCCCCTGATTTCGCCGAACAACAGCATCACAGTCAATCCCGGCGCCAACGCACTGGTGATCACCGACTACGCCGACAACCTGCAACGTCTGGCCAGCATCATTGCGGCACTGGACTTACCTAACGCCAGCGGTCTGGAGATCATCCCCCTGAAAAACGCCTTGGCCACCGATCTGGTGCCACTGATGGTGCGGTTGCTGGAGGGCGGTGTCGGCGCGCCCCAGGGCGACAGCTCCTTTAGAACCACCTTGCTGGCCGAGCCGCGCGGTAACGCACTGATCTTGCGGGCCGCGAATCCGGCGCGCGTGGCGCTGGTGCGCTCGCTGGTGGAACGCCTGGACCGGGCGCCGGAAGACGGCGCCAACCCTAGCGGCAACATCCACGTGGTCTACCTCAAGAATGCCGACGCGACTCAACTGGCCATGACGCTGCGCGGCGCGATGGCCGCTGAAGCCGGCCCCGGCACCACCGCGCCCGGCGTGCCTTCGTTGGCACCGCCTGGCGGCTCGCTGCCGGGCTTCGCTCCGGGCATACCCGCAGCGGGTATTCCAGCCGGCCTGCCCGGTGGGGCCGCCGGCACCACCGCCGTGCGCCCGCCGAGCACCGGCGGGCAGATCCAGGCCGACGTGGCCACCAACTCGCTCATCATCACGGCCGCGCCACCGCAGTACCGCCAACTACGCGCCGTGATTGACCGGCTCGACGCACGGCGCGCGCAGGTCTATGTGGAAAGCCTGATCGCCGAGGTCAATGCCGACAAAGCCGCTGAGTTCGGCATCCAGTGGCAAGGGCCCCTGGGCAACACCGGCAACGCTTTGATCGGCCTGTTGGGTACCAACTTTGGTGCCGGGGGCAACAACATCCTGAACCTGGCCACGCAGGGCCTGGCCGGTGTCACACCCAACGGCGTGCAACCTGGAACGGGTTTGAATGCCGGCATCTTGCAACGCAACAACGGCGTGTATGCGCTCGGGTTTTTGGCCCGTGTGCTCGAACAAACCGGCAGCGGCAACATCTTGTCCACGCCGAACCTGCTGACCATGGACAACGAGGAAGCCAAGATCGTGATCGGCCAGAACGTGCCCTTCATCACGGGCCGCTACACCAACACCGGCGGCGGTAACAACGGCACGGTCAATCCTTTCCAGACCATCGAGCGGCGCGACGTGGGCCTGACGCTGCGGGTACGCCCGCAGATCAGCGAGAACGGCAGCGTCAAGCTGGTGATCGCGCAAGAGGTCAGCAGCGTGCAACCGTCGTCCGTCAACTCGGCGTCCGGCATCATTACCAACAAGCGCTCGATTGATTCGACCGTGATGGTGCAAGACGGCGGCATCGTGGTGCTGGGCGGCTTGCTGCAAGACGAATACGCAGACAACCAGGAAAAAGTTCCTCTGCTGGGCGACGTGCCGTTTTTTGGCAACCTGTTCAAGAACCAGTCACGCTCACGCAAGAAAACCAATTTGATGGTCTTCATGCGTCCAGTGGTGATACGCGAATTCACCGGCACAGACAGCCTGAGCATGGACCGCTACGACCTGATGCGAAGTCAGCAACAAATGGCGCAGCCCGCGCCCAATCCGATGCTAGGCATCCAGAACGGGCCCATGCTGCCCAACCAGGACCGCCTGCCGCGCCCGTCCACAGGCGGCATCCCGGCGTACGAAATCCCCTTGGACACACCCGTGCTGCCGTGGCCCACGGCGCCAGCCCCCAGTCCGGTGCCCTGAACATGACGGCACGTTACCCGCTGCCCTATGCGTTCGCGCGCGCGTTTCAGTTGCTGCTCGAAAGCAATGGCGAGCACTTCACCTTGTGGCACACCGGCAAGCCGGCCTTGGGTGCCTGGGGCGAAGTCATGCGCAAGTTCCCGGTGCGACACGTCGAGGCCGCGGAGCCCGGCTGGCTGGCACAGCGCATCAGCGCAGCCTATGCCGAAGGTGAATCCAGCGCGGCCACCGTGGTGAGCGAGGTTGAAAAAGACGCCGACTTGTCGCAAATGCTGCAAGAACTGCCCGCTGTTGAAGACCTGCTGGCCACCAGCGACGACGCACCCATCATTCGCCTGCTCAATGCACTCTTGACGCAAGCCGCACGCGATGGTGCGAGCGACATTCACATCGAGCCTTATGAGCAACATTCGGCCGTGCGTTTTCGCGTGGACGGCACGCTGCGCGAAGTGGTGCAACCCAACCGCGCGCTGCACGCCGCGCTGATCTCGCGCCTGAAAATCATGGCCGACCTGGACATTGCTGAAAAGCGTTTGCCGCAAGACGGTCGCATTTCACTGCGTATCGGCACGCGGGCAGTCGATGTGCGCGTGAGCACGCTGCCCAACGCGCATGGCGAGCGTGCGGTTCTGCGCTTGCTCGACAAAAGCGGCTCCAAGCTCAGCCTGAGCTCTGTCGGCATGGAAGGAGCCACCTTGCAGCGTTTTAACAAACTGTTGGGCCAACCGCACGGCATCGTGCTGGTTACAGGGCCTACAGGCTCGGGGAAAACCACCACGCTGTATGCCGCGCTCAGCCAGTTCGACGCCACGCTCAGCAACATCATGACGGTGGAAGACCCGATTGAGTACGAGTTGCCGGGCGTCGGGCAAACGCAGGTGAACGCACGCATCGACCTGGACTTTGCCAAAGCCTTGCGCGCCATCCTGCGGCAAGACCCGGACGTCATCATGATTGGTGAGATCCGTGACTTTGAGACCGCGCAAATCGCTATCCAGGCCTCACTCACCGGCCACCTGGTGCTGGCCACGCTGCACACCAACGATGCTTCCAGCGCCGTGACGCGGCTGACTGACATGGGCGTGGATGCTTTCTTGCTCAGCTCTTCATTGCTGGGGGTGCTGGCGCAGCGGCTCGTGCGCAAGCTCTGCACACACTGCGGTGGCGCGGGCTGCAATGAATGCGCGAAGAGCGGCTACGCGGGGCGCACCGGTGTTTTTGAATTGCTGGTGGCCGACGATGCACTGCGGGCGCAAATTCACAATGGCAAATCGGAGGCAGAGATTCGGGCGCTTGCCCTGCAAGGCGGCATGACACTCATGCGTGAAGATGCACAAAGGCTGGTGGCAGCGGGCATCACCTCGGCCGAAGAAGTGGCGCGGGTCACCCGCGACTAAAGGCCATCAAGGCCCATCAAGATGGATGCCAGCGCCACCCCGATGGCAACGACCGGTTCATGACGGCTTATTCCTACGAAGCACTCAATCTGCAAGGCCAGCTCTGCAAAGGCGTGGTGGAGGCCGATACGCCGCGCACGGCACGCACCGTGCTGCGGGCGCAGACGCTGATTCCGCTGCGCGTTGAACCGGTGGGCGGTGCAGAACGCCCAGCCAGTCCACGCCAGGTCGGCCGCAGCATGGCTGGGCAAGGGGGCGCGACCGACGCCCAAGCCCTGCCCTTTTGGAAGCGACCTCTTTTCGCGGGCCGTGCTTTCAGCACCGCAGCGCTCAGTGTGTGGACGCGGCAGCTGGCTGGGCTGGTGGCGGCGGGCTTGCCGATCGAGCGTGCGCTGAGCGCGCTCAGCGAAGAAGCCGAGGTGCCCCGGCAAGCGCAGCTGATGAGCGGGCTGCGCGCTGAGGTGAACGCTGGCGCGTCCTTCGCCGCCGCGCTGGCGCAGCACCCGGCCGAGTTCCCGGCGATTTATGTGAGCGTGGTCGGCGCGGGCGAATCCAGCGGCAAGCTGGGCCTGGTCTTGCAGCGGCTGGCCGATGATTTGGAAGAAGGCCAGAACCTGCGCGGCAAACTCATCGGTGCCGCGCTATACCCCGCCATCGTCACGGCCGTGGCGCTGCTCATCGTGCTGTTTTTGGTGAGTTATGTGGTGCCGCAAGTGGCCAGTGTGTTTTTGGGCAGCAAGCGCGCCTTGCCCTTTTTAACGGTGGCACTGCTGCGGCTGAGCGACTTTGTGCGCGACTGGGGCGCGGTCATGCTGGCCGTGTTGGCGCTGCTGTTTATGGCGGCGCGCCTGGCCTTGCGCAAGCCCGCGCTGCGCGAGCGCTTTGACGCGGGTTGGCTGCATCTGCCGCTGATTGGCCGGCTGGCGCGCAACTACAACGCGGCGCGCTTTTCTGGCACGTTGGCCATGCTGGTGGGCGCGGGCGTGCCCATCTTGAAAGCGCTGCAAGCCGCTGCTGAAACGCTGTCGAACCAAGCCATGCGCAGCGACGCGCTGGACGCCTTGGTACGTGTGCGAGAGGGCGCACCGCTGGGCCTGGCGCTGGCACAGAAAAAGCGCTTCCCCGGCTTGCTCAGCATGTTCGCGCGGCTGGGAGAGCAAACCGGCGAGCTGCCCGTGATGCTGGACCGCGCAGCCAGGCAACTCGGCACCGAGGTGCAGCGCCGCGCACTCAACCTGGCCACCATCCTCGAACCACTGCTGATCGTAGCCATGGGCGCGGCCGTGATGGTGATCGTGCTGGCCGTGATGCTGCCCATCATTCAGCTCAATCAGCTGGTGAAGTAGGTCCCGGTTCAAGGCGGCAAGCGCATCACCAGCGTGCCGCTCCAGCGATCACGTCCTTCAGGGCTGGCGGCCTCGC
Source organism: Polaromonas sp. (assembly GCA_040400945.1). Lineage (GTDB taxonomy): Bacteria > Pseudomonadota > Gammaproteobacteria > Burkholderiales > Burkholderiaceae_C > Polaromonas. The sequence continues at coordinate 81,792 of JBBAPG010000009.1, read as the reverse complement.
GGGTCAGGCGCACTTCGGTGGGCACCGCGTGGGTTTGTTCGCGGGCGGTGGCCAGCCAGGTGGCCAAGACGTCAGCGGGCAAGGCGCGCAAGGTAACCCGCACTTGCTGCTCGCCCAGGCTCAGCTGCAAGGCCGGCGCGCCGGCGCCACCAGCGCCAGCCGCTGCAGCCGAGCCCACCGGTCCCGTCAGGCCAAGACTGGCCGCTTGCAGCTTGGCGGCGGCTTCATTGCTGCGCCAATGCGGGCGTAATTGCATCGCCTGGGCTTGGGCTTGCAAGGCGGCTACACGTGCCACCTGCGCGTTCAACGCTTGCTGGCGCGCCGGGGCTTGTTGCAAGCTGCGCCATGCAGGCACCACGCCCAAGCTCACCAACAGCGCCAGTAGCAAAACGCTGGCGCCCGCCTCGACCCAGATCTGCTCGCGCGGACTGAGCGCGGCAAAGCGCTTGGCAAAGGCGTCGCCCCACCGGCCTGCGCGAGACGCCGCACCGGCGCCTGCATTGGCGCCACTCCCTTGCTGGGCCGTGCCGGCTTCGCCCCCATCCTGGCGGGCGGCCGCCAGCACACGTTTTCGCCTCAAGCGCATGCTGTCCTCATGGTTTGACGGCGGGGCGAGCGCTGACGGCCGGCGGGGCGCTTGGCGATGCGGCACTTGATGAAGGCAAGGCTTGCAGCAAAAGGCCTGTCGTGTCACTGCTCAGCGCATAGCCGCGCGCCCGCAACTGGCTGCTCAGCGACGCGATTTGTTCAGTGGCCAGGGCCGGGCCGCGCAAGCGCAGCTGGCCCTGACTGAAATCAATGCCTTGCAGGCTCTGGCCGGGTGGCAGGCTCTGGCCCAGCAGGCCGAGCATCACGTCGAGGTCAGCGGGTTGCGGCAGCGCGTGGGACTCGCTCAGCAGCTGCACCTGCCGCGCCATCTGCGCAGGCGCATCCACCACGGTGCGCACCTGCGGAAAATGGCGACGCAAGGTTTGCGCCATCCAGTCTTGTTTGGCTTCTTGCTGCCGGCGGTCTACCCAGGCCAAGGCATTGAGGCCCACCAAGTTAAGGCTCACCAGCGCCACGGCAGCCCAGCGCGCCAGCCGCCAGCGCGGTGCGCGCAACCATTCCAGCTGGGCCCGATTGGCGCGCTTTCGCATTTGTAAGCGTTTGGACAAATCCCAGCTCGACACGATGGCGCGCAACCAGCGTTCCTCGCGTGTCAGCGGCAGCACCGGGCAAGCCAGTGCATGACTGGCCAGGTCCACCAAGGCCGGCTCGGCGCTGACGGACGGGGCCGCCTTGGGCTCGAGGCCTGGCTGCGCTGAAGGCGGGTCCGGCTCGAGCGCGACCAGTGCAGCCAATGACATGCCGGCCAGTGGCATCTGGCTCACGCCGGATTCACCGCACACCAGCAGTTGCGGCTCGTCCGCCTGGCCGCTCACATGCAGCCGCAGGCTATGGCCTGGCGGGCCCCACTCGGGCACCACCCGGCTGACGGGCCGGCCCGCAGCTTGCAGCCTCTGGTAAGCCATAGCCAGCCAGCGCCGGTCGCATGCGGCGACCCATTGCGGCTCGCCCGCCAACAGCATGGGCGGCAAAGCAAAGTGCATGCGGCCGGGCTCGTCGAGCAACTGATCTTCCAGCAAGCCGTCAAGCACGGCGCGCAAGCGGCTGGAACCCGCACTCACGCCCTCAGGCAAAGTGATGCGATGCCAGGACAGCGCCCGCGCAGGCGCCACGGCCACCCGCTCGGAGCCGGGCACTGATGGCAGCGCATGAGCCGGCGCACGGCCTTGCTCGCTGACGACCACGCCATCGGGCGTGAGGGCGTAGTCGAACTCGGTGTCGGCCACCGCGGCTTCAAGTGGCAGGTAAATGATGAGGGTGCTCATGAAGGGGTCTGGCGCGGGGCACTCGGCAGTAGCTGCGGTGTGCCCGGCCGTCGCCACAAGGTTCGCACATCGCCCGCGTCCCGCTGTAACAGAGCGTTCTCCACACGCTCCACCGCACCGAGCCTGAAGCTCGCCTGGAATTCAAAAAAACGCGAATTGACGCTGTACTGGCCGTCGTTGGGCAAGGCGCCCAGACTGGCCTCGGACACGGACTGCAAGGGTTTGGTCTGGCGCTGCATCACGAGGCGCTCGGCATCGGCCCGCTGCCAGCCAGGGACCACGGCCATCAGCACCTCGGCACTGGCACTGTTGAGGTTGACGGGCGTGCGGGCGGGCAGCAATGTCACATGCGCTTGCAAGGCTGCCAGCGTGGCCGGCTCCAGGCCCAGCCAAGCGAGCTGCGCCGGCTGCTGCGGCACCAGCGGCGCCATCGCACTTTGCGGCCCGCCACCAATCGACGCATGGGCCAGACGCAATCGCTCAGCCATCAGCGTGAGTTGCTCGGGTGGCAGGTTGAGTGTTTCAAAAAGGCGCTCAAAGGCACGCCGCCAAGGAGGCGAGATCACCTCGCCTTCGAGCAGGTTGAGGACGTTCAGCTTGCCTTGTGCATCGCTCAGTTGCATGTTGACGAAGGCGCGCGGGGTGGAAGATTCTTCGGGCGGGCCTGCGGTGGTGGCGGCAGTTATGGCAGTTGTGGCGGCGCCAGGCGTGGGTTCTGTTGTCCCGCCGGACAGAAAGGTGCTCAAGGACAGCTCATTGGCCGGCCGCGCCCAAGCTTCGCCGGCATGGTCTAGCTGCGGGCTGCGCAAGCCGTCGCTTTGGAGCTGCGAGCGCGCCCAGTCCAGCGCGCCCACCACCACCCAGTTGCCTTGCAGGCGGACGCGGTCCAGGCTTTCTTGCTCGGTCCCGCGCCAGGCCTGCCAAAAAGCCTGGCTGGCAAACACAGCCACCAACGCCACCGTGAGCAGCGCCGCCAGCAGCGCGGCGCCGCGTTGAAACGACTTGTGTTCACGCATAAGACTTTGTCTTGCTTTCAATCACATCAGCGCGCGGCGCCGGCCAATGGGTTGATCCAGTCGCTGCGCAACGGGCCTTGCAAGGGCAAGGCGCCGCCTGCCGGCAGTTCCAGCACCAGGCGCAAGCCTTCGGGCAAATCGCCCACGCTGGGCCGGCCCCCTCCGCCTCCGCCTCCGCCTGCGCCTGTGCCTGCGCGCAGCAAGGTGTCGGCCGCGACCCACTGGCCGCCGCGAAAGTAAGCCAGGCTCATCGCGGCTACAGGCCCTGCAGCGACGATTTGCTCGCCCGCGCCCACCTCGGCACGCCCACCCCAGGCAGCGGCGTCAGCCCAGGCACCTAGCAAGTCGGCACGTGTCTGCACAGGGGCTGACTGCCAGCGCAACCAGCCAGCGCCTTCACCCGAAGAGCTGACAGACCCCAGCGCCCATGCCACCACCTGCAAAGACTCTGCACCGCCTGCCGGGCCGCGCCGCAAGACCCGCAGCACACGGCCATCCCATTCGACCGCATTGACATAAGGCGTTTCGACCACGGCGTCCAAATCTATCTGCCACTGCGCCAGGCCGCCTTGCAGACTTTGCAGGGCAACATGCTGGACAGCAGTGACTTGCCGCGCACGCAGCATGGCGTCAAGTCCGCGCCAACTCATGATGGCGAGCAAGGCCATCACAGCCAGTGCCACCAGCATCTCGATCAAGGTGAAGCCGCGCAAGGGACTCTGTACTTGCCATCGCATCAATAGCGCCCCATCACGGTGGACAGGCTCAGCAAGACCTGCTGGTCAGCGCGCCCCACTGCCGACGGCCCGGCTTGGCGCACCTGCGCATTGACCTGCCGAAAATCCGCCTGGGCCGTGGGCTGCACTTGCAAGCGCACTTCAAACTCGCGCCCGGCCTGGCTGCACACCTGGCTGTTGTCACCCACCTCAGGCAACTGCCGCGCCAGACGCAAGGCAGCCAGCGCGTTCTGCGCACACAACTGCGCCAGCAAGACTTCAGGCTCACGCTCGGCCTGCCGTGTCAGGCCCATGCTCGCCCCCAGGCCGGCCGTCAAGGCCAACGCCACCATGCCAATAGCCACCAGCACTTCGATGAGGGAAAAGCCCCTAGCGCGACCCGATGACTTCGGGCTTGGGTCTTGGGGGCTGGGGGCCGGCGGCCGATTTCTGGTACCCCAGTATGAGGACGCCGGCCCCCAGCCCCCGAGGCCCAAGCCCCTCCGCCCACAGCAACGCGAACGCATAGATTTCAAGGCTCGGCCTTCACTTCGAAAGGACGCAGTCCATCCGTGCCGATGCGAACAGACTGACCCGGCGCATCGGCATGACTCAGTTGGACTTGCTGTGCACCTATGACAGGCTCGGGTCCCAGCAACAAGCTGGCGGCCGTCTGCGCGGACTGCGTCTGCCCCGCTATTTGCACCACGACACCCGGCACCAACCAACGATTCGGCAAAGATGCGGCCGCCACACCCTCAAATCGAAAGCCCTCTGGCGTCGCCATCCATCGCACGGGCGCACCACTGGCCTGCGACGCAGCACGCCCGGCTTCGAGCAAAGCGATCAAACGGTTGGCCTCGCGCTCCAGTTGGGCAGCAGGGCTGCTCCGAATCGCCAGCCCCACGCCGGCTGTGGCCAGGGCCATCACAGCCACCACCACCATCAACTCCAGCAGCGTCACGCCGCGCAGGCGCGTCGATTTTCGGCCGGGCTTGCGGCCAAGCCAACAGCCTTCTCTGCATTCATCACTGTCACTGCCAGCTACCCACATCCGCATCCTTGCCTTCGCCGCCCGGCTTGCCATCTGCGCCATAAGACAGCACGTCAATCTCGCCGTGCTCACCGGGGTTCATGTACACGTAAGGCTGGCCCCAGGGGTCGTTGGGCAGGCGCTCCAGGTAGGCTTTCCAGTTGGTCGGCTGCGGCGGTTTGTCGGGCCGCGTCACCAGCGCCTGCAGGCCTTGCTCGGTCGTGGGGTAGCGCTGGTTGTCCAGCCTGTACAGGCGCAGTGATTGCATGATGTTGTTCACATCGGTGCGCGCCGCGGAAACGCGTGCGTCGTCCGCGCGCTCCAGCACGTTCGGCACGATCAGCGCAGCCAGCACGCCGATGATGACCAGCACCACCATCAGCTCGATCAGCGTGAAGCCGCGGCTGAGCGCCACTTGACCGGCTTGCAGCGGCCGAGCTGGTGAGCCGAGCTTGCTATGCAAGCCAAAGCCGGTGGATGATTCACTCTTCATGATCAATCTGCAAGACGAGTCCGGCCGCCGCTGGATCACCGCGGCCCTGGTAGCTGCCGCCCTGCTGTCAGGCGCGTACTGGACCGAGGCCACGCTGCTGCGGGTTCGCCAGGGCATGCCGGATGGGGCGCTGGCGGCGGGTGCAAGCAACACCGCATCCATTCCGTTTTCCTCAAGCACAGCGCCGCCTCCCGAGGTGCTGGCTCGGTTACTGGGCGCGCAGCCCTCAGCACCGGCAGTGGTCGCGAGTCCGGCCGAGCGATTCAAGGTGATGGGCGTGATCGCCAGTGCCAGCGGCCAGGGCACGGCCTTGGTGGCCGTGGACGGACAGCCACCACGCCCATTCAAGGTGGGCGCTGAGCTGGCGCCGGGGTTTGTGATCCGGTCTGTCAGCCAGAAAGAGCTCACGCTGGCCACCCGTCCAGGCGGCGATGCACTTGTCACACTGCCTTTACCTGAGCCAGGCACAGCGGTCGCGGGCTCGAACAACGCTGTGGGCCCAGTCGGTGGCGAACCTCTCAGCGGACCGCAGACCGCAGGCTCGCGCAGCAACCCGCGCGGCCAAACGACACCCCCTGCAACGCCATCGGCCACCGCGCCTGCCGCCCCCTCCTCCGCGTCACCTTGAAGAGTCCTGGCAGCGTCAATGCCAAACCAAGCCTGTGGCGCCTTCCACGGCCATGCCGATGCAATAGGCCACCATGTCGTCGAGTTCGGTCGTCTTGTCATACACAGCATCCGCCCCCAGCAGTTTGCAACGCTGCAACAGTGGCAGCACGTCTTGGTTGGTCATCACCACCAGCGCCTGGTCAGCCTGGCGGTTACGGCAAAAATCCACCACGCCGGCACCACTGCCTTCCTTGAGGCACAAGTCCACCACCGCAATGTCCCAGGCAGTCGGGTTCAAGGCCAGCCACTGCCTGGCCTGCGTCTCCGTCTCGGCCGTGCCCACCGTTTCCACCTCGGCCTCGATCCACAGCACCTGCGCAAGATACTCGCGCATCACCGGGTTGTCCTCGACGAGGAACACGCGTAATCCCATGGAATCTCCTAGGTCAAGCCGTCTGAAGCGCGTCAGGCGCCGCAGACGTGCTGTCTGCCATCCAACTCCGGCGTTCAAGGTGACGCCAGTGAGCCAGCCCTCATCTCCCATGGAAGAGCATAAAAGCCAGCTTGAAGCGACCGCAAGGACGGACAGGCCGTGGTGGCGTCAGCCAAGGCCTACAAAGGCAGACCACTTGATCCAGATCAAGCCAGCCATCTCATCAGTCGACGCATCAAAGCGGATGCGTCCAGCCTGGCCCCTCCTCCTCAGGCAAGGCGGGCGGCGGCACGGTGCCGTCATCGGGTTCGATGGGCAGGTGTGTCGGGTTCTCCGGATCTTCGTCAGTCGAAGGGCCGCCAGGCAAGGGCATGGGACGTGAATGGCTGTGCTTCATGGCAAACATAGCGGGAAGTGTTGCGCCGCGTTGGCTGTGACTGAAGAGGCTGATGACGGCAGACCTTGTCAGTCGCGCCCTACGGGCGAAGCCACCTATAGTGGACCGTGAAGCCCAAAAAATGAGGAGTCTGCATGCCTTGGTTCGACGGATTTGACGAGCAGGAATTTGAAGTCAATGGCGCCACCATCCACGCGCGCGTGCCGCAGCGCCACGTGGGCGAGCCTCGCAAACCTGCGCTGTTGCTGCTGCACGGGTTTCCGCAAAGCCACGTCATGTGGCAACGCGTGGCCGCCTTGCTGTCCGCACATTTTGAATTGGTCATGCCCGACCTGCGCGGCTACGGCGATTCATCCAAGACACCGGGCCTGCCCGACCACAGTAACTACAGCAAGCGCAACCTGGCCACCGACATGACGGCCGTGATGGACGCGCTGGGCATCAGCGTCTTTGGCGTCTGCGGCCATGACCGCGGCGCGCGTGTGGCGCACCGGCTGGCACTAGACCACCCGGCGCGGGTACGCCGACTGTGCGTGATCGACATTGCGCCCACGCTGGACATGTATGAAGGCCGCACGCTGAGCGCGCCCTACATGGAGTTTGCGCGCGCCTACTACCACTGGTTCCACATGATCCAGCCTGCGCCGCTGCCCGAGATCATGATGGGCTCAACCCATCCCGAGCTGGCCAAGGCCTACTTGCACGCCAAGCTCGGTGGCTGGGGCAGCGCCGGCCTGGGCTACCTGGAAGCCGCCGCACTGGCCGAGTACGAGCGCTGCTTTTGCAAGCCCGAAACCTTGCACACGATTTGCGAGGATTACCGAGCCAGCGCTGGCATCGACCTGCTGCACGACCAGGAAAGCCGGGACAAAGGCCAGCGCATCTTGTGCGACTTGCTGGTGCTGTGGGGCGAGCGCGGCGTGGTGCACAGATTGTTCGACCCCATGACGCTGTGGCGCGCGCAGTGCGAAGGCCAGGTCTCAGGAAGCGCCATGCCGGCGGGGCATTTCATTCCCGAGGAATTGCCCGAGGCAACAGCTGCAGCCCTGCTCGAATTTTTCAGGCTGCCGGCTTAGCCAGCGCCGTGGCACTTCTTGTATTTCTTGCCGCTGCCGCAGGGGCAGGCGTCGTTGCGGCCGGGCGTGGCTTCCTTGCGCACGGTGTCCACGCGCGGGCCCACGGTGCGCCAGAGTTCACGCAGGTCGTACACCGCCCAGATGGCTTCACCAAAGGCGTTGAGGCGGGCGATGCTGGTGGTGGGCGGGGCGGGCTCGGTTTCGTCGCCTTCTTCAGCGTCCTCGGTGAGCGGAGAAACCTCCGGCGTGCCGGTGTCGTCTTCGGTCATGGCCACCACAGCTTCGAGCGCGCCGTCCAGCCACTTGGCAGCGTCCTTGTCGCGGGGGGCGGCCCATTCGTCGGGCCAGCTTTCAACGGCAAACATAAAGCCCAGCGCCCACACTTGCGCAAAGGCGGGCAACTCGCCCGCTTGAAAGTTGCCTTGCTCCTCGGGTGAGAGTTCGGCCACGGCGGCGCGCACGTCCATCACCTCGGGGTGATAGCAGTCATCGTCTTCCAGGCTTTTGACTTCGCTGTCCAGAGCGGTCTGCACTTCGTCCCAGCGGGCCGTCCACAGTGCCATGAAGCGGGCTTGCTGCTCGGGGCTGCTGAAACTGCCTTCTGGCTCACCGGCCTCGTCGGCGTCGGCCAGGCCCAGCAACACAGGCAGATATTCCGCAGCCGGGATCACGCGGCGCGAGCAGATCAGCGCGGCCATGAAGCCTTCGCAAAACTCCCACTGCGGCGTTTCTTCATAGCGGCTGCGCAGGTCGTCGAGGATGGCATCGAGTTCGTCGAAAGCCTCGGGCGGCAGGAACTCGCCGTCGGTGGGGTAGCTGTCAGCAGCGGTGCTTGAAAGGTCGTGGGTCATAAAAGGAAACTCGAAAAAAATTAAAGGGCGCGGCGCGCCTGCACGCCCAGCGCAGCCAAACGGCGCGTCATGGAAATCACGGCCTTGTCTTTGCTCAGCAAGGTGCTGCGGTGGGCCACGGCCAGGTCAATGAAGATCTGGTCGTCTTCGTCACTGCAGCGCACGCTGGCGCGGGCGGGTGCATCAACCAGGCGGGCATGTGCATCAAAGCGGGCCAGCACGTCGCTTGCACTGAGCGCGTAAAACGCCAGGCGCGGCACGATCTGCGGGTAGCCCAGTACGCGTTCAAGCTCGCTGCGCATGGCGGTGGTGGCGACCCAGTCCAGCGTGCCCGCGCCCAGCGCCTCGCGCACGGGCTGCGCCGCCTCGTCTGCGAAGACAAAAACGTCGAGCACGATGTTGGTGTCCAGCACCACGCTGGGGGTCGCACTCATGCCTTCACGTCGGCAGCAGGCTTGCCACGCGCCGAGCCGGCCACCATGTCAAAGCGAAACAAGCGGCATTCAATCGGGCCGTTCCACATGGGCATGCGGCGTGATTCTTTCAGGCGCATCTTGCTGGGCAGCTTCAAGTCCGGCGTGAGCACATGCGCCGTCCAGCCGGCGTAATTCTTTTTCCAGTGCGTGGCCAGTTGCGGAAAGAAGTCCGTGGCTTCTGCGCCTTGCGCGTCTTGCGCCTGCTCGCGGCCTGGGTTGGCTGAGCGGTCGCGGCTGGCCGGTGCAGCGAATGCTGCGTCGCGCGAGTTCGCATGCGCGGACGGCAGCGGCCGACCGAAGTCATCGATACCCGGGTTGCGGTCTTGCCGCGCCTGGGCGCCGCTGATGCCGGCCACACCCGCCACGTCAATCCGCTCGCCATACGGCGGATTCACCAGCATCAAGCCCGTGGGCGCGGGCGGCATGCGCTGCAAGGCGTCACCACCGCGCAGCTGCACCGCATGCGCCACACCCGCGCGCTCGGCATTGCGCTCAGCAAAGTCCACCATCCTGAAGGACACATCGCTGCCAAACACAGGCGCGGTCGGCGGCGTGATCGCGGCTTCGGCGTCGTTCAGCAGGCCTTCCCACACGTGCGCCTGGAAGGGCAGGTATTTTTGAAAGGCAAAGCGGCGCAGCAAGCCTGGCGCAATGTGGCAGGCAATCTGCGCGGCCTCAATGGCAATCGTGCCCGAGCCGCAGCAGGGGTCGTACAGCGCCACGCCTTGCTCGGCCAGGCCGCCTTCACCGCTCCAGCCGCTGGCGGCCAGCATGGCGGCGGCCAGCGTTTCTTTCAGCGGCGCATCGCCCTTGTCTTCACGCCAGCCGCGTTTAAAGAGCGGCTCGCCCGAGGTGTCGATGTAAAGCGTGGCGGTGTCGGTGGTCAGGTGCGCGTAAATGCGCACGTCGGGCCAGCGCGTGTCCACGTCGGGCCGCACGTCGTACTTGCTTCTGAAGCGGTCGGCCACCGCGTCCTTGATCTTGAGCGCCGCAAAGTTGAGACTCGTCAGCGGGCTGTGCTGCGCGGTCACTTCAATCTTGAAGGTCTGCTTGGGGCTGAACCAGATTTCCCAGGCGACTTCGCTGGCTGCGTGGTACAGGTCTTGCTCGCTGCGGTAAGGCTTGTGCTGCAACTCGATCAGCACGCGCTGGGCCAGGCGGCTGTGCAAATTGAGCCGCTGCGCGTCGCGCCACGAGGCTTGCAGCTGCACGCCTGCGCGCCAGGACGTGCCAGCGATGCCGGTGATGGCATACACCTCGGCGGCCAGCAGTTCTTCAACCCCCGCCGCACAAGGAAGGAAGAGTGAGAGCTGATTCATCTAAAGGGTTTTTCTTAAATTGGCGGGCGCAATGCGCAGCGCCTCACGGTACTTGGCCACGGTGCGGCGCGCGCATTCGATGCCCTGCTCTTTGAGCATTTCTGAAATCTGGTTGTCGCTCAGCGGCTTGGCCGCGCTTTCAGACGCGACGAACTGTTTGATGAGCGCACGCACCGCCGTGCTCGACGCATTGCCGCCGGCCTCGGTGCCCAGGCCCGAGCCAAAGAAATACTTCAGCTCAAAAGTGCCGTAAGGCGTGCTCATGTACTTGGCTGTGGTCACGCGCGAAATGGTGGACTCGTGCAAGCCCAACTCGTCCGCAATCTCGCGCAGCACCAGCGGCCGCATGGCGAGTTCGCCGTGGCTGAAAAATGCTTTTTGCCGCTCCACGATGGCCGTCGACACACGCAAGATGGTGTCAAAGCGCTGCTGAATATTCTTGATGAACCAGCGGGCTTCCTGCAAGCGCTGCTGCAGCGCGGCACCGCCCTGACCCTTGTGTTGCCTGAGTGCGTTGGCATAAATGTCATGCACGCGCAGCTTGGGCATGACATCGCCATTGAGCATGACCTTGAAGCCTTTTCCAGACTGCACCACCAGCACGTCGGGCACCACCACGTTGCGCTCCACGTTCACAAAGCGCCGGCCGGGCTTGGGGTCCAGGCGGCCAATCAGGCCAATGGCGAGCTTGATGCAGGCTTCAGAAAAACCGCAAAGATTGGCAAGCCGTTTGAAGTCGCGCTTGGCCAACAGCTCCATGGGCTGCTGGCAAATTGCCATCGCAGCCCGCGTTTCTTCGGTGTTCTTGCAGTCCAGCAATTGCAGGCTCAAACATTCACCCAAGCTGCGAGCGCCCACGCCGGCCGGCTCCATGTGGTGCAACAACTTGAGCGCCACGGCAAAGTGATGCGCGAGTTCTTCGGCTTGTTCCAGATCGTCGCCCGCCAGCCCCGCCGCGAGGGATTCCAGCGTGTCTTCCAGGTAGCCGTCGTCGTTCAGGGATTCGATGAGAAAGTGCAGCGCCGCCCGGTCTTCTTCAGACAGGCGCAGGCCCAGGGCCTGGCGGTGCAGATGCGCTTGCAGCGACTCCTGGCTGCGCGCTAGTTCCGCCGCGTCCATGTCTTCGCCGTCGTCGTTGTTGTTCTTGCGTGGCGGCGCGTCGCCGCCCCACTCGCTGTCGTCGGGCGCGCTTTCCACGGTGCCGTCGCCGTCCCAGCTTTCCTCGATCCGGATTTCGCCGTCGCCGTCGGCAGCGCGCTCAGAGTCGCTGTCAGCGCTGCTCGTACTGTCGCTGGTACTCGAGGGTCGCTCGTCAGCTGGCACAGCCGCAGGCTGCTCGGCAGCCACTTCAAACTCGCGCGTGTCCTGGCTCACAGGCGCGTCCGCAGCGGTCAAGCCAAATTCTTCACGCGTGGCGGCTTCTTCGGTCAACTCCAAAAAGGGGTTGTCGTCCAGCATCTGCTCGACTTCCTGGCTGAGCTCGAGGGTGGACAGTTGCAGCAGACGTATCGATTGTTGCAACTGCGGCGTCAGCGCAAGGTGCTGGGAAACGCGGAGTGAAAGTCCTTGTTTCATCACATCTTGAAATGCTCGCCGAGGTAGACACGGCGCACATCCGCGTTGTCCACTATCTCGGCGGGTGTGCCTGTGGCCAACACATGGCCTTCACTGATGATGAAGGCGTGATCGCAAATGCCCAGGGTCTCGCGAACGTTGTGGTCAGTGATCAAGACACCGATGCCGCGCGCCTTCAAAAAACCGATGATGCGCTGGATCTCGATCACGGCAATCGGGTCAATGCCGGCAAAGGGCTCGTCGAGCAAGATGAAGCGCGGTTGACTGGCCAGAGCCCGGGCGATCTCGACACGCCTGCGCTCGCCACCGGACAAGGCGGGCGCGGGCGAGTCGCGCAGATGATCCACCCGCAGCTCCTGCAGCAAGCTGGTGGTCCGTGCCTGGATCTCGGCCTCCTTGAGTGGCCGACCCGCGGCATCCACTTGCAATTCGAGCACGGCGCGCACGTTGTCTTCCACGTTGAGCTTGCGAAATATCGAGGCCTCTTGGGGCAGATACGACAAGCCCATGCGGGCGCGCTTGTGGATCGGCATGCGCTCGACCGCCTCGCCGTCGATGCTGATGCGCCCCGCGTCGGCACGCACCAAGCCCACGATCATGTAAAACGAAGTGGTCTTGCCTGCGCCGTTGGGCCCCAACAGCCCGACGACCTCACCGCTTTGCACGGCCAGCGACACGTCCTTGACCACCTTGCGACTGCCGTAGGATTTCTGCAAGCCCTCAGCCACCAAACGGCTGGGCGGGGCAGGTGCTTGTGCGCCTGGGTTCATCCCGTCCACGGGGTCGGCGATCAAACCAGCGGGCTTCAAGGCTTGGCCGCGGGCTTGGCGCCGCTGTCCAACTGAGGGCTGCTGCGCAGGATCGGCGTGGCTGGCGCGGCGGGGGATGCAGCCGGTGATGGCATGGCTGATGATGGTTGTGCCGCGGCAGTGCCGCGTGGCGACAGGATGGCGCGCACGCGCCCGTTGGCGATCCCGGCGTTGGCCACGTTACGTTGGGGGCCGCTGTCGACCGTGAACACATCGGTCACGTTGTCGTAGCGGATCAGTCCGCCCGTGCTCTCGTCAGCCAGCGCCGTGCCCACATAGCGACGCAGCACGGCCTGGCGAATGAAGCGCACGGTGTCGGCACGACTGTCGTATTCAATGACCTCGCCCTCGCCTTCGATGGCTTCATCCACGCCGTCACGCTTGCTCCGGTAGTACGCCAGCTTGCCCGGCGCGGCAGTGACCACAGCCTGCTGATAGCCCTGGGCGTCCTGGGTCACATCGACCCGACCGCCGCGAATGACCATGGTGCCTTTTGTAATGACTACATTGCCCGTGAAGACGGTACTTTGCTTGAGGTCGTCATAGCGCAGCGCATCAGCCTCGGCATTCATGGGCTTGTCGCGGTCCGCGCGTTCAGCCACTGCCGGAACGGTCGCGCACAGCGCCAGGCTCAACAACAGAGGAGAAAGGCGGTTCATAAAGGGCATGAATCTTGCTGCATAAGACAGCGTTGATTGTAGCCAGCGCGATCCGCAGCTAGCGCCGGTGGCCGCAATAAATATGCCCAGATAAAGACAATTGCCGCGCACTCGGCTGCCAGCTGAGCCCTCGAGGGGCTCTTTGGGGTTTTAGCCGCTCTTGCGGGCCTGGCCGATCAAATAATCCGCCACTTGCAGAGCGCGTTCCATGCTGCGCGCCAGGGATCCGGACGTGAAGTAACGCCCCGCCACCCCCAGCGCCGGCACGCCGTCAACCAAGAAGGCGTCTTGCAACTGAGTGGCCTTGCGGGTCTTGAGGTTGACGGGAAAGGAGTTGTAGAGCTCGCTCACCTTGGCGCGCGGCAGGCCCTGCTTTTCAGCCCAGGCCAGCACCAGCTCAGGCGTGTTGAGCAACTGCTTTTCCACGTGAATCGCATCAAACACCTTGCCGTGCAAGCTATCGAGCTTGCCCATGGCTTCCAGCACGTAAAAGAGGCGCTGCTGGGGCTCGAAGTCCGCACGGAAAGACACTGGCACGCGGCGCACCACGACATCCTTGGGCGCCTTTTGAATCCAGGCCTTGAACTGCGGCTCAAAGGCAAAGCAGTGCGGGCAGCTGTACCAGAAAAACTCCACCACTTCGACTTTGCCGGCGGGGGCCTCGACCGGTGCCGGCTTGTCAAGCAACAGGTAGTCGCGACCCGCTACGGGCGGAATCGCCTGGGCTTGCGCAGCCAATGGCAAGCCGGCCAGGGTGGTCGCAGTGGACGCCAGAGCGGCGCGGGAAAATTGACGACGTTGCATTTTGAGTCTTTAGTGGCGATTTTTTTACTTCTGAACCCGGACCATCACAGCTTCAATGCCGTTGCCATCCAGACGCTCCTTGGCCTTGTCGGCCTCGTCCTTTTTATCAAAGGGGCCAAGCCGCACGCGGTACACCATGCGGCCTGACTGATCACGCTCCGAAACGCGCGCCTGTACCCCGATAAGCGTGAGCTTGGCGCGCTGTTGCTCGGCATCTTCGGGGGTGCGGAAAGCGCCGGCCTGGACAAAATACTGAAACGGGTCACTGCCACCCGCCGTGGCCTGCGCTGCGGCCGGTGCAGGAGAAGGCGCAGGTGCGTTTGGTGCAGGGGTGGCGGCACTGGTCACCGGGGCCGGCTTGGCTTCAGCACGGGCCTTGGCCAGATCGCCCAGCACGTCTGGCGTTGCGCCTGACTTGGGCCCGCTTGGCGCCAGCACATTGGGGGTGGCCGCTGGTGCGGCAGGTGCCGGGCTGGCAGGCGCCTCACCCGGCTTGGCAGCGGGCTTGCCGGACAGGCCTGCGTTGGGATCCCAGTCGCGGTTCTTCTTGGTCTCGGCGTCCTTATCGGCGGCGCCAGACTGCACCTTGCTCATGAAAGGAATCGGCACCTTGGTGATGTACACCGCCACCGCCAGAGCCACACCCAGACCCATCAAAAGACCCAGGACAAAGCCCAGAAGGGTTCCGCCGCGCTGCTTGTTCATGCCTGATTTTCCCCGTGCTTGTCTATGTGCTTACATCTTGACGGGCGCACTCACGCCCAACATCTGCAGACCATTTTGCAACACCTGCCGCGTGGCGGCCACCAGCGCCAGACGCGCCAGCTTGACCGCTTCGTCGTCCACCAAAATGCGCTCGGCGTCGTAATAGCTGTGGTACTGCGCCGCCAGTTCCCGCAAATAAAAGGCCACGTCATGCGGGGCCAAGCCTTGCGCGGCGTTGGCCAGCATGTCGGGGTATTTGGCCAGCAGCAGCATCAAGGCCTGAGCAGGCGCGCTGTCGAGCGCGGCCAGGTTGGCGTCTTTCAGACTTGCGGCGTCGCCGCCCCAGGCGGCCAGTACCGAGCAGATGCGCGCATGTGCGTACTGCACGTAGTAAACCGGGTTCTCGTTGTTCTTGGCCAGGGCCAAGTCGATGTCGAACACGTATTCGGTGTCGGGCTTGCGGCTGAGCAAAAAGAAGCGCACCGCGTCAGCGCTGGTCCACTCGATCAAATCGCGCAGCGTCACATAGCTGCCGGCGCGCTTGGAGATCTTGACTTCCTCGCCACCGCGCATCACGCGCACCATGGTGTGCAGCACGTAGTCGGGGTAGCCGGCGGCCACGCCCTGGCCTGCGGCCTGCAGGCCGGCACGCACGCGGGCAATGGTGCCGTGGTGGTCCATGCCCTGGATGTTGATGGCCTTGGTAAAGCCCCGCTCCCACTTGGCCAGGTGGTAGGCGACGTCAGGCACAAAGTAGGTGTAGCTGCTGTCACTTTTTTTCATGACGCGGTCTTTGTCGTCACCGTAGTCGGTCGACTTCAGCCACAGCGCGCCGTCTTGCTCATAGGTTTTGCCGGCGGCCTTGAGCTGGTTCACTGCGGCTTCAACCCGGCCGGACGAATACAGGCTGGACTCCAGGTAGTAGTTGTCAAAGCGCACGGAGAAAGCGCGCAAATCCAGGTCTTGCTCGCGGCGCAAATAGGCGACGGCGAACTGGCGAATGGCGTCGAGGTCCGCGATGTCGCCTGAGGCTGTGACCTCACGGTCGTCGGCCTTGACCGTCTTTTTGGCCATGAAGTCGGCCGCGATGTCGGCGATGTAGTCGCCGTTGTAAGCCGACTCGGGCCAGCCGGCGTCACCGGGCTTGATGCCCTGTGCACGGGCCTGCGTGCTGGTGGCCAGCGTATGGATCTGCACGCCCGCGTCGTTGTAATAAAACTCGCGGTACACCGCCCAGCCCTGCGCGGCAAAGAGATTGCAGATCGCATCACCCAGCGCGGCCTGGCGGCCGTGGCCCACGTGCAGCGGGCCGGTGGGGTTGGCCGAGACAAATTCGACCAGCATCTTTTGGCCTGCTGCCGGCTTGACGCCATAGGCCGCACCGGCGCGTAGCACTTCGCGCACGGTTTCCTGCTTGGCTTCGGGCTTGAGCTTGAAGTTGATGAAGCCGGGGCCGGCGATCTCGATGGCTTCGACCCAGCGGGCGAAAGCGGGATGCGCCGAAAGCGCAGTTTGCAGCTGTTCGGCAAGCGCGCGCGGATTGAGCTTGAGCGGCTTGGCCAGCTGCATGGCGGCCGTGGTGGCGAAGTCGCCATGCGCGGCCACCTTGGGCGATTCAAAGGCGGCTTTGGCACCGGCGCCGGGCGAAAGCTTTTCGAGCTCGCCGGCCAGGGCCGCGAGCAATTCTTGTTTGACTTGGAGCATCGCGGGATTTTACGGGCCGCACCCCGGGCAAGCACGTGGCCCTGGTTCAGGTCTGGATCAATCGCGCCCTGGCTGCCGCCTTGACGGCCGCCGTCAGGCGCTGCGCCAAGGCCGGCTCGCGCGCCCAGTGCTGCCAATACAGCGCAATGTCCACGCTGGCGCCAGGCAGCACTTCTTCGAGCGGCGGCGGGTCGGCGGGACTGGCCAGGCTGTGGCCACTGGCGTGTTCGTTCCACTGCTGCTCGGGCAGCATGCCCCAGCCCATGCCCAGTTCAATCGCGGCCTTGAAGGCGTCCACCGCCGGCACGAAGTGGCGCGGGTAGCGCGCATCGGGCAGGCCGAAGTGCTGAGCCAGAAACAAGTCTTGCAGGCCGTCCTTGCGGTTGAAGATGATGGCCGGGCTGGCCAAGAGGCGCTGCGGCACCACCTGCCCGGCCTTGCCGCGCCAACTGGCCACCAGCGCGGGGGCGGCCACGCAGCGGTAGCGCATCAGCCCCAGCGGCTCGGCCACGCAGCCGCGCATGGGCACGGCCAGCGTGGTCACGCAGCCCGCCACATCGCCGCTTTTCAGCGCGTCGTGCGTGTGGTCCTGGTCGTCGATCACAAGGTCCAGCAGCAGGCGATGTTTGGCCAGCGCGCCGGCGACGCCCGGCAAAAACCAGCTCGCCAGTGAATCAGCGTTGACCGCCACCGACAGGCTTTGCAAAGGCGCGGCGCGGCCCGTGACCGCGCTGCCGCGCAGGCCGGCCAGGACGTCGGCCTCCATCAGCCGCACCTGCTTGACGTGGCCCAGCAACTGCTGGCCGGCGGGCGTGAGCCGCAGTTGCTTGCCGCGCACCAGAAGGCGTTGGCCCAGCGCATCCTCCAGCGACTTGATGCGCAGAGACACGGCCGCCAGCGTCAGGCTCAAGGCCTTGGCGGCCAGGCCGAAGCTGCCGTGGTCAGCCACGGCGGCCAGGGCATCGAGTTGGCGGGCGTCGAGCATGTCAGGTACTTAAAAAATTATTGAGCAGCTTCATTTTGAATTAAAACCATTTAAAAGATCAAGCTGAACGCGCACACTCTGGTTTGTTAAGTGAGCTTTCCCTGTTCTCTGATCCTTCTCGAGGTGCCCTTATGTTTGCTTTCGCCTCTCCCGCTTTCTCCGCTGGCATGGTCCTGAGCCTCTCGCTGATCATGGCCATCGGCCCCCAAAACGTGCATGTACTGCGCATGGGCATGCAGCGCCAGCATGTGGGCTTGACGGTGGCGGTGTCCGCTGCGGCTGACGCCGTCTTGATCGCCCTGGGTGTGCTGGGCCTGGCCGGGCTGGGCGGCATGAGCGAAAAGTTGCACGGTGCGCTGGTGGGCGGTGGCGCGGTGTTCTTGCTGGCTTACGGTTGGCAAGCCCTGCGCCGCTGCTGGCAGCCTGCGCCCCTGGCGCTGGGCGCAGCAGGGGATGGAGGGGACGCTGGCAGCGACGCCAAGGTGCAAGTCAAGCCCATGACGCGCGGGCAAGCCGTGATGAGCGCGCTGGCTTTTTCCTGGCTCAACCCGCACGCCTGGCTGGACACTGCCGTGCTGATCGGCAGCGCTTCGCTGGCCTATGGCCGTCCTGACAACACCGTGTTCGGCATGGGCGCGGCCGCCGGCTCTGTGGTCTGGTTTGCGGTCTGGGGCCTGGCTGTGTTCTGGCTGGGCCGGCGCCTGGCTTCGGTGCGCGTCACGCGCGTGCTCGACGGTGTGGTGGCCGCGATGATGCTGGGCACCGCGCTGTGGCTGATCGCCAGCCTGGTCTAAGGACTTCAGCGACCCTCGCGCCTTGTTCCTTGCCCTTCGCCTTTTGCCTAGGCAAGGGGCAAGGCCGTGCGCCAGAAGTCAGCCTGACCGTAGTGGTGCTTCAAGAAGTCAATCCACAAGCGCACGCGCAAAGGCAAGTGCTTGCGCTGCGCGAACACCGCGTAAATGCCGTTGGGTGGCGCGGCGTAATCGGCCAGCACTTCCACCAAGCGGCCCGCAGCGATCTCGGCCTCGACCTCCCAAGTGCTACGCCAGGCAATGCCGTAGCCGCCCAGGCACCAGTCGTGCAGCACCTGACCGTCCGAGCAATCCAGCGTGCCGCCGGGCTTGAGGTGCAAGACCTCGCCCTTGACGCGAAAGGCCCAGCCCCGCGTCTGCGATGAATCGCTGGACAGCGTGAGGCAGTCAAAGCGCGCCAGGTCGGCTGGTTGCTGCGGTGTGCCGCAGCGCTTGAGGTAAGCCGGCGTGGCCACGCACAGGCGCCGGTTGTCGGCCATGCGCACACTCACCAAAGACGAATCCGGCATGTCGCCCACGCGCACGGCGCAGTCAAAGCCTTCGCCCGCCAGGTCCACCACGCGGTCGCTCAAATTCAGGGAAATCGTGACGTCGGCATGCTGCTCCCGAAAGCGCGTGACCAGCGGCGCCACATGCCGCCGGCCAAAGCCCGCCGGCGCCGTGATGCGCAAATGCCCGCTGGCCTTGACGCCACCGGCTGACACGCTGGCCTCGGCATTGGCAAAGTCGGCCAGCAGGCGCTGGCAGTCCTCTAAAAACGCGCTGCCTTCATGCGTGAGGCTGATGCGCCGCGTGGTGCGCACCAAAAGCTTGACACCCAGCCGGCCTTCCAAAGCATCCAACCGGCGCCCCATGATCGCCGGTGCCACGCCCTCGGCCTTGGCCGCCGCCGTCAGGCTGCCGCGGGTGGCGACCGAGACGAAGGATTCGAGCTGCTTGAGTTTGTCCATGCGAGATTATGGTCAGGACTAAAGCACCGGCTCACTCTCGACCATACCCGGCTTGGGACCCTTGAGCAGGGTCGTGCCCACGCCGCAGGCGGCGATCAAGGCGATGCCGGCCAGTGACAAGATGTCCGGCGTGTGCGAGAAGGCCAACCAGCCGGCCAGGGTGGCAAAGACAAGCTGGAAATAAAGAAAGGGCGTGAGCGTGGCCGGGCCGGCGCGGCTGTAGCCCAGGATCACCAGGATGTGACCCAAGGTGCTGAAGAGGCCAAGCAATAGAAGAAAGCCCCAGACGCTGGGCGCCGATGGCGTGACCCAGCCGAATGGCAGCACCAAAGTAGCCAGGGTAGCGGCTACGGCACCCGTGTAGAAATTGGTGGTCCCGGGCTCATCGTCTTGCGCGAGGTAGCTGGTGAGCAACTGAAACACGGCGCTGGCAATCACCAGCAGCACGGGGATGAGCATGGCCCAGTTGAAGTCTTCAGCGCCCGGGCGTATGACCAGCATGGCGCCGGCCAAACCGCCCACCAGCAAGAACCAGCGCGCAGCCGAGACGCGCTCGCCCAGCCTGCGTACTGAAATGAGCGTGATCAGCATGGGCGTGAGCATCAAGATGGCGGTGAACTCCCCCACCGGCAACATGCTCAGGCTCAGGAAGGCCAGCGACGATGAGCACGCCAACAACACGCCGCGCAAGATTTGCAAGCGCGGATGCCGCGTCTTGAACAACAGCCTTCCCCGCTGGGGCAGCAGGACGGCGCTGGTGGCCAGCACCTGGAACATGTAGCGCGACCACATGGCCACCAGCAGCGGCGTCAGGGTGCTGACATGTTTGGCCATGGTGTCCAACACCGCAAAGCAGGCCATGGCCAGTACGACCAGCAGCACCCCCTGCGTTGACCGGCTCAGGCGCTGCAAGGCAGAACGAGGGCTGGACGGTCAGGCAATAAGGGCATCGCGTCAGGTGTTGATTCAGTACTGAAGCTGGGCCACCGAGCGCAAGACCTCGGGCGTGGTGCTGGGCAGGCCGAAGAACTCCAGGTAGGCCGGGATCTGCTCGAACAGCATGTCCGAGCCGATCTGCACGGGGCAGCCGCGGACCTGGGCGGCACTCAAGAAGGCCGTCATCTCGGTGCGCATCACGACCTCGCCCACAAAAGTGCTGGGCGCAAGGCGCGAGACATCCATCGGCAACTCGTCGCCTTCGTTCATTCCCATCGGTGTCGCATTCACCACCAAATCATAGCCGGCCGGGTCGCGGCTGTCGGTCGTCACGACCATCTGCGGATAGTGCGCACGCAGCCGCCGGCCCAGCGCATCGGCCGATCCCTTGTTCACATCAAAGAGACCCATACCCGCCACACCGGCTGCTGCCAGCGAGGCTGCGATGGCCGAACCCACGCCGCCACAGCCCACCACCAGCGCACGCGCACCTTGCAGCTTGAAGCCCTTGCGCAGCACGCCGCGCACAAAGCCCTCGCCGTCAAACATCTCGCCCTGCAGGCGGCCGTTCTTGCCCAGACGCACGGCATTGCAGGCCCCCGCAATGGCAGCGGCCGGCAGGACTTCATCGACCAGGCCGATGGTCGAGACCTTGTGCGGCATGGTGATCAATGCACCTCGAATATTGCTCAGCTTGAACACGGCGCGCAAAAAGGTCGGGTAGTCCTCGGCCTGGCAGCCCATGGGCACCACCAGCGCGTTGATGCCCTCTTTTTCGAAGTAGGGGTTGTAGATCATCGGCGCCTTGAAGGCGTGCGTGGGGTAGCCGATGTGGGCGATGACTTCCGTGTGGCCGTTGATGCGCATCGGAATTACTTGGCCGCCTTGACTGCAGACACCGCCGCGCGCAGCGCCAGCAAGTAGCTGTCGACGCCAAAGCCGCAGATCTGGCCTTTGACAATTTCAGCGAAGACCGACACATGGCGGAAAGCCTCGCGCGCATGGATGTTGGACATGTGCAACTCGACGATGGGGCAGGTCAGGATGGCCAGCGCGTCGCGAATGCCGTAGCTGTAATGCGTCCAGGCGCCGGCGTTGATCAGCACCGCGTCCACGCCGTCGGTGTAGCCCTGGTGGATGCGATCGCACATGGCGCCTTCGTCGTTGGTCTGAAAGGCCTCGATGCTCGCGCCGAGTTCTTTACCCAGGCTGCCCAGGCTGGCATTGATCTCGTCGAGCGTGATCGTGCCGTACTGCTTGGGGTCGCGCTTGCCGAACATGTTGTGGTTGATGCCGTGCAGCATGAGGATTTTCATGGGGGTCCTTCGGTTTGTTGTTGGAATGAAGATCAGTGATTGTCGAGATGAACCGTGCTGCCGCTGCGCGCGGCTTCCACGATGGCTTCGGTCACGCGCAGATTGGCCAGGCCGTCGGCCACGCTCACCAAGGGCTCAGCCTCGCCGCGCACGACGCGGGCGAAGTGTTCCATCTGGTGCTTGAGCGGATCGTCCCGCACCAGGCCCACCACGCCGACTTCGAACTCTTTCCACCACGAGCGGTCTTCGGGGCGGGGATAGGTTTTCAGGCGCATGGTCGGCACGGAGAGCGCACCATTGGTGCCGGTGATGACATAGCAGTCTTCGTCGGCGTAGCTGGGGTAGGCCTTGTTCTCGCCGCTGGTTTGCTCCCAGCTGCGCGGACAGGCGGCGGTGTCAGACAGCAAAAAGGTGCCGAGCACGCCGCTGGCAAATCTCAGGTTGATGGCCACGGTGTCTTCGACCGCGAAGCCGCGTGTGGCGTGCGAGCTGAAGGCCTGCACCGCCGAAATCTCGCCGCACAAGATGCGCAGGTTGTGCACCTCGTGAATCATGTTCAAGAGGATGGGTCCCGCGCCCAGTTCGCGCCGCCAAGGCCCGTCCGCAAAATAATGATCGGGCTTTAAAAAGGTGGCGCTGCCCATGACAGCGACCAGCTGACCCAGCTTGCCTGAGACCACGACTTCACGCGCCTTGGCCATGATGGGACTGTGAGCACGATGGTGGCCCACCAGCACCCGAGCACCTGTGGCTTGCACGCGCGCCAGCAACCGCGTGCCCTCGGCCAGCGTGGGCGCCACCGGCTTTTCAAGCAGCACCGGCAAGCCGGCCTCAATGCATTGCAGGGCCTGCGGCACATGCAGGGGATTGGGCGTGGCCAAGACCACAGCGTCGGGCCAGAGCGCGCGGTCTTGCGCCAGCAGCGCATCCAGCGAAGGGAAAAGAGGCACGCCCGCTTGCGCGGCAAGAGCGGCCGCGTTGGGCGAAGGGTCAACGATGGCGCACAGCGCCACACTGGCGCTGGCCTGGGCCACGGCCATGTGGGCCTGGCCGATGTAACCGGCGCCGGCAACGGCCAGCCTGATCTTCGGAAGCTTTGGAACGTTCGGAACCTGGGACATGCGCAAGGTGCAAAAAATCGGGACCAATGAAAAACGCTCCTGCGTCCGCGAGCGCACAGGCTCGGGCCGCAGGAGCGCAGGCTGGGCTTACTTGCGCAGCTTGGCCAGTTCAGCCTGAACTTCGTTCACAGTGGCTTCACCCACGACTGCGGCGTACTTGGCCACCACCGGCTTCATTTTTTCGCGCAGCTTGGCGACTTCAGCCGGTGGGAACTCGGTCACGGTCATGCCGTTTTTCTTGAGCATGTCCAGTGCGGCGGTCATCATGGCGCGTGACTGCTCACGCTCGTACTTGGCAGCCTCGTCAGCGGCGTCATTCACGATTTTCTTTTCAGCGGCCGACAGCGTGTCCCAGAACTTCTTGCTGATGATCACGGACTGTGGGTTGTACTGGTGGTTGGTCAGGGCGACGTACTTCTGGACTTCCCAGAACTTGTTGGCGCTGATCACGGTCAATGGGTTCTCTTGGCCGTCAATGGCTTTTTGCTCCAGGGCGGTGTAGACCTCCGGGAAAGGCAGCGGCGTTGGGTTCGCGTCCAAGGCTTTGACCCAGTCCACGTTGATCGGGCTGGGGATCACGCGCAGCTTCAGGCCGGCCACGTCTTCCACCTTGTTCAGGGGGCGCTTGGAGTTGGTGATGCTGCGAAAGCCGAGTTCCCAGAAAGCCAGGCCGACGATGCCTTTGGGCTCGAGCGTGGCGTGCAGGCGCTTGCCGACAGGGCCGTCAACGATGGCGTCGGCTTCCTTGGTGTTGGCAAAGAGGAATGGGAAGTCGAAGATCGACAGTTCTTTGGAGACGCTGGACAAGATGCCGGTGTTCATCACGACCATCTCGAGCGTGCCGCCCTGGACAGACGAGACGTTGGCCTGGTCGCTGCCCAGAATGCCGCCTGGGAACAGGTTGACCTTGATCTTGCCGCCGGACTTGGTGGTCACGATCTCAGCAAAACGCTCCATGCCCAGAACGATCGGGTGACCTTTGGGGTTTTGCGTGGCGAACTTGATGGTTTTTTCTTGCGCAGCGGCCATGCCGGTGGCAGCCAGCACGACAGAGGCGATCACGGTCTTGATAAACATACGTTTCATGGGTTTGTCTCCAAAGAAATAAAGGTAAGCAGGGGAACGGAACGGGAACAGAAATGAAGTGACAAATGTAGCGGCGACTCAGTAGAACCAGCGGGCCGGCACCATCACCAACTGCGGGAACGCAATCATCAAGAACATGATGGCAAATTGCGCCACCATGAAAGGCAGCACGCCTCGGGTGACCTCGTCCATGCCGATCTTTCCGACACCGGCCACGGCGTTGAGCACCGTGCCCACCGGTGGAGTGATCAGGCCAATGGCGTTGTTGATGATGAAGAGCACGCCGAAGTAAATCGGGTCGATGCCGGCAGCCTTGACCACGGGCATCAGTACCGGCGTGAGCAGAAGAATTGTCGGCGTCATGTCCAGCGCTGTGCCCACGATCATGGTCAGAATCATGATGGCCAGCATCAAGAGGCGTGGGCTATCGAGCAAGGGTTGCAGCAGGTCCACCACCTGCGCGGGCAGGTTGGCCACCGTGATCAGCCAGGCCGACACCATGGCCGCAGCCACCAGGAACATCACCACCGCACTGGTCGTGGCGGCAGAGACAAAAAGCGGCACCAGCTTTTTAAGGTTGAGCTCACGGTACACAAACACCGAGATGACGATGGAATAAACCGCAGCCACCACGGCCGCTTCGGTCGGCGTGAAGACGCCGAACTTCAGGCCAAAAATGATGATCAAAGGCAGCACCAGTGCCCACGTGGCGTCGCGCAGGGCAAACACCACCTCGCCTGCGGTCTTGCGCGGCGGCGGCATGACTTTTTCCTTGCGCACCAAGTACCACCAGGTGAACCACAGCGACACCGCCAGCCACACACCCGGAAAGATGCCGGCCATGAAGAGCTTGGAAATTGATACGTTGGCGGCGACGCCAAAAATCACGAAGCCGATGCTCGGCGGGATGACCGGCGCAATGATGCCGGCCGAGGCAATCAAGCCGGCGGAACGGGCACGGTCGTGTCCTGCGGCCACCATCATGGGCAGCAGCAGGGCCGTCAGCGCGGCGGCATCAGCCACGGCCGAGCCCGATAGCGAGGCCATGATCACGGCGGCGACGATGGTCACGTAGCCCAGGCCACCCTTGATGTGGCCGACCAGTGCCATGGCGAAGTTCACGATGCGCCGCGACAGGCCGCCAGCGTTCATGATTTCGCCGGCCAGCATGAAGAAGGGCACGGCCAGCAAGGGAAAGCTGTTGGCGCCTTCCATGACGTTCTGCGCCAGGATCTGCGCGTCGAACATGTTCATGTGCCACATCAGGGCGGCGCCGCACAGCAGCAATGAAAAGGCGATGGGCACGCCCAGCGCCATGGCGGCGAGCAGGGAGCCCAGAAATACGGTGATGGTCATGGGTAAATTCTTTGCGAAATGGCTTGCATGGGCGGCGCGTGTTCAGCGCGCGGTGCTGGTGTCGCCGTGCGGCGATTCTTCAGATTCCTGGATCAGCACCAATTGGTCGTCGCTGATCTGGCCGCTCAAGAGGCGCCACAGGTCCACCAGCAAGATGGGCGCGCCCAAAATGGAGAAGACCATGCCCGAGGCATAGAACCAGGCCATGGAGACTTCCATCACGGCGCTGGTGGACTCGAGGTTGATAAGGGTCTGGTCGTAAGCGCCTTTGAACAGCAGCCACATGCACCACAGCATGAGCAGCAAGGACAGGCCCATGCACAGCTTTTTGCCGGCGGGGCCCAGCTTGCCCACCAGCATGTCGGTGCCCAGGTGCGCGTTGCTGCGCAGCGCCACCACGGCGCCCATGAAGGTCACCCACACAAACAGCCAGCGCGACAACTCTTCAGACAGCGTGAAGCCGGAGTTGAGCGCGTAGCGCATGAAAACGTTGCCAAACACCAGAACCACCATCAGCGCCAGCATGGCGGCGATCAGATAGCTCAGGAATTTGCAGTAAGCGTCAATGAATCTGGATATCACGGCAGTCTCTCAAAAGGACAAGAACTGCTAATGTACAAACTGGTTAGTTCTTCGCGAATGAGGGGAAACCCGTAACCGCCCCCAAAGTGGGGGGACTTGCCGATCAGGACTTGCAGGAGCTGGCCAGGCGCTCAGCGGTGCACGAAACGCACCACCATCTCCACGATGTTGGCGCGGCGCCCGGCACGCGCCGCCTCGGCAGCCGTGTCGCTCTTAAAGATCAACCCGAAAGTGTGCTGGTTGGACACATTGAAGAAGGTCAGTGCCGAAATCGAGGCATGGATGTCGATCGGGTCCAGCCCAGGCCGAAACACGCCGGCTTCCACGCCGCGCGCGTACAGCTTTTCAATCGCGCCGATGGCCGGTACGTTGAGTTCTTGAATGATCTTGCTTTGGGCCAAGTAGCTGCCGCGCGCCATGTTTTCATTCATGACCAGGCGGATATAGGCCGGGTTGCTCCAGTGATGGTCAAAGGTGAATTCGACCAAGCGGCGCAAGGCGTCTTCCGGGGGCAAATCGTCGAGCTTGAGCTGGGCCTCGATGTGGCGCATGCGCCGGTAGGCTTCTTCGAGCACAGCCAGGTACAGGCCTTCCTTGCTGCCGAAGTAGTAATAGATCATGCGCTTGCTGGTCTGCGTGGCGGCGGCGATCTCGTCAATGCGCGCACCGCTCAGGCCTTTTTCGGCAAACTCGGCCGTGGCCACCTCCAGGATGCCCGCCATGGTGCGGGCCGGGTCGTTGGTGCGCGTGGGCTCGCGCCGTGCAGAGGCACGGGTGGGACGGCCTTCGCCCCTTGAAGGGGGTCGGGCAACGGTCTCGACCAAATGTACTGGTTCGTTCATTCACCAAGTATAGAGTTGGGTTACAGCGCCGCCTGCGGTCTCATGGCTTGACCTCATGCATTGAAGGCCCAAAGCCCTGCCGCAAAGCCGGCACGGCCACGACCACCCACAAGGTCATGACCGCGTTGGCCAAGGCCACGCACAAGAACACCTCGGGACTCGTGAGCCCCAGCCCCAGCAAGGCCCCAGCCAAAAGGGAGCTGAGCACCATGAAGAGCGCGTTGAGAATGTTGAGCGCCGCCACCATGCGCGCTCGGTGGGTGGGCCGGCTCCGACGCTGCATGAAGGCGTACATGGGCACGCTGTACAGGCCAGTCGACAAACTCAACAGCAGCAGGTCCACCATCACCCGCCAATGCACGCCATGGCGCATGAATTCACCCGCGCCCATGAGGCTGCTGGCCGGTAAGCCGCGCACGGCAAAGTACAAATCGATCGTGAACACGCTCATACCCAGCGCGCCCAAGGGCACGAGCGCCAGTCCGGCCCGGCCGCGCCCCAAGCGTTCGCACAGCAAAGCCCCGCTGCCAATGCCCACAGAGAACAAGATCAGCAGCAAAGAGGCCACCCGCTCGTTGCCGTGCAGAACCTCCCTCGCAAAACCCGGGAAAAGACTCAAGAACACCGCCCCAAAAAACCACATCCAGCTGATGCCCAGCAAAGTGCTGAACAACTGTGGCTCCTCCCTGGCCATGCGAAGGTTGCGCCAGGTTTCAGTCACGGGATTCCAATTGATGACCAGGTGCGGATCGGGCGCAGGGGCGGTGGGCATGGCCCCGGCAGCTACACGCCCCGCTACGGCCAACAGCACGCAGGCGGCCGCGACCCAGGCGGGGCCTTGGCCTGGCAGCGCGATGAGCAAGCCACCGGCCAGATTGCCCAGCAAGATCGCCACGAAGGTGCCCATTTCGACCATGCCATTGCCGCCCATGAGCTCGGACTCGCGCAGGGTTTGCGGCAGCCAGGCGTATTTGACGGGGCCAAAAAGCGTGGAATGAAGACCCATCAAGAAGGTGCAAACCAAGAGTAAAGGAACTTGCCAGGGCTGCCCCGGAGCCAGCCAGCCAAGCGCCGCCATCAGCATGATCAGCACTTCAAGCGTTTTAAGCGCACGCACCAGGCGCGACTTTTCAATTTTGTCGGCAAGCTGGCCGGAAGTGGCCGAAAACAGTACAAACGGCAAAATGAAAACCGCGCCAATCACCAATCCGGCCATGGAGGGGGGTAGCCAAGCCAAGCCCAGCTGATAGGTGACCAACATGGTGAATGCAAACTTGAACAGGTTGTCATTCGCTGCGCCAGCAAATTGGGTCCAGAAAAAGGGGGCAAAGCGACGTTGCCCCAACAACGCAAACTGATGGGTGGGCTCTTGTGGGGGGTCACCAGGACTCATGACGTTGCTTCCGAGAAATATGTGTGGCTTGACGGTCAGACCGAGCAGCAAGAAGAAACCCGAGCGCACCAAGCTGATGGCGCCGCAATGAAAACGTTAAAAAAAACCTGTGAATGTAACTAACGCTTACAAACAATCACTTAAAGATTATCTTTTTTCTTTTGATTTGCGCTTATTTTTTAACGATGAGCTCATCTACTGAAACTTTAGCATTCGCTGCGCGCTTGAAATCGGCGCTCGAGTCGTCGGGCGTGCGTACCTCGCCCACGGTGATAGCCCATGAATTTAATCTGCGCTTCTGGGGCCGAAGTATCACGCCGCACACGGCACGCAACTGGCTGCTGGGCCATTCATTGCCAACTCAAGACAAATTGCGCGTGCTGGCAGACTGGCTTCAGGTCGCGCCGGATGAATTGCGCTTCGGCCGCGGACCCGGCAAGCTCCGCGTGCAAGAGCGAGACGGCCAGATCGATGACCTGAACTTGGCTGACCGCGAAATGCTGACGCGCTACCTGTCTTTGGCGCCCACGGCAAGGCGCACCGTCAGGGACGTCGTGATTGCCCTGGCCTTGGCCGCTGATCTGGCCCCCCCGGTTTCAAAGCCCGCGTCAGAGGCGCAACATTCAGAACCCGATCGGTAAAAGCGCCAACACTTCACAAGTCAGGCTCAGGCCGCCGTAAAAACCGTCAACACGCCGGTGTAACCATAAAGTTGATTGCGAGCAATCTCACCGCTGGCAAAAAAGCCGACCAAAGGCACATCACCCAGGGCTCGGCGAATGATCTGTAACTCCGCACTCGGGCCGCCAAAGTGGGGCCCACCCCGACCCGAGCAACTGACGTAGATCGCGCCCGCAATGCCACGCGCCGGATGCGGCGCAGCGTCTACATGACTGCCGCGAAGCGCCTCGGCGATGTCGGCACTCATTTCCATGGGCTCGAGCTCCTCGCGAATTTCGGCGCAAATGCGCACCAGATCGGCGCGTGCCGCAGCCGCATTTCGCTCACAAAACGCCAAGCGCATGCCAACCTCGGGCACATCGGCAATGGCAATGCCCTTGCGCGCTGGGTCCAGCCCGATCAGATGGCGCACCAACACGTCGGCGCCAAACTGCCCGGCATGCCTGGGGGCGCCGCCCGCACCAGTCCAGGCTGAATCGCGACTCAGGCCCACCAGGGTGCGCCGCACTTTGTCGATGGCCTCGTGCGGTGCGTCCAGCGAGATATCGAGATCTCCGAGCATCACCTCCAGCGCCGGCTGGTCATTGAGCCCGGTGATGACATTGTTCTCGCAGGCCGTGATCCGGTAGCTCCCCGACACTGGCCGACAGCCCTGGGTCACACGGGACATCATGCCGAGGAAAGATGCATCCTTGTCGGCCTCTTGTCCCTGCAGTCCTTCTTCGGCGTCATGGGTGTCCACATCGATGGCGGTCTGCATGCGGCCGGCACCACGGGCAAACGCAACTCCACTGAGGCCGCCGCTGAAAACGCCCCCTGCCGCGCCCTGACCCTTGAGGTTGCCGTCCCCGCTGAGAGCGAACTGCACGCTGCGCGAGCGACTGGCCGCCAAGCCACCAAACACATAGCCACTGCCAGTGCGCGCCGCCACTTCCTCGATGAGCTCGGCCAGGTCCGGGGTCTGCGCGTC
The DNA here is from genome assembly GCA_040400945.1 of Polaromonas sp. GTDB lineage: Bacteria > Pseudomonadota > Gammaproteobacteria > Burkholderiales > Burkholderiaceae_C > Polaromonas. Next base: position 52,213 of record JBBAPG010000009.1, on the reverse strand, counting down.
CGCGTGAACGAGTGCCGTGTGCGCCTTAAATACGCTCGCGGGCGGCAGCGGCGTCACGCCCGAAAACACGCGGTACTGCGCCGCAGGCAAGGCGCAGAGCATCACAGCCATGGCGGGCTCATCAAAGTACTCGACATTGTTGGATGCAATGCCGATGCCGACCGTACCACTCCAATCCGGGACTTCGGGCAGCTCGGCGCTCAGATGGTCCAGGATGTCTTGCGCGTGTTGGGCAAAGTGGTCAGTGATGTACAGAAGACCCAGGGTTGGCGCACGGGCGTAGCCCGGCAATGCCGTGTGGGCGCGTAATTGCGCCAGCACCAAGCCCGCTGCCATGGGCCACTGAGGATGGGTCGCATGACCGTAAGGAAACAGATTCACGGGCTCAGCGGGCGAGTCATCGCGCACGCGGGCTGGTTTTTCGCGCGGCAGTCGTGCCGCTGCGGGACTTGGCTTGGGGCGCGCCCCGCCCTGCAGCGGCGCTTGACTTTCGCGTGGCACCGGCGGCACTGGCCTTGGCTCGTGCCGGCTTGGTCTCGGCCTTGACAGAACGACTTCCGGTTGCCTTGCCCGACGCAGCGCCTGAAGACTTGGCCGCGGACTTTCTGGGCGCGGCCGGGCCGCTGCGCGGCGCGCCCGTCATGAGCTTGTTGGCCGTACTGGCAAAGTCGCTGGCGGTCTTGCTGGCCGTGCGCATAGCCTCCTGGGCGAGGGTTTGGCCTGCGTCGAAGGGCTTGCGCTGGGCCACATCCTGCATGGCCGAATTGGCGATGGTCTGGAACTGCTGCGTAAGCGCGCCCCACCATTGAAGCGGGTCGATGACGGCCGCCATGCCGGCACTTGCGTCGCGCGCTGCTTGCTGTGCGCTTGAATCGTGTGGCGCAGTTTGACCGTCTGGGGAGCCCGGGGCTTCCTGCTGCGCCTGTTCACGCTCGTGTTCGCGCCGCATGAAGCCCGTCTCGGGCACCTCGAGTCCGGCAAAGTGATGATGAGCTTTGTCGGCGCCGGAACTGCCGGTGTCCGCGCTGCCGTTCGCCGCGCGGGCGGAACTTTTCGCCGAACCGCTTGAGGCCTGTGTCGTGGCGTTGCCAGTCTGGGCGGGCATACCGACCATACCGGCCATGCCCTTGAAGGATGAGGCCATGTTCGCCGCCATCGTGTTGGCCAACTCGGTGGCTGCCGCGATGCTGGAGTTCATGCCCGAATCCTTGTTGGAGGCATCGGGCATCGTGAAGGCCTTGGCCATGTCGGCCATGTTGACGTTCATGCCCTGCAAGGCGGACAGCGTCATCTTTTGGACCTCCAGCGCCTGGATGGTGGCTTTGAGAGCGGTGGCGTTTTGGTCGAGCCAGAACTGAACGGATTTGAGTTCTTCGATGCGCCTGTCGAGCTCTTCGACGTTGAGCGTAGGCGCAATCCAGCTGCCCAGTTTGGGCATGCCATTGCTGGCGGCGCTGCCGGCTTGGCGCGTCAGATTTTGCAAGAAATCGAAGCCGGGCACGAGCTTGCCAAAGTCGGGGAAGTTGGCCTTGCCTGAGTCGCTCATGGAATGTCTCCTCTAAGGGGTTGGTGCCTGGCCGCGACGCATCGCCACCTCGGTGAATTCCCATTGTGCAGCGCTGGGCAAATGCGTCAACCGCTTTTTGCGCAGCGGCAAGACAGGCTTTGGCGCGCACAGGCGCAAGCCACGGCCTCGGCGCTTTGCTAAGCTTGTGGACTATGAAAAGCCTCTTTCATTTCGCGTTCAATGTCACCGATCTCGCCGAGGCTCGTCGCTTTTATGGCGACGTGCTGGGTTGCATTGAAGGCCGGTCAACGGCCACCTGGGTGGACTTTGATTTTGCGGGCCACCAGCTCTCGCTGCACCTGGGCGAGCCTTTCAAGACGGCGCGCACAGGCCATGTCGGCGAACACCTGGTGCCCATGCCGCACTTTGGCCTGGTGCTGGCCCTGACTGACTGGCAAGCCATGGCCGAGCGGCTCAAAACCGCGGGTACCGACTTCATCGTGCCGCCGCAGTGCCGCTTTGCAGGACAACCGGGCGAGCAATGGACGATGTTTTTTTGCGACCCCTTCGGCAACCCGGTCGAGCTCAAGGGCTTTGCGTCGTTCGATACGCTCTACGCGAGCTGAGCGGAGGGCGCTTCGGCAATGGCCTGTCAGCGCCGCGGCGGCGTCGCCTGCGCGATTTTTTGGTCAATGGCGCCGAAGACCGTTTGCCCGTCCTTGTCCTTCATTTCGATCCGGATGCTGTCGCCGAACTTCATGAACTCGGTGCTGGGCTGGCCGTCCTGAATCGCCTCAATGGCGCGTCTTTCTGCAATGCAGTTGTAGCCCTTGGGCCAAGTCATGCGGCCCTTGTTTTCAACACCCGGGTTGCTCACCGGGCCCGAGCCGATCAGGGTGCCTGCACGCACGTTGCGCGTCTTGCACAGGTGGGCCATCAATTGGCCGAAATGAAACGTCATGTCTGGCCCGGCGTCGCACATGCCGACCTTGCGGCCATTCCACGTGCTTTGCAGCGTCAGGTGCAGTCGACCTTGCTGCCAGGCGCCCCCCAGCTCGTCCAAGGTCACCGCCACAGGACTGAAGGCCGTGGCGGGCTTGCTCAGGCAAAAGCCAAAGCCACGGGCCGACTCGTCCGTGATCAACTCTCGAAGGGACACCTCATTGGCCAGCAGCACCAGCCGAATGCCGTCGAGCGCCTGCGCCGGGTTGCTGCCCATGGCCACGTCGCCCGTGATGACGGCCAGCTCGGCCTCGAAATCAATACCCAAGTCTTCACTGGGCAGGCGAACTTCATCGCAGGGGCCCAGGAAATCGTCGCTGCAGCCCTGATACATCAGGGGATCGGCGTCAAAGCCTGCGGGCACATCAAGCTGCTGCGCGCGGCGCGTCAACGCAAGGTGGCTGATGAAGGCCGAGCTGCCAGCCCGTTGGTAAGCTCGCGGCAGAGGCGCCATGCAGCGTGCCGGGTCGAAGGCAAACGGATGACGGGCCTTGCCCTGGTTCAGGCTGTCTGACAGATCTTGCAGCTGCGGCGATAAAAAGTTCCAGTCGTCCAGTACTTGTTGCAAGGTGTTGGCGATGCCTGTGGCGTAGTGCGCCAGACTCAGATCACGCGACACGACCAGCAACTGGCCATCGCGCGTTCCGTCCTTGACGGTAGCAAGTTTCATGTGGTGTTCTCTCAAGAAGATGCCAGGCGGAGTACGATGGATCGCTTGCCGCCGGAGAGCTGCGGTCCCAGCCGCTGCCGCCTGTTGCCGAGAAATTTTAGTTGACGCCGCCATGAAGACACCCGCACTGCTGATGCTCAGCGCCCTGGTAGCCCTGGGCCACTGGCTCTTGCTGGCGCCAGGGCCTGACACACTGGTGCAATTAACGCCAATGGTGCAAGCCACGCGTCCTGAAGTGAGCCCCACGCCTCGCGTCATGCAAACGCGGCGCATCTCGAGCGCACTGCCCATCACCCTGTCGGCACCGGCCATCGCGCCAGTGATCGGTAAGCCCAAATCCAGCCCTAGCCAGACCAGCCTCAACAGAACTCGTGAGACATTGCCAGCAGCGATGCCGGCTTCCGCCGTGGCCATCGCCTCGCCAGAGCCCAGCGCGCGCGATGACATCCCTTTGCCCAACCCGAGCCATGAGCAAGAAGGCAGCGCCGCAGCAGCAGCCGAACCGGCGAACGTGGTCCCGCCACAAGCGGCTCTGACGCCCCCGCTTGCCGCGCCATTTTTGACGTCATTGCAATTGCCCAAGGCGGTACGCCTGAATTACGACATCATGGGCCAAAGCCGAGGCCTGAGCTACCGGGCCAGCGGTGTGCTCGACTGGCAGCACGACGACAAGCGCTATGACGCGCGCATGGTGGCCAGCGTTTTTCTTCTGGGCAGCCGAAGCTTGAGCAGCCAGGGCGAGGTCACGGCTGACGGGCTGGCTCCCACGCGTTTTGCCGACAAATCGCGGTCTGAACAGGCGGCGCATTTCCAGCCGGACAAAGGCAAGATCACCTTCAGCGCCAACACGCCGGACGCGCCCTGGCAGCGCGGCGCGCAAGACCGGCTGAGTGTTTTTTTCCAGTTGGCGGGCATGCTGGCGGGGCAACCTGAGCGCCTGCCGCCAGGCACCCACATCCCCGTTTACACCGCTGGAGCACGCAGCGCCGACATCTGGACCTTTGTGGTGGACGGCAGCGACCAGCTGAAGCTTCCTGCGGGTGACATTGCTGCCATCAAGCTGACCCGGCAAAGCCGGGCCGACTACGACCAGACCGTCGAATTGTGGTTTGCGCCGGCCTTGTCCTACTGGCCAGTGCGCATCAAGGTGACGCAGCGCAATGGCGACTTCGTCGATCAACAATTGGCCAGCGTTCCCACGCCTTGAACTCCCGGGCGGGCGCGGCCACGGTCTTGAACTTGCGCGCCCTGGCGCCATCTGGCAGGGCAGAAGGAAATTCAATCATGCACATGCTTTACGACTCTGACTCCTTTGTTGTCGTCCAGATGCAGGCCAACGAAGACCTGCCCGAAAGCGACACCAGCCCGCAACTGGCGCGCCACGGCTTTGAGATCGTGGACAAACGCTCAGGCAAAGAGGTTTACCTCGACGGCTCCTGGGCCGAGATGTTCCGCCAGCGCCTGGTGCTCTGGCAGCAAAACGCGCCCACCCAGGAAGAGGTGGAAGACACGCTGGAGAGTTATTCCGGACTGGCTCACACGCCTGTTTCGCTGCACTGATCGGGCCGCCCATTGAAATCTTCTCCTGCTTCGGCCTTGTCAAGCTTGTGGCTGGCGGCCTGTTTTGTCTTGCATCCCGCCTGCGCACAGACGCAAGAATTTGCATCCCTGCCGGACAGCGAACTCCAAGCCCGACTGGCCCAGTGGCTGCCTGCTGACGTGATTCTGCTGGGCGAGCAACACGACGCGCCCGAGCATCAAGCCTTGCAGGCACGCATCGTGAAAGCACTGGCCGGTCAAGGGCGATTGGCCGCCCTGCTGCTGGAAATGGCCGACAGCGGCCAGAGCACCCAGGCACTGCCGCCAAGCGCAAGCGAAGCGGACGTTCAACGTGCCCTGGCCTGGAACAGCGAGGCCTGGCCGTGGCCTGCCTATGGCCCGGCGGTGATGCAGGCGGTCCGCGCTGGCGTTACGGTGCGGGGCGCTAATTTGCCACGCGCCGACATGCCTGCTCACATGACGGACAGCTCACTCGATTCACGCCTGCCGGCCGCAGCCTGGCAGGCGCAGCAACAAGCCATCCGCGAAGGCCACTGCGGACTGTTGCCTGAAAGGCAAGTCACGCCCATGACCCGCATTCAAGTCGGCCGGGACCTTCGCATGGCCCAGATGCTGACGCAGGCTGCGCGCACTGCCAAGGCCCGCCAGGTGGTGCTTTTAATCAGCGGCAGCGCCCACGCCGACAAAGCGTGGGGCGTGCCGCAGCATGTGCCGGCCGACTTGCGCGTGAGGTCGGTCCGGCTTCAGGCGGGGGGCGCGGAAAGCGCTTCGACAAGCTCGGGGCGAACGGAGAACTTTGACCAGTTCCTCGTCACGCCACCTGTGCCAGCGCAGGACTATTGCGCTGGCTTGCGCCAGCAGTTCGCGCCCACACGCTGAGCCCGGCGGGATTCCAATCCTCAAGCCTTCAGCCCTGCAAGGGCTGAAGGCGGGGTCAGGCGTGCTTCTTGATCGCGCCAGCCACGACATCGACCATGCGTTCAATGTGCGCTTTCTCCACGATGTAAGGCGGGCAGAGCACGATGTTTTCAGCGGCGGGTCGCACCAGCACGCCCTGGTGAAAGCACTCCATGAAAACATCAAAAGCACGCTTGCCGGGTGAGCCGGCAATCGGTGCCATTTCCACCGCGCCGGCCAGCCCCAGGCTGCGAATGCCGATCACGTTGGGCAGGCCCTTGAAGGCGCTGTGCATGGCGTCGCCAAGCACCGGGCCCATCTGGCCGGCGCGCTCGAACAACTGGTCTTCCTTGAACAGCGTGAGCGTGGCAATGGCCGCCGCGCAAGCCACCGGATGGCCCGAATAGGTGTAGCCGTGAAAGAACTCGATGGCGTGCTCGGGGCTGTTGGCGTTGGCCTGCATCATGCTGTCGTAAATGCGGTCGGTGCAGATCACGCCGCCCAGCGGAATCACGCCGTTGGTCACGCACTTGGCGAAGTTCAGCATGTCTGGCACCACGCCGTAATAGTCAGCGGCGAAGTTGGTGCCCATGCGGCCAAAGCCGGTGATCACTTCATCAAAAATCAAGAGGATGCCGTGCTTGTCGCAGATCTCGCGCAGGCGTTTGAGGTAGCCCTGCGGCGGCAAGTACCAGCCCGCGCTGCCCGCCACCGGCTCCACGATCACGGCGGCAATGTTGCTGGGGTCATGCAGGGGCAAGATGCGGTTTTCGAGTTCGAGCAGCAAGTCTTCCTGCCACACCGGTTGCTCGTTGTGAATGTAGGCATGGTTCACCGGGTCGTGAATGAAGCGCATGTGGTCCACGCGCGGCAGCAAGGCCGTGCCGTACACCTTGCGATTGGCCGGAATGCCGCCCACGCTCATGCCGCCAAAGCCCACGCCGTGGTAACCACGCTCGCGGCCAATGAACACATTGCGGTGGCCTTCGCCCCGCGCGCGGTGGTAGGCCAGTGCCACCTTCATGGAGGTGTCTGCCGCCTCTGAACCGGAGTTGCAGAACAACACCTTGTTCAAGTCGCCAGGCGCCATGTTGGCAATCATCTCGGCGGCTTCAAAGGCCTTGTCATTGCTGGCCTGGAAAGCCGTGGCGTAGTCCAGGGTGTCGAGCTGCTTCTTGATGGCTTCGTTGATCGGCTTGCGGTTGTGGCCAGCGCCCACGCACCACAGGCTGGAGATGCCGTCGAGCACCTGCCGGCCGTCGTGCGTGGTGAAGTGCATGCCGTCAGCGGCCACAAAAACGCGCGGGTCTTTTTGAAAGCTGCGGTTCGGCGTGAACGGCAGCCAGTGGTGGTCCATGTTGAAGTCTTTGAAGGCCATGAATGCTTGCTCCTGTGGATGCGCCGCCGGGGCGCTTGGCTTGTTATTCGCCTTAGCATTCTGGCACCGAAGTCGGACCGCCCCGGCAGCTCGGCGGCCCTGGGGGAGCGAGCCCGCGCTACTGCCACAATAACAAGCCCATGAGCCCAACCTACACCCTCACCCTGTCCTGCCCGGATCGCCCGGGCATCGTGCATGCCGTTTCCGGCTTTTTGTTTGAGCGCGGCGGCAACATTCTGGACGCCGCCCAGTACGCCGACGACAAGGACGAAGACGCCACAGGCCTGTTCTTCATGCGGGTGAGCTTTGCCTGCAAACAGCATTCTTTTCAAACGCTGCAAGACGACCTGGCCGTGCTGGCCAGCGACTTCGGCATGCGCTGGCACTTGCACCAGACGAGTTTGCCCATGCGCACCGTGCTGATGGTCAGCAAGGAAGGGCATTGCCTGAATGATTTGCTGTTCCGCTGGAAGTCCGGGCTGCTCAAGCTCGACATCCGCGCCATCATTTCCAACCACCGCGAGTTCTACCAACTGGCGGCCAGCTACAACGTGCCGTTTCACCATGTGCCGGTGACGGCCGCCACCAAGGCCGCGGCCGAGGCCCGTCAGTACGAAATCATCCAGGCCGAAGGCGCCGAGCTGGTGGTGCTGGCGCGTTACATGCAGATACTGAGCGACGAGATGTGCCAGAACCTCGCTGGCCGCGCCATCAACATTCACCATTCTTTCTTGCCCAGTTTCAAGGGCGCCAAGCCCTACCACCAGGCGCATGCGCGCGGCGTCAAACTGATTGGCGCCACCGCGCATTACGTCACTTCAGACTTGGACGAAGGCCCGATCATTGAACAGGACGTGGCCCGCGTAGAACACAGCCGCACGGTGGAAGACCTGACCGCCATGGGCCGCGATACCGAAAGCCAGGTCCTGGCCCGCGCCGTGAAGTGGCACAGCGAACACCGCGTGCTGCTCAATGGCCACAAAACGGTGATCTTCAAGTAAGGCTTGAACACGATGGCCAATGCCCCCCCTGTGAACCTGGGCAGCGCCAAGCGCATTCCGCCCATCCAGTGCCTGCTGACCTTTGAAGCCCTGGCGCGCCTGCGCAGCGTGACCCAGGCGGCCGAGGAACTCTTCGTCACGCCCAGTGCGGTGAGCCATCGCGTCAAGCAGCTTGAACAAATCATTGGCACCAAGCTTTTTGGCCGGGCCGATTTTTCGCTCACCACCGAGGGCAGCGAATACCTGGCCCATGTGCGCGAAGGCCTGGCCACGCTGCAAAAGTTCCCTGGTGCAGCAGGCCAGAGTGCCGCGCCCGGCAAGCGCAAATTGCGCCTGGCCGTCACGCCCACGTTTTCGCGCTCCATCCTCATTCCGCGCCTGCGCCAGTTCACGGACGCCTATCCTGAGATTGAACTGACGCTGCAAGTGTCCATTCCCTTGCTGGACGTGGAGGCTGAAGACGCGGACCTGGTGGTGCGTTTCGGCACGGGCCGCTATGCCGATGTCGAACATGTGTGCCTGATGCGCGACGACATCACGCCGCTGGCCTCGCCGGCTTATGTGCGCGAGCATGGCCCCTTCGAGTCGCCGGAGGACCTCGAAGGCGAAACCTTGCTGCGTTCGCCGCTGGAACCCTGGCGCACCTGGTTTGGCGCACACCAACTGCCCTGGCCCGAGCCCCTGGAGGGCTCGCAGTTCAACGACATCGGCCTCATGTGTGACGCTGCCGCGGCTGGCATGGGCGTGGCCCTGGTGCGCTTGAAATTAGGGGCGCCCTGGCTGGAGGACGGCAAGCTGGTGCGCCTGTTCGAGCGCAACGTGCCCAGCCCGCACGCCCACTACCTGTGCTGGCGCACCGGCATGATGGACCGCTGGGAATGCGCAGCGTTTGCAGATTGGCTAAAGAAAAGCGTTTTTTGAATCCAAAAATACAACAGCAAAATTTTTTAACTTCAAAAAATTCCACATTTTTAAATCCAAATAGTTAATTTTATCAGAGGGATGCCACAATTCTGTCCCGATGAGTTCCCCACCGCTTTGGTGCTTGGCCCACGCCCTTTGAGCCATGCAGCACCCCCCCAACATCCTCAGCCAATGGCTGCGCGGCCTGAACCGCCAGACCGTCCGTTTCGGCATGTCTGCCTGGGCGCTACCCAGCCTGGGCCTGCTGCTGGTGATCCTCGGCGGAGGCCTGAGCTGGTACGTGATCGTCACCAGCAAGCACATCCTTCAAAACCACCTGGTCGAGAATGCAGAAAAGCAGGCCCTGGCCATCACCCGCTTTCGGAACTTTTATGCCGAACAGCTGCTCCCCCGTGCCGCCAGTGGCGGCATCGCCATCTCGCACCTGTACAAAGAACGGGACAACGCGCTCCCCCTGCCGGCGACTTTTGCCATTGAATTTGGCAAGTACTGGGCAACGCAGAGCCCTGGCGAAGAGGTCAACCTGTTCAGCGACTACCCGTTCCCCTGGCGGGTAACGGGCCGGCAACTCGACACTTTCCAAACCGAGGCTCTGGCGCATCTGCGGCTCAACCCAGACCAACCCTACTCTCGGAAAGAGACCGTCAATGGCCAGGACGTACTGCGCTATGCCCAGGCTGATCGCATGCAAGCATCCTGCGTGGCTTGCCACAACAGTTATCCCGGCTCGCCCAAGACGGACTGGAAGCTAGGCGATGTGCGGGGCGCACTTGAAGTCCGGATCCCTGTTCAAAGCTGGAAGGGCCGCGGCGAGGAAATGATCTTCCGGTCTCTGGGCGTGCTGGCCGTCGTTGGCTTGGTGGGGCTGGGTATGGTCTGGCTCATCTTGCAGCGTTTGCAAGCGGCACTGAAGTCCACGCGCCAGATTTCCAGAGAACGCAAAGATGCCAACGAGCGCCTGCGCGAAGAGATCCAGGAGCGCCTGACCACCGAACGCAGCTTGCGCCTGAGCGAATCGAAATTGCAAAGCATCTTTGAGTCGGCGCTCGAGGGCATCGTGGTAACGGACACCTTGGGGGTGATCTTGCAGGCCAACCTCGCGGCAGCCTCCATGTTCGGTTACCCATTGGGTCAATTGATCGGCCAGAACGTCGGACATTTCGTCGCACTTGACGGGCTTGAAGGGCTTGAGAACGCGCCGGACGGGCGTACCGGTGGCATCCAGAAAATGCTGAACAACCCTCAAGTCGTCATGGGTCGTCGGCGCAATGGTGATTCCTTCCCGCTGCGACTGTCCATGACGCAGACCCGGGTGGACAACCACTGTTTTTATGCGGGTGTGATGCAGGACTTCACGCAGATCAAGGCCAACGAGGCCCAGCTTGACGAGGCGCGCGTACGGGCCGAGGTGGCGAACCGGCTCAAGGGTGAGTTGCTGGCCAACATGAGCCATGAGATCCGTACGCCGATGAACGGCATTGTGGGGATGACACAACTGGTGCTGGACACGCCGCTGACCGCCGGTCAGCGCCAGCACCTCGCGCTGGCTCAAGCCTCTGCCCACCACCTGCTGCACATCATCAACGACATCCTGGACTTCTCAAAGATGGAGTCCGGCACGATGGACCTGGAGCTACAGCCCTGCTCGCCAAGAAAGATTCTTGAGGACAGCGTCCAGTCCCTGGCCTCGCTGGCCGCTCAGAAGTCCCTTCAATTGGACGTGCAATGCGCCGACCAATTACCCACTCAACTCATGCTGGACCCGGTACGGCTGCGCCAGATCCTGACCAACCTGGTGGGCAATGCCATCAAGTTCACTCCGCATGGCCGTGTGCAGGTTTTCATGGACGCGGAGGTGGTAACGCCCGGCGAGACCGTTCGGCTGCTGATCCGCGTGAAGGACAGCGGTATTGGATTCAAGCCGTCCGAGGCGGAGGCGATTTTTCATCCCTTCGTGCAAGCCGATGGCACCAGCACGCGCAGCTACGGCGGCACGGGCCTGGGGCTAGCCATCACGCGCAGCCTGGTCACACTCATGGGGGGCGACATCAGCGCCGAATCCGAGCCTGAGCGGGGTTCCGAATTCAGACTTCACATCAGCTGCGCGCTGCCCGGTCAGGCACCGGCGTCTCCAGCCCCTTTGGACGAGTTCCCCGATATCCCGCGGCTTAGGCCGCTGCATATCTTGCTGGCGGAGGACCATCCCATCAACCAGATGCTGGCGGGTCTGCTGCTGAACCAACTGGGCCACAGCCACACCACGGCCAACAATGGCCAGGAGGCGCTGGACCGCCATGCCGCAGAAAGCTTTGACCTGATCCTGATGGATGTGATGATGCCCATCATGGACGGGCTCAGTGCCATGGCGGTGGTACGCGAGCGTGAGGCCCACAGCAGCAGGCGCACGCCCATCGTCGTGGTCACTGCCCATGCCATGACTGGCGACAGGGAGCGTTTTTTGGCCGCCGGGGCTGACGGTTATGTGTCCAAGCCCATCTCTGCCCAGGCACTGCAAGCGGAAATGCGGCGCGTCATGGAACTGGGCCAAAGCCACGGCTCAGCGGCCGGGGATTCACAAACAAGCCCCAATTTGCTCAGCCCGCCCGCTGGCAGCGTCGATTAAAGTCAAACCTGGAGACACAGGCCCGGCGCCGAGCCTAAGCCATCTTTAGGAGCTTTACCATGAATGCCCCCGTTTCAAGCGAACAGCAGGCCGCGCTGGCCCGCGCAGCGCGCCAAGCCCAGGTGGTCGATGCGCTGCAAAAAGCCGTGCCCGCCCATGCACTGCTGTGGAACCGCGAGGACACCACGCCTTACGAGTGCGACGGCCTGACCGCGTACCGCGAGCGGCCGTTGGTGGTGGCACTGCCCGAGACCTACGCCCAAATCAAAGCCGTGCTGCAGACCTGCCACGCCTTGGGCGTCCCTGTGGTGGCGCGCGGCGCGGGCACAGGCTTGTCGGGCGGGGCCATGCCGCACAAGCTGGGCGTCACGCTGTCGCTGGCCAAATTCAACAAGATCCTGAAGCTCGACCCGGCCAGCCGCACGGCAGTGGTCCAAGGCGGCGTGCGCAACCTCGCCATTTCTGAAGCCGCCGCGCCCTACGGCCTGTATTACGCGCCCGACCCCTCCAGCCAGATTGCCTGCACGATTGGCGGCAACGTGGCCGAGAACTCCGGCGGCGTGCACTGCCTCAAATACGGCCTGACGGTGCACAACGTCATCAAGGTGCGCGGCTTCACGATTGAGGGCGACGAGATCGAGTTTGGCAGCGACGCGCTCGACACCCCCGGCTACGACCTGTTGAGCGTGGTGGTGGGCAGCGAAGGCATGCTGGCCGTGACCACGGAAGTGACTGTGAAGCTGGTGCCCAAGCCGCAGCTGGCGCGCTGCATCATGGCCAGCTTTGACGACCTGCGCAAAGCCGGCGACGCGGTGGCAGCCGTCATTGCCGCCGGCATCATCCCGGCCGGGCTGGAGATGATGGACAAGCCCATGACGGCCGCCGTGGAAGACTTTGTGCACGCGGGCTATGACCTGACGGCCGAAGCCATTTTGCTGTGCGAAAGCGACGGCACGCCCGAAGAAGTGGAAGAAGAAATCGGCCGCATGAGCGCGGTGCTGACGCGCTTCGGCGCCACCGCCATTGCGGTCAGCAACAGCGAGGCCGAACGCCTGCGCTTTTGGTCTGGCCGCAAGAACGCCTTCCCGGCCTCAGGCCGCATCAGCCCCGACTACATGTGCATGGACTCCACGATTCCCCGCAAGCGCCTTGCCGACATCTTGCTGGCGATTGCCGAGATGGAAAAGAAGTACCAGCTGCGCTGCGCCAACGTGTTTCATGCGGGCGACGGCAACTTGCACCCTTTGATCATGTTTGATGCCAACGACGCGGACCAGCTGCACCGCTGCGAGCTTTTCGGCGCGGAAATTCTGGAGACCAGCGTGGCCATGGGCGGCACCGTGACGGGCGAGCATGGCGTGGGTGTTGAAAAGCTCAACAGCATGTGCGTGCAGTTTTCGGCGGCTGAAAACGAGCAGATGTTCGGCGTCAAGCGTGCTTTTGATGCGCGCGGCTTGCTCAACCCCGGCAAGGTGATTCCGACCCTGCAGCGCTGCGCCGAGTACGGCAAGATGCTGGTGCGCGGCGGGCAGATTGCGCACCCGGATTTGCCGCGGTTTTGACGATTCGGCCTCAACACTTTCATGCGCCGCATGAAGTTCAACGTCACATGAACGCCCTGCGCGGCCTGGCCTGGCTGCTGGCCTTGCAGTCGCTGGGCGAGCTGCTCTCGCGCGGACTGCATCTGCCCTTTCCCGGCCCGGTGGTCGGCATGCTGCTGCTCTTGCTGGCGCTGCGCTGGGTCGCCGTCCGTGAACCCGTGGCCGCTTGTGCCGACTACCTCTTGCAACACTTGTCCCTGCTGTTTGTGCCGGTGGGCGTGGGCGTGATGACGCACTTGTCCTTGGTCAGCGAATACGGCGGGCGCATGTTGCTGGTGCTGGTGCTGTCCACGCTGGTGGGCCTGGGCGTGACCGCCTTGGTGCTGCGCGGGCTGTGGCGCACCGAGCGCAAGGACTGAAGCGCCAGCGCACTGGACCGCGAAACCCACCATGCCCAAATTCGTCGAACTCTGGGTCTACCTCTCGGCCACGCCACTTTTTGGCTTGACCGCCACCTTGGTGGTGTACTTGCTGGCCCAAGCCGGCTACGCGGCCGCCAGGCACGCGCCCTGGGCCAACCCCGTGTTCTGGACCGTGGTGGTGCTGGCCACCAGCCTGTCGCTCACGGGCGTGCCCTACCCCACTTACTTTGCGGGCGCACAGTTCATTCACTTCTTGCTGGGCCCCGCTGTGGTCGCGCTGGGCTGGCCGCTGTGGCAGCGCCGGGCTGACTTGCAGCGGCGCTGGGGCAGGCTGCTGGTGGCGGCCTTGGCCGGCGGCGCAGCGGCAAGTGCCTCGGCTTTCGGCCTGGGCTGGGCCGTGGGTTTGCCGCAAGACGTATTGCTGTCCCTCGCGCCCAAGTCTGTGACCGCGCCAGTGGCCATGGGCATTGCCGAAAGCATTGGCGGCATTCCGGCTTTGGCGGCCGTGTTCTCGGTGCTGACCGGCTTGGTCGGCGCCATCAGCGGCAAGTATTTGTTTGATGCACTCGGCTTGCGTACCGACAGCGCCGGTTGGTCCATGCGCGGTTTTGCGCTGGGCACAGCCTCGCATGGCATTGGCGCGGCGCGCGCCATGCAAGTCGATGCTGACGCAGGCGCTTATGCTGGCCTGGCGCTGGGCTTGCAGGTTCTTTTGGCGGCGCTGCTGCTGCCGCTTGTTTTCAAATTGTTCTAAGGTTTGATTGAAGGTTTTCATGAAACACGTTCCCCTGGTCCAGACAGAGCGCGGCGGCTTGCCCGAATGCATTCACGCGGGTGCGATTGCGGTGGTCAACCTCAAAGGTCAGTTGCTTGCCTCGGCGGGTGACGCCGACTGGCTGACCTTCACGCGTTCCACGCTCAAGCCTTTCCAGGCCCTGCCCTTCATGGAAGCCGGCGGTGCCGCGCACTTTGGCTTTGACAGCGCGCAGGTGGCCATGCTCTGCGCCAGCCACAACGGCGAAGACAAGCATGTCGCGCAAGTCGAGCGCATGCTGGCCGCCTCGGGCACGGATTACAAGCGCTTGCAATGCGGCTGCCATGTGCCTTACTTTGTGGAGCTTGGTGTGCCCGCGGGCCGGCCGGGGCCGTATGACGAACGCTGGCACAACTGCAGCGGCAAGCATGCGGGCTTTGCGGCTTACTGCGTGCAGCACGGCTTGGCGATGGACAACTATTTGGCACCCGAGCACCCCTTGCAGCAAGCGATTCGCCGGGACGTGGCGCTGGCTTTTGACATGGATGAGAACGCCTTGGCTGTGGGTGTGGACGGCTGCTCAGCGCCCAACTACGCAGCGCCGCTGTCGCGACTGGCCTTGGGATTTGCGCGCCTGGCCAGCGGCGAAAAGGACAGCCGCTTTGGTGCCAGCTATGCGCTGCTCGGCCAGGCCATGAGCGAGCATCCCGACTTGGTGTCAGGCACGGCGCGCAATGACGAAGCCTTCATGCGCATAGGCTCGGGCGACTGGGTGAGCAAGGTGGGCGCAGACGGCGTGCAGGCCATGGCCAGCCGGAGCCGAGGCGAAGCCTTCGCCATCAAGATCATTGACGGCAGCAAGCCGGCGCTTTTTGCCGCCAGCGTGGAGACCATGAAACAGTTAGGTTGGCTGGACGCGGCGCAAGAAGCGGCGCTGGCGCCGTGGCGGGCTGAAGCCATCTTGAGCGTGCGCGGCGCGCAGGTCGGCGCACGCCGCACCGTCTTCAAGCTCGAGCGAAGCCAAGGCTAACTCAAGAAGCTTCAGAAGTTCAAGAAGCGACGTGAAGGCCAGTCTTGGTCGAGACCGGCAGGCCTGAATGGAGCACCCGGCCCTGCGCCGCAAGGGGTGCAAAAGCGGCAGGCGCCGCCTGGTTGATCGCCGCGCCTGCGCTGGTGCTTTGAACGTCACCACACAGCTGGCCGCCTTCTTCAATCACGAGCTTGCCGTAGCGCACTTTGCCTGTGACCTGGCCGGTGGAATGGATCACCAGCTTTTGGCGCACGATCAGATTGCCCTCGAATTGCCCGCGGATCTCGGCAATGTCGATCTCGGCAGAGCCTTTGAAAGCGCCCTGCTCCGCGATCTCGATCACGCGCGAATTCATGGTCGCCTCGACCGTGCCTTCGACCAGCAAGGTGTCGCAATCTGTGATCTCCACGCCCTTGAGCTTGATGTTGGGGCCCACAGTCAACTTGCTACCGCTGGATGCCGGGGCTGTTGCTGTTGCCGCTGGCGCAGCACTGGCCGCGGGTGCAGCCACGCTGGACTGCAAGGCATGGGTTCCTGCGGGCGTGGCGGCATTGGTACCGCGAACGGGTTCCGGGTCGCGCCGGCCAAAAAACGGTTGAGCCATCAGAATGTCCTTCAAAGAAAGAGGCTGATGCTACCGATGAGGCTGACGAAAAGCGCCACCGCGGGTTGCAAGAAGCGTAACGAAATAAGTGCCCGATTACTCAGTGCGCGTGCCAGCTTGCCGGGGACTCCAGCCGATCGGGCGATGTACTCGACCACACCTCGGACGCGGTACCTTCCGGATCGCTGACCTCGTGTGTCCGGGCCGGATAGACCGATACCGAAACCGTCGCACCGCCGACCAGATCGGGTTGATGGGACGGACTGGCCAGATCCACCACCAGCACCAGACCACCCCCGAAGCGACCAATACCCAGTGCCTGCATCAGACCCACCTCCTGCTCTAAAGTCTGCATGCGCAAAAAGCACAAAACTTGCCGTCGGCCCACCTGCCGGGCCGGCAGAATGTCCAATCGCCTGACCTCACCATGCTGGCTGCACAGCAAGATCAATGCGGCGCGCAGGCAGTCGGGGCTTGCGCACAGCCGCAGCGCATCCAGAGGCGCGGCCGGCATGGTCAACGCGGTGTCCAGCGTGCGGGTGAAAGTGTGGTTCAGCGAACTCATGCTCAAAAATTTACGAAAGTGCGCGCGCCTGGCCTGTAGTCGCGAACACAGTTCGGCTCGTAGGACACGACCGGGTGATCAGCCTGGCGACCCGCTCTAGGCCGTCAGCGCCCTCAAAAGCGATAAGCTTGGCAGCATGCCCTTGAACGAAACTCGAACGAGACGGGACCCGGCCACGGCTGCCTTGTTGGCACAGCTTGAGCGCAGCGCAGGCGCGGGCTGCTGGACGCAGGACCTGACCACCGGCCAGCTGAGCTGGACTGAGGCGCTGTTCAGCTTGCTTGAATTCAAGCCCGGCGAGGACCCGGTGCGCGACCTGCTGGAAATCGCCGTACCTGAGTCGCAAGAAGCCTTGCGCGCAGCGCTGCTGGCCTGCCGGCACGACGCCCGACCTTTCGCACTGGAACTGCAGGCACTGACTGCCACCGGTCGGCGTTTATGGCTGCGAGCCACAGGCGAGGCCGTGCGGGGCGACCACGGCGAGGTGCTCGGCTTGCAAGGCGTCTTGCTGGACTTGTCTGAAAAAAAACACAGCGAGCAGGAATCTCTGAGGGTGCTGATGCAGCTGAGCACCACCCTGGCCAGCATCAACGAAGCCTTTGTCACGCTCGACCGGGAGGGTTGCTTTACCTACGTCAACCCGGAGAGCGAGCGCCTGCTTGCCCTCAAAAGTGCGCAGCTGCTGGGGGATCGCATCTGGAACACGCTGGAAGAAGCTGGCACTACCCGCTTGCAGCGCGAACTCAAGCACTGCCTGGAGAGTGGGGAGAGCGTGGAGTTCGAGGTCTTCGATCTGGTGCGGCAAAAGTGGCTGGAGTTGCGGGCCTACTCGTTCGCTGAAGGCTTGGCCGTGTACTTTCGCGACGTCACCGAGCGGCGCAGATCGCAAGAGCAATTGCAGCTGCTGCAAACCAGCATCTCCCGGCTGAACGATATTGTTCTGATTGCCGAAGCCGGACAAGACGGCGCGGAGCCGCGGATCGTGTTTGTGAACGACGCGTTCCAACGCCTGACCGGCTACACCGACGCAGAGGTCATGGGCCGCACGCCGCGGTTACTGCAGGGCCCGCTGACCCAGCTGCGCGAACTTGACCGCATACAGGCGGCGCTGCGCGAACCCAGGCCGGTGCGCACTGAGCTCACGGTCTACAAAAAAAACGGTGCCCAGTTCTGGCTGGAGCTGGAGATCGTGCCGGTGGACCAGCACCAGGTTGGCCTCACGCATTGGGTGGCAGTTGGCCGCGACATCACCACCCGCAAGGCCACAGACGATGAAATCGAGCACCTGGCTTTTTATGACACGCTGACCGAGTTGCCCAACCGGCAGCTGTTGATGGAGCGCCTGACGAGCGCCTTGTCGACGTCGTCCGCAGGTAACGGTCTGGGTGCGCTGATGTTCATTGACCTGGACCACTTCAAGGTACTCAACGACACGCTGGGCCATGCAAAAGGCGATCTTCTGCTGCAAAAAGTGGCTGCACGCCTGAGTGCCTGCGTGCGCCGAAAGGACACCGTGGCGCGGCTGGGCGGCGATGAGTTCGTGGTGATGCTCGACGACCTGTCGGACAACTCCGTCACGGCGCTGGCCAAGACGCGAGTGGTCGGCCAGAAAATTCTGGACGCATTGAGTGAACCCTATGAGTTGTCGGGCCATCAGTACCACGGCACTTGCAGCGTCGGAGTCACACTGTTTCATGCGGGGCAAGGCAGCATCGGCGACCTGCTCAAGCAAGCTGACCTGGCCATGTACCAAGCCAAAGCTACCGGGCGCAATGCGCTGTGTTTTTTCGACCCGGCCATGCAGGCCGCGGCCACCGCCAACGCCGCACTCAATACCGAGCTGCGCCATGGCCTGCATTCGCACGAGTTCGTGCTGCATTACCAACCGCAGGTGGGGCGAGATGACCGGATGATCGGGGTTGAGGCCTTGCTGCGCTGGCAGCGCCCGGGAGGACTGGCCATGCCTGATGAATTTGTGCCGCAGGCCGAGGAAAGCGGCCTCATCATGCCGCTGGGCGCGTGGGTACTGGAGACAGCTTGTGCGCAAATCGCCGCTTGGGCCCAGCGCCCCGATACGGCGTCTTTCAGCGTGGCCGTCAATGTCAGCGTGCGGCAATTCCGTCATCCCGAATTCGTGGACCAGGTCATGAGCGTTATCAAGCGAACCGGCATCCCGCCGCAACGTCTGAAGCTTGAGTTGACCGAAAGCCTGCTGGCTTCGGATATTGAAGTGACGATTGCCAAGATGGGAATGCTTAAGGACGCCGGCGTGACGCTGTCAATTGACGACTTCGGCATGGGTTATTCGGCGCTCTCTTACCTCAAATACATGCCCCTGGACCAACTCAAGATTGACCGCACGTTCGTCAAAGACGTGCTGACCGATCCCAACGACGCCGCAATTGCGCGCACCATCATCGGCCTGGCGCAAAGCCTGGGCCTGGCCGTGATGGCCGAGGGCGTGGAGACGCAGGCCCAGCGCGACTTTTTGGCGCGCCACGGTTGCGACTGCTATCAGGGCTATTTGTTCTGCAAGCCGCTGCCTATCGAAAAGCTGGAGTCCTTCATTGCAGCGCATGTGGCGCAGACCGAAGCGCCCAGCAGCGCGCCCGCCTCAACAAGCGCTTGAGAAAGCGGTTCAAACCCCCGCGAGCAACGCTGCATTGCCGCCGGCTGCCGTGGTGTTGACGGTCAGCGTCTGCTCGCTGCAAAAGCGCAACAGGTAGTTCGGCCCGCCCGCCTTGGGGCCGGTGCCGCTCAAGCCCTCGCCGCCAAAGGGCTGCACGCCCACCACGGCGCCAATCATGTTGCGGTTGACATAGACATTGCCCACATGCGCCGCTGCGGCCAGCGCGTGCGCGCGTGAATCAATGCGCGTCTGCAAACCCAGCGTGAGGCCGTAGCCCAAAGCGTTGATAGCGGCAATCACGGCCTCGGGCGTCGCCAGCTCGCCACTGCCCCAGCGAATGACTTGCAAGACGGGGCCAAAGATTTCGTCTTTCACATCCGCAAGACTGGCCACTTCAAAAGCAGCCGGCGCTTGCCAGCAGACATTACGGCTTGAAGCTTGCGCCGAGGCCGGCAGCAGGGCCTTTGCAGATTGCGCGAGGCGCGCCACGTGGTTGGCGATGTTTTCACCCGCTTCGGCATCAATCACAGGCCCCACATCGGTCGCGAAGTCGGCTGTCCCGCCGAGCACCAGTTCTTGCGCCGCGCCCTGCACCATCTCAATCACGGCGTCGGCAATGCCTTCATGCACGCACAAAAGCCGCAGCGCCGAGCAGCGTTGGCCGGCCGAGCGAAACGCGCTTTGCACCACGGCATCGGCCACCTGCTCGGGCAAGGCAGTGCTGTCCACCAGCATGGCGTTGATGCCACCCGTCTCCGCAATCAGGGGAACGATAGGGCCGTCTTTGGCAGCGAGCGCGCGGTTGATGTGACGAGCCACGGCGGTCGAACCTGTGAACACCACGCCCGCTACGCCGGGACAAGCGACCAGCGCCGCGCCCACGGACTCGCCCGGGCCGTGCAGCACTTGCAGCGCGCCTTCCGGCACACCCGCGGCGTGCAGCAACTTGACGGCGGCCATGGCGATGCCCGGCGTTTGCTCCGCAGGCTTGGCCAGCACGGTGTTGCCGGTAGAAAGCGCCGCCGCCACCTGGCCCGTGAAGATGGCCAGCGGAAAGTTCCAGGGGCTGATCGCCACCCACACGCCGCGCGCCGTCATGCGCAACTCATTGGTCTCGCCGGTGGGGCCGGGCAGCAGCGTGGGCTGCATCACGCGCTCGGCATCCCCCGCGTAGTAGCGCAAAAAATCAATGGCTTCGCGCACTTCAGACAAGGCGTCACCCCAGGTCTTGAAGGCTTCTTTGACCAGCAGGGCGCAGAGCGCGGGCATCTCGTTTTGCATGGCGTCGGCAGCGCGTCGCAGCACGGCGGCGCGCTCGGCAACAGGCGTGTTGCGCCAGGCGAGGCCTGCGGCTTTGGCGCGGGCGAAGGCCTCGGGTACTCGTGCTGTGTCGGCCAGTGGCACCGCATGAACTTGGGCCGCTGCATGCGCTTGCAGCAAAGGCTGGCGCGCACTCGGCAAGCTCAAGTCCAGCCCCGCGCTGTTGGCACGCTTGACGCCAAAAAGCGCAGGCGGCAAAGGCAAGCTGGGCTCAGGTGCGAGCCACAGCGGGCTTTGCAGCAACTCGGGCAGCGTCACGCTGTCGTCAGCCAGCTGATGCACAAAGGACGAGTTGGCGCCGTTCTCCAGCAGGCGGCGCACCAGGTAGGCCAGCAGATCGCGGTGCGCGCCCACGGGGGCGTAGACGCGGCAGCGGATGCGCGGATTTTTCAGCACTTCGCGGAACACGCCTTCGCCCATGCCGTGCAGGCGCTGCAACTCGAAGGCGGGCGCATCGCCCGAGGTCTTGCTCTTGTTTTCGTCGGCCATTTGCAGCAGCGCCGCAATCGTCGCCGCGTTGTGCCCGGCAAACTGCGCATACACCGCATCCGGCGCGGCCAGCAGCAAGCGCGCGCAGGCGAGGTAGCTCACGTCCGTGTGGTGCTTGTGCGTGAACACCGGGTAATGCGCCAGCCCCATTTCTTGCGCGCGTTTGATTTCAGCGTCCCAGTAAGCGCCTTTGACCAGGCGGCACATGAGGCGAATGCCGTGGCGGCGCGCTGTGGCGATCACGCTGTCAATCAAGGCCACGGAGCGCGTCTGGTAAGCCTGCAAGGCCAGGCCAAAGCCTTGCCACTGCGGCTGCTCGGCGGCCACGCGGGCGGCCAGCGCCTCGAACACGTCGAGCGACAACTCCAGCCGGTCCACTTCTTCGGCGTCGATGGTGAGGTTGATGTTGGCGCGCGCCGCTTGCTCGCACAGGCCCCACACGCGGGGCACAAGTTCGGTCAAAACGCGGGCGCGCTGAAAGGCTTCGTAGCGCGGATGCAGGGCGCTGAGCTTGATGGAAATGCCGTCGTGCTCTTCAACGCGCGCGCCGGGTTTGGAGCGTTCGGCAATCGCTTGAATAGCCGCTTGGTAGCTCTGCAAATACCGCTCGGCGTCATGCGCAGTGCGTGCGCCTTCGCCCAACATGTCGTAGCTAAAGCGCAGGCCGGGCTGCTGACGGCGTGCGCTGTCGGCTTCGCCCAGCGCGTCGCCAATGGTCTGGCCCAGCACGAACTGCCGGCCCAGCAACTGCACCGCGCGCAGCGTGGCGGCCACCACGGCGCGTGCGCCCAGTTTGCCAAGTAAACCCTTGCTGGCGGCTTCCCCTGCAAGCGCTTCGGATTCAGGCAAGAACTTCTTTGAAAGTGCAATCGCCGAAGCCGACAAGCGCGCCAGCGCGCCGTCGCTGGACGATGAAAAGTCTGCACGCCCCAACTGGTCGGCGGTCAAGGCAATCGCGGTTGGTGCGTCGGGCACGCGCAGCAGGGCTTCGGCCAGGCGCATCAGGGCCAGGCCTTCCGCGCTGGAAATCGGGTACTCCTTGAGCAGGCTTTCCATGGCCCAAAAGGGGGGCGGTTGCTTTCGCACCGCGTCCACCCAAGGCGCTGCAACTTGCGCGGCGGCCGCCCAGTCGAGAGCACCTTCGAGCTTGGCCAGCGCGGCTTCGACCGCCGGCGCCTCGGGCAAATACGGGTCGGGCAGGCGCTGGACTTCAGCGGGCAAGGCAAGATCGACGTGAGACATGGCGCGGCTCCAAAACTGTTTGATTTCGCCATGATGCTCAATAGCCACTTGAGTTATTCGCCGTATTTTTCACGTCTGGCCGAATAAAATCCAGCCATGACCCCATCACACCCACCCGAGCTCGACCGCATCGACCTGAAAATCCTGCACTGCCTGCAGGAAGACGGGCGCCTGTCCAACCTGAAGCTGGCCGAGCAGGTGGCGCTGTCGCCCACGGCGGTTCTGGCACGTGTGCAGCGCCTTACGCGAGACGGCTACATCCTGGGTTACGAGGCGCGGTTGAACCCGGCCTTGCTGGGCGCCGGGCTGATGGTGTTTGTCGAGGTGCTGCTGGACCGCACCACGCCCAATGTGTTCGAGGCGTTCAAGGCGGCGGTGCAGGTGCGGCCCGAAATCATGGAATGCCACATGGTGGCTGGCGGCTTTGACTATCTGCTCAAGACCCGCATGGCCGACATGGCGGCCTACCGCGACTTTGCGGGCACCGTGCTGTGGCAGTTGCCCGGCGTGCGCGAAACGCGGACCTACGCGGTGATGGAAGAAGTCAAGGACAGCAGCCGATTGCCGCTGTAGCACAATGATTTGGCGAAACGGATGAGTTTCGCGCGCGGCCGGCCCTGCACGCAGGCAGGCTTTCGCTTCTTGGTTCCTGGTTTTTGACACAACAACAAAGGCGACAAAGAGATGCATTTTTCCTTCATCAAATCCCCCGTCCGCAGCCTGAGCCGTTCGCTGATTGCCACTGCCCTGGTGGCCGGCAGCGCCTTGGCCGGTGCGCAAACCGCACCGGCTGCAGCGGCACCCGCGCCCAACACCACGGGGCCCAGCGGCACGGGCGTGAACAACGCGCTGCTCTACGCCGTAGCCTGGAAGCAGACCGCCGCTGAATACCGCGCGCTCTATCACCAGGGCTTTAACGTGGCGCGCATGCATGTCGAGCTGGCCGTAGCCAAGCGCAAGCCGGGCGACAAGCCGCTGGCCGTGATTTCCGACATGGACGACACGCTGCTGCATGCCCAGAACTACTGGGGTCACCTGATCAACAAGAACCTGGATTTCTTTGATGACCCGATCTGGGACCGCTGGATTCCTGAAAACAAAGTCACCGCAAGCCCGGGCGCCGCTGAGTTTTTGAAGTTCTGCTCAGACAACAACGTCGAGGTTTTCTACATCACCAGCCGCGACCAGGGGCCCAAGACCTACGACTTCGCCATGGACCACCTCAAGCACCTGGGTTTTCCGTATGCGGACACGCAGCACCTGACCGTGCTGATCGACACATCCAACAAGGAAAAGCGGCAGGACGAGATCATGAAGACGCACCAGGCGGTGGTCTTTCTGGGTGACAACCTGAACGACTTCCGCCGTAAGTTCTATACCAAGAAGGACGTGGATTCACGTCTGAAAATGGTGGAGGAGGATCGCGAGAAATTTGGCCGCCAGTACGTGGTGTTTCCCAACCCGACCGACGGCCACTGGCTGGCCGCGATCTTTGGCGAGTCCGAGCCGCCCCCCAGCGATGCCAACCGCGAAGTGCTGAAGAAGGCGGCCACGCGCTCGGCCTGGGGCCAGAACTAAAAGCCGCCTTTGGCCAAAAGGGCTAGGGGGCTAGGGGGCTAAGGGGACGAAGACAGCGCCAGTCTCAGAGGCCGAAGCCCCCTGAGCTGGCGCGCGGCTGCCAAAGATCGCGCTGCCCACGCGCACCATGGTGCTGCCAGCGGCAATCGCACTTTCCAGGTCCGCCGTCATGCCCATGGACAGCGTGTCCATCGCTTGGGTCAAAGCTTTGCTCTCTCTGCCCCACGCATTGAGCGCATCCAACAAGGCCCTGACCTGCGCAAACACAGCCTCGGCCGCAGCCGCATCAGCCGCAGGCTCGGGGATTGCCATCAAGCCGCGCAGTTGCAGGCGCGGCAAGCGCGCCACGGCAGTGGCCAGTGCGTGCAGCTCTGAAGGCGGCACGCCCGACTTGTTCGGCCCCCCGTCGATGTTGACTTGCAGGCAAATCTGCAAGGGCGGCGAATGCGCCGGGCGCTGCTCGCTCAGGCGCTCGGCGATCTTCAGGCGGTCCACCGACTGCACCCAGTCAAAGTGCTCGGCCACCAGCCGCGTCTTGTTGCTTTGAATCGGGCCTATGCAATGCCACTCAGGCGCGGGCAGGGACAGCGCGCGCTGCGCTGGCTCGGCCAGCCATTGGCGCAGCGCCAAAATCTTGTCCACGCCTTCTTGAATGTAGTTCTCGCCAAAGGCAATTTGCCCGGCGCGTAAACCGGCTACCACCACCTCGGGGCCGAAGGTCTTGGAGACGGCCAGCAAGTGCACGGTGGCAGGCGCCCGCCCTGCCGCAACGCAAGCTTGCAGCATGCGCGCACGCACGGCGGCCAGGCCGGTGGCGATGCTCGCATCCAGCGCGCCGCCCGCGGCAAAGGCTGGACTGCTCAAAGCTGGACGTTGTAATGCATTAAATGATTCGGAGCTTTGCATACTCCGGACTTTAACAACCGGCCCGGCCTCGCCACGGGGCCGCCGAACCGAAGGCCGCCTCGCTCATGCAACTCATTGACCTGCTGACCCAAAGCGTGCAGGCCCACGCCTCGGACTTGCATCTGTCTGCCGGCCAGCCGCCCTGGCTGCGTGTGCATGGCGACATGCAGCCGCTGGACTTGCCGGTGCTGGACAGCGACGCGATTGACACTTTGCTCGACAGCGCCATGAGCGCCGAGCAGCGCAGCGAATTTTTGCAGTCGAGCGAATTGGATTTTGCTTGGGGCGTACCCGGCCTGGCGCGCTTTCGCGTCAACGCATTTGCGCAGCACCGTGGCACGGCCGTGGTGTTTCGCACCATCCCGGCCGAGGTACAGCCGCTGGACGCAATTGGCGCGCCAGACATCTTGAAGGACTTGACCCAGCGCCCTCGCGGCCTGGTGCTGGTGACAGGGCCTACTGGCTCGGGCAAATCCACGACGCTGGCAGCCATGGTGGACCATTACAACCAGACGCAAAGCGGCCACATCCTCACGCTGGAAGACCCGATTGAATTCGTGCACGGCCCCAAGGGCTGCCTCGTGAGCCAGCGCGAAGTGGGGCGCGACACGCGCAGCCTGGAAGCCGCCTTGCGCGCTGCCATGCGCGAAGACCCTGACCTGATCTTGATTGGCGAATTGCGTGACCTGGCAACGATTCGCCTGGCGCTGTCGGCGGCAGAAACGGGGCATTTGGTCTTCGCCAGCCTGCACACGGCCAGCGCCGCCAAAACGATTGACCGCATCATTGACGTGTTCCCGGCTGAAGAAAAAGAAAGCGTACGCAGCATGCTGTCTGAGTCACTGGAAGGCGTGTTGGCGCAGACGCTGTGCAAGACAGCCACGGGCGACGGCCGCGTGGCCGCGCATGAAGTGATGCTGGGAACGCCGGCCATTCGCAACCTGATCCGCGAAGGCAAGACCGCGCAAATGTATTCGAGCGTGCAGACCGGCGGCAGCTTGGGCATGCAAACCCTGGACCAGTCGCTGGCTGATCTGGTGCGGCAAAAACGCATCACACCCGCCGAAGCGCGAAGCAAAGCCAAAGTGCCGTCGCAGTTCCCGGGCTGAACCGCTTCTCAGGCGCTCAGGGCTTCGCGCAAGGCGGCCATCTGCACGGGCTTGCTCACGAAGCCGTCCATGCCGGAGGCCAGACAAGCATTGCGGTCATCAGCAAAGGCATTGGCGGTGATCGCAATCACACGCGGCTGCTTTTGTAAGGTCATCTGACGCAAACGCCGTGTGGTTTCCAGACCGTCCATACCGGGCATCTGCACATCCATCAGGACCACGTCAAAAACCTCATGCTGCAATCGCTCAAGGGCCAGCCATCCGTTTGACGCTTCCAAAGGCGCGGGACAACCCAGTTCATTTAATTGGCCGCGCGTTACCAGCCGGTTGACCGGATGATCGTCCACCACCAGCACACGCAAAGTGGCCATCAGACTCGGGTCTGGCTGACGAAGCCCGGCCTTCCCCGTGCTCGCCAGCGCCACCGTCAGCAAGTCGGGGGCCCGATCCTCAGCCAGGTCTGGCAGCTCAAACGAAAAACAGCTGCCACGCCCCTCCGCGCTCTTGACCTGCAGTGCCCCGCCCATTTTTTCGACCAAAGCCTTGGAGATCACCAGGCCCAGACCGGTGCCGCCGAACTTACGCGTCATGCTTTGATCGGCCTGGCGAAAGGGTTCAAACAGCCGCTCCAACACCGAAGCAGACATGCCAATACCGGTGTCCTGCACGCTGCAGCGCAGAGTGCTGCTCCGACAGTCCAGTCCGACGGTGACCTTGCCGCGTGGCGTGAACTTCAGGGCGTTGTCGATCAGGTTCAGCCACACCTGGCGCAGCCGGGTGGGGTCGTTGCAAAAGGTGAGCGGCAACGGGCCTTGCAGCTCGATCTGAAGCTCGACTCCGCGCACTTGGGCCTTGGGCTCCATGAGCGCCACGGTCTCACGCAGCCACTTGACCGGATCAAACCTTACGCTTTCAAGTCGCATTTCGCCAGCCTCAATCTTGGAGAAGTCCAGGATGTCGTTGATCAGTGTCATCAAGGACTCGCCCGCATTGACCAAGTTGTGCACATAGCCCGCTTGCAGCCTATCAAGCGGGGTGGCTTGCAGCAGGCCAGACAGGCCCAGTACGCCATTGAGCGGCGTGCGAATTTCATGACTCATCAGCGCCAGAAACTCGCTCTTGGCGGCGTTGGCCGACTGCGCCCGCAGCATGGCTTCGCTGACATCGGCCGTGCGCTCAGCGACGCGCCTTTCCAAATCGTCTGCGGTTCGCCTGAGCGCCAGGTTGGCAAGATAAAGTGCCTGACTTTTTTGCTCCAGCAGGGCCTCCGCCTGTTTGCGTGCAGAGCGCTCACGGGCTAGCCGCAGCCGCATACGGCGAAGCGCATCTTCAGGATCCGGCGTCGGGACGTTGGTTTCGGGCATCTTGGTCTGGCGCGGCCATCAGCGCGCAGTTCTCAGGTCAAACACGACTGAGCCATCGGCGGCGTTGTGTCGGCTGACGTCCACCGCGTCCCCAAAGTGCGTGATAGCGCCCCGGATCAGGCCCTCGGCGAGGTCGCCAAAGTGGCGCGGCGAACGGTAAACCATGGTCAGGCCATCGGCTGCGCGCGTGCATTCAAACTGAGGCAGTTGGGCGTCCGGGTACAGCTTGCGCACTTCAAGATGGATGTAGCTTTCGATACCTTCCAAAAAATCCAACGCCGTGGTGGCGGCCCCGAAGAACTGAGCGTGCGTGCTGCGAAACCGGCTGAAGAGGTGCACACCGAAGCCGTGCACCAGCTCGGGCACGGGCTGTCCGACCCGTTTGGACAGCGCCAACACCATGGCCACCAGTTCTGCATGGTCGTAGGTGCCCACGGCTGTGTAGGCGCCGCCGCCAGGCAGACAGCTTTCTTCAATGATGTCGTCCACCATATCGGCTGAAAAGCGACTCTCGACCATTTCGAGGAACTCAGTAAAGACCATGCCTTTCATCGCGTCCCTCCTTTTGAAAGGCGCCCAAACGCCAAGCTCAAAATGATAGGTCGCAAACGCGCGGGCCAGGGCCTCAAATGTCATGGCTGTGTGTCAGAATCGCGCCCCATGAACAGCATCAACACCAAGACCTACACGCCCGCCCCGTCCCGCAAAGTCGCCTTCATCGGCCTGGGCGTAATGGGCTACCCCATGGCCGGCCATCTGGCCTTGGCAGGTCACCAAGTGACGGTGTACAACCGAACCGCCGCCAAGTCAGCGGCCTGGGTGCAAGAGTTCGCAGCCGCATCTAGCCCGCGCCACGCCGCCACCCCGCGTGAAGCCGCCGCTGGCGCCGAGATCGTGTTTTGCTGCGTGGGCAACGACGCCGACTTGCGCGGCGTCACGCTGGGCGCAGACGGTGCATTTGCCGGCATGCAGCCCGGCGCCATTTTTGTAGACCACACCACGGCCTCAGCCGACGTGGCCCGCGAGCTGTACACCGCCGCCAAAAACCTGGGGCTGCAGTTCATCGATGCGCCCGTGTCAGGCGGCCAGGCCGGCGCTCAAAACGGCGCGCTGACCGTCATGTGCGGCGGCGATGCGGCAGCGTTTGAGAGCGTCAAGCCGGCAGGCATGGCGTTTTCAAAAGCTTTCACCTTGATGGGCGCCAGTGGCTCCGGCCAGCTGACCAAAATGGTCAACCAGATCTGCATTGCTGGCCTGGTGCAAGCCCTGTCCGAGGCTGTTGCCTTTGGCCAGAAAGCCGGCCTGGACGTGGACCTGGTGCTGGACGTGATCGGCAAGGGCGCCGCGCAAAGCTGGCAACTCGACAACCGCGGCAAGACCATGAACGCCGACAAGTTCGAATTCGGCTTTGCCGTGGACTGGATGCGCAAAGACCTGGGCCTGGTGCTGGACGAAGCCAAGAGCAATGGGGCGCGCTTGCCAGTGACCGCTCTGGTCGATCAGTTCTATGCCGATGTGCAAGCCATGGGCGGTCAGCGCTGGGACACGTCCAGCCTGATCAAGCGCCTGAAATAAACGAGAGTGCGGCCAACAAAACAGCCAGCCGCGTTTGACGGGCTGGCTGTTTTGTTTCAGGCGCGTGGCGCAGGTGCTGCAGCGGGTGACTTGCCCGGCAACTGGAGGCGGCGCAACTCATCTTCCGAGATCGTCTCGAAAATTCGCACCACGCGCTGCACGCCAGACACACTGCGGGCGATCTCAGTCACACGCTCGGCCTCGCGGGTCGTGACACGGCCCATCAGGTAAGCCACGCTGCGCTCGGTCACAACCTTGACCGAGTTCGCTTGCAAGTCTCGCGCGTCCAGCAGTGCCGCCTTGATACGGCCGGTGATCAGCAGATCAGCGGAGCGTTCGGTCAGCGTGGGTGAGTTCTGCACCGCCAGCTCATTGACCACTGACTCCACGTTATCCACCTTGCCCACCAGCTGCCCCACCGCCGCGCGGTCTTGGGCGTTAGGCACCTCGCCAGTGAGCAAGACCTGGCGGTTGTAGCTCACCACGCTCACACGCACGCGTGTGCCAAAGTCTGCGCGGATGCGGCTGGCCGCTCGCAACTCGATGGTTTCGTCTTCAAGCTGCGTGCCCGAGGTACGCCGGTCAGAGGCCACCAAAGCGCCTGCGGCCGCGCCACCCATCACCAGCGGCACGCAGGCTGAAAGCGTGCCCAGGCTGGCAAAGGCCAGCACCAGGGCGCCCAGGCGCAGGGAGGGTTGTTTGTTCATTTTGTATTTCGTGCTGTTCATGCTGTTACTTCCGGGTCACCTAACAATTGGGCATCTACGCCGTCGCAAATGCAATGCAGCACCAGGAGATGAACCTCCTGAATGCGGGCCTTGCGTTCGTGCGGGACGCAGACATGGACATCGGTCTCGCGCAGCGTCGGCCCGATCTTGCCGCCACCCTTGCCGGTCAGCGCCACCACGGTCATGTCGCGTTCGTGTGCGGCTTCGATGGCAGCCAGCACCTCGGCGCAATTGCCGTGGGCGCTCAAGGCCAGCAGCACGTCACCGGCACCGCCGAAGGCGCGCACCTGCTTGGCAAAGATGGCACTGTAGTCAAAGTCTCGTGCCAGCGAGCTCATCAGCGATGCGTCTGCTGCCAGCGCCACGGCGGCCAGCTCGGGCCGCTCGCGCTCATGTCGACCGACGAATTCAGCGGCAAAACGCTGCGCCTCGGCGGCGCTGCTGCCGCTGCCGCAGGCCAGCACCTTGCCACCACTGGTCACGCTCGCCAAGATGGCTGCAACCGCTGCCGCAATCGGCTTGGACAGGGTCTGCGCCGCTTGGTATTTGAGGTCGGCACTGTCAATGAAGTGCTGCTCGATACGTTGTTCAATCATGGGCGCCATGATAGCGGCAGGCCGTCGTGGTTTTCATTGGTAAAACGCAGGTCAACGTAGGTCAGCTCGCATCAAAAGCGCCTTGCAACCACTCAAGCTCTTCAGTACCCGCAGGGCCTTGCACCAACACCACGTCAAAGCGGCAAGGCGGCGTGGTGGCCAGCCGCATCAGGTAGTGGCGCGCCGCAAAGATGATGCGCCGCTGCTTGACCCCGCCAATGCTGCCGCCCGCGCCGCCGTACTGCGCGCTGCTGCGCTGACGAACCTCCACAAAAACCACGGTGCCGTCTGGCGCGCGCATGACCAGATCAATCTCGCCGCCACCGCGGCCCGGTGTGCGAAAGTTGGCGGTCAGCAAGCGCAGGCCGTGCGCTTGCAGATGAGCCAGCGCCAAGGCTTCGGCCGCGTCGCCGCGCCGCTTGGTGGTAATCTGATCGGCCTTCCTGGAAAACAACATTGAACGCATCCTTCGACCTGGCCCTTGACGCCGCGCGCGCCGCCGCCGGCCTGCAGAACTATCCGCCAGCCACACTGTACGTGGTGGCCACCCCCATCGGCAACCTCGCAGACATCAGCCTGCGCGCCCTGCATGTGCTGGGCTTGGTTGACGCCATTGGCTGCGAAGACACACGCCACACCCAGACCTTGCTGCGCCAGTACGGCATCAGCAAACCCCTGCTGGCCGTGCATGAACACAACGAAGCCGAAGCCGCAGGCCTGGTAATCGAGCGCTTGCAGCGCGGCGAGCGGGTGGCTTATGTCAGCGACGCCGGCACACCCGCCGTGAGCGACCCCGGCGCGCGCCTGGTCGCGGCCGCGCGCGCAGCGGGCTATGCCTGCGTGCCGCTGCCGGGCGCCAGCAGCATCACCACGGTACTCAGCGTGGCGGGCCTGAACGCCAATGCCAACCCGCAAGCGGGCGGCTTTGTATTTGCCGGCTTTTTGCCCAGCAAGGCGGGTGAGCGTGACCGAGCTGTGCAGCACCTGCTGGCCGAGCCGCGCGCCGTGGTCTTGCTCGAAGCACCGCACCGCATGGAAGCCCTGGCCAAGGCCTTTGCACCGCTGGGCGCACGCCCCCTCACCGTGGGCCGCGAGCTGACCAAGCAGTTTGAAGAGATCGCCACCGTCGCCGCGCAAGACCTGAGCGACTGGCTGGCCGCCAACCCGCAGCGCCTGCGCGGCGAGTTTGCGCTGGTGCTGCATGCCGCGCCAGACGCGACCGAAGCCAATGACAGCCTGCGCGTGCTGCAACTGCTCCTGGCCGAGCTGCCATTGAAGTCCGCCGTGAAGCTGGCGGCCGACATCACAGGCGCGCCGCGCAACGAGCTGTACGACACCGCCTTGAAACTCAAAGCCCAATGAATCCCGATGCCGCATTGATCTGGCGGGCGCCGCGCTGGGCGCTGGCCGTCCTGCTGGCCCTGCTCGGCATGCTCGGGCCTTTTTCCATCGACACCTATCTGCCCGCCTTCGCGGGCATCGCCAAGTCGCTGGGCGCCACGCCGGTGGAAATGCAGCAGACGCTGTCGGCCTACCTCTTTGGCTTTGCATTCATGAACCTCTTTCATGGCGCGCTGTCGGACAGCTTTGGTCGCAGGCCCGTGGTGCTGTGGGGCATTGCCATCTTCACACTGGCATCGGCGGGTTGCGCGCTGTCGCAAAGCATCGGGCAGCTGGTTTTTTTCAGGGCCATGCAAGGCTTGTCCACGGGCGCAGGCATTGTGGTGTCGCGCGCCGTGATCCGCGACATGTTCCCGCCGGCGCAGGCGCAAAAGGTGATGAGCCAGGTGACCATTTACTTTGGCGTGGCCCCCGCCATTGCGCCCATGGTGGGTGGCTGGCTTTTTGTGCACCTGAACTGGCACAGCATCTTCTGGTTCTTGACGGGCGTCGGCGTGTTGCTGTGGACAGCCAACTTCAAGTTGCTGCCCGAAACACTGCACGCCACACAGCGCCAACCCTTCAATGTGCGCCACCTGATGCGTGGCTATTGGCAGCTCGGCTCCAACCCGCGCTTTGTTTTGCTGGCGCTGGCCAGTGGCATCCCGTTCAACGGCATGTTCCTTTATGTGCTGAGTGCACCGGCTTTTTTGGGTGAGCACCTGGGGCTTGCACCGTCGCAGTTCTTCTGGTTTTTCGTGCTCACCATCGCGGGCATCATGACGGGCGCGTGGCTGAGCGGTCGCATGGCCGGTCGCCTGGCGCCCAAGCAGCAGATTCGCCACGGCTTTGTGGTCATGCTGGTGGTGGCACTTCTCAACGTGCTGGCCAACTTGCTGTTCACGCCGCACGCAAGCTGGGCCATGGTCCCAATTGCGATCTTTGGCTTTGGCTGGGCCATGATGGTGCCGGTCATCACGCTGCTGGTGCTGGACTTGCACCCCGAGCGGCGTGGCATGGCCTCGTCAATGCAGGCCTTCGTGGGATCAACCGCCAACGGCATCGTGGCCGGCGTGATTGCGCCGCTGGTGATGCATTCCACGATTGCGCTGGCCTTGACCTCGCTGGCCATGTTGTGCGTGGGCCTGACGTCCTGGACCTGGCTGCACAGGCGCTGGCCAGAAATTGGCCGCAGCGTCGGCGCTGAATAAAAACTGCGCCGGGCTTACAGCGCGTGCGAGCTTGTCTTGCCCGGCCGCAGCGCGTAATTGCTCAGGGCGTCGCGTTCCTCAACTTCGATGCGAGCGCTGCGCCCGCCATACACAGCCAGCTTGAGCCACGCACATTCCGCGGCAAACGCGTCTGCCGCAGCAACACGGGTGTGCCAGACCTTGCCCGCGCCGTCCCAGCGATAGCCACGCGCCTTGAGCGCATCCTTGGCGTCGAAAGGCGCACCCGTGGCCTGCACCCGGTAGCTCGGTGACTGGGCTGCGGCAAGCAAGTGCAGCAAGCCGTTGCGTGTTGGTTCGGCCATGGCTCCGCCCAACACGGGCGCGGCCTGGCCCAGAGGTTCCAGTGGCGCCATCAACACTGCGAGCAAGGCGTGGCAGTCCATTTCGGCACGGTGCGCGTCATAGAAAAACCCAAGGTCCAGCCCCAAGGCGCTGAGCTTGGCCGAGCCGCGACCCAGCGTTTTCCAGTCAATGTCGGCAAAAGAACAAGCCCAGCTCAAACGCTCGAAGGCCGAAAAACGCGCTTCGACAAAGGGCCGGTCAAAGCCGGCGTTGTGTGCGATCACCAGGTCCACCTCTTCAAGCATGGCGTGCACTTGCGTATCGTCCAGGCGCTGGCCGCGCAGCATGTCGTCGGTGATGCCGGTCACGGCGCGCGCCTCGTCGGGCATGGGCATGCCCGGATCTTCCAGGCCGTTGTAAACCTGCATGATCCCCACGGGCTGGCCGGTGCGGCGGTCCACTTGCACGCGCAGCATGGCCAACTCCACCATCTTGTCGCGCGCCGGATTCAGGCCTGTGGTTTCGGTGTCCAGCACCAGCACGGTGGCCAACGATGAAGTGGCCGACGCGGCGGAAGTTGTAAATGAGTGGCAAGGCACGAGGCGACGCAAGACCTTGAAGTCAGGATGTGCGGCCAGCGTGGTGGCCATGTGTTCGAGGCCCACGTCAAGTGCGCTCTTCGCGGTGTCGGCCGGTGGCGCGCTTGACTGTGGCGCGGGCTTGGGCACCTCGGCCAGCAAGAAGGCTGGCACCGCGGGCGGTGGCAGGGCTGAAGCGGACGCGGCGCTCAAGGAGGGCAACATTCGGCGCGGGCGCGGCGTCGGCTTGGCCTGCAAAAGCGCTTCCAAGGCACGGGTACCGTCCGTGCTGGTCTCATCAAAGTCAAAGCCGAATTGGACGAGCGGTGCTTTAGGTTTGCTAGGCATAGAGGCCGGCGAGTCTATCAGTTACCACTCTGCAAAGCTGCCGTCTTTATGACGCCAGACCGGGTTGCGCCAGCGGTGGCCTTCGGCCGCGCGCTCACGCACATAGGCTTCGTTGACCTCGATGCCCAGGCCCGGGCCGGTGGGGATGGCGACCATGCCGTCTTCGTAGGCAAAGACTTCGCGGTTGCTCACGTAGTCCAGCAGGTCGTTGGCCGCGTTGTAGTGAATGCCCAGGCTTTGCTCCTGAATGAAGGCGTTGTAGCAAACGGCGTCCAGCTGCAAATTGGCGGCCAGCGCAATCGGCCCCAGCGGGCAATGCAAAGCCAGCGCCACGTCATAGGCCTCGGCCATGGCGGCAATCTTGCGCGTCTCAGTGATGCCGCCAGCGTGCGACGGATCGGGTTGGATGATGTCCACATAGCCTTCGGACAACACGCGCTTGAAGTCCCAGCGCGAATACAAACGCTCGCCCAGCGCGATGGGCGTTGAGGTCAGCGACGCGATTTCTTTGAGCGCTTCATAGTTCTCGCTGAGCACCGGTTCTTCGATGAACATCAGGCGGTAAGGCTCCAGCTCTTTAATCAGCACCTTGGCCATGGGTTTGTGCACGCGGCCATGAAAGTCCACGCCGATGCCCACGTTGGGCCCCACAGCCTCGCGCACCGCGGCGACGTTGTGCAGGCAGCGCTCGACCTTGTCAAAGCTGTCGACAAACTGCAGTTCTTCGGTGCCATTCATCTTGACCGCCGTAAAGCCGCGCGCCACGGCGGCCTTGGCGGCGTCGGCCGTGTCGGACGGCCTATCCCCACCAATCCAGCTGTACACACGAATGCGATCGCGTACATTGCCGCCCAGCAGCTGCGACACCGGCACGCCCAGCGCCTTGCCCTTGATGTCCCACAGCGCCTGGTCAATGCCGGCAATGGCGCTCATGTGAATGCCGCCGCCCCGGTAAAAGCCGCCGCGGTACATCACGTTCCAATGGTCTTCAATGTTGCGCGGGTCTTTACCGATCAAATAGTCGCTGAGTTCATCGACCATGGCAGCCACGGTGTGGGCCCGGCCTTCGAGCACAGGCTCGCCCCAGCCGACGATGCCTTCGTCGGTTTCGATCTTGAGAAAGCACCAGCGCGGCGGTACGAGGAAAGTGGTGAGTTTGGTGATCTTCATGGCAGCCTTGAGTGAAGGTGGGCGAAATTCGTTCCCGTCATTCTCAGTCTAATCGTCATACCT
This sequence comes from Polaromonas sp., assembly GCA_040400945.1. Taxonomy (GTDB): domain Bacteria; phylum Pseudomonadota; class Gammaproteobacteria; order Burkholderiales; family Burkholderiaceae_C; genus Polaromonas. The sequence continues at coordinate 17,146 of JBBAPG010000009.1, read as the reverse complement.
TTAAGGTAAAGTTCTGTCATGAAGCCCAACAACAGCTCTGCTTTGTTCGATTTGTCCGGTCGATGGCAGCTGGCTGTGCCTTGAGGCCCTGAGAAGAACATGTCCACGCTGATCACCGACGTCAAGGTCATCCTCACCGCGCCTGAGGGCATCAACCTCATGGTGGTCAAGGTCGAGACCAATCAGCCGGGCTTGTACGGCCTGGGTTGCGCCACCTTTGCTTACCGGCACCTGGCCGTCAAATGCCTGGTCGAGGAATACCTCAAGCCGCTGGTGGTGGGGCGTGACGCGCAGGCCATTGAAGAGCTATGGCAGCTGATGCATCAGAACGCCTACTGGCGCAACGGCCCGATTGAGAACAACGCAATCTCGGGCATCGACATGGCGCTGTGGGACATCAAGGGCAAGCTGGCGGGCATGCCGCTGTACCAATTGTTTGGCGGCAAGGTGCGTGAAGGCGTGCCGATTTATCGCCATGCCGACGGTCGCGACCTGAGCGAGCTGAGCGAGAACATCGAGAAATACCGCGCGCAGGGCATCACGCACATCCGCTGCCAAAGCGGGGGTTACGGCGGCGGCAGTTTTGGCACCGCACCGGCGCATGCGGCCGAGAAATCGGCCCCCGGCATTTACCTGGACGCGCGCAAATACATGCGTGACACCGAGAAGATGTTTGACGCGCTGCGCAGCCGCGTCGGCTTTGAAGTCGAGTTATGCCACGACGTGCACGAGCGGCTCAAGCCGGCAGACGCGATTCGCTTTGCGCAAGCGCTGGAGCCCTACGAGCTTTTCTTTTTAGAAGACGCGATTGCGCTGGAAGACGGCGAATGGCTGCGCGAGCTGCGCCGCAAGACCAATATCCCGCTGGCGCAAGGCGAACTGTTCAACCACCCCTTTGAATGGCGCGGCATCATTGCCGAGCGCCTGATCGATTTTGTGCGCGTGCATTTGAGCCAGGTCGGCGGCATCACGCCGGGCCGCAAGCTGCAGCTCTTTGCCGAGCAGTACGGCGTGCGCACCGCCTGGCACGGCCCGGGCGACATGTCGCCGCTGGCACATGCGGCCAACATTCACATTGACTTGGCTTCCCGCAACTTTGGCGTGCAGGAATGGTCGGGCACTGAGCCGCCCAACTTTGTGATCCAGGAACTCAAAGGCCCGCGCGAAGCGCTGCTCGACGTCTTCCCCGGCCTGCCTGAATTTCGCCAAGGCTTTGTATACGCCAACAAACGACCCGGTCTGGGCGTAGACGTCAATGAAGCCGAAGCGGCCAAGTACCCCTGCAACAGCGCCGTGACCACGTGGACGCAGACCCGGCTGGCGGATGGCAGCTTGCAAACACCATGAAAGATAGCGCGATGAAACAGGACGTCATCACCATCGGCGAAGCGATGGTGCTGTTTGCAGCGCAAGCGCCAGGCCGCCTGGAAGACGTGGCCGCTTTCAAGCGCAGCACCGCCGGTGCCGAGTTGAACGTCGCCATCGGCCTGGCCCGGCTGGGCTTGCGCGTCGGCTATCTCAGCCGGGTGGGCTCAGACTCTTTTGGTCGCCATTTGCTGGGCGTGCTGGCAGAAGAAGGCATAGACCACCGCCATGTGGCGGTGGACCCACAACACCCCACCGGCTTCATGCTCAAGTCGCGCAGCGACGACGGCAGCGACCCGCAGATCGAATACTTCAGACGCGGCTCGGCGGCCAGCCGCATGCAGGTCAGCGACTTGCAGGTGGACTACTGCGCGAGCGCGCGGCATTTACATCTGACGGGGATTTTTGTGGGCGTTTCGCCCAGCACACACGCGCTCGTTTTTGAGTTGGCGGCGCAGGCACGCAAGGCAGGCCTCACAATTTCTTTTGACCCCAACTTGCGCCCTGCCCTGTGGCCGTCCAAGGCCGAGATGATCGACTGCATGAACCGCCTGGCCGCACTCAGCGAATGGGTCTTGCCAGGGCTGGAAGAAGGCCGCCTGCTCACCGGCGCGCAAAGCGCTGAAGGCATCGCTGACTTTTATCTGGTGCGCGGCGCCAAGGGCGTGGTCATCAAACTCGGGCCTGAAGGCGCTTACTACGCCACCGCCACGGAGCGTGGCCAAGTGCCAGGCGTCAAGGTGGCCCGTGTGGTGGACACCGTGGGCGCCGGCGATGGCTTTGCGGCCGGCGTGGTGTCGGGCCTGCTGGAAGGCCTGAGCCTTGAAGCCGCCACTGCACGCGGCAATGCGATCGGCGCGCGGGTGGTGCAGTTTCCGGGGGACTGCGACGGCTTGCCGACGCGGGCAGAACTCGGGCTTTAAGCGCGTGAAGTCGTCACGGCGCGGCGACACTTTTTTATTCCGGCCGATCGAGCTTGGCCGTCAAAAAGATCGTGGAGAAGGTGTCCTGAACACCTTTGATGAGGCGGATCTTGTCGATCACAGCATCGAGCTCCTGGGTTGAATCCGTCACCAGCAGGGCGCACATGTCGTAGCGCCCGCTGACCGAGTAAAGCTTGGTGATTTCGTGGCGCTTGGACAGCGCGCGGATCACCTCGGCTTCGGTCTGCGTGTCGATGGTCATCAGCACCATGGCGCGTATGACATGGGCGGCCCTGACACTGGCCACGCTCACGGTGTAACCGGTGATCATTCCGGCGTCTTCCAGTGCCTTCATGCGAACTTGGGCGGTGCTGCGCGCGCACTTCAGTGCCTTGGCCAAGGTGGCCAAAGGCAGGCGCGCATTGACCTTGAGCAAGTCGATCAACTGGTGATCGAGTTCGTCCATCTTGAGGGCAGCAGCTGATTTTTTCATGGTGGCCGAGTATCAGACAAAGTGACTTGAAAACCATGGGCCAATTGATCACTTTGACAGTTTCAATCGGCCGCTTCGATTTTTAAACTGCCTCATCTGTTCGAGTTCAGGGGCCTCCACCTTGGCCGGCCCGCTCTGAACAGTCACCCATGAGGCACGCCATGCTGCAAAAAGTAGATTTCGCAAGCACCCCTAAAAAACTGACGTCCTATGAGGCCTTGCAGGCCTATGACCCGGAAGCCGAGGAGTGGCAAAAGCAGTTTTCTCGCCGCTATACCCACCACACCGAGTTGATGGGGGTGCTCAACCACGTGGAAGACGTGAACGAGACGGTCTATAAAAAGTTTGCCATCGCTGTCACGCCGTACATGGCGCAATTGATGGACCGGGATGATCCCAACTGCCCGATCCGGCTGCAGTACCTGCCCACCTTCAATGAAGAAACCAAGCCTGGATTTGCCACCATGCTCGATCAGCTCGGCGAGGAAGGCGACACCATCCCCGGCACCAGCATCGTGCATCGCTATCCGCGGCGTGTGCTGTTCCTGGTGTCCAACACCTGCGCCACCTTGTGCCGATTTTGCACGCGCAAGCGCATGGTGTCGCAGCCCTCCGGATCGGTCCACAAGGACGAAATCGAAGCGTCCATCGACTACATCGCGAACAACAAGAACATTGAGGATGTGCTGCTGTCCGGCGGTGATCCCTTCACCTTCACCGATGAACGACTGGACTCCATTTTGGGTGAGTTGCGTCGTCGCGCACCCCATGTGCGCTTTATCCGCATCGGCTCGCGCATGGTGGTGCAGCTCCCCACCCGGGTCACCCCCGAACTGTGTGCCGTACTCGAAAAGCACCGCGTGCAAATGGTCAACATCCACATCAACCATCCCAAGGAAATCACCCCTTTGCTGAGGCGTCGGGTCAAGCTCCTGCAAAAGGCGGGGGTCATGATGGGCCTGCAAACGGTGTGCCTCAAAGGTGTCAACGACAGCGTGGAGGTGATGCGCGAGCTGTTCATGCAAAGCATCGAAATGGGCGTTCGGCCCTACTACGTTTATTCGACCGATATGGTGGAGGGTGCGCACCACTTCATCGTTCCGCACCGCCGCATGCTGGAGTTGTACGAAGGTCTGCGCGGCTGGATCAGCGGCCCCGCAGTGCCCACCTTCATCGTCGATGGCCTGGGCGGCTTGGGCAAGCTGCCCATCATTCCCAGCTATGTGCGTGAAGAGCCCTTGGCGGACGGCAGCGGCACCACCGTCAAGTGCCGCAACTACAAAGGCATGACCGTTGAAATGCCCGGGCTGGGACAAGACTTCAGTCTGCCCAGCAGCAGCAACTAAAGGCTTGGCGATGCGCATCGGATCACCCTATGGCACGCACCGCGTGTTGGAGCCCCGTGGGGTTCTGCCTCAGGCGGCCTGGAAGATCGACAACACCATGTCGATCTATGACAACGAGATTCTCATCGACGTGCAAACGCTCAATATCGACTCGGCCAGCTTCACGCAAATGAAGGAAGAAGCAGGCGGCGACAGTGAACGCATAGCGGCCTTGGTGCGAGATACGGTGAAGGTCCGCGGCAAGCAGCACAACCGAATCACCGGCTCTGGCGGCATGCTCATGGGAACGGTTGCCGAGGTGGGGCCGGCGCTGCGGGACAAAACCGAGCTGCGTGCCGGCGATCAGGTCGCCACATTGGTGTCGCTGTCCTTGACGCCACTTCGCCTCGATGAAGTCATCCGGGTGCACATGGACAAGGACCAGCTGGATGTGCGCGGGCGGGCTGTTTTATTTGAAACAGGTCTGTGGGTCAAGCTGCCCGAGGACATCGACTCCAGACTGGCCCTGGCTGTTCTCGATGTGGCTGGTGCACCGGCCCAAACCGCGCGTCTGGTGCGGCCAGGCCACACCGTCGTAGTAATTGGCGGTGGCGGCAAGTCGGGTAGCTTGTGTGTTTACGAGGCCAAGAAATGGGCCGGCCCCTCCGGTCGGGTCATTGGCGTCTCGCCATACGAGGCCGACTGCACGCGGATGTGCCAGACCGGTTGGGTCGATCACGTGCTGCAAGTCGATGCACGTGATGGCCTGGCCTTGATGGCCGCCGTGTCCGAAGTAACCCAGGGCCACATGGCGGACGTGGTGATCAATTGCGTCAACGTGCCGGACACCGAAATGGGCTGCATTTTGGCGACGCGCCAGCATGGCACGGTCTATTTCTTTTCCATGGCCACCAGTTTTACGGCGGCGGCCTTGGGCGCAGAAGGCGTGGGCAAGGATGTGCAAATGATCGTGGGCAATGGCTACGCCATGGGTCATGCGGAATACGCCCTGGGTCTCATGCGCGAGAGCCCTCAGCTGCGTTCCATGTTTGAAGCCTTGTATGTCTGAGATCTGGCAGGTCATCACGCGCACCGATGCGCGCACGGTCTCGTTCATGGGCATGACCAAGAACACGGGCAAGACGGTGGCGCTCAACCACGTGTTGGCGCAGGCCGCCAAGGCGGATTGCGCCATGGGCGTGACCAGCATAGGGCGCGACGGTGAGGACCGGGACCAGGTGTTTCAGGTGCCCAAGCCCCCGGTGCGCGTTTGGCCGGGCACCCTTGTGGCCACTGCCCGCGCCACACTTGACCGCGCCAAGGCGCGCACGCGTTTGCTGGGTGGCACCGGCATTGCCAGCCCCATGGGCGAAATCATGCTGGTGCAGGTGCTCCAGCAAGGCGACATGGAGATTGCCGGCGCGTCCCGCAGCAGCGACCAACTGCTGGTGACGGGGATGCTGCAGCGGTGCGGCGCGCAACGAGTCGTACTGGACGGCGCGCTTGGCCGCAGCCAGCACGCAGCGCCAGCGCTGGCAGACGGCGTGATCCTTTCCACGGGCGCGGCCATTGGCGGGGGCATGGACGATGTGCTCCGCAAGACCCGGGATCGCCTGGCTCTGTTGTGCATTCCTGCCGTGCCGGAGACGACGCGTCAGCGCTGCGCTGACGTGTTTATGAACGGCGGGGTGGGCGTTTGGGGCCCTCAGGGCGAAAAGGTCTTCAGTGCGCCGATTGCAACGCTCAATGCGGGCCAGCTCCTGGAGCGGTACTCGTCGATGCCCGTGGCACTCGTTGCCGTGAGCGGCGCTGTCGGCAGGTCGCTTTGGCGCGTGTTGCAAAGCTGGGTGCAGTGCCGTCCGGGTTTGGCACTGGTCGTGGCTGACGGTACGCGGCTTTTCGTAGAGGCGAGCGACATCGAGCGATTTGTGCGCTCCGGGGGACAGGTGTACGCCTATCGGGCCATTCGCATGATCGGCCTGACGGTCAACCCTTTCTCGCCTTATGGTGGCAGTTTTGACCCAGCCGAATTTCTGCAGGCGGCCCGTCAGGCGAATCCTCAGCTCGCAGTCAGTGATGTGATTTTTGAAAGTCAGGGAGTCTACGCATGAACCCGCTTCAGTTGGACGGCGCTCAAATCGACCGGGCCAGAGCTTCAGCACGCCGCATCGCGCGCCAGGTGTATGACGACATGTCAGCCTATACGACCACCACCGTTGAGCGCGCCACCTTGCGGCTCATGGGTGTCGATGGCATCGACGATGAAGGCGTGCCTTTAGCCAACCGTGTGGTGGAGCATCTGCAAGCCCGCGACCTCCTGAGCTACGGCGCAGCCTTGACGATGGGTGCAGCCATGCAGCAGCATCAACTCGATGCGCAGCAGGTGGCAGAGGCCGTGACCCAAGGGCGTTTGCAGCTCGAACTTCCACCCAATCTGAAAGCAGCGCGCGCCAGCGCTGACAGCCAGGCCGATCGCATGTGCGAGCACATCGTTCGCCAGCGCGAGCTGCGCCAGCAGCTTCTGGACGCGGGCCAGGAGGCACCCACGCCGTGGCTTTACCTGATCGTTGCCACCGGAAATATCCATGAAGACGTGGTGCAGGCCCGGGCGGCTGCCGAGCAGGGCGCACACATCATTGCGGTGATCCGGTCGACCGGGCAAAGCCTGCTGGACTATGTGCCCTATGGCGCCACCACCGAGGGTTTTGGTGGCACTTTCGCCACCCAGGAAAACTTCAGGCTGATGCGTGCCGGTCTGGACGAAGTCGGCCAGCGCCTGGGTCGCTACATCCGGCTGACCAACTATTGCTCGGGTCTGTGCATGCCCGAAATCGCAGCCATGGGAGCCATGGAGCGCCTGGACATGATGCTCAACGACTCCATGTACGGCATCATTTTTCGCGACATCAACATGAAGCGAACCTTCATTGACCAGTTCTTCTCGCGCATGGTCAATGCCTATGCCGGGATCATCATCAACACGGGCGAAGACAACTACCTGACCACCGCAGATGCGGTCGAAGCCGCTCACACGGTGCTGGCGTCCCAGTTGATCAATGAGCAGTTCGCTTACCTCTCGGGGCTCAAGCCGGAGCAGATGGGGCTGGGCCATGCCTTTGAAATCAATCCGGAACTGGAAAACGGATTTTTGTGGGAACTGGCGCATGCACAGCTGGTGCGTCAGGTCTTTCCCGAGGCCTCCTTGAAGTACATGCCGCCCACCAAGCACATGACGGGCAACATCTTCAAGGGACAGGTGCAGGACACGCTTTTCAACGTGGTGAGCACCATCACCGGGCAGCACATTCACCTGCTGGGCATGATGACCGAAGCGATCCACACACCGTTCATCCAGGACCGCTTTCTGGCCATTCAGAATGCAAGGTATGTGTTCGACACCATGAAGGATCTGCATGGCGAACTGCAGGTCAAGCCGGGCGGTCTGGTTGAGCAGCGTGCCCAAGCCGTGTTGGCCGAGACCGAGACCATTCTGAGCCGGATCGAACGGGTCGGCCTGGCGGCCGCCATTGGCGAAGGTGTGTTTGCCGACATCTCCCGCACGCCCACAGGCGGCAAAGGCCTCGACGGCGTGATCGCCAAAGCCCCCGAGTACTACAACCCTTTTCCAGCGCGCATGCTGGGTGGAACAGGCAGCCATGCCTGAACTCAAGCTCCCCGAAAACTGGGTCAAGCCCTATGGCGACACCTTGGGCGATGGTCGTGTGCAGCTGGCCTTCACCTTGCCTGTGGCCATGGATGAAACGGCCAAGGAAGGCGCTAAGCGCCTGGCCTTGCTGATGGGCCTTGAAGAGCCTGCGGTGGTGCATGCCGAAGCGGCTGGCACGGGCTTTAGCTTTTTTGTCGTCTATGGGCAATGCAGCCATCAGGTGGACCTGTCCACCTTGAAGGTGGCCAAGCCAGAATTTGAAGTGCTGGACAAAGACGGCATCAATGCCAAGATCAACCAGGCCATGGGCAGACGCATGGTGGTGCTTGGCGCCACCATCGAGACCGATGCCCATACCGTCGGTATCGACGCCATCATGAACATGAAGGGCTACAACGGCCACAAGGGCCTGGAGAGCTACCAGGCGATTCGCGCCATCAATATGGGGGCACAGGTCGACTCGGAAGACCTGGTGGCACGCGCCATCGAGGAAAAGGCGGACGTGATCTTGGTGTCGCAGGTAGTGACACAAAAAAACATACACCTCGACAACCTGACCCGTCTGGCCGACATCCTGGAGGCGGAGGGCTTGAGAGACAAGGTGATTTTGATTGTGGGTGGGCCTCGCATCAGCCACGAGCTGGCCAAGGAGCTGGGCTACGACGCCGGCTTTGGCACCAAGACCTATGCAGAAGATGTGGCGTCCTTCGCTATTCACGAATGGATTCAGCGACGGGGAGAAGTCCATGTCTGAGTTGCCCATCACCAGCATGATCCGCGTGCGCATGGGTTCGCACGATGCCCACTATGCGGGCCAGCTGGTTGACGGCGCCAGGCTGCTGCAACTGTTTGGCGACGTGGCCACTGAATTGCTCATTCGAAGCGACGGGGACGAGGGCCTCTTTGTGGCCTATGACGAAGTCGTCTTTTTGGCACCAGTCAATGCGGGTGACTTCATTGAAGCCCACGGGCGCATCACCGCGTTCGGCAAGAGCTCGCGCAAGATGTCTTTCGAGGCGTTCAAAGTGATCAGTGCGACCGCCGTCCCAGGTCAGGTGTCGGCAGCCGATGTGCTGGAGCCGCCTGTGATGGTGTGCAGGGCCTCCGGCACCTGCGTGGTGCCAACCGCCTTTCAACGCAAGGCATCTTGAGGACTTCACATGGACAAGCTCATCATCACTGCGGCACTCACGGGCGCTGAAGTGACTCGCTCGCAGCAGCCCGCCTTGCCACTGACGCCGCGCGAAATTGGTATTGCTGCGGCGGAGTGCGCGCTGGCGGGCGCTGCCATGGTGCATGTGCATGCACGCCTTGAAGACGGCACGCCGACGCAAGACGCCGCGGTGTACCTGGAAATCCTCACGGAAATCGCGGACCGCTGCGATGTGATCGTGCAGATCTCCACGGGCGGCTCGGTGGGCATGACGGCAGCGGAGCGACTGGCACCGGTGAGCCTGAAGCCGGAGATGGCCAGCCTGTCCATGGGCAGCGTGAATTTTGGTGAGGGTGTTTTTCTCAATGCACCTGAAGACATCGCCACCTTTGCCCAAACCATGGCTTTGCAGGGCGTGCGTCCCGAGCTCGAGATTTTTGACAGCGGCATGCTCACCACGGCCCTGCGCTGGTTAGCCAAAGGGCGCTTGCCGTCTCCGGCTCATTTCAACTTTGTCCTTGGCACGCCGGGCGGTATTGCCGCCACCGCTGAGTCCCTGTTGTTTCTGCGCGCCCAGTTACCGCCGGAATCCACATGGACGGTGTCCGCCATTGGCGCAGCGCAACTCCCCATGAACACGCTTGCCGTCTTGCTGGGCGGTCATGTTCGGGTGGGCTTTGAAGACAACGCTTATTACCGCAAGCATGAGTTGGCACACAGCAATGCCCAGCTTGTGGCTCGGATGGCGCGCATCAGCCGGGAGCTCGAGCGCCCCATTGCCACGCCTGCCGAAGCGCGGGTGCTTCTGAAGCTATGAACGCGGCAAGCCGCACAATGTCGAATGCAGGAAGCCGTGCATGAGCCGCCTGCAGGCCAGCGCCGTGCTTCTGGTGGTGGCCGTCCTGTGGGCGTTTGCCTTTGTTCCGCAGACCTGGGGCATGGAAACCATGGCGCCCATGGCGTTTACCGCCGCCCGCTTCGCCCTGGGCGCACTGGTGGTCGCACCTCTTGCGTGGCGTGAAAGCCGCGCCGACAGCGCCAAAACGCTCAGTCGAGGGTCTGTGGCCGGAATAGCAGGGCTGGGCATGCTGATGTTCTTAGGCGCCGGCATGCAGCAGCTGGGCCTGCTGACCACCACCGTCACCAAGGCGGGCTTTCTCAATGCCTTGTACGTGCCCCTGGTTCCCCTGCTCAGCTGGATGATTTTCAGGCGCTCACCCCATCCGGTGGTGTGGCCGGCGGCGCTCTTGTGCGTGCTGGGGACCTGGCTCATGGCCGGCGGCCAGGGACTTGATTTGGTGACAGGCGATCTGTGGATCATCTGCAGTGCCTTGCCCTGGGCCCTGCACGTGGCTTTGGTCGGGGTGGCGGCGGATCGATGGGTGGCCCCGTATCGGCTGGCCTGCCTTCAATTTGCAGCCTGCAGCGTTTTGGCGGCGCTCACGTCGAGCATTTGGGAGCACACCAGTTGGCCCCAGGTTCAGGCTGCAGCCTGGGCAATTGCCTACACCGGCGTGGTGTCGGTGGGCCTGGGCTTCACGGCGCAGGTGGTGGCTCAGCGCTACACCCACGCGGGCGATGCGGCTTTGATCTTGTCCAGTGAAATGGTCTTCGCTGCGATGTTTGGCGCCTGGCTCATGGGGGACGCTTTGTCGACGGGCGCCTGGCTAGGCGGCGCCATTATTTTTGGGGCCATCTTGGCGGCCCAGGTCACCCCACTCGTCGGCGGTCGCTCGTCACCTGACGCCAAGAGCAAAACCAAAACCAAAACACAAACCCATCAGGCGTGAGGCGTTTCAGTCGATTCCAATGAGCCCTGCCCGAAGACGCTGAATTGGTGCGGCTGGCGGGGATCGAACCCACGACCCTTGGCTTCGGAGGCCAATACTCTATCCACTGAGCTACAGCCGCAACGCTGTTGGTTGATCGCACCGGCGGCAGTGGCCAGCGCTTTGTCCCTTGGGCTAGATAAGCCTTGATTCTAGCAGTGGCCACTTCCGTGCAAGCTTTGCGCAAGGCTCAGCTTGAGGCTGGCGTCTATAATGCCGGGTTGCCAGGGCAGTCTCTGGCTGCCCCGAAATCCCCGATTATTTTTGAGGACGCCATGAGCGCAAACGACTCCAGCACGGCTCACGAAGAAGGCCATACCGGCCCCGTTAAAAACCCAAAGCAGTTGCTGCAGATGGTTTTTTTCTCTTTTGTGATTCCCATCTTCGGCATCATTGCCTTGGTTTATTTCGTGGTGTCGGGCAACAAGCCAGGCGCTGGCGCTGACACGTCTGAAAAAGCGGTGGCTATGCGTATTCAAAAGGTGGGCAGTGTCGAGATTCGCGACGCCAACCGCCCACTGAAGGCCGGTGCAGAAGTCTATGCAGCGCAGTGCGCGGCCTGCCACGCGGTTGGCGCAGCGGGCTCCCCCAAGTTTGGTGATGCAGCGGCTTGGGCGCCTCGCATCAAAACCGGTTTTGAGTCCCTCTGGAACTCTGCCCTCAAGGGCAAAGGTGCCATGGGTGCTCAAGGCGGTGGTGATTTCACCGACATTGAAATTGGCCGTGCTGTCGTACACATGGCCAATGCAGGCGGTGCCAAGTTTGCCGAGCCTGCTGCGCCCGCCGCTGCGGCAGCAGATGCACCCGCTGCAGCCAAGTAATTTGCGCTTGGCCTAGCGACTCGGCAATTGAGTTGCCGCTGAACCCCAAAAAGCCGGTCACTTGACCGGCTTTTTCATTGGTAGAAATGAGCTTGATTGGACGGGTTCTCAGCTGACACTTGCCGCCTGCCGGGCCGGGCTGCGCACATAGCCAAAGCGCTGAGGCAGCTCTGCCGCCATCACGTCGCTGGGCACCCACAGTCCGCATTCAATGGCGTCAGCGGCCAGAGCCATGTCTTGGGTGTGGACCAGCCCGAAGCCCATGGCACTGTCCAGGTACAGACGGCCGTGCTGGTCCAGCAGTACGCGCTGCACCCGGCCAGGCTCGCCGGTGTGGGCGCAGACTGAAAAGTCTTGCGCCACACGCCAGACCAGTGGCGTGGCTTCCAGCTCCACATACACGCGCTGTGGCCCATTTTGAAAATACCAGCGGCCTTGCGCATCGGCCTCGTAGTTGCGCTGAATGAAGTCGATCAGCTTTTCATGCTGCAGGCGCGAGCCTTTGCTGGCCGCGCTGGCACCTGCGCCTGCAAACGGGCCTGCGTCTTGCGTCTTGTCGTCTCGCATGTACCAGTTGCCACGTGCGTCCAGGCCCAGCCAGCCGTAGCAGTCGGGCACGTTGGGCCATTTGACCAGCGCCGCCTTGACGATGTCATCCATGAGTGGCTCCCGTTGGCAATGGCAGTAATTCCGGTAATTGCGCCGCCAGAAAAGCGGCGACGGCCTGCGGCATGGCGCGCACATGGGTGGCCAGGGGCCAGGCTTGCATGCCAGCAGGAAAGCCCACGTGCCCGCCATGGCGGGGCTGCCAGAGCGTGACGCCGGGGCTGACCTCTGCCGGTGTAGGCAAGCTGGCCGCGGGCACAAAGGGGTCGTTGAGTGCATTGAGCGCGAGCGCCGGTACTCTGATGCGGTGCAGGTGCGGCTTGGCCGAGGCACGGGCCCAGTAATCCTCGGTGTTTTTAAAGCCGTGCAAAGGCGCTGTCACCACGTTGTCAAAGTCGTACAGGTCACGTGCGGCCAGCAGTGCGGCGCGATCGAAGAGCCCCGGGTGTTGATCCAGCTTGCGCAGTGCCTTGGGCACCATGGACGACAGGAACATGCGCGTGTAAACCAGTCGGTTAAATCCCTGCCCGATAGCCAGTCCGCTGGCCGTGAGGTCCAGCGGGGAACAGACGGAAGCTACGCCTTGCACCAGATCGGCGGCGCTGCCTTCCATCTCGGCGGCCCAGCGCATCAAGGCATTGCCGCCCAGGGAAATTCCAACGGCCAGCAGGGGCCCGGCATGTGCCGCGCGAAAGCGTCTGATCATCCAGTCGATCTCGGCAAAGTCTCCCGAGTGATAGGCCCGTGGCGCCAGGTTCATCTCGCCCGAGCAACCCCTGAAATGCGGTACCGCGCAGGCCCAGCCCCGGGCTTTCGCCACATCGGCAAAAGCTTGCGCGTAGTGGCTGGCCGACGACCCCTCAAGCCCATGAAAGACGATGAGCAAGGGCCGCGTGGACATGCCTGGGGCGCGGTCGTCCACCAGCCAGTCCACATCCACAAAGTCGGCATCAGGCGTGTGCCAGCGTTCGCGCCTGAAGGCTGGCGGTGCGGCCGCATAAGGCTGGCCTCGCAAGGCCGCCCAGATGGTCTGCAAATTGCCGCCGGGTAGCCACCAAGGCGCGCCGTAGTTCATTGTTAAATTTTCCATGGTCAATGCAGAACAGCCGGCCCGTCACCGGCCTGCTGCTGTTCATGGGCAGTGCCGGGGCTGGCGTGATGGGCCACCATACGCCAGCCTTGCGCCGTCTTGAGGTAGATGTTGGTGGCGATCACGTAGGCCAGTGCCGGGCCCTGCGGCGTCAGCACTTCAACCCTTTCCAGCACGCTGTGCACGCTCGCGCCCAGCGACTCCACGCGCCGCACTTGATCGGGCTGCACGCGCAGGCTGCCATGAGCAAACAAGAGCTCGAACGCGGTACGGATGGCTGCGAGCCCCACAAGGCGCGTACCGCCCGGATGCACGCAAACAATGTCGTCTTCGTCAGCCCAGCAGGCCATGAGTTTGTCGATGTCGCCGCTTTGCAGGGCCTCATAAAAGGCCGCTTCGGTGTCGTCGGCTCGGCCGTTATGCAGGGCTGGGGATTTGCTGGCGCGTGGCATGTGGTCGAGGATTAGGCTGAGCGATGAAGGGGTAAGCGAGAACTGTAGCAATCTGGGAACTTTAGCAAGCGCTTTCCTGCTGTGCTTGATATACCCGCGTCCGTCCTCATGTTTGGTGCCTGCAACTGAAAGGGTTTGCTCATGGTTTCACGATGGCTGAGATGGTTCGCGCTGCTGAGTTTGGCCACCGCCCTCAGTGGCTGCGGCTACAACGAGTTCCAGCGCCTGGACGAGCAAACCAAGTCGGCCTGGTCCGAGGTCCTCAACCAATACCAGCGCCGAGCCGATCTGGTGCCCAACATCGTGGCGACCGTCAAGGGCGAAGCCGCCTTTGAACAGGAAACGCTGACCCGCGTGATCGAGGCACGATCGCGGGCCACGGCCATTCAGGTCACGCCCGAAACGCTGAACGACCCCGCCGCCTTGCAGCGCTTTCAAGAGTCGCAGGCGGGCCTGTCTTCAGCACTGTCGCGCTTGATGGCCGTCAGCGAGAGCTACCCCACCCTGCGCGCCAATCAGGGCTTCCAGGACTTGCGCGTTCAGCTCGAAGGCACTGAAAACCGCATTGCCGTGGCGCGCAATCGCTACATCCAGACCGTGCAGCAGTACAACGTGCTGGCGCGCAGCTTTCCCAACAACCTCACAGCCATGGTGTTTGGCTACGCGGTCAAGCCGAATTTGTCTGTGCAAAACGAGGCGCAAATCACCCAGCCGCCGGCCGTCAACTTCGAGAAGAAATAAGGCGCACTCGCCATGCTTTGCGCACAGCCCGACCGGGGTTCGCAAATTGCCAAGTGGCTGCGGCGCCTTGCCCTGACTTTGGGCTTGGCTTGGCTAATCCCCGGCTTGCTGCTGGCGCAGACCAGTCTGGCGCCCATTCCCGCGCTCAGCGCCCGCGTGATCGACACAACGGGCACTCTTGACGCGGGTCAGCGCTCAGCCCTTGAGGCCAAGCTGGCCGCGTTTGAGCAGGCACGCGGCACCCAGATCGTGGTGCTGATGGTGCCGAGCACCTTGCCCGAAGACATCGTCGACTACACCCAGCGCGTGGGCGATCTCTGGAAGATTGGCCGCAAAGATGTGGGAGACGGTTTGCTGATCGTCGTGGCCAAGAACGACCGCGCTGTACGCATCGCCACCGCCAAAACCCTGGAGGGCGCGGTGCCAGACCTGGCGGCACGGCAAGTCATCAGCGAAGCCATCACGCCGCGCTTTCGCGAGGGCGACTTTGCGGGCGGCTTGTCGGCCGGGCTGGACCGGCTCATGGCCTTGATTAGCGGCGAAAAATTGCCAAGCCCTGCGGCGAGCCAGACGGGCTCGGGCGGGGCCGCAAGTGACGGCGGTTTCCGCTGGCTGGACACCCTGGTTCTGCTGTTTTTTGTGGTGCCGCTCTTTGTGAAGGTGCTGGGCGGCATCTTTGGCCGCAAGCCCGGGGCCTTTTTGACGGCTGGCGGCATAGGCGTGGCGACCTGGTTGCTGACTGCCAGCCTGGTGGTAGCGGCGCTGGCAGCCATGGCTGGCTTGGTGTTTGCCTTGGCCAGCAGCTTGGCGGGCTACGGACCGGGCACTGGCCTTGGCCGGCGCGGACGCGGCGGTCAAAGTGGATATGGCCCAGGCTCAGGCGGATGGGGATCAGGTGGGAACGGCGGCTGGGGCGCCTCGGGCGGCGGCTTCAGCAGTGGCGGTGGCGGCGACTTTGGCGGGGGTGGTGCGTCCGGGAAATGGTGAGCAAGCTCTCACGCCAGCAGCAAGGGCAGCAGCAAGTCCATCGCCTGACGCGGGCCCTGCTTTGATTGCAGACCCCGTCCCACCAGCATGGCACCCTCCATGGCGGCCAACAGGGTTTGGGCCCAGGCTGCGGCAGCCGTATCCGCACGCAAGCTTCCGGCTACTTGACCCTCCGCAATGACGCGATGCAGCCAGTCCAGGTTGATCTGAAAAAAGCGCTGCACCTCGGTGTTCAGGTTGTCAGCCAAAGAGTCGGATTCCGCGCCCAGCATGCCGCAAATGCACAAGCGGCGGTTCTTCTCGTAGGTGCTTTCAAACTGGTCCGCATAAGCCCGCAAGCGATCTGGCGCCTTGCCGCTGATGCCTTCAATGCGCAGCAGCGCCTCCCGAAAGCGATAGGCGTAGCGCTGGGTGACGGTGACGCCCAAGTCCACCTTGGTGGCGAAGTGGTGGTGGATGCTGGGTTTGCGAATGCCCACCTGCTGGGCCACGTCTTCGAAGGAAAAACCGTTGTAACCCCGCTCCTGGATCAAGACCTCGGCCACATCGACGATGCGTTCGGCTGAAGGGGAGAGCTCTGAAAAATGCTTCATGGGGTGTTGATTGAGAATAAAAACCGTTCGATAGGTAGGCATTCTCCCGATCACATCCTGCTTTGTCAAACCATTTGTTTGACTTTCCCCCAAAGGTTTTGCACAATCAACAACCTACCAGTTGGTTTGTTTTAAAGGATCCATCATGAGCCGCAAGACCCCTATTGACCGCTATCGCAACATCGGCATCTCCGCCCATATTGACGCCGGCAAGACCACCATCACCGAGCGCATCCTGTTTTACACCGGGGTCAACCACAAGCTTGGCGAGGTGCATGACGGCGCGGCCACCATGGACTGGATGGCGCAGGAGCAGGAGCGCGGCATCACCATCACCTCAGCGGCCACGACTTGCTTTTGGAAGGGCATGGACCGCTCGGCCGAGGAGCACCGCATCAACATCATCGACACGCCCGGCCACGTGGACTTCACCATCGAGGTGGAGCGTTCCATGCGCGTGCTGGACGGCGCGGTGATGGTGTACGACGCCGTGGGCGGTGTGCAGCCGCAATCCGAAACCGTCTGGCGCCAGGCCAACAAATACAAGGTGCCGCGCCTGGCTTTCGTCAACAAAATGGACCGCGTGGGCGCGGACTTTTTCCGCGTGCGGCAAATGATGATCGACCGCCTCAAGGCCAACCCCGTGCCCATCGTGATTCCGATCGGGGCGGAAGAACACTTCAAAGGCGTGGTCGATCTGCGCAAGATGAAAGCCATCTTGTGGGACGAAACCACCCAGGGCATGACCTTCAGCTTTGAGGACATTCCCGCCGAGCTGTTGGCCCAGGCCAAAGAATGGCGCGAGAAGATGGTCGAAGCCGCCGCCGAAGCCAACGAAGCGCTGATGAACACCTACCTGGAAACCGGCGACCTGAGCGAAGACCAGATCACGCAAGGCCTGCGCCTGCGCACCATCGCGGGTGAGATCCAGCCGCTGCTGTGCGGCACCGCGTTCAAAAACAAGGGCGTGCAGCGCATGCTGGACGCGGTGATTGATTTGATGCCATCGCCACTGGACGTGCCGCCCGTGCCCGGTTTTGACGACCACGAAGAGCCAGTCACCCGCAACGCCGACGACGGTGAGAAGTTCTCCGCCCTCGC